>JANSXH010000003.1 GCA_024743055.1 Pseudomonadota bacterium
CTGAAAAATAGATACAAATTTCAAACACTATCTATCTATGAAAAATGCCAAATGAAGAGGAATGGTGCCGCTGGGGTGACTTGAACACCCGACCTATGCATTACGAATGCAGTGCTCTACCAGCTGAGCTACAGCGGCCCAAATTCATATCGACCTTTTTATAGCCTTATTAGGGACTTTGGGTGGATCGTAACCCTTTATTCTTCAACCACTATCCGAAATCGACCTTATAATTACGAATGCGGTGCTCTACCAGCTGAGCTACAGCGGCACATCAGAGATTTCGGCAACATATAATCGCTCATGATATCAAGAGCAAGTCTTTCGTTTCGCGGCCGCGCGCATTCATATAGCTGCCTAGTCCGCCTGAACTGCCTTGATTTCTTCAACTACCTCCACATCGATAGATTCCAGACTCTGGGTTCCCCGGTCCGGAGCTTTCCAGGAAAAGCTGTCAAAACTATCGCAGGAGGGGCAGTGAACACTCCATTTATCTTGCTGGCGGCCACAGTTATTGCAGATCCACAAGGGATCTTGTGGCGCATTGGCACTCTTAAGAATCCATTCTCGGGCCGCTATGGCATCCGCATTAGCCTTTTCTTCCAACGACGCCAGCATGTGATAGATGCTGGCGGGAGGGGTCTCTCCTCCGGCTTTCATTAGATGTTCCCTCGCGGCACCCCAATCACTGGACGCGAGGGCAGCTTTTGCCAACATTAGATGGGTTTCAACATGATCCTTGTTATGAGGCGCCACAGTATCCTGAGCCCGACGGAACCAGTCCGGTGGTTGCTCCCCACTATTGGTCAGACGAATGGCTTCTGCGAGATCGCGATGAGGTGCATGTTTCCAGGTATCTATTACGAGTTTCTGAAGCTTGCGTGGCGATTCGAGCTTCGATGTAAGCCTTACAGCCAGAACTGCCGCGGGCACAAAGCTTCGATCGAGGTCATGTGATGCGAGGGCTAAAGACAAGCCTTCTTCCTCATTGCCATGCTCGAGTGCGACGAGAGCGCGCTCATAGGAAATCACAGCTTTGGCCCGACGCACAGCCTCTCCTTTAGCCGCTTTTCCGCGCGCTAATCGACCAAGTGCACTATCCGCTTTGTCCCAGTCCCGTGCCTTCAGCGCCAGTTCATAAAGCTCTTTTAGAACCCAGTCTGTTCCTGGGCGCAAAGCATCTGCCCGTTCAGCCAGAGCCCGTGCCTGACCGATGTCACCCTCCTTGCGAGCTCGTTGAATCAAACCCCGCAAACCAAGAAACTCTGTATCTTCACGTTTGATCATACGGTCGTAGTAAATCTGAGCCGCTCTATCATCATCATTCAACTCAGCCGCTTGGGCGGCAAGCAACAAAGTCATGGGCTCACCGGAGAGATGCTTTTCCGCAGCTACCGCCTGACGGCGCGCTTCTACAGGATCGCCGGCAGCTATTGCGACCATGCCACTGGAAATTGCTTCCAACCCCTTTTCACGCCGACGGGCAGAGAACAAGGCCCCAATTCTTCCAGGACCGCGCTTCAACCAAAGCCAAAACCGATAAAGAAAGGCCACAAGAACCGCAAAAACCAAGGCGAGTGCCGCGACAACAACAATTGAGGTCTGAATTTGATAGCCGGCCCATGTGAGATTAACGGTGCCTGGGTAATCCGCAAGCCAAACGGCCCCGAAGGCCAGCAGGGCAAGAAGGACGAAGAGGAAAATGGCGCGTGTCATGTCCGATCCTCTAATTTGACGTCGTCGGAGTTACAGCGGACTGGGTTGCGCTGGCAAGTAATCCGGCAATGGCCTGATCGACAGCAAGCCGGGATTCAGCTTTTGTCAGCCAGTCCTTGGCAATGTCAGCCGAAGCCCCAGTTAATTTCTTAACTTCGGCAATGGCCTTGTCCAGGTCATTTGAGGCTAGATCCTGCTCAGCACGAGCGATAACGGCATCCACATCGTCTCCCTCCACATCATCAACTCGGCGAATTTTTACAGCTGATGCGATGCGGTGCAATGTCTGCCCATACCAAGTTTCATCAGAGGGCAAACGTGCTGACTGACTAATGTCGGGTGCCAGTTTTGAAAATTCCTGACGCAAAGTCCTAAGAGTCTCCGCACCTGTTGGGGCCAGCCCTTTCAAAGTTGCGAGATCTTTGGCATAGCTGTCATCGGCTACAGCGGCAACCTGTGCGACACCATTTTCGAACGGTTCATCAGAACGGGATTCTCTTTGTAGCTGGCCAATGGCCAGGAGCAGGAGAGTTCTGCGATTTTCGGCCTTTGCTTCAGCTTCGTTGTTTGCTTCGGCTTTCAAAGTGGCCTCAATGGACGATAACAAAGTCGCTTGAGATTTGGCTGTCTCTTTCTCCGCTGCAAGGTCACTCTGGACACCGGTAAGACGTGTTTTTAAATCCAGCAGCTCATTTTTTAGATCAAGAATTTCAGACTGCATTTCCGGGCTTGGTTCGACCGTCTGCGGTCCAGCGTTCTTGAGACCTCCAAGTGACGCCTCTTGTTGCTCTAACTTTTCAGTCAGCGACGCAATTTTCGTCAGCTGTTCTTCTAACTGACTTTCAACACTGCCGAATTTCTCATCCGTCTTATTACTGAGTGCATCAACGGCTGCAGTATCAACGGCCGGTGTTGTAGAAGAAGCCGTACTAGAAGATGTCGTATCTGCGGGCTCGCGTTGTTCAAGGGAACTGATTCTATCTGATAATTTACTCACATCAGCCTTCAGCGCCGTTTGAACGGCGTTGATTTCGCTCTGGTAATCAACTGCCTCACCTGCCGGCGCTGCGGTGGATCCAAACTGTCCCGCGATAATCGCTTTTGTCCCTTCTGGAAGATATGCTTCAACCTTTGGATAGATAAGTGGCCAGCCAGCAAGGCCTAGACAAAAGACGATAATCAAAAGCACTAGAACAAGGCCGGTTCGGGACTTAGGCGGTGTCTTTTCAGACGTTACGGCTGAAGCCGCTCGATTTTCAGATGACTTGCTTGTCTCCGGCACAGGTGATTTAGAAACGGTGCTATCCTTTCCCTTTTCAGCCTTGTTGGCCTGATCCCCTGATTTACCCGTTTTTTTATCAGACACGTTCTGCTCCCCTGACTGATCGTTCGTTCCTGTAGTTTCCGCTTTTAATGCCATACTGTCCAGCAGTGCTAACAAGTTTTCCTGCTTTGGTGCATCAGCAATCTTCACTTCTGACCATGGTAGGCCTGCAATTTTGGCAGCTACTGCCTCGCTTAAACAAGCCGCCAGTAGCGACTTTAAGGAGTTTGACAGCTTGGCTTTTTGAGCGTTCTCAACAAAAATCGCTGCCGTACGCGGCGAATAGAACAACGCAAGGTCAACATCACCATCTATTAGTTGTTTGATCACCGTTTCTGGAATTTCCGTTGCCGCTTTGGCCTCATAGAGGACGGCTCTTTCGCAATCAAATCCGGCGGTCTTCATCAATCCGGACAAATCTCCCGCAACTTCAGTACCGGCAACATGGATGAGCCGGCCTTTGCCAGGCTCACATTCGGCAATGACCATGTTGGCAAGAGAAGGAACGTCCCCATCCGCACTGATGACATCAGCAAAGCCTTCATCTCTTACAGCATCCGCAGTCGCGCTACCCACTGCATATACTTTGACATCCCGAAAGGCGGTCGCCCGACCCAGTGCCCGTGCCCCGTTAGCACTTGTCACCAGCAATGCCTGGACGGCACCCACATCTACCTGTGTTCCTGGCAAGTTCGTAATCGTCATCATCGGGGCCAGTACGGATTCGTGGCCCTTTTGCTTCAGTATTTCAGCTAGTCTAGAGGCGTCAGGTTCAGGACGAGTAATGAGAATTTTCATGGTATCCACGTTACATCTGAAAGGACAGGATATCTTCTCCTGCCTGCTCCCGCAATTCCTCGCCGATACGTTTACCGAGCTCTTCAGGAGTGTTTATCGACCCCTTTCCACTACCATTCAAGCGAATGCGCCCGTCAGGACTGAGAAGGCTGGCCCTAAAGCTAAGATGTGTTTCTTCAAGAAGTTCAGCATATCCGGCAATCGGGGTACGACAGGATCCGTCAAGAATAGCGAGCATGGCCCTTTCGCATCGAACTTGAGCGGAGGTCACCGAATCATTGATCGGATCCAGCAAAGCCTGAACCTCCTTATCCGCCTCCCGACGCTCAATGCCGATGGCCCCTTGTGCCACTGCCGGCAACATATCTTCTGGTTCCAGCAATTGAGTAATGACATCTTCTTTTCCGAGCCGCTTAAGCCCTGCATAGGCAAGCAAGGTAGCGTCGGCCTCCCCCTCAGCAAGCTTTCTAAGTCGTGTATCGACAAGGCCCCTGAATATTCCGACTTTCAAGTCGGGGCGGCGGTTCAGAATCTGAGCCTGCCTCCGCAAACTAGAAGTTCCAACGAGGGCGCCTGGTGGCAGTTCTGATAAGCCGGCACCGCTCGCAGAAATCAAAGCATCGCGAGCATCCTCGCGGGGAAGAAAACAATCAATGACCAAACCATCAGGGAGTGTTGTTTCCATATCTTTCATGGAATGGACGGCAAAGTCGATACTACCATCCATCAAGGCTTCTTCAATTTCCTTTACAAAAAGGCCCTTGCCACCTGCCTCGCTGAGCGCTCGGTCCGTAATGCGATCACCCGTGGTCTTGATCGTGACAATTTCGAGGTCTTCGGAGGTCAAGGCACCCGTATGTGCAGCAATCAAACGTTGACGGGTTTCCTCTGCCTGCGCCAAAGCCAAAGGGCTGCCCCGTGTTCCAATCCTGTATTTTTTAGCAATCGCCATATTGCGGGATGTTCCGTCAAATGTTAGGTCCTAAGTTCATACTCCTTTAGGCAATTTGCACCGGTTTGTCATAGAAAACAAATGCCAATGAAACAATTAACTGTCCTCGGGCTGGAGAGTAGCTGTGACGAGACGGCTGCAGCCGTCGTTACCTCCGATCGGGAGATCCTTTCCAATATCGTGCTTTCCCAAACAGAAGAGCATGCGCCGTTCGGCGGTGTCGTCCCGGAAATTGCTGCCAGGGCTCATGTGACGCAGATGGATCGCTTGGTCGATAAAGCCATGAAGGAAGCACGGATCAGCTATGGCGATCTCTCTGCAGTGGCGGCTACCGCTGGACCAGGGCTCATAGGCGGGGTACTTGTTGGATTGATGACAGCTAAGGCCATTGCAGCTGTCTGCGATATTCCCTTGATCGGGGTCAATCATTTGGAAGGCCATGCCCTAACCGTCAGGCTGACAGAGAAAACAGCATTTCCTTATCTCCTGCTATTGGTCTCTGGCGGGCATTCGCAGTTATTGATTGTAGAAGGTGTTGGAAAGTATAAGCGGCTCGGCACGACCATAGATGATGCGGTCGGTGAGGCATTCGACAAAACTGCAAAGATGCTTGGTTTGGGTTTCCCCGGGGGGCCTGCAGTTGAAAAAGCAGCGGCTAACGGAGATGCAACGCGATTTTCTCTGCCTCGCCCCATGAAAGGCCGGGAGGGTTGCGATTTCTCTTTCTCCGGCTTGAAAACAGCGGTTCGACAGACTTGCGAAAAACTGGGCCCAGAGGTCGATAAGCAGGATATTGCTGATCTCGCGGCCAGTTTCCAAAAAGCGGCTGTCGAAAGCCTCATGGATCGAGTTGGCAATGCCCTGGACGAATTCAAAGACCTCTTTCCAGAGGGTGAAAGCCTGGTTGTTGCTGGAGGTGTCGCAGCAAACCAGTTTTTGCGAAAGCAGCTTGAAGCGCTGTCATCCAGCAGAAAAATAAACCTCGTTGTCCCGCCCCCGAAACTCTGTACAGACAATGGTGCCATGATCGCCTGGGCCGGACTTGAACGTTTACAGCTCGGTCAGACCGATCCACTAGATCTGGCAGCAAGGGCGCGATGGCCCCTGGATGCGGAAGCTAAACCGGCCCCCTATGCGGGATACAAAGCGTAAAGCATGAAAGCAGGATCAAACTAATGACGGAAGACGAACAAAAACAAGCCGCCGCTGAAAAATCTGTCAGCTATATAGAAGATGGAATGGTTGTTGGACTGGGAACGGGTTCTTGTGCCGCAAAGATGGTCGACCTTGTCGGTGCAAGAGTGAAAGACGGGCTGAAAATGACGGCTGTACCAACCTCCGAAGCAACTGCTCAGCAGGCTCAAAGCCTTGGAATCGAGGTTGTTGGTTTTGACCGGGTCAGCTCCCTAGATCTCACCATAGACGGGACCGATGAAGTAGATCCACAAAGGCGGCTGATTAAGGGTGGCGGTGGCGCTCATTTGAGAGAAAAGATAGTTGCATCTTTATCAGACCGCATGATCGTTATCGCGGAGGCAAAGAAAAAAGTGACTCAGCTCGGGGCCTTCAAGCTGCCTGTAGAGGTCATCCGCTTTGCTGCACCGGCGCTTCTGTCCCGGCTCGAAGGTCTCGGGTGCGAAGCCCATTTAAGATCAGGATCCGATAACGAGCTTTTTGTCACCGACGAAGGCAATTACGTCATTGATTGCGATTTTAAAGTTATCGCCAATCCGGAGCAGTTGGCCCTGGATCTTAGCACTCTGCCTGGCGTTGTTGAGCATGGTCTTTTCATCGGTTATGCAGATGTCGTTCTGATCGGAACAGATGCCGGTGTGGAGATTCTGGGTAGCTGAAAAATTGAGATAATACGTCAAGCAAAAACTGAATTATGAGAAAGGGTCCTGACATGAAGATTGGATTTATCGGGCTTGGCAATGTTGGGGGTAAGCTTGCTGCAAGCGCATTGCGAAACGGATTTGATCTTACCGTCCGAGATCTAGACAAAACAGCAGCCCAGTCTTTGCTCGATAATGGCGCTCACTGGGCGGAAAGTCCTCGTGAAATGGCAGAGGCCGTAGACGTCATCATTACCTGCCTGCCCAGCCCAGCTGCCAGTGCTGCAGTCATGGAAGCTGAAGACGGGATCCTTGCCGGAATATCGGCTGGAAAGATCTGGGCTGAGATGAGTACGACTGACGAATCGGAAGTCAAACGCCTCGGCGAGAAGGTCCGAAACACCGGCGCGGAGGCTGTTGATTGCCCGGTTTCCGGAGGCTGCCATCGGGCGGCTACTGGCAATATCTCGATTTTCGCCGGATGTGAACGGAGCACGTTCGAAACCCTGTTGCCGTTATTGACATGTCTGGGCCGACGGGTCTTGCATACCGGTCCTTTGGGATCAGCGTCGGTACTCAAAGTGGTAACCAACTATCTTGCCACGGTCCATTTGGTTGCTCTTGGTGAGGCGCTGACGACATCGAAAAAGGCGGGTATGGATCTCGCCACGGCTTATGAAGCCATTCGTATTTCCTCTGGCAATTCCTTTGTTCATGAGACTGAAAGCCAGGTAATCCTCAATGGCAGCCGGGATATCAATTTTACCATGGATTTGGTGATCAAGGATGTCGGGCTGTTTCAATCCATTGCTGATCGTCACAAGGTCCCTCTCGAAATATCTCCACTTGTCCTTGATATCTTCAAGGATGGGCAAGATCGCTATGGCCCAAGGGAATGGTCACCGAATATTGTTGCCCGTCTGGAAGAAGCCTGCGAAACCAAGCTGCTAGCGGATGGATTCCCGGCAGAAATGGTCGATGATGAACCGGAAGAAGCAGGATATGAGGTCACAGTCCGCGGATAACAGCTCATACCCTGTCGTTGCTTTGTCCTTGTCGGGAGCGCCCGTGAGCACTAGGGTTTTACTCCTATGGGAGAAAATAACAGGGAACAAACAACAATCAACAAGCAGCTAGCTCCGTGAACTACGGTCGGCTGTTTCTGTTGCTTGTTTTGTACGGGCTGTTGCTTGGCGGTGGATGGTCGGCAGGAAAATGGCTGCCAGAGATTCTGGGTCTCGGACCCGGATCTCTCTCGGGCCCAGCCGCTCAAATGATGATCCTGACCACTGCCGGAATCTTTGTCGTCGTCACTGCAATCCCCTTCGTGCCCGGTGCCGAGATCGGTCTCGGCCTGATTATGCTGTTAGGCAAAGAAGTCCTGGCTCTAGTCTATGGCTCGATGGTGCTGGCTTTGCTGATCTCCTATCTTGTCGGACGCTTTATTCCAGCCCGAAAGACAGCCGCCGCCTTTCGGTTTTTCGGTCTTACCCGGGCTGCGGATCTGGCGCTGCAAATGGCACCCCTAAAACCGAAAGAGCGGCTTGCCTACCTCACCGAAAAGGCGCCACGCCGACTGCTACCGATTTTACTTAAATACCGCTTTCTTGCCCTGTTCGTGATCCTCAATGTTCCCGGTAACGGCCTCATCGGCGGCGGTGGTGGTATCGCCTTCATCGCCGGCCTCAGCGGTATCTTCCCGTTCCCAGCCTACCTGATCACCATCCTCCTCGCCGTGGCACCACTGCCGCTGTTTATCTTAATCACAGGTTCAGCTTTTTGAATGGCCGAGGCGCCTATTCTGTACTCTAGAAATGTCTTGTCATCCAGCCAACTATTGCATGCATCCCCTTGCAAGAGGCATCAAAAGCCTGAAACAGATCAGCTTCAAATAGCGACATGAAGCGAAACAGTCTGCTCACATGACTATTTGGTATTCTGACTGTTTTTTACTTTTGATGTTCTAATTAGCTTTGGGTTTCAGGGTCTTTTTTGCTGACTACAAATCTCTCTGAAAGTGTTTTGCAGATATATCCCGTTACATAATCAGGATGTGTTTCTAGACTGATGTCCTTGTTTTCTACCAAGTCGTTTAGAGATTTCTCAATAACATTACAGAGTGTCGAATTTTTTATGATCTTCGTAAATAGTAGACATTTCGACCTAATCCTCACTAATTTAAATTCATTCTGACAAATCTCTTAAATAGCCCTTAAGTCTATTGGCAATTTCACCTCTGCTATAAAAAGCGATCGACCCCAATTGCTCCGACTGATGAACCGCGATCAATTCAAGGTCCGATTGAAGGTTATATATCAACTGCCTTACTCGCCCAGTTTGGTCTTCTGGCAAACCATCATTAGTAATGGAGCTATCAGCAAATTTTTGCAGCTCTATGTAATTGGTCAATCCACTAACAACGCCTTCTAAAAGTTTTAGGAGGGAATCGATAAATTCGCTTTCTTTCACCGCCTAAATATCCCTTTCACCCCTTCAATGTATGACTGACTTTCGTATTTCTTTCCTAACTGAAGCATCAAGAATCTTTTATGTCATGAAACCAGAGAGGTTACTTGCCTCAGTCGTTCCTATAAAACATGTCGAGTATGGTAGCATCACCATCTACAAAAAGGTGTCTGCCAAGGTTTGAACTTGATACCGGTCATACGGGATCCATAGCCTTCAATAATCACTCTCATACAAGAATTTTCTAACCTGCTCAAAGTGGGTATTAAGATTGATACACTTTATGTCAGTGATTTTTATGGTTGAAAGACCATCGTCTTCGCCATACTGATTTATAATTTGGATACTCGCTGTCTCGGCGTCCATTTTTTCGACAATACCAACCAATGAGGCTTCTGCATCCATTCCCCAAATTGAGATGACGACAGCTTCTTCAAGAGACTGGGTTAGAGTATCCAGAATAAGGTTTGTCGAAGAAGCTGATTTGGGCACGATTTCTTTAAAAAAAGCTCCCTGACTTTTTGCCAAGAACTCGATCTTTCTCTCATATTTTCCGGCAGCCTCAATCTTGGCAATTTCAGAAAGCTGAAGAACTTCGAACCCAAAGGGAGCTCCATATCTTGAAATCGCACTCAGTCGAAAATGGGTGTCAGTGAGGCAATCAACATATCCCACAGAAAATTGGTCCCAGTCATCGGTATCCATATGGACGGAAACAAGAGTGTTTCTTGTTTTTGCTTCTTTCAACAATTTTTTATATGACATCAGCGTTGGCTTCCAAAAATGCTCGATTCCTGCCCGGTGGCTCTTGATACAGAAAATCATTTCTGAAGCCTCCAAACAATTCATGATAGATTAATTTATCAGATATAATATTGAGGAAAGATTAAGAAGTTAGAAACATCAATCTCAGCTTTTTGAATTTCCCTCTTCTTCCTCAATCCGGGTCAGGGCTTTTTCAAGGAGGGCTTTGGCTTTTAGGCGGCCAGCGTCTGACATGTCTTTTAGGTTGATATCCAGTTTGACGTTCTGGAATTCTTCGCGAATGACGGTGTGATCATCGCCTTCCTGGTCGCGCTCGCTCAAGACCTCATAGGTGACGATAGGGAACTTGATGCCTTTGACGGTTGTCTCGTTCTCGTTGCCGCAGAGAATCTCGTTTTTTACATTGGCATAGGTTTCATGGGAGATCCGGATCTCCCCGGTTTCAGCGGTTGATTCCAGACGGGAGGCCACATTGACGCCTTTGCCGATGACCGTATAGTCCATGCGCTCACTGCTGCCGAAGTTTCCGACGGTACAAAAGCCGGTGTTGATGCCCATACGGCACTGCATCGGCTTCTCAATACCGGTTTCAAACCATTCCTCGTTCAGTTCCTTCAGCCGCTTTTTCATGGCAAGAGCCATGCGGACACAGGCAAGGGCATCCTCTTTGACCCCGCGGCTTTCCGGATCACCGAAGAAAATCACAATCGCATCGCCGACGAACTTATCAATGGTAGCGCCATGGGCAAGCGCAATGTCCGACATTTCGGTCAGATACTGATTGAGAATACGGGTCAGGTCTTCTGATTCAATGCGATCGGTAATTTCTGTGAAGCCAACGATGTCCGAGAAGAACACCGTCAGTTTCTTGCGGCGACTAGCAATGTCTCCTTGGTTTCGCCCTTCAAAGATAGAGGCATATACTTGCGGAGAGAGGTATTTTGCCAACTGGTTTGACAGCCGTTCCAAGGCCTGAGACTGCTCCGCAATGGCTTCTTCCTGCTTTTTGATTTTGGTGATATCCGAATATACGGCGACAGTACTGCCATCTTCGGTTTTGCGCTCATTGACCAATATCCACTGACCGCTTGTCCGTCTCTGAACATAGGAGCTTGAACCCTGGCGATGATTATCGAGCATTTCAGCCAGCCACTCGTCCTCACGGCCGATGGCATCTTCAACCACATTCCGCTCAAGGGCGTCCTGGAGGATTTCTTTAAACGACCGACCGATTTGGCTTTCCGTACTCTCATCAGGGAAAAAAAGTTGTCGATACACACTGTTACAGACCGCAAGCCGGTCCTCCGCATCATAAAAGGAGAACCCTTCAGAAATACTCTCAATGGCGCTCGATAGTCGGCGACGGCCCTCCTCAATTTCCCTGTGGTTTGATTCCTGTATTTCGATAGCCGTATCACGGAAAACAGCGAGTGCATCGGCCATATGGCCGACCTCGTCATTGCGCTCCCGACCGGGAATGGTCACTTTTGTATCTCCAGCCGCAAGGCGGGTCATGGCGTCTGTAATATGTTCAAGGGGGCGAATAATCAGCGGTCTGACAAAACCAAACATAACGAAAAGTGCCGTGATCAAACTGGCAAATCCGACGACCAACAGTAGATATTTACTCGTTTCCACTACCTTCTGAGAATTCTCCGCTGCAGCGGCACTGCGTTTCTTGGCATCCAGCACCTGCTTTGCAACAACCGAGTTCAGACTAATTGCAATTTGCCGGCTTGTTCCGAGGGATTCGGTCGCTCGGCTTGTCGCTTCAAGTTCTGCTTCGCGGATGGCAAAGATGTTGTTGCCGATCGTACCAATACTCAAAAGCTGCAAGCTGACATCGTGGAGATTGCTGTCTTTGGCGCTGCTCGCCAAATCTTCCAGCATATCGCGCATCCGATCCGATGAGGCTTCAAATCTTTCCTGATAAGGGCGAATACCAGCAGGACTGGAGACCGTGGCAACTTCACTAAGGATGCCTGCCACGAGATTGCCTTCCGCCCGTAAAGACAGCAATAAATGCAGTTCGTGGGCCCCAACGTCAATCAATCGGCTCATGGCTTCTGTCGAGGAAAGCGCTTCATTCCGTGTATTTTGATCCAACGAACGCATGACTTCCTCAAAAGAGGTGGAAAAGACGTTATGAAAATTCGCCGAGGTAGACTTGAGAATGCTGAATTCATTTTGCAGATCAGCCTCAAGCCGTTTTTGCATAAGTCCCTGCGATTTTAATGCCAGAGCCCGCCTGACAAAAATACTATCCGGCCCACGCCCCATCTCAAGCATCGCTTTACCAAGTGGTAGGAATGCCAATTGCCCGGCTTTTTCCTGAAGGCTTGCTAAGGATTTTTCAATTTCGGAAGCTTTCTCTTGGAACTCCGCCTCGAGCTCCTCAAGGGTTTGTTGACTGTCCGCAAACAGTGCCTCCGATAGTAAACTTTCTACTCTATCCAGCTCCGACTGGACTGACAGAAATTCCGCCATGCCGTCACTGGAAACAGACACCATCTTGTCGACAGAACTGGTTCCTTTGGCCGACAGTCTTTCACCCTCGATGACAAAGTTAAAAACTGCATCATCAATTGGCCCCTCCATCGCCAACAGAAACGCCTGATGCACCTTTGAAAGGTTTGCAGTGACTGCATTACGCTCTGATGTTTTGACCAGCTTTTCTTCAACATCCCGTTTGAGAAGGTTGAGACTGAGAAAGAGCTCCTTTTCAATCTCCTGAAGCCGAGCTGTTATTTCAGGGTCATTAAACACGCTACTGGATGTTTCAATCAACTCAGACAGTTCCACCGTACGAATAATCAGCTCCTCATCTGACTTCCGATGTTCCGTCAATGTAAGATCTGCCATCAGGTCGGGAGCAGAGGCGGCAATTTCCGCACTTGCTTCCGCCAATTCCAGCGCCGCTGACATTTCCGGTAGGCTTTCTTGAGTAATTCGATTGGTTGAGTCCGAGACTTGATCGAAGGAGTACCAGGCAATAAGCCCGGCAACGATGCTCATGCCGGCGAGAAAGCTTAAAGCCAAGAACAGCTTGCCGTTGATCTGAAGACCTAGCCCTGACCGGTTTTTTATCTCTCCCTCTTCTGTCATTTTGGCAACCGGTCTATGGGCCTAAACCGACCATCTGGCAAAATTTCGGTTAAAAAAACCCGATCAAGGCCCTGGTTATCATTGCCCCCGAAAGCTAGTTTTAACCCTCCCAGGTCAAAGGTTTTGGTTCGATCAATCTGACTAATAAAGGCTGTTCGCGTTGGCGTGTCGCCGAGTTCCTTGAGCACTTCGACAACAAAACGTCCGGCAATATAGCCTTCCAGAGAAACAAATCCGATTTCCGCTGCTGGATCAAATTCCTTCATTGCCTTTTGATAGTCGCTGACAATTGGTAGGCTGTTATCTTCAGGAAAAGGAACTACCTGGGTGACAAAGACGCCCTGTCCCTGTCCACCTAGCTCCCTTGAAAGTGCTTTGCTGCCGACAAAGGAGATATTTAGAAAGATCACTTCCATCCCAAGGCTGCGGGCAAGCCGAATGAATTCAGCGCTGGCACGATAGGCACCGATCATCGCGACGGCCTCCGGCTTACCCTCTCGAATGGAGAGAAGGGCCCTCTTCACCGCCGCGGTGTTGCGCATATATTTGCCCTCAGCAACAATTTCCAGATTACGTTTCTTAAGGGCATTTTCGACACCCTTAAGACCCGCGCGACCAAAGGAGTCGTCCTGATAGAAAACAGCAACTCGGGAAAGACCGAGATCTTTTGTCAGGCGCTCGATCCAGGCCTCTGTTTCTTGCTCGTAAGAGGCCCGAATGTTGACGACGTTATGAAAGTCTGTGTTTCTCAAAAATGAGGCGCCCGTAAAGGGACCGATAAACGGAACGTTTTTTTCTGTAGAGATCGGCTGAATGACCTTGGCCGTCGGCGTGCCGACGCCACCTATCAGCGCAAACACGTCATCTATCTCAATGAGCTTATTGGCGTTCTCAATAGCTTTGCTTGGATTATAACCATCGTCATAGGAGGTAAGGGTAAGTCGTCGTCCATTAATACCGCCGGCCTGATTGATTTCCTGGAAGGCCGCCAAAATACCATTGCGCATGCTTTGACCAAGCTCTGAGGCCGGGCCTTCAAACGCGGCTGACTGGCCAAACCGGATCTCATTGCCAAAAACTCCAGATTCTGCATGAAGGGTAGTAGCAAAAAGAGAGACAAAACTGACCGAAACCAAAGAAAAAATAATCTTTGGCAACCGAGTTACTGCAAATATTTCCAAGCTGGTACGTTCCTTTAGTCGACAAGCTTATTCTACAATTATACTAAAATTTGTGTGATATCCCAGCTTTTCAACAAATATCGGTTTTTTTCAAGGTTTAAGCGAAAAGCCTTCATAGCCCTTTTCCACAACCTGCTCGCAAACTTCCAGATATCTCTGAAATCCAAGATAAGGCATGAAGACCCGAGGCTTTCCGGGAATATTTGCTCCCAGATACCAGGAATTGCAGGTGGGAAATAGTGAATTCCCGGCAATTTCGTTTGTGTGACGAACCCAGTTTTCCTCAGCTTTATCAACAGCTTCAATCTCCCGGGATTCGGAATTTCTCATATATATAAGACAGTCTGCAATCCATTCCACATGATGTTCAATTGCCGGCATCATGTTGGCCAGAACAGAGGGGCTACCAGGTCCGGTCACAATAAACATGTTGGGAAAACCAAAAATGGCAAGTCCGAGATAGGTCTTGGCGCCTTCCGCCCATTTTTCCTTGAGGCTTCGGCCCCCGCGACCCCGAATATCGATTTTTGAGAGAGCGCCGGTCATCGCATCAAAGCCGGTCGCAAATACCAGCGCGTCCAGCTTAATCTCCTCACCGCCTTGTCGAATGCCGTCCTCGGTCAGCTCCTCAATCGGTGTGTCCCGAACATTGCGGAGGGTAACATTACTTCGATTGTAGGTCTGATAATAATTGGTATCGACACACATCCGCTTGCAGCCGATCACTGTATCTGGTGATAGTTTTTCAGCAAGCTCAGGATCCTCAACCACCTTCCTGATTTTCCGCCGGACGAACTCAGCGGCGGTATCATTGGCAGTCTTATCAATCAGCAGGTCATTAAACGCCCCGAGAAAAGTCAACCCGCCACGGGTCCAGCGCGCCTCATAAGTCATCTCTCGCTCTTGTCCGTCGCAGTCCATTGCGTTGGCATCATTGACAGAGAGTAGAAATCCGGATCGCGATTTCTTCGCTTCAGCTCGATAGTGAGCGTAATTTTCTTTGCGGTCCCTCACATAATCCGGATCATAAGGTCCGTTGTAGGCAGGGATGGCATAGCTGGGAGTGCGCTGAAATACATAGAGATGATCCGCTTGTTCTGCAATCAGAGGAATGGACTGCACCCCGGAAGAACCTGTTCCGATAATACCAACCCTCTTTCCTGTAAAGTCCGGCTCCTCATGTGGCCAGTTGCCGGTGTGATATGTTGGCTTTTTATAATTATCAAGCCCCGGTATCTTTGGTATGTTCATGGAAGACAGGCAGCCAGTCGCCATCACGCAATAACTTGACCGAATGACAGCACCTTCCGTCGTCCTGACAGTCCAAGCATTCTCATCCTCGTCATAGGTAGTGCTTTTGATCTGAGTATTGAGTTGAATGTCTTTGCGCAAATCAAACCTGTCAGCCACATGATTGACATAGGTCAGGATTTCGCCTTGGGTCGCATATTTCTCGGACCATTCCCATTCCTGCTGAAGTTCCTCAGAAAACTGATAGGAATATTCAAGGCTTTCAACATCGCATCTGGCGCCGGGATAACGGTTCCAAAACCAGGTCCCGCCAATATCACTTCCGGCTTCATACACTCTGACACTAAAGCCGTTGCTTCGTAATTTGTGGAGCATGTAGAGACCGGCAAAACCGGCGCCGACGACGACGACATCATAATCTGTTTGAGCCATGGAATGAGCTGTCCTTGGTTTTTTTTATTTTTTCGAACTTTTCTTGATCCGGCATTTTATCACAGTCCGTCCACACTGCGAAGACCAACTGTAATCTCTGCTTTGGGCTGATCGGAGTTCATGCTAATCAGACACTGTTTAACCACACCGTAAAGGGAAGATGGGCGGCATGCCACAGCTGAATGTTATAGGAGCGGGAGCCTGGGGAACGGCGCTGGCGATAACTGCAAGGAAATCTGGAAATGAGGTTCATCTCTGGACCCGCAACCAGGAGCATGCTGATGCACTGAACGGAGAAGGGACGAATAGTCGTTATCTTGCCAATATCCAACTGCCGGAAGGCCTGATTGCGACTTCGGATATTAGTACAGCGGCACGGGCTGAGATATTGATGATCGTCGTTCCGGCCCAGCATATGAGGGAAATTCTATACCGTCTGAAACCTGAGCTGGACGACCAAACAGCGCTCGTAATCTGTTCAAAAGGAATCGAGCAGGATAGAGGACGATTGATGAGCGAAGTCGTCGAAGAGGTGCTGCCTTCCTCACCCTACGCTATTCTGTCCGGCCCCAACTTTGCCCATGAAGTCGCGATTGGCCTGCCTGCCGCCGCAACTCTGGCCTGTCAGGACCCAGATATTGGTCGCAAACTCGTCGAAGCCATTGGACTACCGGCGTTTCGTCCCTATTACACCGATGATGTTGTCGGCGCCCAGATTGGTGGCGCTGTTAAAAACGTTCTCGCCATCGCCTGTGGCCTGGTTTCTGGTGGACGTCTCGGTGAAAATGCCCGGGCGGCCCTGATAACCCGTGGCATGGCCGAGATCTTGCGCCTCGGGGAAAAAATGGGTGCGCGGGCGGAAACCCTGATGGGTCTTTCCGGTCTAGGCGATCTGGTCCTGACCTGTAGTTCACAGACCTCTCGCAATTTTTCCCTTGGGGCGGCCTTGGGCCAAGGAGATATCTTGGGAGAGATCCTACAGGAACGACATGTGGTAACGGAGGGTGTCTATACCGCCTCCGCTATCTGTGCCATGGCCGAAAAATACAATATAGAGATGCCGATCTGCTGCGCCGTCGATGAGATTCTAAACGGTGGGACGGCGGTGTCCAATGCCATTGAAGAGCTGCTGGCCCGTCCTTTCAGGGACGAGAAACTGGCAGGATTTTAGCCTCACTCAACACTTAAAAGGATTACAAATGCTTTTTATTGCCCATTGTACCGACAAGCCGGACCACGTTGAGGTGCGCATGAGTGCCCGCCCGGATCATGTTGCCTTCTTGCAAGCAAAAGGGGACGCCTTGAAGCTCGCCGGGCCAACGACAACGGCGGACGGAGAAACTCCAAATGGCAGCCTCATTCTGTTTGAAGATGAAGATCTTGCTGCGGCAGAAGCTTGGATAGCCGGAGACCCCTATGCAGCTGTCGATTTATTTGAGTCTGTCATCGTCAAACCCTGGAAGCATGCAATTGGAGGAGGTCTCTGACCTCTCAACTTGCTATTATCGAAGGTTCTGCCGGTCGTTGCCTTGATAAGTTTATTATGATTTAGTTGTCTCATAATAATAAACAAAAAGGTGACGTCATGATTTTCAGCCAGGAGCATCTTGAGCTCAAGCGAACCATAAACCGGATTGTCGAAGAGCATATCAATCCCTATGTCGATGAATGGGAGAAGGACGATATTTTCCCAGCCCATCAGGTAATGAAGCTCCTTGCCGAGGCCGGGCTTCTCGGTATTGGTAAACCAGTTGAATATGGCGGGCTGGATCTCGATTTCTCCTATGAAATGGTCTTCGCCGAATCCCTTGGTAGTATCCGCGCGAATGGTGTCTCCACCTCGATCGGTGTGCAGACAACTATGTGTACACCGGCGCTGACAACTTACGGATCGGAAGAGCTTAAGCAGGAATTTCTGGTGCCAACAATTGCCGGAGATCTGGTCGGCTGTATCGGCGTCAGTGAAGAATCGGCTGGCTCTGACGTCGCTAATACGCGAACCACGGCCCGTCGGGTGGGCGGGGACTACGTTATAAATGGGTCGAAGATGTGGATCACCAACGGTGTTCAGGGCGATTGGATCTGCTTGCTCGCAAATACCTCGGAAGAGGGAGGGCCGCACCGCAATAAATCCCTGATCATCGTCCCGTTGAAGACCAAGGGCGTCTCCGTCACTCGTAAACTTGATAAACTGGGCCTCCGCTGTTCAGATACGGCGCAGCTGTTTTTTGATGATGTCAAAGTCCCAGTTGGCAATCTGATTGGTGAGGAAAATAAAGGCTTTACCTATCAGATGCGGCAATTCCAGGAAGAGCGATTGTTTGTTGCTGCCAGAGCTATCCGCGGAATGGAGATGGCCGTGGAAGACACAATCGAATATACGGGAGAACGCAAAGCCTTTGGCGGCGCTATCCTTGATAACCAGGTAGTCTATCACAAACTAGCCGAAATGCAGAGCGAGATTGAGGCGGCGCGGTCCCTGCTGTACCGGGCAACAGAGCAATATGTCGCTGGCGAAGATGTCACCAAGCTTGCCTCTATGACAAAGTTCATGATGGGAAAACTGGCAAACAAAATACCCAGTGCCTGTCTGCAATATTGGGGAGGACAGGGCTTCATGTCGGAGAACTGGATCTCCCGTGCCTATCGGGATTTGCGGCTGACCGGTATTGGTGGTGGCGCCAACGAGATCATGTTAGAAATCGTTGCCAAGCAAATGGGAATTTATCCTGGCATGCGTAATTAGCAAAAATGGGGGTTACGGATGAAATACTGGCTCATTAAATCAGAACCCGGCGCCTGGTCCTGGCAGGATCAGCTGGATGCGGGGGAAGAGGGAACCTACTGGGACGGTGTCCGTAACTACCAAGCCTCCAACAATATGAAAGACATGAAAATCGGCGATCGCTGCTTCTTCTATCATTCCGTAAAGGAAAAGCGCATCGTCGGAATTGTCGAGGTGATCAAAGAATATTACCCGGATCACACGGATCCAAAGGGACGCTTTGGGATGGTTGATGTCAAGGCCATTGACAGCATGCCGGAGCCGGTCACCCTTGCAGATATAAAATCGGAGCCAAAACTTGAAAATCTCGCTCTCATCCGGCAGAGCCGACTGTCCGTGGTGCCCATCGATGCCCCGTCCTGGAAATTGATCTGTAAAATGGGCGGTCTTTAGGACCAAATGCGAATACAAACGTCCCATCTAGATGGATAGTGCTGGCTAATTGAACCAGAATGCCTATTCTGATCGTCCCCAAAATCACCTTTACCGAGATTTTCATGGCAGATTCAAACAATACATTGCCACTACAGGGCGGAACGACGCAGGCATATGCGCTGCTGACCCTGACGGCTGTTTGCTGGGCAATGAACGCTGTTCTTGGAAAATATGCGGTCGGGGAGATATCCCCCATGGCGCTTGTCAGCCTGCGGTGGCTGGGTGCGGTTCTTCTGATGGCCGCTTTCGCCCATCAAAAAATACGGCGGGACTGGCCGATCTTGCGAACCCGCCTCATCTATCTCCTGTTCATGGGAGCCCTTGGATTTACCGGGTTCAACATGCTGTTCTATATGTCTGCCCATTCTACGTCAGCCGTCAATATCGGCATCTTGCAGGGGTCCATCCCTGTCTTTGTGCTGATTGGCGCCATGATTTTTCTTGGAACCAGGGTTGGTATTCTGCAATCGGCCGGTGTATTGCTCACTATTATCGGTGTTGTCATAATTGGAGCTGGTGGAAATCTATTAGCGCTTGAATCTCTGGTTGTTAACCCGGGGGACTTAATGATGCTGGCGGCCTGCCTTTTATATGCGGGCTATACGGTCGGACTACGCTACCGTCCAGATGTGTCGGCACTCAGTTTTTTCACAATCATGGCCTGTGCCGCTTTTCTGACCTCTATCCCTTTTACATTTATCGAGATCAGTCTTGATCATTTCCAGGCACCAACAACCAAGGGCTGGATGGTCGTTGTCATCGTTACCCTGTTTCCGTCTTTTATCGCGCAGTTGAGTTTTATGCGGGGCGTTGAAATTCTGGGCCCGAGCCGGGCGGGGGTATTTGTAAATCTCGTCCCGATCTTCGCTTCGATCATGGCTGTAGCCTTCTTAGGCGAACCCTTTGAACTCTATCATGGATTGGCGCTTGGCCTGGTCTTATTTGGGATCTGGATGTCAGAACGGGGAAAATAAACTCCTTCAGGTAACCGCTAAAAGTCGCTGACAATCCCTTTACGCTCCCAGTCTCCGTAGCGGGTGGGCTCAAGACCGGAAGGCCCACCAATTTCACCTTCCGCCTGCTCTTGCTTTATAGCTGGATTCTTGGCATTTTCCTCAGAAGATTTGATCGAGTCATCCGCGGTTGTCTTCTCTTCGGTTTTTTTGCTCGTCATGGATATACCGTTTGTTGCACTGGTTTCATGGAAATTAGCATAATTCGACTGATCCTGTCAGCCTGAAGTACAGATTTACAGACTTTCCATAGACCATCGATAGAAACTAAACTATGACATCCTCCATGAAAGACAAATCCCGAAATCCTCGTCTGGCTGCCGTGCAGCTGCTGCATCGCGTTTTGCAAAAGCATCAGTTGCTGGATGAAATCCTCAATGCGGTCCTAAAGGACTTATCTGAACGAGATCGGGCCTTTGCCCGGGCCATCGCCTCAACCACTCTTCGACATCTTGGTATTATCGACGCCTTGATCGACAAGATGCTGGACCGACCCCTCGGTGAGAAAGCATTTGAGATACGGAATATTGTTCGCATCGGCATCGCGCAAGTTCTGTTCCTGAAAGTCCCTCCCCACGCGGCGGTCCATGATACGGTTGAGCTTGTTCCAGCCAACAGTAAATATCGCGGACTGGTCAACGCCCTGCTCCGGAGATCTGATCGTCAGGGAAGTAAGCTGCTTGAAATGCTCGATCAGCCGCAAGCCAATACACCGGAATGGCTCTGGGACAGTTGGGTTGAGTTTTATGGGTCAGAGACAGCTCAGAAAATTGCCACGGCGCATTTACAAGAAGCTGACCTCGATATTTCCGTAAAAGCGGATGCCTTAGGATGGGCGGAGAAATTACAAGCGAACATTCTGCCGACAGGGTCTCTGCGGCGTCAGACAGGGGGAAATATAACTGAGCTTCCGGGGTTTGATGAGGGGGCCTGGTGGGTCCAGGATGCCTCGGCTGCCCTTCCAGCACTTCTATTCGGCGATGTTACAGGCAAGGCTATTCTGGACGCCTGTGCTGCGCCGGGCGGAAAGGCTGCACAGCTGGCGGCTGGTGGGGCTAAAGTTACGGCCCTCGACCGCTCAAAAGCCCGCATGAAACGACTGATAGAGAATATGGATCGATTGCAGTTGCAGGTAACACCTTGCGTTGAAGATGCGGAAACCTACACCCCGGAAACCTGCTTTGACGGGATCCTTCTTGATGCGCCTTGTTCCAGTACCGGAACCTTGCGGCGGCATCCTGATGTCGCTTATTTGAAATCCCAGCAAGATGTGGACAAGCTGGCAAATTTGCAAACTCGGCTGCTGAAATCTATATCGAAGATTATCAATATAGATGGCACTCTTGTGTACAGCGTTTGCTCCTTGCAGCCCGAGGAAGGTGAGAAACAGATCGAGGCATTTCTTTCGGAAAACTCAAACTTTGAACGGTTTCCAGTCAAGGCGGAGGAAATTGGTGGCGCTGCGGAATTAATTGATGAAAAGGGCGACATTCGATGCCTGCCTTTTCATCTAGGCGGACTGGATGGATTTTATGCTGCCCGCCTTGTCAAATTATCTGGTGAGCGCGCTTGAGCCGCCTCACCTGAAATGGTAAAGGGAAGTCATGCAGAAACCCGTTCGTATATCCCCCTCAATTCTCGCCGCAGATTTTGCCCGTTTGGGTGAGGAAGTATCTGCCATTGCCGATGCCGGCGCAGATTTTATCCATGTGGACATCATGGATGGCCATTTTGTTCCGAATATCTCTTTCGGTCCCTCTGTTACCAAAGCGGTCAGGGGTTATACGGACAAACCTTTTGACTGCCACCTGATGATCGCTCCGGTCGATCCCTATATCGGTGACTTTGTCGATGCCGGTGCGGATATCATTACTCTTCATCAGGAAGCAGGTGCACATTTACATCGCAGTATTCAGCTGGTGAAATCGCACGGAATCAAGGTTGGGGTATCCCTTAATCCGGCAACACCGGCTTCCACCCTGGAAGATGTTATGGATGAGGTGGACCTTATCCTGGTGATGAGTGTAAATCCAGGCTTTGGCGGCCAGAAATTCATCCCTTCCCAGCTAGCCAAGATCAAAACGTTGAGAGGCATGATTGATGCGTCCGGCCGCGATATCGATCTTGAAGTCGATGGTGGCATCACTCCTGAAACGGCTCCTCTCGTTATCGAAGCCGGCGCCGACTTACTCGTGGCAGGAAGTGCGGCTTTCAAGGGTGGCCCAGAGCATTACGCTGCCAATATCAAAGCGCTGACAGGCAGGGCATGACCGATCCGGCAGAACAGCTGGTAGAGGGTGGTCCTCCGTTTCGGCGTTCCGTCTATGATGTTATCTTTGCAAGCGGGCCTTATCAGGCCAGCCTGAAATCCCGGGTCCCAAAACGCCTGTCCCTTGATCCGCTAGACATCTTTCCAGGATCAAGCGATGTCGCCGACAATATTTTCCAGGGGCAATTTGGCTTTGGCGGTCATGAGCTCAACCAGGAAAACAAGGATCCGTGGCTAGCCTCTGAAATGCCTCTTGCCTGGCATAAGGAACTGCACGGCTTTACCTGGCTTCGCCATTTCGCTGCCAATAACACTCAGGCCGCGCGGCATCATGCACGGGCCCTGATTACCCTCTGGATCCAATATTTTGGAAATTACCGGCCGTATGTCTGGGACGAAGACGTTCTTAGCCGGCGGCTGATCGAATGGTTCTGTCACGGAGCCTTTCTGCTTGAAGAAGGCGAAAGCGAGTTTAACTACGCTTTCCTGAAATCTCTGAGACGCCAATATGTCCATCTCAGTCGTGTCATACGCCGCAATCCAAAAAATGAAGATAGGATGCTGCAATGGCAGGCGCTGCTTTATGGCGCACTCTGCTTTTCAGATTTAAGCCGATACTCCGACAAAACCTTGGCCTCTCTGGAGAGGGAAATTCAGCGTGTCGTGATGGCAGATGGCTGCCACATCTCCCGTAATCCAGAGCGACATCTTGAATTGCTCGGAGATCTTATTGGTCTTCGTAATACGTTAATGCAGGCAAACCAAACCGTTCCGGTCGCTATCAATAATGCCATCGACAGATTGGCACCTGCCGTTCGATTTTTTCAGCATGGCGACGGACAGCTGGCGCTGTTTAATGGCGGAAGCCAAATGCAAGATGGCTATAGCGACACCATTCTCTCTGTCTCTGATGCGACCGGCAGGCCACCACAACGTTTTCCAAAAGGGGGCTTTGAGCGCCTTAAAGCGGGGCGCGCGCTTTTGATCGCCGAAACAGGCGAAGGCGGACGCGAAAAAGGCGACCTCCGCCATTCCGGCCTACTCAGTTTTGAATTCAGTTATGGACGAGAGCGCCTGATCGTTAATTGTGGCAGTGTTGCGGATTCTGGATCGAGCTGGGGCAAAGCCCTTGCGGCCACCGCCGCCCATTCAACACTCGGGTTTGACAGCGTCAATTCCGTATTCCCGGAAAAAGAAGATCTGTCAGACGACCAGAGCCTTGTTGTCCGAAATGAAGAAGATGGCAATATCTGGCTCGATCTGGAAAGCCATGGATATCAGAAATCGGCCGGCATTCTACATCGTCGTCGTCTGTTTCTGGATGCGTCCGGGCGGGCCTTGCGCGGAGAAGATCAAATCATACCCCAGCGCCTACCCGCCTCAAACCATTCGGTTTTCAGCCTGCGATTTCACTTGCATCCGGATCTCAGCATCTCAAGAAGTGCCGGCGGCAAGAACATACTTATCAGGACAGCAAGCGGAGTCGGTTGGAAGTTCCTGACCGGTGCGCCTCGTTTGACCCTTGAGGAGAGTGTCTATTGTGGCAACCCTGGCGAACGACGGCGTAATCAGCAAGTTGTGATTACTGGTCATTTGTCCTCACAGGATCCAGTGCTGGTAAAATGGGCGCTGACGCGCCTCTCAGACTGATCGACGTGAACCTACGGTTTCAAATACCTAGAGTTGCCAGCGCCGTGTTCCGTCAGAAAAGTCAACATCGCGCCAGATACCTTTGACATCTGCAACTAGCCCCTTTGGCTTCATCATACCTTCTACTGCGATTGGGGATAGGTTCTTATATACAGAATGTGCCACGGCCCCCACTACTGCATCATAGCCTTCCAGATCGGAGAGGCTTTCAATCAGGTCAATATCCAGAAACTGCTGAGCCTCATCCTTGTCAGCAAGGGGATCATGAATGTCGACTTGGTGGCCGAGATCGCGCAGACCGGTGATGATGTCTTTGACCTTGGTATTCCGCAGGTCCGGAACATTTTCCTTAAAGGTCAGTCCCAACACTAGAATTTTACAGGCCCCTTCAAGATTTTCGTTCACTGAATCCGCTATGAATTTACCCATGGATTCGTTAATGCGCCGCCCGGTCAAAATGAGGTCAGGGAAATGCCCGACTTCATTGGCTCGATGCGCCAGATAAAACGGATCGATACCGATACAGTGACCGCCCACTAGACCCGGTGTGAAATTAAGAAAGTTCCATTTCGTCCCCGCCGTTTCCAGGACGTCATAAGCTGAAATGCCAAGCTTCTGAAAAATCATCGTCG
Source organism: Pseudomonadota bacterium (assembly GCA_024743055.1). Classification (GTDB taxonomy): domain Bacteria; phylum Pseudomonadota; class Alphaproteobacteria; order Sneathiellales; family Sneathiellaceae; genus Sneathiella. The sequence goes on from JANSXH010000003.1 coordinate 24,610, forward strand.
CTTCGTTGACAAACGCAATATTGATGTCCCGCTGAGCATTCTCGATAACCTTGGCGGCTTCAGCCGTCTTGATATTCCGTGCGCGATAGGTGCCGCCAGTTGTGGCCGTGCCATACACTTCAGACAGAATGTCTGTTATCTGCTCATTCTGGCCGGCAACGACCTTGATGATCTTGTCGACGGTATGAACTTTATCTCCTGGATTGATCCTTTCAGGAGAATAGCCAAGATAGAAATCCTGGCCGGAGGTCATGCCGGAGGCTTCTTCTAGCAATGGACCGCATTCATCTTCGGTGACACCGGGATACACGGTACTTTCGACAACTACGATTGATCCTTTTTTCATGACGGGGCCAACACTAGAACAGGCACCCTTTAGCGGGCCAAGATCCGGCGCATTATTTTCATCAACCGGCGTTGGGACGGTGACAATGTGGATGTCTGCGTCGCTGGTTTCGGCAATGTCAGTTGTGAAGCGCATGCTGCTGGCTCGCAACATCGGTGTATCAATCTCGAAGGTCCGATCAAGGCCACGACGAAGCTCTTCAACTCGCTCTTCATTGACGTCATATCCAATGACATCAAAACTTCTTGCTAGGGCTACGGCAAGAGGTAGCCCCACATATCCTAGCCCGATAATGGAAATTTTTGTCTTATTAGAGACTTTCCCTGCTCCGTTCAGAGCAGCAGGTTGCGTGTTCGCCATGTGATATTCGCCTAGATTAAAAAGTTCACGTTGTTGGTAACGCCGGCAGTATAATTTGTCTAAGTTTTTTTTCCGTTAAACTGTTCCGATAAAACAGCTGGCATGCTATAGCGCCTGCAAGACCTTCAAACCTCTCATATAGGAATTAAAACCTCCATGCCACAAAGCGATTTGCAGCCCGTCACACGCGCCCTTATTTCTGTTTCCGATAAATCCGGACTTGTCGAACTGGGGTCGGCGCTAGCCGCAATGAATGTGGAAATTCTCTCGACCGGTGGCAGCGCCAAAATGCTGGAAGGGGCGGGCATTCCGGTCACTGAGGTCGCAGACCATACTGGCTTTCCGGAGATGATGGACGGACGGGTAAAAACCCTGCATCCAACGGTTCATGGCGGTATTCTAGCGCTCAGAGATAATGAAGATCATGCTGAGGCGATGATGGAGCATGAAATCGGCGCCATTGATCTGGTCGTTGTTAATCTCTATCCATTTGAAGAAACGGTCGCTAAAGGGGCTGATTTTCATACCTGTATTGAGAATATCGATATCGGCGGGCCAGCAATGATCCGGTCGGCTGCGAAGAATTACGGTTTCGTCACGGTGATTGTTGATACCCAGGATTATAAGATGGTTCTGGAGGAACTGGCAGAAACCGGCGGCAAGACGAGCGCTGAGCTCCGAAAGAAAATGGCAGCAAAAGCCTTCGCCCGGACCGGCTCCTATGACGCCGCCATCTCGAACTGGTATGCAGCGCAGCTAGGTGAGGAATTTCCGGATCGTCTTGTCTTGGCCGGCGAGCGTCAGCAAATCCTTCGATACGGTGAGAACCCCCATCAGTCCGCCGCCTTTTATGCCAATAGTGAAGAGCGTATCGGCGTTGCAGCAGCCACTCAGCTTCAAGGTAAGGAACTTTCGTACAACAATTTCAATGATACCGATGCGGCCTATGAATTAGTGGCTGAATTTGATCCAGCGGTTTCTGGCCCTGCCTGCGCTATTATCAAGCACGCCAATCCTTGCGGAGTAGCGACAGGATCCAGTCTGGTAGACGCTTACAGATCGGCTTTCGCATGCGATACTACTTCGGCCTTCGGTGGCATCATCGCCCTCAACCAAACCCTTGATGCTGAAACGGCCGAGGAAATCGTCAAAATCTTTACAGAAGTCATTATTGCCCCGGGGGTGGATGACGCAGCAAAAGAAATCATTGCCGCGAAGAAAAATCTCCGCCTGTTAGTAACCGATGGTTTGCCTGATCCCACGTTTGCTGGACGGTTGGTAAAGTCTCTGTCGGGAGGGTATCTCATCCAGGGCAGGGACAATGCGCTTACCGCCAATCCTGATCTTGAAGTCGTAACGAAACGCGCCCCATCGGCGCAGGAGCTTGCTGATCTTAAATTTGCCTTTACTGTTGGCAAGCATGTGAAATCCAATGCCATCATTTATGCCCGTAACGGAGCCACAGTTGGCATCGGCGCCGGACAAATGAGCCGGGTGGACTCCTCCAAGATCGCCGCTGCTAAGTCTCTGGAAGCCGCGCAAAATGCAGGAGAGGCCGAGCCTTGGGCAAAAGGCTCGGTTGTTGCTTCGGATGCGTTCTTCCCGTTCGCCGATGGTCTTCTGGCCGCGGCAGAAGCCGGAGCGACGGCGGTTATTCAACCTGGTGGGTCCATGCGGGATGAGGAAGTGATCAAAGCCGCTGATGATGCCGGACTTGCCATGGTCCTGACAGGTATGCGACATTTCCGGCATTAAGATAAAGTCTTACCTTTAAAGGAGCAGGCGAATGATTGTGACGACAACGGGATCGGTCGACGGCAAAAGCATCAGTACCTATCACGGGGTTGTTGCAGGTGAAGCTGTTATGGGTACAAATTTCGTCCGGGATTTCTTTGCCAAGGTTACCGATAAGATCGGTGGCCGATCTGACGCCTACCAAAAGGAAATACAAAAGGCGCGCGGTCTTGCAATTGAAGACCTGATAGAAGAAGCAGAGGAATATGGCGCCAACGCTGTTGTCGGGGTCAGTGTCGATGTCGAAGTGATTGGTGACAGCATGCTGATGGTCGTCGTTTCCGGGACTGCCGTCACCGTTGCCTGATTTCTCCCACCTTATTGATGATCAGGCTCTCGTACAAAACTCATCAGCGCCGCACCGATCATCAGTAAGATAAATATTACGATCATTGCCGGCCGTTGCTGCCCAGTTGCGCTTGTAACGATCCCGATCAGGAGAGGGGCAACAAAAGCTGTCGCTTTACCAGAGAGCGCAAACAGTCCGAAAAATTCACCTACCTTCTCAGGTGGCGACATGCGAGCAATTAATGTCCGGCTGGCGGCCTGCGCGGGGCCAAAGAAAAACCCCATAATAAAAGCAAAGCCCATAAAAACTAGTTCTGCCGGGCTTGCTAACAGCGCCCCTCCTTCAACGGGCATGGCGGCGGGAAGTCCAAACAGCACTTGACCGTGACTAATGGAAAGAACGCCGACAGAAGCGAATGATAGCCCTAATACGGAAATAACAATGGTTGGCTTCGACCCCATCTTGTCATCCAGCCAACCGCCGATGAAACAGCCAGCAATGGCAAACACATTGATAAGGATGCCGAACAAACCGAGCTCGGTAGTCCCCCATCCGAACAGGCCGGCCGCATAAATCCCTGAAAATCCGATCAGGGCCAGAATGCCATCATTGTAGAACATCCGGGCAATCAGAAAATAGACAATGTTCTTGTAGTCTTTCAAGGATCGCAGCGTCATCAAAAGAGATTGCAGTCCTTGCTTTATTGCTACGGTTTTGGAAATTCCCGTTGCTTTTGTATCCGGGGTGAATAACAGCATTGGGATAATGAAAACGATAAACCAGATGGCCGACATGGGACCCGTGATCCGATCCGGCTCATGAGTTGTTTTATCGAGGCCGAACAGGGGCTGCTCCGGAAGTGAGAAGCCGAACAGAACGATAAAAAGGGCAATCAATCCCCCAATATAACCAAGGCCCCACCCAAATCCGCTGAGTTTCCCCATTTTTGACTGAGGCGTAAGATTTGGAAGCATGGCGTTGTTGAAAACGAGGCTGAATTCTACCCCAATTGTCCCGACGACGATCCCCGCCAAGATCCAAACAATCCCGCTTTGCTGACCTGGAACAGCCCACCAAAGTGAAAATGCCCCAATCGCACATAACAACACAAAAAAGACGATCCAGGGTTTCCGGGCTCCGCCCGCATCGGCAATGGAGCCAAAAACCGGGCTAAACACGGCGATCAGGATACCCGCGATCGCCTGGGTATATCCCCAATAGGCCTGCCCAACAGCCGGACTTTCTGCAACAAACGAGGTGAAATAGGGGGCAAAAATAAATGTTGTGACGACGGTGAAATACGGCTGGTTTGCCCAATCAAACATGGCCCAGGAAAACTTGCCGAGCTTACTCGCCTCAGTCATCGGTTCTTGCGCTACCGCCATCGGTCCCCCTCGCTCACCAAAGCATCATATGCAGAACAAGCTACGCGATAGGCGAGAGGATTACAATTAGCATCCTCTCTCCATCCCATCTCGTACTAGTTGATCATGGATTGAAAGTGCCGATTGGCGAAAACGAGCTTTGAAACATCAAGGCCGCCCATAGATCGGTATTCCTTTATCAGGGCCGATGATCGTTTGATATTAGAGTGGTTTTGCTTAGACCAATGCTCAAAGGCTTCCCGACCCGCATGACCGTTAGAGGCCTCAAATACAGAATTTGTCAAAGCCCGTTGCTGGCGATACAGGTCGTCAATAATTGCCGCAACCGCCAGACGGTCCCAGTTGCTCTCAGGCTCGATCGTTTCAGCAGCCGTTCGGAGCCAATCCAGATGCAACTCTGCCCCGACAGCAAAATATACCTCGCCCACTTCGGTAATCGGTCGCTGACTGCTGTTGCCGACCTGTACCAGATCTAGTGATGAACGCAATGGACCCAGGGAAGCGACCCGTCTTGCCAACGTATCAGGAACCCCTGAAGCTGTAAGCTGCTCTACTCGATTTGCGAAGGTTTTCCGACCTTCATCGCTCAACAAGCTCTCTAGACCACGTTCAAGTTTTCGCAAGTCCGTTGACAGAAGTTTCACCTCAGAAGCGATATCCACATCTGCGGACAGGCGTCGGAGGCACCAAAGAGTTGCCCGCCGTGTCAGCTTCTGCGTGACATCTATCATTTTACCCTGAATATCCGACGATACCTTGTTGTCTAATGCTTCAATGCCGGACCAGAGGTTTTCCAAATCAAACACGTTGCAGACCAAAGTGAAGGCCCGAGCAACCTCTTCCGCCCCACAGCCCTGCTCATCCATCATCTGCATAACAAAGGTTGGACCTGCGCGATTGACCAGCTGATTGACAATAATAGTCGTAATAATTTCACGGCGTAGCCGATGGCTTGCAATCAATGCCCGGTATTTCTCTCTCAACTGAGGTGGGAAATATTCAACTAGCCAGGTTTCATAAAAAGGGTCATCCGGAAGCTTGGTGCCAAGTATATCCGTATAAAGAGTCATCTTCGCATAAGCGAGAAGCACGGACATTTCAGGTCTCGTCAATCCTTGTCCCTTGGCCTGCCTTTCAACCAGATCTTCATCATTTGGAAGGTCTTCAACCTGCCGATCAAGTCGTCCTTGTTTTTCCAAATCACGGATGAACCTGACATTCTCCTCGAAGTTAATATGCTGTTGCCGCTCAGATGTTGTCAGCGCCTGAGTTTGCAGATAGTTGTCCTGTAAGACATGCTCCGCTACATCATCGGTCATATCAACTAGCAACCTATCCCGCTGCTTGCCTGTCATCTCGCCATCATCAAGGACAGCCCGTAAAAGGATTTTGATATTGACTTCATGGTCAGAGCAATCAACTCCCGCGGAGTTATCAATGGCGTCTGTATTCAGCCTGCCACCCTTCAATGCATATTCGATGCGACCAAGCTGTGTGACACCAAGGTTACCCCCTTCTCCGATAACTTTAGCTCGGACATCATTACCATTGATGCGAATACCGTCATTAGCCCGATCTCCAGCTTCCGCATTGCTCTCCGGTGAAGCCTTGATATAAGTGCCAATACCGCCAAACCACAACAGATCCACCCTGGCTTTGAGAATTGCCGTCATCAATTCGTTGGGTGTGACATCTGCGGCTTTGATATCCAGCATCTTTTTGATTTCAGGCGTCAGGGAAATAGACTTCGCTTTTCGATCAAAGATGCCCCCGCCCTTGGAAATTAGCTTAGCGTTGTAGTCCTCCCAGGATGACCGCGGCAGCTTGAACATTCTCTCTCGTTCCTTGAAGCTTTTTGCCGGGTCCGGACTGGGGTCCAGGAAGATATTTCGATGGTCAAAGGCGGCAACTAATTTGATATGTTTCGACAGCAACATACCATTACCAAAGACATCACCTGACATGTCTCCAATACCAGCGACGGTAAAGGCTTTGGTCTGGGTATTATGGCCGATTTCACGGAAATGCCGCTTAACAGATTCCCAGGCACCACGCGCCGTAATGGCCATTTTTTTGTGGTCATATCCTGCGGCCCCGCCTGACGCAAAGGCATCGCCAAGCCAAAATCCGTAGGAAATCGCCACGTCATTTGCGATATCAGAAAAGGTTGCTGTGCCCTTGTCAGCTGCGACAACCAGATAAGGGTCATCCTCATCATGACGGACAACTCTTTTAGGCGGAACGACGGAACCGCTAACATAATTATCCGTCACGTCCAAAAGGCCGGAAATGAAAGTTTTATAGCAAGCGATCCCTTCCGCCTGAACTTCTTCACGCGTTCCGTTTGTCGGCAAACGTTTGGGAAAGAAGCCGCCCTTTGAACCCACTGGAACGATCACAGTATTCTTGACCATCTGCGCTTTCATAAGACCCAGAACTTCTGTTCTGAAGTCTTCTCGTCTATCCGACCAGCGCAGGCCACCTCGGGCCACTTTGCCGCCGCGTAGATGAACGCCTTCTACTCTTGGACTATAGACAAATATCTCCACATGGGGACGTGGCAGCGGCAAACTATCGAGTTTCTGACTGTCCAGCTTGAAGGAATAGTAGGGCTTCTCCTCGCCTTTCTTATCCGTCTGATACGCATTCGTTCGTAAGGTATTGAGGATAAGATTGACGAAACGCCGAAGGATTCGATCATCATCAAGGCTGGCAACTTCATCCAGATGGCCCCAGATTTCATGAAGTATACGCGATACCGCCTCGTCTCGGTCTCCTTCGAAATCCGGATTAAATCGGACTTCAAACAGTTCGACCAAGCGCTGTGAAATCACCGGGTTATCCGACAGCGTATTTGCCATATATGTCTGACTGAAGGTAATTCCGGCCTGCCTCAAAAATTTGGCATAGGCCCTTAGGACGACAACCTTCGACCAATCCAATCCTGCCTTAAGAACCAGACGATTGAACCCGTCGCTTTCCATTTTACCAAGCCATACTCGTCGGAATGTCTCTTCAAATTTTGTTTTCAGATCATGCAGGTCCAGTGCCGTCCCGCCAGGCTCGATCAGATCGAAATCGTGGATCCAGATCGGTTTCTTCAGCAGCTCAGACGATACGAAATACGGATTTTCTGAGAGAACCTTGAGGCCCATATTCTCCATCATAGGCAGGCAGTCTGACAACGGTAGGGGTTCGCCGGGACTATAAACCTTAAAGCGCACCTTATTTTCCGGATCATCCACCCAACGATAGAGGTTCAGTCCCAAGTCACCTGATTTTTCGCAGACGATTTCCGTTTTTTCGATGTCATAGAGTGCGAGCTCTGCATTGAACCGTTCCCGATAGCCAACCGGGAAAGCTTCACCATAGCGTGCTTTCAAGCGTAGGCCTTTTTCTTCACCCCATTTATCCAGTAACGCATCATAAAGATCGTCTGACCATTCCCGTGCAGCTGCAATCAGGCGCCGTTCTAGATGTGGTTCATCCACTTCCGGCTTATGCTTGCTCTTTAGAGCAATAATATAATGTATTCTGGCAAGGGCCTCATCGCCAACAAGCGCATAGTGAGAAGAGAGGGTCCCGTTATGTTCATCAGCCAGAATATCGGCAAATTTCTTGCGAAGCTCGGTGTTGAATTTTTCACGCGGAACATAAACGAGAGCGGAAACAAATCTCTCAAACCGGTCTCGGCGAAGAAGCACGCTGATCCGGGGCCGCTCCTGGATGCTTAGGATTTTCGACGAGGTCTGAAATAGCTCTTCTACAGAAATTTGAAACAGTTCGTCACGGGGATAGGTTTCCAGGATATGGGCAAGGGCTTTTTCGTCGTGGCTGCTTTTAGCCAGTCCAGCCATATCGAGTGTCTGAGAGACCTTTCTGCGCAAATACGGAATATCACTGGGTATTCTGTTATAGGCAGCTGAGGTAAACAGTCCGGTGAAGCGGATTTCGCCAATAACCTCTCCTTTGCTATTGAACTTCTTTACACCCACATAGTCTAGGTGAACAGGGCGGTGCACCGTGGAACGGACATTCGCCTTGGTCACGATAATGAGTTCTTTACGGCGCAGGAAGTCCTTCACTTCGGGAGACATTTCCGTATTTCCGGTCATGATGCGGCGCTTAGGGTCACGCAATATGCCGAGGCCGGAATCTTTAACAATATTCCAGTTGTCTTTTTTTCCCTTAGGACCCGTTCCAAATTCAAATTCACGATAGCCGAGGAAAGTGAAGTGGTTGTCTGACATCCATTGCAGCAATGCCCGCGCCTCATCGATTTCTTCTTTACCAAGTGGCGGCGGATTGCTCTTTAGATTCTTGATGATTGTATCCACATGTTTCAGGATTGGCTTCCAGTCATCGACGGCCAACCGGACATCTTTCAGGACATTCTTTAGCTCCTGCTCAATCTCTGCCAGCATCTTTGGGTCGGATTGTTCATCAATCTCAAGATGCATGATGCTTTCGCGCAGAAACTTTTGACGGCCTTTTGGTTCGTCGTCGAAAACCCGCTTTCGAACTCCTTTTGCATCGCGCTCAACACACAGTACCGGATGAACAATCTGATGAACCGTAAGGCCGCGCCGGCTGAGCGCAGCCATTACACTGTCGACAAGAAACGGCATATCATCATTGACAATTTCAATGACGGAATGGGAAGATTTCCAGCCGTGCTCCTCCAAATCAGGGCTGAACGCCCTCAAATTGACAGTCTCTGATTTGCGTGTGGCGCCAAATTTATATAACGACAAGGCCGAACCGTAGAGATGTTCAGCAGAAAGCTCCAAAACGTCTATCGGTGAAAGCCTTTCGTAAAACTGCCGCACATAAGTGGAGACATCTTTAGCCATCTCCTTGTCCAGGCGACTTTCTACCATAGAGAGAACTTTCTCGATCTGCTCCGCTTTCAGTTCGTGTTCTTTCGTTGCCATTTTGAGGATCCCCATCCCTAGATTTGATACTTTCTACTCACCGAATCATCGGCCCGTATAGTTAAATTATCCTTAACAGCCGAATTTGCAAACCTTTATCAGTCAAAAAATATCCTTCATTTTTCAACGTCTTATTCACCTCCTGCCTAAATAATCAGCAGGGCGCGAATTTGTAAGACAATTTGTTGTGAGGATGGCATGCGCAGCTAATGTTTACAGGTCTTATCCTGCTGATATGCCAACAGAATGGATCAAGTGAATTGGCAAATATGCGAGAATAGTACTATGAAATACCTAAGCTAGAAAACAAACGTTAGGTGGCTCAGAACTCTAGTGATGAGAGGTTTATCAACAGTCTTTCGAAGAGTGATCAAGTCGATAAAGATGCACTTCATAGGGGTCAAAATGATCCTCAAAGTATCTCTGCCGCATCTCAATAGCCCTGCTTTCGTCCATAACCATAACCTGACCATCCTTTATGATGGTCTCTAACTCAAAGCCGTAAATACCGGAAAATCTGCTCCTGTTTCCTGCAAATATATAGAGGTGACATTCGTCTCTTTTAACGAGTGCTGTTACACCTGAAACAGTAGTGGGGACCAACGGCTGAACGTTTACCAATCCAACAAGGCTATAGCTTTTCAGCAAACTGGCGAGCCCAGAGATGCGAGAATTTATTTTGGTAATTGCAGCACTCATCTCAGAATCACCCAGGAGGCTTGCTTCAACAAAGTTGGGTCGAAACTGGTGAACGAAATAAACGATACCAGTTGCACCATGTATTATACTTAACCAAACTTGGCTTCTCACCTGGTCTGGAGTCGGCGATATATCTGCATTTCCAACTCGACTAGTAGCGACAAGGCTCCAGATTGGCTTTTTTCCCTGCGTCCATTTCACCAGTCGGTCCACACCGCGCGCAACAAACTCAATCTTTCCACCCACAGCAGGATCAGGATGCGTAACTGGATAGATGTCAAAGGAGATGATATCGCCTGACTGGACATATTTCGGATAGTCTTCCGGATGATTAGTACGCGGTCCACGACCATGCCATTGATCCCAGGCAACCCCTTGGCCAAGGTTCAGAAGGACCGGCCTGCTGGGGTCAATCTGACGCATATGCAGGTATTCTTCTTTCACGATGTTTGGTGAAATAGGTGGAGAGCTTTTACCTGATTTGAGTTCACCCTGGACATTATCGGGCTCGTCCTGCAACATCCATCCAACGATAAGATCGTTGTTTGGATCAGATAAACCTGTTTCGTTCATTCGACTGACCACCGGCATATCTGCAGCCTTTAGAAGTGCCAACTGAGCCTTTGTCGGCCCCAGCCACAGTCCTACATAGAGATTGATGCCAAGTGCTTTATATTGAATGGCGTTCGGCGGATCCTGAAGCCAAACGGCCAGGGGGAAGAAATCCGGATTGCTCAGCAAACTGTTTGGAAACTGACTGAGTTTTGTGTCTGCAATTGAGAGTCTGGACTCGCCAATAACGACAACCAGCACCAAAAGTATAATCAGCTGGCACCTTCGGAAAATCATAAAATTTCTTTTGAATTCCCATCGAGTACAAGGCAAGTCAGGGTATTCGAATAAAAGGCACCCGTATCAATCCCAATTCTGTTGGATTTGAATTCCGGTGTTTTTGAAATACTGTGCCCATGTACGACAATTTTTTCATAGGCATCTTCATGGGCCAGGAATTCATCGCGTATCCAGTAGAGAGCTCTCGGCTTCTGGTCTTTCAGAGATAGTGAGGGATCGACACCAGCATGGACAAAAAAATAATCACCAACAGAGTAGCTATCAACCAAACTATTCAGGAACTTCTTATGCCGATCTGGCACAGCCTTACTGAGGGCAGTTGCCGCAGACTGTATATTTTCTTCCTCGACTTCTCCGAACGAGAATTCAATCCCATAGCTGCGTAAAGTTGCCTCGCCACCGTAATGCAGCCAGCGTCTATTCCTGATCGGATCTTCCATGAACATAAGCATGGAAGCTTCATGATTGCCATTTAGGGTCACAATATTAATGTCGGGAAGGTTCAAGTCGATAATTGTATCAATAACTTCTTTGCTCATCCCGCCCCGATCAACATAATCGCCTAAAAAAATCAGATCCGTATGAGGTTTTGAGCGATGCGCCGCATCTTCAACAATGCGATCAAGCAGCGGAAGGAGCAGATCATTTCGGCCATGTATGTCGCCGACAACATATGCACAGCGGTCGTTAGGCATAACCGCGTTTTCAAGTAAAACACCAGATTCCTCGAAGTCGGGCTTTCTCTTCCGTCTTAATTTGGAGATGCTTGGAAAACTCATTCTTCCCAACTTTCAAAATTACAGTTAATTCCGGTACTGGATAAATATCACTGCACTCAAAAAATTAGATAGAACATTTGTGTCAAATGTCGAACGAACCTGCTACCAAATAAAAAAGTGGTGGCATTTAAGCCACCACTTTAGATGTATGCTGAAATCAATTCTAGTTTGTAATGGTCAGGTTGTGAACAGAATATTGATCATCCCGACTAAAAAATATGCTTTTTAAAATACTCTCGCTTTGTCAGGAACTTACTCCTCAACAAAATCATCTTTTTTGCGCCGACGTCCAAGCCAGACAATTGCCGACAGTGCCAAAACGAACAAAAGAAGAGCCGGCGGAAATGAAAAGCCGCTGACAGTTAGTGTGCTCAAAGCGCCATCCGCCTGCGCAAGTCCAACAGAACTGTCAGACAAAGCGACTGATGCTGTAGTCGCAGGTGCATTTGCCACCACTTGTTTCCCACCTTCAACAGACAGGGGTGCCGAAATAGCATGGCCTAAGGTCGATATTGCCGCCAATGCAGCGATCAGAATAGTCCGAATGAAATACACGCTTCGCGCTCCCAAAAATCGTCCAGCCGGTACTTACGAGGATGGCGATATAACTACCAATATTGAAAGGAATATGGCATGCAGAGATAATCTGCATCCCCCATATGGGTGATATGAACAAAAATAATAAAATCACATTGAAAATTTTGAAAAGTAGGTATCGGAAATACCGATTATCCAGAAGAAAGTATATCAATGAGGAGAGGCTGAGAGGCGTTTTCAGCTAAATTAGTCAGCAATCTCCTTAACCAATTTGCTAAAATTCTCCCGCCAACTGTCCCAGTTCAACTCGTTCACATACTTTTCTTGCGCATGTCTACTCATTTCCTTGAGAGACTCTTTGTCTTCCCAGATTCCTATAATTCGATCAGCATAGTCACTGCCGGGAGCCTTAAGTGGCAACAAGATCCCTGTTTTTCCATCCTCTACGATTGTGGGTATTCCTCCAGTGATTGGAGCAATGACAGGGGTGGCGTAGGCAGCAGCTTCAGCAAACACCAGCCCGTAGGCTTCCGCACGAGTTGGAACAATAAAAAAGGACGCCTCGCAAAAAAGTCGATTATATAAAGCCAACTGCTCCGGGTCGCTTTTATTGATATATTTGTAAACTGCTACTCCCGCCGGAGGTGCCCCTGAAAACGGATCACAGCCAACAATCGTCAACTCAGCTTCAAATTCGCGCTGCTTTAATTTCTCAAAAGCCGATAGTAGGATATCCCCGCCTTTTCGGCCCCATTCTTTTCCAATGAATAGGATCTTACATGTGCCCTCGAATTTGCGCACCAGATAGTCTTCATCGACAATGGGTAGCTCTCCAATGTTTCCCCCAAATTTTACGACACGAACCTTATTCGAATTGGCGTGGTAATCGTTTTGCGCGGAATCCGACGCCCAGATTGACGGGAATACGGACATCGTCGACTGGGTGATGATTTTTTTCTCGATCTCATTGGCTTCATTCCAAAGCCATTTCGGAACCCGCGTATTTTCAGGGTAATAATCCGTCATCGCAACATAGGTGGCATCTGAAATGTGAATAATCGGATATTCGACATGTACGTTTGCTAGCTCAGGGGAAGCGGCCATTCCAACCACCACTTCTGGTCTTATCTGATTCAACCGTTTTTCGAGCTCCCGCGCAATATATTTGCTATAGAGGTTCGTTTTTGACAAATCTATATTGTATCGCCCGAGTTTACGGGCAAGGAAGCCCATTGCCTTTACGAACTTGAGTGGCAGGGTCTGACTGCTAGGCCTGATAAAAATGACATCATTGGAAATCTTGTTGATTTCCTTCGCCATATAGTAGGGAGTCCCTGACCAGTTGCTTACATCCAAATGGTCATGGCGGGATACAACAGCAATTTTCATTTAAAGGCCTGTGAATTTAATAACAAAAAGAACCGCTGTTCATCACTTTTTCGGACAACCAACTGACAAATCAGATCGCCGGATTTGAGCCCAGTATTGAGGGGCATTTTCAATTTCGTTTCCAAAATAGTTTATCTAGGACTCTGAAGTAAAAATCAGCTCGCGCAATACTGCCATTATCCAATTAATACACTATTAAAGCCGCCCGTAATATTACAATGACATTGAATACATTAGTCTTTTCTTCGTTCAAAGGCAACTTCAAGGAACTAGTAATTTGGCAAACCCTATTTGAATAGGCGTTTGTAAACAGCGCTCTAGCAGTCAAGAATGGTCTTGAACTGTGCTTGCTCACAGTCAGCGTGAGCGTATACAGCGTTGTTTGGCAGTTCTGTAGCGAACTACTCTTCTCTCAAAGCACGATTGAAGCTCAGGATGATTGGATCGATGAAATAGTCAAGGGCTGTCCGCTCGCCCGTCGAAATCATAACATCTGCTTGCATTCCAGGGCGCAATTGAGAGACTTGGACATTGGATTTATCAAGATCATCTATCTCGACTCTGGCAAGATAAAAGAATGTTCCTGTTCGCTCGTCCTCAAGGCTGTCAGCGGAAACACTTATTACCGTTCCTTCGGCGGGTAGGGATACTCTTTGGCTGAAGGCAGGAAATCTGATTTGTGCTTCAGAACCAATATGAACGGAATCGATGTCTGTGGTGTTTACTTTTGCCTCAACAATTAACTGAACGTCATCAGGGACGATATCAAGGACGGTTGCACCAGGGGCGATCACACCACCGGATGTATGAACCTGCAAATCGACGACATAACCGTCAGTTGGCGCCCGTATTTCGGTTCGGTCCAGCACGTCCTCTGAAGCTCGGTTCTGCTCCTCAAGATCAAAAAGTTGCGCTTGAACATCTCGAAGCTCTGCTACGACTTCATCCATAAGGCTGTTGGATAATTCATTGATTTGAAGTTTGACTTCGCCAATTGCCTGTCGGGCCTGGGCGATCTGAGAAAGCTTCTGGCTGCGCTCCCCTCGGAGCTCAGCCAAGGTACGTTGCAAAGCTCTTAACCGAGGACGCTTTGCCAGATTTTTCTTCACTAGAGTTTCGACGTCTTTGATTTCATCACTGATCAGCTTTATCTGTCGATCAGACGCAAACACCTGTCCTCCAAGCCCTTTTATTTCCTCTTCATATTGTGAGATCTTTTGCTCAAGGATCGTTACCTGACTCAATCTTGATTTACGACGAACCTCAAAAATATTCGTTTGACCCTTTATCACTTCCTGAACGTTGGGCTCTTCCTTCCGTTCCTCAATCCACTCAGGATAGGCAATTTTATCCAAGCCATCTCTTTCTGCTTCCAATCGTGCTTTTTGAGCAAGTGCAACTGTACGCCGGCCGCGTACAATTTCCATGGACGCTTTCGACTGAATTTCATCAAGAACAATCAGAACCTGGTCCTGACGAACAAATTCCCCATCCTTAACCAAAATTTCTGAGACAATGCCGCCTTCCAAATGCTGGACTGATTTACGATTGCCTTCTACGCTTACTGTTCCTTGGGCAATAGCAGCGCTGCCCAAAGGCGCAAGTGCAGCCCAGCCCATAAAGGCGCCAAAAAACAAAAATATGATAACAAGTCCGGCAATAATCGGACCGCGCACGTTCATCATCTTCGGAGATCCTCAATATATTTCAGTGCGCCCTGCTGATCTCCCTTTACAAACAAGGCATAAATTTTCGAAATCTCACTATCACTCAATGGATGCGAAGTGAGAGATTGTATCTTTGTTTTGATTTTTTCGCTCGGCCCCATAGTGAGGACAGCTGCTTTTTGCTTAACTTGTGGCTGACCGTTCCGAACCTGGATATTCCCTTTGTGCACCGATTGTAGACCATTTTCCTTAATCGAACGGCCTCCATTCATGCCTGGCGATTTACCATTTGCGTAATTTCCATTGGCTTGCGTCTTGGGCTGAGGAATAATTTTCTCGCGAGAGGAAGCTGGTGCCGCACTGTAGGTTTCTGAAGAGTGGCTAGCCTGCGCAGTCGGTCTTGGGTTTACTGTTTTCGGAGCACTGGGTGTGACAATCGTTTGGGCAGGAGCTTCAGGAGCTTGCCCAGAGGAGGCACGCGCCCGTCTCATCGGGACTGTTTGATTTGCAGGGCCCGGTAATGCCTTCTGCACTCCCTGAAGCTTCATCATTACATCATCACGATATCCAAATTCCTGGACCATCCCATCTTTTAAAACCAGTATCTTATCCACATGCTGGAGAATATTGGGTCGATGAGCGATAACAAAAATTGTCATGCCCTGAGCTCTGAGATTTTCCATGGCATTCATCAAAGCGGATTCACCTACACTGTCCAAATTTGCGTTGGGTTCATCCAAAACTAAAAAGCTCGGGTTGCCATAAACTGCACGCGCAAGAGCAATGCGTTGTCGCTGACCACCAGATAAAGCTGCGCCGCCTTCTCCTATTTCTGTCTCATAGCCCTTTTCCAAGCGCAGAACCATTTCGTGAATGCCCGCCATTTTCGCAGCTGCAATCACATCCGCCGGATCTCCTTCACCCATACGGGCGATGTTTTCACGAATTGTTCCGGAGAACAGTTCGATATCTTGTGGAAGGTACCCGATGTGTTTTCCGCGATCATCAGCGCTCCACTCAGCCACATCCATCTGATCAAGACGGGCATGTCCAATTCTCGGCTTCAAGTTTCCAACGAGGATCCGGACAAGGGTTGTTTTCCCTGCAGCAGTAGGGCCGATAATCCCGAGTACTTCACCTGCCTCTATCTTGAAATTGATATTACGCAGGATCGGTTCAGTCATATTGACATGGGTATAGCTCAAGCCCTCAACGGAGACTGTACCTTTAGGCCGCGGCAGAGCCATCACTTCCTGTCGAACCGCACTCGTATTCAGCTGCTCACGAAGACGGTTATAAGCGGCTCTTGCAGACAGGAAGCCTTTCCAGGAACCAATTGCTTGCTCGACTGGGGCCAGTGCACGACCCATGATGATCGACCCAGCAATCATTGAACCCGCCGTCAGCTCACCTTGGATAACCAGCCAGGCGCCGGCGCCAGTTACACCAATCTGCAGCATGACCCGCACGAACTTGGAGGCTGCTGCAATTATCCCTCCGCGGTCACTGGCATTGGCTTGGGCCGCCAAAGCGTCTGCGTTATGATTATTCCATCGATCAATCAGCTGTGGCATCATGCCCATCGCTTCGATGACGTCGGCATTTCTAGATGCCGATTCAGCCTGCTTCAGAGCGATGATAGATTGCTCATTTGACTGCGCCAGGAGCTTTCGGGTCGCCATCTCGTTGGAGACAGCTAGAATTAAAAGGATAATTGCTCCGATCAGCGCGATCCAGCCAAGTATGGGGTGAAGAAGGAACATGATGCCGAGAAAAATCGGAGCGAATGGCGCATCTAGTATTGGAAATACACTCGGACCTGTCAGGAAGCTTCGAAACGTACCAAGATCGCGCAAAGCCTGAATGCTGGCATCCTTGCCCGAATTTAGGGTTGAGACAATGCTCGCTGTCAGTGCCGCGCCCCCAATTTGGGAATCAAGCCAACTACTGACCCGCACCAGAACGAAGGTTCTAACACCTTCAAGCAAAGACATCGTCAGCAAGGCGAAACCGGCGACCAACATCAAAAGCAGTAGTGTATCCGTGTTGCGGCTGGTGATCACTCTATCGAACACCTGCATCATGAAAAGAGGTGCCGTCAGCATCAGCAAGTTTATTGCCAAGCCGAACAAAGCTATGACAATGAACACACGGGAACATTTGTCTAAAGTTTCTTTAAGAAGCGGGTTGTTAATAATGCTCACGCTTCCCTCAAATTTCGATATCGCGTTGTGTTGAAGATCATACTGTTTGCCGGTGCCATTGCCAATGGTCAATTACGCGTCAATTCTATAAAAAAAACGCTGAGAAAGAGTTAAGAAATTATGTTAATAAGTTGCCACCTGAGTAGATGTATGCTGGCTCACTGGTTTTCAATATCAATTATTGTTGCATTATGGCCGTATTTAGGGGAATACTGGATTAAATTGTGACATTAACCGTCGGCAGATAGAAAAAGCTGTGCTAGAAGAATTAAAACGAGGGTTTTGTAGACTTTTAACCTGTTTCGATTAATTAATCGGAATATACTGATTAGGGGGAGGCATTTCGTGTTTACTTTGAAAAACATACGGTCCGCTGCCACCCGGGCCATCTTTATCTCATTCGCACTGGTTCTGGCATCTTGCGGAGCTCAGAATCAGGCTGCCAGCTCAGCGCCGACCTCACTTACTGAGGCCCCTGAATATATTATTGGCCCGGAAGATGAACTCGATGTTTTTGTTTGGCAAAATCCGGATCTATCAGTAACCGTCCCTGTCCGTCCTGATGGGCGGATCTCAACACCCCTTGTTGATGACATGGTTGCTGCCTCAAAAACTTCTCAGCAGTTAGCAAGAGACATGGAGAAAGTTTTAGCGAAGTATGTTCGTGACCCTCTGGTAACTGTCTCAGTTCGCACGTTTAATGGACCTTATAGCCAGCAGGTTCGAATTGTCGGTCAGGCACAGCAACCAATGGCAATTCCTTACCGTAACCAGATGACTGTTCTGGACGCGTTAATTGCTGTAGGTGGTATGACTGAATTCGCTGCAGGCAACCGGACCGTCATTGTCCGCAAGGAGGATGGCAAGGAAGTATCCTACAGTGTTCGTTTGGATGACTTACTTCTCGATGGTGATGTTTCAGCCAATGTTCCTTTGCTTCCAGGTGATATCCTGATCATTCCGGAAAGCTGGTTCTAGGCACTTGATCACTATCGACTTCAGGTGAATTTTCGCGTGAATATAGTTAGAAGGTAGTCTCATTTTGATTTGTGCCATCCCGAGCAATATTGGACCAAGTGTTCGCAGATGTCTCGCAGCAGCGACCGCAGTTGCAGGATCTGCGCTCATGCTGACCCCCTCAGCTATGGCGGCGGAATGGCTTTTCGCCCCATATGTTGGCCTGACCGAGCAGTTCACGGACAACGCATTTGGCACCGCTACAGACCGGGACCATGATTTCATCACCAGTCTAAACTCCGGCTTTTCTCTTACTGGCGAAGGCAACCGGCTTCAGCTGGCCGCTGAATATGATATCTCCTATGATTTTTACGCGCGTAATGACGAATTGAATGGTTTTCGTCACAACCTTCTGGCCTCCGCCGATACAGAAATTGTCGATGAGCATTTTTTCCTCCTAAGCCAGGTCGCTTTTACTGAGGAAACCCTGTCTCGATCCGGAAACACCTCTTTCGTTGATCGGACGGTCTCTAGTGACAGAACTCGGGTTCTCACAACTCGTATCAGTCCCTATTACACCCAGGATTTTGGCGGTAAAGCCGTCGGACTCGTGCAATATACCTACTCCAGGGTAGATTTCTTTGAAACAGATGTTGGGGCTGCAACAACTGATCCTGACAACAACCAGACTCACCAGATTAATTTGTCCCTAGGAAGCGGGAGAGACTTTACCCGCACCACATGGCTTGTCGAAGCCTTCGGTGTCGACAGTCAAGTTCGGGACGGTGATGATTTGAAGCGGGCAACGATCGCAGGCTCGGGTCAGATGCCGATCAACAAGCATATCGCACTTATTGGCTCAACTGGCTGGGATGAATTTGATGCCGAAAATGTAGATAATGAGGATATTAGCGGTTTCTTCTTTGGCGGAGGTGTTCGCCTAACCCCGGGCCCGAGGACAGATTTTGCTATACAAGTCGGGCGGCGATATGGAAGCGGCATCGTCGATATGGATCTCACTTATCTTGTCTCTAGTGAAACCACACTGACAGCTTCCTACACTGTTGATATCACAACTGCCGGTCAGACCCTTGCTAATATCGATGTGCTTGATCAAGACGGAGAACTGGTAAATCCAAATTTCGTCGGCGACGGCTATGTTGATGCCATCACAAAGGCAAAAATCTTTACTGTTGGCCTTAGAGGGGTAAAAGGACTTAATACATATGGTGGAAACGTAAGGTACAGCCAGCGCGATTTTTTAAGTGAGGGAACCAATGACGAAGTGGTAACCGTCGACGGACGTTTTGCGCGACTGCTCTCGCCGCAGCTGGAACTTGCCGTTTCTGGTGGATATTCACAAGTTCTCGACTCAGAATTTGTTGGTGGAAAAGATAAGATTTTTTACGGCAGTGCGGCCTTAAATTATCAGTTCACCGCTGATCTTAGTGGGTCTCTTTCTTATGGCTATTTTGATCGCAATAGTGAAACAAGCACCAGCGATCTACGAGAGAACAATATTTCTGTCTCTTTACGTAAAGCCTTCTAGAGCACTCTTTTGAAGACCGACTAAAGGTTATTCTTGGGCTTTCAGCTTCTTGAATATTAGCTTGGCAAGCTCTTTGTCATGTATCACAAGGGCAGGCTTTTCTTCTTCAGCCGGCTCTTCTTTCGAAAACACAACAAGGTTTTCTGATTGCGTCGACGGCTCATTCGGCTTTTTACGTCCCCCAACGTCAAAGATACCGTGTTTACGCTTGTCCTCAATAACTTCTTCGACGATTGCTGCATCTATTTCAGGCGCCATACGGGCAAATCCATAAACCAAGCAGGTATCACACAGGATATTAATAATACGCGGAATACCTCTACTTGCCTCATACAGCTTGTTGCAGGCCTCTTTGGTGAACAACGGAAGTTCCCGACCCGCGATGGACAATCGGTGCTGGATATACACCTCTATATCCTCAGCAGTCAGCGGCACTAGGTGAAAATCTGAGGCGACGCGTTGCGCGAACTGAATAAGTTCTGGCGCTTGCAAAAGACCTTTGAGCTCCGGCTGACCGACAAGTATCAATTGCAGTAGCTGGTCGTTGTCGGCGTTGATATTGGAAAGTAGGCGTAGCTGCTCCAGCAGCTTGGGTCCAAGATTTTGCGCTTCGTCAACAATGAGAATTGTCCGTCGGCCGGCGGCATATTCATTGATAAGAAACTGTTGCAATTCATCGTGTAAAGCAACAAGAGACTTACCTTCATAAGGTTGCCCGAAGGCCATCAGGACCCATTGCAGAAGCTCCCCATCCTGAATATTTGAAACGAGACCAACCGTATATTCTTCATCGAGTCGATCAAGAAGGTGGCGGATCAGGGTGGTCTTACCACAGCCGATTTCTCCGGTAACTACAGTAAATCCAGCCCGGTTCATGACTCCATATTCGAGCATAGAATAGGCGAGCGAATGGCTAGGACCCCAATAAAGATAATTCGGATCTGGTAGTATGGAAAAAGGCTTTTGGGTCAGCCCATAGAATTCTCTATACATTAAATTGTACTTTCACCGCCAAAATATCGGTTCTGTAATCCTGACTATAAATCGAATCTGTTTTAAAAGCTCATTCATCTACTGTGTTTTGGACGCCTTGATTTCCTCAAGCGCTTTTTTTGCTTGCTCTACTTGCCCAAAATTCTGCGTTTCACCTAGTTTTAAGGCTTCTTCTAATTCTTTGACAGCTTCCTCGGGCTTGTTATTTGCCTTATGTATCATCCCCAGGTGATACCGAAGGATCGCCATATTTGGAATCGCTGCAACCGCTTCTTCAATAAGTGGCTGCGCCAACTCGTATTCGCCCAGTCGATAATGTATCCACCCCAAGGTATCCTTGAAATATGGCACTTTCGAGTTCCGGAAACGTTTTGCAAGTCCATACGCTCGGCGTAGACTCTCCTCATTAGTTGCACTCTCCGCAATCAGGCTGGCCAAATTATTGACCACAACATCTGAGTTGGGTTGATCTTCCAGTAGTTTTTCATAGATCACAATGGCTTCAGGAATTTTGTTTTCCGATTCCAAAATTCCGGCCCGTGTGAGATTTAAGGCAAAACTGTCCGGCCGAGCGGCAAGACCTGCAGCCAATACTTCTTTAGCCTCGTCAAACTCACTTCTGGCCAAGAAATACCTCGTGAGCATCATATATCCCGCCTGATTGTCTGGATGCTCGGCAATCACCTCATTCATCAGCTTTTCCGCTTCAGCAGGTTGGCTTTTTCCAAGATAAATCTGCGCAAGAAGAAGTTTTGCCTGAAAGTTATCCTGACTGGCATCAAGAACTGTTTTGAGGAATTTCTCAGCCTTATCTACTTTACCATTACGTAGATAAGCCTGTACCAAGGAAGTCATCGCGTTTCCAGCTTCCGGGCGAACATTATAGGCCTTTTCAAACGCCGACTCACTTTCTTCGGTATTCTGAAGACCCGCTAGAGCCCGACCGGATATCTCATAGGCAGTCGAGCTCGAAGTATCAAGTTCGCGGATTTTTTCAGCCAGGTTCTCAGCTGAGGTCCAATCCTGTTTTAGAAGCTGGATCTGGGCCATCGCCTGTAACGCACCGACATCGTTTGGCGACCGCTCGAGCAGATCGTTCAGCACTCCTTCAGCTCGATCCAAATTACCATGACGAAGGAAGAAATTTGCATATGTCAGACCAACCGGAACTGATTGCTTTCCGAAACGATAGGCTGCCGCCAGTCTATCTTCTGCCAATTCAACCGCTCCATTTATTTCATGAGCCCGCGCAAGCAAGAGCAACGCTCTAATAGAATCTGGTTGCTGCTTAAGCGAAGAACGCAAATTAGAAATTGCGTTCTCGATATCCCCGTTATCAATCTGCATTGCTCCCCTGAGGATTAAGGCGTTGGCGTTATCCTTCTCTGCCGCCAAAACTTCATCGACCAAAATACGCGCCTCATCAAGATTGCCCTGAGCAAGTTGCATTTGCGCAATCTTGTTGCGGGCAACATGGGCTTCTGGTGCTGTCTTTGCATCATCTACGATGGATTGCAGGATCGCTTGAGCTTTCTCTTGACTCTCTCCTGCAAGAACGAGTTCTGCAAGAGCGAACCGATAATCATATTCTTGCGGATATTCACTGATCAGTTTCTCCAGCTCAGCAACTGCCTCACTGTCACCTTTGGTGGTTCTAACAAATCTCACAATATCGAGCTTAGAGTCAGAATCTTCGGGGTTCTGAGCTGCCATATCACGAATGACTTTTTCTGCCTCCACAACTCGGTCATTCTTGATCAAAAATCTTGAAAGACTTTTTCTATAATCATTACTCTCTGGGTTATCGGCAATCAACTCGTTGAAAACGGCGATAATGTCTTCAGTCCTGCCCAGCTTCTCAAGAGATTGTAATTTGACTATTTGAAGCGGCACACTGCCCTTGTTATGTTTCAGCCCTTCATCCAAAATGACAACCGCGCCAGCGGGATCATCATTCCGAAGCCGCTCTGCCGCCAGAACGGAAATTGCATCCAAGTTTGCAGGGTCTTTTTTAAGAACTCCCTCGGCGGTTTCGACGGCGCCTTTGGCATCACCCAGCCTAAACAAAACAGCAGACCGCAGCGCCTGCGCATCCGTGCTTTCAGGGTCAATCTGCAAAGTTAAATCACTCGTTTTTAACGCCTGCTCAATATCGCCTGAAAGCAGCAAAATTTTTCCATATCTGATTTGAGCATTAAGATGCTTTGGCTCAAGCTCAATAGCCTTAAGGATATCTCCGGCATATTTTGGCCAGTTTCCTTCACTTTCCTCTACCAGAGCAAGGCCATACCAACCATCTGCAAAGTTCTCCCTAAGTTGGAGAGCATTGCGAAACTCAATACCAGCCTTGACGAAGTTACCCGCCTCAACAAATTCCATACCCGCCTTGTAATGGGCATTAGCCTTTTCTTCTGGTGAATCACAAGCAGCGAGCGCGAGTAGAGCTAATCCTACTGCCAGGCCCTTTATCACAGATTTGGTCCTATTTTTCCAAGAAAGCATTGTGGTAAGTCCCGTCCGATTTCTCATGTTCTAATTCACCATTTCAGAAGTATATAACACTAAAGGCAACCATTTGTAGTGATCTTATCCGAACAGTAGCATCAGCTGCCAGTTTAGCGTTGCGCAGTTTCACTGTCAGAAGGTTAGGGCATATTTCTCAATATATACTTAATATTTACCTTATTTCACGCGAATTCGAACCGCTGTCAAATAAGGTGAACCTAGCTAAAGAAGTGCCTTCCAGACTTCGGTTGCCTTGGCAGACCAGGTATGTTGTCTGACTCTCTCCCGCCGGCTTTCTGTGCCACTTTGACTTTCCATCGCCTCTCGAATTTTCTCGGCAAATTCTTCCGCTGTTCGGGCGACGGAAATGTGCTCCTTGAAATAATCGACCTCAGGAAAATACGTGCTTACAACAGGGCGTCCCACAGCAAGGTATTCCTTCATCTTGACAGGGTTGCAGGCCTTAATCCAATCGCTCTGATTCCATGGCATGATCAGAACGTCGCAGGCCGCCATATAACTTGCCACCTGCTCATAAGGACGCTGTCCGAGTAAGTGTACATTATCAAATGGGCACCAGCCATCCGGCAAAGAACACGCACCAATCATCACAAACTGAAAATCGGGTAATGATTTAGCGACAGCCGTAAACAGTTCGGGATCGAATGTGTGGGAGTCGATGCCCCCAATGAAACCAACTCGAGGCCGACTAATGCCTTGAAGGTCTTCCGGCTCAACGCCTTGATCATCCGCCAAAACACCTGCTTGCTCAAACTTATCGAAGTCCACTCCGTGGTCGACGAATAGCGAATGTGTGTTTTGCTTTTTTTCAGCATCGTACAGTTCGCGAGCACAAAAAAGGACGATATCCGACTGCTCTTTTAGCTTTCGATCAAAACTTTTTATCTTCTCTGGATTAACACCTTTAAAGTCCTCGAAACGGTCCGTTCTCTGATAAACAATGCGTCCAGTTTCAAAGTCATCAATGACCGTGGCCCCGGGTGGACAGGCCACCCAAATAAGAGGTCTTTTTATGCCACTTCGCCAGGCGGCATATTTGACCTGCAGGGAAAGAGACGTGCGCGCGAGAAAACTCCCGACTTTACCTTTTCCTCCGCCTGGTAAAGTTACAGGACTAAACACAAAAAAATTCTGACGAACCTTTACGAGGCCTCGACCAAGACTTTTTAGCTTTCGTGTAACACGCTTCACAAACATAGCGCCTTCCCCAACTTTCGGAGGGCGCATGCCAATTGAATTCACGTAGAGAACGGGCAGTCTGGTACTAAATTCCCGCATCATTTGCAAGTCATAGTGACCGCGGTTATGGTACCACCAATCGACCCCTCCGAAGCAAATTACTCCGTCGAATTCGGGGGCTGGTTCAGGCGAAGAAGTTGCGCCGCTTTTCATTTTGCTTCCAGTCTAACCGACGACGGCTTCTCATCACGGAAAATAAACTCGCGAATAGTATCCAAGAGTTCCGGGTTTGCAAATTTGCTCGCTGCTTCGCTTTTTACCGACGGTGGGTTAGCCATGAGTTGGTTCATGACAATCCCCAATTCTGTTTCATCAGCGGCTACATATATCCCGTCGCGCTTCGCGAATTGTTCAGCAGTTGCAATTTGATGATCATTACGAGTTTCTTTAAGAGACCCTTTGCGAGGCATGATGACGATGGGCTTCTTCA
Organism: Pseudomonadota bacterium; assembly: GCA_024743055.1. Taxonomy (GTDB): domain Bacteria; phylum Pseudomonadota; class Alphaproteobacteria; order Sneathiellales; family Sneathiellaceae; genus Sneathiella. The sequence continues at coordinate 49,539 of JANSXH010000003.1, forward strand.
TCGTAAGAGCGGTAATGATGGTTCCCATCCCCGCATGAGCAACAATTATTTGAGCTTCTTCAAATCGGCGGGAGAACTCATCAGACTCAATAAATTGCTTCCACTCAAAATTCTGTGGCTTGTATCCAAGATCTCCTACGCCGCCAATTTGTCCGAATACATTGGCATTTTCAGTTGACGCGCACCAATCATCCATGGCCTTAATAAGGCGATCAAAGTGAAGTTCATGACCTACTGTTACAAATATCATACGACTGAACCTCTATAATCAGGGGAATCTCCATTCGAATTATCCGGATTGGCGATATGTTCCCACTGTGTCAACCAAAGATCCGCGCAGCCCTGTGCTTTTTGACCGGAAAGCGACATGGTCTCAGCGTTCGCAATACTGTCCAGCCAGATTGTTCTTGCACCCAGAAACTTACCGAACCTAAGAGCAAAATACCCAGCGGCAGCGCCAGTAGATACGATTACATCTGGTCGCTCTTTAAGCAGTATCAATAGTATCCCGAAAAGTTGCCGTATCAGGCGCAGTTTTTGCCATCGATTAGCGTCCACCACCCGGTAAAATCGAGGTTCACTTTGTCCTCTTTCAAGGGCATCCTGAACAAGATCATCGCGATACCCTTCCTTAGTAGTGACATATACAATATCACAGCCATCCCAGGCAGATCTCAATCGCTGCAGCTGAACCCAATGCCCTCCAGCAGATGATATCGCTAGAACGCGAACGGAACCTTTTTGATCCTTCATAACAGAATGCCTCAACACCTTTCGGAAATTACGTCCGAACCCAAAGGGCTACAGAAGCCCTTCACTTTCGTTCACAGAAACCTAGTTTTGAAGAATTAACATTTTATTGAAAATTTTCTTCAACCAATAAATTTATCGCAATTTTAGGCGCTTCTAAACTGAGTGACTCTATTGCCCCACTGACGCCAAAATTACGGTCAATATTAACATCCTAGTAATGACTAGCAGGTAAGATATAGTTAATTACGAGTATTGGATATCAAATTTAGTCTATTGCTAGCCTCCGGAAATCCTGTATATGCGAGAACTCAATATGGATATTAGTGTGTCGCAGAATGTTGTTGTTACAAATATCCAAATTGGCCCTCAAGCGACAAGAAGCGAAAAAGCGCGACCATGATAGAAAACACAACAAAGCGACTTATGATTCTCGCAGAGCATTTCCCTCCAGTTGGAGGCGCTGGGGCACAACGACCAACTAAGTTTGGCAAATACCTCATGCAACTGGGTTGGGAAGTCTGTGTTGTGACACAAGAGATTTCAGAACAAAAAAGTCGCTGGAAGCCAACAGACAAAACTTTTGAGGACGACCTTAGCAATGGCGACCGAAAGCTATCTATCATTCGTGTTGGACCCCTAGAGGACTACAATTTTACAAAAGCAATTGATGGGACAGAAGACTGGTCAGTTGCTGCAGGTCAGGCCGCATGCAGGGAACTTTCCGAAAAACATTATGACGCTATACTTTTGACCATGTCACCGTTCTCACTGGTCAGAGCCGCAGATGTCATTCGTGAACATTCTGAGATTCCAATCATTCTTGACTTCCGTGATCCATGGGCACTTGATGGATGGCAACCTCAAAAGACGTTTCTTCACTGGCGTCATCAATATAACGAAATGAGAGCAGCGGTTCTCAAATCAGACGGTGTAATTGCTAATACAAAGGAAGCTGGCAAGTTAATCCTTGAGAATTTTCCAGAGTTTGACGCCAATAGATTGGTGACCATTGAAAATGGTTATGATTCAGAAGACTTTGTTCGTCGCAACGACTATGAGTATTCGCCTTCTCCGGACAACACCTTTACCCTTTTGTTTACAGGATCATTGTCTACAGATTATTTAGAATTCTATTCCGGCTTAAAAGGTTTTCTCAAGCTCGTTGTAAAATACACGCCTGAAAAAATTGACTATAGCGGACGCACCCTCATTTACCTTATGAAGGCCATCAACCTGTTGCGGCAGAGAAATGACCCAGTCGGAGAGATGATACGGATCGAATGTCTTGGCGCTGAAACTGAAGCCGATAGAAAATCAGTAGTTGACGCCGGTCTGGAAAACACCGTTGTCTTTCGCGGCTATATTCCACATGCAGAATCTGTTCAGCGCATACTCTCCGCAGATGGATTATTTTTACCCCTTCATGGCCTAAACCCCGGTGAGCGCAGCAGAATCGTTCCCGGCAAAACCTATGAGTATTTGGCGACTGGAAAACCGATCCTTGGATGCCTGCCGCAAGGTGATGCACGTGATCTAGTTGAAAGGAGCAGTGTTGGCGTAGTTGCAGACCCTTGTAATCCAGAAGAAATTGCAGAGGCTCTGAAGGAAATGATTTCCATCGCTCGCAATCTTCCGTCCGATAACTCCCCGGAGACCTGGGTGGCAAATTACGAGCGAAAAGCCCTTACGGGCAAACTAGCTGATTTTGTTACCCAATTGTGTTAGGCTTGATGCATATGACTTTTTCATTTGCGCGAAAGGTTTCAGAAGGGTGGAACAATGCGTCGCGGATTCTTTGAAGAATGGGCAAACCAGACGAACGCCCATCCTCTGGGAGTTACCATTCTGGTCTTGTGCGTCATAGCCGTATTACTGGTTAGGCGTCAGTATGCAATATTTCCGCTCCTCATTTTGATAATCGCAATTCCCAGCGCTCAGCGCGTTGTACTATTAACCCTGGATTTTAGTTTTATTCGAATTCTCGTAATCGCGGGTTTTTTACGCGCTTTCTTGAAGAACGAATTTCGAGGGTTCAAATTCCAACTTCCGGATAAGCTAATAATCTGGTGGATGGTATGGGGTATTATTGCCTACACCATCTTAAAAGGTGGGTTTGATGGAACAATAACCCGCACTGGATACATGATGGAAGTTGTGGGCGCCTACTTTTTGGGTCGAATTTACATTAATAATTTTTTCGATGTAAAACGCATTATTACTCTGCTCGGTATTGCCTCAATCCCTATGTTCATGCTCTTCCTCAACGAGAGGTTCACGAGCAAGAATTTGTTTTCTGTGTTTGGCGGAGTGCCAGAATGGACTTTGATCCGGGATGGTCGACTGCGTTGTCAGGGCCCCTTTTCTCATCCTATTATGGCAGGGGTTTTCTGGGCTAACCTGTTGCCTTGGGTAGGTGCCTTGTGGTTTAGCAAATCGATGAACAAGGGCCTCCTGACCATTTATGTTATTTGCATCATTGGTATTGTCTTCAACACCGCCTCCAGTACACCTGTTATGGCCATTATATTTGGTGCCTTCGGATTTGGTTTCATTATTTTTCGAAAATATATGACTTATGTTCAATGGGGGCTTCTTGGCTCATTGATCTTCTTACACTTAGTCATGGCCAAACCCGTATGGCATATTATTGCACGACTGAATGTAGTTGGTTCGTCAACTGGTTGGCATCGGTATCATCTGATTGACAAAGCAGTAGAAAACTTCGGTGAATGGTGGTTAATAGGGACCACTAATACTGCTCGGTGGGGCAATGGTCTTGGTGACGTAACCAACCAATATGTACTTGAAGCTGTTCGGGGTGGATTGCTAGGTGTCGTATTGTTTATCGTGTTGTTAGGATCAGTCTTCTGGTTGCTCGGAAAAGCAATGCGCTGCACAAGAAACCGCACCGAGATCATTATGCTATGGGGTTCCGGAACAATGCTGTTCACGAATGTCCTCTCCTTCTTCGCCGCATCTTATTTTGGTCAACTTAATGCCGCCTTCTTTCTGTTTCTAGGAGCAAGCGTCTCCTTGGCGGCCACTACAATCCGCGCAGCCACTACAGCGCGAAGGCAGGCCGCACCGCCGCTGGAGACAGGTTCTATTTCCAAGCCTGCCATTGCAGGTAATGTCCGTCAGCCCCTGGATAACTGAAAGTAGTCAATTTAAGACAGAGCTAGATTCCCCTTTTTTGCGTATTAATTTAAAGAGCATGCAGTGAGTACTGAAAAGAGAGCCCTTGGCTGGTCATTTATTCTGAACTGGGCCCAACAGGGTTTTACAGCTCTGTTGACCTTTATTCTAGCTGCTATCCTCGGACCGGAAAGCTTCGGACTTCTGGCAATTGCCACAGTTTTTACTTTCTTCATCCAGATCATCGCTGGCCAGCCTTTTATTGCTGTAATTATTCAACGGAAAGAACTAACAGAAGCCCATCAACATGCCGCGTTCTGGGGCGTCGGTCTTTGGTCAATTTTTATGGCATTGATAGCGGCCAGTCTGTCGCAAGTTTGGGCCAACCTAAATGATACCCCGATCATTGCCGAAATAATTCTGGCCCTATGCCCTCTCATAGTATTCAGCGGATTTTGTATCGTGCCCCGCGGGATGCTGCTGAGAAACCTTGATTTTCGAAAAGTGACCATTATCACGGTATTGACGGCTCCGGTAAGTGGCGGAGTAGGTATTTATCTCGCTCTCAATGGATATGGTGTATGGGCCCTTGTAACACAACAATGGGTCGGAGGCGTGTTGGGTGCGATTATCCTGTGGACGGTTGCTTCCTACAAACCACGCCTTACTTTTGATTTCAAAAGTTTCACGTCCATGCTGCCATTCGCCCGGGGTGCTTTTATGAACGAGATGGGCGGGTTTGTTCAACTGCGCGCAGATGCTGCCCTGATTGGACTACTATTCGGTCCAGTCGCTACTGGTCTTTACCACATATCAAATCGGATTATTCAGATTGTGGTAACTTTGCTCACCCGCTCTGTTACGTCATTTGTACTGCCTTATGCTTCCCGACAACAGGGTGACTCTGAAAAACTGCGGGCAGTTATCCACAATAGTTTAACTGTCAGTACCGCCCTTACAATCCCGGTAGTCGGGTCTATCGCTGGAATTGCGCCGGTCATACTTTTAGTGATTGGCGATCAATGGCACCCTGCCTGGACATGTTTGATGTTATTGGCAGTCGTTGGAGCAATTCAGTCCATATCACTTTTAACGCCACATTTGCTTCAAGCAGTAGGATCTCCAATGGTGGGAGCAGCTATCACCTGGGGGAACGCCGTATTAGGGGCAATTGCCCTTATCGGGGCAGCTCTGTTCGTAGAAGGTCAACCCCTAACCATTCAACTAGCCATCATTGCAGGTTCTCGTGCTTCGGTATTTTTAATCTTTAGCCTGCCAGTAAGCATTATACTCATGAGAAAAGTTAGCGGTATCACCTTTTTTGAGATTGGCAAAATTGTCATGGGCCCGTTGATCGCCGGGGCTGTAGGTGGTGGTGTAGGACAGCTGCTCATCTCGGCAAATTACCTGAGTGAGCTCGACATTTTTCTCAAGTTTTTAATTTATGGCGGCCTATCAGGCAGCAGTGCAGTTATCATACTCCTTCTCATAAACTCAGAAGTCAGGACCTTCGTTGTTGATCATTCAAGAATGGCGTTGAACCGGCTATCGTAATTTTCGATAGGATCGCTTACGGCAATCTGGCCAGAGATTTGTACTAATCCTCCATCGCATTGTAAGCAAATGTCACAGCAGTCTATTTCCTAAGTATTTTTTTGTATTTTTCTCTTAATAGACGCCTTGCAACCACATTACTGCCCAATTTCACTGTAAGGATAGAATCGTTATCGGGATATATGGCTTTTCCCATATTAATTCGTGCAATTTATTGGAAATAAGGTAGAAACTAAATAAAGCTTCTGCCAATACAGTGAAAGTATAGTAAAACTTGTACACTACTTGTGAAAACACAATAAAAACTAAGAAAAGCTCGAATTTTTATGTAAAGGAAAGCATAGTATGACTGCGTTATTATGCCTCGTAAGAAATACCCTTAAATATATAATAATGTTCGGAAAATTTTATGTACTAAGTAACTTATTCTTAAATTTTTTGCAGTCTTATATCAATTATAGAATTTCGATAAAGAGAATTTTTAATTTTAGTTGTTCACCGAAAGTTTCCGGAGCTTTGTAAACAATGGCAGTAGATTTAACACAGACCGAGATCGACCTTTTAGAAGATGCGGCGACTGAATATGGTTCAGGCGTTACGAACCTCGGTAGGGATGAGCGGTTTTTTGACAAGACCGAAATGACTCTGGGAATTACCTTCAGGGTTGATGAATTGGATGGGTATCAAACCCTTCTAAATAACCATAAAAGATACAGTGTCGTACTTAAAGACGATACTCTGATCGTCAGTTTCAGAAGTACAAATGGTCCGGATCTGAATCTGCGATTTAAAGAAGCCGTTACTGAGCCAGGTTGGCATGACATTCATGTTGTTCTGGATGAAGATGAAGGCACTCTGGAAGTTCTGGTAGACGGTGAGACATTATATTCGGAAACTTCAAACGGCCTTACGGTAGGAGATGCTTCTTACTGGGATGTGACAGTTGGTGGCACACCTTGGGGCCGGGAACTGAACGGTGAAATCGCGGATGTTACAATCCTGGACGAAGCCATCGAAATCGACAGTGAAGCCAGTATTACTGAGCGCATGGAAACCCTCAACAACATCGAAGCTGGTGAGGAAGTCGATGACAGCTCAGATAACAGTGAGGACGAAACCCCCGTTGAAGAAGATCCTGTAGACGACACAGATACAGGTGATGAAACTGACAGTGGCGAAGAAACATCAAATACCGACTCAGGTTCTGCTACGTCACTAGATGATGCTGCAGCTGCCTTTGGCTCAGGTGTTGTCAATCTCGGTAAAGACGAAGCTTTCTTCGGTATGAACAGTATGACATTGGGAGTAACTTTCCGTGTCGATGAAGTTGACGGTTATCAGACAATTCTGAACAACCATAAGCAATACAGCATCACGTTGGTGGATGATCGTTTAATTGTATCCTTCAACAGTGAAAGTGGTGTTTCGCTCAAGCTTTATTTCGATGAGGCAATAACTGAACCAGGTTGGCATGACATTCATATCGTTCTGGACGGTGACAATGACACTTTCCAGGTTTTGGTCGATGGCGATGTACTTTATTCTCAAACTCATGATGACCTATCTGTTGGTGACGCTTCCTATTGGAAGGTCACTGCTGGTGGCACGGCATGGGGCCGCGAGCTGAATGGCGCAATCGCAGATGTATCTGTTGTTGATGAAGCGCTTGCAATTGATCCGGATCTCAGTCTTTTGGAGCGTATGCAGTATCTGCAGGCTGTGGAAGCTGGTGAAATAGACGGTGAAGTGCCAGATTCAAACAACGAAACTCCGACGGATGAAAATCCTGACGGCGGAAATGAAACTCCGACGGATGAAAACCCGGATAACGGAGGCAATGAGACGCCAACTAATTCAGAGCCAGTGTTCAGTGGTGACACTGAAGGGAATGTCTATGAAGATGGCGACCTGACGACGGGCGGTAAACTCACTGCAACGGACGCCGATCAAGGTGAGAGCGGCTTTGAAGAAATGTCCGATGTTGGCGACTATGGAAGCTTCTCTATTGATGAATCAGGAAACTGGTCCTACACGGCAACTGATTCCGCGAATTTGCAAGCGCTAAATTCTGGAGATGTTGTTACGGAAACCTTCACAGTTACATCAATCGATGGTACGACCACCGAAGTTGAGGTTAAGGTCAATGGTGTAGATGAACCTGTTGATCCCGACAATTCAGGCGGTGGCAACAGTGATACTGGTGGATCCAACGAGGATCCGGTGTTTACGCCGAAAGGTGAGATTGAAGTTAGCTCGGCAAGCGAGTTAGCAAGTGCTTTATCGGGAGATGTTGCGGGCTATGTCATCAAACTTGCTCCAGGTGACTATGATCTGGATCTTCGCAACCTCAGTTTCTCGGAAGATGTCTTAATTGAGTCAGCTGATCCTAACAATCCAGCACATTTCGAATCTCTTGGAATTTACAACTCGTCGAACATCATTATAAACAATGTCGAGTTCAGTTCAGATGACGCACCTTCCGGTTCCTGGGGCGAGAACATAATAAACCTTCAGAACAGCTCTGGAATTTCTGTCTTTAATTCCACTTTTGGGAATGATCGTGCGGGAGCCTTAAATGAAGGCTTTGGCGGTATCTCGATAAAAAACTCCGATGACATTGAGTTGTCAGGAAACGAATTCAAAAATCTTAAGAACGGGGTTGGCGCAAGTTACTCCACAAATCTCGTTTTTGAAAATAACGATTTCCACGACATCCGCTCCGATGGATTTACTTTCGCCAGTGTGCAAGGTGTCTTGCTCGAAGGAAATTCCTTTACTGATTTCTATCATCAAGATGGTGATCACTCAGACTTTATCCAGTTCTGGACACCGGGTGACGCCAATGAAGACATTATTATCCGGGACAACATCATGACCCAGGGTAACGGCTACAACTCTCAGGGTATTTTCATGACTTCTGGTAGTGAGCCAACCAAGAATGTATTGATTGAGAACAATATCATTTATCAATCAGGCTTCCACGGGATTACCGTTTCAGGCGGCGAAAATATTCAGGTTTTGAACAATACGGTTGTTTCCCCTCCCGATACTGAAACCGGATATACTGTTTGGATCCGACTGTCTGATGCGACAAATTCTGTAGTAGAAGGTAACGTTGCCAACTCGATCAACATTGTTGGTGACAGTCAAGTTACTGAATCAAACAATATTCTGACTAGAATTGAGTCCTCAGACGGTGTCCTAGCTTACAGTGATGTCTTTGTGAACGATCTGGCACGATATTCGGATGAGGCTGGTGAATTCACTGTTCTAGGGCAGTTTAATGTCGGCGCAGATACTGGCGTATTTGTCTACGAAAATTCCGCTTTTGCAGGTGATACAACGAATAACACTATCAATGGCACTGATAGTTCCGAGGTAATTTTCGGGTTTGGCGGTGACGACAAACTATTCGGATTCGGCGACAGCGACACCATTTATGGCGGCCAAGGTGAAGACGAACTTTCTGGCGGGAATGGAGATGACGTCCTTATCGGCGGTAGTGACTCCGACACGCTGACAGGCGGTGAAGGATCTGACACCTTTAAGTATTCGGAAACCTACGAATCCGGATTGGGAAGTGCAAATCGTGATGTTGTTACCGACTTTGACGCAACAAATGGCGACAAACTATCCTTCGAAGGATTGGCCAGCGCCGATTTCGAATATGATTTCGATGACAATACCAAAGTGCTGTCTGTAGACGTAGACGGTGACTCCGTGATGGATATGGAAATCGAGCTCATCGGCGTTTCAATCGACGATTTAGATAGTAGCGATTTCTTAATCTAAACATAAAGGTTACTTTTGTACGGCACATCAATTTTGAGCTTGCTTATCTTTGCTGGATAGTAAAATCGTGTTGGCTACCCTAAGTTAACCAAATCTTATCTCCCTGAACGTAATATTTTATTGTTCCCGTAGAAATTGAGCGACAATTTCTACGGGGTTTGATAAACAATAATTTATCTCTATTTATGAATGCTGCAGGGAAGCTTCTCTTGAAATACAGATCAGATATTGACGGGCTTCGCGCCATTGCGGTGCTACCTGTAGTTCTGTTTCATGCAGATCTCACAGCATTTAGCGGCGGTTACGTTGGGGTTGACATATTCTTTGTCATCTCTGGATTTTTGATTACCGGAATTATCTCTAGAGAGATTCAAAATGGGGACTTTTCAATAATCACATTTTATGAACGTCGAGTTCGTAGAATATTTCCAGCACTGTTTGTGATGTTTTTTTTCACGTTGGCGGCCGGAGTTTTTCTCTTACTACCAAGTGACTTAGAAAAGCTAGGAGCAAGCGTAGTTGCGGCAACAACATTTGTTTCAAACATTTTCTTTTTAAGAACTAGTGGCTACTTTGAAAGAACAGCAGAACTAAATCCACTCCTACATACATGGTCACTGGCAATTGAAGAGCAATATTATCTCTTTTTTCCAATACTTCTGATGGTTTTATGGAAATTTCGTTGGAATTGGAAAGTTGTCACATCTGCAGGCCTGGTCCTTTCTTTCGTCTATAGCATATATATGACCGACCATTATACTTCTAAAGCATTCTACCTGCTTCCCTCGCGAGCTTGGGAATTACTTTTAGGATCTATAATTGCGCTAGGAGTCTTACCTAGAATCAATAACACATTACTTTTAGAAATACTCGCCGCCCTTGGAATCGGCTTTATAGCCTTTGCTGTTTTAGTATACGATCCCGAAACGATTTTTCCAGGATTAGCGGCACTATTACCATGTTTAGGCGCTGGCTTGCTCATTTTTACCGGACAAGGTGATTATAAGACAACTGTGGCACGCATACTCAGCGGTCGAGTATTGGTTTTTTTCGGACTAATTTCTTATTCTTTATACCTTTGGCATTGGCCAATTTTTGTTTTTACCAACTACTATAGCGTTTTTCCATTACCTTTAGCGCATTCTTTGTTAAATGTAATTATATCAGTATTTATTGCATATCTCTCTTGGCAATTTATTGAAAATCCCTTCCGAAAACCGGGCGGCAAGTTTTATTCAAATCAAAAAATTGTGCTTTTTTCTACAACTGCCGTGACGATGGTCGGACTCGTGGTTATGGGAACAGCCTTCTGGAAATCTGAAGGAATTCAATTTCGCAGTGTAGATCCAATTATCGCACTAATACAAAATGTTCAAAAAGCTTCTTGGGAAGAGAGAGAGATGCCATTCTGGATCAAAGTTCATTCAGCCTGAAAGTGCTTGTCAGCATGGGAGCAGTACAATTCCGACAATAGTAATTTACGGTGACAGTCATGCCATTGAACTCGCAAAGTCACTCGGAAATATATTGGAGCAAGAAAACCAATCGATCTTGCAGTTTTCTTCTTCAGCCTGCCCACCTGCATTAGGGTTTATCCCATCTGGTAGAAAGACATGCCCTGAGAAAAATCGCACTTATACTGATTTTCTCATCAAGCAGGAGAACCTAAACCAAGTCATCCTAACTGCCTTTTTCGACGCAAACGAGTACACTAACAGAGAGGAATTATTTCTAGGGTTGGATCGAACAGTTGGCGAGCTAAAGAACGCAAACAAGGATATTATAATCATCCTTCCCTACCCAAAACCTCATTATGATGTCCCTAGTTCACTAGCTAGACTACAGCATAAATTTGGCAGTATCGATAACCAGCTGATTGAACTGAAGAAATACTATGCTGATAGCAAGCAAAATATTGAGCAAATCAGAAAAATTGCTCAAAAACATGGTGTCGCACTTTTTGATCCTACAGTAACACTCTGTGATAAAGAATCCTGCAAGCTTCACGACAATTACACGCCAAATTATTATGATGACAACCACCTCAGTAGTAGCGCAACTGATAGGATTGCCAAAGACTTACTTCACCAAATGACAATAAAGAGCTCTCGACTAGGAAATGAAGGCTGAGGAAAGCTTCAGACTAATTTCATCAAATCGAACACTTCTCAAAAACCAACGATCCACTCTCTTCTGCGTTGCCAGATTTCTCGCCAGGTTTCTACGTTTGTTTTCCGACTTTTATTTCCAGAAACAAGAGAAAATAGCCAAAGAGTGACTATTTTGCTGAGCGGAAGCAATGAATAAATGGCCAATCCGAATATCTTCCGCAATGTCCCCCAATGGGTACGCATCAAAGTGACCTTTGCGGTTAGCAAACGCACCATCTTATCGGTGACAATCTTTTCCGATTGACCGCCATAATGAACAATAGTTGCTTCAGGAGTAATGATCGGACTTGCCCCTGCCTTCTTTGCCCTCAAGCATAAATCCGCATCTTCCCCATACATGAAAAACCGTCGATCAAATCCATCCAGCTGTCGCCATAAGGATGTCGTAATCAAAAGGAAGCAACCCGTCACAATATCAACTTCCTGAACCGTGTCACGTTTCCAACCTCCATAGCCTTCTGAATTGAACAAGCCACTCTCTGGAAACATACCGCTCAGACCGGTCGCATAACAGAATAGCGACCAGATTGTCATTTGATGCCAGCAAGATGTTGGATTCAGACTACGGTCGCCAAATAATGTCCTGCCTCCCCAAAGCCTGGCATCGGGGCTAGATTTTGCAAACGCCAAGATTTTGTCAATGGCGTGGTCGAGAACTAACGTGTCTGGATTTAGGAGAAGGACATATTCGCCACTGGCTTTCGTTGCAGCAAGATTGTTTGCAGCCGCAAATCCTAAATTGTCTTCTGACGCAATAAGATTGAGATGGGGAAACTCAGAAGCGATGGCCTCTGCCGACTGATCTTGGGAAGCGTTGTCTACTACAATAAGTTCAAAGGACACCTGAGTCGTTTGCTCATAAACCGATCGCAAGCATTCTAACGTCATTTCCTTGGTGTTGAAACTGACGACAATAATTGATACTTCCGGATTCTCAGACATTGGGTTTACTCATTGAAGGAATGGCGATCACAGTTAATTAACCGCTAGGTTGTTACTCAATCGCTCCAACAGTTGCAGGGGTATTCCGCGGCTTTCCGAGGATATCCACACCACTTACCGGGGATTTAACGCGATTGCGAAGAACGGAGTCTGGTAAAGGTGTGAAATTGCCGCCTGTGGCGTTTTCAAATCCGGGGTTGCCCGAAGAAATATCGATAGCATCACTCGGCATTCTCACACGCCTGGATTTCACAATATGTACATCTCGGATAATAAAGCCCTTTGTCAGCGGTATGGTGCTATTCTTTGCAGCTGGCAGCCCCAGCTTATAAAACATCGACCCCTCGACCAGCACATTTCTTAATCCCTTTGCGCCAATCCGAAACAGTGAGTTCGGAAGAGTTAAACCTGAGAAGATTAAATGATTACCAGGAGTGTGCCATTGAGAATAGAATGGTGTGTCTGGGTTTGAACTCAAAGGTCGAACAATCAGGGTATTAACAATTGCGACATTGTCCAACGTTGAGCAACCTCCAGTAAAAATTCCCTGTGATTTTGCATTAGTGGCCGTAAGACCATAAACAATAAAATTCTCCCAGTCTTTGTTCCCGCAATAGATCTGGTAGACGTCCGGATGCGCTTTAGTATCTAACCTGTCAATGCCGTCAACAGAACTATTGATCACTAAACGAGACCCACTAAAAGCATCTGAAAGAATTTTTCTTACATGGACATTGCGAACCAAATTAACTCCGTTAGCCCCATTGGGAACATTGGAGATGTTCATATCAGTATAGTAAACTCCTGACCAGTTAGTCCGATAAAATAATGATCGTCCTATTTTTACACCGAGGCCAACATAATCGCTGTCATCTATCCATAGGCGGCTTTTCGATCCAGATGCAGGAGCAAAGAACACGCCGCCGATCGTTACACCCGTCACCTTCAGCAAACGCGGGGAGAATTTGACTTTTTCGCCATAAGAGAAAACGACATCCTCTCGTTTTAATCCAGGAGCAGCGGAAATCGTAACCCATCTATCATCCAGCATTGGCGAGGGACGGCCCGCGGACCCCCACTCATAAGTTCCCTTCATCAAATAAATAATGGGGAGCCCAGCTGATAAATCACTTCCACTAAGCTTGCTTAAAGCTTCAAGAGCGCGGCCAGGCTGTCTGTAGGGATTGGCCTTAGTACCATCTCCTGCTCGATCGCTTCCGGTTTCAGAGACCCATACAGCTATATCGTTCTTAGTGGATTTTGGGGAAAACAATAAAGGTAAGGTATCCAGGGTCCGGGCAATGCCTGCAGTTTTCGGATAAGCTGTCGCAGATATCTCAATCGCCCGGGGTGCATCACCTTCGCCACCAAGCTGTTCCGGATCAACCGTAATCCAATATTCCGTCGTCTTGGTTCGCTCGTTAAAACGCATTTCTTTAGTTGATTGTACAGAACCGCCATTGATCTGAAAATCTACCCTGTCTACGCCGTTTATGTGAAATGCAACGACACCGACATTGAACGGCGCATCTAAAGACTGAAAGGGAACCACGTTCCAATGTGCGATCACTTTTGCGTCTGCACCCGAAGTCGAAGGGTTATTGTGCTGGGCGATCAGAATGTCTGATTCTGAAGGTTGTGCACAAGATACTTCAGCCAGTAGAATGCTTGAAGTGAGCAAACCCAGGAAAAGTGCTTTGGCCTTATCGAAGCTCAATATTGACATGTTTGTCAATCCACCCCTAATTGTTCAATTTATCAGTTTTTAGCTACTCAGGAACATAAGCCGGCAAAATCTCGAAAAGTGACTGAGAAAACTGCGTAAGTTGTTTATCCGCAAGCACTTCCGACATCGTAGAATTAACAGGCATCGAAAGTCGAACCAGAGCACCGTCAGTCCTCGCAGAAGTCAATCCCCCTAGTAGAAGATTAAGCTTAGCCTTATATTCATTTGCGAGATACTTTCCGCGCTGCTGGAACCAATAATAGACAAGCAGCTTATCTTCACCATGGGAGATCAGAACCCGGTTCACGGGCACCATTTCATCGCCCTTAGAAAGCTCAATCTCATCAAGTTCTTCAATCTCCCATCCACCGGACGGAATACATACACGAGGTGAATGCGGTGTGTTCGCTGCAGATTGTTCCTCATAGTAGCCGATAAACAACGTCACAGGCGGCGTACCAGCAGCTCGATAATGTCCGAGGAAGTAGTCGCTCATATTGAGAATTGTCTGCTCTACACTTGGCAGAATATCCTCTTCAGCAATCATGTTATCGATTTTTAGCGGAAATGAGGAAAAAGAGGACCGAGGAGGAATTTCCGGCTCTATCGTTCTGATAGAAACCAAAGCCCCGACGAGTGCAACACTTAGTAAGATGACACCAATAATTGGTCCAAGACTCGCAGGTTTTTCCTCCTTCAGCTCTTCTGGAAGAGAAGGCTTTAAAACGCCATTGCCTGCCGTTGCTTTTTGTTTCTTGGTCAGCGTCAAATAACAGATGGCGATCATGACAACAAAGGAGAACAGGAAAAAGACCCAACCTTCAAACAGATGAAAAAAGCCGTCAGAGACGTCGGTATTTGTCCATTCAGCAAATGCACCTGTCAAGAAGATGCGGACACTGTTCATAATGATTGAAACGCCAGCTGAAATGACAACAAACAGTCCTCGTTTCCAGATCGGAATATCAAACAACATTCCGGCAAGAACGCCAAGGCCTATCATAGGGTAGAGATATCGAAGGCCGGCGCAGGCTTCCACTACAGCCAGCTTAAGAGTTCCCATATCAATGATATTTCCGTCCTGAAATACGGAAATACCTACTCCCCGCAACATGAAAACACTCATATCCGTGGAAACCAACTGCAGCCCATAAGTCAGATTTGCATTTAGGAAAGCAGGAGGAGGAACAACGAACGGCAGCAAAATCAGGGACGGCAAAACAAATCGGCCATAAGTCACGCCACCAAAGGCAATGAACATACCAAATATCATCAGGAACAAACTCAAATGCCGAATGTTTTCGATCCCGGACTTTACTGCAAGTGAGTAAACGCATACGGCCATAATGCAAAATACGACACCTACCCAGTTTAACCGGGTATCGTAGGAGTCAAGCAAAGATCGCCGAGCCCATAGAAGATAGAGAGAAACCAAAAACATCAGAGGTCCATGGGTGAACTCCTCCTTGTTCATCCAGTCGTCCCATAGCAACTCTCCGTCAGGGAGATAAACCAATAGAACCATTGCCAATAAAATAGGCAATGCAATTCTTGTCCAATCAAACCGTTGTAGGGTCAGTTCCATTCGGTCCTCTTAATTCATTTCTGTGGCAAGATCTGCATAAAAAACAGCCCGTAGTGCTTCAGTTCCTGACCAATAGGTTTTAGTAATAGTATCCAGTCGACGTTTCTTGAACCTTATTTAATACAACGCCCAATAGATTTGTCGACTGCAACAATCTCCGACACTCTTTCACCTCTGCGGGTTTGGTCTCACCGGACGCTACGATCATCAGAACACAATCGATCTGCGGGAGAAACGCCATCGCGTCATCAGTGGCTTGCAAAGGGGGTAAATCAAAAATACAGATTCGCTTCTCATATCTTTCTCGCAAATCCTCAACCAACGCCCTCATCTTTCGTGAGGTGAGAATCTCGGTAGAGTTCTTGATCGCCCTATGATTTGGTAATACGACAAATCTTGGAATGCCAGGGTTTACCATTACATCATTGAATTCAATATGACCCTCAAGATAGTCAGCCAATGTATTCTCGTTTGGCAAACCCAGATAGGAGGCAACACGGGGCCGTCGCAAGTCGAAATCTGCCAAGAGAGCAGTGAAATCTGTCTGCTTTGCAATACTGAGCGCAAGATTTATCGCAACAACGGTTTTCCCGCATTCGGGTGTAGGCGAAGTGATGGCGAGTGTCCGCCAATTGTTCGCTTCCATTTTTGCTAATATCTGAGTCCGAAGAATGTCAAAGCTGATGGAATTTGGATCTTCATTATCGAGGGTGATGATCCGGTTTTCCTCCAGATGAGCTAGGTCTAGGTCGACAACTCGCGTTTGACTATAAGTTATCGGACCATCTTCCTGGCCAGACACGGGAGCGTCTGACACAGGCTGAAGTTTTTTAACCTTGGGGTCAGACTCTGTTTGCTTTTCTTTCGCTCTCGCGATTGCTTCTTTAATACGTTCCAATTCAGCCCCCTAAAACAACGTTACTCTGAGCCGGTCAATAGCCACCCAGGCTTTGTAAAACAGCGAATCAAGAGGCTCGTATAGAAAATGAATCGCAGCTAAGCCGACAAGGGCGGCAACGACCGGGATAAGCAAGATAATCAACAATCGATATTTACGCTTACCGGATTCCGATTGGGTCGTTATATAGGGTATAGACACAATGGGAGGATGCTTGAGCAAAGCTTCTAGTTCAGAGGCACTACGTACACGCCGATCCAAAAGCTCAATCAAGACAACAAAGCCAATACCGGCCGCAAACGCTGCCAATGCACCAATACCAAGAATTTTCTTTCTATCCGGGCGAACAGGAACAGAAGGTACAGCAGGAGGTTCCAGTAGAATAAAGCGTTCTGCTTTCTTTTCCTCTTCAAGATTTTGCGATAGTTGGGCCTGCGCCTGTTTTCTCTCCAGCTCGTTTACACTTTGCAGAAGATCCTGATAGGTACGATCAAGGGTAGTTAGTCCTCTTTCCACTTGTGGAATATCAATAATAATTCCTTCAAGCTCTTCAACCTTTTCTCTGGAAACTACAATCTGTTGACGTGCTTCGGCAATTTTCTGATCTGCAGATTGTATACGGGCCTGTAAAGTTTCAACCAAAGGATTATAGCCTGACGTTGGAGTTGGATCTGAATCTGTCGATGCCGATGCCTGTGCGGCCGCTTCTACTTCGGCTTGCTGAGCTTCCAACGCTGCAATACGCTTATTCAATGCTATGATATCTGGATGAGACGCCGTCAGTCTTGTGGAAGCATCCAACAGGGCATCCTTTAGGTCTTCAATATTACTTTGAAGTTCTGTTTGTCCAACGACACCACCGGCAGTAGTTCGCCCTGATCTGGCTGAGGTTAGCTCGATTTGGAGATATCTTTTTTCCTCCTCCAGAGACCGGATTTCTCGAGTCATGTCTCTGATTTCAGCTTCCGCTCTTTCTAGCATAGTAAGCCGTAAGCTCAGATGTTCGGGAAGCTTGTCGCGATGTTCCTGTTTGTAGGCAACAATTTGACCTTCAACTTCCTCAAGCTGGGATCTGAGTTTTTCCGCTTCATTCTCAAGAAAAGCAGTTGTTTCTGAGGCACGCGCCGTTCTTGTTTTAACATTCTCACTTAAAAACAGAGTAACAAGCTCGTTGGTGACTTTGGCAGCAATTTCGGGTACTTCATATTCGAATGACACAGTAAAAGCGATGGTCGTTACGCTTCTACGGTGACCTCCAGAAACCTGGGAAGTGATTACACTTACATCGATTAGATTCTGCATTCTTTGAATCAAAGTTGAAACCGGAAGGTTTTTGCGATCATCTCCAAAGACGTTGTATTTATCGATAATTTCCAACAGATTACGGCGGGTCATGACGCGCTGCTGAATGATTGTGATCCGCTGGTTTGGATCTGACGTTACCGAAGACTGAACCAGATCGGTTGGAATTTGCTGCGTCTCTACCAGAATAGTTCCGGTCGATTCATAGATTGGCTTCAGGGACATTGTGACCACAGTAGCCGCCACCAGTATTATCAGGAAGGGGATCAGAAAGAAAAGATAACGTCTCTTCGCCGCTGACAAGATCATGCCGAAATCAAACGACGACTGTTCTTCTTCATGTAGCGTATAATCGTGGCTCATTTGTATGCTCAAATTCTCTGCGTATCAAGAAACGTCTAGTTGCATTTTCACAAGGTTTTTAACTAATATCTTAGCACAGCATACCAGCTCACACGCCAATCCGCAGTAACTGTAGGCATTTTTAGCTGGAAAGAGTTAAGGAATAGTTGGAAACCTCATCAAAATTAAAAAATTGGGCAAAATTTGTCTATATTGGCAATATCAACTGGGATCCCTGCAAAAATCTATTCCAAACGCAGGCCCTAAACCTATCTACTTATAGATCCAAAATGTTACTCTTCTTGTGACAAACTTCGCCACACTTAAATATTAGGCAAAAATCATAGTTACTTAATATCAAGGCTTTTAGCAAAAATTTTGACTAAATACTATCATTTTCAAATTTTACATATGGCTAATAAGCTGCCTAGCTGAATTGGTACAAAACCACAGCTAAACAGCCGATTTCTGGAACAAATAATTAGAGGATTGTCCCCTTGCTCACGAAGGCTTGACTAGTCTAATAGGCGTTTTTATTCACAAATCCGACGAAAACCGTCATAGCCAGAATCTGTAGGTCAAAGAACAGTGACCAGTTTTCGACATAATAAGTGTCGTAGTTTACGCGAGCTTCCATTTTTTCTAGGGTATCTGTTTCTCCGCGATAGCCTTTGACCTGGGCCCAACCAGTAATGCCAGGTTTAACTTTATGGCGCGCAAAATAGCCATCTATCAACTCTGAATATTCTTCATTATGATCTACCGCATGGGGCCTGGGACCTACAAGTGACATACTGCCACCAACAACATTAAAAAGCTGAGGAAGCTCGTCCAGACTAGTTTTTCGTATGAAATTTCCAACCTTTGTTATGCGTCTGTCTTGTTTAGTCGCCTGTACCGTCACATCTTTTTTCTCATCGTCATGATACATCGACCTAAATTTATAGATCTCAAAAACTTTGTTATTATACCCATAGCGCTTCTGTTTAAACAGAATAGGACCTTTGCTTTCTATTCGGATCGCAGCGGCAACAATCAGGAATACCGGTAAAAATGCAATCAGGGCAAGGGTCCCGAGTATTCTGTCTTCAAGTGCTTTGACGACAATCTTGAAGCCAGATAAAGGTGAATTAACCACCTCAATCATTGGCGCGCCACCGAAATGGTTTGGTGAAGGTTGATAAGGGAAGCGGAACCCAACTAGATCTGAAACAAGATGCACATGGGCCGGCAATTCTCTTAGGCGGCTGACAATTTGCATTTGCCGTTCATCGGCGTTCCAGGGCAAGGCAACGATAATATCATCGACATGATTATTTCTGACAAACTTGATTAAGGCGTCGAGGTTACCCCGCAACAGATGTCCGCCAATTTTCGGACCAACTCGACCGATCCGGTCGTCAAAAATTCCTACAACGTTATTAATTGCCGGTTTTTCAGTTTCAAGCTGCTTCAGAAGGCGTTCCGTTTGCCGACCGGCCCCAACAATAACAACATTTCGCGTACATATTCCGGAATTAGCCAAATAGTTTATGATGACGAAGGCGGCAAGCCTGGACAGCACTATCAGGAAGAAAACGGATATTCCGAAACTGTACATCCAGATACGTGAAAAATCCTCGGATACCTTGAGAGAAAAGGCGACAGCCAGTAACAACATGAAGGACGTAAGGCAAACTACTGCAAGTTTCGGCAGATTAGTCAGTGGTGCCAGGATGGTTGAGAAGGTGTAGATACCCGCGTAGCGTCCAAGGAAGAAGAAGGTAAGCCAGATAAAACAAACTGAAAAAAGATACTTATCGTTGGAAACTAGATTTCCGCCAATGACGATGGAAAAAGTGACAAACCCGGAAAAGAAAATCCAGACCGTATCAAGGAAGCTGAAAATCGTAGACAGGACGCGGGAAGACAGCGGGTATCCTCCGCGTATCTTTACTTCTTCCTCAATCAAGTTGTTGCTAGAAATCTTATTCAATGACAACATCCCTTGGAGTAACCATAAAGGCGACAGCAGCCGGATCGCTGTCCAAATGTTAATATGATACGAAACAGGTCCGCCACCGGAGATCAAACCCAATACAAATATGTAACGATGGCAATTTACATTCTATTCAGTTAAAATTTCATAAAACTTTATACTCCTTGCCGGAGCTAGTACCTACTTTAATGTACATTAATATCAGTCGTATAGCTTATTTTCTATGGGGTTTTGGCCTTTTCGCTGTCTTAGTAGTGTCTTTATTGCCACCTGATAGCAGTCCACAAATTACCAATCTTCCCAATGACAAAATTCGACATTTGGCCGCCTACGCGTTTTTAACCCTTCTGGCCTGCCAGGCAGGGCTTTCCTGGACAAACAGATATCTTTTAAGCGGGATAACTTTTGGCATCAGTGTTTTGATCGAATTTTTGCAACCGCTTACGGGCAGAGATTTTGAATTGCTTGATATGCTCGCCAATTTTTCCGGGGTCTTGCTTGGTATCATACTCACCCGGCTCTATTTCTGGTGGAGAGGCGCCAACAAAACTACCTGAGACTGCGATCCCAAAGCTGAAAGTGAACACCATACTGATCTTCACGCAATTCAAGGAAGGTTGTGTCCTTCTGCCAAGTAAGTGCCAGTGGATCTGACACTCTCCGCGGGGTTCCGAACTGTGCCTCGAGCTTATCTAAATTAAAATCGGCAACGTTTTTATCGGGATAAGATGCGGCTATTTTCCAGATACGATGACCTGCGGATGGTTTTGCATAGTTGATCCTATATTTCACTCGCTCCCCACTTGCAGCATCACGACTGACGCAAACTAGAAGAGAAACTGGGGCACTCGGCGAACTTCCATATCTGCTTTCTACGGCACATTCCCCTTGCTCCTTCGAGGTCAAGTTTGACCCATGACTGCCCAGACCGAAGCCCGTATCCTCAAACAGCGCTTGCTTCAAACCTCCATCTGGCACCTTTGGTGATGGCGGCGCACAACTCGCGATCACAAGAGAGACTAATAGAAAAAAGCCCCATGGCTTTAATGATAGGGAAGAAAACTTGAGATATTGCAACACTTTCTCCTGTACAAATCTGTTGCCGGTATCCGTATTTTACTGACGCCAACATCAATAGCAATCCCGAGGCTTCAATTGGGCAAAGCTCTCAACTCTTGTTCTAGAATACCGTTTATTTCCCCAGGGTCTCGAAGTCTTTTAATATGTGAAAATAGTTCCGGGGATTCCTGATAGGTTCGACCCAGAAGCTTTATCCATTGCTTAAGCCGTCCGGCCTGACGTGTCTCGTTAGCCATATCCTTCAACCCAATATGATATTCCGTCACGAGCTGAAGAATTCTTGCCCATTCAAAAGCAACTTCCTGCTCAACCTGTGTCTGATGCGCTGCAATCTCAACCGCGAGGCTGGGTCGAGCAATGATCCCACGACCTATCATAACATGCTCACATCCACTTACTTCGAGACATTTATCAAAATCAGGCACAGTCCAGATTTCCCCATTCGCGACCACAGGTATGTCTAGTGCGTCACGAATGGGTCGTAGATACTGCCAATGTGCTGGCGCTCTGTAACCTTCAAGCTTAGTCCGAGCATGGACAGTAAGCTTGCTTGCTCCTGCTGCAGCTATAGCCTGCGCGTTTTCAAGGGCGAGTGATTTCTCGGAAAACCCCAGGCGCATTTTGGCGCTAACAGGAATTTCCGCAGGCACGGCTTTTCGAACCTGGTCAACGATATTATGCAATCGGTCCGGCCATTGCAGAAGTGTGGCGCCCGCATCCCGCCGGTTCACCGTCTTTGCCGGGCAGCCAAAGTTTATATCAATGCCGGGAGCTCCGAGTTCAGCAACGAAAGCCGCATTTTCCGCCATGACGGTGGGCTCACCACCCATGATTTGTACGTGGACCGGGGTTCCGGCCGAGGTCTTACCGCCCGTTTTTAGTTCTGGACAATACTGATAGAAAACGGAGGCAGGATAAAGGTTCTGACTAACCCGAACAAACTCGGAAACGCATAAGTCGATGCCACCAAGATGGGTTAGCAGATCACGCATATAGACATCAACAACCCCCTCCATAGGTGCCAAGGTTACCGTTGTCATATTTTATAGTTTTCTGTCATAGCCAATATTATTGTCCTGTCACAATTTAGTGCTAAAATAGCCCGGAACATAGAAAGATTAAAATTACGGAACTGTCATAGGGGCAGTTCACAGGAAAAGGAAGATATAAATGAATGAGACTCTGTATTCTACAGACACCCCTCATGGCCAAGCCACCAATCTCAAAGAATATACAAATGCCGCAGAAGCCGTCACCCGTATCCGAGAGATATACGACGAAAATGCCGCAAAAATAAAGACCAGGTTCGCAGCCTTTGAAGCCGGAGATAAGACGAGCCCTTCTGAAGAAGCTTACTACCCCTATCTCGGCCTGACGATCGCGGCCGGAGACATCAATTTAAGCGGCAAGCTTGCTTATGGAAAAATCGATGCTGCAGGTAGTTTTGGAACCACCCTAACCCAGCCTGCTTTGTTCGAAAGCTATTTTAAAGAGCAAATAAACCTAATTCTGGAAAACCATAAAAGGCCAGTAGTCGTTGGTCAGAGCAATCGGTCGATGCCGCTGCCTTTTGTAATTGAATCTGCCTCTTCAGACGTCTCCGCAGATGATATGCAAGCCTTACAGAGTATATTCCGGATGCCGGATCTTGCTCGCATCAACGATAGTGTAGCCAACGGCACATACGTTCCGCCTGAATTTGGACCGAGACCTTTGTCGCTGTTTACGGCTCAGCGTGTAGATTATTCCCTACTTCGGTTGTCCCATTATACAGGGACTGCACCAGAACATTTTCAACGCTTTATCCTTTTTACTAATTACCAGCGATATGTGGATGAGTTCATCCAATATGGCAAGGATCAGGTGGAAAATGGCAATGAATACAGGGCCTTTGTTGAGCCGGGTAATGTCGTGACGCCAAACACCCGTCTGACGGACGATCCGGCAGAAGGTGTTGCCCCCAAACATCTGCCACAAATGCCGGCCTATCATCTTGTGCTGGATAAACATATGGGTATTACCCTGGTCAATATCGGTGTCGGACCATCAAATGCCAAAACCATAACGGACCATATCGCTGTATTGAGGCCTCACTGCTGGCTCATGGTTGGGCATTGTGGTGGATTGCGAAGAACACAGCGGCTAGGGGACTATGTCCTGGCCCACGCCTATGTGCGGGAAGATCATGTCCTGGATGAGGACATTCACCCATCGGTACCCCTGCCTGCGATTGCTGAGATTCAAGTGGCTTTGACCGAAGCTGTGGCCAGGGCAGCAGATCTGTCCCATGAGAGTTCGAGTCTTAAAGAACATTTCAGGACCGGGACCGTCTATACGACAGATGATCGGGACTGGGAGTTACGCCACAAGGAGTTAGCCATCCGTTTTAATCAAAGCCGGGCCATTGCTGTGGATATGGAATCCGCCACAATCGCGGCAAATGGTTATCGATTCAGGGTTCCTTACGGTACGTTGCTCTGTGTCTCAGACAAACCTATTCACGGAGAGATAAAGCTACCGGGCATGGCCAATAAATTTTATGAAGGCCGAACGGCAAAGCATTTGCATATCGGTATTGATACGTTGCGTCAGCTGCGAATTGGTGGTGTGGAGAGCCTGCATTCCCGCAAACTCAGAAGCTTCGACGAGCCTGCCTTCCGCTAGGCTCTCTTCAAATGAGGCAAGATCAAATCACTCAGATGTCTGCACAGGGCCGGGGAAAGATCGTGACCCATGCCTTCAACCAGCTCTAACCGAGAATTTGGGATCAAGCGCGCCGTATCTTCACCAGCCTCATGGGGAATGAGAAGATCATCCTTACCATGAATGACTAACGTTGGCGCCGTTATGCCGGGAAGTTCCCGCGTCCGGGAGTTTTGCGCTTGGACAGCCGTATATTGGCGTAAATAGCCTGTGGGGCAGAAACAACGTTGCACACAAGTGCGGACATGCTCGGTAAGTTCTTCGCGATCCCAGCGGAACCCTGGACTACCGATAACGTCATTCACCTCCAACCCAAAGGCTACGACATCCTCTAAATCCTCACTGGCTGGCGCTTTCATCAAAACGGACATGGCAGCGGCGGCAGGGGGCGGGAGCATCTTGCTGCCGCTCGTAGACATAATCGATGTCAAGGACAGAACCCGATCCGCATAGAATATGGCCATGAGCTGGGCAATCATACCGCCCATAGACATACCGATAATATGAGCTTTTTGAATGGACAATGCGTCCATCAGTCCAGCTACGTCTCCAGCCATATCACTGATATGATATGGTATTTTTGGGGATTCGCCAGCCTGGAGCTGCTCTGTGATGCCTTGAAGATCCGGCACCCCAAGTTCTTCCAGCTTTTGGGATAGCCCAATATCGCGGTTGTCAAACCTGACAACATAGTAGCCCGCATCGGCGATTTTCTGACAAAAGAAGGTCGGCCAGTCAATCAGTTGAAAACCCAGACCAGCAATCAGGATAGCCGCAGGATTTTCCGGGGAGCCGAACGTTTCATATTCAAGCTGCAGCCCATTGCTGATTAGATGCGCCATATCTCTCTATCCCTTTTCACTCACAAAAAAGCGGACCATTTGGCCCGCTTCTTATCCGGATAAATAGGTACTTTATCCGACGGATTTAATCCAGTCTTCGATTTGGCCTTTCGGAGAAGCGCCAACCTTGGTTCCAGCTATCTCGCCGTCTTTGAACAGCATCAAAGTCGGAATCCCTCTAACACCATATTTCGTAGGTGTGTTCGGGTTTTCGTCGATATTGATCTTGGCGACAGTGAGGGCATCTCCCATTTCCTGGGAAATTTCATCAAGAGCCGGGGAAATCTGCTTACAGGGTCCGCACCATTCTGCCCAGAAATCAACAAGTACAAGGCCTGAGCTATCAAGCACATCCTCTTTGAAGGAGGTGTCGGTGACATTCGTCGTGGTCATAATATCCTCTTAACGGTCTAAGGGTGACAAGGGTCTGATCCGCGCCCCGGCAGACAGATCACTTAACTATTAGATATAATTACGTACGCACAGGCTTTCCGTCAAGAGACTGTCATCACACCTCCGTTGGGGGCAGAACCATGAGATGAGGTCCATCTGTCCATAAAAGGGCTGTTTTGATGGGCTTTCCCGGATATATATCAGCCAGTGCCTGTCGATAAATTTCCATCTGCCTAAGATAAATCTTTGGAACATCCTCAATGTTCTTAGGAGAAGGGCGATTGGTTTTATAATCAACTACCAGAATTTCATTCGCACCAACCAGCAACCGATCTATCTGTCCGGACATGACCCGATCACCAAAAACCCCGGTTATGGGCACTTCAGCCTGGCTTTCAGGTCCAAAAATATTTGAAAACTCATGATGATTCAATACTTTAAGGGTTTCCGCCAAGATGGCGTCACGGCTCCTGGCATCCAGGCCATTGGCGGGTCGGGAAAGCCAGGCCGCCGCTATTTCCTCCCTTTTTGAGGGATCTACCTGAGGAAGGGTTTCCAGCAACTTATGAATTATCAAGCCACGATGAAACCTTTTCCCGGAATCCTGGCCAAGCGGCGACTGGACTGCAGGCTCTTCATCGGGGCGGGACGGAACAAGGGGTTGTGGTGGCGACGGTTCTTGAGGTGCCGGCTGTTTTAACCAAGACGGTAAGGATGGGGTTTCCATCGCTTTCGGAGGTAAATCGTCCTGGATATCGACGGACGCTCCAGAGGACCGACGGCGCGCCACTTCACCCCAGGGTAACTCAATCTCCTCAAAACCTCCATCAAAAGCGGCATCAATCAGCTCATACCAACAATCGGTCGGTCGTTTGTTTATGCCCTCCCAACCGCAAATATAAAGTCGGTCTTCAGCTCGGGTTAGTGCAACATACAGTAATCTTTTTTTCTCTTCCTGCTGCCTGGATCGAGCTGCAGCACGTGCCGCTGCCGTAAGCGGGTCATCATTTGCCGTTTTCACAGGCCACAGCGGCAACGGAGATTCATCCTCGGTCCAAAAAATGGACGGTGCCGCATGTGTCGATTGGCAAGTATCCGGCAGAATGACGATGGGGGCCTGCAATCCTTTTGATCCATGAACTGTCAGGACTCGAACCTCATTCCGCCCCTGCTCCATATCCCGCTTGACCTCAGCGGCACCTGCCTCGATCCAATGCAGGAAAGCTTGTAAGGAGGTTGCCTCTGTTCGTTGATAATTCAGGGCAAGTGTCAGAAATTCCTCAATTGGATCCGCGGCCTCTTGACCGAGACGAGAGAGCAACTTTTCCCGGCCCTTTAGTCGCCCGAGAATATCAGCAAAGAATTCATAAACGGGAACATAGTCAGCCTGTGCCAGTATTTGCCGAAGGAACTTCTCGGCTTCACTAAAGACCGGAATTCCGGTCTTATTGTCGCGTAAAGCCCGCCACAAACTATCTTTACGTCGATAGGCCAATTCAAACAACTGTCCATCATCGCAACCGACAAACGGGCTTTTTAGAACAACTGCAAGGTTGAGATCATCTTCCGGCAATAAAGCAAATTTTGCGAGGGCAATCAAATCCTTAACTGCTAATTGCTCCGTCAGCACCATACGATCGGTGCCGGCGACGGGAATATCAGCCTGTTTCAAAGCCCGGACCATGTGACTAAAGAAGGCATTGCGCCGCTGAACAAGGATCATAACATCCTGAGGCGCGATCTTTCTTCCTGTTGATCCCAGAATTTCTGAAGTATCGAACCAATGTCGAATTTGGGTCGCAATATTCTTGGCTAATCGGGCCTCAGGACGTCTTCCCAAGCCCTGAACAATTGGGACATCCCAGGGATCCGACGAAATTGTTTCTTCAGGCTTTACAGTCGGCCATATCTCAACAAGGCCGGCTTGGCCAGCCCGTTTGACCAGATGCCGAACTGTCTCTCCAGAAGAGGTCAAGCCCTGTCTGGCTGGTTCAGGGTCAAAGACCCGGTCGACGAGGTCCAGCACAGCATCAGTGGAGCGAAAGGAAAGTTCAAGAGGAACTGTGCGCCAGTATTTGGCCGCAGCTTCGGCTTTTTTTTCAAATCCTTCGCGCATCTTGTCGAAAACGCGCGGGTCGGCTCCCTGAAAGGAATAAATGGACTGTTTTTCGTCACCCACAACAAACAGGGTACGGTCAGTCTCTACCGCGCCTTTGCCCGAGAAAAATTCCTCTGCCAAGGCTCCGACAACCTGCCACTGATCGGGACTCGTGTCCTGAGCTTCATCAACCAGGATATGCTCCACCCCACCGTCCAGTTTAAACATCACCCAAGGAGCCGCTTGAGAACCGGTGAGCAGATCACGCGTTTTCAGGATGAGGTCATCGTAATCAAGCTTGCCGCGACGGTGTTTTTCGTCTTCATAAAGCTCAATTAGTGATAACCCAATGCAAACCAGGGCCCGCGTGGTCGTCAAAACGCGAATTTTCCGACGGTTTTCTTCCACTTGCACCAGGCGAGCCGCCTCTTCAGACATAACCTCTAAAATGTCCGGGCAGGCCTCTACCGTTGCCTTTGTAGCTAGTTGGGACGGCGCTCGAGGGTCACCTTTTTGGGTGAGAAAGCCATCAAGATACTGAGGATAAAGCCTTGCTCTGTCTTCTGGATGGGTGAGCCATGGCGCCATGCTCGCTGCCCGCTTTTTATCCCGAGCGCTGCCTGTTTCCAAGGCTGCAACCGCCTGCCGCAATCCAGGGCCATCGAAACAATCCTCCTCAGCGGCCTGCTCAACTAGCTCGTTTTCAGAAATTAACGGATCAATTCCAATTTTTTGAGCTAGGGCATCGGTAATGGCCTCCAGACTTTTATAATGACGGAATAACCATAGAAGATGGCTTCGTTTCGAACTTAAGGACTTAATCAAATCGCCAAAGTCATTTTCATTGACCTTTTCACTAACCAAGCGCAATGCGGCGGTCAGTGAAGACTGCTCGGGGTCTTTACTTCTTAGAAGCAGGACATCCCTGGCATGGCCAATAATCTCATCCGCTGTTCTTTCATCCATCACTTCAAATGTGGGTGGAAGGCGCGCTTCCAAGGGAAAACGGCCCAAGACAGATTCACAGAACGAATGGATAGTCTGGATCTTCAAGCCGCCAGGAGCGTCCAGTACGAGTGCAAAAAGCCGACGTGCTTGGAGCATCTCCTTTGCCGAGGGTGTCTGTCCGAGCAAGTCTTCAAGGCTTTGTTTAAGCTCCCCTTCCGCCATAACCGACCAGCTACCCAAAGTCATGTTTAAACGGTTTGCCATTTCCGCTGCTGCTGCCTTGGTAAAGGTAATGCAGAGAATTTTCTCGGGTCGCGTTCCCATCAACATTAACCGAAGGCATCTTTCCACCAACACCCGGGTTTTGCCAGATCCCGCAGATGCAGAAACCCAGACAGACTGCTCCGGGTTGGACGCGGCCTTTTGCAGAGCGATCCCCTCTTTGACAAGATCTTCGACAGTCATTCGGGGACCTCCCCGTCAGACCACTCCTTAACCCGCGCGAGATGCTCATAATCGTTGAATCGCCCGGGTATATCTGGCCTCGGCAAACTCAAATAAGGGGTCGCCTGTTTATCAAACATTACAATGAGGCGCTGCAGTCCCTCATAGGCGGCTTCTGCGAGTTCCTCAGCCGGAATGTCTTTGCCCGCCGGTCTTAAAAATCCCGGAGGATCTCCACCGCTCAAACGAATATAGGAAAGTTCGGATACCGGTCCCGCAGGCAAACCCGCAAATCCCTTGTGCAAAATCATACTGGCTTCGAGGGCCAATTGCGGGGCCATTCCGGTTTCGACTTCCCGAACAGATGGCAAAACACCCGTTTTATAGTCAAGGATAGCAAGGCTACCATCTTCTCGTCTGTCAATTCGATCTGCTGTACCGCTAAGGACAAAATTATCATGTGGGGCTGCAATTGTAATTTTTCCTTTAGCCTCCACAGCCAAGGAGGAGTAGGAGGTGCGGCGGATCCTTTCAAACTCAATGAACCAGTCGGCGATACGCTCAAACCGTGGCCACCAGAAAGCCCAGACTGCGGGATAGTTCAAGACATCGCCAAAGGCTTCCTCTCCAATCTCAAGAAGGCGGCCTCGAGGATCTTGCGGGAACTCTCTCGGATAGGCCAAAATAAATCTTTCGAGGGCTTCGTGTATGAAATTACCTCGATCGGCTGCTCCTGGATCCTCGGCAATATCTGCCAATGGTCTTAAATTCAAAATGCTTTCCGCAAATATTGAGTAAGGATCCTTCAGCCATTTCTCGATCCGCGTGACCGAAAGCTGACGGGGACGGGCAGAGACGGGTGGCGTTGGTCTGGGAGGAGCCACAGGCTTGTACTCCTTCGGCTGGTCAAGCTGGCTTTGCCAGGTGATCGCCGTGTTCGCAGCTTCGCCGACCATATTCAGCCCGAATTTCTTGAGCAACGTCTCCAACCTCAATAGCCAACGCGATGGGACGGTGGGGGTTCCTTCAACCTTTTCTGCCCGGGTCAAAACAACCTGGCTCGAGCAAAAAGCTTGCTGAAAATCATGAGCTGACAACCCCAGCCTTTGCTCTGGTAGGGGAAGCTTGAACTCTTGGCGCATGGGACGACTCATCCATGGATCATTTCCGGCATCTGGAGGCCAGACGCCGTCGTTTAAGCCACCCATGACAACCAGGTCCGCCCTTTGCAGTCGACCTTCGATCGGGCCCCAAATCTGTAGTCTCGGATGTCCCCCATAGGGGCGCCTGACCATCCGGCCTGTCATCAGAATATCCAGCAACTCCGGCCAGGCAGAAGCGGAGAATCCCTCTATGACGTCAGATGCGCGAAGAAGCTCGGAGACAAAACCCGCCGCCGCTTCTCCGAATACCCCTTCCCACAAGCGAGCACTTTTCCCTTCTTCCGATACAGACAACTGTTCCGAAAACCGTATGAACTCAGTCAGGAAGGGCTTAAGCCCAATTTCAGTTTGATTTGACAGGGCTTCAACTGGAGTTGCCAACTCGGCCAGGATCTTCAGCCAGATCTGCAATTCTGAATAATCAACATCTGTTCGAGCTTCTGAAACAGCGTCAAGGGTGCGGACAAGTCCATCAAATCCAGCGGCGGGAGCCGGGCCCCTCAATATTGTTTTTTCCAATGCCCGAACATGCCGCCGGAATTGTTCCGGGGCATGGCCCATGCTTGAAAATGGGTGTTTGAGGAGAGCGAGGAGTGCGATTGGTGACGCATTTTCTGCAAAAAGATTGGCGACAAGTCTTAAAAAAACTCCCGGGGGTGATTGATCAAGACTCGTTCCCGCACTGTCATCAACTTCTATGTCCCAGCGAAGCAATTCTGCCGCAACACGACGGGATAAATCACGGTCCGGAGTAATGAGTACGGCCGTTTTGTCTTTTGTCTCGAGGGCTTCTCGCAACAGCAAGGCAATAGTTTGAGCTTCAGCTTGGGGATCTAGGCAATCGAGACGTTGAACTCTAGCAATAGCATTATCGCTAGGTGGTGCGGCTGTTTGCCAACGATCAGTTGTCATTGCAGGCCGCAAAGCCTGAGATAAAAATGCTGCGCGTCCGGAGGAGGAGCTTCTGGCTTCCTCCATACTAAGATCTTCAATATCTTCCCGATGGAGTCGCAGGGATTTCAGCAGGCGCGCAAGACCATGTTGGGCGTGCGTAGGATCTTCCAGAACCGCCTCCCAGGCGACATCGTCCAGATGACGGTCAAGGCCTGGCAGGATAACAGTGCCATTGGGCAAACCGGCAACTGTCTTTAGCAATTCGGCGGTTGCTGGAATGGAACCAGTAGACCCAACTGCATAGACTGGATCCTCAATGGGGTTTTCCTTCCAATGCAGAGCTTGAGCTCTTAACAGCAGGTCCCGACGTCTGGACGGATCAATGCACCCTTCCTCTTCCAGGATAAGAGGCCATGCACGGCTCAGAATCTCGAGAAATTCCAGTGTAATCTGCCAGTGCTCCGCATATTCTGCCGGAACAAGGTGTTTCAAATCGGCCAAATCAAGCCCTTCGGTATGTACCTGGTCGAGAAGTCGAGCCAGTTCCTTTGCCAAACTGGCGGCCTGAGCGATGCCCTCGCGATCGCCGGAGCGAGCCTGGATCAATCGGCTCAACAATAACTGACGGCGCAATGTATCAATCGCTGGCGGCAGGGTTAAAACGGTCTCACCTGCACCACCAACTCCAGGTTCCCCTTCCAGAAGAAGCTCATCTTCCTCAACATCTCCAATCGGACGCATACGCGGCAAAATCAGAGGTCGGCCCGCAGTCTCTCTCAGAAAAGCGTTTTGCAGGGCGCGCGCAGCGCGGCGGGTGGTGGTCAGGATTGTTACAGATCCTAACTCCTGCTGGCTGGCGCCATGGCGCCGCAATAGCTCTTTCGCCAAAACATCCAAAAAAGAAAATTCTGGCGGTATGTTAAATACGCTTGGTTTTAAAAGTGAGGAGTTACTCACATTTCCTCTATGATATTGGTGGCTGCCTCAAGAGCTTCTTCGGTTCCAACATGCAGCCATTTTCCTTCATGGTGCAAGCCAAATAATCGACCCTGTGCCAGCGCCTTGTCATAAATCACGTTCAATGAAAAAGGGCCCGACGGGCACCCTTCAAAAAGACGGGGATGAAGTAGCTGGACGCCAGTAAACATATAGGGCGCCGGATTACCTGGCTGGCGGCGGGCCAGGCGCCCGCATTCCTGCAAAAAGAAATCTCCCTGCCCCTCATATCCGACAGCTGTCGAAACCGGATGAAGCAGAAGCAATGCATCCATAACTTCCGGATCCCACATGTCCTGCATTCGATGCAGAGAATTCTCTCCCGCATCGAGGACAATTACATCGGAGTTAAGAACAAAAAAAGGCTCCTGTCCCAACAGAGGCAGTGCCTTGGCAACTCCACCTCCCGTTTCCAGAAGCTGATTGGTTTCATCGGAAAGCTCGATCTTCAGGTCTTTTACATGCTGTACATGAGTTTCTATATGATCCGCGAGATGGTGCTTGTTAACCACCACATCCCGGGCATCGCCCGCGCGCAGAATGTCAAAGCTATAGTCAATCAGAGCTTTTCCGGCCACCTTTACCAGGGGCTTCGGTGTGGTATCCGTGCGCGGTCGGAGCCGAGTTCCTTTTCCCGCCGCTAAAACCATTGCCTTCTTGGATGATGTCACGACGCCAAACCTTTCTCACCAAGAATTTTTACTGTCCAATTTTTAAGTGCTGCAAGTTCAGGACGGGCAAAATTGCGGGCAAGATGTGACCTTACTCGCGGGATCAGCTCCAGATAGCCGGGTTTGCCTTTGTCTTTCGCTAATCGGGTAAAAATGCCAAGTATTCGCATGGCTCTATGCGCACCAAGAATAGCGTAGCTTAGCTTAAAAGCCTCACAGTCCAGGCCTGTCGCCCGAAGGTATCGGCTCAGCATGTCCTGCTCAAGTGCCTCGGATACATCGCGGCGGGCATCCTGAAGCAGCGAAACGAGATCATAGGCAGGTGGCCCCTGGAGGGCATCCTGAAAATCTAGTAACCCGAGCGCCCGCACACCCTTGCGCCCTTCCAGATACAGCAAATTCTCCGCATGAAAGTCCCGAAGCAACATGACATCAGGCGCTATAAAGATACTAGGTATCAACTCCTCCCAGATATCTGCAAATAAAGCAATATCCGTTCCTGACATGTGGCTGTCGGCTTGATCTTTTACGTACCAGTCAAGGAACATCTCGTTTTGTGACCGAATATAGTCAGCAGAAAACCCAGGTAGGCTGGATGGGGCAGGTTGCCGAGACAGATCAACCAAGAAATCAACGGCGAGTTCGTAATATGGTCGTTCCATAAACCCTGATGCAATGAGGTCGGCTAGAAGACCGTCTCCCAGATCTTCGAGCAGCAAAAAGCCAAACTCACTATCCTGGTCTATCACCTCCGGTGGGCTATAGCCCCGATTTTTCAAAAGAGCCGCAACAGTGACAAATTGATCTATCGTTTCAGGTGGTGGTGCGTCCATCAGGATATAGGTCCTGTTCTGGTTTACCAATCTTTCATAACGACGGGAGGAAGCATCCCCAGCAAGCGCATTGCGCCGACAAGTTTCGAGATCGTTGCGTGCGAGGAATTCAAGCAAATGGGTTTCACGCATGATTAGCACCGAAAAATTCGGATAGGCGAGCCAGCCAATCAGGGTTTCCCAATAGTGAAATTTCCCGACTATTTGCACTAGGCATTGTTTTAATTTGGACAGTAAGAGCCGTCGGAGGAAGAAAACTACCCATTTGGCCCGGCCATTCTATCAATGAAATACCTTCATCAAAGGCATCCTCTATGTCCAGTTCTAACACTTCTTCAGACTGCTCCAATCGATAGAGATCATAGTGGTACAACGGAATTCCTGTCCCTTGGCATTCATAGGTTAGCAACAAATTGAATGTCGGGCTTGGAACCTCAACCTCCTCACCACATAGCGCATGAACAATAGCCCGAGCGAAAACGGTTTTACCTGATCCAAGGTCCCCCTCCAGAGCAAGAATATCTCCTGCCCTCAAAAATCCGGCAAGAGAAGACGCAAAAGCCACCGTTTCGTCGATAGTGTTGCAAACAGCCATTGTGATCATAGAGGCTTCAGTCATGAATGTCGGTCAGGAAATCTTTTTCTGTGGCACAGAGACTTCCACAGAACCTGGAAGGTGACAGGTAACTTCTGTACCAACAGATTCTTTCGACTGCAGCTCCACATATCCGCCATGCATTTCGATAAAACTCTTCACTAGAGAGAGACCTAAACCGGCACCGGCATTTTGCCGTGTCGTATCCCCCTTGGCAAACCTGTCAAATATGCTTTCCTGCATGTCTTCAGCAATACCTTTGCCATTGTCACTCACAGTGATCAGGTACTCTTCGGCGGATTTACGAGCAACGAGCTTGATTTCGCCGTCGGGCGGGGTGAATTTGATGGCGTTGCTAAAGAGGTTGAAGACAACCTGTTTGATCCGTCTTTCATCAACATTGATGGTTCCTAGGCTGCTGTCAATTTCGGTCGTGATTTCCAGATGCCGCTTTTTCGCCCGTTCATGAACCATAGTCACCACATTGGATAACATCGGTCCCATCTCCACGGGATGCCGCTCAAGTTCCAATTGTCCCGCCTGGATATTGGCCATATCCAGAATATCGTTGACCAATAACAATAGGTGATCGGAACTTTCGAGTATTCCTTGCCCGTATTCTGATTGCTTACCGTTGAGGGGCCCAAAAAACTCCTTCACCAGTATTTCGGCGAAACCGATGATGGTGTTGAGCGGTGTTCGAAGCTCATGACTGACGCTGGCAACGAATTCCGTTTTCATTTTATCGGCCGCTTCCAACGCCTCGTTCCGTTCGGTCAAGACCCTTTGCACCCTGAGCTCATGGGTCACGTCTAAATAGGTGAATAGGACATTGCCGTCCGGCAAAGGCACTCTATTGAAATCAATGACTGTACCATCTGGTTGTTCCAGACGCCCGCTTGCCGCATCTCGCCGGGTGACATTCGCGATATATTTTTCGCGCAATTCATCGGACCAGTTCGTTCCGCTTTTTTCAAGATGCTCATCAAGAATTTGCGAAATATGGATATCTTCTTGCAAAAATTCTTCGCTGACCCCCCAAACATCCGCAAAAGCGGAGTTGTAGAGTTTCAGTCGCGCGTCTGATCCGAATACAGCGACGCCTTCATGCAGATTATCCAATGTCGCCCGTTGGACGGCAATCTGGGTATTGCGTGCCCGCTCCAGCACAACTCTGTCCGTTACGTCTTCCATCAGGAACAACAGGCCGCCGAAAGGATGCGGCGTAATCACCATACGCAGAACAGTTTCGTCTGGAAGTTGAACGAGCTCCTCCTGCACATTGATGACATTAGTAAACAAAGCCCGCCGCTTTTCCTTATATGAAGTAAAATCGGCCTGCTCCGGTAAACGCCTGAGTTCTCGCTGTTTGTCGAGAACCTCGCTTATGGTGGGTTTTTCAAACAGAAACTCATCGGCGAAGCGCCAAAGTTTGGCATAGGTTTGATTGAAAAACTCAAGGCGTTGGTCCGGTCCATAAATAGCGATGGCAGTGGCTATATTCTCGAGCACATCGGCATGGCCTTCAATATGTCGCTGCAAATCCGCCTTCAGCTCAGCAACGGTGGTTACGTCGAGGGCAAAACCTGCAAGTTGATTGTCATATTCGAGCGGCGTCTCGTAAATATCGAAATTCCGTCGGTCCCCTCCGACCACATAGCGCCGATTTTCGATCTGAGTTTCCCCAGTGACGCGAGCCCGGGTAGCTAATTTGCGGGCTTGGTCCGGATCCCGACTGGAAGCCAGTTCGGGGATGGGTCTGGCATCGCCTTCCAGTCCAACAACTTCTTCATATTTCTTGTTTTGCCAGATAATTCTGGATTCCTGATCCCGGCGCCAGATTGGAAACGGCGCGGCATTGAGCAAATCAATAAAGTCATCACGCTCAGCCCGTGCATCGGCCAGGGAGGCGCGAGATTTCATCAGATCATTTTTGAGATTGGTGCTGGTTTCCTGTTCTGCTTCAAGACCCGTCTCCACTTCCTGCAAACGTTCCGAATAGGTATCATTTTGGCTAAGAAGGGCGAGAGCTTTCCGGCGCATGACATAAAATGCCATGACCAGTCCGACGACAATCAGTGACATCAACCAGAGAAAGGTCAGTTCCGTCGTTGTAAATTGATCCGCCATTGGTCCCCGCTCGGCGCCCCATCGAAACAAATACTACCATAATGGTGCAAACCATAAGGGTGTAACCATTATGATTCGGCGCCATAACGCCAAGAATATGAAAAAAATAGCCGGAGGGATAGTCCCACCGGCCATTTCAGCGTTCGTATTTTTTAACCTAGTAGCGATAATGTTCCGGCTTGAAAGGCCCAACTTGAGGAATACTGAGATATTTTGCCTGTTCTTCGCTGAGTTTCGTCAACTTCGCGCCCAATTTCAACAGATGCAAGCTGGCAACTTTTTCATCCAGATGCTTCGGCAGAACATAGACTTCGTTGTCATATTTATCGTGACGCTCCCAAAGCTCAATTTGGGCCAGCACCTGATTGGTGAAGGAGGCGCTCATGACAAAGCTTGGATGCCCGGTTGCACAACCGAGATTAACCAGGCGTCCTTCAGCAAGAACAATCAGACGTTTTCCGTCGGGAAACTCCACTTCGTCAACCTGAGGTTTGACATTATGCCACGGATAGTTCCGCAAGGCGCCGATCTGAATTTCAGAGTCAAAATGCCCAATATTGCAGACAATCGCCCGATCTTTCATATCACGCATATGATCGAGAGTAATGACATCGATGTTTCCGGTTGTGGTTACAAAGATATCGCCCTGGCTGACTGCGTCTTCTAGAGTGACAACTTCATATCCCTCCATAGCTGCCTGCAGAGCGCAAATCGGATCGATTTCCGTGACCATGACCCGGGCTCCTTGACTGCGCAAGGATGCAGCGGATCCTTTACCCACATCGCCATAGCCGCAAACAACGGCAGACTTGCCGGCAACCATCACATCCGTCGCCCGTTTGATACCATCCACCAGGCTTTCCCGGCAGCCATACAGGTTATCGAACTTGGATTTTGTCACGGAGTCATTGACGTTAATAGCAGGCACTTTAAGGGTTCCGGCTTTAGCCATTTCATAAAGCCGATGCACTCCTGTTGTTGTTTCCTCAGACAGACCAAGAACATCTTTCATCAATTCCGGATAGTCATCATGCATAACCTGAGTCAGGTCACCGCCATCATCGAGAATGAGGTTCGGATGCCAGCCATCCGGTCCCTCGATGGTTTGAATGATGCACCAAAGCGCTTCTTCTTCCGTTTCACCCTTCCAGGCAAAGACGGGAACGCCTGTCGCCGCAATTGCAGCAGCCGCCTGATCCTGAGTTGAGAAGATATTGCAGGAAGACCAGCGAACTTCAGCGCCGAGGGTTGTCAGGGTCTCTATCAGTACAGCTGTCTGGATGGTCATATGTAAGCAGCCAGCAATACGCGCGCCTGTCAGCGGCTTGCTTTCCCCAAACTCCTCGCGAAGGGCCATAAGCCCTGGCATTTCGGTTTCGGCAATAGCAATTTCCTTGCGTCCCCAATCCGCCAGGGACATGTCCGCCACTTTGTAGTCTTCATTCGTTGTCATGTTCGTCTCTTTCAGATGAAATTTCAAACACGGTGGAGCGCACAGTCACTCTACCAGCCGTCATTACGGCCTATATAACAAGCTCAAGGCCTTTAATCAACATTTATATAAAGAAATCTTTATATCGTTATGAGAGAGATAAGCTGCGTATTATTCTTCCCCGAATTTGCCGCTTATCAGATCACAAAGTGACTGTATCGCCTGATCTGCATCCGGTCCGGATGCTTCCAGAGAGATGGAAGTTCCTTTTGAAGCGGCCAGCATCATCAGACCCATGATCGATGATCCAGACACTTGGTTATCACCCTTGGTGACAACTACGTCGGCGTTAAAACTTTCCGCGCATTTAACGAATTTGGCGGCTGCCCGTGCATGGAGGCCGCGCTCATTCATAATCGTCGCATTTACTTTCATGTCAGGAGATACGGACCAGAGAGGCAGCCAAGTGAGATTTCCTCACGACTTATCGGCAAGCAGGTGAGAGGCGACATTGATGTACTTGCGTCCCGATTCCTGGGCGGCGGCGACAGCATTCTCCATATCATCTTCTCCGCGCAAGCTCGCAAGCTTGATCAGCATAGGAAGATTTATGCCGGCAATTACTTCAACATTGGCTTTTTCCATGACGGAGATCGCGAGGTTAGAGGGGGTGCCGCCGAACATATCTGTCAGCAAAATGACCCCGGATCCGGATTCCACTTCTGCAACCGCAGCCAGGATATCCTGACGCCGCTGTTCCATATCATCATCCGGTCCAATAGAAATTGCTCGTACCTGAGTTTGCGGGCCAACCACATGCTCTGTGGCGGCAACAAACTCTTCAGCCAAGCGCCCATGAGTGACCAAGACCATTCCAATCATTTAGCGCCGTTCCTCCCTTGAAATGGCAACCCATATATCACATCAGTTTCCTTCTGACTTCTTCAAATCCCGATGGGTCAGATTAACAAAGTAGCCGCTATTTGCCACAAGGTCATGGATTTTTTCTGCAACACAGACGGATCGGTGACGTCCCCCCGTACAGCCAATAGCAATTGTCAGGTAGGACTTTCCCTCCTCCGCATATCTCGGGAGCAGGAGCTCAAGCATATTCGAAAGGCTGCTGAAAAACGGATCGAAGCTGCGATCCTGCTCGACAAAAGCAACGACATCTTCATCCTGGCCAGACTTTCGGCGCAAGTTGTCCTCATAATACGGATTTTGTAGAAACCGGACATCAAACATCAAATCCGCTTCCCTCGGAACCCCGTACTTGTAGGAGAAGGACATGATGCTCACTGAAAGACGTGAGGTTTCATGCAGGCTGAAATGCCCTGTCAGGATTCGCTTTAATTCAGGAAGACTTAGGTTAGTAGTATCAATCCGCAGATCAGCGTTTTGTTTCAATGCTGACAGAAGGGATTTCTCCTGCTTGATGCCGTCGCCAACTGGTCGGTCCTTAGCGAGTGGATGACGGCGACGTGTTTCTGTAAAACGTCGCTGGAGTACCGCCTCATCACAATCAAGATAAACAAGCTCGATACTCTCCTGATCCGTTTCCTTGACCTCTTGCATTAGTTCAAGAATGTCGGCGGTTGAAAACCCGCGTGTCCTGAGGTCGATGCCGAGTGCCAAATTAACCCTGCCGGTGCCCACGGACTGTTGTATCATCGGCCCGAGAAGAGATAACGGCACATTGTCGGCGATTTCCCATCCCATATCTTCGAACTGGCGTAACGCTGAGCTTTTTCCAGCGCCGGACAACCCTGTTACTATCAGGATTTGATTTTTTTCTTCTTGGCTAACCGCCATCTGTTTCATACCCAGTCCTTATATCTTCCGTGCTTGCCATATGCCTTACGATCGCTGCCGCCGAGGCTGTGAACGGATCTATCTGACGTACAGGCACCGTGACGCCATCAAAACTCATCGACAGGTGTTCGGGCATCCGTTCAATTTCCGTGCGGTTTTTGAGGTCAAAAACCAGATGCAGCGGAATATCCCGGCAATGTGACAGTTTCATTAAACCAACACCGCGGATTTCGAGACGCCCAGCGATTTCCACCGGCGGTGACATGATGGCTTGCCCGCTCTCACTGCTTATTTCCGTGTAATCATCTGAGATAAGGCGGGCCCCGCCATCAATCAAACGGAGGGTCAAATCGGACTTACCGGAACCGGATGGGCCCGTCAGCAAAATACCCTTTCCATTGATTTCTACTGAATTGCCATGGACCTTGATCATGGGCCAAGTCTGAACCGAATAGAATAGGGACGCAATCTTCTATTTGGGTAATTTCACAGTAAAGACAGCACCCTTGATCACGCCGCCGGAACTATGGCGGTTATTGGCGATTATTTCGCCACCATGTGCTTCAATGATTAACATGGAGATACTGAGT
Source organism: Pseudomonadota bacterium (assembly GCA_024743055.1). GTDB lineage: Bacteria > Pseudomonadota > Alphaproteobacteria > Sneathiellales > Sneathiellaceae > Sneathiella. Next base: position 89,341 of record JANSXH010000003.1, read on the forward strand.
CCGAGGCCAGAATGCCGTCCGAAATCCTCACTTTTCGGGCGCTCAGTATAAAACCGATTGAAGATATCCTTTAGCTTGTTCTTTGGAATGCCCGGACCGTCATCTTCAACAACCACCTCCACATGGTCATCGCCATCCTGAAGGCGAACCCGAACTCGACCGTCATCCGGTGAAAAGGAGATGGCGTTGTCGATCAAATTCCTCAAAACCTGACTGATCCGGCTGGGGAGACCCTCTACCGTCACCTCTTCTTCAGGAAGCTCAACTTCGAATTGGACGGATGTGAACATCTGTGTCGTTTCGTAGGTATCAACAACACCCTCCACTAGGCTTTTAAGATTGACGGTCTCACCCTCTGCCCTCGATAACTCAGCATCCAGTCGGCTGGCAGCGGAGATATCCGTTATTAACCTGTCGAGCCGTTTGACGTCACTGGCAAGAACAGACCGCAATTTTTCTCGAGATTCCTCGTCCTTTACCTGCTCAAAGGCCTGAACAGCCGTTCCGAGTGAGGTGAGCGGGTTTTTAAGCTCATGGGCAACATCAGCGGCAAATGCCTCAATCGCATCAAGACGGTCATACAGAGCAGTAGTCATGGCCCGAAAGGAAGTCGACAGATCGCCGATTTCGTCTTTCCTATCCGAAAAGTCGGGAATTACGATGCGTCGTCCAATGCCAAGCCTGACCTTATCCGCGGCTTCTGCAAGATGATGTATAGGTGAGGCGATGGTTCGAGCCAGGAACAAGGAAAGCAGCAAGGTAATGACAAGAGTAACCGAAAAAACAATGAGGGTCGTCACCTGTGCCGATCGCACTGCTTCATTAATAGCGTTGCCACTTTCCGTCAGCACCAATCCGCCCAGAATATGCTTAAAGCCCTGAACCGGAACAGAAACCGACAAAATAAGTTCCCCATCCCGGGTCTGGCGGGTCATGCGTCCACCATCACCATTAATGGCCCATCCTACTTCTTCGAAATCCTTACCCGAAGGAATGGGATTTGCTGGATATAACTCGTAATCATTGCTGGTTGGGATGAGCCGCTCCCAAGTGTCGTAAAGCTCTTCAAAAAACACTCTTATCGGGCTTTTAATCTCCGGCGGAGGCAGCTCTTCAAATACGATATTACGGCCGGCGGAGATGAGCCGCCGGCTATCGGCAATCAGATTTCCTTCCCTATCGAACAGCAACGCCGGAGTGTTGGTAATGATGGAGAGGCGCCGTAAAACCCTTTTAATGGTCAGGGAATCCAACGTGAGATACTGAATCTCACCATCCAGAGACACCTCCTGAAGGGCCGTCTCTCCTAGCGCTCCAGCAATCATCCGACTGTTGATACTGAGGGATTGAAAGCGAGCTTCGATCAGGCCATCCCGGAACTGATCAAGATATAGGATTCCACCCGCCAGAAAGATCACCGAAAAAAGATTGATCGCCATAATACGGCGACCAAGTGATGAGAAGGGACCACGTCTTACGGTTTTCTCGCGTTTTTCCGATTTCTTTTCCGGTACCGTTTTTCCCAGATAAGGTTTGGCAGTTGAACTCATATGAATTCGCGATTACCCGTGGCTATTTTTCCTTGAACCTATATCCAACGCCGTACAGTGTCTCAATGGCGGAAAATTCATTGTCTGTCGCCTTGATTTTTTTCCTGAGTCGCTTGATATGGCTGTCGATTGTCCGGTCATCGACATATATATTGTCGTCATAGGCCGCATCCATAAGTTGGTCTCTGCTTTTGACATGGCCAGGTCGCAAGGCGAGGGCATGCAATAACATAAACTCCGTAACGGTGAGGGTCACTTCCTTACCATCCCAGAAGCAGGCGTGGCGAACACTATCCAGTTTCAACTTGCCGCGAACCAGGATTTCCTCTTCGCTTTCGTCATCTGCGCCTTTATTGACATTATGCCGACGCAAGACCGTACGGATACGCTCAACCAGCAATCTTTGGGAGAACGGCTTGCGAATATAGTCGTCCGCACCCATTTTAAGGCCAAGGAATTCGTCGATCTCGTCATCCTTGGACGTCAGAAAGATCACCGGCAAATTGGATCCTCGCCGCAGCCGGTTCAACAATTCCATGCCATCCATTCTCGGCATCTTGATATCGAGGACCGCGAGATCAGGTGGATTGTCCGCAAGGCCTTGCAGCGCCGCTTCGCCATCAGAATACTTATCGACCTGAAAGCCTTCCGATTCCAGCAAAATGGATACTGTCGTCAGGATATTCTGGTCGTCATCTACGAGGGCCACTTTCGTCGCCATATCGCACTCCATGTTCATTTTCTCATCCTATTGTATGATCACGAGGGAACAATTACCATCCTACATTTCTCCTAATTAAGGCGAGAGCATGTCCGTCATTGAAACTGCGCATCAGATCAGGCCAATTCCATGAAAAATGCGGTAAAAAGGCCAATATTTAGGGAAATTCCTTCCGTTTTCGCAGAATCTGAAGAACATAGACCTGATGACAGAATCAGATGATGAATTAGAAAGAGCGATGGAAGTGCAGAATCTGTTGCGCTCTGCTACTACAGCGTCTATGGCAACCTTCCGCCCGGATGAGAAGGAACCATATTGCTCGCTTATGCTGATGGCGACAGATATGCAAGCAAATCCGGTATTTCTTTTGTCAGATTTGGCCATTCATACTCAGAATTTAAAATCAAATCCAAGAGTATCTCTCCTTATTGCCGCCAATTCCGACGGGGAAGATCCCCTGACACAGGCCCGCATTTCGGTACAGGGTGTCGTGGCGCCTGCGTTGGATACTCATATTCAAAACCGGTTTTTACGACGCTATCCGTCTACCGCGGATTATGCATCCTTTTCGGATTTCAATTTCTATCAGCTGATTTTGGAGCGTGTGCATCTAGTGGCTGGGTTTGGGCGGATCAACTGGGTCGACAAAGATCGCCTGTTAAACCGGGCACTTTTTCTCGAGAAGGATGAAGCAGAGACAGACGTGTTGGAGCATATGAATACAGATCACGTAGATGCGGTCCAGCTGCTGGGAGGTGAAAATCTGAATAATTGGGAAATGTGCGGTATCGATCCAGAGGGAGCTGATTTACGATCCGATTGGCATCACAAACGGATTCTCTTCGAGGATTCCGCCACAAATACGGATGATATTAGAACCCAACTGATACAATTGGTCGAAAAGGCAAGAAATTAACAATTGATCAAGCGTTTTCAGATATATTAAAAGATATAAAACACAAAACGAACGCTATTCGAAAATACGGGAATTAATTACACCGAATTAGCCGCTGAAATGTTGCGCCTAACAGGTAAGCAACATATTCTGCGAACATGAAGCCCATTGATGGGCATTTTTTATTGCGCTGGAGAATGAACGTGGAGCAACTTGGATCCCATAAAAGTAGCTATGGGCTGAATAATAATGGCCTCGAAAATGTTGGCAAGGCCTACTGGAACCTTTCGGCACCTGCCTTGTATCGCGAGGCTCTGGTCCGCGGGGAAGCAACTCTCGCTGCCGGCGGCCCACTTGTCGCCATTACGGGTCAGCATACCGGTCGCTCTGCAAATGACAAATTCATCGTTAAAGATCCGGGAAGCGAGCAGAATATCTGGTGGGGTAAAGTCAACAAGCCCTTTGAAGACAGCAAATTCGACGGCTTACATGCCAAGATGAAAGAACATCTCACCGGCAAGGAAGTCTTTGTTCAGGATTGTTTCGCTGGCGCTGATGCAACTCATCGTCTGCCTGTCCGTATTATCACTGAATGCGCCTGGCACAATCTGTTTGCCCGCAACATGTTTATACAGCCAACCGCCGAAGAACTTGCGGATTTCAAGCCAGAATTCACGATCCTTCAGGTCCCGTCATTTGAGGCCGATCCGGCTGTGGACGGCACCCGGTCAGAAGTTTTTGTGCTGGCCAATTTCGCTGAGAAACTGGTTATTATCGGCGGTACTTCTTATGCTGGAGAGATTAAAAAATCAGTTTTCTCCATTCTCAATTATCTATTACCTGAAAAACAGGTTCTGCCCATGCATTGCTCCGTCAATGTCAATGAGGCTGGAAACTCTACGGTCTTCTTTGGCTTGTCCGGAACCGGTAAAACGACCCTGTCTGCTGATGCCAGCAAAATGCTGATTGGTGATGACGAGCATGGTTGGTCGGACGACGGCGTCTTCAATTTTGAAGGTGGCTGTTATGCTAAAGTCATTAAGCTGTCCAAGGAAGCCGAACCGGAAATTTTTGAAACCACCCGTCGCTTTGGTACCGTTCTTGAAAATGTCGTTATGGATGAAGCCACGGGAGAACTTGATCTCGACGATAACCGCTACACTGAAAACACGCGCGCGTCATACCCCATCGATTTTATTCCCAATGCCTCTGAAACCGGTGTCGCTAGCAATCCGACAAATGTGATCATGCTGACAGCTGATGCCTTTGGTGTTTTGCCCCCGATTTCCCGATTGACACCGGAACAGGCAATGTATCATTTCCTTTCCGGATATACGGCAAAGCTGGCTGGTACAGAAAAGGGCCTTGGAAATGAACCCCAGGCAACGTTCTCAACCTGCTTTGGTGCGCCGTTCATGCCGAGGCATCCCTCCGTTTATGCGGAATTGCTGGGAGACAAAATTGCTCAACATGGTGTCAATTGCTGGCTCGTCAACACCGGCTGGACCGGTGGTGAATATGGTACCGGCCACCGCATGCCCATCGGCCATACCAGAGCCCTGGTCAATGCCGCCCTTGACGGCACCTTGCTGGATATCGACACCGAGAAAGATCCGTTCTTTGGCCTCGCCATCCCGGTTTCCTGCCCGGGAGTCCCTTCGGACATTTTGAACCCGCGCAATACCTGGGCAGACAAAGCTGCCTATGACGCCAAAGCGGCCGACCTCGTCGCCCGGTTTATCGAGAATTTCGAACAATTCACGGATTATGTCGGCGATAGCGTCCTCAAATCAGCCCCGAAAATCGCCTGATATTAGTTACATATCAATGCGTTAGAATAATCCCGGCTTGAGATCCAAAGGATCTGCCGGGATTTTCTTTTGGGGATGATGTCTTTTTTCCGCTGGCACTAAAGTCTTTTTTGCCGCAGAAATGGGAGAAGACAACTCCTCGATTGATGAAACCTGGCAGCGGAAAAGGAAGATAGCAGATGTGGGCCATATCTCTCTCGGTTCTCCCTATCTTCCTGCTGCTCGTTCTTGGCAATCTTCTGAGGCGAAATGGCTTTCCGGGCAGTGACTTCTGGCATCAGGCAGATCGGGTAACATATTGGGTCTTGTTTCCCGCGTTGTTGTTCTACAATACGACAACGGCGCCATTTAGTGAGGACATTCTTGGGTCCTACGCGGGCAGTCTGCTCGGGGCCATGCTTCTCAGCAGCGCCGTCGCCTTGTTGGCTATAAAATTATTCAAGGTACCAGCACCCATCGGCGGATCTATTTTTCAAGGTTCGGCGCGGCACAACACCTTCATCTGCGTCGCCGTCGCCACCTATCTGTATCAGGAACAGGGGCAACTGCTGGCTTCCATTGCTATTGCAGTGTTGGTCCCGGCGACCAATTTTCTCTGCGTAACCGTCCTTGTCAGTTTTCAGGGAGCCAATGGTACCGCCTCTCTAAAGCGACGCCTGTTGCAGGAGATCATCCGCAACCCTCTGATTATTGCCATCGCGGCCGGTGTCACTCTCAATCTCACCGGTATCGGCCCCCTCCCCGTCATTTCAGACTTGGCTGGGTTGCTGGCCAAAGCTGCCCTGCCCTTTGCTCTCCTTTGCGTCGGTGCCGGTCTTCGCATCAAGGCTATTCATACGGGCGCGCTTTATGTTTCCATCGCAACCTTCTGTAAGATGCTGCTGTTTCCCTTATTTGTCGCCGGAACGACAATCCTGATGGGGCTGGAAGGTGTTGCGGCAATGGTTCTGATTATCTATGGTGCCGCGCCTACCGCCAGCTCGGGATATGCGCTGGCCAAGCAATTGGGGAGTGATGCGGAGGTCATGGCGGGGATCATCACTATGCAAACCCTGATCTCAGTGGTCACCCTGCCTTTAGCACTGATCATAGCTTCGGAGTATTTTCTTCCTTAAATCCCAGTTATTTCAGGGCTTTCGCTGCAGAGGCGACATTTGGGGTCACGAGAAATCTTCATTTTGCGGAATTCAGCGGACAGGGCGTCATACAACAGCAGACTGCCGGACAAACTGTCACCGATCCCCAGCAGTTCTTTTAAAACCTCCACCGCTTGAAGAGAGCCTATGGTTCCGGCCAAGGCGCCCAAAACACCAGCCTCACTGCAAGTCTGAGCCATTTCTGGTGGTGGCGGGGCCGGGAAAAGACAACGATAGCAGGGATGGTTCCCCTCTTCATGGGCTTTGAAGGTACTAAGCTGGCCTTCAAACTGCAGCATCGCCCCAGACACCAGGGGCTTTCGCTGAAAATAGCAGGCATCATTGATCAGGAACCGGGCCTTGAAATTATCGGTCCCGTCCGCAATCAGATCATAGCCGCCGATAATCTCCTCGGCATTGTCAACGGTCAGCCGCATAGGATGTTCTTGAACCACGATATCCGGATTGATCCGATGAACTGATGCGCTGGCACTCTCTACCTTGGGCGTCCCTAACTCCGCGACCCCATGGATAATCTGTCGTTGAAGGTTGGAGCGATCAACAACATCATCGTCAATAATTCCGATGGTGCCCACACCGGCAGAGGCAAGATACAACAGCAACGGAGAGCCCAGGCCCCCTGCCCCAACGATCAGCACCTTTGACGCCAGAAGCTTTTTCTGGCCCGCCCCACCAACCTCTTTAAGTACAATATGCCGGGCGTAACGGTCCAGTTGCTCGTCGGTCAGGCTCATGGGAGATCAGATTCCATCAAACAAAGCTGTCGTAAGATATCTCTCGGCAAAGGACGGGATGATAACCACAATGGTCTTGCCACTCATCTCCGGTCTGTCAGCAATTTCGAGAGCAGCCGCTACGGCGGCACCTGAGGAAATACCAACGGGAATGCCCTCTTCACGGGCGACGGCCCGAGCAGTTTCAAAGGCCGTTTCGTTGCCGATAGTCAGAACTTCATCAATCAGGCTTTCATCAAGGTTTTTTGGGGAGAAACCGGCGCCAATTCCCTGGATTTTATGAGGGCCTGGCTGGCCTCCGGACAAGACCGGGCTGTCCTCCGGCTCCACCGCAACAATTTTGATATCGCTACTCTGCTGCTTGAGGATCGTCCCGACGCCAGTCAAAGTTCCCCCGGTCCCAACACCCATCACAACCACATCCACCTTGCCGCCAGTATCGGCCAGTATTTCTTCTGCCGTTGTCACTTTGTGAATGGCCGGGTTAGCAGGATTTTCAAACTGCTGAGGAATAACTGCGTCACCGATTTCAGCACAAAGTTCCTCTGCTCTGGCAATCGCACCGCTCATGCCTTTGGCCGCCTCTGTTAATTCAAGTTTAGCGCCAAGGATCTTGAACATCTTGCGCCGCTCGATCGACATGCTCTCTGGCATTACTAATGTCAGGCTGTAGCCCTTCGCTGCACAAACAAAGGCCAGTCCAATTCCCGTATTTCCGGATGTAGGTTCGATAATAGCCGTGTTTTCGTTGATTTTACCGGCTTCTTCCAAGGATTCAATCATGGCGACAGCAATCCGGTCCTTAACTGAAGCGAGAGGGTTGAAGAATTCCAGTTTGAGCAAAATATCCGCCTGGCTCTTGCTATTTTTGCCGATCCGCTGTGCCCTAACCAGAGGTGTGCCGCCAACGGTTTCAATAATGTTTTCGTAAATTCGGCCGCGCGGAGAATTTAAATTCATAGTGGGAATTTCCCTTCTTTATTGGAGCATTTATAGCAAAGACTATATGTCGAATGTCGCTGTTGGTTTGGAAACCTCATCGCCGCAATTGGCGTTAGCCCGACGACATAGGTCTTCTAGGGTCACGGAATCTAGTTGGGCCAGCATGGATGCTTGCGCTTCCTCCCAGAGTGGGCCGACAACTTCCCTGCCGATATCCGAGGTAAAGATCTGGGAATCCCCTTCCTCTTCGGCAGCACTAATGACACGGATGACATCACCAGCGGTGATGCGTCGACGCTCCCGCGCCAGGCGATAGCCACCACGCGGACCGCGCACTCCTTTGAGAATACCGGCATGGACAAGCTGTTGCATTACTTGCTCTAGATATCGTTGCGGGATGCCCTGCCGTTGTGTGATTTCCTTGGATTGCACAGGATCTGGCCGGGCATTGAAGGCAATATCAACGACCGCCTCGAGCGCGTAGAGCATTTTTTTCGGCAGATGCAACATGACTACACCTCTTCTACAGCGATGCCGGTGGAACCAAAGCCGCCCTCACCACGCGCTGTTTCATCAAGTTCTTCAGCCTCAACCCAATGAGCCTTGGTCACGGGAGCAATTATCATTTGGGCGATGCGATCACCGCGGCCGATGACAAAAGTCTCCGACCCGGCATTCATCAAGATGATGCCAACCTCGCCGCGATAATCTGCATCGATGGTTCCAGGGCTATTGGGAAGGGTGATGCCTTTTTTCAGGGCCAAGCCTGACCTTGGTCGAATCTGGGCTTCATATCCATCCGGGAGGGCAATCTTGAAACCGGTAGGCACTAGCGCACGGGCGCCTGGTTCCACAGTAATTTCCCCATCGACGGCCGCCCGAATATCCATCCCGGCGCTTTGCGCTGTTTCATAGGATGGCAGTGGCAAATCCTGGCCATGGGGCAGGCGGTTGATGGCAATTCTGACTGTGCTCACGATGTACTACCTTGAAAATATTGGGAAATTCTTGCACTCAGCTGGTTTGCAACCTGCTGTTTCGTCTGCTTCGGCCAATCTTCAACCCGACCTGAGGTCAGAAGAAATACCTGATTGTCATCGCCGCCGAAGGTTCCTGTGCCGGTGCCGACATCATTAGCAACAATCCAGTCGCACCCCTTTTTGACAAGCTTGGCCTGGCCATTTTCGATGACCGTTTCTGTTTCCGCGGCAAAGCCGATCACCAGCTCCGGTCGATCTTCCTTCATGCCGCTAACCGTCGCCAGAATATCCGGATTTTCCGTAAGCGATAAATCAGGCAGCTTGCCAGATTGTTTTTTGATTTTTTGAGTAGCTTCGTTGTCTACCCGCCAGTCGGCAACTGCGGCCGTAAAAATCGCCACATCCACAGGCAGGGCCTGCTCACAGGCCGATAACATATCTTTGGCGGATTCAACGCTCTTCCGATTGACCCCTGCGGGGGACTCAAGGCGCGTTGGGCCGGAGACCAAAGTAACTTCCGCCCCCAAATCGGCAAGGGATCCGGCAATGGCATATCCCTGTTTGCCAGAAGATCGATTGGCGATATAGCGCACTGGGTCAATGGCCTCATGGGTCGGGCCGGCGGTCACAAGGATTTTGCGCCCCCGAAGGGGCTTCTCGGAAGATCCGTCAAAAAAAGCCGAAACTCTATCCGCAATTTCTTCGGGCTCTGACATTCGTCCCGGGCCATACTCACCGCAAGCCATATCCCCTTCATTGGGACCGATAACCGTCACGCCATCATCGATGAGTGTCTTTAGATTCCGTTGGGTCGCCGCATGCTGCCACATACGAACATTCATAGCCGGCGCAATCATTACTGGTTTGTCTGTCGCCAACAGGGCAGTCGTTGCTAAATCTGTCGCCATGCCCGTCGCCATTTTGGCCATCAGATCCGCTGTGGCCGGAGCGACAACAACCAGGTCCGCACTCCTGGACAGTTCGATATGGCCCATTTCAGCTTCATCTGTGAGGGAAAACAGTTCCGTAAAGACTTTCTCTCCGCTTAAAGAGGCAACGGAGAGTGGTGTCACGAATTCCTCTGCCGCCTTGGTCAAAATGCAGCGGCTTGCGATGCCCTGTTTTGACAGGAGACGGATCAGTTCCAGGGATTTATAGGCGGCGATTCCACCACCAATTATTAGGAGAACCGATTTCGCTGTCATTTTTTCTCCAGAAGTCCCGAGGATATTCCTATTTTACTGTTCATTTATGTGAATAAGATAATTATCACAGCAAGAGAGCGCAAGCTTATTTATACACAAAATTTCAAGACTAAATTGCCAGAAGTAGCAGATAGGCGGCGAGGGCGCCGAGAACAACGCCTGTGCCTAGATAGAGGTTGCGCAAACGAGCCGGGCTCATCTCTTCTTGACCTGGAGAGGTTTCATGATCCTGGTGAGCGTTCTGCGCTTCAAGTTCCGCGAGAACTTTCTCTGCCTTGACCACGATCTGAGGAACTTTCTTTAATATTTCTATGCCTTCATTTACGATATAGGCCGTTTGGGCCTCCGGTCCCATATTTTCGCGCATCCAGTGCTCAACTGTTGGCTGGGCAACCTCCCAGAAATTAATTCTGGCATTGAGACTTTGGGCGACGCCTTCAGCGGTCACCATGGTTTTCTGAAGCAGCAAGAGCTGCGGCTGAGTTTCCATCTCAAAAGTTTCAGTAATCTGAAAAAGCTGGACCAGAAGTCGGGCAATAGAAATCTCATCGACGGGCCGGCCCAATATTGGCTCCCCAATGGATCGGCAGGCTTGAGCAAAGGAATTAAGAGACTTGTGCGGCGGTACATAACCAGCCTCAAAATGAATTTCAGCAGCCCGGCGATAATCCCCAGTCAAAAAGGCGAAGAGCATCTCCGCCATGAACAGCCGGGTTTGGCGGCTCATCCGACCCATAATTCCAAAATCCACAGCGATCAGCTTGCCGTTGTCAGTTACAAACAAGTTGCCGTGGTGAAGGTCGGCATGGAAAAAGCCATCCCGTAAGACCTGATGCAGAAATACCCGGATGACATTGGCGGCGAGCTCGTCCAAATCATGACCGGCAGCGATTAAAGCCTCCTTGTTGGAAATGGCGATGCCCTCTACACGGCTTTGTGTCATCACTCGCTGACCGGTGCGCTGCCAGTCAATCTCCGGTACACCAAAGCCGTCATCCTCGGCAAAATTCTCAGCCATTTCCGAAGCCGCAGCGGCTTCCATACGCAGATCCATTTCCAGTTCAACAGAATCTGCCATGGTCTCTACAATTTTAAGGAGCCTGAGACGCCGCATGCCCGGCTGGTACTTATCTGCCAATCGCGCCAGCCAGAAGAACAATTGTATATCGGTTTCAAAAGCTTGCTCAATGTCCGGACGCAAAATCTTGACGGCAACCTGTCTTTCAACTTCCTCGGTGGCGTTTGGGTCGTCTTCAGTTGGCGCGGAAAAAAAATCCCGCGTGGTTGCAAAATGAACCTGGGCGATGGAGGCAGCCGCAATTGGCTCCTCGTCAAACGAAACAAAAAGATCCTCTAAGGTCGCTTCGAGTTCATGTTCAATGGTTTCGCGCGCCATGTCGAATGAGAAGGGCGGGAGCCTGTCGCGAAGATTCCCGAGATCTTGTGACAGTTCTTCTCCCAACAAATCGGAGCGCACCGACAAGGCCTGACCAAGTTTGATAAAGCTTGGCCCAAGCTCCTGTAGAGCATTCGCGAGGCGCTCTCCATCACGAAGGTCAGGGTATCGGTCGCCACCTATGGCAAATAAAGGAAGCAGCTTACGGCCAATGCGGACGTAAAAGGGCAAATTTTCAAAATCATCTAGGAAGAACAGGGCGTCATGGCGCGCCAGGGTTCTCGCAATGAATAGTAGCCGCAGACAATTATTGAGAATTTTTATCACCGGAACAGGCTCTCCTACAACCGCCAGCCGGAATGCAGAGCGGCAATCCCGCCGGATAACTTCCGGTACTTGACCTGGTGAAATCCAGCTTCTGTCAGCATGCTTGCGAATGTATCCGCATCGGGGAAATGCCGGATACTCTCAACCAGATATTTATAGGAGTCTTTATCTTTGGCAACCAGGCCACCAATTTCAGGGAGAAGCTTGAATGAATAAAAATCATAGATGTCTTTAAGTACCGGGGCGGAAACAGTGCTGAATTCCAAGCAAAGAAATCGCCCACCTGGTTTCAAGACGCGGCGCGCCTCCCTTAGGGCGAGAGGGATATCAGTGACATTGCGAATACCGAAGGCAATCGTATAGGCATCCACGGTTTTATCTGGCAAAGGAAGAGATTGAGCATCACCGTTCACCCATTCCAGACCTTCGAGGCGGCCCTGATCCAAAGCCCGATCCTGACCAACCGACAACATGGCGTGATTGATATCCAGAACCGTAACGAGGCCATCACCTTTAACCCGATCGAGAAAACGAAACGCAATATCACCGGTTCCGCCCGCCACATCCAGCAGATGCTGTCCTTTCTGGGGCATCAACCAGTCAATCATGGATGATTTCCATAACCGATGAACTCCAGCGCTCATCAAATCATTCATCAGGTCATAGCGATCCGCAACACTATCAAAAACGCCGCGGACCATCCCCGCCTTGTCTTTACGAGAAACCTGCTTGTAGCCGAAATGGGTGCTATCCGATGAATTATCTGAAGGCGCCATGGAAAACCAGACTGCGTTAAGTGAAACGAATGCCTCTGTTTCGTCGAAATAAGAGCATAGCGCAAGCGGCAATTTGACGCTACTCTCCGTCCATGCCTGAATTACCTGAAGTCGAAACGGTTTGCCGTGGACTGGAAAATGCCCTGCTGGACGATGTTTTTACGGAAATTTCTTTACGCCGGAAGAACTTACGCTTTCCCTTTCCCGATGGATTCACCGACGCACTTACCGGAAAAAAAATCACCCGAATTTACCGCCGTGCCAAATATATTCTTCTAACTCTTGAAGATGGGACCGTTATGATTGGTCATCTCGGGATGACGGGAAGCTTTCGTATCGATAAGGGCAAACTAATTGAGCCGGACAAGCATGATCACGTCATTTTCGAAACATTGAACGGCCTAACCGTTCGTTATCATGATCCACGGCGCTTCGGATTTATGATGTTGTCTTCCAATGACACCCTTGATAGCCACCCGCAGCTTGCAGGCATCGGGCCTGAACCTCTTGGCAACAGTTTTAATGGACCGGAGCTGGCAATCAGACTGAAAGATCGTAAGGCCCCGATTAAAGCGGCGCTTTTAGACCAGAAAGTTGTTGCGGGTGTGGGCAATATATATGCCTGCGAAGCATTATTCAGGTCCCGCATCTCACCGAAAAGGAAAAGTCATACGATCAAAGGCAAACGGGCCCAGGATCTTGCCGGGTCCGTCCGTGAGGTTCTAGAAGAAGCCATCGCTTCCGGAGGTTCCACTCTTCGTAATTATAGTCAGACCTCAGGGGAGCTCGGATATTTTCAGCATCGTTTCCAGGTCTATGACCAGGAGGGAAAAGACTGCCCGAATGACTCTTGCAACGGACAAATCAAGCGGCTTGTTCAGTCCGGCAGGTCGACTTTTTACTGCCCCAAATGTCAGCGCTAAAAAAGCTGCCCCGAGGATCATTCATTCTGATCTAGACAAACCTTGCTTGGCAGGGATAATAGCCGGGAATTTGAACAGGCCTTCGCACCGGATGCGATGAGCCAACAAAAAACAGGAACCCTCAAATGGCCTATTCTCATATTGTTGTCGATGTCAAAGGATCAGTCGGGATAATTCGGCTTGATCGCCCGAAAGCCCTGAATGCGCTCTGCGCCGAACTGTTCGTTGAACTGGCCGAAGCTCTTGATGGATTTGAGGCAAATGATGCTATTGGGGCAATTGTTCTCACGGGGTCCAAGAAAGCATTTGCCGCTGGCGCCGATATTATGGAAATGCAGACGAAAAACTATATGGACGTCTATATGGGCAACTTCCTAACCGGTCAAGAAGAGCGGATCTCTACTTGCCGGAAACCCGTGATTGCTGCTGTCGCTGGCTATGCCTTGGGTGGGGGCTGCGAGATAGCCATGATGTGTGATTTCATTCTGGCTGCCGACAACGCCCAGTTTGGCCAGCCCGAAATCAAACTTGGAACCATTCCGGGCCTCGGCGGCACCCAGCGCCTGACCCGGTTTGTTGGCAAATCAAAGGCCATGGAAATGTGCCTGACCGGCCGCATGATGGGTGCGGAAGAAGCAGAGCGCGCCGGACTGGTCAGTCGTATCGTGCCGCTGGATGACTTGATGGATGAAGCCGTTAAAGTCGCGGGTGAAATTGCTGAGCTGTCCCAGCCGATCGTTATGATGGCTAAGGAAAGTGTCAAAAAATCTTATGAAACCACGCTTCGCGAGGGAATCATGTTCGAACGGCGGGTATTTCATTCCACCTTCTCAACAGAAGACCAGAAAGAAGGCATGTCGGCCTTTGCTGAAAAGCGCACGCCTGAGTTCAAAAACCGCTAAATGGCTGGAAAACAGCACTCACAAGACATAAATGAGCCTCAGGGAGCGGAAATCTTGGGTTTCTCGATAGAAAACACTATTCTACGGTTGACGCCAGATTTCTCGCTCGTTATAACCCGGCTTCCGAATTTCGAAGCTAAAAGACAGGATTGTCATGGCGCATCATAAATCTGCACTCAAGCGTATCCGGCAGACAGACGTCCGTACCGAACGCAACCGGGCTCGTCGGAGCCGCATCCGCACCTATGTTAAAAAGGTGGAAACCGCTGTCGCTGAAGGCGATCAGGCCAAAGCAAACGAAGCTCTTCGGGTTGCTCAGTCTGAGCTAAGCCGCGGCGTGGTCAAGGGCGTGTACAAAAAGAATACTGCTTCTCGTAAAATTTCACGGTTGAATGCCAGCGTAAAAGCTCTTTCTGCCTAATCTATCTGAGAAGAGAGAATCAAGCCGTACCCGGTTCCGGGCTACGGCTTTTTTTGCGACCTTTTTGACCTTCGAAAGGCAAATTTCTCCGTCAACTCGACCCCAATTTATACCAGTTAAGAGGGGTACAAAGGTAGGGGTTACCACATCTTGTAGGTCAAGAATTTCTTAGACCGATTAGAGAATTTATTTTTGCTAATCCATTACGCACTCTCTTGCATGCGGACAAAAGATAAGATTAATCTCAGGTCGTTGGGAGCAGAATACATCTTCTATCCGATGGCTTCGAACTGACAGTGAGAGGGAACAGGGGCCCTTGAAAAATTTCCGATTTCGGGACACCGGCTGGGGAAGAGCCGTTCCGATCCAACGGGAATGGATGTCAGTATCGCCATCCCAATTAGAGTATTGAATTCTGGGCGGCGGAACTCCGGGTTTATCGATCCGGGGAGCATGTCTGCCTATACACTGAAAAGGTAAGGAAACACGCGCATGACTGATGGGGGAATGTCCGGCAGCCCAGATACCTATGCCGGGGATATCACAGTTCAGGAGGCCTGGGAGATGCTGGAAGGCAATCCAAAAGCCGTTCTGATAGACGTTCGAACAAATGCCGAATGGTCATATGTCGGCCTCCCAGATCTCAGCAGTATCGGAAAGCGTGTTCAGCCCATTTCCTGGGTGCTGTTTCCGGATATGTCTCCCAATATGTCCTTTATTTCTGAAATTGAAGCCTGTCAGCCGGAGAAAGACGCCCCGATGATCTTTCTCTGTCGCTCAGGAGTGCGCTCGATTGCCGCCGCGGAAGCTGCCACCCAGGCCGGCTATACAAGCAGTTACAATGTGCTTGAAGGCTTCGAGGGCAACAAGGATTCGGATGGCCATCGCGGAACGACCGGTGGTTGGAAAGTGGCCAATCTAAAATGGGTGCAGGGTTGATATGAGCGGAATGGGAACTGACGGTATTTCAGGCGGGGAAGAAGCTCGCTGGGCACGTGTACGCGAAAAACTTCGCAGCGAATTTGGCGAGGCAACCTTTAATTCCTGGCTCAAAAATATTGAGCTTGAGAAGATTGCCAATGGTCATGTGGACATGACTTTACCAACCCGGTTTTTACGGGACTGGGTGATAAATAATTATGCCACCCGGATTCGCAAGCTTTGGCAAACCGAAGACGAAAAGGTTCAATCAATCGATTTCCAGGTCAAACCGTTGCAAAAGAAAGCGGCCAGCCCCGGAAAAACCACCTCCATTGGTCTTGGTGAAGCCCCAACGACTTTTAATGGTAAGCAACCGGATATCGCTGCTGCAAATAGCGCGGAACGAGCTGCCCTCGCAGCACAACTTGATCCACGATTTACCTTTGAGAATTTTGTAGTCGGAAAATCTAACGAGCTCGCCCATGCCGCCGCCCGTCGGGTCAGTGAAGCTAAGGACAAGATTCCCTTCAATCCTCTCTATATTTACGGCGGGGTCGGGCTTGGAAAGACCCATCTGATGCATGCCATTGGCCATGCCATCAGCGCCAACAGTCCTGAAAAAAAGGTCATGTATCTGTCCGCCGAAAAATTCATGTATCGGTTTATCCGGGCCTTGCGCTTCAAGGATACAATGACTTTCAAGGATCAGTTCCGCTCTGTCGATGTATTGATGATTGACGATGTACAATTCATTGCAGGAAAGGATTCAACTCAGGAGGAGTTTTTCCATACCTTCAACGCCCTGGTCGATCAGAACCATCAGGTGATCATCTCAGGAGATCGGTCTCCTACGGATCTGGAAGGTATGGAGGAGAGAATGCGGTCCCGCCTCGGATGGGGCTTGGTGGCCGATATTCATCCGACGGATTATGAACTTCGCCTCGGCATCCTGCAGTCCAAAGTGGAGCAGGCAAAGATTGCTATTGATTCCCGCATCCTGGAATTTCTCGCCCACCGTATCACCTCTAACGTGAGAGAGCTAGAAGGGGCCCTGAACCGGGTTCTGGCCTATTCCGACCTGGTGGGCCGCTCTGTTACCCTGGAAAGCACTCAGGAGGTCCTCCGTGATCTTCTCCGGGCCAATGACCGGCGGATTACCATTGAAGAAATCCAAAAGAGGGTGGCGGAGCATTTCAACATCCGGATGTCTGACATGCATTCCGCCCGAAGAGCCCGCGCTGTCGCCCGACCTCGTCAAGTCGCCATGTATCTTGCCAAACAACTCACATCTCGGTCCTTACCGGAAATCGGACGCAAATTCGGCGGCCGCGACCATACCACTGTCATGCACGCAGTCCGCAAAATCGACGAACTAATCGAGGACGATATGTCGCTTTCAGAGGATGTGGAACTGCTGCGCCGGATGCTGGAAGGGTAAGCCTTGGGCTAGGCTCGCCATTGACCATTTTAAGATATTGATTTTAAAAGCTAAAATAGACGTTTTCGCCCAGCCGTAACGAGCGCGAAATGACTAGGTAAATTAGTTGTTACCTGCTATAATAAAGCCATCACTTTAGGAGATGCAGTCAACTCGTCAAAATTCCGATTCAGGTTTAAGAATCAAATTCTTAGGAGCCCAGAGGGTTTTTAGGCGATTGCGCATGAACTGAGGTAATTTTATTGAAGTCACCGACCTGTATCAGACTTGATATCGGTCTTTATTTGAGTAACGTCTTTTAGCCTAGTTGAGCCAATGAAACTGACAATTGAACGCACCGCTTTGCTGACCTCTCTCAATCATGTGCAAAGCGTCGTGGAGCGCCGCAATACTATCCCGATCCTGTCCAATATTCTGCTGAATGCGCGGGACGGACAACTCGGCCTGACGGCAACAGACCTTGATATCGCGATTAATGACAAAGTGCCGGCGGATATCGCCGCAGAAGGGGCCATCACAGCCCCAGCGCATCTGCTTTATGACATTATCCGAAAGCTTCCCGAAGGAAGTCAGGTCGAGCTTGACTATAAAAGCGAGGAAGGTCGGATCTATATTCGTTGCGGTCAGTCGCAATTTGCGCTCTCTTCTTTGCCGCAGGATGATTTTCCGATCATGGAAAGCGGTGAACTTCCGCACAAATTCACCCTATCGACAACTGTCCTGAAACGCCTCATTGACAAAACCCGTTTCGCGATCTCAACGGAAGAGACCCGCTATTATCTCAATGGGATCTATCTGCATATGGCGGAAACGGGCGGTGTCCCGGTTCTTCGAGCTGTTGCCACGGACGGGCACCGTCTGGCCCGTGTTGAAACGCCGATCCCTGCGGATGCCGAAGGCATGCCCGGTGTCATTATTCCGCGAAAAGCCGTGACAGAAATCCGTAAGCTGATTGATGAGCAGGACGGGGATGTTGCGATTTCCCTCTCCGATACCAAAATCAGCTTCTCTTTTGGTGACACACTGCTTACCTCCAAGCTGATCGATGGCACGTTCCCGGATTATGAACGGGTCATTCCCGCCGGAAACGACAAGGTTTTGGAGATGGACGGTAAGATTTTTGCCCGCGCCGTTGACCGGGTCTCAACCGTTTCCATGGAGAAAACCCGCGCGATTAAACTTTCCCTGAGTGATGACCGAATTACCTTGTCTGCTACCGGATCCGATGCCGGGAGCGCGACAGAGGAAATTGCGGCCTCCTACAATTCAGGCGATATGGAGATCGGCTTTAACTCTAAATATCTATTGGATATTACGGGGCAGATTGAAGGAGAGAATGCGCATTTTGTGCTCTCCGATGCCGGATCACCGACTATCGTCAAAGACAGCGTCGATGACGGGGCCCTTTATGTTCTTATGCCCATGCGTGTGTGAGTGCAAATCTCTGCCATTATCCCGGAAGCCCCGATCCAATGGCTCGTATGTGCTGCTGGGGTTGAAAAGAGTCAGAAGAGAATGACATGGACAAGTTCAAAATTTGTACGCAACGAAAAAGCTCTGGTGACATGCGTCACCCGTGCCTGACAGGAGCGTCATGTGTCTTCTTATGCAATCACACGCCTGGTTTTGACTGATTTTCGGAACTATGGCCATATGAGAGTTGAAACCGATGCCCGGCCCGTCGTGCTGACTGGTCATAACGGGAGTGGCAAGACCAATTTGCTGGAGGCTGTGTCTTTCCTGACTCCAGGTCGTGGTTTACGACGGGCGAAGCTTGCGGAACCCGCGAATATTGCCGGGAGCGGGAACTGGGCTGTTGCCGCCGATGTTTCCTCAGATGAAGGAACAAGTACTCTTGGAACCGGACTGGTTTCTGACCCGGCAGGACAAAAACACGGTGAAACCGCTGGACGGAGATCCGTGAAAATTGATGGCCAATCGGTAAGCGGATCGTCGGCTCTGGCAGATCGGATAAAGGTGAACTGGCTGACCCCACAGATGGATCGGCTATTTCAGGAAGGGGCTGGAGGTCGCCGACGGTTTCTGGATCGTTTGACCTATGGTTTTGACCCTGCTCACGGAAAACGCACAACTGTGTTTGAGAAGGTTATGCGAGAAAGAAACAGATTGTTGAAAGAAGGCCGCCAAGATCCTGCCTGGATGGGGTCTCTGGAAAAGACCCTGGCGGAGACCGGGATCGCTATTTCTGCGGCGCGACAAGAAACAGTCCGGCGCCTCAATGCCGCCATGGAAAGCGACGCCGACAGTAAGGTTTCCGAGGCGTTTCCAAAGGCCGTTATGGCTTTGAATGGAGAGGTTGAGGAATTGCTGACGGATCGACCTGCCCTAACGGCAGAAGATCTGTTTCGGGAGAAGCTTGCAGAGAGCCGAGCTCTGGATGCAAAAGCGGGAACAACCACCGTCGGGCCGCATCGTAGTGACCTGTCAGTATTGCACAAAGAAAAGCAAACCCCGGCAAATTTGTGTTCAACAGGGGAGCAAAAGGCGCTGTTAATTTCCATTATTCTAGCGGACGCTCGTGTCCAGGCTGGCCAGAAGGGACAAGCTCCAATCCTATTGCTGGACGAGATAACGGCCCATCTAGACCAGACACGCCGTCAGGCGCTGTTCGACGAGATTGAGCAAATGAAAACGCAGGCCTGGATGACCGGAACCGATTATGAGCTGTTCGCCGACTTCGGCTCGCGGGCTCAGTTTTTGACAGTTGAAAACGGCACAGTACGAGAAATGGCCCTGGGCCAATAGAGAAAGTAACGTAATGAGTGATTCACCGAACCATACCGATGGGGAAGATTATGGCGCAGATTCCATCAAGGTCCTGAAAGGACTTGATGCGGTTCGCAAGCGGCCAGGCATGTATATCGGCGATACCGATGACGGATCCGGGCTGCATCATATGGTCTATGAGGTCGTTGATAACGCTATTGATGAAGCGCTCGCAGGCCATTGTGATCTGATTTTTGTTGCCCTTAATCCGGACGGGTCCGTAACGGTTCGGGACAACGGCCGTGGTATTCCTGTGGATATTCATGAGGAAGAAGGGGTCTCCGCTGCAGAAGTGATCATGACCCAGCTACATGCCGGGGGCAAATTCGATCAGAACTCGTATAAGGTTTCAGGGGGTCTGCATGGGGTCGGTGTGTCTGTTGTGAATGCGCTGTCGACCCGCCTCGATATGAAAATCTGGCGGAGTGACAAAGAACATACCTTGAGCTTTGAGCATGGCGAGCCGATAGGCAGTCTTGAAATCACTGGCGATGCGGCGGGCAAATCAGGCACTGAAATTACCTTCACGCCGTCGCCTGAGACTTTCACCAACATCAAATTTGATTTTGCAACCTTGGAACACAGGCTGAGAGAACTAGCCTTCCTCAATTCCGGTGTCTATATCCAGATCAACGATTTCAGGTCTTCAGAGCCTGTAACAACTGATTTGCATTACGAGGGTGGCATTTCTGCCTTTGTTAGCTATCTGGATCGCTCGAAAACCCCGTTGATTGGTCAAACTATTGATCTTGAGGCGGAAAAAGAAGGGGTGAGTGTCGAAGCGTCCCTGGAATGGAACGACAGCTATCACGAAAATGTCCTCTGTTTCACGAATAACATTCCGCAACGAGACGGTGGCACCCATTTGGCCGGTTTTCGGGCAGCTCTGACCCGCACCATAAATCAGTATGCGACCGCAAGCGGCATTTCAAAAAGGGAAAAGGCTGTAATTACAGGCGATGATGCCCGTGAGGGCCTGACCTGTGTCGTTTCCGTCAAAGTGCCAGACCCCAAATTCTCCTCACAAACAAAGGATAAGCTTGTGTCCAGTGAGGTCAGGCCGATCGTTGAAAGCAGCGTTTATGATGCCCTAACCCAATGGTTTGAAGAGCATCCAAATGATGCCAAGACCATTATCGCGAAGATCTTCGAAGCCGCTGCTGCTCGGGAAGCCGCTCGAAAGGCACGGGAACTGACCCGTCGCAAAGGCGCCCTTGATATCTCAAGCCTACCTGGCAAGCTCGCAGACTGTCAGTCAAAAGATCCTGCGGTCTCCGAACTGTTCCTGGTGGAGGGTGATAGTGCTGGTGGTTCAGCAAAGCAGGGCCGGGATCGCCATAATCAGGCGGTTTTACCTCTCCGTGGTAAAATCCTGAATGTGGAGCGGGCACGTTTCGACCGCATGCTATCCTCTGCTGAGATTGGAACCATGATTACAGCTCTCGGAACGGGCATCGGACCTGAAGAGTTTGATATCGAAAAGGCCCGTTATCACAAGATCATTATCATGACCGATGCCGATGTCGACGGATCTCACATCCGAACCCTTCTTCTGACTTTCTTCTATCGGCAAATGCGGGAACTGATCGAAAAAGGTTATCTCTATATTGCTCAGCCACCGCTTTATAAGGTTACCCGTGGCAAATCCTCGGTTTACTTGAAAGACCAGCAGGCTATGGACGACTACCTGATTGAGCAGGGCATTGAGGATGTGGTGTTGGAGCTGGCCTCCGGCGAACAGCGTACGGGGCCGGATCTTCTGGAACTGATCACCCGGGCTCGTCAGGCCCGTGATCTGATAGATGCCATTGCCAGGGTTCATAACCGTCCGGTTGTTGAACAGGTGGCCATTGCCGGTGCGTTGAGCGATGAGGTGCTTCGTGATCCTGTAAGAGGGCCGGAAGCGGCGGAATTCGTGGCTAATCGCCTGGATGCAATTTCCTCAGAAACAGAGCGTGGCTGGGTTGGCGAAATTCTGCCCGACTTCAGTCTGAAATTCAGTCGGGAAGTCCGTGGTGTTACAGAAGTCCAGCTCGTCGACAGCAACCTTATTCACTCGGCGGAAGCCCGCCAGCTCGACATGATGAAAGACGAACTCGCCAGCATTTATTCGACACCTTCGACTTTCATTCATAAGGACAAGCGAGATACTATTAATTCTCCGTTAGAGCTTATGGAGGCGGTACTTTCCCTTGGTAAAAGAGGGTTGACCATGCAGCGCTACAAAGGCCTTGGAGAAATGAACCCTGATCAGCTTTGGGAAACCACATTGGATAGCGAAGCGCGCACTCTTCTGCAGGTTAAAATCAATCACGGAGATGAGGCCGATGAGGTTTTCTCAACTCTGATGGGCGATGTAGTGGAGCCACGGCGCAATTTCATCCAGGATAATGCCCTGAAAGTTAAATTCCTG
This sequence comes from Pseudomonadota bacterium, assembly GCA_024743055.1. Classification (GTDB taxonomy): domain Bacteria; phylum Pseudomonadota; class Alphaproteobacteria; order Sneathiellales; family Sneathiellaceae; genus Sneathiella. The sequence continues at coordinate 111,640 of JANSXH010000003.1, forward strand.
GATGTCTGATCCCAGTAGCTCGCGGGAGGATGAATTCTCAATTTCGCCTTAAATGCGCGGCATAGTCTTCGCTGAAATTGGAGTAAATCATTGGAAAGACGGTATCGTCGAGATTACTTATGAAAAAAGCCTCCAAGGGCTCCGCTCGTAAACCAAACTTGAATCTTCCAGGCAGCTCGACTTATCCGCAACGCAATAAGCGGAAGCCGACAAAGAAAGCTGCCTCACGTAAGCGTACCGGGCAAGCGCGGAAAACTGCACCGAAACGGAAACCGGCCAAAAGGCCGGCAAGTTCTGGCTGGGTTCGTCCGATTTTAAATTGGGGCGGAACCGCAGTTCTTTGGTCTCTATTAGTTGGCGGCCTTGTCCTTGGCTATTACGCTTATACTTTGCCGGATATCTCCGGTATCGGGGTTATTGAAAAACGGCCTTCCATGGTACTACAAACCGCAGTTGGCACCCGTTATACGACCTACGGGGACCTTTACGGTGAAATGCTGCCCATCGAACAAATTCCTGATGTCATGAAGCAGGCTGTTCTCGCAACGGAAGACAGCCATTTCTATGATCATTTTGGTATAAACCCGATCAGCTTGACACGTGCCGCCTGGCGCAACTATCAAGCTGGAAAAGTGGTGGAAGGCGGCAGCACCATCACCCAGCAGTTGGCAAAAAATCTGTTCTTAACACCCGAGCGGACGATTTCCCGGAAAATACGGGAATTGCTATTGGCCTTTTGGTTGGAGGCCGACTACACAAAAGACGAAATTCTGGCTCTCTATCTCAACCGGATGTATTTCGGCTCCGGTACCTATGGAATTGATGCCGCGGCCCGTAAATATTTCTCCAAATCAGCGACGGGATTGAGTACGGCTGAAGCGGCGATGTTGGCAGGCTTGTTGAAAGCTCCCACCTATTTTGCTCCAACCTTAAGCCTAGAGAGGGCGCAGGGTCGGGCCAGTGTTGTTGTCAATCGTATGCTGGATGAAGATTATCTGAGTGAAGCTGAAGCAAGGGAACTTCTTGCAAACCCGGCCGTTCTCAGGAACGCGTCCCGTGATTTTAGGAATGTCCGTTATTATTCTGATTGGGTTGTCAGCGAAGTGCAGGCTTATATCGGCCGCACCGATAAAGACCTGATCATCACAACGACCCTTGATTTGAAAATGCAGGCTGATGCGGAAACCGCCTTGGAAGCCAGGCTTAAAGCCGACGGTAAATCACGCGCGGTTAGCCAAGGAGCCCTTATCGCCATGTCGCCGGAAGGTGCCGTTCGTGCCATGGTTGGAGGACGAAGTTATTCAAAGTCCGTGTTCAACCGGGCGACAATAGCTAAACGCCAGCCGGGATCCGTGTTCAAAACCATTGTGTATCTCGCCGGCTTCGAACATGGGCTGGCTCCAGACGATACCTTTACGGACAGCCCAGTAAATATTGATGGCTGGAAACCGCGGAACTATACCAAAAAGTTTAATGGCGATATGAGCTTACGGGAAGCTTATGCCCGCTCCATCAACACTGTCGCCATTAAGGTAACCGAGGAAATCGGCCGTGAAAAAGTCGCGGATATGGCAGCAAATCTCGGCCTTTCCGGAAAGTTTCCCCTGCATCCTTCTATATCCCTAGGTACCAACGAAGTCTCATTGCTTGAGATGACGACAGCCCATGCCATCATTGCCAATGGCGGCACCCGGGTTTTACCTTTTGGGGTTCTTGAGGTCAGGGAGAAAAACGGTGAGGTTCTTTATAAACGCCAGAGTTCCGGCCAAGGTCGGGTGATCAGTGCCCGGACCGTTAATAAAATGCAGGACGTGATGACGGCCACCATTAAATGGGGTACCGGTAAAGCCGCTAATCCAGGATTTGCGGCGGCGGGAAAAACCGGAACCACGCAAGATTATCGCGATGCGTGGTTCATTGGCTTCACGCCGAACCTTGTTGCCGGTGTCTGGTTCGGAAATGACGACGGATCAACGACAAATAGGGTAAACGGCAGCAATCTTCCTGCTGTTGCCTGGAAGGATTTCATAGAGCATACCAGCAAATCCCAGCCGATTTCCTTCGCCAAACTTGAAGAAGACCAGGATACAGAGAGCCTCTGGCAGAAAATTGTCCGCACTTTCTCTGGCAACCAGGGAGGAGAAGTCAGGTCCGGACCTAGTACAAACACCAGCAACGCATCAAATAAAAGGGACTCGTTTGATTATCTGGATGAGCAGAATGAGCGGCCCTGAAGTCCGCGCCCAAAACGGTTAGCTGGTGGGTGTATGCGAACGGGCTGTTGTCCAGAACACGGCAGCAGACAGGACGCCCATGGTTCCTATTGCGGACACCATCGCCATTTGGGTGCCATCATAGAACACGGCAATGAGATAGCCGAGTAATGCGGCAAACCCCAACATCAAGAAGCCCATTAAAGCCGAGGCGGAGCCTGCTTTTTCCGGGAACGGCGCCATGGCACCAGCCTGTGATTGAGGCAAGACAATACCCAGGCCGAGCACATATAGCATCATGGGGAAAATTACCGCGAATTCGTGGTCCACATTACCTAACGCCAGCGCCAGCATCAGAATCCCGCCGACAGCAGAAATTACCGTACCAATTTTAAGGGCGAAAATCAGACCGCCTTTTTGTGTCAACAACGGTCCAACAAGGGTTCCGCTCATAAATCCGACAACCACTGAACCAAAATAATAACCGAAATGATCAGCAGGAATGCCAAAAACCTCGATCAAAACAAGAGGGGATCCGGAAATAAAGGAAAATAGCCCCGCGAAGCAAAGTCCGCCGGATAGAGCATAAGCGAGAAACTCAGGATGCTTAAAAAGCGCCGTGTAGTTCCCAAGGATATATCTTGGCCGAAGGGCGTTCTTGTCCTTGGAGAGATGCGTTTCCTCTACAAGGAAAGCGACCGTCAATGCCATCAACAGGGACGCAGTGCCAAGGAAAACGAAGACCGAATGCCAACCGTAAAAAACCGCAAGATAACCACCAATTACCGGAGCGATCGCCGGCGCAAACCCCATGATCGTCCCCATTCGGGAAAGCTGTTTCGCTGCTTGTTCTCTCTCAAACAAATCACGGACCATGGCCCGCGGTACAACAATTGACGCACACACCCCGAGGGCTTGTAAAAACCGATAAAGGATTAATTCCTCAATATTGCGAGCGCCGAGGCAAGCATAGCTTGCTACCGTGAAAATAAAGAAACCGGCAAGCAAAACCGGCTTCCGGCCAAACCGGTCGGTCAGGGGACCATATCCAAGCTGGCAGACTGCAATTGTGAAAGTAAAGACACTTAAAGTCAGCTGTACTTCAGCGACAGAAGCCGAGAAAACCTCTGCCAGCAGGGGAAATGTTGGCAGATACATGTCCGTTGAGAGGGGGCCCAATGCGACTGCTGCCGACAAAAACAAGGTGTAAGGTACAGATTTAGGGGAAAGGCGGGCCATCATACTCTTTCGCTAATAAAAAACCGGAGTTTGGCCGTTCAGACCTCTGTTCCATATCTATGCATTTGTGACCCGTTTTCCTTAAGCCATTTTTTTGCAGCTATCACGTCAGAATTTAGCTGATCGACAAGCGCCCAAAACTCTCTTGAATGATTCATGTGACGCAGGTGAGCAACTTCATGAGCAACGATATAATCCATAACATATTCCGGCATCAGACGCAGCCGCCAGGAAAAATTCAGCTGCCCGGTTGCTGAGCAACTTCCCCAGCGGGTTTTCTGGTCCCGCACCGTAACCCCTTTCATTGGACGACCGATCTCTGAAGCATAGCGTTCTGCCCTAGGCGTGATTTCCTGGCGAGCCGTCTTACGCAACCAATCTGTAACCCGACGCGCAACATGCTCGGATCGTCCGGTGACAAAGAGGTCCAGATCTTCAACCCAGACAAGCCCCCGTTGCTCAGGAACATGCCGGATCTCATGTAAAACTCCGCCAATAGGAACGTATTGTCCGTGTTCAAAGGGAACAGGCCCCGGCAATTCCGCAAGCTTTTCAGCAATCCAGGACAATTCCCTTCTCACAAACGCCATTCCGGCTTTTTCCGATACCCGGGTCGGAAGCACCAGCACGACCGTTGAGTTGCGCTCAATTCGCAACTTAATGCGCCTTGAACGGGGATTACGTTTGATGTCTATCGGCGCAGTACGGCCCGAAAGCCTGATAACGGGAGGATTTCCCTCAATAAGTCCTATATCTGATCCAGCGGCTGTAGATCCGGGGTCGATCATTCGACGAAATCTATTCAATGTCTTCTTCCGGCCACTCAACGATATGATCCTCAAGATCACCCGCCCGGCGTTCAGAGACAACACGTCCGCGCACTGACACCCCTGCTTCATGAACTGTATTGGAATCGCCCGAAACCAAGGGGTGCCACCAGGCAAGAGGCTTGTTTTCGGAAAGGAGCCGATAGGCACAAGTTTTTGGCATCCATCTCAAAGAAGGAATTATCTCGGGAGTAACACTGATGCAATCAGGAACCAGTTTTGAGCGTTCCGCATATCGGGTACATTGACAGGTTCCCATATCCAGAAGCCGACAGGCAACCTCCGTATAGGCAAGCTCAAGTGTATCTTCATCCTCTAGTTTTAAAAGGCAGCATTTTGCACAGCCGTCACAGAGGGATTCCCACTGCTCCGTGGTCATGTCCTCTAGCGGTACAGTTTCCCAAAATGGTTTTGAGGTGTCTCTAGGTTGGTCGTCCGTCAGCTGTCAGGCCTTCTTTTTCTGAGGTTCCTTCTTCGCCATTGCCTTAACTGGGGTTTTTGGCGATTTTGTCACCACCTTAGCTGCTTTCGGGGTCGCCGCAACGGGTTTTTTCGTTGCAGGCTTTGCAGATGCTCTGGTTGGCGCTTTTGCTGTAGGTTTAGCTACGGTCTTGCGGGGTTTAGGGGCCGGCGCAGAGGTGGCCTTCGACTTGGCTGGAGTCGCCTTTTTCACAGGCGCCTGTTTGGCTTTCGCCTCGGGCTTCTTTGGTGCCGGTACGGCCTTAGGAGCTGGTTTATCTTTTGCAACGGGCTTCAACACAGCCTTTGACTTAGGAGCAGATACTTTCTTGGCCGCCGCGGGTTTAGTTTTTACCGGAGGAACGAGAGAAAGTTTGCTTTTGGGTTTCGGCTCATTGGACAAGATAAACTCTGAAATTCTTGGCGCGATTTCACTATTGAACCTACGGCCATTAAAGACACCATAGTGACCAACGCCTTTTTGTTCATAATGAACCTTGTTAAAAGCCGGGATATTTGGGCAGATATCATGGGCAGCGACTGTCTGACCAATGCCAGAAATATCATCCAGTTCGCCTTCCACTGTCATCAGGCCGGTCTTGCGGATGGCAGTCGTATCAATGAGACGTTCACCCCGATACATCATCTCACCCTTGGCGAGTGACTGTTTTTGAAAGACTGTTTCTATAGTCTGCAGGTAGTATTCTGCTGTCAGGTCCATAACAGCGTTATATTCCGCATAGAAGGCACGGTGCTTATCAGCGCTGTCACCATCCCCCTGCACAAGATGGTCAAACTGGTTCATATGGGCTTCAAGATGGCGATCGAAATTCATGCTCATAAAACCGCCAAGCTGCAGAAACCCGGGATAAACACGCCTAAATGCACCTGGATAAATGACTGGAACCCGGTTAATCACTGTCCGCTCAAACCATTCAAGAGAATGGTCCGTTGCCAGCTTGCAGGGAGCTGTCGGGTGCCGCCGAGTGTCCATCGGGCTTCCCATTAGGGTCATGGATAAAGGCGTATAGGGGTTATTGTCCTCAGCCATCAAGGCAACCGCAGCAGTTACCGGTATCCCTGGTTGGCAAACGGCCATAACGTGGGTATTCGGGCCCAAAACTTCCAAAAATTCGCGGATATAGTCAATATAGTCATCGAGATCAAAGTTCCCTTCAATCAAGGGGACATTAGAAGCATCCCGCCAATCTGTGATATAGACGTCATGATTTTTAATCATGGTTTCGACCGTGCCGCGCAACAATGTTGCAAAATGGCCGGACATCGGCGCAACGATAAGGAGCTTCGGATCCTTCAGTTTCGTATCACGCTTAAAATGCTTAAGTTGTCCAAAGGTCAAGCGATGAACAATCTCTTCCGTTACAGCGACTGTCCGCCCATCCAAGACCGTCTGATCAATACCAAATGCCGGTTTCCCGTGATACTGAGTTGTTTCAGCAAACAATTCATACATTGCTGCAAGGGTCTGTGCATGAGGTGTTTCCGAAAACGGATTGAAAGGACTGCGCAACATCTGAGATTGCAATTGCGCGACCATCCGGTAAGGAGAAAGGGCAACTTTCTGAAGTTCATTAAACTGATAAAGCAAAGGTCAATCTCCTACGTGACAATTCCGCATTTGGTCATTTTGGCAAATGTCGTGTTACGCTGCAGTGCAACATAATACACAAACCTTCCAAAAGTGTTAGCAAAATTTGCAACTTTACTCCCAAATCACTACATAATAAGCCATAATCTGACCGGTAAATTAGCCTTTAGGCTTCAAGGACATAAAAAATGATACCCTGGTTTCGCGCAATAATATTATTGATTCTCATGACCGGTCCTGCTTTTGGAGCCTCCCTTTTTGGGGATGAAGAGGTTTTCGACGAAGCGACACGAGATAATTTTACAGAAGTCGAGCAGTTTTTGCTGACTGGTAACAATGTTAATATAAGGGATCGTAAGAAAGTTCCGCTTCTGCATCATGCTGCTTCGGCTGGGGCAACAAGAACCGTTCAAGTCCTTATCAAGCATGGCGCCAAGCTAGACCTTACGGATAGCTTGGGAAATACGGCCCTGATCCAGGCTGCTGCCTATGGCTCAGAGCCCGTGATCGATTTATTGATCGAAAATGGCGCAAAAATTGACTTGGAAAACCGGCAAGGAGAAACCGCTCTGATAAAAGCCGCCCAGACCGGCAGCGTAAGAAGTGTGGAAGTTCTGATTGAGAAAGGGGCCTCGGTCGAGATATCAGATTTTACGGGGCGGACTGCACTTGATCATGCCAAACAGAACCGCCACCGTGAAATCATCAGATTACTAGAAGCTCAAACCTGATATTAGGGGGCTTCCGCCGCATTGAGAGCTGCACGCAAGCCATCAGCCTGAGAATTTGATAACTGCCCTTCGAGGACTATCTGGCTCGCTGTCGCAGGTTTGCCATAATAAGCTTCATTCCAGCCGTCTTTAGCGGCAAGAACAGAACCTTCTACCGATGCCCCGATAAACAATCCTTTCGTATTGGCAAAGGAGAAAACATCAACCTTTAAATTGGTTGTCGTTGAGGCACCGACATTGGCGCCAACCGGACCAACAGCCGCGCTCAAATCTCCGCCGAGCTTAACCTGATTGTCGATAATGGCTTTCAGGCCTTTTTCAGTCATAATGACCAAGACCAGTTCTTTGGCTTCCGCACCAAATTGAAGGCCAATGCTTCCCTGACCCATGGTGTAAAAAGCTGGAGATGTCCAATTGCCATCTTTATCCTGGCCTAACAGGACGCCGCTGCCGCCCGCCCCACCAACAAAAAAGCCTGCTTTCAGAACTTGCGGAAATACAACCACACCCTTAGCGATGGCCAGGAGCTTGCGGAAATCTTCCATACCCGACTGTGCTGCCAGATTTTCAATGGTAAACTTGGCCCGCTCCACCAACTGATCTTGCTCTTGCCCGGCTGCTGCCAGCTGTGTGCCTGCAAAAAGCAGAACGACCGCACAGAGCAGGCTCGTAATCGCTTTGTGAGCTGTTTTTATCGACGCTTGCATAACTTTATCCTTTTTGGCTTGTCCAAGGGAACTGCAATTCATGTATAACTATCCTACCAATCATGGCTTTAATATGTCGGCTGTTTCTGACAATTGAAAGTAAATACGAGAAGAAGGCTGAAGGAATGCAAGGATGGTAAACACAGAGGGCGAGGCAGACGATACAAGTTCCCTAATCCTTGCCTCTAACGGCATGCGCCTGCAAACTCTTGTATATATTCGCTGGCTCGCTGTGTTGGGGCAAGCGTTTACAGTGTTTATTGTCTATTTTTGGTTTGGGTATGATCTGAATCTGGGCCCGATTGCTGCTCTGGTCACCGCCAGTGCCATCCTCAATATTCTGGTGACCATCAGCCAAAGAACGACAACCCGCCTCAGCGATCGCGGCGCCATCCTGTATCTCTTTTACGATATCCTGCAATTGGCGGGCCTTCTGTATTTTACGGGCGGATTGACTAATCCATTTTCGGTCCTGTTTCTCGTGCCCGTAACCATTTCCGCCACAAACCTGTCTCGAAAGGGAACATTCTTCCTTGGGCTGATCACCTTAATATGTATCTCATTATTGGCCATCTTCCATGAGCGGCTACCCTTGCCGCTCGGCACTTTGTCTTTGTCTACAACCTATATTCTGGCAATTTGGTCAGCACTAGTCCTCGGGACTCTTTTTCTTTCCGCTTATGCCTGGCTAATCGCGGAAGACGCCCGAAAAATGTCCGATGCCCTGACTATCGCCAGGTTCGAGCTGGCTAAGGAACAGCAGCTTTCAGCTGTTGGCGGAATTGCCGCGGCCGCGGCCCATGAGCTTGGGACCCCGCTCAATACTATTCTTCTGGTCTCTCGGGAGCTGGCACAGGAACTTCCACCAGATAGCAGTTTTGCTGAAGACGCCGCGTTGTTGGAAGATCAGGCAAAAAAATGCGCAGAAGTTCTTGCCCAGCTTTCAAAAAGGCCAGACACAGAAAGATTCCTGAAAGGAGAGGCTCATCACGACTATCTGCCCCTCGACAGCCTGTTTTCGTTGGTTGCAGAAAAATACCAGGATCCGCATAAGACCATCATTATCGAGACCCATGGTAATGAAAAACACGGTCCCAAACTGTTTTCTACTCCGGAATTAAGGCATGGGATCAACAACCTTGTCAGCAATGCTGCAGAATTTGCCAAGGAAAAGGTTGTTATAGATTTGTTTTGGGATGACAAAACCGTCCGAGCAGAAATTCGTGATGATGGTCCAGGGTTTTCCCAGGAAATACTGGACCGCCTGGGAGAGCCTTATGTATCAAGCAGAAGAGGCCGCGGTGGCATGGGCCTAGGTGTATTTATCGCCGATATGCTGATTAAACGCAGTGGTGGGACCTTAAGTTTCAGGAATGGCGCAAAAAAAGGAGCAGTGGCGGAAATTCTCTGGTCCCGGCGACGGCTGGAAAAATCTGATCCTTTCAGATAGCGCAGAATGTGATAGTCTGGCATAAAAGAAGCTCAAGGACGGCTTGCATCAGGAAAGGCCTGAAGGAGACATGGACAAAAAGCCCCTGTTGATTGTTGATGACGATGAGATTTTCTTGAAAAGGCTTGGCCGGTCTTTGGAACGACACGGTTTTGAACCTACCCTCGCGTCCAGTGTTGCTGAAGGGAAAAAGCAAGCCATCGCCATGGTTCCTGAATATGCTGTCGTCGATTTGCGCTTGCAAGACGGCAACGGCCTTGAGGTAGTCGATACTATCCACCAGGCCAATGACGAAGCCCGTATCGTTATGTTGACAGGATATGGCAATATTGCCTCCGCTGTAGCGGCAGTTAAAGCCGGGGCCATCGACTATTTGGCCAAACCAGCCAACGTTGAGGATATCGTCAACGCATTGCTGGCGGAGAAAGACACCAAGCCAACGCCACCTGAAAACCCCATGTCCGCAGATCGGGTCCGCTGGGAGCATATCCAGCGGGTTTACGAGCTTTGCGATCATAATGTATCGGAGACCGCTCGACGCTTGAACATGCACCGCCGAACTTTGCAACGCATTATGGCCAAACGGTCTCCGCAATAGCCGCCGGATGAGTATACCTGGTATCAACCCCGCCTTGATCTGTGGCAATGCGACGGAAGAAATGGCAAAGCTGCCAGCGGCCAGCATTGATCTGGTTGTCGCCGATCCGCCCTATAATCTCGGTAAAAACTATGGCAATAATATCGACAGCAAGGATCGGTTGGAATACCAGGCATTCACGGCTGACTGGGTGAGGGAAGCTATACGGCTGCTAAAGCCGGGTGGCTCCCTATATTGTTTTATGGGGGTCAAATTCATTGCCCGGCTCTATGTTTTGCTAGAAGAAGAACTTGGCCTGACACCCCAGGGCTGGATCACCTGGCACTACACGCAAGGCATGGGCCGCAAACGCGGATTTTCGCCGCGCCATGAAGATATTCTCTGGTTCTCCAAAGGTGATGATGCAGTCTTCAATCTTGATGAGGTAAGAGTACCGCAGAAATATTACCGCAAACGCAACAATATGGCCGGCGCCAATCCCGGCGATGTCTGGCAATTCAGCCATGTGCATTATTGCGCCGCTGAGCGTCTGCCCCATCCAACCCAAAAGCCTGAGGCCTTGTTGGAGAGGATCATTGCCGCCTCTTCAAATCCGGGAGATAGAGTTCTGGATCCGTTTCTGGGTAGCGGGACGACGGCGCGTGTAGCCCAAGTGCTGGGGCGTGAAGCGACAGGCATAGAAATTAATCCCGACTATATCGAGATGGCCAAGACCCGCCTCAATGAACCTTTTGACGGGTTTGACAGTATTGATCCAAGGCGAGAACGAACCTCTCGCGACCTCCCCAAAGTGATGACGGAAAGCTAACCCAGCACCGATGCGTATCCTGTTCCTGCACAATAATTTCCCCGCGCAATATCGCCATGTCGCTCGCATTCTCGCTGCCAATAAGGAAAACCGCGTCGTTTTCGCTTCGCACCGAGCGCCCGAAAAAATTCCCGGGGTAACCAACCTCATCTATAAGCCCCATCGAGAAGGAAAACCCGACACCCATCACTATCTTCGAACCACGGAAACCGCTGTGATTAACGGCCAGTCCGTTTTCCGCCTCTGTATTGAGCTCAAGAAAAAGGGCTTTATTCCGGACATCGTCTGTTCGCATTCGGGCTGGGGGAACAGCCTCTATGTGAAAGAGGTTTTTCCCGACGCGAAACTGCTGAATTATTTTGAATGGTTTTACCATGCGCATGGGTCGGACGCGGATTTTCTGGAACCAGATGCTGTTGGCTTTGATGCGGCGGCCCGTATTCGCACCAAAAACACCCCTTTGCTTTTGGATTTGGCGCAGTGTGATTGGGGTCAGGTCCCAACCGGATTTCAGCTATCGCAGATCCCTGAGATTTTTCACAATAAGCTCACACAGCTACATGACGGCGTTGATGTCGAGTTTTTCAAGCCCGACCGCCGTATAATCCGCAAAATTGGCAATCTGGACTTCACCGATGTGCCTGAAATTCTCACCTATGCTACTCGCGGCATGGAACCCTATCGCGGATTTCCTCAATTTATGCGCGCGGCGGCACAATTGATGGAGCGCCGCCCCAACCTCCACGTGATTGTTGTTGGAGAAGACCGGGTCTCCTATGGCAAAAAACTGCCCAAGGGGGAGGGTTGGGGGCAACGTATGGTCGCTGAACTCAAACCAGATCCTGAACGCTTGCATTTCACTGGTCGCCTGTCCTATCCGGATTATCTCAAAGTTCTGCAACTCTCAACGGTTCAGGCCTATCTGACGGTTCCCTTTGTGCTCAGCTGGTCTCTCATTGAAAGCTTGTCTGCGGGCGCATTGATGGTCGCCTCTAAAACCGCGCCAGTGCAGGAAGTCATTCGCCATGGCGAAAACGGTTTTCTTGTTGATTTTTTCGATGTCGACGCCCTCGCCAGTCAGATAGAGGAAGCCCTTGACGACCATAAAGACCTCATGCCCATCCGCGCGGCGGCCAGACAGACAGTGCTGGATCGCTATTCCCTGAAAAAGCTGCTGCCTCAACAACTCAAACTGATCGAGGATGTGGCAACAGGGCAGTTACCGAAGCTATGAGGACCTATCAATACCAGCCCAAAAGCACTCCGCATTTGCAGGGGCGGCTAGATTATACTATTACCGCTAAGACACTCCTTTGATCGAGAGGTTTCTGTGGACCCGCTAGAGTATTTCGAGACCGAACTTGAAGATCATGCCACAGTTCTGGCAAACACCCGTTCGTCCCTCGCTGCGCCGTTCCAGGCGATGCTGTCAGACTGGAAAAAGTCCGTTGAAAATGGGGGTAAAATCCTGTTTTTTGGCAATGGTGGCAGCGCCGCAGATGCCCAGCATCTCTCCGCCGAGCTGGTTGTTCGTTTTATCGATGATCGCCAGCCCATCGCTGCCATCGCGCTTAATACGGATACATCCGCTCTCACCGCCGGGGCCAATGATCTCGGCTATGACCAGGTATTTGCCCGCCAGATTGAGGCTTTGGGACGGCCTGGTGATGTCGCTGTCGGCTTATCTACCTCTGGCACCAGCCCAAATATCGTTGCTGCCCTGAAGATGGCGCGATCCAAGGGCCTTGTGACTCATGCTTTTACAGGGCGGGATGGCGGGGTCATGCCGGACATTGCCGATAACTGCCTGATTGTTCCAGCTCAGTCGACACGGCGCATTCAGGAAATGCATATTACACTGGGTCATATGCTGTGCGGGGCGCTGGAACGCTCATTGTCATTGGTGTGAGGGAATAATGCAGAATTCCGCCGATCTTCTCTCCCTTCTCGATGCATTATCCGGCAAACGGGTCCTCGTTATCGGTGATGTCATGCTCGATCGCTTTGTCTATGGGACAGCGGCACGCATCTCACCCGAAGCCCCAATCCCGGTTCTTAATATCACCCATCAAACGAAAATGCTTGGCGGAGCGGGAAATGTGGTGCGCAATATCGCCTCTATGGGCGGGGAAGCCCTGCTGGTTTCCGTCGTTGGCGAGGATACCGATGGCGCAGAAATCAGCGATATTTTAAGCAATACAGGCGGCCTGACGCCACATCTAGTGAAATCAGTCGGTCGACCGACCACATTGAAGACCCGTTTCATCGCTGATGGTCAACAATTGCTCAGGAGCGATCAGGAAGCGACCCATGAATTGCAGCCCGCCACTGCTGAAAAACTCCTCAAAGCTTACAAATCCGCCCTTGAGTCTGCGGATATTGTTGTCCTGTCCGATTATGCTAAAGGCGTTTTGTCGGACCCTGTCCTGAAAGAGGCCATTGCCCTCGCGCGGGCAGCAAATCTGCCGATTATCGCCGACCCCAAGTCCGAGGATTTCAGCCGTTATGCCGGCGTAACCCTTTTGACACCGAACCGAAAAGAGATGATCGCTGCCAGTGGCAAGCCGTGCGGCACCAATGGTGAGGTGGAGACCGCGGCCTTGAATGTCCTGGCCAAAACCGGGCTCGAGACCCTGCTGGTCACCCGGTCTGAAGCCGGGATGAGCTTGATCACGGAAGAAAGCGCCCATCATATCGCAGCCGAGGCTCAGGAAGTCTTTGATGTCTCCGGGGCCGGGGACAGCGTGATTGCGGCCCTCGCTCTCGCTCATGGCGCCGGGGCGCCACTACTGGAAGCGGCCAACCTCGCCAATTTGGCCGGCAGCATCGCCGTCGCCAAATCCGGCACTGCTGCGGTGAGCCGCGAAGAGCTGATGGAGGCGGTGCAAGCCGCAGAAATCCACGGCCTGGAAGAAAAAATTACAAGCCTGGCCATGGCTCTGGAGCGGGTGTCCAATTGGCGAAGCCGCGGACTAAAGGTCGGCTTTACCAATGGCTGCTTCGATCTGGTGCATCCGGGGCATATTTCCCTGATCCAACAATCCAAGGCCGAATGTGACCGGCTGATTGTCGGCCTCAATACAGATGACAGCATCAAGCGCCTGAAAGGCCCGGACCGTCCCGTCACTTCGGAGAATTCCCGGGCCATTGTCCTGGCCAGTCTCAGCGATATAGATCTGGTGGTACCTTTTGCCGAAGACACGCCAATCACCTTAATCGAGGCAATCAAACCTGATGTGCTGGTAAAGGGAGCGGATTACACGGTCGAAACCGTTGTTGGTGCCGATATTGTCCAGGCTTATGGGGGTCGGGTGCATCTGGCCGAATTGAAAGATGGCTTCAGCACGACCGGTACCATTCAGCGGCTTCTCGGCAAAAAAGAAGGGACAAAACAGTCATGACCGCACATATCCTGGTCACCGGCGGCGCCGGATTTATCGGCTCCAACATGGTTGCGGCCCTCTCGGAGCAGGGAAAGTCTGTTGTTGTCTGCGACTGGCTGGAAGATGGCGAGAAGTGGAAGAATATTGCCAAACATGTGGTTTCTGACATTGTTGATCCCGATCAGTTGGAAGACTGGCTGAAAACCAAGGGCGAGAAGCTCTCTGCCGTTATCCATATGGGGGCGATCTCGGCGACGACCGAGACGGACGGTGATCTTATCCTCAAGCGCAATTTCCGGCCCACATTGATGCTGTGGAACTGGGCAACAACCCAGAAAATCCCGTTTATCTACGCCTCTTCCGCAGCCACCTATGGCGATGGCAGCGGCGGCTTCGATGATAATGAGGCCGAAACATCCCTTGGTGAGCTACATCCGCTCAATCTTTATGGCTGGAGCAAACATGCCTTCGACAAGCACATTGCCCGGGAAATTGCCCGTGGCGCCATGACGCCACCGCAATGGGCCGGGCTCAAGTTTTTCAACGTTTACGGCCCTAACGAATATCATAAAGGCAGCATGAAAAGCGTCATCGCCCAATGCTATCCTAAGGTTGCAGCGGGGGAGGGAGTGACCCTGTTCAAATCCCACAATCCTGATTATGAAGACGGCGGCCAGCTCCGCGATTTCGTCTATGTGAAAGATTGCGTCAATGTCATGCTGTGGCTGCTGGATAATCCGCAGGTTTCCGGGCTTTTCAACCTCGGCACCGGCAAAGCCCGCAGTTTCAAGGACTTGGCCAAGGCCGTTTTCACCGCCGCGGGCAAACCCGCGAACATAACCTACCGCGACACCCCCATCGAAATCCGCGACAAATATCAGTATTTCACCGAAGCCAATATGCAAAAGCTGAAGGCCCGCGGCTTTGGTGGCAACTTCCATAGCCTCGAGGACGGGATCGCCGACTATGTGACCGAATATCTGGCGAAAGATGATCCGTATCGGTGAGAGATACACATTGCTATAGTTGAACTATTATTCCACCCTTCATCGCACTGTCACCTTTTCGATAACCTTCTCTTGCATCGAGAAAGCTCTGCCCGTTAGGCCCGCTGTTCTGTATCCGATCTACTCTGAATAGCTTCCAATGCTCATGTTCACCAGATGCACTGGCCCCAGACGTTTGAAATGCCCGTAAAAGGGGTTTCCCGTCCTTACTGTATCCAAGTGCATGAGGCTCAATAACCCTGCTTCCTGGAGAATAGTAAATCTCTAGCTTTAAACGCGATTCAATTGCTCTTTTAAGTTCGTCAAGCATATTAGCTCCTTAACAATAAGGAATATCGGCTTGACACAGGATTCCAAGATGTGGGACAACTTAGAAGCTTATTTCTTGTTCCGCGCCGACATTCAAAAAGTGCGGATTTAGGAATTCAAGGCCCATCGAGTTGCAGCTCGGTGGGCTTTTTCCATAAGTCAGCAATAGAAACGCAAAAAGACTAGGAAGAGTCAAGTATGAAAGCTGCCCTTGGCACAATATCTTGGGGATATCCTTTATCCACATATCCACATGTGGCTGATTCTGGAGATTTTGTGACAGTGGAATTGTTCTGACCCAGGTTTTGTTTTTTAATTTCGTTAATCAAATACAAAATTTATTCCAAAGACAGCGATAGGTTGCGAATCACTCTCTTATAAGTTTAAAGTGTTTGTTGTTAATCATACATTGGGTGTTTTTATGAAAGGCTACTGGATCGTACATATCACCATCACGGATGAGGTGGGGTATCCGGAGTATATCAAGGCGGATGCGGAGGCTTTTGCAAAATATGATGCCAAGTTCCTGGTGCGGGGCGGGCAGTATTCTGCGGTTGAAGGACCGGCGCGGGAGCGGCATGTGGTGATAGAGTTCGAGTCATACGAAAAAGCCCTCGAATGCTACCACTCCCCCGAATACCAGCGCGCTGCCAAGCTCCGGCAGGCCTATGCGGACTCGGAAGTACTAATCCTGGAAGGGACGGGCTAGGTCGGGTTAGGTCGACTCAAGTAAGAGAGGCCGTCTCTCCTCTTATCATCTTTTGCCCATCGAGTATCTCTACGGACAGGCTCTCATTCCATGAAAAGGGGTATTGATATTTCTTTCTACACCACAAAAGAGAATACAATTTTATTAAATTCTTCTCTATGTTTCACGTGAAACAAATTGGCGAATTAAAACGGGTCAGTGGCCCTATTTCAGGAATTCGATCTCGACAAAGGCAAACTCAAAATCGTTACCGTTGATGACGTTATGTTCGACCCCAAGCTCGCGGAAATAGGGGACTCCAGTCTTAAGCTCGGCCGTCACCCGTTCCCCATCTGGAAGATCGATCTCGAGGATGCCGTCGCCCATGGGCACGACCACATAATCGTACTCATGCCGGTGCCAGCCCGTATCGGAGCCCTTCTCTGCGAAGCGCCATTCGGTGACGCGGGTACGCTCATTGTCGATGAAAACGGTGGGAACTGCGGTTCCAGAGGTAGGGCTATCGCACATCAAACTTCTCCTTCAAAGGGTCTTCCGCGGCCAGCAACCGGCGGGCGGCAATGCGGGCAAAACGCAGGGTGACATTGCGCCGGCGGGCGGCGTTGAGCTTGTAATCGGGGGAGGGGCGGAGGATTTCCCCGCCGTAATTGTCCGCGATGATCAAACCATGCTCCTCCGGCAACATATCTCTCGGGAAATCGGCATCGACGGCGAAGTAATATTCATCGCAGAATTCGAGATATTCCGGCCATTTGCTGTCGGTCTGAAAATCGGCGGTGCTGCTTTTGACCTCGACAATGATAATCCGGCCCTTGTCGTTGATGCCCATGACATCGACCCGGCGGCGGCTGCGGAGCTTGACCTCAGCCATCGCCTCATAGCCCATGGAAACCAATAGATGTTGCACCCCTCGTGCGAGGCGGATTCCTTTGTCGGAGCGGGTTCGAGCTCCTTTTTCAGCGCCGCTCAGGAGAGGCATCTTTTAAACTGTTTAGCATCTGCTGGAGCCGTGGCTCCTGCAGATTGCGGATTTCACGGGCGAGAAGATTGGCGTATTCCGTTGCGGTCGGGCTAAGACCACTGGTATCCAACGTGACTTTCGGATGGGAAAGGGAGGCGAGGCGCTGTAATTCCTCGGCATCATCCCAGATGATATTGAAATAGACGCAGATCTGCTCCACCAAGGACCAGGACGGACGGCCGCGATGACCATGCTCCAATGCCGAAAGATAGGCGGAGCTGATATCCAGATCCGTCGCCATCTGTTTCAAGGTGATGTTCCGACCCTTGCGCAGGGCCCGGACCCGAAGTCCAAAGGGTGTCATAACCGCAACTCTTCCAAATTCATGTTTTTACGAGCGCGTTCGCCGTAACAGCACATAAAGGGCGCCCGAGCCTCCATGTTTCGGCTGTGCGGGACGAAAGTCAATAACAATGCGTTTCAAATCCGCCTGTCCAAGCCATTTTGGTACCGCTTCACGCAGGATTCCTCGGCGATCCCGGGTCATAAAGGCGGCATCATCGGATTTCTCGGCTGAAGAGCCTTTCCCCGTAATGACCAGCACGCAGCGTCTGCCCTGAATCTGAGCTGCCGACAGAAAGGTCCGAAGGCGGCCATGCGCTTCCGCCTGAGTCAGCCCATGCAGATCGATGCGACCTTCTATTGGCATCTGCCCTTTGCGCAACCGCTCCGAACTCCGCCGGTCGAGGCCCGCCACATTCCCTCTCGCCGTCTCAGACGAGGCTTTAGGTTGTTGTTTTGAAGCCTGTTCTTGATGTTTGATCCCGGACATGGCGGCAGCAAGGCTTTCTGCATTGATTGTCTTGGCAGGGGTCTTTGATCGGGATTTTGTTGTATTTTTGGCAGATTTTGGTGCCTTTGCCGGCACCACCTCGAAACCGGTAAAGCGATTGCTGGTCGTCCGATCTACGGCTCGGGTAACATAATCCCACAGATCACGATCTGCTTTTGACAGCCCTTGCGGGCGCTTATCCTTGCGGCTCATCTTCAACAATCACCACATGCAAACGGCGCGGGCCATGGGCGCCCATGATCAGGGTCTGTTCAATATCGGCTGTTCGTGACGGGCCGGAGATAAAATTGACGGTACGCGGCATATTGCCGGTTCCAAACTTATCCCGCACTCGATCCCAGGCATCCTCAAACCCGCCCGTAACCTGATTGGCCTTCAAGACCACAATATGATTTTCCGGCAAAAAATTGAGGGTTGAGGGGGTATCTGCACCCGATGCCATACAGAGGGTCCCGCTTTCCGCCATGGCCGCGAGGGCTGGTGTCAGGCTGACATCATCTTTTATGTCTGCAGCACCTTCAGTAACTTCGAGCAATGGCGCTTTCTCAAATGAGAGGTCGGAAAGCGCCGGAGACATTTTGATTTTGCTCGGTAGATTATGGCTGCTGAGGTAGTCCTGAACCTCTTCAGCCACATTGTCCATGGAAGAGACCCGTGTCACTGTACCGCCAAGAGCCTCCATTTTCTGCTGAAATAGATCAACTTTCTCTGCGGCGCTGATATTGGTACGGTCTGGTACAATATTTCGGGAATGCCCTTCAATTCTTGCGCGGGCGGCGGCAGCGGCCTCATCAGAGAGCGGTCCTCGTCCCAGGTTATGACGAATACGGTTGAGTATCTTTTCCCGGGATGGCATCAGTTTTGACCTCGCTTCTGCTGCTTTTTCCATTGGTCCATGAAAGTCGAGCCTTGCGGAGCCGGCAGATCCCGCACGGAGGTCCATCCAGTTGCCAGCGGCAATTTGCTGAGACGGCCCTTCTTGCCAGCGAGGGCTTTGAGCGTCATGGCGCCAACTCGGGTGGCCAAGCGATAAAGGGCGGGGCGCTTGGCGAAAAAGGCCCAAAGGCCAACTCCCCAGCGCTCCGGCTTCGGGGCAATCTGCTTCTCAAACGCTTCTTCCCTCCAGTGCCGCATGATTTTCGGCAAGGGAATGCGTACAGGGCAGACTTCCTCGCAACGACCGCAAAAGCTGGTTGCATTTGGTAGATGCCGGGCTTCCTCTAACCCCACCATCTGTGGATTGAGCGCCGCGCCGATAGGCCCGGGATACACCCACCCATAAGTGTGGCCGCCGACCGCCTGATAAACCGGGCAATGGTTCATGCAGGCACCGCATTTCAGACATCGCAGTAGATCCTGCTTATCGGTGCCCAGCAATTCGGTCCGGCCGCTATCAACTATCACCACATGAAAAGCTGCCGGGCCGTCAATATCGTCGCGTCGCCGCGGCCCGGTAGAAAAGGTGGTATAAACGGACATTTCCTGCCCAGTGGCCGAGCGAGCAAGAAGCCTCAGAAATGTGGAGGCATCTTCTAAAGTTGGAACAACCTTCTCAACACTGCTGACAGCAATATGGGTTTTTGGCAAGCTCTGGGTGAGGTCGCCATTGCCCTCATTGGTGACAATCACCGTTGAACCAGTCTCAGCAATCATGAAATTGGCTCCGGTAATGCCCACATCAGCGGCCACATATTTCTCACGAAGGACCGAACGGGCTTCATTGACGAGGGCTTGCGGATCTGTCTGACGTTCGTTCAGACCATATTTCTGGTGATGTTCATGAAACAGCTCCGTCACCTGATCCTTTGTTTTATGCAAGGCCGGAGCAATAATATGGCTCGGATATTCCTCGGCCAGCTGGATGATATACTCGCCGAGGTCTGTCTCGATTGGCTCAATATCATTGGCGGCGAGAAAATCATTAAGGGCCATTTCCTCGGTGATCATGGATTTGCCTTTGGTCACCGTTTTGGCATCGGCGTCGCGGCAGATCTTGAGAATGGCTTCCCGCGCCTCGGCATAGGTACTACACCAATGAACCTGTCCGCCTTGCAAGAGCACCTGATCCTCGAAATATTCCAGATAGAAGTCTAGATGTTCAATAATGTGGTTTTTCAGGTCGCGGGCGCTGTCTCTGAGATCCTCAAATTCCGGCAATTCCGACACCCGCTCGGCCCGAGCGACAGAAAACCCGGTTTTAACCTTGGAAAAAGCTTCCTGAACCTTGGCATCCTGCAACGCGTCATGTGCTTCTTTCTTGAAATGGCGGCTGGTAACCTGCATCAGTTTTCTCCCTCCGCCAGTCCTGGGCCATCACCCATGCCAGCGAGTACCTCCGCAACATGCAGGACTTTCATATCCTCCCCGCGACGCTTCAATCTTCCGGCAATGTTCATCAGGCAACCCATATCCCCTGCCGCCAAGATATCAGCTTTGGTGGCCAATAGGTTATTGACTTTGTTATCAACCATCTCCCCTGAAATTTCGGAGTATTTCAAGCAAAAAGTCCCGCCGAAACCGCAGCAAACCTCTCGGTCTGCCGCTTCGCGTATTTCCAAGCCATCAACCGCGCCCAATAATTGTCTCGGCTGATCCTTCACCTTCATCTCCCTTAAGCTCGAACAGCTATCGTGATAGGTGAGGGATTTGTCCAGGCTCACCCCGTCGGGTGAGAAGCCGCAAATATCGGTCAAGAAGGATACCAGTTCAAATGTCCGATTTGAGAGTTCTTCAACCTCCACCATCATGGTGGGGTCGTCC
This sequence comes from Pseudomonadota bacterium, assembly GCA_024743055.1. Taxonomy (GTDB): domain Bacteria; phylum Pseudomonadota; class Alphaproteobacteria; order Sneathiellales; family Sneathiellaceae; genus Sneathiella. Next base: position 132,263 of record JANSXH010000003.1, read on the forward strand.
TTGAACAGCTCCGGATAATGATGCTTGATCATGCCGGCGCAGGAGCCGGAGGGCGCGACCACATAGTCAAAGTCCTTGAAGGCCCGGATTACTTGGGTTGCGATGACTTTCGTGCTCTCCCTGTCACCTGAATTATAGGCGATCTGACCGCAGCAAGTCTGTGCTTCCGGCACCATAATGGTGCAACCAGCCTGCTCCAGTAACTTAATGGCAGCAAAGGCAACGGACGGACGGTTCAGATCCACGAGGCATGTGACGAAGAGGGCCACATTACGCGCCTCCTGAGATGTTTCCGTATCTGCAGACATTTCTTTCTCCCTGTTGAAGGGAACTATATCGGCTGTCTCGGAAAATCACCAGAATTGTTAGGACTGGGCTGCCATATTAATGCGCGCTGCCACAGCGTTAGGCAGCAAAATCCAATAACGGCCATCATTTTTCATGGCGCCGGACATCTCATAGGCATGGTCACCATAACCCCAGAAGACGTCGCCACGAACGGGCCCGCGAATGGCTCCGCCAGTATCCTGAGCCATCATAAGCTTTCGGAATGGGCGTGGAGGTGACGTACTGCTTGCCCCGGCGACTTCTGTCTCAAGAAATATGGGCACCCCGAGCGGCATCCATTTACGGTCAACGGCCAGGCTGCGCTCAGCAGTCAGCTCAACTCCTTGGGCGCCGATAGGTCCGTCTCCATCCAGCTGTCGGAAGAATACATAAGAAGCATTCAGCTGCATGACCTCATCCGCCTGATCCGGATTGGCATCCAGCCAACTGCGGATCGCCTGCATGGACATTTCTTCCTTGGGAACATGACCACGCTCGATCAGAGCCTTGCCAATGGCGAAGTAGGGGTGGCCGTTTTGCGCGGCATAGCCAACTCGCAAAGTTGAGCCATCATCCATCTCGACAATGCCCGAGCCTTGGATATGCAGAAAAAAGGCGTCGATGGCACTGTCGACCCAGACCAGCTCCAACTCCCGGCCTTCTAGCGCCCCGCTCTCAATATCGGCGCGCGGATCAAAGGGCTTCAGGTTACCGTTTTCCACCTTGCCGGCGATGCGCTGACCCTTCAGCTCATCGCGAAACTGACCAAGGTCGACCATGACAAGTTCAGGCGGTCGTAAGTGAAGGGGTGTTGTATAAAAGCCTTGTCGGACCTGGCTGCCTTTGAGACTGGCCTCGTAATAACCCGTAAAGAGCCCCGTCTCTTCTTTGTTATTCAGGATCTGGTAGGGAGTGAAATTCTGCTCCATGAAAGCTCGGAGAACTGAATGTTCCGGAGGTAGTGTAATGACATCTTCACAGAGAGGTTGCCAATCGGCTGCTGTCCCTGCAAGTCCAACGCCGCCCATTTTCCGAGTTGCAGGCAGAGCCAGTATTTTAGAGCATGATTTGAGTAAAGCGGGCAGAAATTCGACCAGATTGTCTTCTTTCCATCCTGGAAGGGCCGCAAATTCTGTCTGTCTAAGATTTAGAGCGTCTTCTTCCATCTCTTCAACGTCCCGGTACAGCCATATCGCCGCGGCCGTCATGAGAATCAAAGCGCCCAAGATCAAGCCGCTTAACGATTTTTGCGTAGGAGACATATGACCCCATGCGCGCATGCTGGATCAGTTAGCGCTGCGAGTGGCGATGAGCAACCAGTTCGGATTTCTCGACCTCAAATTGCGGGCGAAGGTCCAAAGCTCATTGACCGTATGGGGCTGTGGATCACCGGAGACGACCATCCCCTCCTCATCCTTGGTCATGGATATCATCTCAGCTTCAAATTTTACCGTCACTTCCGCTTCCTTGGAGACAAGGGTCGCGTCGATGATGTTGGCCGAACTGATGGAGACAATGTCCGTGGACATTTCAAAATTCTGATCTTCACGATCCTGGATGGACCGCTCAAAGTTATTGTAAACATCCTCAGCCAGCAGGTCTTTCAACGTTTCGCGATCACCGCGGGCAAAGGCGACAACAATTGCTTCATAGGCAGCTTGTGCGCCCTGAACGAAAACTGTCTGATCAAAAGTCTTGTCTATCTGCCGGATTTGGTTGAGCACACGGGTCAGCTCCAATCCTTCAAACGGACTGTCAGAAGAACGGCCTGTCTTGTTCTCCAGGGTGACGACATTATCATCGCTATCAACTTCGTCTTTGGTCGAGGCTTTGTGCTTCTCAGCCAGCTCCCGGGCGCGCTCTTCGCGTGAGGCTTGTTCATGGCCGATCCGCCGACCCAACACGCTCCGCAGGCGCAGAAAAATAAACCCCGCTACAGCGGCGAGCAGAATAATGTCGAGGAACTGAAATCCGGAGTCCATAATCGATATCTTTAAATTGGGTTTGGCAATTAATCCATTAGCCCTTATGTAAAGGACAGCGTTAAACAAGAGGTTAATGAGTTCGATGTGCGAAGTCCATCGCCTCTTGTCCCGAACTATTTGGCCTCTTTATAGAGATACATAGAAACTTAGGGAAGGATAAACAAGCTTGGCTTTGCTAATTCTGGCGGCATTCATTGCAATTCCCCTTGTTGAAATAATGGTTTTCATCCAGGTCGGAAGCGAAATCGGCGCCCTGAACACGATTCTGATCACAGTTGTTACAGCCGTTATCGGACTGATGCTGCTGCGCGTCCAAGGTCTTGGCGCGCTGATGCGAGCCCGCGCTGCGCTTGAAAAACAGGAATCTCCGGTGAATGAGATTTTTGAAGGCGTTCTTCTGGCGTTGGCTGGTTTATTCCTTCTAATTCCGGGCTTTGTAACTGATGCCATCGGCTTTCTGTTGTTTTTGCCACCGTTGCGTAAAACTCTGGCTGGTTATATGGCCCGGCATTCCAAATTTGTTGCCACTAACATGCAATATCAGGGCGGGCGTCGATCGCCTCCTGGTAAAGGTCCGATTATTGATGGGGAATATGAGGTGGTTGACGAAGATGCTCCGGAAATCGAGAACCATCCAAGCGGACCCGGCAATCCGGAAAGCCCCTGGTCAGACAAAAAATAGAATTTCCATCAATATCGGGTGACTTCTGCTTGTTCATAGCGGACATCCGTGATAGCCACTCAGCCAAACTAAACCTAAACTCTCGGAGAGACAAATTCATGGCAGAAAATGGTAGTGCATCCGGCCCAGATGCCGCTGGCATCGCATCAGACCCAGGCCAGCATCCTTCAATGGCGATCATCACCCAGTATGTGAAAGATCTGTCTTTTGAAAATCCCTTCGCTCCAAGCAGTCTCGATCCGGAAAAAGGGGCGCCAGCATTAGAACTCGCCGCCAATGTCCAGGCCCGTTCAGGCGAGGAAAACAATTTTGAAGTAGAACTGCGCATCAGTGCTACAGCAAAGCATGGCGAGAATACGGCATTTGTTGTGGAGCTGGTGTACGCCGGATTATTCCAATTGGTCAATTTTCCACCGGAGACATTGGAGCGGATGTGCATGATTGAATGCCCTCGGATTCTCTTCCCTTTCGCTCGCCGGGTTATTTCAGACGCAACACGAGACGGCGGATTTTCACCTCTTCTCCTGGACCCAATTGATTTTGCCAGATTGTATGAACATCACAAGGCAGAGCAGGCTAATGCTCAAGAGCCTGCCGGAGATACTGCCTAGTAGGATATTTGCTGACTAGCGCCTCCAGATCGGATCGCTAACGCTTTCCATAAAAGCTGCATGGGCAGCTAATTCATCATCGCTGGCAGAGTGGGGACGCGGTGGCCGGACTTCCTTCTGTCCATATATTTCCGCGTCCTTGGCCTCATCTTGGCCAAGCGAAAAGCCCTGCTGACGGCCGCCGATCAGCTCCAAATAAACTTCGGCCAGTAGTTCCGCGTCCAACAGGGCTCCATGTTTGGTCCGTGCAGAATTGTCGATTCCAAAACGCCGACATAACGCATCAAGGCTGGCTTGAGCGCCCGGAAACTTGCGACGAGCCATTGTCACCGTATCAATGGACTGGCTCATGGGCAGGGCGGGACGTCCTAAAAGGCCGAGTTCCGCATTGACAAATTTCATATCGAACTGAGCGTTATGGATGACCAGTTTGGAATCGCCAATAAACTCAAGAAATTCATCGATTTCCTCGGCCATGACTTTATGGCCTTTAAGAAACTCTTCGCTCAGACCATGAACCTCAAAGGCACTTTTCGGCATGTCCCGCTCAGGATTGATATAGCGGTGAAAGACTTCGCCGGTCGGGACATGGTTGATCAGCTCGACACAGCCGATCTCGACAACCCGGTCACCACTCGCCGGGTCAAATCCGGTGGTTTCCGTATCAAGGGCTATCTCACGCATGTTTCAGATCTTCCACCAGCGCTTTCACCTGCTCAAAAGTCGCTTCTTTGGGGCAGTTGGTATTGATAACATAGTCTGCCCGCTCCCGTTTCTCGGCATCGGGAACCTGCCGCGCCAGAATAGCCTCGAATTTTTCTTCTGTCATGTCATCACGAGCCAAGACCCGTTCTCGCTGGACTTCTGCTGGGGCACTGACAACAACAATCTTGTGAACCCGATTTTCACCACCGGTTTCAAAGAGTAAGGGAATATCCAGAACGACCATCTTTTGACCGGTTTTCTCTGCTTCCTCAAAAAATGCTGCGCGTCCGGCGCCCAGCAAAGGATGAGTAATGGATTCCAGCTTTTTCATTTCGGCTTCTTTGCCAACAACCAGCTTGCTGAGCCGGGCCCGATCCACCTGATCGTCAACAACCGCCTCAGGAAAAGCGGCACGGATGGGCTCAACTGCTGCACCTCCTTTGGCGTAAACTTTATACACCTCAGCGTCGGCATCATAAACGGGCACGCCAAGCCGGCGGAACATCTCACCTACCGTGGATTTTCCCATCCCTATGGAGCCAGTTAGACCTATCAACATCATACTCATTTCTGACCCAATCCTTCCAGCATATGGCGACGTAATCCTTCATCTACTTCCGGCGTGACTCCAAACCAGGCAGCAAATCCAGCCTTGGCTTGATGCAGTAGCATGCCAAGACCGTCAACTGTGACATGCCCAGCTAGCCTTGCGTCTTTCAACAATGCAGTTTCAAGAGGCACATACACAATATCACTAACGACAGCTGATTTTTTAAGGGTTTTGAGGGAAATCTCGAGCGAGGGTTGCCCAATCATACCGAGGCTGGTCGTATTTACCAGAATATCCGCGTTTTCAAGACAGTTCTCACGCTGATCCCAGGCAGCTGCGGAACTAAGAGCCCCTACTTGCGTAATATGAGCTGCCAAAGCTTCCGCCCTTTCACGGGACCGATTGCATATAAGTATTTCGGTAACCCCTAAATCACTGAGGGCAATGGCCACGGCACGGGCCGCCCCCCCAGCGCCCAGAATTACTGCCTTTCCACCTTTTAAGGCCTCTTTGCGGACATGCCCGATCAGAGAATCCGAAAAGCCGATGGCATCCGTATTGCGGCCAATCAGTTTTCCGTCCTCGGCCACAACAATGGTATTCACCGCGCCAATCCGGACGGCGGAAGGATCAACGATATCTACCAGATCGAGAGCCGTTTCTTTTAATGGGATGGTCAAGTTGGTTCCTCGAAATTCCCGGTTTTCTGCCAGGCAGTCATCCGGCAGGGATTTCAGGACCGGGCGCAGATCCTCAGACTTGACAGCGCGCGCAATATATTCCGCTTTCAGACCATGTTTCTGTATCCAATAGCCATGGAGTCGCGGTGATAGTGAATGGCTGATCGGCCATCCCATGACACCTGCAGATTTAATCAAAGAACTACTCATTTTGAGACCCCAATTCCGTGGCCACGCAGAAAATCAAGCAACGGCAACATCGGCAAACCCAATATGGAGAAAAAATCTCCATCTATGCGGCTGAACAGGTGAATACCCCGACCTTCCAACTGATATGCACCAACCGAAGACAGAATTGCCTCCCCGGACGCCTCAAGATACTGATCAAGGAAGGCATCGTCCAGCTTACGCATGGTCAGCTCGACCGTATTGACATGATGCCACAAAATAGCTCCGCCCTTGGCCACGCAAACGGCATTGGCCAAACTATGGGTTTTGCCACTTAACGATAAAAGATGAGCGCGCGCATGATCCATATCCACGGGTTTATCAAACCAGATATCCCCACATTCCAGGATTTGATCAGCGCCGATCACCAGGTTTTGTGGGGCCTGATGGGAGACCCGTTTGGCCTTCAACTCAGCCAATGCAACGGCTGCATCAGTTGCTGGCGCCTTGGCGCCTCGCATGGCATGCTTGATTTCATCTTCGTCCACAGCGGCAGGCTGGACAGAGGCCGCAATTCCGGCTTTCTCCAATAATCGGGCGCGGGATGTACTTGCTGAGGCCAGAATGAGGGCCGGTTCGGACGGGGAGAGCATAGTTTGTTCCTGCTAGATTTCCGAACCCTGACGGCGATTAAAGAGGGTAATGATCTGTGCGGCGGTTTCCTCTACGGAGCGCCGGGATACATCAATAATCGGCCAGCCCTCTCGGGTACACATTTTACGGGCGAAAATCACTTCTTCCTTGATCCGCTCCCTATCCACATAATCCGTCTCAACGGTTTCATTGAGACTAAGCAGTCGGTTTTTACGAATTTCCGATAACCGCTCTGGGCTTGTGGTCAATCCGACAACAATAGGATTTTTCAACTGAAATAACTCATCGGGCAGCGGAATACTCGGAACAATCGGCACATTTGCAGTTTTATAGCCACGATGGGCCAGATAAAAGGAAGTTGGTGTTTTTGAGGTTCGTGACACGCCAACCAGAACGATATCTGCTTCTTTTAGGCCTTCCGGCATCTGACCATCATCATGGGCCAAGGTATAATTAAGGGCTTCGATACGACCAAAATAGTCCTGATCGAGCATATGCTGCCGACCCGGCAGCTGTTTTATCTCCTGTCCCAGAAAACTGGAGAAAGCTGCCAACACCGGATCAAGAATTGAGACACAAGCAACATTCAGGTTCTGGCATCCCGCTTCCAGTACCCGTCGCATCTCTGCATTGACCAGGGTATAGAGCACAAGACCCGGTTTTTGTTTAATGGAATCAAGGATATCATCCAGCTGACGGACAGTTCTTGTCAAGGTCCAGACATGTTCAATTGGAGCCACCCCTTCAAACTGGACAAGGGCCGCCTTAGTCATTGATTGTAAGGTTTCACCGGTTGAATCCGACACCAGATGAAGATGAAATTCCGCCATTAAGGACGCCTGTCTAGCTGTGAATAATGTGGATAACAGGGATAACATGGCTGCTGGGAAAAGCCTAAAAATTTTCTCCCCGAAGGATGGTTTTTCATCCTCTTAGAATTCCGCATGTGATTAAATTGATTTCACCAAATTGGGAAATGTGAATAACTGCCAACACAGGATCCAAAAAACAAGTTATCCCCATTATCCCTGTTTTTAGAGTGACCTGAAATCGTGATTACATCGTAGTAATTCACAAATGTGCGAAGGGCTGGATTTTATCCCCAGATTTTCTATAAAGGGTGTGAATGAATTTTAATCCCCAGCTTTCACAGCCATCAACCACTACTACTACCTTTTTATAAATATATTTATAGAAGGGGATAATGAAGGAAGGCCTGCCCGAGTGACAAAGACTGAAGATAAACTCATGCTCAGAGCCCTGTCAGGGGAAATCACGACCCGGCCTCCTTTTTGGCTCATGCGCCAGGCTGGTAGATATTTGCCTGAGTATCGGGAAACCCGTGCGGAAGCCGGTAATTTCCTGGATCTGTGCTACAATCCGAAGCTAGCCGAAGAAGTAACCTTACAACCTTTGCGCCGTTATGGCATGGATGCCGCCATCCTGTTTGCTGATATTCTGTTGATCCCCCATGCTCTCGGACAGCCTCTAGCCTATCGGGAAGGAGAGGGGCCGGTTCTAGATCCCGTTCGGAAGAGGGAAGATCTTAAAAAACTCAGCCCGGAATTTATCCATACCACCCTGGAACCCGTCTATGAGACCGTCTCGCGCTTAAGCAGCTCAATTCCGGCCGATTGTACGCTGATCGGATTTGCTGGTGCGCCCTGGACGGTGGCGACTTATATGGTGGAGGGCCGGGGATCGAAGGATTACGTCAATATCAAGAAATGGGCCTATGGCGATCCGGAAGGGTTCGGTTTGCTGATGGATATGCTGGTCGACAGTACCATTTCCTATCTTGCGAAGCAGGTGGAAGCTGGTGCTGAAGTCGTGCAAATTTTTGATACCTGGGCCGGTGTGTTGCCAGATGATGTCTTCCATAAATGGGTCATAGAGCCGACAAAGCGAATTGTTGAGGGGTTGCGTCACCAATTTCCCGAATTGCCCGTCATCGGCTTTCCCAAGGGCGTTGGCGGCAATATTATAGACTTTGTGGAGGAGACAGGTGTTACCGCCGTCAGCCTCGATACGGGAACCCCACTTGATTGGGCGGCGCGCGAGTTGCAATCCCGTTTGCCCGTTCAAGGTAATCTTGATCCGATCCTGCTGGTTTCCGGTGGTGCAGCCATGGAGACCCGTATCCATAAAATTCTTGATACCCTTGGCAAGGGTCCTTTTATCTTCAATCTGGGACATGGCATCATTCCGCAAACACCGCCAGAGCATGTGGCGGAGTTGAGCCGGATCATCCGTCACCGGGCAACCTGAAAGGCGACTTCTATCCATGACCCGTAAAGCTGTCGTCCTGTTCAATCTTGGGGGTCCTGACGGGCCAGAAGCGGTGGAACCTTTCCTGTTCAATCTGTTTAACGACGCAGCCATTATCCGCCTGCCCGGACCGTTACGCTGGGCCATTGCCAAATTGATCTCCCGCCGACGGGCGCCAGTTGCTCAGGAAATTTATAGTTATATTGGTGGATCGTCACCGTTGTTGCCACAGACACTTGCTCAGGCCGACGCCTTGAAACAGGTTCTGTCGAATAAGGATCCTGATACCATCTATGAAGTCTTTACCTGCATGCGTTATTGGCACCCAAGGGCAGATCAGGTAGTGCGGGAGGTGCAGAAATTTTCACCCGATGAAGTTCTGCTATTACCTCTCTATCCGCAGTTTTCCTCGACCACAACCGCATCTTCCCTAAAGGACTGGCATGCGGCCGCGGCAAAGATTGGACTGACAGTTCCAACCGCAAGTCTCTGTTGCTATCCCGCTGAAACCGGACTGGCCAAAGCTTACGCTCGGCTAGCTGCGCCGCTTCTGGAGGGATTTGACGAGAAGCCAGTGCGGTTTTTGCTCTCTGCCCACGGCCTGCCACAAAAAATTGTTGATGCCGGGGATCCCTATCAGTGGCAGATTGAGAAGACGGCAGCCGCCATTGTCGCGTCACTGCCCAAGGCGCCAAAGGACTGGAAAGTCTGTTATCAGAGCAGGGTCGGTCCGATGAAATGGCTGCAGCCCTCTACCGAAGATGAAATTCAGGCCGCCGGAGAAGAAGGCACAAGTCTTGTAATTCTGCCGATTGCCTTTGTTTCAGAACATTCGGAAACTCTGGTGGAACTGGATATCGAATATGCGGAACTGGCGAAGGAAGCCGGAGTTCCGGACTATCGGCGGGTGCCGACAGTTGGTGTCGCAGAGGAATTTATTGACGGGTTGGCGAGCCTGCTGTTGAAACTGGAGACCGGTCAGGTTATGAGTTCCGATGGAGGGCGGATCTGCCCTGCGGATTTCAAGGATTGTGCCCTGGTGGCGTCGTGACGCCAGGGTTATCAGAAACGGCACAAAAGGGCTGAAAATGGACGATATACTGGCGGATATCTATCCCTGGGTAAAATCCCTTCACATCATTTCTGTGATAGCCTGGATGGCGGGCATGTTCTATCTGCCGCGGCTTTATGTCTATCATGCGGACGCGGAAGTCGGCTCTGATAAGTCGGAAACTTTCAAGGTCATGGAACGACGGTTGCTGCGAGGCATTATCAACCCAGCCATGATCATGACCTTTATTTTTGGCGGCTTGTTATTGTTGACCCCCGGCATTATCCATTGGGGAGATGTCTGGATCTGGCTCAAACTGGGTTTGGTTTTCATCATGGGGGCCTTTCACGGTAACCTGTCAAAATGGCGGCGCCAGTTTGAAGCAGATAACAACCAGCATAGCGCTAAATTTTACCGGATGGTCAATGAAATCCCCACGGTTCTGGTGGTGTTTATTGTTATCCTGGTTGTTGTTAAGCCGTTTCAATAGGCGCAAATGCGAAAGGACCTGGTTCAAAAATTTCATTTGACTATCATTCGTAAAGCTGGCAATAACTCCTTAACTTCTATGGAATATATCTCTTCCATAGCCTCATTGCCTTAACGTGAAAGAGCAATCTGCAACATACCCAGGGTATGTCTTTTCCAAAAGTATCCGAACCATTTCCCCCATCGTTTTACATCATTACCAATTGTAGAAATTTACATGAATCTTCAAGAGCTTAAGAAAAAATCCCCGGCAGAAATTTTGAACACGGCCGAAGAGCGGGATATTGAAAACGCCTCCACCATGCGCAAACAGGAACTGCTGTTCGCCATCCTTAAATATGAAGCCGAACAGGGCGCAGAGATTACCGGAGGCGGGGTTCTGGAGATTCTTCAGGACGGCTTTGGCTTCCTCCGATCGCCGGACGCCAACTATCTTGCGGGTCCGGACGATATTTATGTAAGCCCGAGCCAGATCCGCCGATTTTCGCTGCGAACCGGCGACACGGTGGAGGGGCAAATCCGCAGTCCCAAGGACGGGGAGAGATATTTCGCCCTTCTCAAAGTCCAGAACATCAATTTTGAAGACCCAGAAAAAGCCCGACATAAAATCAATTTTGACAACTTAACGCCCCTCTATCCCGACGAACGCATTCAGCTCGAAACCCCCGATCCCACCGCCAAAGATATCAATTCCGCCAGAATTATTGATCTGGTCGCCCCGCAAGGGAAGGGACAGCGGGCCCTCATCGTGGCCCCTCCCAGAACCGGTAAAACCGTCCTCCTCCAAAATATTGCCAATTCCATTACCACCAACAATCCGGAAGTATATCTGATTGTGTTGCTAATCGATGAGCGGCCTGAGGAAGTGACGGATATGAAGCGCTCGGTGAACGGCGAAGTGGTTAGCTCCACCTTTGATGAACCGGCAGCGCGCCATGTGCAAGTCGCCGAAATGGTCATCGAAAAAGCCAAACGGCTTGTCGAGCATAAACGCGATGTGGTCATCCTGCTTGATAGTATTACCCGCTTGGCCCGCGCCTATAACACTGTGGTGCCGTCCAGTGGTAAGGTCCTGACCGGGGGTGTGGATGCCAACGCCTTGCAGCGCCCGAAGCGTTTCTTCGGTGCCGCCCGGAATATTGAAGAAGGCGGCTCCCTCACCATCGTTGCCACGGCCCTGATCGATACAGGCTCGCGCATGGATGAGGTGATCTTTGAAGAGTTTAAGGGCACAGGTAACTCGGAAATCATTCTGGATCGGAAACTCTCCGACAAACGGGTCTTCCCGTCCATCGACATCACCAAATCCGGTACCCGGAAAGAGGAACTGCTGGTCGACAAGAACACCTTGCAGAAAATGTGGGTGCTCCGCCGGATCCTCAATCCCATGGGCACCACGGATTCCATGGAATTCCTTCTCGACAAGCTCAAACAGAGCAAATCCAACGACGATTTCTTCGATTCCATGAATACGTAATGGAAATCAATCAGTTAAATAAAAAGGCGCCCCAAGTGAGGCGCCTTTTTTGTTGGGTTTTGATGTCAGATTAGACTGTAAATACTGTCGATCCCGTGGTTTTACGGCTTTCCAGATCTTCATGAGCCTGGCGGGCGTCTGAAAGGGCGTAGCGTTGGTTGATGGTGACCTTGATGGTGCCATCCCCGACAAGACGCATCAGATCTCCGGCGGATTTTTCCAGATCTTCGCGCTTTTCGTTGTAAGTCATCAGAGTGGGTCGGGTCAGGTAGAGGGAACCCTTGGCGGCCAACACCCCGAGATTAAGGTCGGAAACCGGTCCGGTGGCATTGCCGAAGGACACCATCAACCCGCGCGGCTGCAGGCAATCAAGGGATTCCATAAAGGTATCCTTGCCGATGGCGTCATAGACCACCGGCACGCCCTTGCCATCGGTAAGTTCGCGGACTTTATCTGCGAAATTCCCGTCACGGTAATTGATGGTATGGGTACACCCTAAGGATTTGGCCAGCTCCGCCTTTTCATCAGAGCCGACAGTGCCGATCATCGTTGCGCCGATATGCCGGGCCCATTGACAGACAAACAGGCCAACACCCCCAGCGGCGGCGTGAAACAGAAAAGTATCGCCTTTCTTCAAGGGATAAGTGCGTTGCAGCAGATATTCCGTGGTCATGCCCTGCAGCATCATGGCGGCGGCAGTTTCATCATCAATGCTGTCCGGCAGTTTGATCAGACCATCCGCCGGCATGACCCGGGCTTCGGTATAGGCGCCGACAGGGCGACCGGCATAGGCGACCCGGTCACCAACCTTAAGCCCGCTCACCCCGTCGCCCAGCTCTTCGATCACGCCGGCTGCTTCCATGCCTGTGGATATAGGTAGCTCGGCGGGATAAAGACCGGTGCGGAAATAGACATCAATATAGTTGAGGCCAACGGCTGTATGACGCACCCGTGCTTCTCCCGGGCCGGGCGTGCCGACCTCGACATCTTCCCATTTCAGGACCTCTGGTCCGCCAAATTCATATTGCCTGATCGCTTTTACCATTCTGTTTGTCCTTTTCTTATGACCCGCGCCCAGATTTCCTATTATAAATCAAGTGTTTGCTGCTCTGGCGGCAGAGCATCCTCAAGCCTCAGCAGCGCTGTTTTTGTCTCCAGCCCACCCAAGCCCGAATAGCCTCCCATCTTGCCGCCAGCTGCCAATACACGATGGCAAGGGATGATAATGGGGATCGGATTGGCACCACAGGCCGTGCCAACCGGTTGCGCTGCCGAGCCGATGGCTTTCGCCAGATCCCCATAGGTTTTGGTGGACCCCGCCGGAATTTTCAACATCTCAGCCCAGACCTGTTTCTGAAAGCCGGACCCTTCGGGCTCGAGAGGGAGGTCAAAATCCCCAATCTCACCATCGAAATACTGGTTCAATTGCTCCACAGCTTTTTCAAGCAACGGGGTTTTACTCTGCCATTCGGTTGGGACCCAGCCCCAGTCGAGGGAGATAATCACCCCGTCTTCTTCGGTAACGGTCAGGTCGCCAAGCGGACTATGCAAACTAAGTTGCGGCATGTTTTGTCTCTCCTTCCAATAGGGCTCGAAAGGCGGCTGCCGTGTTCGTGGGTAGGGAACAGGTCGGGCCGGTACAGAGATAAGCGGTCGCTTTGTCTTCCTGGCGGGCTTTGCCCTTAGCTGGATGATCAAAGGGCAGCTCTTCCGTATCTTCAATGATATTGATGACCTTCGCCGGCAGGCTGAAATCCTTTAAAACATGAACCAGATCAATGAGTTCCGGCTCCTCACGGCTGCCGACCAGGATCACCTGGCGGGCATTGATCAGGGTCTCAAAATTATTGAGGAAAGTCGCTAAAGGGAAGAAATTGCGGCCCAGTTCCGCGGAAAAGAACCGTACCAGGTCGGTCGCTTTTTCAAACGGCTCCCGCGCACCGGTCAGCAGATGCAGTTTGGCCAGGACTTCCAGGATAACGCCATTTCCTGCGGGCACGGCATTATCATGGGCGTTTTTGGTGCGCACAATCAGGGCTTCCGCATCATCCGCGGTATAATAATACCCCCCTTCGGTATCATCCCAAAAGTGCCGATTGAGAATATCCACCCACTGCTCGGCCCGTTCCAGATAGAAGGCCTTGCCGGTGATCTCGTACAGGGTGAGGGCGGCCCGGGACAGATTAGCATAATCATCGAGCAATCCCGAATGTTGGGCCCGCCCAAGGCGATAGCTATGGAACAACCGGCCGTCTTTATCCATGGAATGGGTGGTGAGGGCGACAAAGGCGGCTTCCGAGGCGGCAACCCAATCAGCTTCATCAAAATACTGACCGGCCTTGGCCAACGTGGCGATCATCAGGCCATTCCAGTCTGTCAGGACCTTGTCATCAAGTCCGGGACGAATGCGGGATTCCCGCACATCAAACAGTTTCTGGCGCCCTGACGCCAACAAGGCCTCGGTTTCCATATCCTGCAGTTGAGGATAAGCTAAGCGATTGAGAATATTGGTATTTTCCCAGTTCCCTTCGGGCAAGACACCATAGATTTCGCGAAAATGCGGGGCATGATCTCCAAGAATCTCGTCAATTTCCTCCTTGGACCAGACATAGAATTTTCCTTCTACTCCTTCGCTATCCGCATCAATGGTGGCGGCGAACGCCCCTTCCTCCGTGCGCATTTCCCGCATCAACCAACCAATGGTCTCATAGATGCGCGCCTCGAACAGCTCTGATTTGGTTTCATGATGGACGGTCAACAGCAGATCGAGGATCTGGGCATTGTCATAGAGCATTTTCTCGAAATGCGGGGCGAGCCAATAGGCATCAGTGGAATAGCGGGCAAAGCCGCCGCCGAGATGATCATAGATCCCCCCCTGACACATGGCGCTCAGGGCCTTGATGACAATTTCCGAAAGGCCTGCATTGCCGGTGCGCAGGAAACTGCGCCAGAGATTTTCCAATACATAGGTCTGGGGGAATTTCGGGGCTGATCCAATGCCGCCATATTGCGGATCCGCCTCCTGGGCATAACGCTCCGCGACCCGGTCCAGGACCTCCAGGGTCAATTTCGGCCGATCACCGTCAAATCCCTTGTTATTGGCTTTTAAGGCCGCGGTCAGGGCATCACGGTTTTTGGTGACCTTTTCCGGCTCGTTCTTGAAAATCTCCGAGACGGTTTCCAAAACACTAACGAAACCCGGCCGTCCAAAGCCGCTTTGCGGAGGAAAATAGGTGCCGCCCCAGAACGGCTCACCCGCAGAATTGAGGAACATGGTCAGTGGCCAACCGCCTTGCTCGCCGAGGAGCGCGAGGGCGTTCTGATAAATCTGGTCGATATCGGGCCGTTCTTCCCGGTCAACCTTGATATTGATGAATTTCTCATTCATCACTGCAGCCGTCTCGTCATTTTCAAAGCTTTCATGGGCCATGACATGGCACCAGTGACAGGCGGCATAACCGACACTCAGCAAAATGGGTTTGCCGGTCTTCTTGGCCAGAGCCAGGGTTTCCGCGCTCCAGGGCTGCCAGTGAACCGGATTGTCCTGATGCTGCAGAAGATAGGGGCTCGTTTCCTGGCCCAGTGTATTTTCCATTCCGAAAACCCTGTTATTCGCGGTGTGATCCGCTATAAGAGACGTAAGAATACCCGTTGTACCCCAGCAAACCCATCCGGATCAATGAGGAGTGACTTGGTTATGAAGATTAATGTGGATATTGAGTGTACACCCCAGGAAGCAAGGACTTTTTTCGGTCTTCCCGATGTGCAGCCGATGCAGGAAGCCGTAATGAAAGAGCTGCAGGCAAAAATGCTGGATAATATCAACAATCTCGATCCGGAAAATATGATGAAAACCTGGTTCCCGGCGGGGATGCAGGGGCTTGAGCAAATGCAGAAGATGTTCTTCTCGCAATTTCCAGGCGGCGACAAGGACAAGTCCTAGCGCGATCCGGGGTAGGGGATGAGTACGGACACCATATTTGCGCTGGCCAGTGGCCGCGGTAAGGCCGGGGTGGCAGTTGTCCGTCTGTCGGGACCGGGCGCCGTGGCGTCTGCGGCGGCTTTGACAGCCAAAAAACTACCGAAAGCGCGCCAGGCCGGGCTCAGGGAACTGCGCAATCCAACTAATAATTCCCTTATAGATCAATCACTTATCCTTATATTTCAGGCGCCGGATAGTTTTACCGGCGAAGATGTGGTGGAATTTCACCTGCATGGCGGTCCGGCGGTTCTGAACATGCTGTATGAGGCGCTTCTGGCGATGGACGGCCTTCGTATCGCAGAGCCCGGGGAGTTTTCCCGCCGCGCTTTTGAGCAGGGCAAGCTTGATCTCACCGAAGCCGAGGGAATTGGTGATCTGGTCAATGCGGAAACGGCGGCCCAGCATGCCCAGGCCTTGCGTCAGATGCGGGGGGAGCTCGGTCAGATTTATGAAGCTTGGCGGCAGGAACTGATCGGCGCGCTCGCCCATCTTGAGGCCGATATCGACTTTCCCGATGAAGATCTGCCGGGTGGGGTGGCGGCGGCCGTGGCCCCGCGCATTGCCGATCTCAAAGATGCCATCAACACCCATCTTGCCGATGGTCACCGCGGCGAGAAAATCCGCGACGGCCTTGATGTGGTTATTCTGGGCGCCCCCAATGTCGGTAAATCCAGCCTCCTCAACTGGTTGGCCCGACGGGATGCCGCTATTGTCTCTGATATTGCCGGGACTACCCGCGATATTGTTGAAGTCCCGATGGATCTGGCTGGCTATCCCGTAACCATCGCCGATACCGCCGGTCTCCGGGACGCAGGGGATGTGATTGAACGGGAAGGGGTGCGGCGCGCGGCTGCCCGGGCGGAAACCGCGGATCTGCGTATTTTCATGACCACGGCGGCGGATCCGGAGCTGCCGGCGGATTATGCGGATCTGCTGAAACCCGGGGACTACCATCTTGTCAATAAGATCGATCTTGATCGCTCAATCACGGATATTCAGCGCGAAACCTCCGATCCCCGGCAAAACAGGCTGAGCCTGTCTGTCACCGCAGGGAAGGGGTTGGAGGAGTTTCTGTCTCAACTGGAAGCCGATGTGGTGGCCCAGCTCGATGTTTCCGGTGCCCCGGCCCTGACCCAGCTTCGCCATCGCCAGGCCCTGGAAGACTGCACGGCGGCGCTGGCCCGATTCCAAATTGCCGCCGACACCCTCGATCCTGAACTGGCCGCCGAGGATATCCGCCTCGCCGTCCGCTCTCTCGGGCGCATCACGGGTCGGGTCGATGTGGAAGATATTCTCGATATCGTCTTCGGCGATTTCTGCATCGGCAAGTAGGGCCACAAGCCCTTTTTTAACCAATGATACGAAAATTTCGAGGAGTTTGTTTTTCCGAAACCCTCAGTTTCCTTGGGATAGCACAAAATTAGTTTCAAATGAAACATTGTTTCACGTGAAACATTTTGGATTCTAGATTGGTACTTCAGGCCCAAATTTGGCGCTTCGACACCCTCCAAAAAACCACCTGTGGCGGTTGACTTTTAAGGGGGGATACATATGTTGGCGCGATGATTGATTTTGATGTGATTGTGATCGGGGGAGGGCATGCTGGCTGTGAAGCAGCGGCGGCTTCTGCGCGCCTCGGGGCCCGCACCCTTTTGATCACTCACAAACTCGATACCATCGGAGAAATGTCTTGTAATCCGGCGATCGGCGGATTGGGCAAGGGGCATCTGGTGCGGGAGATTGATGCGCTCGATGGAATCATGGGCCGGGTGGCCGACGCCGCCGGGATCCAGTTCCGTCTTCTCAACCGCCGCAAGGGCCCAGCCGTGCGCGGCCCCCGGGCTCAGTCGGACCGTAAAATATATCGCGAAACCATGCAGGCGGTGTTGGCCGACCAGGACAATCTGGAAATCCGGGCCGGGGCTGTGGAAGACCTGATTGTCGCGGACGGCGTTGTCGGCGGTGTGATCCTGGCCGACGGCACAGAGATCCGCTCCGGCAAAGTCATTCTGACGACAGGAACCTTCCTGCGGGGCCTGATCCATATGGGCGAAACCAAGATCCCGGCGGGTCGGATTGGCGATGATCCTTCCAACGGCCTTTCAAACACTCTGGAAACCGCCGGATTTGAGCTGGGTCGCCTGAAAACCGGGACGCCGGCGCGGCTTAAGGGGAAAAGCATCAATTGGTCGATCCTGGAGGAACAGCCGGGCGACGACATCCCGGTACCCTTCTCCTTTCTGACCCGAGAGATCACAACTCCGCAGATTTCCTGCCATATCACCACCACCACCGAGGCGACCCACGCCCTGATCCGGGATAATCTCGATCGGGCGCCGATCTATTCGGGGCAGATTGACGGCACCGGCCCGCGCTAGTGCCCCTCCATCGAGGACAAGGTGGTGCGCTTCGCCGATAAAACCGGCCATCAGATATTTCTGGAGCCCGAGGGGCTGGATGATGACACGGTTTATCCCAACGGGATATCCACTTCTCTGCCAGAAGAAGTGCAAATGGCCTTCTTGCGCACCATTCCGGGGCTTGAAGCGGTGGAATGGGTGCGGCCGGGCTATGCCATCGAATATGACTTCGTCGATCCGCGGGAGCTTAAGCTCAGCCTGGAGACCCGGCGGCTTAAAAATCTCTATCTTGCCGGACAGATCAACGGCACCACCGGCTATGAGGAAGCGGCAGCACAAGGCCTGATGGCCGGGATCAATGCGGCCAGGGAAGCTGGGGGCGGGGAAACCGTCATTCTTGACCGGGCCGAAGCCTATATCGGGGTGATGATCGATGACCTAGTCACCCGCGGCACCCAGGAGCCCTATCGCATGTTCACCTCCCGCGCCGAATATCGGCTGGTGCTCCGGGCCGATAATGCCGATCAGCGGCTCACCGGCCTCGGTATGGAGATCGGATCTGTCGGGTCGGAGCGGGCAAAACATTTTACCCGTAAGACTGAAAACCTTGAATCCGCCCGAAGGATGTTCAGCGATCTCAACATGACTCCCAATGAAGCCCGCAAACACAGCCTTAATGTCAATCAGGACGGCGTGCGGCGCAGCGCGGCCGATCTCCTTGCCTATCCGGATATCGATCTGGACGACCTGATCCGCATCTGGCCCGAGCTTTCAGCCGTCGATCCCGATATCCGCGAGCAAATGGCCATCGACGCCCAGTATAGTGGCTATCTGGAGCGGCAGAAGTCGGACATCCGGGATTTCCGCAAAGACGAAGCCCTGGTCTTGCCCGAGGATATCGACTTTTCCAAGATCGGCGGACTTTCGGCGGAAGTGCGGGAGAAGTTCAAGGCCGTACGGCCCGCAACACTTGGCCAGGCAGCGCGGATTTCCGGCGTGACCCCGGCGGCTCTGACGGCGCTCCTCTCTTATGTGAAACGCGGTGAGCATCGCCATCGTGCCTGAGCCTGGCAAAATCCTCAGCAAAGAGCAGTTTCAGGCGCAGACCAATGTTCCTCATGAAACAATGGAAGCTCTCGGGCGCTATGGCGCTTTGCTGGAGAAATGGCAGAAAGCCATCAATCTCGTCGGCAAATCGACCCTCCCGGATCTCTGGCGACGGCATATGCTCGACAGCTATCAATTGCTCTCAAAGACCCAGAAAACTAGCGGAACCTGGCTCGATCTCGGCAGTGGCGCTGGCTTTCCGGCCCTTGTGGTCGGGATTTGCAGTGAGTTTGAGGTCCATGCGGTAGAGAGCGATCAACGCAAATGCCTCTTCATGCAAAATGTTTCACGTGAAACAATGGTCAGCATTGCTGTCCATAATTGCCGCATCGAAGCGCTCCCGCCAATGACGGCCGATATCATCTCG
The DNA here is from genome assembly GCA_024743055.1 of Pseudomonadota bacterium. Lineage (GTDB taxonomy): Bacteria > Pseudomonadota > Alphaproteobacteria > Sneathiellales > Sneathiellaceae > Sneathiella. The sequence goes on from JANSXH010000003.1 coordinate 151,726, forward strand.
GCCCGGGCCCTGGCCCCGCTGGAAAAGTTGCTGGAGCTGGCAACCCCTTTCGCCCATGCCGACACCGAGTTCCTGTTTTTAAAGGGACAAGATGTAGATGAGGAATTGACCAAAGCCTCTAAATGTTGGAATATGGAGATTGAAAAACACAGTAGTGTAACCAGTGAAGAAGGCTGCCTTTTAAAACTCACAAAGGTGCGCCGTCTCGCCTAACCCGAGGGGCTCGAGGATCATGAGTAACAGCGTGTCGCATCTGACTTCCGGAAAATCCGCCCGCATCCTGGCCATCGCCAACCAGAAAGGCGGGGTCGGCAAGACCACGACCACCATCAATCTGGCGACGGCCCTTGCCGCCATCGGCCAAACCGTTCTCATCGTCGATATCGACCCCCAGGGCAATGCCAGTACCGGCCTCGGCGTCGCCCGCGATGACCGGGAGGACAATGTGTACGGCGTGCTGATGGGGACAACCCCGATCAAATCCGCCATTCATCAAAGCAATATCCCTCATCTCGACCTGGTGCCGTCGACGGCAGACCTGTCGGGCGCGGAATTAGAGCTGATCGAGCTCGACCGCCGCAGCCACCGCCTTTATGACGCGATTTCCGAAGTGCGGGACATGTACGACTATATCCTCATCGATTGCCCGCCGTCCCTCAATCTGCTGACCTTGAACGCCATGGTCGCCGTCCATGCGGTGATTGTGCCTCTGCAATGCGAGTTTTTCGCCCTCGAAGGTCTCAGCATGCTGATGAAAACCATCGAGCGGGTGCGCAGCACCCTCAATCCCGGGCTCAATATCCAGGGGGTGGTGCTGACCATGTTCGATAAACGCAATAATCTCTCCTTGCAGGTGGCCCAGGACGTTCGCGATTTCCTCGGCGACAAGGTGTATCAGACAGTGATCCCGCGCAATGTCCGGGTTTCGGAAGCCCCGAGCCATGGCAAGCCTGTCCTTATATATGACCATCGCTGCGCCGGCAGTCAGGCCTATATCGGTCTGGCCAAAGAAGTAATCCGCCGCGAACGCCAACTCAACGCGGCCTGAGGCATAAGCCCCGGCCGAGACGAATGTGATGACAATGATGACTGACGAAATTTCCAAGAAGAAACTCGGACGCGGCCTTTCGGCCCTGCTCGGTGATGATGTAGCTAGTGATTATGCGGATCTCGACAAGGTCCGCAGCACCAAGGAAGTGCCGGTGGAACAGCTCCGCGCCAACCAGTTCCAGCCGCGTCAGGACTGGGATAAGGAGGCGCTTCAAGGGCTTGCCGACTCCATCGGGGAAAAAGGCATTTTGCAACCTATCCTTGTTAGGCGCAACCCTGGCAAGGATGGGGAGTACGAGATCATCGCCGGGGAACGCCGTTGGCGTGCAGCACAGATGGCGCAGCTCCATGAAGTGCCGGTGATCATCAAGGAATTTACCGATGCCGAGAGCATGGAAATCGCCATCATCGAAAATATTCAGCGTGAAGACCTCTCTCCCATCGAGGAAGCGGAGGCCTATCGCAAGTTGATGGATGATTTCGGCTATGTGCAGGAGACCTTGTCGAAGAAGGTCGGCAAGAGCCGCTCTTACCTTGCCAATATTCTCCGGCTTCTTATCCTGCCGACCAATGTCCAGGCGATGATCCGAGATGGCCGCTTGACAGCAGGGGCGGGGCGTACCCTGATCAACGCAGAAGACCCGGAAGCCATGGCTTTCCAGATTGTTGACGGCGGCCTGACCGTTCGTGAAGCCGAAGATCTCGTTCGCAAAGATAGTAAGAAGAAGACCCCCGGCGACAATATCGCCAAACGCCAGCAAGCCTGGAAAAGCGCCGATGTCATCGCCCTCGAAGAGGACCTCTCCGCCGCCATCGGTATGGCCGTCGATATCGATCATAAGGAGAACGGCACCGGCACCCTGATCATCCGCTATGGCGATCTCGACCAGCTCGATGATGCCTGCCGCCGCCTGACCCGCGAACCCCTGCATCTCCTCGGTGAAGAAGAAGACCCGCTGGACCCCGGTGATATGGTGGAAATCTACCCCTATAAGGGCGAAATGACCGAAGCCATCTCTGACGCCCTCGAAGACCCCAACGGGAACGGCGAAGAGAAGTAATTCAACTTGAAGTATTAGATCTTAATTGACACGATACAGGAAGGTGGAGCGAAGAAATGGAAATTCTTCCGGTTGAGCCTCCCGACACGCGCTTGTCAAATGATCCTATAAGCAAGATGGCTCGAGGGTATGGAAAAGAGGTGGGAAAACTCTCATACAGTCGCGAAGATCTCAGTATTTCCATTCAAAATCTGTTGCGAGCCCATCTAGCGGATGTTGAAAAATCAAAATCTTTGTTTGGTAGGATAACTCACTTCTTTTCTCAACCGATCGATCCAGAATATCTGGAACTTGATGGCAATCGAGTTATCTCCTTGCTGGTATCTGCAGACGAGTCGGTTCCAGATAACGTGCAAATAGACAGGTATTACAAAGTTGACATTGCTTCCCTACAGAAATTGCTTTTGAAACTATGAGCCGTGTCACCCTTACCGGCTGAATTTCAGCAACACCGTGCCTGACAATGTTACAAACACCGACAGTAACCGCCGCAGATCAAGCCGTTCTTTGAGAAAAAACACCCCGATCAGGACGGCGAAGACCATGCTGGTCTCGCGCACGGCGGCGACCATGGCCAACGGGGCCTGGGTGGCGGCCCAAAGCACGATCCAGTAGGCGAAAAGCGAGACGCCTCCCGTCAGAACACCGACTTTCCATAATTTTCTGAACTGGCTCTGAATTCTTCCCCGCCGGGCAATCAGGGCAATAATGATGATTGGCAGTCCGTTAAACACATTGACCCAGAGGATATAGCTATGGGCACTGGTGGAGAGGCGGGCGCCGGTGCCGTCGACCATGGTGTAGCTGGCAATGAATGCGGCGGTTGCCAGGGCCGCAAAGATAGCTTTTGGCTGCCGTATTCCTTCCGCGCCCTTGACCAGCACCATGCTCATAATGCCGGCAGAAATCAGGAAAACCGCCAGCAGAGCCTGTCCGGAAAGGGTTTCGCCAATAAAGACAAAGGCCAGAAGCGCCACGATCAGCGGCGCGGTGCCCCTCGAAAGTGGATAGACATGACTGAGATCGCCATAGCGATAGGAGAGGATCAGAAACAGGAAATATCCGGTATGAATGACGGTGGAGGCGGCGATATGCGGCCAGACCGCCGCCGGAGGGACCTCGATAAAGGGCAGGAAGGCCAGGGCGATCACCAGGGTTCCGGCATTAAAGATCGCCATGACGGAAAGCCGGTCCGAACTCCCCTTGACCAGGGCATTCCAGGTGGCGTGTAATATGGCTGCCCCCAAAATCGCGAAAAAAACGCCAAATGACATGATTTCCCTCCTAACAGGGCTCTAGTCTGAAATCTCCACAATCATTTCGATCTCGACGGCGATCTGGTTGGGTAGCGAGCCCATGCCGACAGCGGAGCGGGCGGCTTTACCGGCTTTTTCACCGAAAACTTCGACCATCAGGTCCGAGTAGCCATTGATGACCTTGGGATGCTCTTTAAAGTCAGGAACCGCATTGACCATGCCGAGGACCTTGACGATCTTTGTCACCCGATCCAGGTCCCCAATCACCGATTTCATATTGGCCAGCATATTGAGGCCGACGAGACGGGCGGCGTCATAGGCTTCGTCTGCGGTCAGATCCGCGCCGACCTTACCGGTGATGGCACCGCCTTCCGGTTTTCTAGGGCCCACACCGGACATGAACAGCAAATTTCCGGTCACAACGCCGCCAATATAGTTGCCGATGGGCGAGGGGGCTTTGGGCAGGGTGATATTGAGCTCGGCAAGTCTTGCATCGATGGACATACTGGGGATCCTTATGGTTGTGAGGTGGGGTAGGCAGGAGTGATAGGGGAATTCTATGGGAAAAAAGCCATTTTTCCAAGAATTCCGCCATAGAATTGATCGCTGTCATATTTCTTTTTCTGCGGGGCGCTATTGTGCCAGCGAAACCCTGGCTTGTGGGCCGGAAACAGACAGTATTGAGGATTGGCTTTACATGTTCCGTACCCTTGTCGCCCGCTACCTGAACCGGGACCTGCTGGTGGAGTTTTTTCCGCCCGTCGTGTTTCTGGTGTCTAATTTTGCCTGGGATATCATGGTGGCGACGGCGGCAACCATTGTTGCGACCGCCATTTCCGTGCTGCTCGCCTATATTTTCAGCCGCAAAGTACCGGTGATTGCCGTGATCACCCTGGTGATTGTGCTCTGTCTGGGCGGGGCCAGCCTTTATTTCGGTGATGAGAGTTTCATCAAGATCAAACCAACGGTCGGGCGGACCCTCTTTGCTCTGGCCCTCGGCATCAGCCTTCTTTTGGGCAAGAATATTGTCTATCGGGTACTGGGCGGGCAGATCAGCCTGACCGAACGGGGCTGGACTCTGCTCACCTACTTCTGGATCATTTTTGCCCTCAGCCTTGCGGTTCTCAACGAGATCTTGCGGCGGGTTCTGACCACGGATACCTGGGTCATCGTCGATACGGCGGCCGGACCGCTTTCCATTCTCGGCTATGTTCTGATTACCCGGATCACGGCGGAATATTACTGGGATGAGGAAGCAGAAGAGACGTAAACGGCAGTTTTCAGCCATTTCTCAAGTAATTTCCGAAAAAACACGATTTCCATTGAACCGAATTCGCCGTTCAGGCCACCTTATTCCTGAACGATGGATGGGCGGTCATGCAACGCAAAGAGAAAATATTCGAGGAATATCTGGTGGCCGGGGCCCGGCTTGGCGACAAAACCGCCATTGACCGGCTGGTTATGTTGCGGGGCCCAAAGCTTCTCAGCCATGCGCGGCGGCTTCTGGGTAATCTCGAAGATGCCCATGATGCGGTCCAGGATGCCTGGATTGAAATATTGCGCGGCCTTCCCAAACTTCGGGACGAGCGGGCCTTTCCCGCCTGGGCCTATCGCATTGTCACGCGGCGGGCCGCCCGCATTATCTCCGGGCATGTGAACCGGCGCGCCATGGCTGCGGAACTCGAACAGACCGAGCCTGCAGAAGTAGCCGAGACCGCCACAGCGGCGACGGATGCAGAAGCCGTTCGCCAGGCCATCAACCAATTACCACCGGCGCAGGCAGCGGCTATTTCGTTGTTTTATCTGGAAGATATGACGGTGCGCGAAGTGGCTCTGGCCCTTGATATCCCGGTTGGAACTGTCAAAACACGGCTGATGCATGCCCGTCATGCCCTCAGCCAATCCTTGAAAGGAGAGGAAGATGAGTAAACTCGACAAACTGATTGAAGAGGCCCTGTCCGCGGAAGAGCGGGAGATTATGGATGAGACCAAAGAGCTCGGCTGGTTCGCCCTTGGCGCCCATCAATTTCGCGGCAAGTTTGGCTGGGTGACCTGGCTCATTATGCTGGCGCAACTGGTGATGTTCGCTGTCGGGATGTGGTTCGCTTGGAAGTTCACACAGACAACGGACATACTGCTTGCCTTGAAATGGGGACTTATCGCTTCCACCATGATTATTCTGGCGACCATCATGAAGACCAGCCTGATGCCTCAGATGCAGGCCGATCGTATCATGCGGGAACTGAAACGGGTGGAGCTTTTAATTGCCCATCATAAAAACGACAGCTGACAAACCTATCATCGCCGGGCAGTGCTACAGATATTGCCCGGCGATGAAACTCGCATCATAGATCAGTTTCAGTCCAATCAGGCCAAGGACAACAGCGACGGTCCGATCGATCCAGACCTTGGCCCTCAAATAAATCTTCACCGACCGATCAATGGAAAAAGCTGTGGCCACCGTGCCATACCAAAAGCATTCGCTGCTGAAAACGATGACAATGCTGGTCCCATAGACCCAGGGCGGGGCATGGGCCGGCAGCAATCCAAAAAAGATCGAGCCGAAAAAGATCACGACTTTCGGGTTGGCGAGCTGGGTCATCAACCCTTGCAGGAACGCCGCGGCAAGGGAAACTGACTTGGTTGCCATGTCGCCTCGGGCCAATTCCGCATTTGCATGCCGCCAATGGGCGAGAGCGATATACACGAGATACCCGCCGCCGCTGAGTTTCAGCAAAGCATAGAGCCAGAGATCATGTTGCAGAACCAGCGCGAGGCCGGCGAGGGCTGCTCCAGCCCAAACCACCGATCCAGCCCCCATGCCGATGCTGGCAGCAAAGGCGGCGGGCCTGCCGGAGGACAAGGCCAGCTTTGAGACCACCAGAAAAGACTGACCCGGGCTGATCACCGCCAGAATATGCACCAATGCCAAGGTGGTCAGGGCTGGTAAAAATTCCAAATTCGCTCCCAAAAAGGTGAGTTATGCGCAAATTAGGCGGTATATGAGCCTAAATTGCAAGAATTGAAACATTACTCTCCGGAAACCGCCTTGTAGATAAGGCCCTTCAACTCAATAGCGAAGGGATGGGAAAAAGCCATCTGGCGCTGGGTCATCAGCACCCCGGCGCTGTTGGTTTTAGGTGAAATCCACCATTGGGTTCCGGCAACACCGCCCCAATGTACCTCTCCGGCGGCTGACGGGCTTTCGAAGGGGAAGGGAGTTTCGCAGACAGCGCTGGCGAGGCCATGACCACGGCCGATCATCTCGCCAATGCCGGGAAACCGGATATTCCTGCCGTCCGGCAGCTGGTTACGGCAGATCAGGGCCTTGATCTCCGGCGAAAACAGATCGCTGCCGCCGTCAGTAAGGGCCCGCAAAAGCGCCAGCATGTCTGGCAGGGTGGAGACCAGGCCGCCACCGCCGGATTGCCGCAGCCTTTCAGTCAGACTGCCGGCGGCAAAAGGCGCATTGTCTTCGCGGGTGAGGCCGCCTTTCATGGGTTCCAGCAGATCGGCACCGATATAATAGGCAGCAAGGCGGTCGGCCTTGTCGGCGGGTACGAAGAACATTGTATCCGTCATGCCGAGCGGGCTGAAAATCTCCTCCTGCAGATAGGTCCCGAACACCTTGCCGCTGGCCACCTCGACAAGCCGGGCAAGAACATCGGTAGCATGGGAATATTCCCAGGCGGTGCCAGGATGAGCGACCAGCGGCAGCTCGGCTAGCACCTCGATCATATGGGAGAGCGGCGTGTCGGGATTACCGACATTGGCAGCGTGATAGGCCCGGGAAATAAGTCGCTTCGGATCAAGAAAAGCATAGGTCAGGCCGGACGTATGGGTCATCAGTTGATGGGGAGTGATGGCACTGTTGGCGGGTTCGGTATCTGTAATCTCCGTGGCATCGGGCTTCAGGACCTGTAATTTGCCTAGCTCGGGGATATAAGTCTCAATCGGGGCATCCAGATCAATATGTCCTGCCTCGACCAGCTGCAGAATAGCTAGGGAGGTGATCAGTTTGGTGTTGGAGTAAATTCGGAAAATATGATCGGGTCGCAGCGGGATATTATTCTCCCGATCGGCAAGGCCCGCGCAGTGCATATCAACCAGATCCTGCCCGATCAACACAGCGGAGGAGACCCCGCTCAGGATCTCTTGATCTACATAGCGTTGCATGGCCGCGTGCAGGGGCGAGAAGTCAAACTCAGTCGAGATGACAGACAGCTTATTCATATTAAATTCCCGTTGATGGTGTCTTGAAGTGTGAGGGTTCCGCAGGACGCTATTTAGCACAGCTTTAAAATCGAGACCACCGAAAGTCCCGCTTAATGTCGCCCTGACAGGCTTGCGGAAATTTCCTCAAGGCTCTTGCCCTTGGTTTCCGGCACCTTGAACAGGGTGACAAGCAGCGCAAAAGCGGCGATGCCGCCATAGATCCAGAACGTGGTGCTTGGCCCCAACAGTCCTTCAACAGTCAGGAAAGTAAAAGTCACCACCAGGAAGGAGAGCCAGATGGCCACGGTCGCCAGGCTCATGGCCGGTCCGCGGACATGCTGCGGATATAACTCCGAGATTAGCAGGAACGTAATGCTCGCCGGACCGAACGCCCAGGCCCCGGCCAACAGCATCACCCCGCCCACCGCCATATATTGCGCCAGCTCCGAGGGCTGAGGCAAAGCGAAAGCGAGACCAAGGGGAAGCAGCCCCGCCACCATCCCGGCATAGCCGATCAACAGCAGGGGGCGGCGGCCCAGCTTGTCGACCACAAACACGGATGCCACCTGTCCGACAACCAGGGCTATGCCAACTCCGAGGCCGGCGACGATATCGAGGGAAATCGCCTCCATCCCGGCAAATTCGAAAATGGTTGGCCCGTAGAAAAAGGCGATGCTGATGCCGGTGATACGTTGCAGGATGCCAAGACCAACACCGAGATACAGAGCCGGACGGATATTGGCCGCCAGAAGCGCGCCCCAGCCACTGCCCTGTTGACCGAGGCCGGCATTGATCTGGTTGATTTCTTCCTCAATTCTATCATGCCCACGAATGCGCTTCAGGGCGGCGCGCGCCGGATCGGGTCGGTTGTTGCACAGGCACCATCGTGGTGTTTCCGGCAGAACCCAGACACCAATCGCAAAAGGCAAAGCGATAATCGCCGGGAATCCGAGCATCCAGCGCCAGTTGCCGCTGGTATCAAATGCCAGCTCAACTAAGTAGCCGCATACAACCCCGAGCATATTTGCAGACATGTAGATCCCCACCAGCCGCCCGCGGACATGATCGGGGGCGACTTCCGCCAGATACAAGGTGGCAACGACGGAGACGAGACCAATGGCGGAGCCGACAAGGGCCCGACCGATGCCGATGAACAGGACATCCATTGCCGCCGCGCAGGCCAGGGCACCAAAAAAGAACACAGCGGCCGTAAACAGGAGGGTCGGCCGTCGGCCAAACCGGTCTGCCAGCGGTCCGCCAACCGCGGCCCCGATCAGAGCCCCGGCGAGAGAGGCCCCCATAATCGTTTCCTCGGCAAAATGACTGAGAGAAAATTCAAACTTGATGAACAGAATGGCGCCGGCAATAACTGTCGCGTTATAGCCGAACAACAGGCCTCCTATGGCTATTACCGCTGCGGCAAGTGAGATAACCCCTGTCGTTTTTTCCCGTGCCGATTGCGGGGCATTTTCTGCCATTCCCGACCTTTCCCCCATAGGTATATGGTTGTATTCCCACTCCACGAATAGCATTTCGGTTGCAATGTCGCCATAGGTATCTCCTCACACGATAAATTTACAGACGGAGCCTTTTAAGGCGGGGTATAATGCAAAATGGCGTCTCAACATCTTTTAAAAGCCGGCTTGATTGGCACCGTTATTCTGGCGCTCTGTTGCTTCACGCCAGTGCTGGTGATCCTTCTCGGCGCCATCGGTCTATCGGCCCTTGTCGGTGTATTGGACTATGTGTTGCTGCCCGCCCTCGTTTTCTTTATTGGCCTCACGGGATATGCCCTATGGAAACGCAAAAAACTGACATCGAGCTGACCTCGGTCCTGACCTGTCCGGACTGCGGCCATAGTGAGACAGAGACCATGCCGACCAATGCCTGTCAGTGGTTTTACGACTGCAAGGGCTGCGGCACCTTACTCAAGCCCAAAGCTGGTGACTGCTGTGTTTATTGCTCCTACGGCACCGTGCCCTGCCCGCCGATCCAGGAGGGGGAGAGCTGCTGCAGCCCGACATAGCCTCGGATGGTGCCACCATTATGGTGCACCCATAAAGGAGTCAGGGTTTAGGCATCCTCTATAGTGGAATTCACTTCCGCCAGGATCCAAACGACAAGCGCCGCGAGGGCCGGGTTGGATTTATTGCTTTCAGGATAGACCAGATAAAACCCATCAGCTCCTTCTCCCGGCTCCTGCCACAGTTCTGTCAGCTTCCCCTGTTTCAGCTCAGAGGCGATGAGCAATCGCGGCGCGAGGGCGATGCCCTGGCCATTGGCAGCGGCATCGACCGCCAGGGCAATCTGGTTGAAACGCAGCATGCGCGGGCGGCTCGAGAGGCCCGCCTCTTCGAACACCGCCTCCCACAGATTATGGCCATCGCGGATTAGCTGCAGATCGAGTATATCCGAGAGGCCACCCACCGGCCCGATATTGGCCGCATAAGCCGGACTGCAGATGGCACAAAGATCCATGGGCCGGAGTTTTTCAACATGAAACCCGGGAATTGCCGACAGCCGCCCTTGCCGGATGGCAAGATCGACTCCATCGGATTTGAAATTAGCCAGCTCTTCACTGGCGACGACCTGGACTTCAAATTCCGGGTGGCTTTTGGCGAGCCGCCCCAGTCTCGGAACCAGCCATTTTGACGCAAAGGAGGGGGTGACGCTCAATGTCAGGCTGCTGCTGTCGGGCGCGAATTTCCGGGTGGCCTCTTCTATGAGGGACAGGGCCTTGCGCACGGGCCCATGAAACTCCCGACCGCGGCCTGTGAAACTAAGACCCCGGGCCTCCCGATGGAACAAAGCTGCGCCCAGATCTTCCTCCAGCCGTCGCACCTGTTGCGCCACGGCGCCTTGGGTCACATTCAGCTCCTCCGCTGCCAGCCTGAAATTCAGGTGGCGGGCCGCGGCATCGAACATTTTCAAACTATTCAGATTGGGGGTGCGCATAAGGTGCTGTCCAAGCCAGTAGAATTTCTACAGTCTTGCGCGACAATTCATGATTAGTCAAGAGGCGGTTTGATGTCCATATTCAGGGCAGACATTTGAAAGGACCGTAAATTATGGCATCACAGAAAACAGCGCTGGTGACAGCAGGCGGAAGCGGCATGGGCGCGGACGCCGCCCGGTATCTGGCAGAGCAGGGCTTTAAAGTTGGTATTCTGTCGTCCTCGGGTAAAGGGGAGGCCCTCGGCGAAGAGCTTGGCGGATTTGGGATCACCGGATCAAACCGATCGGTTTCGGATATTGAAGCCCTCGTCAACGGCGCGATGGAGCGTTGGGGGCGAATTGATGCCCTTGTGAACTCTGCCGGTCACGGCCCGAAAGGCCCGGTCATGGAAATCAGCGATGACGACTGGCATATGGGTATGGAGGTTTACCTGCTGAACGTGATCCGCCCGGCCCGGCTGGTTGCCCCGATCATGGCGGCACAAGGGGGTGGAGCCATTGTCAATATTTCCACATTCGCGGCGTTTGAGCCGGACCCGCTTTTCCCCACCTCCGGGGTTTTCCGCGCCGCTCTGGCCAGTTTCACCAAGCTGTTCACCGACAAATTCGCCGCTGACAACGTGCGTATGAACAATATCCTGCCTGGCTTTGTCGACAGCCTGCCGGAAACCGAGGACCGCCGGGCCCGTATTCCCATGGGCCGCTATGGGAAAGCCCGGGAAGTCTCGGCCCTGATCGGGCATCTGACGTCAGAGGATGGGGCCTATATCACCGGGCAGAATATCCGTATTGATGGTGGGCTGACCCGTGCCGTCTGAGGCCGTCATGGGAGGCCCAGGAAAAGGGCAGGTCGCTTTTGTCATAAAATGGCTGGCCTCGGTGATTCAGATCTTCGGCTATACGGCAACGGCCTTCGCCCTTACCCCCTGGAACATCTATCTGTTTCTGGCCGGCCTTATCGGCTGGCTGGTGGTCGGGCTTTTGTGGAATGACCGGGCCATTATCCTCATCCATCTCGTCGCTTTCGGAGCCATGACCGTCGGCCTGATGAGCTAGGTTGCGTTTCTCTCCTTGCCCCGGTTGGTTTAGAGAACGTCGCCTGGGAGCAATTTCGTCAAACTGGGGCTGTTAGGCTAGTCAAAGCAAGCCACAAAAAGGACGACAGTGCGACATCCCGGCTCTATCCAAGAAGTTGTCGAAAACGGACTATGCATTGGCTGCGGCCTTTGCGAGGCCCTGACCGAAAACTTGAACATGAAATTGACCGAGCGCGGTGTGTTGCGCCCCCAGGGAACCCTCCGGCGTGACGAAGAAATCCAGCTTCTTTCAGCCTGCCCGGGGGCCGTTGCGGCTTCCCATATTGAAACCGGTAGCCAGATGGATGAGGTTTGGGGTCCCTGGCAAAAACTTGTCATGGCCTGGTCGGCGGAGCCTGACGTCCGGTTTCAGGCGTCAACGGGTGGTGTGCTGACAGCGCTTGGCCGATACGCCCTTGACGCAGGGTTGGCAGAATTCGTTTTGCATGCGGGTGTCCACGCAACCGACCCATTGCGTACGGATTGGGTCATATCTGACACGGCTGAGGAAGTTCTCGATAACTCCGGCTCCCGCTATGGGCCGGTATCGGTTCTGGCCGGGCTGAAAGCGGCACTGGCGCGCAACGCCCCGTTTGTGCTGATCGCCAAGCCCTGTGACATCAGCGCCGCCCGATTGCTGGCGATATCAGATACCCGGATGGCAGATAATTGCGTGGCAATGCTGACAATGGTTTGCGGCGGCCTGTCTGACCTGACCAAAACCCGGGAGGCTGTCGCCGGAGCAGGGGTAGCCGAAAAAGACGTGGCTGAATTTCGGTATCGTGGTTTTGGAACACCGGGACCGCACCGGATTACCCTGAAAAACGGGCGGTATATTGATATTGACTATAACAGTATGTGGAGCCGGGATGAGCAGGGGTGGCGGATACAGCAGCGCTGCAAAATTTGCGCAGATCCTATTGGCGAGGCCGCAGATGTCGCTGTTTCGGATACCTGGCCCGGCGGCAAGCCTGCCGCCGATGATCCCGGGCATAACGGTCTTATCATCCGGACAGGGCGCGGCGCGGATCTGGTGCAGGCGGCAACGGAAGCCGGGTTCCTGACAACAGCAGAAACCCTTGATGCGCGCCAGTTCGATGAGTGGCAGCCCCACAACGTTCGGAAAAAACGGGCCATACAGCCACGGTGTCTGGGATTGGACGATCAAGGCCAGCCAAGCCCGGAATGGCGAGGCTTAAGGGTCCCGGAACTCGCAGAAAATCTGGAATCTTTTAAACGGGAACGTGAAGGAACAGCGCAGCGGGCGGCCAACGGTGCTTTTCGGGAAGGTTCCAACCTCAAGCTTATAGAAACTCCGGTCGAGGACTAAGCCCCCGATCATTTTTGCGCTGTCAGGAGTGTCCGGGGGCAGGGCGGCTTCGGGCGACACCATAGGCGGCGATCAGGGCGCCGATAATATAGAGGATCAGCCCGGCTAATGTGGCCGGGGCATAGGTCAGCCGGGCATCCATCAATTGCAGGGCAAAGACGATGGCCGGGCCCAGGGAGGTGACCGCCGCGATGGTGGCAGCGGAGGCCAGTGGGACAGCTTTTTGGAACAGATAAAGCGGAAGGCCGATGACACCAAGACCGATCAGATAAATGGTGAGCAGCTCTTTAGTCGGCAATTCTACGTCCTTCGCATCGAACCCGAGATAAACAAAAAAACTGGCGAGCAGGATATAGAGAAAGAACCGCAGCCCGAACTGGGCCAGCGGGCCCACCCCCTGGCCGTTCAGTCGGACGGAATAGAGGATGATATAGGCGGCAAGAGCCCCTGAAAACAGGGAAAGACAAATGCCGAGGAGGCCAACGGTCCAGTCCCCGCGAACAAATCCCGAGAGGCCGGAGAGGGTCGTCACGATAAGGGCAATGATGCTGAGGATAATCAGCAGATTTCCAAAAATTGCTGTCTTGGTCAGGGTGGTTCGGCCTTCCAGAAAGCCGAATTTTGTCGCCAGGTGGGTGACCAAAGGTATCATGCCGGAAAAAATAGTAAAAACCACCGCAGGTTCAATCATCTGTACGGCAAAGAAATAGCTGGACCAGGTCAAGGCTACCACCAGATTCAGCATAACGACGGTATGAAGGGCAAGGCGGGCGGCACGCAATTGAACCGGCCGAAACAAGGCAGTGGAGCCCATGGTCACCACAAAAACCGTTCCGAAGACCAGGGCGCCGATCAGAAAGGAATCAACCTCCTGAAAAATCGCACCCAGAAACACCGCCTGGAGGGCTTCCAGAACCACACAGGAGGTTATGAACAGGATCCCCTGAACGCCTTTTGACATCGCGATACTTTCCAATTCGAAACGGGGCTAAAAGACCGACTTACCAGCGTTACAGAGGGGAATTGAACCCGTCAAGAGGGAAGTTGGGGAATGACATTCACCGGGAGCGGGAAAGGCGGTTTTGAAGCTTTTCAGGACCCTAGAGTTCTTTCACCGACAAAAACACTTACTCGACCGCTAAAACTGCCCTCATTTGTCGCTCCAACTCCGGGCTTAGGGCGTGCGGCAGAAAGTAGAGGCAGTCTTCGAAATCTAGTCACTCTGTACAGTGTATAGTAGTACAAAGCATGCAAGAACGCCTGAAAAGCCATAATTTAATCCCCTTAATGACACAATCATCTCGTCAATATTTCAATTTAAAGATGATGCGTCCTGTTCATTGGGTGAGGGGTTACAATGGCAATATCATATTCTGCGGGCAGCGCTCTGTCGTTTAATCGCAAGCCGAATAAATGGGTCATTCATGCTGGAATAGTCCTTCTTTTGATTGCGTTGGCCGATTGGCTTTTCTTTGGCCGAAGCGTTGGTGTCACGGCGCCAATATTTATGCTGATACTGGCACTTTGTACGTATGGATCAGCCATCGCCACTAAAGAGGTTCAGGTTAGTATAGCAACTGCCTCCATCCCGTTAATCGCGGTGTTTCCTCTGATCGAAACAATCAACACGCTCACGGTGATTATCGGCGTTCTGGGACTTGCTATTTTTACATTTCAGATCTATCGCCACCGCAGTGATGGCTTTATCCCATGGCTTATTTCTTTCTTTGGATTTCTGATACGGCTTCCGTTTCGATTTATATACGATGTGGTGTTCATAGCACGGCTTTGGAAGCGCTCACGCAGCAAAGCTGTCAGCCGTAAACGCATTGCAGTATTTCTTTTGCCAGTTTTGTTTACGTTGGGGTTTCTCGGACTGTTCTCCATTGCCAATCCGCTTATCGGTAATTGGGTGAGTGCAATAGACATTCTCTACCCTTTCAAAGCGTTTGATTATTTGAGGATATTGTTTTGGACGGCCGTTGCAATTCTATGCTGGCCGCTCATACATTTCTCCCAACGGGGCTTGATGACGTTGTTGTCACAATTAGAAATTCCGCAGGTACCCAAAATCAGCAAGTCAGAGGGATATAATTTCCTCGGCGCGGCATCGGTCTTTTACGCACTCCTGATGTTTAACGCCCTCTTCGCTGTACAAACATATCTCGATATTGTTTTTCTCTGGGGAGAAAACGAGTTGCCGGATGGCGTTACTTACGCTGAATATGCCCATCGAGGCACCTATATTCTCATCGTAACGGCGTTACTTGCTGCCGCATTTATCCTTTTTGTAACCCGAAAGAAACAGGCAGCTGAAACCTCTCGCCCCATAAAAGCGCTGCTTCTTTTATGGACAATACAAAATATCGTTCTCGTCGTTTCCACTATGATGCGCCTCAATCTGTATGTTGAAGCATACGCACTCACTTACCTTCGCATAGCCGCCTTAATTTGGATGATATTGGTAATGCTGGGTCTGGGTTTCATACTCCTGCGACTTATTATGAACCGCCCCAATATCTGGCTGATTAAAATGAACATGATGTCTCTCGCGGTTGTTCTATATGCCGCGAGCTTCGTGAACATGCCGTTTGTCATCTCCAACTATAATGTTTCCGCCGCCATCTTAAATCATACGAAAAAACTAGATGCCAATTATCTCGTAAGCTTAGGTGCTGAAGCTATCCCGGCAATCGAACGCGCTGCGATACATCCAAGGTTAAGCAGATATAGAACCGGTCCAACTCTTCACGGATATAACCTTTCCAGAAGGAGCCTTGGTGAATGGAGCCGAATTATGAAGCTGAAATTCGAGACTTCAGAAAATGATTGGCGGCAATGGACGTTTAGACGACATCGATTGTCACAATATCTGGATAGGAAGCCATTAAGTGCATTCAATCCAAATCAAACGACAAAAGACAAGGCTGAAGAGATCTGAGCAAGAGAACCCGTCAAAGCAAAAGGTTTGAGAACAACAATTACCGGAAACGGGGAAGGCGGTCATTGCCTGCTGGGTCCGATCAATGCTAGGACAAAGACCTAACAAGAAACCTCAGCCCCGGATGGGGCCGGATAGATAAAGGGGACGGCCATGATTGGATACGCAACTCTCGGAACCAATGATTTTGAGAAAGCGAATGACTTCTATAATGCCTTGTTTGAGGATCTCGGCGCCAAACGGGTGGTGGAAGATACACATTTGACCCTTTGGGGCACAAAACGCGGTGGGGCGCTACTTGGGGTGATCAAACCCTATAACAAGGAAGAGGCGACCATTGGCAACGGGACAATGGTGGCGCTGGGGCTGGAAAACCCTGAAATGGTGGCGAAACTTCATGCCAAGGCGTTATCACTGGGGGGCACCGATGAAGGGGCGCCGGGTCCGCGCGGCAAGCGAGAGACAGTTTTTGCCTATTTCCGGGACCCTGAAGGACATAAACTCGCTTTTTACAGCATGAGCTAGATTAATCAGGAGAGCGCGGCGCGGATTTTGTCTGCGTTGGCTTTCAAAACCTCCGGTTTTTCCATTTTACTGGCGGGTGGCTGCAGGCGCATGCCTTCGTGGCGCGGCAGCACGTGAAAATGCAGGTGAAACACGACCTGGCCACCGGCGGCTTCGTTAAACTGCTGAAAAGTGATACCGTCGGCATTGAACGCTTTGGTCACGGCATGGCTGATTTTCTGCACCGTTGCCATACAGGCGGCCAGTTGTTCGTGGCTGGCGTCGAGCATGTTGCGGGCCGGGGTTTTCGGGATCACCAGCACATGACCATCGGTGCGCGGCATGATATCCATGATCGCCAGGGTCATGTCATCCTCGTAGACCCGTTCCGCCGGCAGTTCACCTCGCAGGATCTTGGCGAAGATGTTATCGGTATCATAGGCTTTGTTCATAGGCTTCCCATTCTTCTCTGGTGATCTCCCAGATTTCCTTTTCTGTATAGGTCGGATCGACAAAGCGCGCTGGGGCTGTTGCCACAAACCTGGCGCCATGACGCTTCTTAACCCGGCTGGATCGTCGGTTTCTTGTGGCATTCGAGAGGACCATGCTCTTGAAGCCGAGCTTGGTAAAGGCATAGTTCATGACCGGTACCAGTGCCTCGCTCATCAGCCCCTGACCCCAGAATTTCTGGGCAAGCCAGAAGCCGCGGTTGTCATTTTCGCCGACACCAGCGTCGGTACGGCGGATCTCGATCGAGCCGATAACCTCCTCCGGCTGGTCCTTGTGACAGAGCACCCAGACCCACTTGTCTTTCCCCTGATTGGGCAGAATTGCTTCATTCAGGTGGGTTTCCACGCCATTTTCGGGGTAAGGCCAGGGGATATGCGCATGCAGATGCCGGATGACCTCATAATCGACGAAATTCTTCTGCCAGGACGGAATATCCGCTGTTTCAGGCGGTCTTATGATCAATCGGGAGGTTGTGAAAGCCGGAGGCGGGATTTCCGCGTCGGAACTGGCGGCTCCGATTTCAGTCCGCAGCCTTTGGTTCAAATCCGCAAGGGCGCTGTCCACGGCGTCGCGGTCCGGCTTGTAAAAGACCCAGTTCTTGATCGGCTTGGACGTGACCAGCCCGGCGTCGCCCAGAATTTTCATATGCATGGTCACCGTCGGCTGGGTCAAGCTGACCTTGTCGGTGATATAGGAAATGCAGACCCCATCCTCGATCAGATCACCATCATTTTGCGGCGGAAAATTTTCCACTGGCGAGAGCAGCCATTGCAGAATCTGCAGCCTTTTTTCATTGGCCAGCGCTTTTAGCAGAACGAGGGTTGACTCTGTGTCCATCTATATTGATAATTTCCTATATAGTTAATTCCCTATATAGATTCAGTATGCCAGAGCACTCCAAAAACACCAACCCCTTAACTTAGGTTGGGAGGGTCATTCCATGACGACGTCAAACGCAACAGCATCGGACACGGTCACCTTCACCTTTGCCGGGGTGCGGCGGGGATTTGTGCGTGGGCAGGCCCTCGGATTTGCCGCCTTTGTCTATGGCATTGCGTTTGGGTTATTGGCGCTGGAAGTGGGTTTGTCGGCGATTGAGGCAGTTTTGACCAGTGGCGTCGTCTATTCTGGATCGGCACAGCTGGCAGCCATGAATATCATGGCGGAGGCAAGCCCCTGGACGTCGGCCAATATCTGGATCATCACCACCTCCATATTGATCATCAATGCCCGCTATTTCCTTTATGGCGCAACATTGCGGCCGTGGCTCGGTAAAACCGGGCCCATCCAGGCCTATGCCAGCCTGTTTGTCCTCGCCGATGGCAACTGGGTCCTGTCCATGAGTGCGTATAATGAAGGGGAGCGGGATGCGGGCTTTGTCTTTGGATCGGGCTTTGCCATGTTTTTGGCCTGGCTTACCGGAACCCTGGCCGGATCTCTGGTCGGTGCGCTGATCACCAATCCGGCCCTGCTCGGGCTGGATTTCCTGCTGGTCGCCTTTTGTGGCGCTTTTGCTGTCAATATGTTCAAGGGGCGGCAGGATATTGCCATTGTCATCGTTGCCGCGATCACGGCCTTCATCACCTCCAAACTTGTGGACGGCGGTTGGGCTATCATCACCGCAGGTCTAGCCGGAGCTGCCGTCGCTTATGTCCGCTATAGCTGGGGGAGCCGCAAGACATGAGCTTTGAGACGGCGTTTCTGCCGCTTTTGCTGGCCATGACCGTGATTTCCTTTATCTGCCGGGCCGGCGGCTTCTGGCTGATGCGCTATGTTCCGACCACCCCGGCGGTCGAGGCGGCGCTGAAAGCCACGCCACTTGCGGTAATGGTGGGGATCGTCACGCCTGTCGCGGCCCGCGGAAATCCGCCAGAACTTGCCGCCCTGGCCGTCATTGTTATCATTGTACGTCTGACCGGCAGCGATATTCTGGCCGCCATCCTTGGGGTGGCGACGGTCGCTGGCCTCAGAATTCTGCTGGGATCCCCATGACCGTCACAATTCGACGCTTTACCGAAAAAGACGCGGCGGCAACAGCACAGCTTTATTTTGACGCCGTCCGCATCGGCGGGCTCGGGCCTTATTCAGAGGCCGAAACGGTCGCCTGGGTCAAGGAAATCCCGGAAATTGAGACATGGCGGGAGCGACTGAGCGCGCAAAGCACCTTTATCGCCGAGCAGGCGGGAGACATTATCGGATTTCTTGCCATCAATGATGCAGGCTATATCGATCTCGCCTTCGTTGCCCCGGAAGTACAGGGGCAGGGGGTCGCTTTCACCCTGTATAAAGCCGCAGAAAAGCAAGCTGTTCAGCAAGGTTTGAGCCGCTTAACCGCCCATGCCAGCCTCCTGGCCCATCCGTTCTTTCTGCGGCAAGGCTGGACGGCTCTGGAGGAAGAGTGGGTTGAACGTCACGGACAAGTCCTCCGGCGCTTTTACATGGAGAAAAACCTGTAGCTCTGGCGCCGTGGCGCCACGGGCAAAAACCCGCAGAAAACCTGGGCTATTGAGCGATGGGGCGAAAATGCTCGACAAGATAATCCAGGAAAACACGGACCTTTGGAGAGAGATTGCGCCGATCTGAATAGACAGCGAAAATATCCCCTTCACTCGCCATATAGTCATCCAGCAATGACACCAAACGTCCGGCCTGTATTTCCGGTTCGACCAGATAGGCGGAAAGCTGGGCGATCCCCATACCGGCAAGGGCGGCATGATAGACGGCGTCGGCGCTATTGACATCAAAATTGCCGTCGACTTCCAGGGACCAGCTTTCCTCGCCTTTACGAAAATGCCATTCATTCCAATGTGTTACCGTCGAGATCCGGAGACAGTTATGATCTGCCAGATCATCGGGTGTCTTTGGCATGCCATGGGCACTGATATAGTCCGGAGAGGCGCAAATCAGGCGCTTGTTGCTCGCCAGTTTGCAGGCTATGACCGAGCTGTCCTCTATCTGCTCCGGAAAGCGAATGGCCAGATCAAACTCGGACTCCGATAGGTCAATCGACCGATCTGTTAATTCCAGCACCACCTTCAAATCAGGATAGCTGGCCGTAAAGGCGGGCATCAGGGGTAAAATTTGTGCTTTTGCAAAGGCGACGGTCGCTGCCACCCGCAGATTACCTTGCGGCTTTTCGCTCATGGAATGGGCCATAGCCTCGGCTTCCGAGACTTCCGCGGCGATTTCGGCGCAGCGAGCATAGAAGGGGCGGCCCTCCTCGGTCAGGGAGATATGACGGGTAGAGCGGTTGAGCAGGCGGACGCCAAGCCGATCCTCAAGCTGGCTGATCTGCTTGCTGACAGCAGACGGCGTCAGCCCAAGATCGCGGGCTGTGGCAGAAAAACTTCCATGATCCACCACGTTGGCGAAGAGAATCATCTGGCTGGCAATATCCATAGGCCAAGCCTCTCCATCTGTTCCTGCAGGTCACAGGACTTGTGACCAATCTGGCAATTATCAAATGCTGCATCGCGGCATAATGTTGCATTGCAGCATAGATATTGCCCTTTGGCAATGGAATTGCAAGCGTGAAAAGGAGTTTTCGATGAGTGATTTATTTGATGATATTGATCTGCCCAACCTGACCCATGCCGAGATGCAAGAGATGGTGAAAGAGGGCCATCGGCTAAGGAACGCCGCCCTGCGTGAGGCTGCGCGGCGGCGATCAGAGGTAACAGGCGCAGCTTTTTCATGGCTTGCAGCCAAGCTCGGAACGATAGTTTCCTGGGCTTTGCGCAAAATTCTCCCGGAAGCACCGGCAGGCAAGCCCCTCTCCAGTGGTGGGCCAAATGACTGAGGACGGGCCGGTGCGGTTCGACCCCTCGGATCACGGGAGGCCGACCTACCATCTTGCCCCATCCGGCGACCTTCCGGACCTTTATGATCATCTATTGAGATTGGGTCCGAAAAGCCGGTACTACCGGTTTTGTCATCAGGTTCGTGATGAGGTGATTGAGGCCTATTGCCGAAAATGCGGCACCAGTCGGGGATTTGTTCTCTGTGCCAGCAGCGGGGATTTTTTACGCGGGGCCGCGGAAATTCATTTGCAACCGGGCATCTGGCC
Organism: Pseudomonadota bacterium; assembly: GCA_024743055.1. Classification (GTDB taxonomy): domain Bacteria; phylum Pseudomonadota; class Alphaproteobacteria; order Sneathiellales; family Sneathiellaceae; genus Sneathiella. The sequence continues at coordinate 172,690 of JANSXH010000003.1, forward strand.
CTTGCAGGGGGAGCTTGCTTTAAGTGTCGAGGATCCCTGGCAGGATGCCGGGATCGGCAGCGATCTTCTCGCTCTTGCGCTGTCAACGGCGCGGGATTGTGGGGTATCCCGGGTTCAGATGATCTGTCTGGCGGAAAACAGGCGAATGCGGCATGTCGCCAAAAAGTTTCATGCCGGGCTGAGCAGTCAGGCCCATGAAGTCCGGGCGGTTTTTGAACCGCTCAAACCAATCTACCAAGATCTTAGGGTTGAAGGGCGTCACCTCCCAGTGCCGCTTCATTCCTGAGATTCCTTGCGGGTGGCGTCACGGCGCCACCCGCTTTTTTTGAGTTTTTGCTTGGATCTCTCAGGGTTAGGATTTTGCCGTAAAAGAAAGTGGCATGCGGTCGAGGGCATGGATGGCATTGTTGGGCCGCCAGATGGCGTCTCCGGTCAAAGTAATGGTCTCCACTTTGCGGGCAATTGCAGAGAGCACAGCTTCCAGCTCGGCCCGCGCGATATTCTGCCCGACACAGCCATGAATGCCCGTTCCCAAGGCCAAATGGCCAACCGGCCGGCGCTCAATATCGAAGCGATCAGCGTTTGGCCAGTGATCTTCATCGAGATTGGCGGCGGCCAGGACACAGAGGATCTTCGTGCCCTCGGCGATGCTGATCCCGGCCACTTCCGTATCGAGATTGGCTGTGCGGCAGAAGGAATGGACGGGCGAGGTATAGCGTAAAGTCTCCTCAAAGGCCGGGCGGGCGAGGGACGGGTCCTCTTTCAGCTTCTCGAACTCCTCCGGATGGGTGGCGAGGCACCACAAAGCGCTGCCGATCCCCGAAACCGTCGTATCAACTCCCGCGGAGAGCAGGGAGCGCACCAGCATGCCGGCCTCCGCCTCGGTTATGTCACCGTTGTCGGCGGCCGCATAAATACTGGCGCCGATGCCGTCGGTGCGGAGGTTCTTGCGCTCGCATTGCTCGGTAATCCAGGGAACGATGTCCGGGCCCTTGGCCATGGCCTGCTGGCGTAGCGCATTATCAGGGCCGAGGGCATTGAAGACCATGGCCCCGTAATCCACCAGCCGCCGCCGGTCACTCTTATGCAGTCCGACGGCTTCAGGAAAGACCGTTGTTGGGTAAGTTTCCGCGAGATCCTCCACCGCCTCAAACGGCCCTTGCTCCAAAAGCTGGTCAATCAGGCTGTCGGCGGCGGTTTGAAAGGCTTCCTTCAGATTATTGACGGCCCGTGGCGACATGGCCCGGGACATGACGGTGCGGGTTTTGGTGTGGTCGGGCGGGTCCACCTCCAGGATAATACTATGGGGGCGCCAGGGCGTCTCGAGACTGAAATCCTGTAATCCCACGCCGCGCGACGAGACAAACCGTTCCCAGTCGGAAAACACGGTTTTCGTCACCTCAAACCGGCCACAGGCAAGCATGGCATATTTCGGAATATAGACAAACGGTCCCAACCGCCGCAGCTCCGCATAATAATCGGTGGGATCGCTTAAAATGGCGGGATCGTAGGGATCAATATCCCAAACCGGCACATTCTCCGGCACCTCCCGCGCCAAATGCCCCTCAACCAGGTCCATAACCGCCTCCCACGTTGTTCTTTTTCATAAGGATGCCGGGGCGGGGCGGGAATGTCCAGCTTGATCAACCAAGAAGAGAGAAGCTATAATATTTTGATCGTATTAAAAGTAATTGAAAGAAGTAGCTTTGGGAATGTTCAACAATTTAGCTGAAGGTCATTTCTTTCCTGCCCCAGACGGGAATACCTACTACATTCCTTGGGCGTTTTTTGGAAAGACTTATCGTATTGATACGGATGCGCAGAAAAAAAGAATCAAAAAATGGATGACTTTGACAGTTATCGGCCTCTTCATATTTTTCATTGCCTTCGTATATTGCTTGCAGATTTGGGACAACATTTCCCCCTGGTTACTTCTTCTTATCTTTCCTATCTACGGAATTTTTTGGCACATTCTCAACAAGTCATTAACGAAGCCGTTAATTCTCTCTGAGTATAAACCAAAGCTTTCTGATGCCTTTAGGTACTCAGTAGGTATGATCGCCGCAAAAATATTGATATTCCTATTTATTCTGAATGTATTGGCACTATTGTTAGGAGTTTACGCCATAAATCGGCCCAACGAACTCGCTATAGGGATCTTTCTAATCGGGTCTTCTTTAATTGGAATAATCTATCTCATATTCATACTACACGTTAAATATTTTCAGAAAGAAACAGATTCTGAGTAAAGCGAGTTGAATGTGTAATGATGATTGGTGACTTTAACAAATTTAACAGGAAACAAGATGTCTGATCATGTCATCACAACAATAGAAGACCTCTACACGCTCTATAAACAACCGTCCGAGCGGGTGAAGCAGAAGCAGTTGGATCGGCTGGATGAGCATTGCCGGAATTTTATTGCCCATGCACCCTTTGTAGCTCTCGGGACAAATGGCGGGGACGGGACGGCGGATACCTCGCCGCGCGGTGATGCGCCGGGCTTTGTGAAAGTGGTGGATGACACGACCTTGTTGTTGCCGGACCGGCCGGGCAATAATCGTCTCGACAGTCTTCAGAATATCATCCGCAACCCGGCGGTCGGTCTGCTGTTTATGATCCCGGGCTTTAAAGAGACTTTGCGGGTCAATGGCAATGCGGAGATTACGACGGATCCGGCGCTGCTGGAGGAGAATGCTGTGGGTGGCAAGCTGCCGATTTCCATTATCCGGATCAAGGTGACGGCGGCTTACTTGCATTGTGGCAAGGCTCTGATCCGGTCACATCTTTGGGACCCCTCGACCTATATCGATACTAAAAGCCTGCCGACGGCGGGAAAGATGTTTGCCGATCAGATGGGCGGCCTCGATGCCGATGAGCTCGACGCTTATCTCGAGGAAGGCTACAAAACCACCCTGTATTAGGGAAGAGGGACGGAAGCCCGTTAGCTTCCGCCGAGCCCCAAAGACTGCTTCAATCCAGAGAGCGCATAAAGTGCACCGTTGGCCCGTTGTTCAGCCCGGGCATTGCAGTCATCAGGCTTGAACTCGGCCTTTTGCGCTGCGATCAGGTTGTTGGCATCTTTCATCAGCTGCGGATTTTCCGATGTCAGCTTGGCTTTCACCGCGGCGAAGTCGCTTTTCACTTCAGACCAGCGGCTCCCGCTCATCCCGAACTGATTGCAGGCTTCCATAATAACCTCGATACCGAGAGCGGATCGGGTATAGCGGCGCATATTATACTGGGAATAGGAATTCGGATGACTATAGGTCTCACCCGTCAGCTTCTCATTCATGGCAGTGGCCAGGGCTAAAGTGTCCTTGGCGATCTTGGACGAGGCGTTGTTGCATTGCGCTCTGTCAGCCGCGGCTTTGGCTTGGTTCTGGGCCGCAACGACGAAATTAACGCCGTTATGCTTGGCCAGCCACTGATTGATGCGCCAGATCTGCCATTCCAGTTCCTGATGGCTGCGGGCATCGAGAAGGTCGCATTTATCTTCCAGGTACCAGCCATTGGCAACGATGGCATATTGATCTGAAATTTCAGTCAGGCTCTCATCCGCCGTGGCTGCATTGGACGTAAAGGCTGCAATTACAAGACTCAGTGCCAATGTTGTAAGGGGAAATTTACCGCCGAGCTTCATGACCAATCCTTCCGCGCGAGTCATCCTGTACAAATTCTCTAGATCGGAGCATATCGCCATGAGGGTATTAGGACAATCTATAATCTGGAGGATCGCTCGCGTTTGTAAATTTTTGGACGATCGGATATAAGCGGATCATGTCTTTATCGAAATATGAAACAGAGATCCACAGTTTGTGGACAGCACGGCGAATTACCAGCCCGGCTTAAGGTTAAGCCGGGATTACTGCCTGTTTGTCTCAACATCTTTCTATTTCGAATTGGATCTTCGCCATGCCAAGCTCACCCACCCTGTATCTTGTCTGCGGAAAAATAGCCGCGGGCAAATCAACCCTGTGCAAAAAACTCGCCTCAAAAAAGCAGACTGTTCTTCTCAGTGAAGATGTCTGGTTGTCGCACTTATTTGGGCCCGAAATGACCACCGTGAAGGACTATGTCACCTATTCCCGCCGCCTTGCCCAGGTTCTCGGCCCTCATGTTGTGGCCCTCTTGCAGGCCGGGGTTTCCGTCGTCCTCGACTTCCCCGCCAACACCCTGGACCAGCGGCGCTGGATGCAGACTATATATGAAAAAGCGGGAACAGGGCATGAGCTGCACTATCTCGATGTTCCGGATGAGCTTTGTAAGGAACGACTGCGGCTGCGCAATGAAAGTGGTACCCACGAATTTACCCCAAGCGAAGAGGAGTTTGACCACATCACCCGGTTTTTCGTCCCGCCAACCAAGGAAGAAGGATTTAATCTGATCCTGCATTCCTAAAGGCCGAGGGGGTCAAAAAGCGCGTCCATGGAATTGAAAACAATACCGCCAGCCTCTGCCAGCGCCGCTTCATTGCCATGGGGTGCATATCCATAGACCTGCATCCCGGCATTTACGGCGCCTTTGATCCCCAGCACGCTATCTTCAATGACAACAGAACGCGCTGGCGAAATGCCGAAGGCAGCAGCAGCATGGAGAAAGAGGGTCGGGTCCGGCTTGGAAACGCCAAGACTATGGGCGGAAAAAATTGCATCGTCGAACTTCCTCAGCAAATCGTTCTGGCCGAGAGTAATCCGCATTTTTTCCTCGCTGCCGTTGGATGCGACGCAAACCGGGATACCAAGTGCCTGAAGCCGCTCAATTATATCAAGAACACCTTCAACAACTTCAACGCCCTGCTCAAGCCGGGCGAAGGTCTCTTTATACACTTCATCAATCCAGTTATCCGGCAGCTTTGCCCCCATTTCAACCAAGGTTTTTTGGACCATATCCATGCTGTTGCCGACAAACATCCGCATGCACTCTTCGGTGGACAATTCAATACCGTAGCGGGAGATGTTTCTCGCCATGACTTCATTGGAGGGCCATTCGCTGTCGACAAGGACCCCGTCGCAGTCAAAAATTACCAGTTCAGGCCGTCTCATGCGTCTGGCATCGCTGCACAAGTTTCTATGTCGCCACTAATTTGTAGCCAGTCAGGCTTTGTCCGGGTAAAGACATAACGTTCCGGTTGATACCAGAAGCTGGGCTGATCAAAGGTTCCGCCGGTAAGGCCAATTCGTCCTGGATTGAATTCCAGGGTCCAGCTCACAGTCGTACCGCATATGCTGCAAAACTCCGTTTCGATCCAGCGACCACCGTCCGACGTCAGCCGGAAATGTGTCGTCTCACCATTGTTAAAGGTCACATTTTCAGCATCAAAATAGACGGAGATACCAAGGGCACTACCGGTGCGTCGCTGACACCAGCGACAGGAACACAGACTGACCCGAACTGGTTCGCCGGCCGTCTCGTAGCGAACCGCCCCGCAATAGCATCCACCTTGATGAGTTTCCATTCCTGTTCCTTCTTGCAAGGCTATTCCGGCAGGCCGGCTTTTATCAAAGCCTCCATCCAGCGCTGGCGGGCGATCATATTATGGCCAAACGGTAGTTGACGGCCTGATTCTGTTGCAGTGTGGTCTGGGATCAACCTGAGGATCTGATTTTCAACTACTTCTTTCGCGTCATCTATACGACCAACTTCCGCATAGGCAGCCGCCAGCTGCCGCCATCCCGTGGGCATTCCCGGAAATTCCTGAATAATATCCTCGGCATTGCGAACCATTTCATCAAACTTGCCCAACATCAGGAATACGATTCCTTTAACGCCAGTAATGATTGCCCGAAGCGGGTCCCGTGGACTAAGGTTTCGCGCGACCGTCGCAGCCTCCAGAGCCTCGTCATACTCAGCGGTTTGAAACAGTGCGAGAGCCAACATCGCTTGCCCTGCTGCCAGGTTTTCATTTAGCTGAATAGCTCGCCGCGCTAATGCAATGGCATGGGAACTTTCCGACGCAGCACATCTGGCGGCTGCAGCTGCGGCATACGCATAGGCATCCATTTCATCAGCGGCGATAGCGGCATCCGAGGCGGCAACCGCCTTTCTGATAGACGTTTGTTGGTCGTCGCTCCAGCCAAAGAGGCACTCATACAAATAGGAAAAGGCCAGATCGCTTTGACCATAGCCAGATTCAGGATCAAGCTTGATGGCTTCATGGAGAATTTCCTGCGCCTTCGCGTTATCTTCTCTGTTAACCCGGCAGACCAGAGCCCTTCCCTGGATCATCAGGTCCCAGGCACTACCATCACCGCCAGATTGCACTCGCCGGGTTTCCGCCCCAACAATACGAGGGGTTAATTCCGCCAGGATGGCCCGCGTGATCTGGTCTTCCAGTTCAAACGGGTCCTCAACGCTGCCATCGAAACGACCTGCCCAGATACTGTTTCCTGAACGGGTGTCCAGAAGCTCGGCGCTTACTCTCGCACGGCTTCCCGCAACGCGAATATTGCTCTCGAGCATATATGATACTTGATGGTCACGTCTTAGGCTCGTCAGGTTGACGGCCTGGCCCTTGAATTGTCTGCTGGTGTTGCGGGGAAGGGTCAAGAACCATGAAAATCGGGAGAAAGCAGTAATTACGGCGTCCGTCATTCCCTCCGCAAGCAACTCAGTATCCGGTGTGCCGCCACTGACAGTGAAGGGGAGTACCAGCATGGCAGGGCGTTCACGGGCGGGCGCCGGGGCAGGTGTCTTGGGAATCGCGGTTCCCCATCCGAATATCTCTATTTTTTGAGATATATTCTTAAGGTTTGCCTGGCCGAGGGACTGGAATCCCTGACGAACAACCCCATCGAGGCTATCATGGGCAAATGCCGAAAGCGCAATCCCACCGGGGTCGGCCTTTTCCTGCAGTCGCGAGGCGATATTGACACCATCGCCGTAAATATCCTCATCCTCATGGACAATATCGCCTACATGAATACCTATGCGAAGCTTGATAAAAGGATGATCCAGAAGGGCTTCCTGAACGGAAATGGCACAATTGACGGCGTCGACGACAGAGGCAAATTCAACGAGCCAGCCATCGCCCATACGCTTAACAACCGTTCCCCTTTTTTCATTGATTACCGGCTCAAAGGTCTGTTGGCGAAGTTCCCGCAGACCCGCAAGGGTTCGCCCCTCATCTTCACCCATGAGACGTGAGTAGCCTACGACATCAGCTGAAAGGATGGCGGCGAGTTTGCGATCCGGTAAAGGCATTGCGAAAGTGTAGCCGGGTCGGAATGCGCCTGCAATCAACAATACGAGACGGCACGAATATTGTGACGCCGTAAAGGGTGTTTTAGCTTAAGCGAATTGCTCTCCCTGTCCGTTGGCGCAGGAGATACAGAGGGAGGTATAGGGCAGGGCTTCAAGCCGTTTTTGCCGGATCTCTCCGCCACAGCTCATACATTCCTGATAGGTACCTTTCTCAATCCGCATCAATGCCGCCTTGATCAGCTGGATCTCAGCACCAATGCTTTCCTCAAGTTGCTCCTTAACATCATCAGACCCGCGTTCCACGGCTTGTTCGGAAAAAGACGCAGAATGGGGCGATCGCAGAGACGTCTTGATTTTATCGAGATGCTCGGTTTTTTCGACAAGTCTTGTTTTCAATGTGGCTTCGATCGCTTTGATATCCACTGGACCTTCCTCCGCGGTTAGTTGTCTTCCTGAATTTAGGTCTCGGGTTCCAAATCAGCATTGAGCAGGATCAAGGCAAAGCAAACTCGCAGTGCCTAGAATGATATGCTAAAGCCTGAGATGATGCTGGTATGAATGCTCCAAGTTTAAAACGTGCTCTGAACCTGCCTTTGCTCACTCTTTATGGCCTTGGGGTCACGGTGGGAGCGGGTATTTATGTGCTTATTGGCGCCACGGCAGCAAAGGCAGGCATATTTGCGCCGGTCTCCTTTCTGATCGCCGCTTTCGTGGTCGGGTTCACGGCTCTTAGCTATGCGGAACTCAGTACAAGATATCCAGTAAGTGCGGGAGAGGCCGCCTATGTGGAAGCTGGATTTGCCCGAAAGCGGCTATCTTTGATCATCGGCCTGCTCGTCATGCTGTCGGGAATTGTGTCCTCTGCAGCCGTTAGCATAGGGGCCGCGGAATATGTGTCTCATTTTCTAAACATGCCCCATTCTGTTTTGTTGGTCGGAATTGTTGCGATAATCGCCCTTTTGGCCGCATGGGGTATATTTGAATCCGTGTTTCTAGCCGGACTGGTTACCCTGGTTGAAATTTCCGGCTTGCTGCTTGTGATTTATGTGGGGGTTTCCTCGGCGGAAAGCATGGAAATAGCGACGCGGAGCTTCACGCCACCCTTTGAGGCGTCGGTCTGGGCCGGAATTTTGACGGGAAGCCTTCTCGCCTTTTTTGCCTTTATTGGATTTGAGGATATGGCAAATGTTGCGGAAGAGGTTGAGAAACCGCACACGACCTTACCAAAGGCCATTTTAGCGACCCTGGCTGTGTCCACAGTCCTTTATCTGGCCGTCGTCACGGTCGTTCTCCTGAATGTTCCGCTTGAACAGTTGGCCGGGTCGGCGGCCCCCCTCACATTCCTGTTTGTCGGAAAGTTTGAAATTCTGGCCGCACCGTTTGGTATTGTCGCAATCCTGGCCACTTTCAACGGGGCGCTTATTCAGGTGATCATGGCTTCCCGGGTTCTTTACGGGCTTTCGTCTCGCGGGCATTTACCGGCAGAATTGTCCCGGGTGAATGCTACGACCCGAACGCCGGTACTGGCCACGGCGATTGTCGCGGGCGCTGCTCTTGTTCTGGCCCTTTGGCTTCCGATTGAGGAGCTTGCCGCCTCCACCTCCTTCATTGTTTTGATCGTGTTTTTTGCGGTCAATTTGTCATTGATACGGATTAAGCGGCGACCGGCCGGACCCGCAGGAACAGATAAGATTTTTACCGTGCCACTTTGGGTTCCCATTACTGGCGCGGTGTTTTCTCTCGCCCTGGCTTTGGCTCGTTTGTTGTGAAACGCATTTATCCAAACACACAGGTGGCATCTTTTCGTGGATGCGCTATATAACGGTCAGCCAAGTTCAATAATAAGCATCGGAAAACGATGATCCTCACTTACTGATCCTTTATGCGGAAACCTCTTCTTCTCACAGGACTGTTTCTGGGGCTGCTTTTTCTGTTGCCACAGATTTTCACCAATACAGCGTCCATTCTGACTTTGAACCAGATGGGAATCGCGGTCATTCTGGCCATTTCCTATAACCTGCTGCTGGGGACCGCCGGTTTGTTGTCTCTCGGCCATGCGGCCTATTTTGGATTTGGTGGATTTTTTGCCGTCCATGTCATTCGCTTTGCCTCGGAGGGGGAGAGCTGGATTTCTGCACCATTCATTCCTTTATTTGGAGGCTTAATGGGGATGTTCGGCGCCTTTGTAATCGGCAGTTTTACGACAAAGCGGGGCGGCCTGATATTTGCCATGTTGAGTTTTGCCATGGCGGAGCTGGCTCTGGCATCATCTACGATATTCGGCCGGTTTTATGGCGGAAGTATTGACAGAACATCCTTGCCTCCGGTCGGTGACATAACGTTCCAGCTGGATAGCCAGGTTTTCTATGTAGTTTGGATCTGGGTGGCAATCTGTCTGGTTTTAGCTGCTTGGTTTGAGGCCAGTCCGCTTGGCCGGTTGGCCCGGGCGGTTGGCCAGAATCCGGATCGCGTCGAATATATTGGTTATAGCCGGCGCAGCCTCAGATATATGACATTCTGTTTTTCTGGTTTTATCGCCGGGATTGCCGGAGGGTTATTCGCACTCGCCTATGAGTTTGTTACGGTCGAAATCATCAGCCTGCAGCAATCCTGGCAGATCCTGCAAATGGTGTTTATCGGCGGTGTCGGTTTTTTCTGGGGACCACCTGTCGGAGCGGCTTTGCTGACCATGCTGTTTTCCGTTCTTAGCAGCTATACGGACATCTGGAACCTTTATACAGGCATCGTCTTTCTGCTTATCGTGCTTTTTGCTCCGAAGGGTTTGACAGGGCTCGCCATGTCGGTTTCTGGCCGCCTAAGGACCGGAGATGATCCCGGGATAAAATGGTATTACGGGCTGAATTTGGGGGCGATTGTCACCGCCTTTGTTGGTGTGATCGGTCTCTGCGAAATGGTTTATTTTCTAAAGGCACCGATTCTGGTCAAGGGTCATCTGGATCTGTTCTGGGCACAGGTCAATCCGTATAGCCCCTGGCCTTGGCTCATATTTGGCACTTTGGCCGTTGTCGGAACCATTGTCGCCAGCAGATGTATCAAAAGGTTGTCTTTGGATCATTGAGGCGCCTCATATTCCATACCGATTTTCTCAGCCCAGTTTTTGGCCCACCCATCAAAGACGACCAGATGATCCGTCAGTTCTCGACCAATGTCAGTATGGCCGTAACCTCCTTCTTCATGATCGACGAAGCCTGAATCCCTGAGTTGCTTTAAGCGGCCGTTGAGGATTGTTGGAGACATGTTGTCACAACGGTTTTGCAACTCTCTAAAAGTCAGTCTCTCTTCTCGAAGCTCCCATAAAATGCGCAAGGTCCATCTTTGACCCAGGATATCGAAAAGCACCATTATGGGTCGCCCCGTGGTGGAACCACGTACCGGAAGTCCGGGGGTTTTGGTCATTCAGCTCACTCCGTCTTGACGCTACATAAAATGTAGCATAGTTTGTGCTACAGAAAACATAGCATGGAGTTACCAATATGTCAGAGCAATTACAGCCAATCAATGAGCCCTATTCGACAGAGGTTGCCGAAATTCTGTCCGGGTACCCACAAACGGACGGATATATCCTCAAGCTGTTTCGGGTATTTGCCAATAGCGTCAGATTCTTAAGGAAAGGGGTTTTGAACCTTCTCGACAAGGACAGCCCGATCTCTCTTAGAGCCCGTGAAATTGTGATCTTGAGAGTGACCGCAAATTTGAACTGTGAATATGAATGGGGTGTTCATGTCGCAGTCTTTGCTGAACATGCCGGATTTTCGGGTGCCCAGATTCATGCAACCTACGCCAAGGAAACAGATCCAACGATTTGGTTGGAAGAAGAAAACCTCTTGATCAAGGTAGTTGATGAGCTATGCGCAACAGGCAGCCTACAAGTAGAGACAGGCAGGGCCTTTGCAACAATTTGGACACGCACACAGCAATTGGAAATCCTTGCGCTGTGCGGGAACTATCACACCATCAGTTTTGTGGCCAATGTAGCGCGACTGGAAGGCGAAGATTTCGCAGCCAAATTCGGAGATTACAAAAAAGTCTAGCGTCGCCGACTGGCCATTGCAATCCGCATCAAAGCTCGCCGGCACATCACTTCCTCCGGATAACCGGTGGTTTTGCATTGGATCTCTGCATTGAGAGTGATGTCAAGACAAGTCGCCATATGAGCACTGCTTTTGCCGCTGAGTTGTCCTTGCGCCTTGCGATGGTTGAAATAAGGGATTCCGGCCTTTTTAAGGGCCTCATCACTACGGCTTCCCCGATCAATATAGGCAGCTGCTTTATGAAGCTGCTTTAGTTGCCCCTGGATCAGTCGTAAAAACCCGATCGGACTTTCTCCGGCAGTAAAGGCTTTAGTGAGGCGTCGTTCGAGCGCCTGCAAATCGCCTGACAGAGTGGCGTCGATAATATCAAAAACTGTTTGTGAGGAGGAATCGCCAATAATGGCCTGGACATCTTCAAGGGTAAGATCTTTAGCTCCACGGCCTGCGTAGAGAACAAGCTTGTTAAGCTCCTGGCGAGAAACAGCCCGGTCGCTTCCCAGGTTCTGCCTTAAATAATCAGTTACGTCCCGCGACGGCACAATACCCGCGGTGCCGAGGACGTCCTGTATCAAGCCGTTGATATCTTGTGCCTTGTCATGAAAACAAGGCGTCACGGCGCCATTTGGCGCGGACTTGATCATCTTGACCAAGGCGCTGTCTTTCCGAATATCACCAGCTTCAATGACAAGGTAACTCTGATCGAATTTGACGTCCAGCACCGGTTCTATCAGACCCTTGCTGTTACCAGTCGCCCCACGAAGACGAATAACCCGGTTCCCGCCCATCATGGAAATAGCAGTGACTTCATCTATCAGGCGCGCCGGTTCGGAAGTCAAATCCGAGGCTGTTAAATCACTGAAACTGAAAGGGTCCTCAAGACTTTCGACATGTCTGAGACACAGCGCCTTTCCTCGTTCTCGAACCAACCCCTCATCAGGACCATAAATAAGGAATATACGTGTATTGGTATCGTCCGACTTGAGAAAGGCGTTAAATTGGCTGCCACTAAGTTCCACAGCTACCGCCCGGAGAAATAGACGGAAAGTTGTTGATGAATCTGCTCGGCAGCGACAAGGGAGGCTCGTTTGCGGGCGTTGTTTTCTGCGGCAAGGTTGGCAAACTCCGATGCTACAATGTTGTAGGCTGCAACGGTCTGGGTTGATCCAGAATAGACCCGCTCGCCATTGGCGATCCTGACAAGGCGGAAATTGGTGTCCAATGTTAGATTATAGCGCGTTGTCGTATCGTCTTCCTGAATGGCCAGACCGGACTTTACTTCAGACATACCGATATCAAGCCGATAAACCGGCTTTTGCGGATAGCCCTTTGGCGTTGTCAAATCAAGAAGTTCGTTTCGTAAATACTGACCGGCGCGACCTTGCAAAGGGACGATATCAATGCCTGCCAGCTTTTGCTGAACGGACGCGTCTTGAGTTCTGCTACCATAAAGCGGCTGGAAACCGCAGCCGACAAGCAATGCTGTGAGTAAAACGAATAGGCCTGTTCTAAATAACGACATTGACGATCCGGTTTGGTACAACAATGATTTTGCGAATAGCATTTTCCCCGATCGCATTCTGGACGGATTTCTGGGCCAAGGCAATTTCTTCGACACGATCTTGCTGCTCGTCCTTGGCAACATCGATGGTTGCCCGAAGCTTACCCTTCACCTGAACTGCCATTGTGATCTGATCTTCAACAATCAGGTCGGGCCGGGCGGCAGGCCAGGCAGACAAAGCCAACAGCTCTTCTTTGCCCAGCATTTGCCAAAGTTCTTCCGCCAGATGCGGCATCATTGGACCAACAAGACGGACAATGATCTCCATTGACTCCGTCAAAGCCCATTTTTCATCGTCTGCCAGGTTTGAGATATCAAACTCGTTTAGCGCCTTCATAAATTCATAGATTCGAGCGATGGCGTTGTTGAAATGCAGATCCTCAATGTTCCGGGTCACACTTGCCACCGTCTTATGGGCGACTTTACGCAGTTTAAGAGCGGCTTCGGAAAATTCAGAAGGTTCTACAGACTCGGTCTGGCCTGTTTTTTCAACTGTCTCAACTACGAAACGGTGAAGCCGCTGCTTGAATCTCCACGCTCCGGTCGCGCCGGCATCCGTCCATTCCATGTCGCGGTCCGGCGGGCTGTCGGAAAGAACATACCAACGGGCGGCATCGGCGCCGAACTTGTCGATGATGGCACCTGGGTCTACGACGTTTTTCTTTGACTTCGACATCTTTTCGATGCCGCCGACTTTGACCGGACGGCCATTGGCCAGTTCAATCAGGTCACCATTGTCGTTGGAGGTAACTTCTTCTGGAAGTAGCCATTCTCCGCTTTCGCTTCGATAGGTTTCATGGGTCACCATGCCCTGAGTAAACAGCCCATCAAACGGCTCATCTATGTGAGACCATCCAGTCTCTTTCATGGCGCGGGAATAAAAGCGAGAATACAGGAGATGCAAAATAGCGTGCTCAATCCCACCGATATATTGATCCACCGGCAACCAGTAATCGACCTTTTCCCGTTCAACAGGCTGTTCTGCACGAGGTGAGCAGAAGCGTGCAAAATACCAGGAGGAATCAACAAAAGTATCCATGGTATCCGTATCGCGGACGGCTTCCTTGCCGCAGGAAGGACAGGGAACATGCTTCCAACTCGGGTGATGTTCCAAAGGACTGCCTGGTTTATCGAAGGTGACATCTTCGGGTAGTTTAACAGGAAGGTTTTCTTCCTTTTCAGCCACAACGCCGCAGGCTTCACAATGGACAACTGGAATCGGGCATCCCCAATAGCGCTGTCGCGACAATCCCCAGTCCCGCAATCGATAATTCACAGTCGCGGAGCCTTTTCCGAGCTCTTCGAGACGGCCAATGATTTCAGTTTTCGCGGATTCGATTTCGAGGCCATTGAGAAAATCTGAATTGATGATTTTTCCCGGGCCCGTATAGGCTTCATTCCCAATTTCAGGATTCTCATCCGGGCCAGATGCCACGACAGGCGTAACTTCCAGTCCATATTTGCGCGCAAAATCCAAGTCCCGCTGGTCATGAGCAGGGCACCCAAAAATGGCACCGGTTCCATATTCCATCAGCACAAAATTCGCCACATAGATCGGTAGCTTTTTCCCCTCAATGAAAGGATGCATAACTTCCAGACCCGTATCCACTCCTCTTTTCTCGGCCTTTTCGATCACCTCTTCGCTGGTGCCCATCTGATGGCATTCAGCGATGAAATCGGCAATTTGATTGCTTTCTTTGGCCAGCCGTTGCGCCAAGGGGTGATCAGCCGAGACTGCCATGAAGCTTGCCCCGAACAGAGTGTCCGGACGGGTCGTATAAATCTCAAGGGGCTCTGTTTCGCCAACAATATCAAAGGAGACATGCGCGCCCTGTGACTTTCCGATCCAGTTTTGCTGCATAAGCCGCACCCGGTCCGGCCAGCGATCGAGATTTTCGAGGCTTTCCAGCAGATCCTGACTGTAGTCTGAAATCCGGAACATCCATTGATTAAGCTTGCGCTTTTCAACAACTGCACCGGATCGCCACCCTTTGCCATCAATAACCTGTTCGTTGGCAAGGACGGTCATATCGACCGGGTCCCAGTTCACCCAGCTTTCCTTACGATAGACGAGGCCTTTTTCCAGGAAATCCAAAAACAGCTTCTGCTGTTGGCCATAATATCCCGGATGGCAGGTCGCAATTTCTTTACTCCAGTCGAGTGACAACCCCATGCTTTTAAGTTCATCGCGCATATGAGCAATGTTGGCATAGGTCCATTCGGCCGGATGCACGCCCTGGTCCCGCGCTGCATTTTCTGCAGGTAGTCCAAAGGCATCCCAACCCATGGGATGAAGCACATTGAAGCCTTGGGCTTTCTTGTAACGAGCGACAACGTCGCCCATGGTGTAATTGCGGACATGTCCGATATGGATGCGCCCGGAAGGATAGGGAAACATCTCAAGCACATAGTATTTGGGCTTTGATGAGTCTGCCTCTGCTTCAAAGCATTTTTCCTGTTCCCAGGCGGCCTGCCATTTGGCCTCGACTTCTTTAGCATTATAGCGGGACATAAATTCTGAATTCCGTCCTGATGTCTTTAAAGTATTGTTGAGTGCCGCGCGCTCTCAAGGTGCCTCTTTTTAATAGTGACAATCTTGTATCGGCTGGCGCGGAGTATAGGTTTATTGACCTTCCCGCGCCACCCTCAGTTCCCGGGCGCGCGTAAGAATAGCGTTTTCGATATCTGTGGTAATTTTCGGGGTCAGCTCTACCGGGATCCATTGATTGCTGGTGTCTTGGTTCTGCTTGAAGGCAGACACCCGAATTCCGTCAGCCCGAAGGCGCCGGTCCAGAATATAGACGGTGAGTTTAAACCGTTCTCCCGGAGAATCCGGTGGCGTGTACCAATCAGTTATGATCACGCCGCCAAATGGATCAGCTGAGGACAAAGGCATAAAGGCTAATGTGTCGAGGGAAGCGCGCCACAGATAGGCATTAACGCCGAGTCCGCCGCCGCCGCCGCCATCCTGAAGTGACTTGTCGTCATCTCCTCCTAAAATGCCGCCGGATCCAAAAATCGTTTGTCTGGGACCCGCGCCCGTATCAGTGACTACACCATCCACTTTTTCCGGAAAAACAGCGTCACCACCGCTGCATCCTGCAAGGATGATTGCAATGCCCAAAACACCAACAGAAAGCAGTTTTTTGGACAGCTTACTCATTATCCATTTCCTCTAGTCTCATTAACTCCAGATTCGATATTCTTTGCCCAATCTGAAATATCACAAATTTGAATCCCGGCACTCTACTTCAGCTTTGTCCTGCCTACAACTACGGATAACAAGAATTCACTAATTTTGGTGCCTAATTTCTATTGTGATTATGTTGAAGGATTAAGCGTTGGGATCTTTGAACTGTTACCCAGAAACCACAGTCCGATTTTTACGCCCTACCGCTGTGTGATACAGAAATAAAGTGTGATCAAGCTCACTTGTTCAAACACCTTATCCCATTGTTAATGTTCCTGGACCTTCGGACTAATTTTTCCCAAAGGCCAATAAGTTACCTCTACCTAACAAACCTTTGTTCAATTCTATTTACTCTTGCTTGAAACAAGCAGAGAGGAGAAAAAATGAAAAACGTAATCTTGGGCACAACAGCTCTCGTTGCGGCGACGGCTCTATCCGCGGGGTCTGCTTCTGCTGCAGAGAAAATCGCTCTTGAGCTTGGCGGTTATTTTACCGCATCTTTCTATGGTGCAAGCTATGACGGCCCTGACCGTCTACCAACCAAAGCTCAGCATGAAGGAGAAGTTCACTTCACCGGGAAAACAACTTTGGACAATGGGCTCGAAATTGGGGTTCAGGTCCAGTTGGAAGCTCGTGCTACTAACGACCAGGTTGACGAAGCATTCATGTGGTTCTCTGGTGCCTTCGGTCGTGTAAACGTTGGTTCTGAAAATTCCGCATCTTACCTGATGCATACTTTCGGCACCTCTCCGGTACCAGATTGGGGCCTGAATGATGCCAATGCTAATGCGACAAATGTAACGCCAGCAACTGCAACTACCGGCATCAGTGATGCAGATAAGATTACTTACTTTACACCACGCTTTGCTGGATTCCAATTAGGTGCCTCCTACACGCCTGATGGGTCATGTGAAAGTGGTGCGACTTGTCGGCCATTTGATCCTATCAATCTGGAAGGTGTTAATCAGGAGGAAGAAGCATATTCAATTGGCGTGAACTACGTGCAAACTTTCAATGCCATTGATGTTCGCGCATCTCTTGGGTATGAGCTTACCAATGCTGGTCTTGCTGGACAGGATGACCGGGAAGAAACTTCAGCCGGTGTCGCAATCGGCATTGCAGGCTTTAAGTTTGGTGGGTCTTACAAGAAAACGGATAACTTCCTTTCCGCAAACGATCTAGATACATATGAAGCTAATCTGACATATGGCATGGGCGCTTGGCGTGCCGGTGTTCAATATGCATATGTCAAACCGGAAGCGGCGGACTCTGATGTTCAGGCTGTCGTCATTGGCGGTCAGTATGTGCTTGGTCCGGGAATCACTGCCTTCGGTGGTGTTCAGTTATGGGACGGTGATTCAAATGCCGACATCACCGCGCAAGACACTCAAGTATATTTCGTAGGTACCAAACTTTCCTTCTAATTTGCGTTAGAAGATGTACTGATAGGGGCAGGTCTTGACCTGTCCCTATTGTCATACGCTCCTTTTTAACCAATTTTGTCGTCTATTGCCTGAAAGCCTTTGAAAAGCCTAATGAGTTAGATTGTGTCTTTTTGAGCACAGTCGGGTTTTTTCGAAAAAAAGCGCAGGCTCTACCGCTTGACCAGTCGGCCATTAACCTTCTTTACTCGCACTTGGCTAACGGGGTCTTTGCACCCCAGCGTCTGTTTTTAATCTAGTTCTCTAGCTTGCAAGTATGAGCAGAGGGGAGACAAAATGAAAAATGTAATCTTGGGTACGACAGCTCTTGTTGCTGCGACGGCTCTCACAGCAGGGTCCGCCTCTGCTGCTGATAAAATTCAGCTATCCTTGGGCGGTTACTTTACGGCGTCATTCTATGGTGCCAGCTATGACGGTCCTGACCGTCTGCCTACGAAAGCACAGCACGAAGGTGAAGTGCATTTCCGCGGTAAGACAACTTTGGACAATGGTCTTCAGATTGGTGTTCAGGTTGAGCTTGAAGCCCGTGCAACGAACGACCAGGTCGACGAAGCCTACATGTGGTTCTCTGGTGCCTTCGGTCGTGTAAACGTTGGTTCTGAAAACTCAGCTGCATATTTGATGCACACATTCGGTACCTCTCCGGTTCCGGATTGGGGTCTGAACTCACCAAACGCAACAGCGGTTGCTAACTCATTCCCATCAACATCTGCTAACAGCATCAGTGACGCAGACAAGATCACCTACTTCACACCACGCTTTGCTGGCTTCCAGCTTGGTGCTTCTTACACACCTGATGCATCTTGTGAAACAGGCGGCGGTTGCTCACCTTATGCACCGATCAACCTCACAGGTAATCAGGGCGAAGAAGCCTATTCATTTGGTGCCAACTATGTACAGTCCTTCAACGCTGTAGATGTTCGCGCTTCTCTTGGATATGAAATCACAATCGCAGGTATCGCAGGCCAGGACGATCGTGAAGCGATTACCGGTGGTGTTGCTATCGGTATTGCCGGCTTCAAGTTTGGTGGTTCTTATAAGAACCTCGACAACTTCCTGTCTGCTAACGACAGGGAAAACTGGGAAGCTAACGTGACTTATGGCATGGGTCCATGGCGCGCTGGTGTACAGTATGCATACATCAAACCTGATGCTGCTGACTCGGATGTACAGGCTGTTGTCATCGGTGGTCAGTATACACTTGGCCCAGGAATTACTGCCTTTGGTGGTGTCCAGCTTTGGGATGGTGATTCAAATGCAGACATCACTGCTCAGGATACACAGGTTTACTTCATTGGTACGAAACTCTCCTTCTAATCGAAGGCTGATATCTAACCAGAAGGGGCAAGCTTTGGCTTGCCCCTTTTTTTGTTGCCGAATAAGATACCGACCACTTCCTCTAAACCATATGAGTTGACATTATGGGCGGCATAATCTGGCTGGCATCTTATCCGAAATCCGGCAATACCTGGTTGCGGGCATTTCTGCAGAATTTGCTGAAGAATGCGGATCTGCCCGCGGATATAAATCAGTTGGATCAGTTTGCCTATAGTGACAGTCACGTAACTTGGTATGAAAAAGCAAATGGCGCACCCATCACAGGGCTTTCTCCGCAGGAAATTGCGGCGCTGGTACCGAGAGTTCAGCGTCTCATGACATCCAGCAAACCGGAATCAGTTTTCGTAAAGACTCATAATATGATGGCTAAAAACTGGGACACTCCGATGATTAGCCTGACAGAGACGGCAGGTGTTTTTCATGTTGTGCGTAATCCCCTTGACGTCACGTTAAGCCTTGCGGATCATTACGGCTTCTCTGCTGAAGATGCCATTGACTTTATGAATAACCCTCAAGCTGCAACAGTCCAGGACTTGGTGAATGTTCCCCAGGCCTATGGAACCTGGTCAGAGCATTATAAGTCCTGGTCTAATTTTAATCCGGACTATTATTGTCGCCTAAGATATGAAGACATGTTGCTCAAGCCAGAGAAAACATTTGTCCAGGCCGCAAAATTTCTCCAAATTAAGCCGCCAAAAAACAGGCTGCATAAAGCTATAAGACATTCCTCCTTCAAGACTCTACAGAATCAGGAAAAAGACAAAGGATTTAAAGAGAGATCCAACAAGTCGGAAAAGTTTTTTAGACGGGGAAAAGCAGGTCAATGGAAAGCGGAGCTTTCAGAAGATCAAGTAAATAAAATAGTCGACAATCATTTCGACGTGATGAAAGACCTTGGCTATCTTCCAAAACACCGGCGAGAGGGATAGAGGATATTATGGGATCTATCGTCTGGCTGGCCTCTTATCCAAAATCTGGAAACACTTGGATGCGGGTCTTTTTGAACAACTATCTGTCCGGCCCAAATCATGGCGCAGATCTTGATAACTTGGATGTGTTGACTTTGGGAGGGTCCAGCAAGACAAATTATGCGCCGATTGCCAATCAGTCTGTTGAGAACTTGTCGGATGCGGAAACCATGTCGCTGACACCAGCGGCCCATCACTATATGGCCTCTCGCCAACCCGGTCCGGTGTTTGTTAAAACCCATAATATCAGGGCGCCGCAACTTGGCGTTCCCATGATTACACCAGAAGTAACCTCGGCCGGAGTCTACATCGTTCGCAATCCTTTGGATGTTGTGATTTCAGTCGCCGATCATTACGGGATGACTTTGGATAAAGCAGTAGACTTCCTTGAAAATGTCAATGCCAACACGGCGGAGGATGAGAAGATGGTTCGCCAAGTGTTCAGTACCTGGAGCAACCATGTCCAGAGCTGGACCGAAGGGGCATCCTTCCCAGTTGAGGTGATCCGTTATGAAGACATGCTCTCTCATCCGACAGCAAGCTTTAAAAAAGTGCTGAATCTTGTGCGGGTTAAACCGGAAACTACAAACCTTAAAAAGGCTATCAAGCTTTCATCCTTCAAAGTGTTGCAGAACAAAGAAAAAAAGTCCGGTTTTTCCGAGCGTTCTCGCTATAGCGAAGCCTTTTTCCGTCGAGGCACTGCCGGGCAATGGAAGAAGACTCTGAATACGGATCAGGTAAAGCGAATTATTGAAGCGCACTATGATCAAATGAAGAAACTGAACTACATTCCAAAGGAATACCTGTAGGTCGATCATGTTTTAAACAGGCAAATTTTACGAAAGATTAACCATAAATACAGTGATTTGCAGATTTTGGACTGTAAATTCAAACTTTCTGCAAGATATCAGGTTTTAAGTATTTATGTTGTGATCACTGGCAATCTCCCCACTTTTGGTTTTCACTAAGATCGTTGCGGCCTGGAATTGAGGCTTTCATCTGTAAATGCTAGGGTCAAATAAACCTAATTGAAGAAGCAGAAGATATGGCCACTGTTGATAATCCTGTTGATCGAGAAATCACAGAAAATCTGACTCGAATTAGAGATCGCATCTCTGCGACAGCGCAAAAGTGGTCTCGTGCGGCGACAGACGTGGAGCTAGTCGCCGTGAGCAAAAAGCAACCGATAGAACGATTGGAAGCCGCACTCAAGGCTGGCCACAGGATCTTTGGCGAGAACCGGGTTCAGGAAGCAAAGGCTAAATGGCCAGAGTTGAAGTCAAGATACATGGATGTTCAGCTGCACCTGATTGGCCCATTGCAAACAAATAAGGCAAAGGAAGCTGTGGCCCTGTTTGATGTTATTCAATCCGTCGACCGATTGAAGTTGGCACGGATCCTGGCCAAGGAGATGGCTGACGCAGATCGACAAATCCCCGTCTATATCCAAGTTAATACGGGCGAAGAGGAACAAAAGGCTGGAGTTGGCCCAGGAGAAGCAGACGATTTCATTCGCCAATGTCGCGAGGATGTCGGGCTGGATGTACAGGGTCTGATGTGTATTCCGCCCGCCGGAGAACAGCCAGCCCCCCATTTCGCGCTCCTTGTCAAAATTGCCGACAGGAATGGTATAAAAAAACTCAGCATGGGGATGAGTGCGGATTTTGAGACGGCTGTCCAATTGGGCGCAACTTCTGTGCGGGTCGGAACCGGGGTTTTCGGTTTACGGACCGAATGATCCAGTATTCACTGCTTTCGGATGGATGACGATATGACTTTCGGGACTGAGTTCTGAAAGTAGGAGAATCATGTCCTGTTTTTTTAAGGCTATGCATCCTTCCGTCGGACTGTAATCAGACTGAGCTATATGCATAAATATACAGCTTCCCATACCCGGGACCGGCGGAGAATCATTATGACCAAGAACGACCACAAAGTCATAGAGATCGTCATCCCGCCAAATTTTCTCGTGACGCCCGTCAAATGGAAGCTCAACCGGGCGATTGTAGAGGGTGTTATCTGGATCATCACACCAGCCATCGGATGGTTTAATCTCCTGAGTGAGTAGATTGCAGTCAGGTGCAGGGGATTTGTCGGCTCGAAAGAGGAGTCGGCGTAAAGGATATCGACCAATCGGCGTTGCATGATCTCCTTCACGTTTTTCTCGGATTATTCCGGACTTACCTAGGGCGCACGGAAAGGAGAGTTTCCCGTAGGTAAGAGTGCCGGTAGATCCGCCTTTGGAGATAACTTGAATATCCATTCTCATAGTCTAACGCCGACTAGCAATTCTGTCATTAACGGACGGCTAGGAAGCCGAGATCAGCGATCATCACCTGTCGGATATTCAGCACTACTTGCAGCATTAGAAACAGCAATTTCCTGGGTCTGCGGCGAGGAATTAAGAGCGCTTTTTTGATAGGCAGCATGAGCTTGTGCAGGCGTTGTCGAAGCGGCGGGGGGGTCTACACGAAAGCTTTTAAACACAGCATTCAGTTGAGCTGGAGTAAGCTCTTCTGTATGAACTGCTTTGGCTTTTTCAATGTTTCGCTGAAAATCCGGTTGAGCACCTTTCCATTCGAGACCGATTGGCGTAATCGCTTCCCGTGCCTCAGGCGGCGCAACAGTCTGAGGAGCAGGGTTCGTAATCGCATTCTCATTAACTTCGATGCTTTCTGGCAGGTTTAGTTTGGGGGCTGTAACCTCTGCCGGGTTTTCAACAGGGACAGTTGCCAGGGTTTCTTCCGGAAGGTCTGTCTCGGGACCGGTGAAAACAGCGATTACATGTTCCCCGACATCCTTTCCAGTACTATCTTCGATCGCTGAATTAATGAAGGAAACGGCCAGTCCGATCCCTCCACTAAACAAAGTTCCCCCAATCATTCGGCTTCCGGGATTAATTTCATCGCCTGTGATCTCACGATATAGGGATGACACGAAGGGAATATGCTGAAGTGGATTAATTATATCGAGAAAATCGTCAAAGCCAAATCCATCATCCCCGAAAACACCTTTACTTTCGACAACTTTACCATCCACCATTTTTGGGGCTGGGACATATTTGGTAATAGCCTCACCCGGAACATTCTGATCCAGATAGGCATAAGGGTCACTGGTTGTGGCGCTAATGGTCATATAACTCTCCTCGTAAATAAAAAAGCAAGGAGCATGCCAAGAAAATAAGCTTTTTTTCAATGGGTTAGGGATTGCCGAGGGGGCTCGATCGGCAAAAATTGCCGTGCCAGAGGCACATCCTACAAATAATGCCCACTGCGCTTGCGCTTTGTAGCGAGATAGAGCTCATTATGAGTGTTAGACGGGAATTTGTGGGTGACTCTCTCCGTTACCTCGATCCCATGGCGGGTTAGGCCGTCTACCTTGTCTGGGTTGTTTGTCATGAGCCGGACTGCGTGAAAGCCAAGTTGCTTGAACATTTCAGCTGCAGGCTGAAATACCCGTTCATCGGCATCAAAACCCAGCCTCTCATTGGCATCAACTGTGTCAAAGCCCTGACTTTGAAGCTTATAGGCCCGCAATTTATTGATTAGCCCAATACCGCGGCCTTCTTGGGCAAGGTAGAGAAGTACTCCGCCACCTTCATCATTGATGGCTTTGATGGCTCCTCGAAGTTGCTCGCCGCAATCACATTTAAGGGAGCCGATGAGGTCACCGGTGAAACATTCCGAATGCAGCCGTGCAAGCACCGGCTTTTCGCGGCTTGGCGCTCCTATGAGGATCGCCAAATGCTCAATCCCACCATCTTTTGGACGAAAGGCATGAATGATAGTATTTTCAGAACCTTGAAGGGGCACCTGAGCTGCGGCTACAGATTTCAATTGCAGGGCTGAAACTTCTTCAAAAGCGGAGATTTCTTCCAAAGTGGCCACAGAGAGATCATGTTTCTCACTGATCTTTGCGACATTTTGAAGAGCAACATCTGCTCCTACAACAGAAGGCAGAAGTCGAGACAACTTTGTCAGTTTGATAGAACCGGGAATTGATGGTGGTACTTTTTCTTTCAGCCGAGTAAATGGGCCCCGAAAGGGCTGATCAAGATCATGGGTTGCATCAGCGAGCGCGCGCAGTAAAGGCGGATCCATCCAGTCTTCAATAATCAGACGGACGGCGCTGTCACCTGTTGGCATCACATGCAATACGTTTGCCCGGTGTGAGGTAAGGGCAAGCAAGGGTTCAGCGCCCGCGATCTCCTGAAGCTGTTGAAGTTCATCAGCATAGGTGAGCTCTGTCGCCATTACCAAAGATGCCTCTTCTTCTGAAGAAACAAGGATTGGTAAACCGCGACGAAGATCAGCCATGGCCCGATCAACATTGCGGAGTAGCCTAAGCTGTTTTTTGTTTTTATCTTTCAGGCTCATCGTTCTAATTTATTGTCATAAGGTTGAAATCCAGGCGAACAGGTAGGATCCAGCATTGTATTATCAGCCTACGGGTGCTGACCGCAAACATAAAAGCCAACGAGCTAACTAATTTCGGCTAAGCTTGCCATCTTAGGTAACTTAGATACCGATCGAAGAGACTCTATAATAGCCTCTAGTATGGACGATCATCTGACGACAGCGTGAAGTCGGGGATTGACGGGATCACTTCTCTGTGAAAACTTGAGGCTAATGCCCTATATAAACCTTGAATACGAGATTATGACACCAATTTCTAAGGCTTTCCGGGGCCTATATTGTTCCGGAAGCAATTTGTGAACGGGGACATCTAAGATGACAGGCGGCAAAAAAATTCTTCTTGTGGATGACGACAATAGTCTTCGCGAAACTCTTGCAGAGCAGTTGGACTTGCATGAGGAGTTTTTGACCATGCAGGCGGATACAGCGTCTAAGGCGCTGGAAACCATCAAATCTAACCATTTTGATCTTATCCTTCTGGATGTTGGATTACCGGATATGGATGGTAGAGAGGCTTGCAAACTGATCCGAAAATCCGGGATCAAGGCTCCGATTATTATGCTGACGGCTCAGGATAGTGATAGCGATCAGATTCTGGGACTGGAATCCGGCGCCAACGACTATGTGGCGAAACCTTTCAAAATTGGGGTTCTTCTGGCTCGCATCCGGGCGCAGCTTCGCCAGCATGAGCAAAGTGAAGACGCTATTTTCACGATCGGCCCTTACAGCTTCCGGCCAGCCAATAAGCTGATGGTTCACAAGGAAACCGCGCAAAAAGTGCGGCTGACTGAAAAAGAGACTTCAATCCTTAAATATCTCTACCGGTCCGGCAAGAAGGTTGTGTCCCGTGATATTCTTTTGAATGAAGTCTGGGGATATAACGCCGGGGTGACGACCCATACATTGGAAACTCATATCTACCGTCTTCGTCAGAAGATTGAGGATGAGCCATCTTCGGCCTCTATTCTGGTGACGGAAACGGGCGGATATCGCCTGGCACCCTAATTGAGCTCTGTTTCGTTCTCCCGAAGAACCTGACCAGCCAGATAGAGGCTGCCTGTGATAAGCAGGCGGCATCTTCTGCCATTGAGCTGAAGTTTTAAGGCATCAATTGCAGCCTTTAAAGAGGATTGCGCAATCAGATGTATTCCTGCATTAGCCGCTAACTCAGCCAGCTCTTCTGCCGATGTTGCTGCAACTTGGTCGTCTATGGGAACTGTGAATCCACTCTCAATGACATCCTTGAGAGCGTTAAAGAAAGAGCCTTGATCCTTGGTGTTGAGCATGCCCGCAATAATGTAGTTCCGACGGGGATCTTTTTCGTTCCAATTGGCAAAAGTTTTTGCAATCTGCGCACCTGCGGCAGGGTTATGCCCGCCGTCCAACCAGATCTCTAGGTCATCAGGCAGGCTATCAATAATTCGTCCTTTTGTTAGCCGATGCATCCGTCCTGGCCAGTCCACCGTTTGAAGCCCCGTTTCAATCTGAGTGGAGGTCACGCGATAGTCCCGTAAATGATCAAGGCAGGCGAGGGCTGTTGCGGCATTCCCAACTTGATGAATTCCTGGCAATGCGGGCAGGGAGAATGAGGCCTTGCCAGAACGTCCTTCATAACTCCAGCCTTCTTCCGATTGTGAAAACAACCAGTCACGTCCGTGAGTATAGGGTTTTGCCCCTTTTTCTGTGGCTATCGCCAGAAGGGCTTTCTGGACGATGTCCGTTTGCGGGCCAACCACCACCGGTACATCCGACCTCATGATGCCCGCTTTCTCTCCGGCAATCCCGACGATATCCGTCCCGAGATATTGGGCATGGTCTTGAGAAATTGGGGTAATGGCTGTGACAATTGGCTTTTCCACGACATTTGTGGCGTCAAGACGCCCGCCAAGCCCGGTTTCCAGTAACAGAATATCCGCTGGAGTTTCTGCAAATGCCTTGAAGGCTGCAGCTGTAGTGATTTCAAAATAGGTGATGGGGGTGGGGCCGTTAATTCTCTCACATTCCGCTAGTAGCGCTTCGAGAGCAGGCTCATCTATTATTTTACCGGCCAGGCGTATGCGCTCTGCAAAGGTTACAAGATGGGGGGAGGTATAGACATGGACGGAATAACCACCAGCCTCCAAAATGGCCCTGAGATAGGCGAGCAAAGATCCTTTTCCATTGGTTCCGGCCACATGAAGAACGGGCGGCAACTGGCGCTCTGGATGCCCGAGCTTCTCCAGAATCTGCCACATACGATCAAGGGATAGATCAATAATCTTTGGATGCAGCGCCATAAGCTGCGATAGGATATGATCGCTTTTCTTCAAGCTTGGGCCCGCTAAAGCTATTCAGCCGCCTTGAGATTTTTCTCCGCTTTAGCGGGATCCTCAGGCGATTTGTCTGCTTCACCCGGCTTTGCGGTTTCTTTTGTAGCGGTTTCCTTGGGTTCAGGCTTTTTCTTGGTCTTCTTTGCAGAAGCAGGTTCAGGCTTCTTCTTTCTCTGGGTGACCAGATCGACAAGTCGCGCCAGGGTTTCCTTTAAGTCTTTACGGTGAACCACCATATCGAGCATGCCATGTTCGAGAAGAAATTCCGCCCGCTGAAAGCCTTCAGGCAGCTGCTCGCGGATGGTTTCTTCGATAACTCTAGGGCCGGCAAAGCAGATAAGCGCACCAGGTTCGGAAATCTGAATATCCCCAAGCATAGCGTAGGAGGCCGTGACCCCGCCGGTGGTCGGGTCCGTTAGGACAACGATAAAGGGCAGCCGGGATTCCTTCAGCCGCTGAATGGCGACTGTGGTCCGCGGCATTTGCATGAGCGACAGGATGCCTTCCTGCATGCGGGCACCCCCAGCGGAAGAAAACAGAATTAGCGGCGCCTTTTGCAAAATGGCAAGTTTTGAGGCGGCGACGATAGCCTCGCCAACGGCCAATCCCAAGGACCCGCCCATAAAATTGAAGTTCTGCACAGCGATGACTGCCGGGTTTCCAGATATTTTCCCGTGGGCAACGCTCATGGCATCTCTATTACCGGTCTTGTTTCGGGCTTCCTTGAGACGTTCCGTATATTTCTTAGAATCTCGGAACTTAAGGGGATCCGCTGGGACTTCCGGAAGTTCAATTAGATCAAATTTGGCTTCGTCGAAGAGGTTGTTAAAACGCTCAGTCGGGCCAATACGCATATGATGCTGACAATGACTGCAGACATTCTGATTGGCTTCGAGATCACTGTGAAACAGCATTTGCCCACACTCAGGACATTTGATCCACAAATTGTCAGGTGTGTCCTGCTTTGTGGTCAATTGGCGGAATTTGGGAAGAACCTTATTCGTCAACCAGTTCATTGTCGTATCCTGTCAGTTCTTGCGAACGCTTTTGATGCCGTCTGAAATTTCCGTTGCCAGTGCAAGGAGCCGTTTTACCGCATCCTGATCATCGGTGCCAAGTGCGATCTGTTCAACCAGAGCCGTTCCAACAACCGCCCCATCGGCGATTCTAGCAATTTCTGCAGCCTGTGCGCCAGTTCTAATACCAAAACCGACCGCAATAGGTAATTTGGCGGTTTTACGAATACGTTCAAGAGCTACCGCAACATCCGACGGTTTTGGTGCGGCGGCACCCGTTGTCCCGGCGATCGATACGTAATATAAAAATCCGGAAGAATTGGCGAGAACCGTTGGCAGCCTATGGTCATCGGTTGTTGGCGTCGCCAAACGGATAAAGTTAAGTCCCGCCTTCAGGGCCGGTATGCAAAGCTCTTCATCCTCTTCCGACGGAAGATCGACAACGATTAGGCCGTCAACCCCGGCTTTTAGGGCGTCTTCCAGGAAACTATCTACGCCATATGCATAAATGGGATTGTAATAACCCATAAGAACAATTGGGGTATCGTCATCGGTTTTCCGAAAATCCGAAATCAACTTCAGGGTCGACCGGAGGGTCGCGCCAGCAGCCAAGGCCCGAAGCCCGGCCTGTTGAATAGCAGGGCCGTCAGCCATGGGGTCCGTAAAAGGCAAACCTACTTCGATGATGTCGGCTCCGGCGGCAGGTAGACCTTTGACCACTTCAAGGGAGGCATCATAGTTCGGATCGCCAGCCATGACATAGGTGACGAAAGCGGCACGCCCTTCCGCTTTAAGGGCTGCAAAGCGACGATCAATACGTGTTTCACTCACAACTCTACTCCCAATGCATCCGCGACGGTGAATATGTCTTTATCTCCGCGGCCTGATAAATTGATAACAATCAGATGATCCTTCGGTAAACTTGGCGCGAGAGTCTCCAGATGGGCTAGGGCATGGGCAGATTCCAACGCCGGAATGATCCCCTCGAGCTTGCAGCAAAGCTGAAAAGCTTCCAAAGCCTCACTATCTGTTGCATTCACATATTTCACTCGGCCGATATCGTTGAGCCAGGCATGCTCCGGACCAATACCAGGATAGTCCAAACCTGCCGAGATTGAATGGGCTTCCGTAATTTGGCCGTCCTCATCCTGTAGCAGGTAAGTCCGGTTGCCATGCAATATGCCGGGAGTGCCGCCGTTTAGGGAGGCCGCATGCTGGCCGGTTTCAATGCCATGCCCGGCAGCTTCCACCCCAATCATTTCAACGGAATCATCATCCAGGAACGGATGAAACAGCCCCATGGCGTTCGATCCGCCGCCGATGCAGGCCAGCAGGGTATCTGGCAGCCGCCCTTCCTGTGCCATCATCTGGCGTCTTGTTTCCTCGCCAATGACATTCTGAAAATCACGGACCAGTTCCGGATACGGATGCGGTCCAGCGACAGTGCCGATGATATAGAAAGTGTCTGCGACATTGGTTACCCAGTCCCGCAAGGCTTCATTAAGGGCATCTTTCAATGTGCGGGAGCCGGAAGTGACCGGTATGACCTCTGCCCCCAATAATTTCATGCGAAAGACATTGGGCTTCTGGCGCTCGATATCTGTTTCGCCCATATAGATGGCACATTTGAGGCCAAAACGGGCAGCAACAGTCGCGGTCGCCACACCATGCTGTCCTGCACCGGTTTCAGCAATAATCCGCTTTTTCCCCATGCGCATGGCCAGCAGGATCTGGCCCATGCAGTTATTAATCTTATGGGCACCAGTATGGTTGAGGTCTTCCCGTTTCAAATAAATCTTGGCGCCGCCGTAATGCTCTGTAAGCCTCTCGGCGAAGTAAAGCGGAGACTCTCGACCGACAAAATGCTTGAGCAAGCCCGACAGCTGCGCCGCGAATTCCGGGTCCTTCTTAGAAGATTCATAGGCCTCATTCAGTTCCAGAATAAGCGGCATCAGCGTTTCCGCTACAAACTGGCCGCCATAAATTCCGAAATGTCCGGTTTCGTCTGGCCCGGCTCTAAAGGTATTTAACTGTGTCATAGAGATTTAAACCTCAACTTCTAATCTCAGACAGAGAGCGTCTGAAGTGTCTTTAAAAAGGCAGCGATGGCTGCCGGATTTTTTCGCCCAGGCTCAAACTCAACCCCGGAAGAGGTATCCACGGAGTGGGCTCCGCTGATTGTCACGGCCTGTTCAACATTTTCCGCCGTCAATCCACCCGCGAGCATCCACGGTTTATTGAATTTTTGACCCTTCATCATCCGCCAGTCGAAGACGAGACCATTTCCGCCCGGCAGCGCA
Source organism: Pseudomonadota bacterium (assembly GCA_024743055.1). Classification (GTDB taxonomy): domain Bacteria; phylum Pseudomonadota; class Alphaproteobacteria; order Sneathiellales; family Sneathiellaceae; genus Sneathiella. The sequence goes on from JANSXH010000003.1 coordinate 202,481, forward strand.
TTCGCCAGATCCTTCGGCGCTTTCGCGTCAAAGAGTAGCATGTCTGCAACCGATTCAAATGACTTGGCAGTCTCAAAATCATCAATATTGGCGATTTTGATAGCTTTGAGAACAGGCAGGTTGAATTTACGCCGGATCTCCGCCACGCGGTCAACTGTTTCCGAGCCGTGTAGCTGTATCCAATCAAGTGATACGACATCCAGAACCGATTGGATCAGGCTGTCCTCTGGATCAACAAACAGGCCGACTTTGTCAATGCTTGCGGGAATCTCGGCGGCGAGAGAAGCGGCCTGCTCAGGTGTAACATTCCGCGGGCTTGGCGGATAAAAGACAAATCCGACAAAGCGTGCGCCATTGTCGATCGCGGCGCTGACCGCTGCCTTATCCGAAAGACCGCATATTTTACCCTGAACCGTCATTCAGGCCGCCAAACTGCCCACAATCGTTTCAGCAGCTGCCCCTGGATCAGTAGCGGCGGTAATCGGCCGGCCAATTACCAAGTAACTGGCGCCGTCCGAAAGGGCCTCAATAGGGGTTTTGACCCTTTTTTGGTCACCATGGTCAGATCCGGCGGGACGAATACCGGGAACGACCAGCTTGAAATCAGGGCCACAGACCTGCCGGAGGGCATTGATCTCCCGTGGACTGCAGATTACTCCATCAGCACCATTGCGCTGAGCGAGTTCAGCGAGCCGAAGAACCTGGTCTTCAGCTGCGGAATTTACGCCGACAGCTTTAAGGTCCTCATCATCCATGCTCGTCAGTACTGTTACCGCAAGGATCCAAGGGCGGGCGTCGTCAAATTCAGCAGAAGCATCGGCTGCGGCGCGGATCATAGCAGGCCCCCCGCTTGCATGAATGGTCAGCATGTTGGGCTTGATAAACTTCGCGGCGGCCCGGACACCGCCGGCAACAGTGTTGGGAATGTCATGAAACTTGAGATCTAGAAACAAAGAAGTTGTCTCACCAGCAACCGCCATCACGCCTTGTGGACCATGGGATGTAAAAAACTCCTTGCCGAGTTTCAAACCGCCGGAGATAGGCGCAAGGGTCTTGCCCAAGGCAATGGCTGCATCAAGATCTGTCGTGTCAATGGCCGTAAATACGGCGTTTTGAGGATGATGTCTCATGGCTTTATCCGTCGCTTAATAACGTCTCTTCAAAATTTGAAGCGATCATAGAAGTTTTTGTCAAAATGGGAAGGCATTGAGGCGTATTACCCTGTTTTTTCCTACCATCAGGTTATTCCTTGTCCATTTGTCTCTGTGACTCAAGATAGGCTTTTAATTCCAGTTTTTTAGTATGTTTAAAATGTTCTTCCAAAACCGTCAGGTTTGATATCCGGTCGATGCGGAAATTTCGAAAGCCCTGGCGCAGTTCGCACCAGGCGGCCAGAAGCTGGACCGGGTCGAAAAACACTGTCAGCATTGGCCATAATATTCGCCTTGTCGGTCTTCCTTCGGCGTCTTCATAATCAACCTCGATCTTCTTCAGCTCCCGGATGGCCAGCCGTAGCTGCCTCATGTCAATAGAAACGGCTGGAGGTTCCGAAAACTGCGGCACAATAGCCCGAACCGACTGGAGTAAAGACCTGCGCTCAACCGGGAGGACATTCTCGATCTTCGCCAGGACATCCTTCGCGGCACGGGATAGATCCGGATCACTTTTTATCTCCACCAGCCGGACCCCCAACATAATGGCATCTATTTCCTCATCCGTGAACATCATGGGAGGCAGGTCATAGCCGCCGCGTAGGAGATAACCGATGCCTCTTTCGCCATCTATCGGAACATTATTGCTCATCAGGTCCTGGATATCCCGATAGATGGTTCGTTCTGATACCTCAAGTTCCGTCGCCATTTCCTGAGCGGTCACCGGTGTCTTGTGCCGCTGAAGAATCTGGACAATCTGGAACAATCGATCAGCACGACGCATGAGTTTCTTCCTCTTTCCAATGCCCGGCAATGACAACTGACAGGAGGTTGTCAGTTGGAGTTTGATATTAGCCTGTTTCAGTGAAATGACAAACCATGGAGATCGAGATGTCTACACCTTCAATTACTGTCCATCAGTTCCCGCCTTTTTTGCAGATGCAGCCGAGCCCTTTTGGCTTGAAACTGGAAACCTGGCTGAGAATGAAGGAATTGCCTTATGCTAGCCAGGGCTCCTTCACCAAGATGGGGCCAAAAAACAAAGTGCCTTTCGCCGAAATAGATGGGCAGCTGATCGGCGACAGTGAGCTGATTATCGAGCGGATAAATGATATTCTGGGCGGAGACAATATTTCTGAACTGACGGCCATGGAAAGAGCTAAAAGCCTTGTCATCCGTCGGTTGGTAGAGGAGCATCTGTATTTTGTATTGATGCATAGTCGTTGGATTGACGATGCGGGTTGGGAGGTTTTTGCCCCCCTCGTATTTGGCCATATACCAACATTGATCAGACCTATAATCCGCAATAAAATCCGAAAGATTGTCCGCCAGAATTTGGTGGCCCAAGGCATATCACGACATACGAATGAAGAGATTTACGCCAAGGGCGAGATGGATATTCAGGCACTTTCTGGAATACTGGGAGACAATCTGTACTTCATTGGGTCAAAGCCAGGTCTGACAGATGCCAGTGCCTATGGGTTGCTCGCCAATATTGTCTATGCGCCCTTGAGAAGCCCGCTGTTGGACGCCGTAACCGCATACCCCAATCTATTGTCCTTTTGTGACCGAATGCGCGCGGAGTTCTGGCCGGAATCACCACGAGGAGGCGGAGAAAAAGTCGATATGATGTCTTGAGCTGGTACTAGCCTTGATGCTCTATCTGCTTGGCCGCCGTTGGTGAGACATTATTCTGTGAGCTGTCGGCGGCCACTTCAAGATCCCGGTTGAGCTTGACATTCTGGCCTTTTAGTTCGGCATTTTCACGGCGTTGATGGCGGTATTCACTCCGAGTTCGGGAGCCTTTGAGCCAGGTGACAATGGACCCGAGAACCAGACCAACAAAGGCAGAGAAAAGCAGCAACGCAAACAGAGGCAGTTCAAAGGAGAAGGGCAAGGGATCAAGAGAGAAAGCCACATCATGCCGATTGGCAATGCTAAGGGCACAGACGACCAGGGCAACCACGATAAACAGAATCCAGAAAATAAATTTCAGCATGATAGGCTTTCAAATTCGGAATGTTCCTGCCTGGCTACCCGTCCTGCAGGAGTTGATAGAAGTCAGTCAGCGTCGGCGTTCAAACGGTCCCGCAGTTCCTTGCCGCATTTGAAATAAGGGACATATTTCTTGTCGACCTTGACGGCTTCTCCCGTACGGGGATTGCGGCCAATACGCTCCGCTCTTTCCTTGGTCGAAAAAGCCCCAAAGCCCCGAAGCTCGACCCGATCTCCTCTTGCCAGCGCATTTGAAATTTCGTCAAATATCGTAGTCACGATCCTCTCGACATCCCTTTGATAAAGATGGGGATTATTTTCCGCAAGAAGAGTAATGAGTTCGGACTTTATCATTGGTGGCTCCCCGATTATTTTATTTAACGATTACGACCTGTTAGATTTATTATCCCTCAGGGTGCCAAAGGGAAAGCAGTCCGTCAAGTGTAAGTCGTTCAGTTATAACGCTTTTCCCTAACATTCCACTTAAAAGTCGCGCAATTAGCGGTTTCGGTTCGCTATAATCTATAGTTTGGACTGGTAAAGAACTGGGGATATTCTTTGCTGATTCTAGCCAAGCGCGTGCTTCCTGAACTCCTCCCAACTCATCAATCAAGCCGTTTCGAAGCGCAGAGATTCCGATCAGAACACGCCCATCCGCCAGACGCCTAACTTCCTGTTCATCCAAAGGCCGACGATCAACTACCAAATCAACGAACCAGTCATAGGTTTCCGTGACCATGGTTTGCAGATTTTCCCGCCCCGCCCTGGAGATGGGTTTAAACGGAGATGGTTCACCTTTAATACCTCCGGAAGTAATGGCCGTTGCTGTTACTCCGACTTTCTCCATCAGTTCAGAAAATTCCGTCAATTGGACAATGACGCCAATAGATCCGGTTATGGAAGATTCGCCTGCGAAAATCCGATCCCCGGCCAGGGCCGTCATATAGCCGCCGGAAGCACCCACTGTTCCGATGATAGTAACAACTGGTTTCTTTTCGGCAACCCGCCTGAGGGCTTTGAACAGCCGTTCGCTGCCGTAAGTTGAACCGCCGGGACTGTTGATATAGACCACCAGGGCCTTTGCCTTGTCATCCCGGATCACACGTTCGATGGCACTCTGACGTCGTTCGTTCTCGATGATAATCTCTGTGATATCCAGACGGGCAACGTGGTCGGCTTTTTCTTCTTCCGAGAAACTGTTAAAAATCCAGACGCCGAGAACAATAACCAGAATGATGGCGACGATGCGCCAAAAAGACAGGCGCCGTTTTAGGCGGCGCCTGTCATATGCTGTCTCACTATCGCCGGACATCTTGTCCCCCTGATCCGGAACATCCAATGGTGATAGTGTCAGGTTTCATCGACCTATTCCTCAGGCTTTTCTTTTTCTTCAGCCGCAGGCGCTTCCTCTTCACCGTCATCAGACGCCTTGCGGATAGCGGCACCGAGAATGTCACCAAGCGAAGCTCCGGCATCGGAAGATCCGTATTGAGCAACGGCTTCTTTTTCTTCAGCCACTTCTTTAGCCTTGATGGACAGGCTGACTTTGCGGGTCTTGTTGTCGATTGATGTGATCTTTGCATCGATCTTGTCGCCAACCGCGAACCGGTCCGGACGCTGTTCAGCGCGATCCCGGCTGAGGTCACCCTTGCGGATGAAGCCGACAACACCTTCGCTGATTTCCACATCAATACCGGCATCCTGAATATTGGAGACAGTACAGGTAACAACAGCTCCCTTCTTCATTTCGGTTGCGCCGGAGAATGGATCATCGCTCATCTGCTTGATGCCGAGGCTGACCCGTTCTTTCTCAACATCGATGTCGAGAACTTTGGCGGAAACCGTATCGCCCTTGTTATAGGCCTGAATGGCCTGTTCACCGGGCTGGCTCCAGTCAATGTCGGACATATGGACCATGCCGTCGACGTCATTCTCAAGACCGACGAACAATCCGAATTCGGTGATGTTCTTAACAACACCTTCGATTGTTGATCCGATCGGAGTTGATTCTGCAAAGGATTCCCAAGGATTGTCCAGGCACTGTTTCAAGCCAAGACTGATCCGGCGGCGCGCCTGATCGACTTCCAGGATCATCACTTCGACTTCCTGGGAAGTCGATACGATCTTGCCTGGATGGACATTTTTCTTTGTCCAGCTCATCTCGGACACATGAACAAGTCCTTCGACACCAGCTTCCAGCTCAACAAAAGCACCATAATCCGTGATATTTGTAACGCGGCCAGTGAATTTGCTGTTGAGAGGATATTTGGCCTCAAGTTCTTCCCAAGGATCAGTTTCCAGCTGCTTCATGCCAAGGCTGATGCGCTGGGTTTCCTTGTTGAGGCGGATGACCTGGACCTTGACAGTTTCACCGATGGTCAGGGCTTCCGACGGATGATTGACCCGGCGCCAGGCGATATCTGTCACATGGAGCAGACCGTCCACACCACCAAGATCCACGAACGCACCGTAATCAGTGATATTCTTGACCACACCTTCCAGTGTCTGGCCTTCTTCCAGGGTACCGATCAGCTCGGAACGAGCTTCCGCACGGCTTTCCTCGAGAACGGCACGGCGGGAGACAACAATGTTGCCACGCCGGCGATCCATTTTCAGGATCTGGAAGGGCTGAGGGATACCGCGAAGCGGGGCAATGTCGCGAACAGGGCGAACATCGACCTGGCTGCCTGGCAGGAAGGCAACGGCGCCGGAAAGGTCGACAGTAAAGCCACCTTTGACCCGACCGAAGATAACCCCTTCAACCCGCTCATTGGCGGTGAAGGCGACTTCCAGTTTTTCCCAGGCTTCTTCCCGGCGCGCCTTGTCCCGTGACAGGACGGCTTCACCGGCTGAATTTTCAATACGCTCGAGGAAAACCTCGACGCTGTCGCCGACCTTAAGATCAGCTTCCTGGCCCGGCGCAGCAAATTCCTTCAGCGGAATGCGGCCTTCGGCCTTGAGCCCGACATCAATGATGGCCAGGTCTTTTTCGATATTAATAATAGTGCCCTTGATGACTGTGCCTTCAAGGCTGTCACTGGCGCCATAGGATTCTTCAAGCAAAGCTGCGAAGTCTTCCATCGCGGGCATGCCTTCTTCGACAAGAGAAGTGTCACTCATATTTTCTGAATTCCTTCGTAATCCATATATCAGGCCAAACCGATTATCGGCGGATTCATGGCCACTCGCTTCTCTATGTTCTGATACGCACGCGAGAGAAGCACTTTGTCATTTTGTTCCGGCGTGGTCGGAACGGTTCAATTTTTCTCTAGAAACCCGTCAATATACTGACAGGCCGCTTCGAGAGCCGCCTCTATATCCAATTTTGTCGTATCAAGCAAGTAGGCATCGTCGGCTTTTTTTAAAGGGGCCGCGCCGCGGCCGCTGTCCCGGGCATCCCGTGCCCGCAAATCCGCAAGGACGTCGTCAAAGGGAAGGTCGTCGCCTTTTGCTTCCAGCTCCGCATGGCGCCGCCGGGCCCGGACGTCATCACTAGCCGTGACATAGATCTTGATATCGGCGTCAGGACACACCACCGTACCGATGTCCCGACCATCCAACACCGCGCCTGGCAAGCGTTTGGCGAAAGTCCGCTGATAGGAGAGAAGGCTGTCCCGGACCTGCTGGTTAACGGCGACGGCAGACGCGACATTGCCGGTTTCCTCGGCCCGAAGCTCCGGATCGTCCAGGGAAATGGCGTCCACGGACTGTGCGGCCTGCAGGGCTTGCTGCCGGTTCGCTGGATCATGACCGGTCCGGAGCAAATTGAGGGCAACCGCTCGATACAAGGCGCCGGTATCGAGATAATTCAAACCATAGCGATCAGCGATTCGGCGGGCCAGGGTGCCTTTTCCCGCCGCAACGGGGCCATCGACCGCGATGATCATGCGCTGTCTCCGTCCCGGATATCGCTACCGAGTTCCTTCATCAGAGAGACAAATCCCGGAAAGCTCGTTTCCATGACGTTACCGTCATCGACGGTGACGGGCTTTTCTGTGCCAAGCCCCAATGTCAAAAAGGCCATGGCGATTCGATGATCGAGCTTGGTGGCGACAGTGGCCCCGCCCGTCGGCGCAGAGCCATCTCCTTCAATAATCAGGCCGTCTTCTTCTTCCTGTAACGAGACTCCGCAGGCCTTCAATCCCTCTGCCATGGTTGAGAGGCGATCTGATTCCTTGACCCGAAGCTCCCGGATCCCGCGCATCACCGTCTTGCCTTTGGCGAAGGCAGCGGCGACAAACAGAACCGGATATTCATCGATCATGGAGGGAGCTCGCTCCGGCGGCACCTCAATGCCGGTGAGGGGGGCGGATCTGATACGGATATCTCCAACTTTCTCGCCAGCCTCCTGGCGCAGGTTGGTGACGTCGATGTCGGCGCCCATTTCTTTGAGACATTCAAAGAGCCCGTCGCGTAAAGGATTAAGGCCGATATTATTGAGCGTTACATCCGAGCCTTCGGTAATGGCCGCCGCAACTGCCAAAAAAGCGGAAGAAGAGGGATCACCGGGAACGATAATATCGGCCGCCGTCAATTCCTGCTGACCGGCAAGCTCGATAACCCGGCTCTCATCCTCCTGCACTGTCACCGTGACCTCGGCACCGAAATGCCGAAGCATATTTTCCGTATGGTCGCGAGATGGGCGGGGTTCGGTAATCCGGCTAATCCCCGGCGTATCGAGCGCCGCCAGCATAATGGCAGACTTCACCTGGGCGGAGGCAACGGGCAATTCATAATCGATCGGCATGAGCTCCCGGCCGCTGACCGCTAGAGGGAAGCGTCCCTCGGAACGGCTGGTGACATTGGCACCCATTTCGCCAAGGGGCAGACTGATGCGCCCCATGGGACGGCTATGCAGGGAAGCATCCCCCTGAAAGAAGGTTGTGAACGGACAGTTGGCCACCAATCCCATCAGCAACCGGGCAGCGGTTCCGGAATTTCCCATATTCAGAACCTTGTCCGGCTCCGACAGAGCCCCGACGCCTTTGCCGAAGACATGCCAGATGCCATCGTCCGATCGCGTAATATCAACGCCGAGTGCCCGCATGGCCTCAGCCGTACAAAGGACGTCCTCACCTTCGAGGAGCCCGGAAATCCGGGTTTCACCAGCGGCCAGGCCGCCTAAAATCAGGGCTCGGTGAGAGATTGATTTGTCGCCGGGCACGGTGACCACCCCATGAAGCGGGCCTGACTGGAAAGAGGTAACCGGGGCAGGGGACGGGTTTTGTGATGTCATAGCAATTGATTCTGGATGTCCGAATTGGCCGGAGATCGCATAAAAATGGTTGAAATTTCCCCCGTTTTTAGCAAGCTTTTGTCCGGATGTCACATAAAGGTGGGCAATGAATGAAAGAAACTTTTGACAGCGGTTCGTTATTCTGGCAATTCAGCCCATCGGATATCAAAACCAGTCCTTCAATATTGTTGTCACGAGGTATTTAATGGCAAAACCAGAATGGGGCGAAAAGCACCGCTGTAGTTCTTGCGGGAAGCCGTTCTACGACATGAAAAAGACGCCGATCATTTGTCCGGCTTGCGGCGCGGAAAATGTTCCGGAGCGCCTATTGAAGCCTCGGCGCAACGTCGGCACCACTCCGGCCAAGAAAGCCGAGAAAGTTGTTGTGAAGGATGAAGTCGATACAGATGTAAAAGACGGCGAGGAAGCCGTTGATGATCTTGTCGATCCGGATACCGTCGATCTTCCTGATGACGAGGAAGAGGATGATTTGAGCGGTGTTGTTGTTGCCCCGAAAGGCGATGACGAAACCTGAATTACCCGGTCCTGAAATTAGGACTTGAAAATATCCAAGGCTCGGCATAGTTTCCGGAGCCGTTGGCGGGCGCACCGCCATTGTGGGGCCATAGCTCAGTTGGGAGAGCGCTTGAATGGCATTCAAGAGGTCGTCGGTTCGATCCCGATTGGCTCCACCAGAATTACAAAGGCCCGGTCAGAAATGATCGGGCCTTTATTCTTTTTGAGTGACAAGCTTTTCAGACAGGTTCTCAGCACCTTCCCCTGTTTAATAGCTGCTGCAGAGCGTATTTAGAACTTTGTTGTAGGTATCTTTGTAGCGCATGAATTCCTCTCATTTGAAGCCAGGAAGATTTTAGCGAGACAAGGAGATTGATGTCTTGTGGAAAAACTGACTAATATTCCACAGGTATAAATATACAGAGAATGTCTTAATGATGGTTTAGATCAGCACAGCATGCCCGCTAAGAGCTTTTCGCAATTGAGCTGGTGTCTCAAATAATATCGCTGTCATTCCGACGTCTGATGCACCATCGACATTCTTTTGTGAGTCATCAATGAAGACGCAATCTTCAGCTTGAAGATCGTTGCGGGTTAATAGGCATTGAAATATTCCTGCATCGGGCTTGATAATCTTTTCGTCTCCAGAAACTACCGCGTCTCGAAACAGTGAAAGAAATTCGAAACGTTTCCGCGTCTCAGTCCATTTTTCAGATGAGAAATTGGTAATTGCGTAGAGAGGTACTTCTTGTGCTGACAGCTCTTCCAGAATAACTACTGTGTCAGGAATAGTATGCTCAATCATTTCGTGCCAGCGTAGATGCGCGGCCTCGATTAGTGAACTGTGGTGAGGAAATCTTCCAGATAGCTCTCCCACCGCATCCGCCCAGCTCCTTCCTTTGTCTTGCTGGATGTTCCAAGCTGAAAATTCCACTTCATCGAAGAATTCATCTATAGAATTTTCGTCAGGAAGTATTTTGCGATACAGGTGGCGGGGGTTCCAATCCAAGAGAACGCCCCCTACATCAAACACGACAACTTTGGTCATTCCACGGCCCCGTAACAGCTTTAAGTATTATTGGCAGTCATAGTATTATCATGACACAGTTAATATTGTAAGTTGCTGGATCAGCAGACTAAATAATTATTTATTAGTTAGTCATTCATTGATTTAGTAAATCGAACACCTGACTTACCACCATTTTTATCAACGATTGTTAACACTGCCTTTTCAAATACTAAGCGTAATAACAATTTGCTATTAGCTCGCACATTACCTCCCTTTACAAAGGCACGGATACTCGCAACACCAAATTTTGCATTTTTGCAAAAGCCAGTCAGCCGAGCAGGGGCGGATTTACATGGCAAAGGTCACAGAATTTGCTATCAATCACATGAGGTGAATTAATGTAAGAGAAAGCCATGGCCCGTCGCCACTATAATCTACCACCGCTGACGACTCTCGCCTCCTTTGAGGTGGCTGCCCGGCACTTGAGCTTCAAGGTCGCGGCACGTGAGCTAAATGTCACTCCCGGGGCGGTGAGCCACCAGATCAAAGCCTTGGAGAATGATCTGGGAATACAGCTGTTTGAACGGATCCATCGGGGAGTGAGCCTTACGGAACACGGCGAGAAGCTCTACAGTGCCTTACAACAAAGTTTTAATGACATTTCCGAAACTCTTTCTTACATACGCCGGGCGGCGTCCGGAAACTCCGTCACCATATCTGCAACAACGGCGGTATCCGCGCTCTGGCTGACCCCACGGCTGGCCGGGTTTTGGAAAGCGCATGGCGAGATCCCGATCAATCAGCTCTTGTCAGATCACCCACCGCCGCAGGGACAGATTGTTGACCTGAGCATCAAATACGGCGCCAGCCGGGGCCCAAACAAGATTAGTCACAAGCTGTTCAGCGATTCCCTGACACCAGTCTGCAGTCCGGAATTTGCAAAGGACGGGTCGAGCTTGAGCCTTGCTGATTTGGCTCGACAGCCGCTGATTCATGTTGATGCTGATGACAAGAGTTGGACGACATGGGAATCCTGGTTTCGAGAACTGGGCTATCGCGGTGACATCGCCACGGGCCTGCATGTAAACAACTACATGATCGCTCTGCAGGCTGCGGAGGACGGCGCCGGCATCGTGCTTGGCTGGCAGCAGCTTATCCGTCCACTGCTGGAGCAGCGAAAACTTGCGTCCTTTGGCCGCCATAGCCTGGAAGCCCCACACTCCTTTTATCTGATTATGGAAACCGATGATCGCCTGCCTCACTCAGCCCGGATCACCCGGGATTGGCTGTTGGCGAACCAATAAGTCCTTCAGATGAATGAAACTAATCTTAGGGCGAATTTTTCCGCCATTGAATTTTTCCGCCTTTGCATGAACATTTACTAATCTAAACTGCTATTGTTAGGGGTAATCCCATGGGCCATTCATCCGCGCTTGATCAGGTTTTTTCGCCCCTTCCGACTGCGAAGGGTCTTCCCAATGAACATTATACGTCTGTTGAGACATTTGAAGAGGAGAAGCGATCTGTTCTGTTCAGGAACTGGACTGCGATTGGCTTTGGCAAGGATGTCCCCACTCCCGGGGATGTCTATCCGGTTGAGCTCATGGAAATCCCGCTTCTGCTGGTTCGGGATAAGGATGGGTCAATCAGTGTTTATCAGAATACCTGCAGACATCGTGGCATGGTGCTGGTTTCAGAACCGACAAATGTCCGGACGACCATCAGATGTCCGTATCATAGCTGGTGCTATGGCCTGAACGGGAGTCTTCGTAGCACACCCCATGTGGGCGGCCCAGGTAAGAACAGTCATGCAGATATCAATTGTGAAGAGCTCGGCCTTATCCGGATCCGCACTCATGTCTGGCACGATGTGATTTTTGTCAATATTTCGGACGACGCTCCAGCTTTCGAGGAGGCCCATGCAGATCTGATTGAGCGCTGGCAGGAATTTGATCAACCGATGTTTCACGGCGGTGAGAGCGCGTCGTTCAAGCTCGAAGTCAAAGCAAATTGGAAGCTCGCCGTGGAGAATTACTGTGAAGCCTATCATCTGCCGTGGATCCATCCAGGACTCAACAGCTATTCGCGGCTGGAGGATCATTACAATATCGAACTGACTGAAAAATATTCCGGTCAGGGAACTCGGGTTTATCAGCAAATGAAAAATGATGCCGGGCTGACTTTCCCTGATTTCGCAGATCTTACGCCTCAATGGGATGAAGGGGCGGAATATGTCGCGCTCTATCCGAATGTTCTCTTAGGGGTCCATCGAGATCATTTCTACGCCATCCTTTTGGAAGCGGTAGACATGCAGACGACCATTGAGCATGTGGAAATCTACTACCCTCAGGATATCGCTAAGGACCCCGTCTATAAGGAGATGCTCGCGACAAATGCCACACAATGGAAGGGTATCTTTGATGAAGATGTTTTTGTCGTCGAGGGCATGCAGAAGGGGCGGAACGGTAACTTCTTTGATGGGGGTAAATTTTCCCCAGCCATGGATGGTCCGACCCATAATTTTCACCACTGGGTTGCCACCCAGGTGAAAACCAGCCGAGACCGAGCATAAAAACTACGCGCAAATCTCTCCAACTGAAGGATCCCGTCCGTAATTCAGCCTGGGTGCATATCCAACCTGCTTTTGTTGAAGATCAGCCCAATTTGGCTATAGGAAAATCCTGAAATTTGTATACAGTCGAATTGTTGAAAAAAATGGGTATCTGTGGATTTCATTAGGCGGGAGACGCGGTTCACACAAAACCCATCAAATACAAAGGGAGACAATCATGGGCAAATTTTTGCAACTACTCGCAGGACTGGCGGTTGCCAGTCTGTTTTTCGGCGGCACCACGGCAAAAGCTGAAGACTGCCATCGCGGGACCTTGGATGCGCGCTATTGCGATCGCGATTACAATCAGACGGCAGATTTGCCTCTGGATAAAGACCAATGGGTCGATCCGGATACGATTATCTTTTCCTATACACCCGTTGAAGATCCGGCCGTTTATGCGAAGGTATGGGACGGATTTATCAATCATATGTCCGATGTCACCGGCAAAAAAGTCGTTTTTTTCCCAGTTCAGTCCTATGCCGCTCAATATGAAGCCATGCGCTCAGGTCGTCTGCATGTGGCCGGCGTGAACACGGGCGGTAACCCGGTTGCTGTTTCCTGCGCGGGTATGGTGCCGTTTGCCATGATGGCCTCGAAAGATGGGAGTTTTGGGTATGAGATGGAAATCATCGTTCCAGCGGACAGCCCGATTGCGGCGCCAGCGGATTTGAAAGGCAAGACCCTTGCTTTCACCTCTCCAACCTCCAATTCCGGTTTCAAGGCCCCATCCGCGATCCTGAAAAGCGATTTCGGTCTGGTTGCCGACGAGGATTTCAAGACAGCCTTCAGTGGCAAGCATGACAACTCCATCCTTGGTGTTGCGAATAAGGACTATGAAGCTGCGGCCATTGCCAACTCTGTTCTCAAAAGAATGATCGATCGGGATGCTGTCGATCCGGCGTCTATCCGGACCATCTATAAGTCTCAGACTTTCCCAACTACAGGCTATGGCCATGCCCATAACTTGCATCCGGAAACCGTTGCCCTGATCAAGCAGGCTTTTTTCACCTTTGATTGGGATGGGTCGGCATTGCAGGAAGAGTTCAAGAAAGAAGGACGCTTTATTGGTATTGACCATAAGTCCGACTGGAACGTCATCCGCAAGATCGACACGGCAAACGGTGTCACCTACGATTGCAAGTAAAAGTGACTTAGAGAAAAAGCTGGGCGTCTTATGTGGCGCCCGGCCTTTTTTGAGATGACCGGGGAACATTTATGCTGCAATTGAAATCGGTATCCAAACGCTACAAGACGGGTGACTTGGCACTGAAGAATGTTACTCTTGAGATACCGGATGGGCAGGTCCTTGCCCTGATTGGTCCCAGCGGTGCTGGTAAATCGACCCTGATCCGCTGTATCAACCGTCTTGTCGATCCAACAGAAGGGTCAATTACCTTAGGCGATCTGGAAATCAGTTCCCTGTCTTCCTGGGCACTTCGAAAAGCGCGCCGCCGTATGGGCATGATTTTTCAGGAATATGCACTGGTGGAGCGATTAACGGTTATGGAAAATGTCCTGTCCGGCCGATTGGGATATGTCGGCTTCTGGCAGAGCTGGTTTCGCCGTTTTCCCGCCAAGGATATCAAGGAAGCCTATCGTCTTCTCGACCGGGTTGGCTTGGCGCATATGGCCGACAAACGTGCAGATGAGCTCTCTGGCGGACAACGACAACGGGTCGGCATCGCCCGCGCCCTGATACAGGATCCGGCCTTGTTGCTGGTCGATGAGCCAACCGCCAGCCTTGATCCGAAAACCTCTCGCCAGATTATGCGGCTCATCTGTGAGCTGTGCGACGAACGAAAGCTCTCCGCCATCATCAATATCCATGATGTTCTACTCGCCCAGATGTTCGCCAAAAGGGTTGTTGGGCTGCAATTGGGAGAAATCGTTTATGACGGACCGCCCGACGGGTTAGGCCCGGATGTGCTGACCCAAATTTATGGTGAGGAAGACTGGGAGGCAACTATCCGAAAAGTCGAAGACGAGGATGAGGAAGGCGCAGAAGAAGCGGCTCTTTCATGACTGATATTCAAAACCAGACAGAGTATCCGGGAAAATGGAAGCGGCCACCCCTCATCAAGCGAGGATGGTTGCGTTGGTCCCTGTGGATCGGCGCCGCGATTTATCTGTCCCTTGCCTTGGGGACGATGGATATAAACTGGGGACGGGTGGCAGAAGGACTGCCGCGGGGCCAGAAGTTCATTGCCGCCTTTTTCCCACCGGACTTTACCTCACGGTGGGAGTCCATCCTGGACGGAATTCTTGAAAGTATCTGGATGACGGTGATCGCCACGGTCGCGGGCATTGCCCTCTCTGTACCCGTTGGCCTCGGGGCGGCCAGAAACCTGGCGCCGTTGCCCGTCTATCTTATCTGCCGGTCAATTGTTGCCATCAGCCGGACCTTTCCAGAGATCATTCTTGCCATCTTTGCAGTGAAGCTGTTTGGCTTCGGACCCTTTGCCGGCTTCCTCGCCCTTTCCATCGCGACGGTCGGTTTCTTCGCCAAATTGTTGGCAGAGGATATTGAGAATATGGATCCCGTACAGGCAGAGGCCATCAAATCAACGGGCGCCAGCTGGCTGCAATGGATAAATTATGCGGTGCAGCCCCAAGTGATGCCGCGCATGATCGGGCTATCCATGTATCGACTGGACATAAACTTTCGCGAGTCGGCGGTGGTCGGTATTGTTGGCGGTGGCGGCATCGGCGCCACTTTGCTTACAGCCTTTGATCGGTACGAGTTCGATAGCGCGGCAGCCATCCTCATTGTCATAATTGTCATTGTTATTGGACTGGAATATCTGTCCGGTTATTTACGGAGGTGGGTCCAGTAATGCCGACAATTGAAACTCAGGATGGACCGGTCTGGAAACGCCGGACCACTGCCAAATCTCTTCTTACCTGGTTCTGCTGGCTGATCGGGGTGGCTATTGTTGTCTATTGCTGGGAGCTTGTCTCAGAGCGGACTATCTGGTTCTTTGTCCAGGATGCCGGAACCCAAGCGGCTGATATGGCCTCCCGGATGGTGCCGCCAAAATGGGACTATATGGACGTCCTCTGGCAGCCCGTATGGGATACCATCAATATCGCGACATTGGGCACCGGGATCGCTTTGGTGTTTGCTGTCCCTGTCGCTTTTTTGGCGGCGCGGAACACCACGCCGCATCCGACGATCCGGGCGATCGCCCTGCTGGTGATTGTTTCCTCAAGGTCCATTAATTCTCTCATTTGGGCGCTGATGCTGGTCGCCATCATTGGACCCGGCGTGTTTGCCGGTGTGATTGCCATTGCCCTTCGCTCTGTCGGATTTTGTGCTAAGCTCCTCTATGAATCCATTGAGGAAATCGATCCTCGACAGGTGGAGGCCATCACGGCAACGGGCGCCACCCGGGCACAGCAGCTTGGCTATGGTATCGTCCCTCAGATCATGCCGTCCTTTGCGGGTATCTCGGTCTTTCGCTGGGACATCAATATTCGCGAATCCACCGTCCTCGGATTGGTTGGGGCGGGGGGTATTGGTATTCAGCTTGATGCCTCCATCTCGACTTTGGCCTGGACCCAGGTTTCCGTCATCCTGCTAGTGATCCTGGCTACGGTTCTGGTGAGTGAATGGGTGTCAGCAAAAGTCCGGGCCGCTATTATCTAGATTTCTATCTTGTGCGCACTTATGTCGCCTTGCGCTTTTTAAACACCCCTAATATCCGGCCGTCGATAATCGCTAATCCGGCAAAGATAACCAGCATGCCATAGAGGGCCATGGGATGAATTTTCTCCCCAAGAATGCCGATCCCGAGGATTAGGGCGCTGACGGGAATGAGGAATGTCACCAGTGTCAGATTGACCGCGCCAGCAGAGGCCAGGATGCGGAAAAACATCAGATAGGCAATTGCGGTCCCCAACACCGCCAGTCCCAAAACAGAAACCGACCCTAGTAGGGTGGGGGTTAGTGAGAGAGGCTCTTCTACAATGAAAATGGTTGGCAGAAGAACGATGCTGGAGAAAAACAGCATTCCGAAAGCGTTGACGATCGGCGACGTCTCACTCAGGCGTTTGCCCCAGACAATCGCTATTCCATAGGACAATGCAGCACCGAGAACCGCGATCTGGCCCAGACTTTCGAAGCTGAATCCTTCATCCATGGTGGGCTGCATCATCACCAGAATACCGGCGAAACCAACGAGCACGCCGACAAGCTTGTTCGGCACCATTTTTTCATCTTTTGTCAGAAAATGAGCGAAGACTACTCCGAAGAGCGGGGTTGTGGCGTTGAGAATTGAGGCCACGCCGCCAGTGATATGGGTTTGGCCCCAAGTGATCAGGCTGAACGGGACAACATTATTGAGCAATCCCATGACTGCCAATGTCATCCAAAGCCCAAGACCAGTCGGTATTTTTTCTCCAGAGATAATCAGGTAGGCGAACAGGGCGATGGCCGCTAAGGACACCCGCAAAAAAACAATTGTGAAGGGAGTGAAATCCACAAGTGCCAGTTCGATGAAGAAGAAAGTCCCGCCCCATAGCACGGAAAGGATGATGAGGAGAATCCAGTTTTGAAGCGACATAATCTGTCCTGACACAGTCCGAAAACGGATCCTCATATTGGGCGAGGTTTGTGAGAACCTCTATCCGTTTTCCGTTCTATTGTTCCGGTTTTACACGTGTAGTTTTTAGACAGTCACCCCTTTATCTAAAGGTAATGGAGGCAAGGGCAGCCTGAACCCTGTCCTCTCCCCAAGGCGCTGCCTCTCCCGGCGCTTGATCCGGGCTGGTTAGATTAACCCCGGTTCCAGGCACATCAACAATCCGCGCCCCTGCCGAGTTGCGAACGATGATCGTCCCGTCCAACAACAAGATACCATAGATGCCAAGTGCCTCTCCACCCCAGAACTCGGTGCCCCTGATACCTACGGTGGCGCTGGTTGTTTGTACTTCGACGCGCTTGTCCTTGAGTTTGCCAATGCCGCCAGAAATAAATCTGAAAGGTCCTTTTGCGGCATCAAGAAGCAGAGTACCGACATCCTTGTCCGGATCATAAAGATATTCATCGATGACCAGCCGGCTGTTTTCACCGATCGTCAGTTTGGTCTCGTCCTTGAAAGTAATCTCAATTCGTGCATCTGCACCCGTTTCGATTTCATCATTCTTATAGATTGCCCCGGACTCTTGCAATGTCGCACGCTGCTGGCCTCGAACCGCGAAGGCGGAATTCTGTAACTTTGAGACTACACCAATGGCATCGCCACTGCTCTGCGCTACCACAGGGTTAGAGACAAGAAAAAACGAAGCCATCATCAATACGAGTGTCGAAAGTCTAAACATCGGTCTCTCTCTTTTCAGCAAATGGACGGGGCAGCAATGACTTTTGCGATACGGACATAAAGAAGCAGAAATAGTAGCCTAGCCTCTAGCGGTTCAACAAACAGATTCTGGAAGTCATTTTTTACCCGTTTCACGGGTTGAATATTGTAGGGAAGTTATGTTTACTGGATTAATGGCATTGAAGGGAAGAGTAAATGCAGGATACCTGGGAAAAATTTAGTGGTGTAACTGTCTGGTTGCATTGGCTGGTGGCGGTCGCCATTATCGGCTTGCTCGCCGTCGGCTTGATTATGGATGAATTCAGGGGTCTCGGCTTAACCCCAATTCATAAATCCATTGGTGTTCTGGTCTTCCTTCTGGTTCTTGTGAGGGTCGGTTGGCGCCTCAAGAGTGGCTGGCCTGAGCCAGTCAGTACATATCCGAAAATCGAGCAGATACTTGCCAAACTAACTCATTGGACCCTAGTTATCTGTACATTGCTGATGCCAATCTCAGGCATGATGATGTCAGGAGCCGGAGGCCGGGGCTTCGGCATATTCGGCCTGCAGATTGTCGCTGCAAATCCAGATCCCGCCAATCCCGGAAAGGTCATCCCATATAACGAGACCATCGGCGGGGTCGGTCATGAAATGCATGAAATCGTCAGTACAGTCCTTATGATCGCCATCGGCCTGCATATTGTCGGGGCGTTGAAGCATCATATGTTAGACAAGGACGGAACCCTGCGGAGGATGTTGGGTCAGAATATATCTGCACCAACATCATAGCTCCGGCGTTTACTGAGACATGCAATCAACGAAGTTGTCAGCAAGGGACGTCATCAGCTTGAGATAGAGATCCGGCCCCGGCTCAAAATTCGCGCCAATAGGATCCAAAGTACCCTGGCGAGCATCACTGCCTTCTATAGCGGTCTGCACCAGCCGGTCATCGAACTGAGGCTCGCGAAAAACGCAAACCGTGTTGGTTTCTGTGATTTTCTGGCGGATTTCCTTCAGCCGGTTGATGGAGGGAGGATCATCAGGCTCGATCGTGATGGAGCCGACGGCGGTCAGGCCGTTCTCCGCCTCGAAATATGGATAGGCATCATGAAGGACAATAAAGGCCTTGTCTTTGTAAGGGCTCAGTTTTTGTTGATTCTCGGTTTCCAGCGCTTCAAGTTTTATAATCAGAGCCCGGGCATTGGCTTTATAAACGGATCTGTTTTCCGGATACTGACTGCCCAGCGCCTTGGTGATGGTCTGGACCATGTCGCGGGCATTAGCCGTATTCAGCCAGACATGCAGATCAACTTCGTCATGATCAGCATGGTCCGAGTGATCCGAATGACCTTTATGGTCAGAATGTTCCTTGTGATCCTTGTCGCCATGGCCATGATCGTGATCGCCATGATCCTCCCAGGCACCCCCTTCGCGCAGCTCCAGTAACGTCAGGTTTCCCTCATCCACAACGCTGACGGCGGCCACGGAAGGGGCGGATGCCAGCACATTTTCCATAAACTGCTCGAAATGCAGGTCGATTAAAAAGAGAATGTCTGCGTTCTGGGTCATTCGGATCTGTGAGGGTTTTAAAGCAAAGCCATGGGGGGATGCATTGCCGTCAACCAGCAATCCGGCAGTCCCGGTATCCCCCATAACGGCTTGCACCAGAGAATGAAGGGGTTTGATGGTGGCGACGACTTTGGTATCCTCGGCGGCATGTGCCAACGGCGTCAGGAAAAGAAAGGCCGTGACTAGAAGAAGCAGCTTTTTCATGAGAAGATGAAATCCGTTTGTCAAATTGATGAAGCGTGTTATGTTATAATATAACAAAACAGGATCAGCAAGCCCGAAAAGGACGCAATATGCATCCGCAGCATGAACATAAGGACTGTATCGCCAATGCCCTTGAGCAGGCGATCAGTATTTGCGAGGAAAAGGGGGTGCGCTTCACGCGCCTGCGCCGATCCGTTTTGGAGCTTGTCTGGGAGAATCACGGGCCGATCAAGGCCTATGATATTCTCAAGCAGTTGGACAGCGATATCGCCTCAGTCAAGCCGCCAACCGTCTATCGGGCCCTCGACTTCCTGTTGGAAAATGGACTTGTACATCGCCTTAACAGCTTGAATGCCTTTGTTGGCTGTAGCCATCCTGAAGCCCATAAGGACTGCTATTTCCTGATTTGCACTGAGTGCGGGGAGGCGATGGAATGCTGTAGCAACGATCTAGTCACCGCTATAACTAAAACCGGGCAAAAGAACGATTTTCGACCCGCCCATGTAACCTTGGAAATTACCGGCGAATGCGCTGATTGCAGAGGGGCGATCTGAGGAATGACAGCTCTTGTATCTGCTCGTAACCTCCACGTCATTCGGGAGGGAAAAGCCATTCTCAATGATGTTTCTTTGGATGTTGAGGAAAAGGATTTCATCACCATTATTGGCCCCAATGGCGCCGGCAAGAGTATGCTTCTTAAAAGCGTAATGGGATTTTTTGAGCCGGAAAAGGGATCGGTCACCCGAAAAAAAGGACTGAAGGTCGGCTATGTTCCTCAGCGGCTGGTTGCCGATCATACAATCCCGATATCAACGAGGCGGTTTCTTACCTTGCGTAAGCGGGCTGCGTCGGCGGAAGTCACCAATGTAGCGGATGAGACTTCAATTACGGAATTTCTCGATAAGCCTCTTCATGTCCTTTCCGGCGGCGAGTTACAGCGTGTATTGCTTGCCCGAGCCTTGCTCGGTGACCCGGAGCTTCTCGTCCTTGATGAGCCGGCGCAGAATCTCGATGTTACAGGACAGCTCGCTTTCTATAAGCTGCTGGACAAGATCTATGAGGAGCGCGGTGTCAGCATTTTGATGGTGTCCCATGACTTGCATCTGGTCATGTCCAGTACCCGCAGGGTGGTTTGCCTTTATCATCATGTTTGCTGTACTGGGGAGCCGCATATGGTCACCCGCGATCCTGAATTCATCTCGCTATTTGGCAATGACATGGCGCGTCTCATGGCCGTCTATAATCATGATCATGACCACAGTCACAGTCATGATCATGATCACAACCACGATCATGCTCACGATGCCGCCAACGATCCGAAAGTGATCCCGCGTAAAACGTCAGGCGGCTCCCATGTTGGATGATTTTATCCTTCGAGCATTGGCCGCCGGTATCGGCGTCGCCTTAATCGCCGGCCCGCTCGGGTGTTTTGTCGTCTGGCGGCGCATGGCTTATTTCGGGGATTCGCTTGCCCATAGTGCGCTCCTCGGCATTGCCCTTGGCCTGCTTTATGGTGTCAATGTTAATCTCGGCACCGTGATTGTCTGTACAGCCTTCGCCCTTCTTCTGGTCTGGTTGCAGCACCGTAAAGTTCTGGCGACCGATACATTGCTGGGTATTTTGGCCCATGCGGCGTTGTCCATCGGCATGGTGGCGATCAGTTTTCTGGATAATCCTCGGTTCAATCTCCACAGTTATCTGTTTGGGGACATTTTGACGGTCTTGATGACGGATCTCTATTGGATTTATGGGGGAGGGGTGATTGTTATCGGGTTGCTGATCGTCAACTGGTCCTCTCTGACCCTAATGACAATCCATGAAGATCTGGCGAAAGCTGAGGGGGTCAACACGGTCTGGAGCAATATTCTGCTGATGCTGTTAATGACAATCGTTGTTGCCGTCTCTATCCGGATCGTCGGCATCTTGTTGATTACATCCATGCTGATCATTCCGGCAGCTTCCGCCCGTCAGATTGTTTCCTCTCCGGAAACTATGGCAATGTTGGCAGCGTTCCTTGGGGTTCTGGCAGTTCTGGTCGGGATTTCAGGATCTGTTGAATTCGATACGCCCTCTGGACCCAGTATTGTAACGGCGGCGGCTTTGATGTTTGCGATTATTTCCTTCGCTGCTGTCCTTATTCGCCGCCATCGACAACGATCAAGCAGCTAGGGCCGTCTAGAATCAACAAGATCCGGCGCAAATTCCGCCGGGGTCAGACCGGACTGAAACCACTTGATGAAAGAATGGATGCTGAAGATCGGTAGTCCCAGTTCCTTCCGCATTTCCCTGGCAAAGGGAACCATGTTCGTACATTCCAAGACGATTGCCCCGACATCTGTATTCTGCGAGAGAAGGGCGCGTCCGGCATCTAACATATCTTCCCGAGCCTTGTTGACATCCATACGATCTTCATTTTCCAGGATCACTCGACTGAACTCCCGACCTCCCTCGGTCCCGACGACTGGTGTATCGACCGGTACATTCGCAGCTTCCAGATGCGCCTTTGTCAGGCTCTCTTTTGAAATTGTGACTATCCCAACTTTCTTATTCGGTGGCAGTAAAGCCCGGACCATATTCACTTGCATCAGGGAAGACGTAGCAACGGGAACACCGACAGCTGCCGCCAATTCAGCCTGAAACAGGGAGAGGAAACCACAATTTGTCGTAAGGCCGTCCACTCCGTCCTCAACCAATTCTTTTGCTGCATTTATGAACTGATCTAGCAGGCCTTCCGCCTGGCGGCGGACTACCCGGTCAGGTGACGCCCCCCTGACAATTTTATAATGGACTGGAAATGGCCATGATGTAGCGTTTCCCATATCGCCGGGAAGCCGGGGAAACCGGGCCTCCAGCATCAGTATTCCGACGGATGCGCCATACAGGCCTTTACCGCCATATTGAATGTTTAATGAAGACATTAATCCAGATCCAACCCTTCGGAGCCCATGTAAATTCTTGCATAGCCTTCTTTGACAGCCGCGGTAATCTGATCGAGGCGGCGAGTAATGTGGCGATTCATTAATTCCGCAGCCTTGTCCACATCGCGGGCGCAAATGGCTTGCAGAATATTGCGATGCTCATGCTGGGTTTCGTTGCGACGGTTGTCCATATCCACCCAGCGAAAGAACTTGATCCGCTCGTTAACATTCTTCAAAACCCGCGCCATTTCCGAGTTGCGGGTGAAGGAAACAATGCGCTCATGAAAAATCTCATCAAATTCCACCAATTGCTCGCTGGAAAGAGACCCGCGATCCGTTCCCGTCTCCAAGAGAAAGTCTTTGACCTCATCCAGTTCCTTATCTGTCGCGGATTCGCAAGCGAGACGAACAGAAGCCACTTCCAGGGTCGCCCGCAACTGGTATAGCTCAAATATTTCTCTGGGCTTGAGTTCCCGACAGAAAAACCCACGTCCCCTTTCGAAGGTTAGCAAACCTTCAGCGGTCAACCTGTTCAGAGCTTCCCGCAAAGGCGTTCTGCTGGCGCCAAGTTTCTTGGCCAGGTCAACCTCATTCAGCCGTTCCCCAGGCTTAATGCGAAAGGATATCGCCTGATCTTTGATGTGATCATAGAGTCGAGCGACACTGCTTGAGGGCTTGTCTTCCGTTGGAATCATTGCATTATTTCTAAACTGTATTCAATTTTGGAGAGGATTATAGCAATGGTTTCCGGTCAAGAGCAATTGAAAACCGTCATTTTTTATGAAAAGAAAATATTACCAATTGACGCCAAAGTTAAATTATGTGCAATACTGTATACAGTTTGAATTCAATAGCAGGAAAATAAGTTATGACCACCGAGGGGAGGAACATGGTTTCGGGCGCCGAGGCAATGGTACGCATGCTTCAGGCGCACGGAGTAACCCATATGTTCGGATTATGCGGGGATACCTCGCTCCCGTTTTATGACGCGCTCAAGATTCTCGATCACGGCATTACCCATATGCTCACCCGCGATGAACGGCACGCAGCCTATATGGCGGATGCCTATGCCAGGGTGACTGGCAAGGTTGGGGTGACAGAGGGTCCTTCCGGTGGCGGCGCGACCTATATCCTTCCAGGCCTTGCGGAAGCGAATGAAAGTTCCATCCCGGTTCTCGGAATCACAACGGATGTGTCTGTCTCCTCTCTCGGAAAATATCCACTAACCGAACTCGATCAAGGCGCTTTGATGCGGCCGCTTACCAAATGGAACGGGGTCATTGATACAGCTGAACGACTGCCCGGCATGGTTCGCAACGCTTTTCGTAGCATGACCACGGGCCGCCCTGGAGCTGCGCATCTGGCGTTGCCTTTCGATGTGCAAAAGGAGGGTGTCGCCGATGAGGATATCTGGGCGCAAAGTGAATTCTCTCACTTTCCGGCATGGCCGTCCGGCCCGAATCCAAAATCAGTAGAGGCCGCTTTGGACCGAATTCTCTCTGCTAAAAACCCAGTCATTGTTGTTGGTGGTGGTGTTGTTATCTCCAACGGAGAAGCAGCATTGCAGCAATTTGCCGAAAGGCTGGATATCGCGGTTGCCACGACAGTATCAGGGCAGGGGTCCTTGGCTGATAGCCATCCTAACTGTCTTGGTGTGGTTGGCTCTAACGGCGGCGTGCCGGCAACGCGGGAGGTCATTGATGCAGCTGATCTGGTCATATTCATCAGCTGTCGGGCGGGATCCGTAACGACAGAGCGCTGGCGGTCACCGCCGATTGGCACACCCATCATTCACATTGATTCTGATCCTGAGGTTATCTCTGCCATCTATCCAACCGAAGTCGCTTTAGTGGCCGATGCCCGTCTTGCGTTGGAAGCGTTGAACCAGGCCCTGGATATAAGCGGTAAGGCACCAGCCGGATTTGGCGGCGCGGCACGAGTTGCAGCTGCAAAGAAAACAAAGTTTTCAGAATTCGGGGAGTTAGCAGCCTCTGATGACAGCCCGATCAAACCTGAAAGAGTGGTTGCTGAACTGGATCGGGTGCTGCCTGATGATGCAGTTGTTGTCGCCGATCCCGGTACTCCCTGTCCGTATCTTTCCGGCTTCAAGCCCTGGCGACAGGCGGGACGACATTTCATCAGCAACCGTGCTCATGGCGCCCTTGGCTATTCCATGTCGGCAGCGATGGGAGCTCAGGTCGGCCGACCCGGGTCGAAAGTTCTCTCGATTATGGGAGACGGATCTTTCGGCTTCAGTGTCGGAGAATTTGAGACCGCAACTCGCTACAATCTGCCGGTGACATTTATCGTCTTTTCCAACTCCGTTTATGGCTGGATCAAAGCAGGACAAAAGACCGGATTCAGCGAGCGCTACTATAATGTCGATTTCAACGTCACTGACCACGCCGCTGTTGCCGCAGCTTTCGGCGTAAAATCCTGGCGCGTAGAAGATCCAGCGGACCTGAACCGGGTATTGAAGGAGGCGACCGAACATGATGGTCCAACCCTGGTAGATATTATAAGCCAGCCCCTGCAGGATGCCCGGGCACCGGTGAGTGAATGGGTGGCGTAAGGAGCATTTGATGTCAGCTATCACCCATATGACCGTTTTTCTTGCGGAGCTGAAAGTTAACACACCGCGGCGTCACGGTGTGGGTTCCATCGAAGGGGGAATTGACAACGTCTTCGTAAAGATTACCGACGAAGATGGCCGTACAGGATGGGGAGAAGCATCTCCCTGGCCCGTCTTTACTGGCACGGCGGAAGCGGCGGCCGGGGCTCTCGATAAACATTTCCGGCCCTTTGTTGTCGGCTCAAAAGCATCTGATCATGCCCGAATTCTGGCCAAGGCAAATAAGGCGGTTGCTCGTAGCCCCGAGGCAAAAGCGGCACTTGAGATGGCCTTGCTTGATCTTTATGGCAAGCAAACAGAATTGTCTGTTGCAGAATTGCTGGGGGGCCGTGTGCGCGATGAAATTCCGTTGAGTATTTCGATTGCTGATCCGGATTTCGGTCGGGATCGAGAGTTGGCGCAGCGGGCGACAAGTGACGGTATCGGAATTTTCAAAATCAAAACCGGCTTTGATAGTCACAGTTTTGATCTGATGAGGCTGGAATCGTTGAGGGCAAAGTTCCCAGATGTCGATATTCGTGTTGATTACAATCAGGGTCTTGATCCGACCGGGGCTGTTTCCAAGCTTCGGGACATCGCAAGTTTCAAACCGACTTTTATTGAGCAACCGGTTCCGGCAGATAATTGGCGGGCCATGACAGCTTTGACCGCTGCCATCGATACGCCAATCATGGCTGATGAAAGTGTGTTTAATGCTGTTGATGCTTTCCGTGCCGCTGAAGCTCGAATCGCAGACTTGTTTAGCGTCAAAATCATGAAATCTGGAGGGATGAAAGCTGGCCAGGAGGTTTCCGCCGTTGCAAAAGCTGCCGGAATCGCTTGTTATGGCGGCGATATGTTTGAATCCGGATTGGCGCACCTTGCGGGAACCCATATGATTGCCGCAACAGAGAATATTTCTCTTGGCTGCGAGTTTTATCAGGCAAGATACTATCTGACAGAAGATATTCTAAAGGAGCCGTTCTCTTGTGAGGGCGGAATGGTTCAGGTTCCAACGAAGAGCGGATTGGGCGGAGACGTAGATGAAAACCGACTTCGGGCTATGGCCTCAGTGATACAGGAGTAAGGAATGCCGGGGGAGGCACAAAAAATAGCTGTCATTGGTGCCGGAATCGTCGGTATTTCGTCCGCCGAGTGGTTGCGGCGGGATGGTCATGATGTCACGGTAATCGATCGTCTGCCACCAGGGGAAGGAACAAGTTTTGGCAATGGCGGTGTCCTTGCCAGATGCGGCATGGTGCCGGTGCCGACACCAGGCATCCTCAAAAAAGCGCCAAAGATGCTGTTTGATCCAGAGCAACCTCTTTTCCTGAAATGGTCCTATTTCTTCAAAATGCTGCCTTGGCTGCGTCAGTATCTGCAAAACAGCACAGATGAAAAAGTGCAGATGATCTCCGACGGACTTGCGCCACTTCTGGAAGATTCGGTCACCGAGCATCAGTCCCTCGCCAAAGGGACGGAGGCGGAGAGTTTTGTCAAACCAAGTGACTATATTTTCTTGTATCAGGATCAAGCTGGTTTCGAGAATGATAGTTACGTTTGGGGACTACGCCGCAAGCATGGTTTTGACGGGGTTGCCATGGATCGCGAGGCCCTAAAGGCCTATGATCCTGCGCTTGGGGACCGCTACAAGTTTGGCTACAAGATGGTGGACCACGGGCATATTGTAGATCCGGGAGGCTACGTTAAAGCGTTGGCCCGACATTTTCAGCAGCAGGGCGGCAGCGTGATTGAAGCCGATGTATCTGAGATCAACTCGGTGCAGGATAAGACAGAAATTGCTTTTGGCGGCAATCGAGCAGCATTTGATCGGGTCGTTCTGGCAGGCGGCGCCTGGTCTGCCAAACTGGCTGAAGGGCTGGGCCATAAGGTCCCCTTGGAGACGGAGCGTGGGTATCATATCCATTATATAAATACGAACATCAAGCCTCCTTGCCCCTATATGGTTGCGGACGCCAAATTTGTGGCAACTCCAATGGCAGACGGCATGCGGACTGCAGGTATCGTTGAGTTCGGCGGTTTGGAAGCGCCAGCGAGCAAGGGTCCAATTGAGCTGTTGAAAAAGGGGCTTCGAAACCTCTATCCAGATTTTGAGTTTGAAGACAAAACGGAATGGCTGGGTCATCGTCCAGCACCGGCGGATAGCCTTCCATTTCTTGGAGCATCACCGACACATCCCAACGTTTTATTTGCATTTGGCCATCATCATATCGGCCTGACGGCCGGCCCGAAGACAGGGCGGATGATTGCTGACATGGTTTCTGACCGACTTTCCAATATTAATGTACAGCCCTATCGCGTTGATAGGTTTGACTGAAAGGAGCGGACAGGAAAAAGAGTTTAACATCTCTAACTACATATACAGGGAGTAGAAGTATGATACTTAAATCAACAAAAATACTATTAGGCAGCGCACTCGGGGCCGCGTTGTTGGCCGCCCCGGCCTTGGCTGAGAAATGGGATATGCCGATGGCCTATTCCGGATCGAACTTCCATTCGGCAACGGGTGCGGAATTTGCTAAATGCATCACAACCGGAACCGGCGGTGACATTGAAGTTGTTACACATCCGTCCGGATCGCTTTTTAAAGGCGGGGACATCAAGCGAGCTGTACAGACAGGTCAAGCGCCAATTGGCGAACGGCTTCTTTCTGGTCACCAAAATGAAAACGCTGTTTTTGGTGTAGATTCCATTCCGTTTCTTGCCACTTCGTTTGACGATGCTGCCAAGCTCTGGAAAGCCGCCAAGCCGACCATGGAAAAGATCCTCGCAGATCAGAACCTGGTTTTGCTGTATTCCGTTCCTTGGCCTCCACAGGGACTTTACTTCAAGAAGGAAGTTAACAGCGTTGCAGACATGAAAGGAATCAAGTTCCGCTCTTATAACAATGCTACCGCCCGTCTGGCTGAGCTGACAGGCATGCTTCCCGTGACAATCGAAGCGGCGGAAATCTCTCAAGCTTTTGCTACGGGTGTTGCTGAATCCATGGTCTCTTCTGGTTCCACTGGATATGACCGTAAAGTATGGGAAAGCCTGACCCATTTCTATGAAGTGGATGCCTGGTTGCCGCGCAACTACATCATGGTCAACAAAGACGTTTGGGATGGTGTGAGTGATTCCAACAAGAATGTCATTCGCGGTTGTGCAGAACTTGCAGAATATGCAGGAACATGGCGGGCTGTTGAATATACTCAGTTTACTCTAAACGGCCTCCGCGCCGGTGGTATGACGGTTGGTCCTGCTGGTGATGCCCTTACGGGTGAGCTCAAGGATATCGGATCAACGATGACGTCCGAGTGGCTGGAAGCAGCCGGTCCAGATGGTGCTGCAATCATCGAAGCCTATAAGGCCATGAAGTAAGGCCAATGCGGGGACAGGAATTAGTAATTTTTCCTGTCCCTATTTGCCATTTGTCTGTTGCTGTTTAGTGATATGACCAACCTGGGGAGGGGGCACAAATGACGTCTGCGCTTAAGAAGTTCAGATCCTTTCTTGATTATCTTTATTTGGCTAGCGGTATTGTCGCGGCTGTATTTCTGATTGCTATTTTAATCCTAATTCTGGTGCAGATGCTGGCGCGCTGGACCGGCGAGGTCTTTCCGGGGGCGCCTGATTACGCTGGCTATTGTATGGCAGCGGCGTCCTTCTTTGCCTTTGCCCATGCCCTCAACCGAGGCTCTCATATCCGGGTCAGTATTCTGATCAATGCCGTAGGGCCGAAAATGCGACGCGCCTTGGAATTCTGGTGCTTTACCATCGGAACAGGTCTCGCCTGGTATTTTGCCTATTACGCCATCAAAGCCACCTACTGGTCCTGGAAATTCCACGATGTCAGCCAGGGGCAGGATGCGACCCCCATCTGGATCCCACAGATGGGTATGGTCATTGGCGGTATAGTCTTCGCCATCGCTCTGACAGATCATCTGGTCCATATCTTTGTTTCCGGGGATCACCGGATCAAATCGGATGTAGTTGAACAGAGTCACGGGGAGTAGCATCATGGAACAAATTCAACTGATTGCCCTGTTTCTATTTATCCTGTTCCTGTTTCTGGGAACCGGTATTTGGGTCGGGTTAGCCCTCCTTGGTGTTGCCTTTATAGGCATTGAACTTTTCACCGCTCGTCCTGCCGGCGACACAATGATTACTACCATTTGGTCAAGTTCATCAAGTTGGACTCTGACAGCTTTGCCGCTGTTTATCTGGATGGGAGAGATACTCTATCGAACGCGATTGTCGGAAGACATGTTCCGAGGGCTTGCCCCGTGGATGGCGCGCCTTCCAGGTGGCCTTGTTCATACGAATATTGTCGGTTGCACGATTTTTGCCGCCGTTTCCGGCTCATCCGCGGCTACCCTTACAACAGTCGGCAAGATGTCCATACCGGAGCTTCGAAAGCGGCAATATCCGGAGACTCTGGTCATCGGCACCCTAGCGGGCGCGGCGACCCTCGGGCTAATGATCCCACCGTCTCTGACCCTCATCGTTTATGGCGTAACTATAAATGAAAGTATCACCAAACTGTTTATGGCAGGTATTTTGCCTGGTCTGTTTCTGGCTTTCATGTTCATGGCTTATGTGGCGCTTTATTCGAAATTTTCGTCGAAATTCAATCCGGCTGAGGAACCGAAGCTTAGCTTTGCACAGAAGGTAAAGAACTCGAGATTCCTGATCCCGGTGCTGTTGCTTATTCTTGTGGTCATTGGCTCCATGTATTTGGGTATCGCGACGGCGACGGAAGCCGCCGCGTTCGGGGTAGTTGGATCTCTTATTCTGGCGGCAAGCCAGAAATCTCTCAACTGGAGTACTTTTTCAGAAAGCCTGATGGGAGCGACCCGGACGTCAGCAATGATCGCGCTGATCCTGGCCGGTGCGTCCTTCTTGTCTTTGTCCATGGGCTTTACTGGACTGCCGCGCGGCTTGGCTGACTTGATCGCGTCTCTCGAGCTTTCACGCTTTGAGCTTCTGATGGTCTTGCTGGTTTTCTATATCATTCTCGGTTGCTTCCTGGATGGAATTTCCTCCGTTGTTTTGACCATGGCTGTGGTCGAACCGATGATCAGACAGGCCGGAATTGATTTGATCTGGTTCGGGATCTTCATTGTTGTTGTTGTAGAAATGGCCCAAATTACGCCGCCGATCGGGTTCAACCTGTTTGTGCTGCAGGGCATGACAGATTACGAAATGAATTTCATCGCCAAGGCAGCGATCCCCATGTTTTTGATCATGGTGCTGATGGTGTTCGTTTTGATTTTCGTGCCGGAATTGGCAACTTTCTTGCCAGAAAATATGAGGCCAGGCCCAGGTGGTTAGCTTTATATAAGTTCAGGACGGTCTTGCTCAGCCGGCAGGACCGTCCGACAAGCCTGCTTTTTCAAGTCCCTCTCGGAAGTGCTTCGCGACATTTGCATCTTCAGTCACACCGTGCCGAACCAACCATTCCGCAATGCTGAAATCGGGTTGTAGGCCCAGGATAAAAGCCTTTTGCTCTTCAGCTTCTTTCATTTGGCCAAGCTGAGCATAGCTTCCGGCAAAAGCGACGCGACTGTCCAACACATGTGTTTCAATGGTTTTCAGGGTGGCGATGGCATCTTCATACTGACCGGCGGCATATTGTGCATTTCCGAGGCCATGTCGATACCATTCCGCATGGTAGGGGTTTAGCCGCATTGCCTGTTTGACGGTTTTAACGCCCTCTGGTGCATCACCGGTCAAAAAAATCATGTTCCAGCCCCATTCCGCCATCACATCGGCATGGTTGGGGTTAAGTGCGAGAGCCGTCTTGTAGGAGTCTATCGCTTCCTCGATCTGACCAGTGATCTGATAATAGTCAGCCAGGATCCAGTGGGCTTCGGCTTCAGACCGGTCGAGGGCGACGGCCTGCTTGGCGGCTGCGAAGCCGGTTTTCAATGCCGTATCGGGATCTTCAATCCATCCATAAAGCCAACCGAGATATTTGGCGAAGGCGATACACATATAGGCCCGCGAAAATTGTGGATCAAGTTCTGCTGCCTTTTCACAGAGCTCTCCCGCATTGGTGATATTCTCAGGGGTGAGATTGAAGCGGGCTTCACTGGCAAGCAGGAAATAATCGTAAGCCGTCAGATCGACTTTGCGCTTTTGCTTGGCGAGGGACAATCTGTCATGAACGACGCTGCCACCAAGTCCGGCGATCGCAAAGGCCACTTTTTTTGTCAATTCATCCTGCAGGCCAAAGATGTCGTCTGATTCAACCGAATATCGCTCGGCCCAGAGATGTTTTCCGGAGAGAGCATCAATAAGCTGGGCGTTCAGCCGGAACTTATTCCCTTCCTTCTGGACACTGCCTTTCAGAACATAATGAACTCCAAGCTGCTCCGCGACGGTCTGGATGCCAACAGTCTGGCCCTTGTATCCAAATGTGGAATAGGCAGCAATAACGGCGAGATCGCCAAATCTGGAAAGATCAGTGATAATGTCATTGGTCAGGCCGTCGACATATCGTTCCTGGCCGGGATCATTGCTGAGATTGACCAAAGGCAGCACGGCGATCGACGGTTTTTCTGGCAGAGGAAACGCCATGCGCTCGAGTGAAGCAGGCTCTTCGCTTTGGGCGCTCTGATCCGGCCAGAAAAACAAGGCTCCGATAATCCCGAGGCAGGCACATAGCGCAACTGCCACAATCCAGGAGTTCCGATGTGTCTTAGAAAGCGTTGTCTGTGCAGGACTTGCTTCTCGTGGGTACTTCTGATGTCGCGAAACTGTATCCGAAGCTGTTAATGACCCTGCCTCTTCAGGTGCTGACCGGATCAGCAAGACGGTTTGTTCTTCCGGAGCCACGCCAAGCTCTTCTTTCAAAGCAGCCTCGCAACTTGAAAATTGTTTTGCAGCAGCCGTGCTGCGTCCTTGTTTCAGGTATATACGGATCAGGCTGCGATGGGCTTCCTCATTCGTTCGATCACTCGCCAAGAGGCGAGTGGCAAGGGAGATCGCATTTTGAAAACTTGTTTCGGATGTCGCCAACAGGGACAGTTGCTCCACCAGATGGCTTGCGCTGGCATTTAGGCGCCGCCGCTCATTTCCGGCCCATTCTTCAAAGGCATCGTCCGGGATATCTATTCCGGACAGAAGGTCCCCCTTATATATATCAGCTGCTTGGGCCAGGGACGCTTCATCTCCTGCCGCTAGAAGTTGCTCAAAGATTACGACGTCAGAGGACACCACACTTTCTTTCAGACACAGACTTTGCGTATCAACTTCAAAGGCGGTTGCGGCATCTTCCTCCAAAAAAGCCTTGCGGATATCAACTAATGCTCTGCGCAAACTTCCCGCTGCCTGTTCATCGGCGCGGTCGCTCCAAAGGAGCCGGCGTAATCGTTCTCTGGGAACTTTCTGATCAAGATGAAAGGCAAGATAGGCGACTACGAGTGCGCTTTTGCGGGTGCGCAAAAGATGTGAATTGCCCGACAATAAACCGGTGTCACCGAACAATCTGATTTCAACTTTTTCCGGCATGGATCTCACAAAAATCAGGTGTTTTGGACGAATTGCGCGTTTTTACCACAAAAATCACGCTTTTGGATAGCGGTTGGACGTTTTTTTCACGCTTGCCGCAGGGCTGCTTTCACACCCTTTCAGCTAGATATGCCGTCACCAAATCGAGCGGAGAGCCGATCGATTAAGTCTATCATAATGAGAGAGAACGTGACGATGAGCAAATATAGAAACGACCTACCCCAATTGAAACCCAGCCTGTTCCTGACAGATGGAGGCTTGGAGACAACCCTGGTCTTCCATGAAAATATTGATCTTCCCCATTTTGCTGCCTTTGATTTGTTGCAAGATACCTTTGGCGGCCTGGCATTGGAATCTTACTACAAACCATATCTTAAAATTGCGGCCGAGACAGGAAGGGGCTTTATACTTGATACTGCCACCTGGCGGGCCAACGCGGACTGGGCGCAAAAACTTGGATATTCACAGGATGAGCTTGCGGCGGCAAACCAGCAGTCTGTTAATATGCTTGTGCGTCTTCGCAACCAGTTTGAGACCGACGCGGCTCCCATTGTGCTCAATGGTGTCATTGGACCGCGGGGGGACGGGTATGTCGCTGGAGAACTAATGTCGGTTGAAGAAGCGAAATCTTATCACTCAGAGCAAATCGATACCTTCGCAGGCACCGAAGTGGATATGGTCACTGCCGTAACAATGACAAATACCCACGAGGCGATTGGGATTGTTTCGGCGGCGGAGGCGGCTTCCCTGCCTGTTGCTATTGCCTTCACGGTTGAAACCGATGGACACCTTCCGTCTGGTCAGGAGTTGCGAGATGCGATCATGGAAGTCGATGCTGCGACAGAGGGCTACGCCTCCTATTTCATGATTAACTGCGCGCATCCAACTCATTTCGAGGATGCATTGTTGGCGAACGGTACTTGGATTACCAGGATTAAAGGAATTCGCGCCAACGCTTCGAGCTGCAGTCATGAAGAGTTGGACAATGCAACGGAACTTGATTGTGGCGATCCGCTTGAACTCGGACGCCAATATAGGGAACTCCTGGAGCAGCACGGGCATATCAACATTCTGGGTGGTTGTTGCGGAACAGACCACCGACATATTGAGCAAATCAGCCAGGCATGTAGCCTGGTGAAAGCTGTGGCATAACATTGCGAAAATAAGTTCGGGGCAAAGACAAGTCCCTTAGGAAAAAAACACGCCGTCCTGTCGGGCGGCGTGTTTTTTGCTGATCCGGATTTACCTGAGGAATTGTTCAGGAGCAAGCCCCCTCTTTGTAACGACAAACATGGACCTGATCCTTCGCTTCTGATACGACGGAACTGTAAAAAATAAAAATGTCCGGGTGCGGGCGAAAAAACAGGCCGATGAAAGAGGAAGACAAATGTCCGGAACGTTAAAGGAAAGATCGGGAGGTCAAATCCTTGCGGATCAGCTCGCAATACAAGGCGCTGACATGGTCTTTTGTGTTCCGGGCGAAAGCTATATAGATGTAATTGACGGCCTCTATAACCATGCCAACAAGATCCGTATGATCAATACCCGCCATGAAGGCGGGGCCGCCAACATGGCGGAAGCCTATGGCAAGCTAACAGGTCGGCCTGGTATCTGTATGGTGACCCGGGGGCCGGGGGCAACTAATGCCTCTATCGGCTTGCATACGGCATTTCAGGACAGCACGCCAATGATCATGTTTATCGGCCAGGTGGCGCGGGATATGGTCGACCGGGAAGCTTTTCAGGAGATGGATTATAGGCGGGTCTTTGGCGAAATGGCGAAATGGGTGGCGCAAATTGATGATGTCCGGCGCATTCCGGAATATATCAGCCGCGCCTATCATACGGCCCTGTCAGGGCGCCCTGGTCCAGTGGTTCTGGCTCTGCCGGAAGATATGCTAACTGATATCGCCGCTGTTGCCGATATCTCCCGTCCTGCCTTAGCACCGGCCATTGCGCCTTCCGCTTCAGTGATGTCGGATCTCTCGGAACTGTTAGAAGAGGCGGAGAAGCCGTTTATGATTGTCGGGGGTGCGACCTGGTCACAAGCCGCTGTCAACAACATCCAGGAGTTTGCAGAGGCTAATGGTATTCCCGTCGGTGTTTCCCTTCGATCCCAGGACTGTTTTGATAACCGACATCCGAACTATGCCGGTGATGTTGGCATTGCCGTCAACCCGAAGCTGGCGGAGCGGATTCGCCAGAGCGACTTGTTGCTGGTAGTTGGGCCACGCCTGGGGGAAATGACGACACAGGGCTATAGTCTGCTGGATTTGCCAGAGCCCTCACAGAAGATGGTGCATGTCCATCCAGGAATTGAAGAACTTGGGCGGGTCTTCCTCCCCGACCTGGCTGTCAACGCGACAATGCGTGAATTTGCCAAGCTGGCCAAGGCGCTCAACCCCTCAATATCGCCAGACCGGGAAAGCTGGGTTGCCTCTGCTCATAGTGATTATCTGGAGAGGATCAAGCCGACAGAAGTGCCTGGCCCCGTCAATATGGGGAAGATTGTCAGTTACTTGAACAGTAGGCTTCCTGAAGATGCCATCGTTACTGCAGGAGCTGGAAACTATACAGTTTGGGCTCATCGGTTCTTCCAGCATAAATCCTTTAGAACACAACTCGCGCCTACAAGCGGCGCCATGGGGTATAGTGTTCCCGCAGCAATCAGCGCTAAACTTACCGCTCCGGAAAGAACAGTAGTTAGCTTTAATGGCGACGGGTGTTTCATGATGCTCGGACAGGAACTGGCAACGGCCATGCAGTTCAACGCGCCGGTCATTTTCATAATTGTTAATAACGGGATGTTGGGGACCATACGGATGCATCAGGAGCATGGATATCCGTCCCGCGTCTATGCAACCAGCCTTTCCAATCCAGATTTTGCCGCCCTTGCGGAAGCATATGGGGCTTATGGTGAAAAGGTCGTTAGAACGGAAGATTTTGCAGATGCTTTTGATAGGGCTTTGGCCAGCGGTAAACCGGCTATTCTTGAAATGATAGTCGATCCAGAAGTCCTAACCCCTGAGAAGACGCTTTCAGGCGCCCGTGCGCAAGGTGAAGCTGATCACCCAACCAGTTGAGAAGTGTCTGACCTTTACAAGAACTCCCCCATACAAACAGTAAGAAAGTAGATAGATGATCGATTTTTATACTTGGAATACTCCAAACGGCCGCAAGGTGTCTATTCTGCTTGAGGAGCTAGGGCTCGATTATACGGTGAAGCCCATAAATATCACCGAAGGAGAGCAGGACGAGCCGGCATTTCGAGCGATTGCTCCGAACGGAAAAATCCCTGCTATTTATGATCATGAAACAGGAATCCGAATGGCTGAGTCAGGTTCCATCATGTTGTACTTGGCGAAGAAAGCGGGTACTAACCTGGTCCCGGCGGAGGAACATTCCTACTGGGAGATGATGGAATGGATTATGTGGCAGATTGGAGGGCTGGGACCGATGTGCGGTCAGGTTCATCATTTCACTAAATTCAATCCGGGCAAAGCTCCTTATGCCGAGGAGCGTTATCTCAAGGAAGCAAAGCGTCTCTACGGGGTGCTTAACAAGCAGCTTGAAGGACAGGATTATATTACCGGCGGATACAGCCTTGCGGATATCGCCTCCTGGCCCTGGATATCAAGGTTTGAATGGCAGACTATTGATCTAGATGACTATCCGAACGTGAAGGCCTGGTACAACAGAATTGCGGCACGGCCCGCCGTACAGAAGGGATATCATGTCCCAAATTTCACCCAGGATATACCAACAGCGGATTGATAATAGGTCAGCGCATGACCGAAAAGCAGGTGGCGCCGACACGGATGCTGCCTGCAGCGCTATTTCGCTTGTGAATTTCCGTTTAAGAAGAACCGAAATAATCCAACACACAAAAACAGAAAAATGTTGAACTAAAAAGCCGGTCGAAAGAATAACGGCTTCTGGACCTTACACATAAAACATTCAATTAGAATAATTTAGCGACATACGCTATCATTTCAATCAACAGCGAGTTTAGTATTTAGTCACTGGTTGTTGATCGAAGTCAAATACGTTGGATGATTTTGTAAATATTTTAATCCATTGAAAGAAATAAAACTTTTAGCCTTAATGAACTGGAATATAACTTCAGTTGTTTAACCGAACTTCTCGCAGTCAGTTATAAAAAAATTCTTTCGAATTGGGGTTTTGTTAAGGGATAATAAAGAGGTCGTATTTATAGTTAATCTACTTGTTGGGTCTTACAGGTATATCCTCTCTCATAAGGACTGTTTTAAAGTATGAACGGATTATTTGTTGGTGAAGGAACGCTCCTCATTCAATGCGCGGAAGAGTTCCGTGATATAGGTGGAGAGATAGCCGGCGTTTTGAGCAGTACCCCGATGATACGGGACTGGGCAAAATCTGAAGGTATCCCTGTATTTCAGTCTCCTCAAGACAACGAGCTGTCGGATCTTAGATTTGACTATCTGTTCAGCGTCGTAAACGTCAAAATACTTCCACATGACCTTCCAGTTCAGGCCTCCCGCTTGGCTGTTAATTTTTTTGATGGACCTTTGCCAGTCTATGCAGGTGTAAATGTTACCTCTTGGGCGATCATGCAGGGTGAAGAACGCCATGCTGTCACTTGGCATGAATTTTTAGACACAACCGATGCCGGTCGTATTCTGAAGTCCAAACAGGTCGATATCGCACCTGATGAAACATCCATGACACTGAACGCCAAATGCTATGAGGCGGGTCTGGACTCCTTCAAGGAACTGATTAGGGATCTGAAAGATGACAGCCTAGCGCCACAAGAGCAATCTGGTGAAAAAACATTTTATGACGCACTCAAAAGGCCAAAAAACCTTGGTCTGTTAGATTTTTCCACCCCTTCAGCAGAAGTTTCCGCATTGGTTCGTGGTTTGGATTTTGGTGATTATCTGAACCCGCTTGGGCGTGCGAAATTCTGGACCGGTCAAGAAATGGTATTTGTTGGGTCGCTGGCCCTTATCGAGAAGACTTCTACGGCAACTGTGGGTGAGGTCGTTTCACTCGGTGATCAAAGCCTTTCGGTAAGCGGCACAGACAAAGATTATGCCTTAACGGGTCTTACGGACGAAAAAGGTGCGCCTGTCCGGCCTAATGCCTTAGGGCTTGCGAAAGGCTCCGTTCTTCCGGCGCTTGATCCTGTTCCAGCAGATCTTGCCACCGCTGCTGCCAAGGCAGAGGCCTATTGGCAGAGCCAGATCAATCAATTGCAGCCGGCCCAGTCCCCGTATCCTTCTAATCGCGATATGGCGATAGGCGCGGTTAAAATTCCTGTACCTGTCAATGGATCTCTTACTTCGCAACAGGCCGCTGCCGGTTTTATGGCCTGGATCGGCCTCCTTAACGGAGCTGAAACAGTTTCCATTGCTGTAAGCTTTGGAGAGGCGCCTTCTCATCCTGTCGTTGCCAAGGATCAACTGGTCACCATGACCATTTCTGCTTCCCAAACGGCAGCAGATTTTACAGAGGCATTTACTGATAGCGTAGCAGTTGGGGAAGCTGCAGGTCCCAGGTCCATTGATCTTGTGTCGCGCATATCAGACCCGGCCGCACGTGACGCAGCACTAGAGACCTTGACGACGGCCGTTTGTGAAGGCGAGGCAGAGGATGATGTTCTTCTTGCCGGTCGCAACCTGATCCTTGCGCATAGCTCGACAGGTCTTCGTCTGATTGCCCGGACCGGCCTTTATTCAAAAGATATCTTCGCTGCAATGGGATCAGATCTCGGGTTCTTCCTGTCTGCTTTTGCTGCAGGCTCAGAGACAAAACTCACAGAGTTGCTGCTGAGCGAGCCGGTTACCGGCAATACGGACATGTCATGCATGGGCATCGATTATCCTGATGATCTGCGGGTTCATGAAGCGTTTGAACTGCAGGTCGCGAAAACGCCCGATGTCTCCGCTCTAGAAGCAGACGGAGAAGTTCTCACCTATAAA
This sequence comes from Pseudomonadota bacterium, assembly GCA_024743055.1. Taxonomy (GTDB): domain Bacteria; phylum Pseudomonadota; class Alphaproteobacteria; order Sneathiellales; family Sneathiellaceae; genus Sneathiella. The sequence continues at coordinate 241,078 of JANSXH010000003.1, forward strand.
CAGCTGGATGAGCGCACCGATATTCTTGCTGCGGCCCTGATGGCGCGTGGTGCCGGACCTGGTACCGTGATTGGCTTATGTCTGGAGCGATCCGCTGATCTAGTTATTTCCATGCTGGCAATTCTTAAGACCGGGGCAGCTTATCTACCTCTTGATCCGTCTTATCCAGCGGAACGGGTTAGCTTCATGATTGAAGACAGCGCTACGCCGATTATTGTGGCCAGCCCCAAAACAGAGTTTAAGTTCCGCATAGATCCAAGCAAGACAATCTATCCGGATGCCAAAGGGGAAGGATTTGCGGCACCAAAAGGGGATCCGAAAGAACTTGCCTATCTGATGTACACTTCAGGATCCACGGGAATTCCGAAAGGTGTTATGGTAACCCATCGCAATCTGGTGAATTTCTTCACCGGTATGGATTTGACGGTCCCCGCAGATGGAAAAGTACGTTTGCTGGCGATTACTTCTGTCTCTTTCGATATTTCGGTTCTGGAAATTTTCTGGACCCTTGCTCGCGGATATACGATCGTTCTGCAAACGGATGGGGCCTCTTCCATGGCGGTGCCGGGCTTCAGCCTGTTCTACTTTGCCTCGGAAGTGTCTGGAACGGGACCGGAAGCCTATCGGCTTTTACTTCAAGGCGCAAAATTTGCTGATGAAAACGGCTTTGAGGCTGTATGGACACCGGAGCGGCATTTTCATGCCTTCGGCGGCTTATATCCGAATCCGACAATCAGCTCCGCTGCCGTTGCCTCAATCACAGAAAATGTCGACGTACGGGCGGGATCCTATGTATTACCATTGCATCATCCTGTTCGGGCAGCAGAAGACTGGGCTCTAGTCGATAACATCTCGAACGGCCGGGCTGGTATTGCCATCGCCAGCGGCTGGCAACCCAATGATTTCATTCTTAACCCCCAGAACTTTGACGACCGTAAGGACGTTATGCTGGACGGTATTGATTTGTTGCGTAAGCTTTGGCGCGGTGAGTCGGTGTCTTTCCCTAATCACAAGGGTGAAGAGATTGAAGTGACAACCTTGCCGCGACCGGTAAACGGAGAAATTCCTCTCTGGATCACCGCAGCTGGAAACCCGGAAACCTTTGCGGCGGCAGCTGAAAAGGGATGCTATGTCCTAACCCATCTGCTCGGCCAGAAATTTGAAGATGTTGCCGAAAAAATCCGCGCCTATCGGGTTGCCTGGCAGGAAGCCGGACATCCTGGAATGGGCAAGGTGTCCCTGATGCTACATACATTTGTCGGCGAGGATGAAGATCACGTCCGTGAGACGGTCCGCGATCCGATGAAGCAATATCTGAAGAGCTCGGTTGATCTCTTGCGCCGTGCATCCTGGAGTTCTCCAACATTCAAGCAAAAGGCAGACTCTACCGGCATGACGCCGCAAGAGGTTTTTGAGAAGCAAGAGCTGACAGATGAAGAAACGGATGCCCTTTTGACCCATGCTTTCGAGCGGTATTATCAGACGAGCGGTCTGTTTGGTACACCGGAGAGCTGTCAGGAACTTGTTCGTGAAATCGCAAAGATGGGTGTCGATGAGATTGGCTGCCTGATCGACTTTGGTGTCGATACAGATCTCGTGATGGAGCATCTGAAATACATCAATGAACTTAAAAACAATCTCATTGCCGAAGGTGGTGTTGCCCGTCAGGCTTCTGTCGCGGAGCAGATTGTCGAGCAGGACATAACCCATTTCCAATGCACGCCTTCTATGGCGTCATTCCTGGTCGCCGAAGAAGCAGGCCGGACAGCCCTCGGAAAATTGGATGTAATGATGGTCGGTGGAGAGGGCTTTCCGCCGGATCTCGCACGGAACCTTCGCAAGAATCTTGATGGCGCCCTGCTCAATATGTATGGCACAACTGAAACAGCTGTCTGGTCTTCCGTTGCCCGGCTCGATACGGTTGAAGAAACCATTCCCTTGGGAGAAGCAATCGCCAATACGGTCTATACGGTACGCAATACTCATGGTCAGATTCTTCCCTCCGGTGTTGCCGGTGAGCTTTGGATCGGTGGTGTTGGAGTTGCTGACGGTTACTGGAACCGGGCTGAATTGTCTGCTGAGAGATTTCTCGATTCTCCAGACGGCTTGGTCTATCGCACCGGCGACCTGGTTCGGCATATGCCGGAAGGGCGTCTGGAATTCCATGGACGGATGGATAACCAGGTCAAAGTTCGCGGTCATCGCATAGAACTTGGTGAAATTGAAGCGGCTCTTGGATCTCTCGATCAGGTAAAGGATGCTGCGGTCACCGTATTTGAAAGCGGGTCCAGTGATAAACGCCTCGTTGCCTTTGCAACTGCTGCGCCAGGTCATCGCATTGAGCCTACGGAAATTCGCAAACAGCTTGCAGACCTCTTACCAGAATTCATGACTCCTTCACAGGTCGTCGCCCTTGAGGTAATGCCTGAAACACCAAACGGGAAGATTGATCGCAAGGCCCTGCCGCAACCAAAAGCGCAGAGCGCCGCCTCAACCGAGACGGCCAGCAGCGATACAGAGGCGGCAATTTCCAAAATATGGTGTGAAGCATTGGGCATGTCGGAAGTCGGCGTAACCGATAACTTCTTTGATCTAGGCGGGCATTCCTTACTTGTGGTGCAGGTACAACGCCGGCTGAAGGAGCTGTTTGACAAAGAAGTGGCCATCACAGACATGTTTAGGTTTTCAACCATTCAAGCTTTGGCTGGCCATATTGATGGCGAAAAAAGCGAGACTCAAAACACCGCTGCCATGCGCGGAGCCCAGCGTGCGGCTGCGAGAAGGAGCCGTCTCGCCCAAAGGACCGGGACATCTGTACAATAATAGTATTTTTTGACAAAATGCTCGGCAAGCTAGTGCTTGGAAACATCCGAGAATAAAGTAGCAGCATAATTGGGAAACATGACTGACAGCGCGATAGAGACAGGAGCTTCCGAAAAGATTGCCATTGTTGGAATGGCAGGAAGGTTTCCGTCTGCGCGCACTGTTGATCAATTTTGGCGGCTGATTGCCAGCGAACGCATGGGAACCCGCTGGTTCACCGAAGAAGAGCTGTTGGCAGAAGGGGTCAGCCAGGCGGAGTTGGCAGACCCGGCCTATGTTCGCGCGGCTAATTATGTACCGGATATGGAATGTTTTGATGCCGGTTTTTTCGGCTTTTCGCCGCGAGAAGCGTCTATCCTGGATCCGCAGCATCGCCATTTCCTAGAGGTCTCCTGGGAGGCTTTTGAGGACGCGGGTCATATGCCGGAGAATTTTGACGGCAGAGTAGGCGTCTTTGCGGGATCCGGCATGCAGGCGTACATGCCCTTCAATCTTCTGACAAATCCTGACCTGGTTGAAGAAATTGGCATGTTTCTGCTCCGTCATACAGGTAATGACAAGGATTTTCTGACAACACGGCTCTCTTATCTCCTGAATCTTCAGGGTCCATCCGTCAATGTGCAGACGGCCTGCTCTACTTCTTTGGTCGCGGTTCACCAGGCGGCGGCAAGCCTATTGTCGATGGAATGCGATATGGCCTTGGCCGGTGGGGTCACCATAGAATTGCCGCATCGCCACGGATACAAGTTTGCGGGGGGTGAAATTCTATCGCCAGATGGTCGCTGTCGGGCATTTGACAATGATAGTCAAGGCACGGTTTTTGGATCCGGCGCTGCTGTCGTTATTTTACGGCGTCTCGAAGACGCGATCGCCGACGGCGATGACATACGAGCAGTTCTGTTAGGTTCTGCGGTAAATAATGATGGCGCGCAAAAAGCCGGTTATCTGGCGCCCAGTGTCGATGGACAGGCGGAAGCAGCGGCAGAAGCCCTCGCGATTGCCGGCGTGGATGCCGACACGGTGACCTATGTGGAGGCTCATGGAACTGGAACTCCCGTCGGGGATCCTATCGAGCTGGCGGCGTTATCGCAGGTATACGAGGCGGGCGGAACCGGATTTTGCGGCATCGGCTCCGTAAAAACCAATGTCGGTCATCTGGATACTGCCGCTGGTACGGTGAGTTTGATCAAGGTTGTTGAATCCTTGCGTCATGAAACCATTCCGGCATCTCTGCATTACGAAACGCCGAATGAACGCTTTGATATTGCGTCCAGTCCATTTTATGTAGTCGATAAGTCCCAGCCCTGGCCGCGGCAGGAAGCTCCACGCCGGGCAGCTGTAAATTCTCTTGGCGTCGGCGGAACCAATGCGCATGCGATTGTCGAAGAAGCTCCGCTCCGACCAAAAACTGTCCATGAGGATATTTGGCGTATTCTACCTTTTTCAGCACGGACACCAGATACCCTCGAAGGGCTGCGGCAGAAATGGTGTGGATTTCTGGACGACAATGAAGAGCTACCAGTACTTGCCGATGCTGCCTACACATTGAAACATGGTCGCCGGGAGTTTAACTCTCGGATGGCAGTAGTAGCAAAGGATGGCAGCAGTCTGAGCGAGGCCATGTCTGGCCAGCTATCGTCTAGAGTTGCGAAAGGGACCGCTCCCAAGGGTAACCCGGATGTCGTTTTCATGTTTCCCGGAGGCGGGGCTCAATATCCGGGTGCTGGCGCAGGTTTGCTGGAGAGCTCTGAGACCTTCAAGGCCGCCGTAGATGATTGCTTTTCGCAAATGCCGGACGATGCCCCAGCAGATCTGAGAATGATGATGTTTGAGCGCGCGTTGACCGATGATGCGGCTCGCGAGAAGCTCGAAATGTCCGGATACGCCATCCCGGCTCTGTTTATTCTCGAATACGCCTACGCCCGAATGTGGCAGGGTTGGGGAATAGAACCTTCGGCGGTTTTTGGGCATAGTGCCGGTGAATATGCTGCAGCGGCAATCGCCAATGTCATGTCTGTTCGCGATGCCCTTAAAATTGTCACCTGGCGTGGTAAGGTCATGGATGCAGCTGCGGCCGGCGCTATGAGCGTTATTCCTGCCAGTCGTGACAAAACTCTCGAGCTGGTGGGGGATAGCCTTGATATCGCCGCGTTGAACGCCAGGGACTTATGCGTAGTTTCAGGAGAAGTTTCTGAAATAGACGCATTGGAAAGCCGCCTTGCAGGAACCGAGTATGAGCCGACACGGGTTCGCATCAATGTTGCCGCCCATAGCCGAATCCTTGATGATCAGCTGGATAATTTTCGTGGCGGAATTCAGGATGTCAGTCTTAAAGCGCCGGAAATTCCCTTTGTATCCAGTTTGCGCGGAGACTGGGCTGATGAAGGTGATTTTGAAACCATCGACTATTGGGTAAATCACTTGCGGCACACCGTACTATTTGCGGATGCGGTCGAGACTATTTTGAAAAAACCAAACCAGATCATCCTTGAAGTTGGACCGGGACAGACACTGGGACCGCTCACCCAGATGAGCGAAGCTGAAAATAGTCCGTTGGCGGTTTTGGCGTCAGGGCGTCTGCCAAAGGACACTGAAGACGACTATGTTGTCGCTCTGACAACGGCGGGCGCTATTTGGGCCCATGGTGGGAAGCTTGATTGGAGTAAGCTACCGGGTGCCAATAGCGGGCAGAAGGTTTCCCTGCCAACATACGCCTTCGCCAAAGAGCGGCATTGGATTGAGCCGGGGACGGGTGCAAAGCAGGCTGAAGAGACTGCAATCTCGCATCCTGTCGAGTTGAAACGGGCTGAAAATCCAGAAGACTGGTATCAGACCCTGCATTGGGTCGATGCGCCGCTTCCACCGGAATCTCCAGTAAGAAATCAGGTCTGGCTCGTATTTCACGGAGACGATCCGCTTTCAGAAGCGCTGATACAGGAGCTAAAAAGCCGGGATTGTGTGTGCTATGTGGTTCGTCCAGGCAGCGAATTTTCTGTGGGGGAACAGGCGTATCGTGTCCGGCCTGGTGTTTCTGAAGACTATGAGGAATTGCTAGCGAAGTTCCCGAAACAGCCGACACATATCTCTCATCACTGGGCTTTGGGAGAGATGAGACCCGGATCACAGGACTGCCTTTTTGATAGTGGTTTCTGTCTGACACGTGCCATTCAATCGGCTGACCCAGCCGAAAATATTCATTTGACCTTCGTCGGGTCCGGTTCGGTATCCGTCAAAGATGAAGCGGTTACAAATCCTGAACTGGCGACATTGCTGGGTCCTGTCCGGGTCGCGCCGCGCGAAATCTCCGGCCTGTCCACACAATATATTGATATTGAGGAAGCTGCGGATTTCAAAGGGATGGCCATGTTGTTGCTGGAAGAGCATGACGTCGGGGCCATGGAAGACAGGATCGCCTATCGTCAGGGCGCCCGATACACCGAACAGCTTGCGTCCTTGAAGACAGAAGTAACGGCTGAAGTTCCGAAAAAACTTAGCCGGTCCGGCTGCTATGTAATTACTGGCGGCCTGAGCGGGATTGGTCTTGCGCTGGCGGATTATCTTGGCAAGACGGTACAAGGTCGAATAGCGTTGCTTGGCCGTACGGCAATGCCGGAGCAATCAAATTGGGACGAGATAGTAAAGGAAACGCCAGGGTCGTCCGAAGCGCGGGCTATCATGACCATTCGCGATATTACAGCTGCAGGAGGCGAGGTGCTGACAGTAGCGGCAGATGTCGCTGATACAGAATCCCTTGCTAAAGCCCTCAATCAAATACGGGAGAAGTTCGGAGAGGTTTCCGGATTGTTCCACGGTGCAGGCATCATTGATGATGCCCCTTTGATGATGAAGTCTCTGGAGGACGCCCACCGTGTCATGTCTGCAAAAGTGGACGGCGGCAGAAACCTATCAACCCTGATGCCCGACGGATCCATAGATTTCTTCGCGGTATTTTCATCCACCTCAGTCATCACGGCCCCTCCAGGCCAGGTGGATTATGTTGCCGCGAATGCCTATCTGGAATCTTTAGCAGCCTCAAGAGAAGACGGATTAGCCATATCCTGGGGAGCCTGGCGGGATATCGGAATGGCGTCCAGAGCCTATGGCGGTATTGAGGGAAGTGACAAAGGCCCGCATCCTCTTCTCGGCCCTAAACAGTTTGCGGAAGATGGCACCATAAGCTTCACGACTCTCTATGATCCCGAAGCTCTTTGGGTCTTGAATGAGCATATCGTTGGTGGCGTACCGGTTCTGCCAGGCACAGGGTATATTGAGATGGTGCAAGCCGCCATGGCGTCTGCTTTTGAGGGCAAAGCCTGGGAGATGCAGTCTTTGTCGCTGGCCAGCCCTTTGGCATTTCCAGATAACAGACGGCTCCATGTAACCGTCAGCCTTATCCCGGAAGACAAAGGCTATGAGTTCCGGGTCGAAAGTGCGGCGACACCAGATGGCGCGCAGACGGAACATTGCCGCGCCCTTGTCAAAACAATACGCAAAAGCGACCAAGAACTGCCAGCCACCTTCCAGAAACCTTGTGAAACAAGCTTGTCTGAAAAAAGCGGTCACGACTCTCAGGAAAACCTGATCGATTTCGGTCCTCGATGGGACAATATTGGAGATATCCGTACGGGTACGGACGTGATTGAGGCAGACTTCCGTTTGGCGGACGAGTTTATCGCGGATCTCGAGGTTTATTGCGCCCATCCTGGACTGACTGACGAAGCGGCAACCATAGGTCTTAATCTGTTAGCAGATGTGGGAACAGAAGGGGCCTTCTATGCACCTATGTCCGTGGAGCGCATTCGAATCCTTGGGCCTTTGACGAAATCCCTCAAATCGAAGGCAAAAATGGTGGCGCAGACACCGAAGCGGTTTGCCAGCTTTGATGTTGTTATCTTTGATGATACAGGCAACGCTGTCATGATTCTGGAAGGATTTGCCCTGCGCCGGGTTGAAGGCAGTAGTTTTGAAGCTGACGAAGGTTCGAGTGCCCTGGTTGACAAGATAATCTCTCAAGGGATTAAGGCATCGGAGGCGCCGGAAATCTTTGCCCGGTTGCTCAATTCAGAGAACCGGCAAGCATTGGTATCGCCGACATCTATTTTGGATCTGCGCCGGGAAATGATGCGTGGCGCCGCTCCCCGCAAAAAAGCTGCCGCGTCGGACGGGGAGGCCCTTACCGCGGATTATGGAAACGCCGTCGAACAGAAAATTGCTGAATTCTGGCGGGATCTTCTTGGCGTCGAGCAACCCCAACCAGATGACGATTTCTTTGATCTTGGCGGCCATTCGCTAGCCGCCGTTCGGCTTTTTGCCAAAATCCGTAAAGAATATGAAACCGATTTGCCCCTGGCGACCTTGTTTGAGGCACCAACCTTACGGCAGCTATCGGAAGTTGTTGTTTCTGAAGGCGCGATTGACTTAGGCACGGTATCCGGCGATTCAGAACAGCCTGTTTCCGAACCTGCCAAGAAAGGATGGACACCGCTCGTCCAGATTACAAAAGGAGAAGACGGATTAAAGCCGTTATACCTGGTTCATGGTGCAGGTGGAGATGTCCTCACTTTCCGGTCTCTTTCAAGTTATCTAGATCCTCGTTTGCCTTTCCTTGCTTTGCGGGCAAAGGGGTCCAGTGGTGACATTGAAATAGACGAAACCATCGAGGAAATGGCAGCGACATATTTGAAAGCTGTGAGGGAGCATCAGCCGGAGGGCCCCTATTCCCTCGGGGGATACTCTGGAGGCGGAAACATTGCCTACGAAATGGCGCAACAGTTGGTTGCTTCCGGCGAAACCGTGGATCAAATAATTCTCTTTGATACTCTTTCTGCAGATGCTCTTATTGACCCGCCCGGTTTGCTAAGACGTCTTTGGGAAATTCGTCATTGGGGCATAAAGGATGTCCTGTCCTGGCCAAAACGCAAGATTGAGAACTATATTGCTCAGGCAATTTTCAAGAAAAGCAATCTTACCAAGGTCGTCGAAGATCATGTAGCTGCAGGGGAGCGAATACCGGCGGAACTGATCGAGCATCGCATGACGACAAATTACGTCCAGGCGGAACACAATTATGAGCCGAAACCTTATGATGGCGATATCGTAATTCTGCGTGCCCTTAAAGTGAAAACAGAGTTTCTGGCAGTTGGCAGGAATCTGGGTTGGGACAATCTTGTTTCTGGTGAAATTACCGTCTATGACTTCAATTGCAATCACTTCGATATGATGCAGGACCCGACGATCGGTGCCATTGGTGACGTGCTTAATCACACTTTGCTAGACGACTAACTTAATTGCTCGACGCGTTATCCGTCATAAAGTCCTTCATCTCATCCATCAGGCCCAAAGCGTGCAAATTCAGATGGGTTCCATCCTGATATCTGACATACTTTTTTGGTTCAATCGCGGCTTGAAACAAACGATCAGCTGACGAAACATTGATTGCAATATCCTTTTCACCATGTACCAGCAAGAACGGAGCGTTTATTTTCGTTATTCGATCGATTGAGTCATAGCGCTCTTTCCACATAAAATAGCAAAAAGGCAAACCGCGATACCTGCCGGTAAAGTAATCGCAAAACCGGCCAAAGGCCGCTGCGAGTATAAGGCCACCAACTTCACGATCCTCGGCAAGGCGAGCTGCGACACCGGAGCCAAGGCTATAGCCGTATGAAAATCGCATTGTCGCCGGGACGTCGGTTTCAGCTAGATCATTATATTGATCATACAAAGACCTGGCGTCAGCAGCGAAATTCTCCTCGGACGGAGTGCCCCCCATACCACTTGACCTTCTGTAAACCAACGCTGCTAAGCCATAGCCATCTTCCGTAAAAGTCTTCAATCTCTCGGCTGCAGGACCGATCGCGGACCAATTGCCCATAAAGTAGAAAAGAACCGGCTTTCCTGGATCGGGTGCTTTTACCCAGGCCGCGACTTTTTCTCCATCTTCAGAGACAAATTCCACGACCTTTACGCCATCAAAACCGATTTCTTCCGGCGTTGTTACGGTTTGGTGGAATTGATAAATGGAAATGTAAAAAAAATGAAAGGCGATATAGGTCCCGGCAAGACCCAACACCAAAAGAGCCCCAAGTAGGATAAGGATGTTTTGTACAGACATGTGGGCTCCTGATCTCAATCCGAACGCAACTTGGGCAGGATAGTGCAAGTAAGAGTACAATCGGTCAAGTCAGATTATATCGGCACCATTATGGAGCATGAAATTTCTATTTTTATTAAATTGCCGCCATTATGGTTCCTAAAACAAAATCTTTGACTCCATAATGGTGTCGAAAACATATGGGTTAGCGAGCCATTTCCTGAAGGCGTTTTTCGAGAAATTCCTTTTCGGCGACATTGTTGGAAAGGGAAATAGCCTGTTCATAAGCCGCGCTGGCTTTTTGTTTGTTGCCGACACGGCGATAAAGATCGGCGAGGGCGGCATGAAAGGGCTGATAGTCATCCAGTGTTCCATCACAGACAATCTCAGACAGCATCTCTAGTCCTTTTTCCGGCCCTTGGGCAAAAGACAAGGCAACAGCGGCGTTGAGCTGAACGATTGACGTCGGCTGATATTCAAAGAGTTTTTCATAGAGAAGAGCAATTTCATGCCAGTTCGTCGCTTCATGACTTTCAGCTTCCGCATGGACGGCACTGATTGCCGCCTGAATCTGATAAGGTCCTGGCGGGCCCATAACCAGCGCCGCTTTTAGAATTTTGACCCCTTCAATAATTTGGTCCCGATCCCAACGGCTTCTATCCTGGTCGATCAAGGCAATGAACATCCCCTGATCATCCGTCCGTTCTGTTCTTCGTGAGTCATGGAGTAGCAGCAAGGAGAGGAGACCAGCGGCTTCTGCAACATCCGGCATCAATCTGACCAGCAGACGGGCCAGCCGAATAGCTTCGGTGCAGAGATCCGCCCGAGTGAGAGTATCGCCTGAAGTGACCGCATATCCTTCGTTATAGATCAAATATATAACAGAAAATACAGATTGAACGCGCTCTGCCAGTAGCTCTGGACCGGGGATATCATAAGGAATATTGGCGAGCTTGATTTTCTTTTTGGCGCGTACAAGGCGCTGGGCCATGGTTCCTTCTGAAACAAGGAAGGCCCGGGCAATCTCTTCAGTTGTCAAACCACCCAAGGTGCGCAAAGTTAAAGCAATTCGAGCGCCTTCGCTCAGTGCCGGATGGCAACAGGTAAATATCAAGCGCAATCGCTCATCTGGAATATCCTGATCCATATGGTTTTCAGTATCGTTAAGTCCGGCTTGTTGTTCCAAAGACAAGAGCAGCTCATACTCGGCGCGCTTACGGCTAAAATTTGCATCTCGACGAAGCCTGTCGATGGCTTTTCGGCGGGCTGTCTGCAGCAGCCAGGCTCTCGGTGATTCTGGAATACCTCGCGGGCCCCAATGTTGGAGTGCCGCGATCAATGCTTCTTGCATAACATCTTCTGCCAGCTCCATATCCCGTGTGTAGCTGACGAGAATGGACAGCACCCGACCCCATTCCTGGCGGACCACATCTTCGATGATCCTGGCGGTGCTGTCCTGTTTCATATATCGGTCCTGTTTTTGGAGGCTTACAGCTCCCAAACCGGTCTGACCTCAATAGTGCCAAATTCTGCTGTTGGGATCTTTGAGGCGTAGTAAAGCGCTTCATCCAGATCCTTGCAATTCATAAGATAATAGCCACCTAGTTGCTCTTTGGTTTCGGCAAAGGGACCATCGATCGTTTCTGTCTTACCATTACGGACCCGCACGGAGGTTGCCGTTTCTACCGCTTGCAAGGCGTTTCCACCCTCAAAAACATTATTCTGCTTGGCTTCCTCGGTCATGGCCATATAGCCTTCCATCAGCTTCCCGAATTCCGGTGTCTCATAGACAGGACCCGATCCCTCGGCGCTATAGATTAAAAGTAAATACTGCATGTTGTTCTCCTGTTTTATGTTGTGTTTGCTGTGATTAGGCGGCTTGTCCGAAAAAGGCATGAACATCCTGATAGAAGGCCTGTGGTACAAGGGCTTCGCGCCAGGCAATCAGGTTGGGGTATTTTTTGAGGTCGATACCGACGGCCTCTGACGGATCGATGGTGGCCAGGAGCAGGATATCGGCAATACTTAAGCTGTCGCCGGCGAGATACTTGGAGCTACCGAGCTGCTGATCGATTGCCGGTAAAAATCGCTCCAGAAATTCTTCTCCGGCCGCCAGGGAGGTTTCATCAACGGGGAAGCCGAGCTGCGGCGCCAGGAGGCGGTTAAATACGACCCGGCCATAAGCCATATAAACATGGACTGACACGAATGAACACCATTGGTCGATCTTGGCTTGTTTAATCAAGTCGTCAGGATACATATCAGAGCCCGCCTTTTTGCAAAGATACTTCATTATGGCGGTGCTTTCAAAGAGGGTCACATCCCCATCTTCGATTGCGGGCATTTTCCCGACCGGATGTCGTTTTATATGTTCCGGGGCGCGATGTTCACCCTCCGGCGCGTTCAATTCATGATACTCGAACTCAAGTCCAAGAGCGTTGGCCAGCATCCGGACAGCGTTTGAAGGCTGTGACAGATGAAACCCATATATGTTTAGCATGAGGACCTCCTCGTCCTGTTAATTTGGTTTTTTGCCCTGCTTTTCGCATGAAAATATCTGCAGGATGTAAATAAGACGAATGATGTCTTGCCAAATCGACAGGCGAGGAGGAGAAAAATGATTTTCTTTATTTTCGGGACCGTTTATCCGTCGCGTGCTGTCAGGAAGGCTTGTCTGCCGACCCGTGACCAGCTCTCGGAGAGCTTAACCGCCTTGCGATATTCGCTGAGAATTTTTTCGGCCGCCGGATCGCCCCAGACGAACTTGTCCATGATATCCGGTGTCAGGGATTTCGCCTTGGCAATGACATCTGCCGGAAATTCCTTGATGATGGCTTTTTTGGTCGAGACAAGATCCGCCAACGCGCGCGTGTTTTCCCAATCGGATTCTGAGAGGCCAAAAGCGTTTTCGGCAGCGCAGGCATTCTGGACAACGGCTTGCAGGTCGTCGCTCAGGGCTTCATAGGCAGCTTTGTTGACGAGGCATTCGGCGCTGCCATTGGGCTTGTTGAAGGTGGGCCAGTAATAATAGGGGGCCGCTTTATAGAAGCCGAAGGCGCGGTCGCTCCAGGGGCCGAGAAATTCCGCAGCATCGACAACGCCGCTTCTAAGGCTGGAGAAAATGTCTCCAGGCGGCAATAAAACGGCTGTCGCACCCATGGCTTCATACAGATCCCCGCCCAATCCGGCACTTCGGATCTTCAGGCCTTTGAGGTCATCGAGGGAGTTGATCTCCTGCTTGAACCACCCGCCCATCTGGATGCCGGTGTTCCCCGCCATGAAGGGTTTAAGTCCAAAAGGCGCATAAAGATCATCCCAAAGCCCTTGCCCCCCACCTTGGTTGATCCAGGACATGTGTTCTAGGGCGGTGAGGCCGAAGGGGACGGTGGTGAAGAAGACGCTGGCTTTGGCTTTTCCCTGCCAGAAAAACGACGCGGTATGGCCGATCTGGGCGGTGCCGTTGCCGACGGCGCCGAAGACCTCGAGAGCCGGGACAAGTTCCCCGGCCGCATAGAGCTTAACCCTAAGCTGACCGCCACTCATGGCGGTAATCCGGTCGGCTAGCCGCTGCGCCGTTATGCCCACACCGGGGGCGCCTTTTGGCCAGGAAGTGACCATGCTCCACTCGATAATATCGCTGGCAATGGCGGGGGTGCTGAGCAGGCTGGCACCGGCGGCAGCGCCGGCAACACCGGCCCCTTTTATGAGGCCCCTGCGGGTGTATTTCTGTATTGTCATCGTCCTTTTTTCCCTCTAACTGGACTTACTGATGTCGTAGATCTGGTCTAATAGTTCGGCAGAAAAGGTTCCGGGCCCCGGCGCGGCTTTTGCGGCCCTTTCCCCCGCGGTACCAAGGATCTCGAGACCTTCCGCCACGGCCTGCAATTGATCCTGTTTTGGCGCCATGGCGCAAAAAGCGGCAATCAAAGCGGTCCCAGCACAGCCAACCCCGGTCACCCGGCTCATGAGCGAATGCCCGCCAACAAGCGCCCGGCTTTCCGCGCCATCACACACGAGATCGGTTTCGCCGGTCACAGCCACCACGGCACCGCATTTGCGGGCCAGAGCTTGAGGGTCATTATCAAGGACACCGATCTCACCGGCATTGCCCCGCACAACCGCTGGGCCAAGCTTGAGCAGTTCCCGCGCATAGGCGAGGCGGGCCGGGGCCCTGTCGATAAGTACCGGATCAAGGATCCAGGGATGTCCGCAGGAATTGGCCCTCTCAATGGCAGCCTCTATGGCTATTTTCCGCTCCGCATCCAAGGTACCAAGATTGACCAGCAGGGCATCCGCGCGCTCCACAAAATCGGAAACCTCGCTGATATCGGAGGACATGGACGGAATGGCCCCGACGGCAAGCAGCGTATTGGCCGTCAGGTTCTGCACGACCGTATTTGTCAGACAATGCACGGCAGGCCGTCGCTCTTGAATTTTGCGAAGATAGGACAGGTCATCAGTCATCAAAAATGCTCCATTCCGCGCCCGAGAGGCGAAGGAAAGAGCGTGAAGCCACAAATAGAGAGGTTCGACCAGCCCCCATTTCCCTCCGCCGGTTCTAGCCGGATCAGGTTCTACGGGTCGGCAAAACTACCTCTCAGCCTTACAGGCACCCCGATGAGTTGCGCTCATCTTAGGCGCTTCGGTAGGATTTGCAATGGCTATTTGAAGGCCTGGCTTTTTTCATGCTAAACTTATCCCCACCCTGTAAATCCGGAGCTTTTTGCCGGAGCAACCCCCAGAGGTAGTAAGAGTGAACGCGCAAAGACTCCGTTTTGCCTTTTTGAATGTTGGTCATTTCGTCGACCATCTGTTCATGCTGATCTTCGCCAAGGCAGCGTTTAGTGCCGGGCTGTTCTTTGGTCTGGCAGAAGACGGTGCCTATGCGGAAATGATCCCCTATGGCATTCCATCGCTCATTCTTTTCGGGGCCTGTGCCCCGCTCGCTGCCCATATCGCCGATAAATGGCAACGAAACGGCATGATCACGGTGTTTTTTGTCGGCATTGGCCTATCCGCTATCGCTACCAGTTTTGCCCAAAATCCGGTGCAGTTGAGCATTGGGTTGGCTGCTATTGGGATTTTCGCGGCCATCTATCATCCGGTGGGCATTGCCATGGTGATCCAGGGCGGTGGTAATATCGGATGGCGCCTTGGCGCCAATGGGGTCTGGGGCAATATGGGTGTGGCCGCAGCCCCGCTGATTACCGGCTTTATCCTGGCCCAGTATAACTGGCAGCTGGCCTTCATTGTTCCGGGCGTGATTGCCATCGCCATCGGCATTGCCTTTATGATCTTTGTCCGGCGCGGCCGGGTCCGGCCACCCGCTGATACATCGCGGGAAAAAGCCATGGTTGGCTTCGTCAGCGGCTGGAAGCGGGCCTTGCTGGCGGTGGCGCTTGTCACCTCTGCAGGGGGCTTTGTCTTCGGCACCATGACCTTTGTTATTCCGCGAATGTTTGAGGTCAGTATGCCGGACGTCTCCATAAGCGTGGCGACGACCGGTCTACTCGCCGCCCTTGTCTATGCTCTTGCTGCCTTTGCGCAGTTGGTGGTCGGGCGGCTTATAGACCGCAAGGATATCCGCAATGTGCTGTTGGTGGTGGCCCTTGCCCAGCCTGTTCTGATCGGTCTTATGGCTTTGCAGACCAATTTGGCGCTGTTTTTCGCCTCTCTCGCGGCCATGGCTTTCGTGTTTGGGCAGATCCCCATTACAGATGCCATTATTTCCCGTTATGTACCGGATCTGTGGCGGGCGAAGATACTCTCGATCAAGCTTATGCTCAATCTGGTGATCGGCGCCCTTTCCCTGCTCGCGGCCCGCTATATTCTGGAAGCGGGCGGTGGATTCTCGACCATCATGATCGTTGTTGGCGCCGTTGCCTGCCTGATAACACTGGCTGCCCTGCTTTTGCCCGCTAAATTGACCCCCGAAGGTCACGCGAGTGCGGCTCCGGCGGAATAGCCGTCAAACGCGACACCGTCGTGCAATTTGTCGGGGGTTGAGATGGCAGGAAATCTTGCCTCCTAGGGTGGAATTTGTCATAATGAAAGAAAAAGCAAGAAAAACGAAAAAAAAGAAAAGATTATGACATATGCAACTCGCCCCAAAGACCTCCTTGCCCCGCCCGTAAAACTGGATCCCGCTTTTGACGATCCGGATGGAATTCTCGATCTGATCCGCCGCGGCAGTCCTTATAAAACCCTCTCTGCAGTGCATCGCAATGTGGGGGAAACCTCCGCCGGATGGTTTCGCAATTTCTGGGCGCTGGGCGGTAAAGTGGTTTTCGACGGGGCCGAGCCGTTTTTCTACAATGAACGGTTTATCGAGGCGGCAAAAACCTCCTTCAATGCTGAGGTTATTCGCCCCCTGGCCATGATGACTAACCTCAACCTGCCGGCGCCATCCTCACCGTGTCATTTGGATCTGCCGTTCTTCCGCGGCGCCAACAACCGTGAAGTACCAAGCTGGATGCTGGATCCCATGGGCTATTCGGGCCTGTTTCACGAATGGGCCATCCCGGTCGCCTCCGCCATTACCTGGTTCTATGACGGGGAAGGGGGCGATTTCGAATATTGGCCCCGTGGGCTGGACGCCCCGTCCGTGACCGAAAGCCCGCCCTTCTCAAACAGCTGTGTCCTCGCCGATAATGAATATATGTATCATCGGGTTGGCAGTGTCGGCCCAGAGAAAGACCAGCAAACTTATGAGGCCATTGGCTACGATGCAAAGCTTGAGCTTATGGAAGATCAGCGCTGGCAGGTGAATGAAGATGGGAAAACACTGGCCTCCTTCGATTTTGATGAGGTGCGAATTTCCATTCTATGGAAGGCCTATTGCTTTAAGAACGAGGCAATGGCGGAATCCTATGATGATCACAGCAACGACCTGTCCACCGATCTGATTGCGGACATCTTCTGCGACGATCTGACCAAGCGCGGCCACAAAGTCTCCCGCCCGTCAGATTTCGCCACGGATGCCGCCTGGAAGGAGCTGATTACCACTGTCTATGCGCCTCCCAGTGCGGATTGACTTCTTATCAGCCAGGCAAAATGAACTTAGACGTAAATCTGCTCATCCTGCATGAACAGCGCCTTGTTGAACAAGCTCAAGTCCAACGGGTTTGGTAGACGTACATCGTCGAGGCCAGGCCTGAAAGATTCTGTTTGGTCGAAGGTCCTGTCGATCTGAGATATACAGACGATGATGCATTTCCTGTCCCTGGCATACTGCTTCAAGCCCTCGATTTGCTGTTGAAGCGGTGGGTTGCGCCGTTGCTGATCGAGAAGCTGAAGATAATCAATCACAATCAGAGACCCTTTTTGCAGGCTGTTTTTCGTGGCCTCCATTATATAATCAGAACAAATTTCATCAGAGAAATCCAAGGTAAGGAAGCTGCTATTTTGCTCATAATCCGGATCAAGAACAGACAATATCGAGGTCAGATCCCGGTGAGTATATTCGAAGGTGAACAAGAAACTTTGAGTCTTCCTTTTCAAAGTTTGCAGTAGCAATTGCAACGCCAGTTTGGTCTTCCCTTGGCCCGGCCTTGCCGCAATCAGAAGCAGGTCGCCCGGATTGAGGAATTCAAGAATGTCTTCTTTGGATTTCAGATCGAAATCACCAGCCTTGGCCTGGAGCAGACTCCAGGAACTGTAGCCTTCGTCTCTGGCGATACTGTTAAGGGCCTCGGAATGGGAAATAGATCGAGAGCGCTTAAGGTCTCTCGCTTTCTGTTTCAAAATATAAATAGGTGCGCTGAGTTTCATGGGAACCTCCAAAAACGGGCCCTTAAAACATTCCCTTCTTCTGCCCTAAACCCGGATCAAAGGTTCAAAAACTGTCGATAACCTTGCAGTCAGATGCTTTCCCGTTGAAGGGGGGAGGCGTAGGTTCAGCACAAACTGAACCTATCATATCTGGGCGGCAGTTCAAGAATTTGCTGTGCCAAAACTCAGGCAGGGCTGCCCGGAATCACATCGATAAATTCCGCCATGGCATTGCCCGCAGCAACCACCGTACCGTCCTGATTGGTGACTTCAATATCAAAGGTGACCCAATATCCTTTGTCGGTTTCCAGTTTGCGGGTCAAAGTTGCCTTCGGGGTAATGGTATGGCCAAGCTGCACCGGTTTGAGCCAGCGGGTTTCCAGGCGGCGATGAAAGCCGCCGCGTGGGATCAGCCAGTCGGTCAGGGTCCGGGAAATGAGGGCAAAATTCTGCATGCCATGCATGATCACACCGCCGAAGGAGGTTTTCCCGAAATTGTTCTCCATGTAATTGTCATCGAAATGCAGCGGATTATAGTCGAGGGAGGCATCGGCAAAGGCCTGAATGGTGTCCCGGGTCACGGTGAAGTCCCGGCCGGTGATGATGTCGCCCTCGGTAACCTCGTCAAAGCGTTGTTTTGCGTCCATTGCTCTTTCCTTGTCTTTAAACGGGCCGGATGGTCTGACCGCGACCGGTGCAGACAACATCGCCATTCTGGTTGGTGAAGGTGTTCTCATGGACCGCGAAAAGCCGGTCCTTTTTGATGAAACGGTCGAGGGCGGTTCCGCGCATGGTGATCGTATCATTGGGGCGGATGGGAATGTGATAGGACCAGTTCTGCCCGGCGTTGATGGTCCCTGGAGAGCGCATCCAGTCCTCTGTCGTCGTACAGGCGAACATCAGCAGGATATGGATGGAGGGTGGGGCGATGATTCCGCCATAAACTGTCGTTTTGGCATAGGCTTCATCGAAATAGAGCGGATTATCCTCGCCCACACCCTTGGCATAGCGGGCAATGACTTCTTTGGTGAGAGTAACGGGAGTGGTATCACGCAATTCCCCTGGAATGATCTGGTCCCAGGTCTTGCGGGCATCGACATCTTTCCAGAAGTCTGTTTCAAAATTATCAAGGTCAAGAATGGTCACGGAAGGCTCTCCTGATGTGAAAAACGGGTGTCATGGCGCCAAATGGAGCCTTTTATGCGGCATGCAGGCGAAACATAACGCCGCAGAATTCAAAGCTGGTATCGGTGACGGGGCATCCTTCTGCTTCAGCGATGCGTAGAACATCCAGCCTGTTTTCGACGGAGATATCCACTTGCCGCAGGATTTCCTGCTGGGAATTGCTGTTTTGGCGAAAGGTCAGGACACCGAGATCCAGTTTTAGTTCATGCACCCCTTTCTCTCCTTCACTGAGAGGCCGATCGCATAGATGCGCCCAGAGTTTGGCTCGCTTTTCCGCTTTCGGACTGATGATCTCGAGGCCGAGAACTTTCCTCGCGACAGTTCTGTCGATGGCCTCCTGCCAACCGTCGCCCGCCCACTCGTAATTCCCCATTAGATTATCCCCACCATAATGGTGATCAAACTCCATCATGGTAGCACCTGTCTGCTTTGGATTGAGCTGCAGAAGGTCCGCCTTGTCGTTTTTGCGCTCATAAACCGGGGAAACGCCTTTCTCCGCGGCCAGAGTGCGGTGCTTGTCGACATCGGAACAATCAAAAATCGCCATATAACCGCCTTTGCCGTCATTCTTGGCAAGGAACCGGTGGACAGCGGTATCGGCGCGTGTGGGCGCGACAATTTCAATGAAGACGGCGCCAATGGGGAGGAGAATATTTTCAAGGCCAAACTGATCGAGCGTCGATCGGTGGCAGACTTTAAGATTTAGGATTGATGTGAGGGTCTTTTCAGCCTCGGCAATATCCAGGCTGGCCAGGCATATCTGTCGCAATCGGACATAGTCTGTGGATGTCATTATACCTCCCTTTGTCCCGCCCGTTCAGGCGGTCGGCTTGTTCTTGATTATTGATCGCCGGGAGACACAGTATTTCAAATTCGAACGGCAAGGTAAAGGAGACTCTCATATAAGGTGCGAGCCTCCTATCGGTAAAATCTGGCCCCGGTTGGACCGATTCCCTCTTCCGTAACGACTGTCATCTCAGACCGATGAATGCCGATTTCACGCAATGTGTGGTCATTCAGGCTGGCGAATTCAGTCTGGGCCCGCCGATTGGTCCATTTCCGGTGCATCCGGGAAAGGACTGAAACTGCAACGGTGCGGAATTCAGTGCCTGTAGCCCGCATCATGGCATGTGCGTTCAAAACAGGGCTTGCGTTATGTGCATATGATGTAAAGCTCATCTCATTGTCCTCTTTTACGATTTGTCAGCGGCAGATGATTCTGGTCCGTGCTGTTGTCATGAGATGAATATGTGCCTGTGCGGTTTCAGTCTGTTGTCGCCCTGGCCGGTTTTTTGTTTCAATTGTTATTGCAGGACTTCACTTCTGTAAAAATTATGAGGATTTCAGGGGTTTTGGGGTTTCCTTTCGGCATCCCAGCATTTAAAAAAGCCTTAGTAATATTACCCGTAACTGATAGGCTTATTCCTTCCATTGTCCGGCTTTTTGTCGGCAAGGTGCCGGGACGGCTGTAAAAAATCACGAGGCTGAGAAAGATCGAATGGCAAAACGGTTGCGATCCCCCATAAGTCGCTTGACGCAGGCCATGATTGTCCTTGGTATCTCCGCCGTGCTCGTTACCGCCTTGTTGAATGTACGGGACCAGCCCATTCTTGAAGCTGTAGAAGGTAAATTGCTGGATATCCGCTTTCTCCTACGGGGCCCCCTGACGGCAGACAAGGACATTCAGCTTGTTCTAATGGATGCAAACAGAGATGAAGGCGCGGCATCGAGTGAGTTTCAAAGGGAACTGATCGCAAGGGCAATTGATAAACTAACCCTTGATGGCGCCAATCTGGTTGCTCTGGGTCCAAGCTTGATTCCCTATCTTGAAGCGCGAACGAATGCGGATGCTGTCACCCTGGCTTTAACAGCAGCTCCAAAACCTGCAGTGGGCTATATCTTTTCTAAAAAGGATACGGGCATAACAAGCTGGCCGCGTCTAAGCATTCCTGATGCCGTCAGTGAATCCGTGTTTCGGGACTATCGTTTTACGGATAGCGCCCCCGCCAGCCCCTTTATTCAACCCACGGAAATTGAAACACCTGCGCCGGAAATTCTGGCTGCGGCCGCGCCTGGCCATGTTGTCGCCTGGACAAAAGAACTGCAATCCAGGCATTATTCCTATCCAGTCATGAGTTATGACAGTCAGTATTTTCCCTCTCTTGCCCTCCAAATTGCCCGTCTATCCCAGGGGATGGAGCTGGCGGAAGTTTCCGTGATTTTCGGACAGGGTCTCGGCTTTGGCAGTTTCTACGTCCCGACAGACAAGGGAATGCGGCTTGCTGTCAATTATCGGGGCCCGGCCGGTAGTTTTGGCTCCCATTCCCTGCAAGATGTTGCAAGCGGTAAATTTGATGCAGGTATTTTTGAAGGCAAGACGGTTATTTTAGGAGCTCAGGCAAACAGCAATGACTTCGTTGTGCCTTATGGCGGGACCATGTCCGATGCTGAGTTTTTGGCGACAGTGACCAGCAATTATTTGCTCAATGATCCGCTCGATCGATCCCAAAAGGTCATCATTCTCGACATCATTATGATTTCACTCGTAGGCATATTTCTGGGTCTGCTCGCAACCTTGCGAAATGGCGGGGTGGTCTTTGTTATGGCAACTCTTGCCGGTGCACTGATCTGCTTTGTTAATCTAAAGGCCTTTACGCTTATCAATCTCTGGCTCAATCTAACCTTTCCTCTCACGGCACTTGTTCTCTGCACTGGATATCTCGTCTATGCCAAAACAGCGTCCAATCGACGCGAGAAATTGTTGGTGGAAGCTGAGCGCAGTGATTCCTCAAAATACGCAACCCCCTGGATTGCAGAGCGGGTTGCAAAAGCCCGCCTTCTGGAAGAACAGGAACAGGTAAAACAAACAGAAGAACTTAAGGAAACACTAGAGGCGGAAACTTTGTTAGCTATTGACGAAGATCTACCTACAACCCCTTCGCAAGAGGAGTTCGCCTCTGAAGAGGCGTGGATAGCAGAAGAAGAACCGATTTCCTTCGGTCAGGAAAATGACAAAGAGCAAATCTTCGAAGAACAAGTGGATATAGATCCCATTGATAAAGAGCTCGCATTGTCAGAGGAGGTCGGCGAGGCACCGGTAACGATTGTTGAAATAGAGACCGAACCTGAAGAAAATCTCACTGAAGTTAAAACAGATGATCCGGAGCAGCCCGAAGAAATCGAGCTTTCTGTTATTGAACCTGAACCAGTTCAAGAACCAGCTGCCGTTGAAGAGCAGCCTCTTGAAGCTGAAAACGTTATTCGGTTCAAACCGGAAGGCCCGATAAAAGAGAGCAGGCTGACGTTAGAGAATTCTGAAATGGAATCGGATCCAGAGTTTGAACGAGAGGTGCCTTTGGAGTGGCCTGTGGGCAAAAAGCCGGAGGCTGATCAACATGTACCAACACAAGAGGAGCTTGAGGCCGCATTGCAGGGACCTGTTTCCCCTCTCGGCGTTGAGGAGAAAAAAGAGCAGGAGGTTGTAGCAGGAACGTTTCAAGTCGCGGTTTTTTATCTGGATATGAGCGGCTTCTATTCCGTCAGCAAGACTATGGGACCAGCAAAAACTGCACAGTTTTTGCATAGTGTTCAAGGGTTAATTGACCGAGAGGTGTCTCAAAATCACGGCTTTCAGGAACCCTATTCGAGCAACGGCCTGATGGCGGTTTTCGGGCTTCCTGACAAAAGCCCCGATGATGCGTTTAATGCTCTGAATAGTGCCAGAAACATAGCGAAAGGCCTTGCCACTTTGATCAAGCGAGAAACTCTTCCAAACAACCATATTCCTGAATTTTGCCTTTGTTTGCATTCAGGCCCAGTTTCTATTTCTTCAGATATCGACGATGAAGAGGAGCCCAGACTCGAAATCAATGGTGATACTGTCTATGTGGCTAGCCAGCTGGAAAATCTGGTTTTAGATAAAAAGGCCAATATTGTTGCCTCCTCTCAGATCATGGAAAAGATAGCAGCAGATTCTACTACCGATTTCCTTACCAAAGGGTTTGAGGAAACATCACTTGAAGGAGAAGAGGGTTCAGATCAGGCCGTCAGACTTTGGACCTGGAATGCTGCTGCGTCAGGCGCTTAACGCTCTCTTTTTTCATCATTTTTCATGTTTGGTTAAAGTGGTACGAACCGGCGAAGTTTACCGGTTTCTTTATGGCGCGTTACCGCGTCAACAAACTCGAGAGTAATCTCGGGTTCCTGCATTCCCTGCTCTTTAAGCGCAGCTACCAGATCTGAGGTCAGAAGGGCTTCATCGATATCGCCCGCCCTGACGATGGATATCTTTGCCCCTTTTTCCGTCTGCCAAACCTGGTATTCCTCTATGTTTGGATGCTGCCCCAGAGGAGTTCGGAACACGAGCGGATGGACTTTTGCATCGCCTGCATATTTAAAGGCATCATCGGCACGCCCTCTGACTTCTTTAATCAGAGGATAAACGGCCCCGCAGTTACAAGGCTTAGAGTCCGGGATTGCAATGTCAGAGATCTCATAGCGGATCATTGGTAGGCTGGTTCCAAACAGAGAGGTGGCCAGAATCTTATCAATTTTGTCGGGATCGTCAGTTGCTTTGTTCTCGGCATCAACAAATTCGCAAATGATCATATCTTCATTGAGATGCATTCCTTCATGGGCATCGCATTCGACGGCGATATGCCCGACTTCCACACATCCCCACATGTTATTGATTTTGAGGTTCCAAGCCTTCTTTGCGGCAATCCGGGTTTCCTCCAATAAGGGTTCTGAGTTTGTGGAGACACGAGTAGGAGAAATTCTAAGATTTCCCGCGACTGCCTCGGCGGCGAGTTCCTGAATAGCTGAGGAAAAACCGTTAATGTGGGTTGGTTGTGCGGTGTTCAGCTGCTCCACCAACTCCTTCATAGGAGTTGCCGCCGGGAACCAATCCACCTTTGCTTCGGTATCCGGCGTCACTGAGAACAGAAAAGGACTGCCATGCACAGTTTCTCCGGCTTCGACAACGGCCAGTAATCGTTTGCCAGTTAACTTTTCAGGAGGCTCATCTCGCATCTGATAGCGAAATGACGCACAGGCAATCTCGACGAATTCTTCCCAACCCCAAACAAAAACACCCCTCGACCCGGTTGAGCCGCCAGTCGCGAAAATCTCATAGTCATCAAGATAGTAATAAGGTGCGTCCGGGTCACGGAGCTTGCGGGTAATATGATCATTTGCCCCTGCAAGAGTCAGGCGCTTGTCGGTAACGATGTCGTCCCAATTGGACATAACATCACTTTTAGTCATCGTGGGAAGTGTAGTCAGATCAGCTTCAGTCATATTTGCAATATCTACATGTTGAAGCCGTTTGCGATGCCAGTCTGAATTCTCCAACGCAAAACTCAAAGTGTTGCGCAGACCCGTTTTGCGCGCAGATGCAAGTTCTTCTTTTGACCAATTCAGTCGCTTCAGGTGATCAGGTAGGCGCTTTGCAATGGCGTCGAGATGTCGTTGCCGTTTTTCGCCATCTAAGTGGAATCGATGTGTCATTCTGAATTCCCCGCCATAAAGTACACTTGCACTCAGGCTATCCATATCTGGTAAGGGGTCAACCTTTTCGGGTTGCTTTCTTCAGGCAGTCGCCGCCTGCACCGTCTCAGGATATGCTTTCTGAAAAGCCTCTATCTCGGCACAGCGCTCGCCAATAGCTGTAATGCGCGAAAGATGAGAGAAATCCGCTCCCCATCGGTTAGCATTGTAGAGTTGTGGCATTAGGCATATGTCGGCAAGGGTTGGCCAATTACCATAGCAAAAATCTCCGTCCCCCGCCTTCTGAATAAGAATTTCAAGAGCTGTGAGCCCCTTGATAATGAAATGCTGCATCCAGGCTACCCGATCCTGATCTCCACCGTCCATCAGATCGATCACCTTGGCGACAACATTCAAGTTACATATCGGATGAATATCCATGGAAATAAGATGCGCCATTGCCCGAACTTTCTGACGGGCGAGGGCTGATCCGGGGAGCACTGGAATATCAGAGCGGGTTTCGTCCAGATACTCAATGATAGACAAGGACTGGGTCATCGTCTCTCCGTCCAGAACCAGTGCCGGTACATAGCCTTGCGGATTACGTTCCAGATGCTCAGTCGTCTGATGCTCATTTGACTGAAGATTTATGGGAATGGCAGCATAGGGGATATTTTTCAAGTTGAGGGCGATACGAATGCGATAGCTGGCGGAGGAGCGCCAATAGTCATAAAGAACGATGTTATCCATAGCGCGTCTTTCTGTCTTATTTATCCGTAGCGGTACGAAGGGCTGCCGCCAGAACCTCAATATCCCCGATTTCGTTGGCCAAGATTAGCACAAGCCGGGCGTTTAAGGCTACGGACTCGTCATATTCCAGACCTTCATGGGCGGTGATAAGCAATTCGTAGAAGTCATCGCCTTTATCCTTAAGCTTATCCTCACCGGTCAGTTTTTCAGTCATTCAGCTGCCTCCATCATTGACCCAGCGTTTGCCCGGCGAAGGGCGGTAGGCAAGCACTCTACCTCCGACAGGTCGAAACAGGCAGCGATGTGTTGATCAGGACGAACCAAATAGATTTTGTTTTCTCCAAACTCAGCAATAATGGTACCAGTCACATCGACCAACTCGTCTGTTTCGTCCGTTTCCGACGCGCTGACATGAAGTTTTTTGAGGCCCTCAGGATCGTATTCTTTTGCCGCCTCCCCAGTCGTCAGTAGGATAAATTCTCCGCCGAGATGATTAAGCAGCCAACCCCTCTTGCCATTTTGTGTTACGGCAGCATCCGGACAGACAGTTCCTGGAGGAATGCTTGTGGGAGAAGTAGCAGGCGTCTGTAAAGCCATATCGGCCAGCGAACAAGGAGCTGAAAGCCGTCCGGAGTTGACCAGCTTGCGGGCAAAAGGAAGATGTTCAGCCATATTCAGGACTTCCTGGCGAAAGATCGCCTCCATCTTCGATTTCGGCGTCATGAAGTTGGTTGCCCGAGATGAATGAAGGATATTTTCAGCAGATCCATGGCTGCGTTCTTCGTGATAACTTTCCAGTAATGCAGGCTCTGCGGCTCCTTTCAATACTGCGGCGAGCTTCCATCCCAGATTATCGACATCCTGAATGCCACCATTACCGCCCCGCGCGCCGAAGGGTGAGACCACATGTGCGCTGTCGCCAACGAAAATGATCCGGTCATGAATAAACCTGTCCAGCTTGGCACAGGTAAAGCTGTAGACGCTTACCCAATCGAGATCGAATTTCCTGTCGCCGACCACCTGTTTGATGCGGCGGATAACATTTTCAGGCTTCGCCTCTTCTTCCGGATATGCTTCCGGTCCGAGCTGTAGATCGATGCGATAAATATTGTCCGGTTGCTTATGGAGCAGGGCCGACTGGCCATTGTGAAAGGGAGGCTCAAACCAGAACCATCTTTCATGAGTTTCATCATCAGGAAAGGGAGACTGTTCCATCTCCACATCTGCAATCAGAAATCTCTCTTCAAATGTATGACCCTTGAAGGGAAGTCCTAACCGCTCTCGCACTGACGATTTTGCCCCGTCGCAGGCAACGACATATTCAGCGTCGAGTGTGTAATTGCCTTCAGGTGTAGAGACCGAGACAGTGACTTTCTCATCCTCCAGCTCTTCGTCCGTTACCTTGCTGAGCCAGCGCAAATCAATGAGATCCGGGAAGTCCTGGGTGCGTTCTACCAGATATTGTTCCACGTAATATTGCTGTAAGTTTATGAAAGCCGGCATCTTGTGATTATCGTCGGGTAGAAGATCGAAATTGTAGACTTCCTCTTCTCCATGAAACAGGCGTCCCACTTTCCATGTCACCCCTTTTTCCAACATGCGGTCGGCGACCCCGAGCCTGTCAAAAATCTCCAATGTTCGTTTGGCCCAGCAGATGGCGCGGGACCCGACAGAGACGACGTTGTTGTCGTCCAAGACTACACTTCTGATGCCATGGAGGGCAAGGTCAATGGCCATGGAGAGGCCGATAGGTCCCGCACCTACAATGGCCACCGGATAGAGCTGCTGGCTTTTTCCATCTAGCTCAAGAGGCCGCTTAAAGGGATAGGGGATGTTTTCATAATGTGGCATCGGATTATCCTTGCAACGCTGCCCACATTTCCTTATCGCGTTCCGCTGTCCAGATGCGGGGCGTATCAATTCCCTGAGCCTCGTCATAGGCACGGGCGACATTGAAAGGCAGGCAATGCTCATAGATGGCATAGTCGGCAAATTTCGGATCACACTCTGCCCGAACCGCATCCCAGGCTTCTTTTAAAGTACCACCGCGTGCCGCGACGGCAGCAGCTGGCCGGTAGGTGCTTTCCACGAAGTCGCGGGTGTTGGTGAGAGCGGCAGTTACCAGCTCCTCTCCAACCAGGGCGTCGCCCCGGCCAGGAACAATGGCGTTGGGCTTGAAGGCGGCAATAGCGTCGAGTGTTTTGCCCCAATCGTTGAAATGGCCGTCACCGCAATAGCAGGCGGAGTGATACTCAACTACGTCGCCGCTGAAGATAACGCCCTCATCCGGCACATATGTGACGACATCGCCGGCAGTGTGCGCCCGGCCAAGATGCATCAGATCAACCCGGCGGGACCCGAGATAGACGGTCATCCGATCAGAGAATGTTTGGGTCGGCCAGGTCAATCCTGGAATCTCTTCGTGGGCTTCAAACAGGCGCGGAAAGCGCTCAAACTCGCTATCCCAGTCTTCCTGACCTCGTTCAGCGACCATGGCCCGGCATTTGTCTGAGGCGATAACCTGCTCGGCCTGATAGGCTGAGGCGCCAAGGACGCGCACTGCATGATAATGGGAGAGGACAACGAACTTGATGGGCTTGTCGGTGACCGTGCGAATTTTCTCGATCACCATATTGGCCATACGTGGCGTGGCCTGGGTATCAATCACCATAACGCTGTCGTCGCCAATAATGACGCCAGTATTGGGATCTCCCTCGGCGGTAAAGGCCCAAAGATCTCTCCCGATTTCCGTAAAGGAAATGGTTTTTTCTTCCATGTCACCCTGAGAGGCAAATGCTTTGCTCATGTTTTTTCCTTGATATTGTTTAATTGTTTGTTGGTTTGTATTGCGCGACGGCCTGGTCTATGGCACCAAAAATGGAGTTGCCGTCCGCATCCTTCATTTCAATGCGCACCGTATCGCCGAATTTCATAAAAGGTGTGGTAGGCTGGCCGTTATTGATGGTTTCGATCATGCGAATCTCGGCGATGCAGGCATATCCGGCACCGCCTTCCTCAATGGATTTCCCTGGGCCATCGTCGAGCTTGTTGGAGACGGTACCGGAGCCTATAATTGTCCCGGCCGAAAGGGGTCGTGTCTTGGCGGCATGGACAATGAGCTCTGCAAAATCGAAGGTCATGTCAATCCCGGCATTGGCTTTGCCGAAGAGCGAGTCATTGTAGGTAACCAACAGGGGCAGATGGAGCTTTGCATCCTTCCAGG
This sequence comes from Pseudomonadota bacterium, assembly GCA_024743055.1. GTDB lineage: Bacteria > Pseudomonadota > Alphaproteobacteria > Sneathiellales > Sneathiellaceae > Sneathiella. The sequence goes on from JANSXH010000003.1 coordinate 269,409, forward strand.
CATCCCCAAGGCTATTCGGAGTCACGGCAACGGGTGAAAAAGCGCTCGACGGCTTGGCGTGAAAAAAGCCGAAGCCTTTGCCGAGCTCTGCCGGAATAAGCCCCCGCAAAGAAACATCATTGACCAGCATCACGAGCCGGATGGCCTCTTTGGCTTCCTCCAGGCCCGCGCCCATGGACACGTCATCGACGATAACGGCGACTTCCCCTTCCATATCGATGCCGTAAGCTTCATCTGCCATCAGAATGGGATCCTTGGGCGCCAGAAAACTGTCGGAACCGCCCTGATACATCAAAGGATCTGTCCAGAAGGATGGCGGCATCTCCGCATTTCTGGCCTTTCGAACCAGCTCCACATGATTGACATAGGCGGATCCGTCAGCCCACTGGTACGCTCGCGGAAGAGGTGAGAGAGCAGCCTCCTCGTCAAATGTGTCGCCAAGGGATGGATCAGCTGTCAGTTTAGCTGAAAGTTTTTCCAACGCCGGTGCGACAACCGACCAATCATCAAGGGCAGCCTGCAGAGTTTCGGCGATTCCATCTGCCGGGGCATAGCGGGAGAGGTCATCGGAGACCACAACCAGTTTCCCATCCCTTGAGGGGGATCTTAAACTCGCTAGTTTCATTTCTTTCCTTCCACTGTGCCGTCGAACCGTTTATCCAGGCCCTTCCAGCAATCTATATAGTCATTTTGCAGTGTTTCCAGGTTCGCACCAAATTCCGTAACCTGTTGCGGATATCTGGTTTCGAACATGAACGCCATGGTGCCGTCCAGCTTCATGGGTTCAAGATCGCTGTTGCTCGCCTTTTCAAACCCATCAGTATCTGGACCGTGGGGCAACATCAGATTATGTAGGCTCATACCGCCGGGTACAAAGCCTTCCTCTTTGGCATCATACTGACCATAGATAAGGCCCATAAACTCGCTCATGATATTGCGATGATACCAGGGGGGTCGAAATGTGTCCTCAGCCACCATCCAACGCGGCGGAAAAATCACGAAATCCACATTCGCCGTGCCGGGTTCTCCAAGCGGCGCCGTCAAGACGGTAAAAATAGATGGATCCGGATGATCGTATAGAACGGCTGCTACCGTGCAGAAATCCTTCAGATCATATTTGAAGGGAGCAAAGTTACCGTGCCAGGCCACAACATCGAGGGGAGAATGGCCGATATCCGTGCTGTAAAAGTTTCCGCACCATTTGATCCAGACCCGACAATCGGTTTCTTTCTCTTCATAGGCAGCAATTGGGGTCTTGAAATCTCGAGCATTGGCGAGAGCATTGGCACCGATAGGACCTCTTTCCGGCAAGGTAAAGCGGGCGCCATAATTCTCGCAAATATACCCGCGCGCCTGTTCATTCATAGCGGCCACTTTGAACATAATGCCACGTGGCAGCAGGCATATCTCGCCAGGGTGCACTTCCAGGATACCGCATTCCGTTGCGATACGGAGGCCACCCATCTCCGGAACGACAAGCATTTCCCCATCGGCGTTAAAGAAATAATCGTCAACCATATCTTGATTGAAGACATAGGTATGAGAAGCCATACCGGTCTGGGTCAGAACATCGCCGGCTGTCGTCATGGTCCGGATCCCCTCCAGAAAGTTCGTCTTTTCCGAGGGAAGGGGAATCGGGTCCCAGCGGAACTGACCGATCGGCTGACTGGCAGGCTCAGGACAAGGTGCCGATTTCCACAAGGGGAAACTGGCAGGTTCAAAGCGATTGGTATGGCGGACAGATGGCCGCATCCGGTACATCCATGTCCGGGAATTTGTCGCGCGGGGAGCAGTGAAAGCAGAACCGGAAAGTTGCTCAGCATACAGACCATAGGCACACTTCTGTGGACTATTCCGGCCTACTGGTAAAGCGCCAGGGAGGGCCTCGGTTTCGAACTCATTGCCAAAGCCGGTCATATAGGAAAGAGCCATCAAGACAATCCTTGTTGATATTCAGATGCAATATTAGTAACGTACGTAACAGTTGAGAATGTAACTATCAAGAAAGAATATCACAAATGTCACTTATTTTGGAACAGTTTCTGCCCTATCGCTTCAACCGAATGGCAGAAATCCTGAGCAAAAATGCCAGCCAGGCCTATCGAACGGAGTATGGCCTGACTAGACCGGAGTGGCGGGCGTTTGCATTGCTGGGCCAATACGGGACGATGACAGCCACAGAGATTTCCTATTATTCGACGATGCATAAAACCAAAGTGAGCCGGGCAGTTTATGCATTGGAGAAACGGCGATGGCTGATCCGCGGTCAGGATGAGAAAGACCGTCGGATAGAAAAGATCACCCTGACCCTGCCGGGTCGCAAAGCCTATGACCGCTTAGTTCCCTTGATGCTAAAAGCGGAAGAAGACATTCTTTCCCGACTTGGCAAATCTAATGCCGATGCTCTCCGTCAAGGACTGGATGCTCTCGAGGAACTTTTTGTTGAACCGCTGGAAGATAAAAGAAGCGGCTGAAAGTCCTATTGCTGCATAACCACGGGAAACAGATCGCTATCCAAAGGGGCGCCCGGCGCAATCAATGGATCCCGCAGCATCTTTTGCAGATTTGGGCGCGGATTATAGGTGACGTCATCACCCGTCCAGCGTTGGATATAAGCCCGGCGCCGGACATTGGCGAGGCGGTTTGGCTGGGCGCCGTGCAAAGTGAGCCCATGATGAATGGTACAATCTCCCGGCTCCAATTCAAATGAAACAATGTCATAAGCATCGCGATCCGCTTCGACATCCGGTACTTCCGGGAGATCCTCTTCATAGGTCTGGTTCGGATCGAAGCTGATGGCCAAGTATTTCTGCCCCCAGCGATGAGACCCGCGCAAATATTCCACTGCGCCGCTGTCAAAAGTGACAGGGTCAAGGGCAAGCCAAAGGGTCGAGACCTGATTTCCGGCTACGGGCCAATAGGTATAATCCTGATGCCATGCCGTTGGTGTTGAGGTATCGGGTTCTTTAACAAGAATCTGGTCAAACAGTAGATTGACCTTTTTTGCCTGCATCAGGGTCGCAGCGATAGCCGGGGCAGGGGAGTCAAAAACAGCATCCCTAAAGCCATCGATATGATGACAAACAAAAGTATCACCAAAGAAGAAGCCCGTCGCATCCTCTGCATCAATGCTCTTGACCATACCTGAAGGATTGGCGATGTCCTGATCGATCAGATCCCGCAGATGGTCGACCCAATATTTGTCAAAAAACCCGCGCAAGCAAACGACGCCATCTTCCTCAAATGTCTTGATTTCTGCCTCTGTGATATCCCGGTGCAGCTTGTTATTCATTGATTATTGCCTCAATATTGTTTCCGGTAAGCTGTTTGCCCTATATTAGCATATTGATCAGGAAATCCGAAATTGGACGCCACTATTCCTCCACATCCTGCCGAAGCTTATTTCCGCAACACTTATTTGTGGCCGGACGAAAAAATCTTGTGGAGTGGGAGTCCCGGTCGCGTGAGATCCATGAGATTTAACTGGTGGTTCTCCATCATCGGCTGTTTTTTGTGCGTGTTTCTTTTCAGAATCTGGCTTGCGACACCTGAGATTTCGGATGTGCGGTTGCCGGAAGCCCTGTTCGTCCTGTTTTCAGTCTGGCTGGCCGCGACCCCATTGCGATACTTATGGAAGGCGTCGCGTACTGCTTACTTTGTCACAGATAAGCGAGCGGTCATTCTGGAGAAAGGGTTTCGGGTCCGTGAAACGGTTTTCCATCCCGCAGATATTACAGACTATCAAGTAACAAGAAGGGCCGGGGATCGCGGTAACATCCGCCTTCGGATCAGTAAAAGGCGGAACAAAACAGCGTATGAAGAAGACCGGGAAAAGTGGATAGGGCGTCCCAGAGGAAATTTGGTCTGGGTCGGCTCACCCACCTTCGTGTCTTATCTTGACGGCTTCTGGGATGTTGAGCATATCTCAATCGCCGATGCTGCATTAAAAAAGCTGGTCGGTAAAAACTTTGATACCTGTGCCCCCTCCCACCGGCAAATTTAAGCCCGCGCTGTTGGACGGCTTGCGACACGACCCCACCAATCGTTGAGATGGGTATGGGATTCCGGCACCCGAACCCCTACGGCTTTCCCCATCAGAATGGCGCATTGCCCGGTGATGTCTGCAATCGTGTAATCATCTGTCACCAAGAATTCCCGGCCTTCCAAGGCGTCGTTGAACCAGTCAAGGGATTTGGTGGCATGGGCTTTACGGTCTTCGGCATAATCCGGGATTTGCTGGACCGTGCCTTTCCACATGGGATGGGTATGGGTAAATATATCGATTAACGGGCGAAGCAATTCCAGCTCCAGACGCCGGCTCCACATTTCAACTCTGGCCCGCTCGATAGCCGTCCGGCCCAACAAAGGAGGCTCTGGATATTCCTCTTCCAGATAGCGACAGATGGCGTGGCTTTCCGAAATACAGGTGCCGTCATCCAGCTCCAGCATCGGCATGCGGCCCAGGCGGTTTTTTTCCAGATAGCTCTCTGTCTTATTGTAACCGGTGGCAAGATCGATTTCCTGCTTGGGAATTTCTATTCCTTTTTCTGCAATGAATATGCGAACTCGGCGGGCGTTGGGGGAGGCGGGGAGGTCGTAGAGTTTCATGAGTTAGTCCCATTTATTTGACCGGAACCCCGTTTTGTCAGGCGTGGCTCCAGTTTTCTGGTTCATCTGAATTTTTTGGCGACAGACCCAGAATATCACCTTCTGAGTTGATGCCAAGCCCTAGGACTGTTCGATTGGCATATCCGAAATAGGCGATCACTTGATTAATCTCCAATATTTCCCCATCTTCCAGACCGGAATTTCGAAGCTCTTCAATCATATTGGAATCAATCTGAGACGGACGCGTCGTCAGCAGGTTGGCATAAAGCATCATGGCAAGATCTGAGCCTTCAAAGATCCGTTCCGGCTGACCAGCTTCCAGTGCCCCACGGATGCATTCTGATTTTTCGTCATCCTTCAAAAGGCGTTTCAACCCCTGAAAATGATGCTCCACACAGTAGTCACAAGCGTTTAGCAAACTGACATAGATTCCAATCGCCTCCAATTTCCATTTAGGAACATTGTTGGCCGAGTTATGCAGGACATGCTTATACAGGCCCATATGGCCTTCCATGGTATGGGGCCGCAACGAATGGGCCAGCATGATGTTGTCCACATTGTCATCGGGGCCTTTAACCCTGTCATAAAGCTTCTTGAGCTTGCCTGTGGCCTCGTTATAGGAGATGGTTTTGATCCAGGTCATCTGCGTCACCCCGTAATTCTTAATCGAAATCAAACTGTCTAAAAACATAAAAAAGATGTCGATATAAAGGCTCGGCCTCTCCTGGCCTGCCCTCAACCGGCATCTTTGTCATCGTAAAACTAATTTTGCTTTTGTGCTCCAGTTATTCCGGCCTATATTCGCAGAGGGCGTCTTAACGAATTATGAACAAATGCGCTTTGAGCGCCAAGAGGACATAAAATGGCTCATGATCACAAGCATGGCGACCCCTTGCCGGAGACGGTTTTGAGGGTCAAAAGCCTAGAATCCCTGCTGGTTGAGAAGGGTTTGGTCGAAACCGAAGCCCTGGATGCCCTAATCGACCGATATGAAAACAAAGTTGGTCCAAAAAACGGCGCTAAAGTTGTTGCCCGGGCTTGGAATGACCCTGATTACAAGCGCAGGCTGCTTGCTGACAGCACGGCAGCCATTGCTGAGTTTGGCTTCACCGGCGCTCAGGGCGAGGAGATGGTAGCGGTCGAAAATACAGATAATGTGCATAATGTGGTCGTTTGCACCCTTTGTTCCTGTTATCCTTGGCCGGTGCTTGGTCTTCCCCCGGTCTGGTACAAGTCGCCTCCTTACCGGTCCCGAGTGGTGCGTGAGCCAAGAGAGGTTCTAAAAGAATTTGGGACGGAATTGCCGAATTCAACGGAAGTTCGGGTCTGGGATAGCACTGCCGAAACCCGGTATTTGGTCATTCCGAAGCGTCCGGAGGGAACGGATGGCCTCTCGGAAGAAGAACTTGCCGAGTTGGTAAGCCGCGACAGCATGATCGGGGTAACCGAAGCCTTGTCTCCAAATTCAGCTGAAGGAGACTGACATGGACAGTGTACATGATATGGGCGGGATGCATGGAATGGGTCCGGTCGAAGCCGAAGAGGATGAGCCGATATTTCATGGCGATTGGGAAAAACGCATGTTCGCCATGAATAACGCCATCAGCGCCTTAGGCGTTCGAAATATTGATGAATCCCGTCATGCCCGTGAGCGGATGAACCCAGGAGAGTATCTGAGCAGCAGCTACTATGAAATCTGGTTGAGCGGGCTGGTCCGGACTTTGACGGAAAAGGGGCTGATCTCGGAAGAGGAATTGGCTGGCGCCGTGGCGCCACGTCCTGTAACAACTCCGAAACCAGCGCTCAGTGCTGACAATGTGGATCATGTGATGAGTAAGGGTGGGACCTATCTCGTCAAAAGCGATCTGGTTCCAGCATTTGACGTAGGCCAGGCCGTGAAGACCAAAAACATTCACCCCGCCGGGCATACGCGATTACCGAGATATGCGAGAGGACATGAAGGGGTTATCCATGCCTCTTATGGCGTGCATGTTTTTCCAGATGCGAATGCCCACGGTCCTGATCGTCCGCAGCCCCTGTATAACGTCAAATTCTCCTCTAGAGAGCTTTGGGGGAAAGATGGAACGGAGAGTGATTTCATTTACATTGATCTTTGGGAAGATTATCTGGAGGAGGTCAAATGACGCCAGACATGCTTGCTCTCGATCCAACTTTGGAATCAATTGATATCCCAAGGGATGAAGAGGGGCCCGTATTTGAAGAACCCTGGCAGGCTCAAGCTTTTGCGCTGACGGTTAAACTTAATGAAGCGGGTCAGTTTACCTGGTCTGAATGGGCTGAGATATTCGGCGCTGAGATTGCCACCGCGACGTCAAAAGGCGAAGGCTGTGGTAACAATGCTTACTATCTCTGTTGGCTGGCAGCACTTGAAAAAATTGTCAGTCATAAAAACCTTCTGACAGTGGAACAGTTGGCGGGTCGCAAAGAAGAATGGCGCTATGCAAGTGAGCATACGGAGCATGGTCAGCCGATTGAGCTAAAATAGATTGCATTTGGTCTTTTTGGCCTCTATGTCTCCTGCACCTATTGCAACAAGGATTGGAACAGCCGTGTCAGAGACAGATCACCCTGCCGCTCCCGACAGTGAAACCCGGGAGAAACTCGAGAAAGCCGCGAAGATTATTACCGGCCATCTCGACAAGGCTTTGCAAGACTGTATAGAAGCCGGGCTTGAGCGGGAACATTTCACGGCAGGTGTTATCGCCACTATGATGCAGGCCGTTGAAACCAGCCTTGGCGGCAATTCGGTCTCCGCGTTGCAGGAGATGGCGGAAATGGCCGCGGAACATGAAGATGACAAGCCGCTTCAGTAGAAGCGACTTGTGAGTGTTTCTTCAGTCTGGCGTATGGATCGGAAGCTCCAAAAGTGCCCGCCGCCTGAGCCATTGACTGGGGCGATAGCGGTCCTCACCGGTGATCGCCTGCAAGTTTTCCAATATCTGTAAAGTATTGCGGGAGCCCATATTTTCGGCAAGTTCCACGGATCCAAGCGGGTAGTTCAGACCTAGCTTCATCCCCTTGTCGATATCTTCCGGTGTCGCCACACCGATCTGTGCCATTTCACAGCCGAGATTGGCAATCATCGCCCGGATGCGCTGAGCGACAAAGCCAGGACAATCCTTGATGCGAGTGACACCACCTGAAACTTTAGCCATCAGAGCCATGACAGACTGGACACTCCCATCATCTGCACCTGGGGCCGCCATGACTGTGGCGTGGCTGTAGACGCCCGTATGGGTGTCAATGGAAACAAGCCTTTTGGAATCAAGCCCAAGCCTGTTTGAAAGTGCTGTACAATCCTCACCGATCGGGTCTGCAACAATGGGAGATGACCCATCATCGGTTTCCAATACGGCCACACCTGTCTCACGGAGCAGAGCTGATAAACTCTCTGAAGGCTCAGCCAATACCACTTTGGTTGCAGGCTCAGCAGAAATAGAGGAGCCGGTCTCAGGACGAATGATTGTTCCGTCTTCCGCATAATCGTAGAATCCGGCTTTGGTTTTCCGTCCCAGACGACCTGCTTCCATCATGCTTTCGTGCAAGGGATAGGTGGACAGTCTTTTATCTTGAAAATAGCCGTTATAGATGATCTGGCTGACAGGATAATTAACGTCAATGCCTGTTAAGTCCATCAGTTCAAACGGGCCCATACGAAACCCGCAAGCATCCCGCATGATGGCGTCCACTTCAAACGGGCTGGCCACACCTTCCGAAACGATCCGCAATGCTTCTGTTGTATAAGCGCGTCCTCCCAGATTAACGAGGAAGCCAGGGGCATCCTTGACGATAACGGGAACACGCCCCATACGCTTGCCGATGATTTCTAGAGCTTGGGTAACCTTTGCTGAGGTGTCTGTCCCGTTGATTACCTCTACCAGTTTCATCAATGGCACCGGATTGAAGAAATGCAGGCCAGCTATACGGCCGCGATGGGTGCAGGCAGATGCAATGGATGAGATACGAATGCTAGACGTATTTGAGGCAATAATGGCGTCTGGGCGGACTATTTTTTCAAGGCTTTGGAATACCTGCCTTTTAATATCAATATTTTCTACGATGGCCTCAACCACCAGGTCACAGTCCTTCAGGTCCTCAAGCGAGGAGGCCGTGCCGAGTTTTGATTTTGCGGCTTCGCCTTCATCCGGCTGCATACGGTTTTTCTCAACCGTACGGTCTACCATCGAATGGATAAAATCAACGGCCGCCGCCGCAGCGCCTTCTGCCGCATCAAAAATAACCACGGACATGCCGCCTGTTGCCGAGACTTGAGCAATCCCGCGCCCCATGGCGCCTGCGCCGACGACGCCAACTTTCAGGTCCTGTTTTCCGGGGTCTAATGCCATGACTTTATCCTATTTGTTGTTTTTGTTGTGAATTTTTGCCCTGTTATACCGTGCGAGGGGTATTTGTGAAGCCTAACCTTGATGAAGAGATGAAAAATTACTACATATTGACAAGACGGTGCCTGAACAGGGCCGTTATCTGGAATTGAGAATGTCCGGAAAAATACTCGCTCATTCGAGGAGAAAAAAGATATGCCGCGCGTGACCACCTTCAATAGCCCGTTAATGCTGGGTTTCGATCATTTTGAGCAGATGCTAGAGCAGCTCTCGAAATCGAGTGGAGAAGGCTATCCGCCCTACAATATCGAGCAGATTGAGCCGGGTAAGTTGAGAATAATCCTCGCAGTTGCAGGATTTCTTGAGGATGATCTACAAATAACACTAGAACAAAATCAGCTTATCGTTCAAGGTAAGCAGCAAGAAGATACGGATCGCGTTTTTCTGCACCGTGGAATTGCCTCTCGGCAGTTTCAGAAGAAATTTGTTCTTGCGGAAGGTGTAGAAGTGACGGGAGCGGAAATGGATAACGGGCTTCTGAACATTGACATTGATCTGCCCTTACCGAATGTAGACAGACGGCAGATTGAGATTAAGAAGAAGACCCACAAAAAAGATATGAAAACAATTGATTCAAAAGATGTGAATTGATCAGTGCAAAGTATCGAGTGTCAGCAGGAGTATTAATATGCAATATCAGGAAGCCACATTACGCCAGTTAAGCCCGGCTGCCTTTGGCATGCTTGGGTCGATGGATATGGCCTATATTCGTGCCATCAAAACGGAAGACGAGATTTCCTATGGGATTTTTGCTGGAAACGGCGAAAAGCTTGGAGAAGAAAAATCAGCTGACCTGGCACTTGTTGTCGCCCGGCAGAACGATTTCGAGGCCTTTCTCATCAACTAATCTGCTTTACTGAACTGTAATTTCAGTATTGTCTTGAAGGGTAAACCCTTCTCGCCGAAGTGTAAATTCACCGCGGTACAGCCCTTTTTTCCAGCCAGCTTTAGGCCTTTTGACGCCAGAGTAAAAATATTTCGAAATCTGATCTTTCTGCGCAGGTTTTGACACATATTCCCGAAGAACCTCACCGTCAGGATTTTTGATCCTGATCTCAACAATATCTCCCTTCTGTGAGCCGAAATACAGGGCTGAAAATATGAGGGTTGGACTGTTGGAGGAGAGAGTTTCTTGGTGAAATTCACCGCTTTCAAGCTGGCGCCGGCTTTTTGGAATATCTATCGAAAACCCTGATGAGAGAAGCCCAGTTGGAACATAGGTGACAAGACTTCGTGCTTCAGGGGTCCACAGGTTTTTTTCCGTATGTGTGCAAGGTGTTGTTTTCTGGGGGCCTGAGAAAGGGTCGATGACTTTTTTGCGAGACATGACTTGAAAATGAAGATGTGGAAAGGATGTTAGGCCTGACATCCCTACATATCCTAGCGGATCTCCTTTTTTAATTTTCTGTCCCTCAGTAACCTTCAAACTACCCTTCTTAAGATGGCTGTAGATACTTGACCAGCCGTCACCATGCGAAACAATGATAGCATTGCCTAATCCCAGCTTTCGGATCTGGGCACGAATTTCTTCGGTATAATCCTCAAAATACTGATCCTCAATTCCATCTCTCACTTTAACAACCTTGCCGTCCGCGGCTGCCAATACAGCGACCCCTTCGTCCATTTGCGAGACGGTTTTAAGGCGAATATCAGTTCCTTTATGGGTATTGTAGGAAAGAGGCCCACACATGTAGTCCTTTGCCCCTTTACCGGGATCCATATCAACATACTGCTGAATAAAGCATGTCTTCCCGAGATCACAATTTATTGGCAGCCCGAATTCAGGAGCCCCGTTAGCATCGACGAAAGGGACGAAGGTAAAGAGTAAGGCGCCAAAAAGACTTCGGAAGCTAAATAAATTTACGGCAACTCGCATCACTAAAAGCTAGAAGACTTATGTGTCCAAAGAATGTCGCCACCCACGGCAATTGAAGGATCCAATTTCATAAACTGATGGGTGTTGCTATCAAGGCGATACGGAATATAGTCGAGCCCTTCAAGAAAGGACCATACCATCTCCTTTGTCGCTCCCGCTCTTTTCAAATAGTCATCATTGATTTCTATATAAATGACTGGTTTTAGTGTTTTAAGCGCTTCTTCTGCTCCTTGCAGCATATTGAGTTCAAACCCTTCAATATCCGCCTTAATAAAATCCAGTCTTTCGATGGATAGAGCTTTAATTACGTCATCTATGGTGAAGGCGGCGCAAACGTCTTTGACAAGCTTATACCGGGTTTCACTATCGCCTATATCGCTTGACAAGCGGGTGAGGCCGAACCCGAAAACATTTTTTCTTTTTTCAGGCATAGACAGTGAAGTTAGCTGGTTTGAATTATCGAGTGCAATAGGAAGGACCACGCAGTTTTTGCAGTTGTTCCACCAAAGCGCCGGTCTTAGAACTGTGCGGGCATAGCTTCCCGGCTCAACACAAAACACAGTCCCGTTGGCTGCTAGTTTAGAAAAAATCTTGGCAAATTGCCCGGCATGTGCACCAACGTCAAAAACGACAGCGTCTACTGGAACCAGCTTTCTAAAAAGCTCAATATGATCTTTGTGATGCTGCTTGAAGATAGCTTTGAAGCTATGTGCCAGCCAGGATCCGGTTAACTTCCATTGGAAATACTCGGCCAAAGTTATCTGCTCTTGATTGGATGTCGGACGAACTAATTTAGCAAGTTGAGGTGAATGTGCAAGCGTTGGTTCAATTAGGCTGCGCTTTGCGCACCTTCCTCTGTCAGGACTGCATAAAGTGCGTCGGCATCTTCGCTGCCTCTTAGCTTCTCACATCGTCCTTTATCCCGCAAGGTGCGTGAGACACGAGCCAGCGCCTTTAAATGATCCGCACCGGCGGTTTCAGGGGCCAACAAAAGAAAGATGAGATCGACCGGCAGGTCGTCCATGGCGTCAAAATTGATGCCTGAATCTAACTTCGCAAAAAAGCCGTGGACATTGTCAAGTTTGGGTAACTTGCCGTGTGGGATCGCAATCCCCTGACCAATGCCAGTTGTGCCCAGTCGCTCACGCTCAAGCAATACGTCCAGCACTTCGCGCTCGGCGCATCCGGTCGCCGCGGCGGCACGCCGGGCAAGTTCCTGCAAGGCCTGTTTTTTGCTGGTTGCTTTGATATCTGCAAAAACAGTATTCGGACTGATAAGGTCAGTAATTTCCATGATACTCATGCTAAGTGGTTATTGGACCTGGAAAAACAAGTATTCAGGCTGATTTTTCAGCTGCGTTTACTTCCGGGTCGATCCAGCCGATGTTGCCATCAGCGCGCCGGTATACAACATTCAGACCATTCGTCTGCGTGTTGTGAAACATCATTGCCGGTAAATTCGCGAGATCCATTCTCATGACGGCTTCACCGACAGAACAAGACGGAATGTCCGCTTTGCTTTCAGCAACGATTATCGGTTGCCAATCTTCGGAAGCCACCGTTTCAGGCTCTTCCTCCTCAGGCTCTGGTGCCAGAATATAAGTCTGTGCCGCAAAGGACTGTTTGGCGTTGTAACGCTCTTTTCCGTGATGGCTTTTCAGACGTCTCTTATAGCGGCGTAACTGTTTTTCAATACGTTCAGCCGCTGTATCGAAGCTGTTATAAGCATCCGTATGATCTGCGGATGCAGATACATCTATGCCAGAGCCAATATGGACGCTGCATTCCGTGTGAAAATTATGGTTGTTGCGACTCAAGGTCACCTGAGCATCGATGGCATTGTCAAAATACTTGGTTACACCAGCTTCAAGGCTGTCTTCGATATGCTCCCGAAGGGCATCTCCGACATCCATTTGCTTACCTTTAACAATCACGTGCATATTTGGGTCCAATTCTTGAGGTGAAACGAATTTCATCCCGCTAAAAGCGCTCAATTCAAATCGCGGGCGGGAACATAGTTTTTGCGTGCAGCGTTGTCAACACATGGTATTGAAATTGGCAGCAGGCTTTTTTGGTAAATTCATTTTCTGTATCCCCGGTTATGAAGCGATCAATTGCTTCTTCAATCTTCGACGTTGTACGGAAGAGGGAATCTTCATAGCATCACGATACTTCGCGACAGTCCGGCGTGCAATATCTATCCCCTCCAATTTCATTAATTCAACGATTTTGTCGTCAGAAAGTATCTTGTTGGGGGACTCTTCATCGACCAGTTGCTTCAATTTATGTCGAACAGCTTCAGCTGAATGGGAATCGCCCCCGGACGTCGAGTTGATCGCAGAAGTGAAGAAATACTTCAATTCAAAAATACCTCGCTGGGTCGCCACATATTTGTTGGAGGTCACACGGCTTACCGTGCTCTCATGCATATTGATGGCTTCAGCGATGGTCTTGAGATTAAGCGGTTTGAGAAATTCTATTCCCTGCGAAAAGAACATTTCTTGCTCTTCCACGAGGGCAGTTGCCACTTTTAATATGGTCTGAGCGCGCTGGTCGAGAGATTTGACCAGCCAATTTGCGGTATTGAGGCATTCGGAGAGATATTCCTTCTCCTCCTTTTTCTTGGTTTGTGCACTGACGACGGAATAATAACTGTTGTTCACAAGAACCTTCGGCAGGGTTTCGCTGTTGAGTTCCACATGCCATCCGCCATCGGGTCGCCGTCTAATGAACACGTCAGGGACAACTGTTTGGGCAACATCGCCGCCAAACTGTAATCCCGGCTTTGGATCAAGAGATTTAATTTCCGAGATCATGTCGGCCAGGTCTTCTTGATCTACGCCACAAAGCTGCAGCAACCCTTTTACATTTCCGTCGGCGAGCATTTCCAGATTATCAAGCAGGGCTTCAATGGCTGGATCGAACCGGTTGAGTTCCACAAGTTGTAGCATTAGGCAATCTGCCAGATCCTTTGCGAAAACCCCTGTTGGTTCCATTTTACGGAGTTGCTCAAGGACGTCCTCCACCATTTCCCGTCCACAACCGAGATTTTCTGAAATCAAATCGAGGTCTTCGGTCATGTAGCCGCTCTCGCTCACAAGGTCTATGAGGTAGGATCCAATGAGCTTCTGGCTTGGAGATAAAGAAAAGCTGTGTAGTTGTTGTACAAGATGGTCATGCAGTGAGAGGTCGTCAGACAGCATATTTTCCAGATTCAGGTCTGAACTGGCAAATGAGGATGTTCCTCCAGAATTGGCAGCCAGATACCCCGTATCTGCCGCATCTGCAGACATGGTCTCAGACGGAAGGTCGGAAGCACTATCATTGTTGAACGTATTGTCATAGTCCGCATCTGTATCAAATGCGTGCTCCTCCGGTCCAGGAGGAGGGGCGTCGTCGGATATCGAAAGGTCTTCTAAGGGCGGTGGATCAACTTCAGTTCCGTCTTGTGCTTGGCTCTGTTCATTAGTCTGAGCTGGATCGTCTTCTGACACGAGCGCATCTGCTCGCTCCAATAGAGGATTTTTCTCAAGCTCCTGTTCGACATAAGCTGCGAGATCAAGATTGGAGAGTTGCAAAAGCTTTATCGCTTGTTGCAACTGTGGCGTCATCACCAGTTGTTGGCTTTGTCGTAAATCCAATCTGGGCGTTAAAGCCATTGCTGATTTTGACCGGTTTCAATCCTTAAAGATTGAAACGGTCCCCTAAATAAACCCTTCTCACACCTTCGTCCGCGACAATATCGGCAGGAATACCTTCCTTGAGTACACGGCCATCATTAAGTATGTAGGCCCTGTCAATAATATCAAGTGTTTCACGGACGTTATGCTCGGTGATCAGGACACCAATACCCCGGTCTTTTAAGTGGGATACCAAATCTCTGATGTCACCAACGGCGATGGGATCAATGCCGGCGAGAGGCTCATCAAGCATGATATAGTTGGGCTTGCCGGCCAGTGCTCGTGCAATTTCAACTCTTCGCCTCTCTCCGCCGGAAAGAGCCACAGCAGGCGTGCGGCGTAAATGGGAGATGGAGAATTCAGCAAGAAGGCTTTCCAACATATTTTCCCGCTTCTCCGCAACCGGTTCAATCAGTTCTAGCACGGAGCGAATGTTTTGCTCGACATTCAAACCACGGAAAATTGATGCTTCCTGTGGAAGATATCCGATCCCGAGTCGAGCCCGTCGGTACATGGGAAGATCGGTAACATCTCTGCCGTCAAGAATGATTGATCCGTAATCAGGCGAAAGAAGACCCGATATGATGTAGAAGCTTGTGGTTTTACCTGCACCATTCGGGCCCAATAAACCAACAGCTTCACCGCGGTTTACCGTTATGTCCACACCCCTGAGGATTGGGCGCTTCTTAAAGGATTTCCCAATATTCTGAGCCCTTAGGCCAGAATTCTCGGCAACCAAGCGCGGGCCTTTCTCGACATCCTCAATACTCATATTTATTCCACCCCATATACGCTACTCATCCCCACTTGGTTCCGGAACGAAAATTCCTTTGACCCGCCCCGGTTTCCCTTCGCTGACCGGGCCTCCCTCGACACGGCTTTTTCCTGTCACGAGATTGAGGGTCATCGAACTGCCGCGCAAAACGTTACTGCCTTGGGTTAGCACCACATTTCCCTCAAGGTCAACGCGTTTGTTTTGTACGTCATAGGTACCTTTGTCACCTTGAGCAGTTTCACGTGGACTGGAGAGAAAAACCTTTCCTGACGCATCAATTTTCCGGATATTTGTCGGCCCGTCTTGGTTTGAGGATTTCTTGTCCGAATAGTGAACAACCAACTTATTTGCCCGCATGCGGATCTCGCCCTGAACAACCTCAACCTTGCCCTCAAAAATAGCCAGTTGATTTTCCTGCTGGACTTCAAGGGAGTCTGCCTGGATTTCAAGGGGCTGACTTGTATCAAAAGCACCACCACTTAATCCCGACTGAGCCATCGCAGATGGAGTTGGGAGGGTAAATGCCAGACCTAAAATTAACAGGAAAACCCCTTTTGTAGTTGCTGGCAGTATACGACGTGCTCTGTCCATTAGATTTGACCTAGGGATTAATGATAAGTTTTACGTTGCCTTCAAACCGCAATCTACCAGATAACTGGTCGGCAACAAGACTGTCAGCTTCCAGGGCCCCGAGCGGGCCGTGCCCTTTGATTGGATTAGGGCTTACGACCGTGTGTTTCTTCAGATCAACTTTTGCGGATTCCGCCGTCAATTCATTGCCACTATCTGAAAAAATATTGATCGTCCCGAACAGATTTAACAGGCCTGTGTCCGGATCCAAATCACCAGCCGGAGCCGTCAGAGAAATCCAGTCTCCCGATTTCAACGTGATATCTGCTTGCAAGTTGGTCATGGTTACCAAAGCATCATCAGTTGTTTTTTGGGACGCAGAATCAGCGGTGACCACATAATATTGATTATTCTGGTCGTTAGCAGCAAATCTAGGATTTTTCATGGTCAGGCTGTCATCTGTCAGAACCACATCCGCATAGTTCAGGGTAAATCCCTCATCTTTATCCAAATTAGGAAGAACAAAGGCTAACCCGACCAGCAAGATTGCCAGCCCTAACAGGATGAATTTTATAATCGCGACGAAATGACTGTAACGAGAGTTGAATTTGATATCTGCAAAGCTGGGAGTGCCAATAAAATCCTGGGCGCCAGAGATGGTCTCGGACGGAATTTTCTTCTCTGGTGGGAGCATTTCGACATTTTTCATCCTACATCACCCCACTACGGAGGCAATCATGGACGCTGATTATTCCGACAACAGTGTTGCCATCTTTAACGAACAAACAGGTGATACCGTTGTAGCCCGTTGAATTCATTTGCGCCAAAGCTTCTCCGGCCAGGGCTCTTTGTGAGATGGTCTGAGGATCTGGCGTCATTACGTCTTTGACCTGTTTGTTCAGCAAATCCGGGCCCATATGGCGACGCAAGTCCCCATCGGTTATCACACCAACAAGGCTACCTGCATCATCGATGATGCCAACACAGCCAAAGCTCTTTGAGGAAATCTCGATCAGTGCGTCGCTCATCAGGGTGCTGACATGCTTTAGCGGTATAGTTTCTCCGGTATGCATCAGATCACTGACTTTCAGAAGAGAGCCGCCAAGTTTACCACCTGGATGAAAAACCTTGAATTGATCAGAATTGAAACCCTGACGTTCCAGCAATGCAACAGCCAGAGCATCTCCAAGAGCGAGGGTCATGGTTGTCGAAGTCGTGGGCGCCAGACCCATTGGGCAAGCCTCAGGCGCTTCTGGCAGAACCAATACGATATCTGCGCGTCGTCCCAAAGTGCTGTCAGCTTTGCCGACAATCGCGATGAGTGGAATGTTGAAGCGTCTTGTATAAGCAATTATGTCGCTCAATTCCTTGGTGCCACCGGAATTGGAAAGACAAAGCACCACATCCTCCGTGGTGATCATACCTAAATCGCCGTGGCTTGCCTCTGCCGGATGGACAAATTGAGAAGGAGTACCGGTCGAGGCAAGTGTCGCGGCGATCTTATTGCCAATATGACCGTTTTTACCCATGCCACTGACAATGACCCGCCCCTTCGCGTCTGCGATTTGGTTGACGGCACTGGCGAAAGCATCATCCAGACTTTGTTCCAGCAATCGAATGGCATCGGCCTCAATGGTCAGAACACGTTTCGCAGACGCGATGTCTGCGCTCGCGTCGCTCATGTCAATCTTGGCTTGATCTGAGATAGTCATCAATTAGTCCGTAACTTTCTACCAATCCCTACTCTAAGAACGCGGAAGGGCAGAAATTCCGTCGAGAATGCTAAATATATAGGAAAATTTCGTCTACTTAACAAGGGAATAGCGTCACTTGGTCGCGGCTGTTTCCGAAAGCCTTCCGCCATTCCATTGGCGTTTGTCGTATATGCAGAACTCAAGAGTGAGAGAAAATATCGATGTCGTTCCATCCTGCCAGATCCAGTTCGGCCCGAATTGGTAGAAATTTAAAGCATTCTGCCGCTAATTCAGTCCGACCTTCACGTGCCAGCATGACATCAAGTTTTTCAACTAGCTGATGTAGGTACAGAACATCGGAAGCGGCGTATTCTAGTTGCGCCTTCGAAAGATCGTCAGCACCCCAATCGGAGCTTTGCTGTTGCTTGGAGATATCAATACCCAGCAATTCCTGACAAAGGTTTTTAAGGCCATGACGGTCGGTATAGGTGCGAACTAGGCGCGAAGCAATTTTGGTGCAATAGACCGGAGCGCAGGTCACGCCCAGATATTTTTTCAACACAGCGATATCAAACCGTCCGAAGTGAAAAATTTTAGTCCGATCTGGGTCCGCAAGCTGTGCAACCAGATTGGGCGCGGAATAGGTATCCCCATCAAACTTCACTAGATGGGCGTCACCATCTCCGCTGGAGAGCTGAACAAGGCAGAGCCGATCACGATGGGGATCAAGTCCCATAGTCTCGCTATCGATGGCAATAGAGGATCCAAGATCCACGTCATCCGGTAAGTCGCCTTGGTGCAGAAATATCGCCATCTCATCCTCCGATAACGGCTGTTAAGCCAGGAATGATAAAGGCATAACCGTTTAAATATACTGAACACTGGTTGTCCAAGTGAAACCAGGACGCTTAAACCTATATCTTATTGAAAAATAAAGAGAAATATCTATTCTTCCGGATTTTTATATCAGGTGTCCCAGTAGAATACAAGAGGGCAGCGCTAAGATGTTCCCCACTTTTGGAACAAGCTATCCTTACATAAAGCGATTAACGTAGTTTTCCAGCAGCTCTTGTTGTCCGGACCGGGGCTGCGGATTGAGGTCTCTGGATAGTACCTTATCGCTGATCGCATCAAGATCCATTTTGCCGTTCAGCATGTTTTGAGCTTCAGAATCCTGCCAACCGCCATAGCGATCATCCAGCGCTTTTTGCAGTCCACCATCCTCTAGCATCCTGAAAGCCGCCTTGAGGCCTCGAGCACAGACATCCATAGCCCCTGCATGCCCGGCCAGGAGGTCTTGCGGATCAAGGGATTGGCGTCGGAGTTTGGCATCGAAATTAGTGCCGCCTGTCGTGAACCCGCCAGCTTTCAATATATGATAGTAGGCGAGGCCGACTTCCGGCGTATTATTGGGGAATTGATCTGTATCCCAGCCGGACTGGTAGTCATTACGGTTCATGTCGATAGAACCGAATATACCCAGAGCTGTCGCTGTCGCGATCTCATGTTCGAAAGTATGCCCGGCCAGGATCGCATGGCCTTGTTCAATATTAACTTTGACTTCATTCTCCAACCCATGGCGTTTGAGGAAACCATAAACAGTCGAGACATCAAAATCATATTGGTGCTTCGTTGGCTCCTGCGGCTTCGGCTCTACCAGGATCGTTCCCTTGAAACCGATTTTATGTTTGTAATCGACAACCAGATTGAGCATCCGGCCCATTTGCTGATCTTCCCGGGCAAGATCCGTATTGAGGAGGGTCTCATAACCTTCCCGCCCTCCCCAGAGCACATAGTTCTCGCCTCCCAGTTTGAAGGTAGCATCCATGCAGGACTTAATGGTTGCTGCTGAATAGGCAAAGACATCCGGGTCTGGATTTGTGGAGGCACCTGCCATGAACCGGCGATGAGAGAACAGATTGGCCGTACCCCAAAGCAATTTGACGCCCGTCTCTGACATCTTCTGCTCCAGCACCTCGACCATTTCTTCCAGGTTTCGGCTACTTTCCCTAAAGTCCGTTCCTTCCGGACGAACATCCGCGTCATGGAAGCAAAAATAAGGCACACCCAGAGCCGTAAACATTTCAAAGGCCACATCTGCCTTGAGCCTTGCCGCTGCCATCTCGTCACTCATACGATCCGGAAACCAGGGTCGGTCGAAGGTCTGGCCCCCAAATGGGTCTTCTCCCTGCCAGGCAAACGAATGCCAATAGGCACAGGCAAAACGTAAATGATCTTCCATTCGCTTACCGTCGATAACCTCCTCGGCGTTATAGTGACGGAACGCCAGGGGGTTGTTGCTGTCCTCACCCTCAAAGGCAATTTTCTCAGTTGGAAAGAATCCTGTAGTCACGATATCTCCTTCAAAGCGGTATAGCTTTTCGAATATTTCAGGTAAGCCTCTGCGTAGGCATCAGAGAGACGAGGGTTTGGGTTAATGGTTTGTTCTGTGCGGGGTGGGATCATCACTTCCGAGACCGTCAATCCTCCCGCTCCGATCATGGCCAGGCGGGCGGCGCCATATGCGGCGCCAAAATCACCTTTTGCCGGAATTTCGAGAGGCAGGTCCAAAATATTTGCAACGGTATCCAGCCAGAAGGGAGACCGGGATCCTCCGCCGATGGCGAGCACCTTTGATAATTCAGTACCAGTCGTTTTAAGCGCGTCCAGACAATCGCGAAGCGCAAAGGATACGCCTTCCATAACGGCCTGACACAAACCTGCGGGATCTGACGACTTTGAAAGATTGATAAATGCGCCGCGCGCATCCGCATCGTTATGAGGCGTTCTCTCACCCGAAAGATACGGCATAAACCTGGTGCGGCCGGGCCCGTTCGCTTCTCCCGGAAGAAGGGCTGCAAGGTCGGTTGTTGGTTTGCCCAAAACGGCTGCAAGCCAGTCCAAGCTGTCAGTTGCGGAAAGGATGACCCCCATTTGATACCACTTGTCGGGAACGGCATGGCAGAAGGTATGAACAGCGCTGGCAGGCTCAGGGGCGTAACTGTCTTTTGCCGCAAGCAACACTCCGGAAGTCCCCAAAGAAACAAAGCCCTGGCCTTCCTCAAACGCACCGATACCACATGCGGAAGCAGCATTGTCTGCAGCACCTGCAACAATAATGACAGAGGTTTCGAGAGAAAGACCAGCTGCGACATCGTCTTTTAAAGTCCCGACCGCCTCGCATCCTTCCAGCAGTGCAGGCATTTGATCCCGTTGCATGCCTGTATTCTCTAGCAATGATTCAGACCAATCTCTCTGCCCGACATTGAGCCAACTGGTGCCGGAAGCATCGGACATTTCAGACACCAGACGTCCGGTCAGCCAGTAAACCAGATAGTCTTTTGGTAGAAGGACCGTTGCGATCTTTGAAAAATTTTGAGGCTCATGTCGAGCCATCCAAACGAGTTTTGGGGCAGTGAAGCCTGGAAAAACAATGTTGCCAGTTTTTTCATGAAATGACGGAATAGCGTCCAGTTCGGCCGCTTCTTTTGCTGAGCGCGTATCATTCCATAGGATGCAGGGCCGGACGATGTTGCCGTCTATATCCAGACAAGTTGCCCCATGCATATGGCCGGAAATGCCGATGCCTTGGATCGCTTGATATTCCTTGGAATAGTTGGATTTTAATTCGGACATGACTTTTTGAAAAGCGTCGATCCAGTTGGCGGGGTCCTGTTCTGACCATCCATCCTTGGGATGCTGAACACCGTAGGACGACGTAGCGTCGCCCGTGATATTTCCTGCCTCAGTGACAAGAATTCCCCGCAGTCCGGACGTGCCAAGATCAAGTCCTAGAAACATGCTACATCCTCAGGCAAATTTGACCCAGGCGGCATCGCGAGCGGACGATCGAACGCAGGCATCAATAAACTGGACGCCTTTCAATCCGTCTTCAACCGTAGGATAGAGAACTTCTTCTGGACAAGGGTCCCCGTTTCTGGCGGCAAGTATCGCTGCTGCCGCTTCACCATAGATATTGGCAAAGCCTTCCAGATATCCTTCCGGATGTCCTGGAGGTATGCGGCTCATTCTTTCTGCACTGGCGCCTGCGCCAGCCCCCTGCCGGGTAATCAGCCTCTTGGGTTCCTCAAAGGGTGTATGCCAGAGGTAATTCGGATCCTCCTGCGACCATTCAAGTCCGCCTTTTTCTCCATAAATCCTCAGGCGCAGAGCATTTTCATTGCCAGGCGCTACCTGACTGCTCCAGAGCATGCCGCGGGCACCCCCCTGGAATCGCAGCATCACATGAGCGTTGTCATCAACCTGTCGACCTTCAACAAAACTTTGTAAATCCGCAGACAGACTTTCCAATTCGAGATTGGTGACGAAACTGGCAAGATTAAACGCGTGAGTTCCAATATCTCCTGTGGATCCACCAGCACCGGATCGTGCGGGGTCTGTTCGCCATTCGGCCTGCTTGAAATCCTGATGAACCGTCAGCCAGTCCTGCGGATATTCAACCTGGACAACTCGTATTTTACCAATGTCGTCAGCCATAATCATATCACGGGCCTGTCTAATCATGGGATAGCCCGTATAGTTATGGGTCAGAATAAAGAGAGCATCTGACTTGTCTGCGAGTTTTACGAGCTTCTTCGCGTCAGCAAGCGTAGATGTCAGCGGCTTATCGCAAATTACGTGGATGCCACGCTTGAGGAACTCCCGTGCCGCGGCATAGTGAACATGGTTTGGTGTAACGATGGACACGGCTTCGATCCCATCTTTAAGTCGGGCTTCCCGAATGGCCATCTTTTTAAAGTCATCGTAGGTTCTGTCCGGTGCCAATCCCAAGGCTTCACCAGATTCCTGCGCTTTTTCCGGCGTCGACGAAAGGGCGCCAGCAATGAGCACATATTTGTCGTCCAGTCGGGAGGCGATCCGGTGGACACCGCCGATAAAGGCGTCATTGCCGCCGCCCACCATGCCTAGCCGAATGCGCCCGCCATGGCGCTCTTTTCGTCCTTCAATGGCCATCACGTAATTCCCAGCATTTTTTTGTTTGCAGCGTCGTCGGTGCCACCATCGGCGAAATCGTCAAAGGCTTTTTCGGTAACCCGGATGATGTGATCTTTGACGAAGCGAGCGCCTTCTCGGGCTCCATCCTCGGGATGCTTCAGGCAGCATTCCCATTCAACAACGGCCCAGCCGTCAAAATCATTGGCTGCCATTTTTGAAAAGATAGCTCCGAAATCCACCTGGCCGTCACCTAGGCTTCTAAACCGTCCGGCCCGGTCGACCCAGGACTGATACCCGCCATAGACACCTTGACGACCTGTAGGATTAAATTCCGCATCCTTCACATGGAACATCTTGATACGGTCTTTGTAGATATCAATATGATCAAGGTA
>JANSXH010000010.1 GCA_024743055.1 Pseudomonadota bacterium
CCTGATCCCGCTGCCGGTGGTAAGTGGCACGGGAGATCAGACCCTGACCGGTACCGGTGGTCATGACAACCTGGTGGGCGCCACTGGCAATGATACCCTCACTGGCGGAGCGGGCGATGATACCCTCACAGGGGGTGGCGGGGCGGATAACTATCAGTTTGCCAGTGGAGACGGTCAGGATATGATCAATGATCATGCAACTGACGCAGCCTCTGACACCCTCCAACTCACGGCGGGGATTGATCATGACCAGCTGTGGTTTGAGCAGACTGGGGACGATCTGCTGATCTCAGTGATTGGCAGTAGTGATCAGATCACGGTTGAGAACTGGTATGCGTCAGTGGATAACAAGGTTGAGAGTATAGAGACCAGTGATGGACAAGTAGCCGATATCAGCGGAGTGGAAGCCCTGGTGACTGCCATGGCAAGCTTTTCACCACCTGGTGGTGGGGCGACAGATCTTTCGGATCCGGCTTATGATCCGCTGGACAGTGTGTTGGCGGCCAACTGGCAGAGCTCGGCTTAGAAGAAGCGCCACGAGCAAACCTAACACAACAAGACAAAGAGGCGGTATTTAGGTTTGAAGTGACATTAGCTTCCCTGCCGCCTCTACCTTTTTTTGAGGATAGAACAAAAAGACTCTAATTTGCAATTAATTGCAAATCCATTGGACTGGTACAGAATTTTGGACCAGCAATGAGGCTGCCTAGCTTTTTAAAACAATACGAAAACTTTAGTTTAGCTATATAGGGGCGGAGCATTTTCATCATATCTCATAAACAGTATCAAATTGGCCTTGTATTCATACTACTATTGCTAATTAGCTGGACTGGCATCGGGCATGCCTACATGCCAGATGAAGCCATCGTTAGCTCGCAAAAAACAAATAATATTTCGATTGCCTCAAAACCGAAGGTGAATTTTAGGTCACCTAAACGAGCGTACAAAAAAATATGGAGTGATTGGAATATCTATGTGGAAAAAAGCATATATTCAGGTGATCCCCAACTCGCCGACGAGGCCATTGAAAAGCTAGAAGATAATTTGGAGCTTATTTTCGACATACTTCCGATTGAAGCTGCTAGAAACCTAGAGACGATTGATTTTTACCTTCTTTGGGGTACCGATGTGCCAGAAGGTGGTCGAAAGAGCGGTTTGTCTTACATCCGAGATGGAGAGCCACGTAATTACCGTCATTTAGATACGCGTTGGAATGATGCCGTTATAATTTATAGTGCGAAAAACTTGGTCTATCTTAGCGATCTCTGGACGCGAAAGGCTTTGGTTCATGAACTAGCCCACGCTTGGCATATAACGAATTGGCCTGATAAACATCCACCGATATATAACGCTTATAAGAGCGCGAACAGGAAGGGGCTGTACCAAAACATAGTCGATAACAAAAACAAAAAGATTTCCAGAGCTTATGCCATAAAAAACCAACTTGAGTATTTTGCTGAGCTTTCCGCAATTTTTTTGTTGGAGGAAATTATTACCCGTTCAATAGGGCCGGACTCATGGAATATGATCGTTCCGGGGCGGCAATGGTAGAAAAGTTGTGGGGTGTTGATTGATGGTCGCGGGTGCCACTTGCGGCCTATATTTTACCGGACAGAATGGGGGCAATAGAATTTGATCGGCATTGTCAGAGGAAATTCTTTAGTCAGTGAATTGAGGTGGAGCATTGCTATTTATATGCCGAGTTGGCGCCATTCAAGAAGCGCTGCTTCACGATTAGCGTCGAAGATATTGCGGCTATGGATATGACGTTCGTGATTGAAATGGTTGTGGATTGACGAGTGAATAGAGACGAATTTCTGTAGCGAATTTGTGCTTCGGAATTTGATCATTGCTTGTTCTCGTCGCCGGAACGGTTGATGAGAGCTTTCTGCCCGGTTGTTTAGCCATCCTCCTGTCTCCTGGCGAGCCTGGTTACCTATCACTTTCATCACAGCTCCGTAGGAGCGAAGCTTATCCGTTACGATCACTTTCTGACGGCCATATCGTTTGATGGCTTTCTTTAAAAACTTAAGTGCAGCCTTGCGATCTCGCCTCTTCGTGACAAAAGTTTTCAGAACTTCTCCTTCATGATCAACGGCTCTACGGAGATAGCAAGTTTCGCCATTAATACGGACAAAAACTTCATCCAGATGCCATCTCCACGGAAGTGAGTTATGGAGGGAATCGGAGCGGGCTTTTCTGATTTCTACCGCAAGCCCTGGTCCGAAACAATTCCATCATGCCCTGACTGTTTCATAGCTGACGCAGATACCCCGCTCATGCAGGAGATCTTCCACTTGACGCAACAAAAGCGGATATCGAACATACATCATGACAGCCAAGCGAATAATTTCAGACGATGTCTTGAAATAGCGGAAAGGGTTTTTCATGAGATAATCGTAGATTCCCTATCATCCCCGCTAAAGCCATTTTCCTCTGACAATGCCTCCATGGCCGATTATTTTAAACGGGTCAAGATGATAGGGTATTTCTGAATGTTCGAGAGCGCCTGTTAGTGGCTTCAACCGTTCTTCATTGTCCTTTCCCGACATGATTTCGACCAGCCGGAAAGATGTCGGATCCTCTTGATAATAGCAGAATTCCGGACCTCTTTTGAGGGGAGGTGTGCAGGCTAACAGTCCAGCAACGGCACCTAACGCGGCTAGGTTTAGAAGAGATTTCATTTCAAACTCCACTTGGATGAGTGAACTAGCCTTTTGGAGTAGTTATAGAAAAAGATGCCTGACAGGTTACTTCATTTGAGCCCGGACAAATACTCCTAATTCTATATTCCGCGCTTGACGATATACGGCACTTCGAACTACTAATAATAGCAATTGTACTGGTAAAGTGAGGAAGTATGACGGAGGTTCTGGAGGCAGGGGATGCGCCGGAGGCGGGTGCCTCTCTTGACACAGGATTAGCCAGTCTAGTGCTGATGCTCAAGTTTTTGGGACTTGCTGTTGATGCGGAGCAAATCCGACATCAGTATTCAAGATCCGGTAACCCACTAACATCAAACGATATTTTACGATGTGCCAAGCATATGGAAGTAAAGTCGCGTCGTATCTCTGCGAAATGGAAACGTCTTCCCAAGCTGCATTTACCGGCTATTGCCGAGAGTAAGGGGGGTGAATATGTGATTCTAGCAAAAGTGGGCGAAAACGAAGTCCTTATACAGGATCCAGCTGACACGCGGCCTTCTACTTTAAGCAGAGAGGAATTTGAGGATGCCTGGTCAGGAAAGCTGATCATGCTGACAACCCGGGCTCGGGAGGTTGGAGAGCATCGGCGGTTTGATTTTACCTGGTTCATTCCGTCCGTTGTAAGGTTTCGGCGACTGTTAATAGAGGTATTGATTGCCTCTTTTTTTATTCAGATTTTTGCCTTGATTACGCCTTTGTTTTTTCAGGTCATTATTGACAAAGTTCTAGTTCATAAAGCATTGACAACATTGGATGTTTTGGTTTTTGGCCTGATTGCGGTGACAGTGTTTGAAGTGCTGATGACGGCTCTTAGAACCTATGTCCTTGCTCATACCACTAACCGTATTGATGTGGAGTTGGGGGCTAAGCTGTTTCGGCATGTGCTAGCCCTACCAATCGCCTATTTCCAATCCCGCCGGGTTGGTCTGACGGTGGCCCGTGTTCGTGAGCTGGAGAGTATAAGAGAGTTCCTAACTGGCCAGGCTCTGACCTTGGTGATGGATCTGTTGTTCGCTTTCGTATTCCTGGCTGTCATGTATTACTATTCACCCACGTTGACCTATGTTGTACTGGCGTCCTTTCCATTTTACCTGGCCGTCACTCTGGCGGTGACACCAGTCCTTAGAAAACGATTGCTAGAGAAATTCAGCCGTGGTGCCGAGAACCAGGCTTTTCTTGTTGAGAGCATTACGGGAGTTGAGACTGTCAAGTCCATGGCGGTTGAGCCACAAATGCAACGTCGCTGGGAAGAACAGTTAGCCGGTTACGTCGGTGCTGGGTTCAGAGTTAACTTCTTGGCCAATATCGGCAGCCAGGGCATTCATCTGATCAATAAGGTGACAACGGCACTCACCCTTTGGTTTGGCGCCCAAGCGGTTATCAATGGCGATATTACCGTCGGCCAGTTTATTGCTTTCAATATGTTAGCTAATCGTCTGACCCAGCCTATTTTGCGCCTCAGTCAGATGTGGCAGGATTTTCAGCAGGTCCGTGTCTCAGTAGAGCGGTTGGGGGATATCATTAATACGCCAGCAGAGCCGACCTATCGTCCGGGCCGAGTTCAGCTTCCGGCCATTGCAGGTCAGGTCGAATTTGACCATGTAGGGTTTCGGTATCGCCATGATGGGCCTGAAATCCTCGCCGACCTCTCTCTTGACGTGGCCCCAGGGCAGGTGATCGGAATTGTGGGTCGGTCGGGCTCGGGGAAAAGTACCCTCGCCAAATTACTGCAGCGCCTTTATGTACCGGAGCGGGGAAGAGTGCTTATCGACGGAACGGATGTGGCCATGGTTGATCCAAGTTGGCTCCGGCGCCAGGTCGGCGTGGTTCCGCAGGAAAGTGTTCTTTTCAGTCGCTCTGTTCGCGATAACATAGCCCTCAGCGACCCAACGATCCCCATGGAGCGAGTGATCGCCGCGGCTCAACTTGCGGGCGCCCATGATTTTATCCTGGAACTCAACGAAGGCTATGACAGCGAAATTGAGGAGCGAGGGCTTAATCTCTCAGGAGGTCAGCGCCAACGTATCGCCATTGCCCGCGCGCTCGTAAGTTCACCGCGTATATTGATCTTTGATGAAGCAACCAGTGCCTTGGACGCAGAAAGCGAAGAGCTGATCCAGCAGAATATGGCTCATATTGTCAAAGGACGAACTACCTTTATCATTGCCCATCGTATGTCAGCCCTTCGGGTCGCAGACCGGATAATTTCCATGGAAAACGGTCGTATAGTAGAGGATGGGCCACCGCAGGAACTTCTTAAGCAGAATGGTCTCTTCCGCCATCTTTACGACAAGCAGCTAGGAGGCATGGAAGATGTTTGAGGGGCTTAAAAGAGCCGCTTCTGTCTGGCGGCAGGCTAAAAAGCATGAGGATGAGCGCCCCAAGGTAAAGCGCAAGCGTCAGGACTACGAGTTTCTTCCAGCTGTGATTGAGGTTATGGAAACGCCAGCCTCTCCAGCGGGGCGTGCTGTCATGCTAAGTATCGGTGCCTTCCTACTGATTGCCGCCGCCTGGGCCTGGTTTGGTCGGATAGATGTGGTCGCCTCTGCGACCGGCAAGGTAATCCCGACAGATTATGTCAAATATATCCAATCCTCAGAAATTGGCGTAGTTCGGAACATTCATGTGAGAAATGGTCAGGAAGTGGCCGATGGTGATGTTCTGATTGAGCTCGATCCGACTGATAGCTCAGCTGATCTGGATCGTTTGAGGCAGGAAAGGATGACATCAGCCCTCGAAATCGCCCGTCTCACGGCATTGCTGCAGTTAAATGGTGACGCCGCCAAGATGTTCATTCCGCCAAAAGGAGCTTCCAATAGCGAGGTCGCAGCACAGCTTCGCCGAATTGAAAATGAACAGCACGAAGATGAGGCGCGCATTCGGTACTATACGGAGGAGGGATCCCGACTAAAGGCTCAGCATGGAGTTGCTAATGCCCGCATCGAAAAGCTACGAGCGACCCTTCCGTATGTGGAGCAGCAGGTGGAAGCAATTCGGAAACTGACAGAAAAAGGCTACGCGTCACGGCTTCGACTATTGGAGCTTCAGCAACTACAGGTCGAGTCAGAAAAAGACATTGAAACAGAACTTGCCGGTATTCACGAAATAACGTCCTCTATCAAAGCTAGTAAGCAAGAATTGGCCAGGGAAGAAGCAGAAATCCGTTCAAATAGGTTGGACGAGCTCGCGGAAGCAGAAAGACAGCTGAAAGCCGTCACCCAGGAACTCTTGAAAGCGAAGCGGCGAAACAGCCTTCGAAAATTGACGGCACCTGTTGATGGCATTGTCCAGCAGCTGACGGTGCATACAGTCGGAGGCGTAGTTGAAGCGGCGAAGCCGTTGATGGTTATTGTACCGAAAGATAGCGGTTTGGAGGTAGAAGCAAAGATCCTCAACCGTGATGTTGGCTTCGTGCAGGTCGGCCAAGTCGCGGAGGTGAAATTGGAGGCATTTCCTTACACAAAATACGGCGTCATTGAGGGCAAAGTATTGCATATTTCTAGAGATGCCATCGCCGATGAAAAGCTGGGATTGGTTTATGATGCTCGTATCGAATTATCGGCATCGGACATTCAGGTAGAGGACAAAATGGTCAATCTGACGGCTGGGATGTCGACAACTGTCGAGGTGAAAACGGGCGACAGACGGGTTCTTGAATTTATCCTCACCCCGCTCCTCAGATATAAAAATGAATCGCTTAGGGAGCGGTGAAAAAAGTGCAAGGACAAAGAGGCCGCATCTAGGATTGAAGTGAAATCATTAGCTTCCCTATCGCCTCACTTTATCTTGGGGAAAAGCAAAAAGCCTCTAAATTGCAATTAATTGCAAATCTACTGGACTGGTACAACAAACTGGTACAGAATCTATCCAAGCAAGGAGGCTCACCGGCTGTAACACATTGATATCACTACGGCGGAAGAATGCGGCGGTTTCTCCCTCTCCCTCCGCCATTTTTACCATCAGGTAAAATCGATGTGGCTGATAATAATTCAATCCTTAGAATAACGATTTTCTAAAGCCAGCGTCGTGATACTTGTCGAGGTCGGGTATATTGATTTTGTGCCAGTAATCCCACTAGGCGAGCACTACTTTTATGCAATTTTTGTACTGTGGGACCAACTTACCTAGAAACACTGTTTATTGCATTCATACGCTCTAAGTTGATGATCGTCGACAGCATCAACCTCTCATGCGACCAGTCCTTTGGATTTTGAATTAAAACGGACGTTGTGAAGACAATTCCGATAACGGCCATTGATGCAAGAGCGGAAACAAATTTCGAGCCTTTTTTTCCGCGCTTGCTCGTCATCATCAAAATGCGTTTGCGCAGCAAGCTTCTTTTCGACTTATCAGATTCACTTCTATCAACTAGTGCGACCGATGGCAGACGTGCGCCCTCATTTCGATTTGATCTGGATTGGGAGCGGCTTGCCCTCAATAGGCATTCACAATAGGCTTTTACCCCGAAAGGGGAGCGATTGATGATAACCTGATCGCACGCATATTCCCGCAATCTCCTAACCTGAGCACACCAAACATAGTACACAGGATTCCAGAAAAA
The DNA here is from genome assembly GCA_024743055.1 of Pseudomonadota bacterium. Classification (GTDB taxonomy): domain Bacteria; phylum Pseudomonadota; class Alphaproteobacteria; order Sneathiellales; family Sneathiellaceae; genus Sneathiella. The sequence continues at coordinate 7,267 of JANSXH010000010.1, forward strand.
GAGCGGCTTCAGCGCTTCTAGAAAAAACTCCCATTCAATGTCTTTTTGCCGAAAGTGTTGGAGTTCATGTGTGATTGCGATTCTCAGATCAAGCTGACGCGTTAGTATGTCCTCGGGGACCACAATATAGCGGCGCGTCACACCACGGGTAGAGTAAGGAATAGAAATTTCGTCGCTCACCAAAATATGGACATTGCCAATGCGCTTTAACAAATAACTGTCATTTAACTGAGACCAAAGCTTGTAGCCTTGATATGCCAGCCGCATGAATAATGCCGCTGAGATGGTTGCGAAAATTCCCACGAGAAATTGTGCGGCGAAAGATTTAAGGCCTACAATCTCCCTTACAAATTCTTCACGATAACCAAGCGCCGTTTCCAGCTTCTCGGCATCCATCTGAAAATTTCCATTAAGATAATTTGCGACAACAAGATCGGATATGTTGAACGAATTTTGAGAGGCCCATCCGCTAAACAAGTAAACAAAAACTGGGCCTAAAATGATTACACCAATGCTGCCATTAAGAAGAAATAACTGCGTCCTGAATGTGGTTTTCAATCCAATGAATGGGAATAGTGCCAGAGCGATAGTCCACACTAGACAGGCCACCAAGAGAAGTATGTTGGCGTCAATGAATACATTCAGAAAGGTTTCAGGTGTCATTTGTCCCCAGCCTTTTGTCCAATAACTCCTTTATCTCCTGCAAGGCATCGTCAGATAAATTTTCATCATCAACCAATCGCGCCACAAGCGAAGAGGGAGTGTTGTTGAATAGTTTTGCCGATAAATGCTGCAAGGTTTTCGACTGATAATCCGCCTTGCTAATGGTCGGTGAGTAAACAAATGACTTTTCAGTTTTAATGCTAACCAGAAATTTTTTCTGCTCAAGAATTCGCATGATTGTCGACGCAGATGTGTAGGCGAGCTCACGCGGAGGAGATAAATTGTTCATCACCTCCCGGACGGTTCCTTTCCCTATTGCCCAGACTGCATTCATAAATTCCAACTCTACTTCAGTTAGGAGGCTGTTATCTTTTTTTTGCCGCATCTAAAATATATCCATTACATAAAAGAGAACTTTGGGATTTGAGCGGTCTCTCCAAACCATTCAGAAGACTTATATTACATTTATACTAATAATTTAGTTTGTACGCAAACTCTGCGGTTATCTTATACTTTGCGAAAACAGAATATGCCCCAAAGAATAGCAAGCCCACTTGGCCACCAAAGCGGCTGACCCACAAGTCCAAGCCAGGCAAGGAATATATAAGCAGACCCCAACAAGGTTAGAAACAGTCGATCCCCACGCGTGGTTTTAAGCCCAAGAATGCCCTGTCGCTCACTTTGTCCCGGTGCTCTTATTTCTAGCGCCGTCAATAATCCCATCGCCAAAAACAGCGCGATAAAGCCTATGGCTGTTGGCCAGGTCCAAGCCATCCAACTCAACATGCTCGTCCCTCCTTGATCTTTATTATGTGGCTGCTGCTAAACTCCATCACACCCGTCCCATCGCAAAGCCTTTTGCGATATAGTTGCGGACGAAATAGATAACGATTGCCCCGGGAACAATAGTCAGGGTCCCGGCTGCCGCGAGCAGACCAAGTTCGTACCCTGCTGAAGATGCTGTTTTGGTCATTGTTGCCGCTATCGGCTTTGCTGCAACAGCTGTTAAGGTTTTGGCCAGTAACAACTCCACCCAAGAGAACATGAAACAGAAAAATGCCGCGACCCCAACGCCGGATTTAATTGTGGGAATGAAGATTGTCGTAAAGAAGCGGATGAAAGTATAGCCATCTACATAGGCAGTCTCATCCAGTTCTTTCGGAACACCTCGCATAAAGCCCTCCAGAATCCAGACAGCCAGGGGAATGTTGAACAAACAATGGGCTAACGCGACAGCAAGATGCGTATCGAACAAACCAATTGAGGAATAAAGCTGGAAAAACGGAAGAGCAAAAACGGCTGCGGGTGCCATTCTGTTTGTCAGCAGCCAAAAAAACAAGGTCCTGTCACCCAGGAATTTGTAGCGAGAAAAGGCATAGGCTGCGGGTAGCGCGACACAAATAGAAATCACGGTATTCATGGATACATAAATGATCGAGTTTATGTATCCCCAATACCAGGTCGGGTCGGTGAAGATGGTTTTGTAATTCTGAATGGTCCAGGTCTGCGGGAACAAAGAAAAGCCGGCAAGAATTTCGTTCGTTGTCTTGAAACTCATTGCAACGAGCCAATAGATCGGAAGCAAGAGAAACAGAACATAAAGGATTGAAACAATATTGCGTTTCCTCATTTTACTGGCCCTCCTCGTTCGATTGATTGTTCATCACTGAATAGAATATCCAGCTCACCAGCAGGGTAATCGCGAAATAGATGAGGGACATTGCAGCCGCCGGGCCCAAATCGAACTGTCCAAGTGCTATTTTCACCAGATCAATTGAGAGCAGTGTCGTTGAGTTACCCGGGCCGCCACCTGTCAGGACGAATGGTTCCGTGTAGATATTGAAGCTGTCCATAAAGCGAAGAAGGATGGCGATCGTCAGAACATTCTTCATTTTCGGCAGTTGAATATATCGGAATACGGCAAAGTTGGAGGCGCCATCAATTCGGGCAGCCCGATAGTAATCATCGGGGATAGAAACCAGGCCTGCATAACTCAGCAATACGACCAGAGAGGTCCAATGCCAAACATCCATGGCAATGATCGTGATCCAGGCCGCAAGCGGATCCTGGGTCATATTATAATTGATGCCCAGGACATTATTGAAGAAATACCCGAGGAGACCGATGTCAGGCAGTGTGAAAATGTTCCACATAGCGCCGACGACGTTCCAAGGAATTAGCATTGGCAACGCCATGGTAACAAGGCAAACAGGGACCCAAAACCCCTTTCGCGGCATAGAGAGAGCGACGGCTATGCCCAAAGGGACCTCAATTAGCAAAATCAATCCGGTAAACAGAAATTGGCGCCCCAAAGCCGCGTGAAATCTATCGGAGCGCAATAGTTGTTCAAACCAATCCAACCCTTGCCAGAAAAATACATTATCGCCAAAAGTTTCCTGAAATGAGTAGTTTACCACTGTCATGATCGGTATTAAGGCATTGAAGGCGACCAGGAAGAGGACAGGTAAAACAAAAAACCAGGCCTTTTGATTATAAGTTCTCATAAGCCTAGCCCGCCTTTTCTGTTGCTAACCAGCCATCGCGATAAACACGCGTCTGATCTTTCTGAAAAATGACACCTGTTTCCTCCCCTGTTTTGGGAGCGGTATCCTCCACGATTCCCGCAATTTTATGGTTGCCCAGTTCGACTTCCACCACCTTGTGGCGGCCGACGTCGGAAACCTTCTTGACGGTTCCCCGCAAGCCAGAGTCTCCAAACGAAACAAATTCAGGCCTTATCCCAATCTCGCAATTTGAAGACTGGCCAGGTTTGATCGGCCCTTCTAGTTCAATTGTTTGATCCATGAATTTCGCAGATGTTCCTTCTGCGTCGCAGGGAATGATATTCATACCAGGGGAGCCGATAAAGTGGCCGACGAAGGTATGCTCCGGACGTTCAAACAACTCAACAGGTGTGCCGATTTGGACGACCTGTCCTTCATCCATGACAACAACCCGATCTGCAAATGTCAGCGCCTCAGTCTGGTCGTGGGTGACATATATCATTGTCGCATTTACACGATGATGCAGCTCTTTTAGCTTAGAGCGGAGTTTCCATTTGAGGTGCGGATCAATGACGGTTAAGGGTTCATCAAACATCACGACATTTACATCATCTCGTACCAGCCCGCGTCCCATCGAAATTTTCTGTTTGTTATCGGGGGTCAGGCCTGATGCTCGGCGTTTTAGGATGTCCTCAACCTCGAGCATCTCTGCAATTTCTGAAACGCGTGACTTTACTTTCGCTTCGTCCACACCCCTGTTTCTAAGAGGAAATGCCAGATTGTCATAGACTGTCATCGTGTCGTAGATGACAGGAAACTGGAAAACTTGCGCTATGTTGCGTTGATCTGGAGTTAGTGCCGTCACATTCTGATCGTCAAAAAGGATGCTTCCTTCTGAGGGGATGAGCAGTCCTGAAATAATGTTTAAGAGGGTCGACTTTCCACAGCCAGATGGTCCTAACAACGCATAGGCACCACCATCCTGCCAGTCTAGATTTATTTCCTTTAACGCGTAGTCTTCTGGATTTTTTGGATGTGTTTCATAGCTGTGTTTTAGATGAGAGAGGGTAATTTTTGCCATCTTATCCACCCACAACCTGTCCATTGAGATCAAAATAGAAACACTTTGAGACATCCATGTAAAACTGATGTTCCGTGCCAATTTCAAAATTATGCACGCCATGTGCGAGCGACACCCAGGTTTCATCCTCAATACCAAAATGGGCGCTACTCTCGGAGCCGCTTATCTCAGTGACCCTTACTAAGCCTTGCAGGCTTACCTGTGTCTGGTCAGTCCTTTCAGGCAAGACGTAATAAGGTCTGATGGCGATTATGTAGTCTCCATCATCAAGTACGCTTGTCTGCTCGTTTACGGGCCATTTCGCAATATTACCCATGACGATCAAATCGTTCTGCTTTTTGACCTTTGCAGTGTTTATTGGAGGATCTGAAAAAACACGGGCAGATGCCAGGTTTGAGGGAGTTCGATAGATTTCTGCTGTAGGGCCAAATTGGGTCACCCGTCCATCGTCTACAAGGCCGGTTTTGCCGCCAAGCAACAGAGCTTCCTCCGGTTCAGATGTCGCGTATACTACAATGGCCCCGCGGCCTGCAAAAAGCTCTGGCAATTGTTCACGTAATTCTTCGCGCAGTTTGTAATCTAGATTTGCCAGGGGTTCATCCAGAAAAACGGCATCACTTTCTTTGGCGATCGCCCTGGCGAGGGCACACCGTTGTTGCTGTCCACCTGATAATTGATGGGGACGGCGAGTTAAAAAAGGCCGAAGCCGCAAGATGCTTGCGGCTTCTTCAACCCGACGCTCTATTTCTGGTTTCGCCATACCAGCAACACGCAATGGCGAGGCGATATTCTCATAAACGGTCATATGAGGGTAATTGACGAAAAACTGATGGACGAGGCTGATATTTCTCTTCTGGGTATTAACTGAGGAAATATCCTTACCGTTCATAATAATTTGACCAGAGGCCAATGGGTCAAGCCCGGCCATAAGTTTGATGAGAGACGTCTTACCCGAGCCTGTCTTCCCCAGCAGGACATTAAAATGTCCGGGTTCAAGCACCAGGCTTGTCGGCTTGATGTGAGTATGGATACCCACTTTTTTGGTAATTTCTTTTAACTCAAGTGCCATGAGACAATTAGCCTTAAATGCCAAATGTTTTAAAAAGCCAACAAATCAATAAAGTTGGAATTGCTGAGATCCCGAGGGATCTCAGCTTTTAGGGCGCTATTTTTTACGCCGTGGTGTTGGGTAAAATTACTTCTGCCAACGCTGAACGAGAGCATCGTAATTGACAGTTTCACCGGCAGGCTTTTCATTGGCAAGCTTGGCTTTTGCACCGCCTTTGCCGAGCCATTCGGATGGGTCTTTTGGCTCATTCAGACGAGGACCACAACCGCCGTAAATGTTCGCACTTTCGTCCGCGCGTTGCATACGAGCCATTGTAATGTCCATCTCCTCTGCCAAACGATCCATTGCCTGCTGAGGTGTGAAAGCGCCCGAGTTCACATCACCGATCTGCTGCCACCAGATTTGAGCAAGCTTCGGATAATCAGGAACGTTGACACCTGTAGGTGACCACGCAACCCGATCCGGTGAACGGTAGAACTCAACCAGACCGCCGAGCTTAGGCGCGCGTTCTGTGAAAGACTCATGATTGACAGAACTATCCCGAATGAATGTCAAACCAACATGAGATTTTTTCACATCGACTGTTTTTGACACAACAAACTGGGCATAGAGCCAAGCTGCCTTGGCACGATCAAGAGGCGTTGATTTCAGGATTGTCCAGGAACCAACATCCTGATAGCCAACTTTTTGTCCTTTTTCCCAATATGGGCCATGAGGAGAGGGAGCCATCCGCCATAATGGATTGCCGTCGGAATCGACTGTGTTGTTTCCTTCAGACTGTGGCTTGACCATGTCGGCTGTAAAAGCAGTGTACCAAAAAATTTGCTGTGCGACATTTCCTTGAGCCAGGGCAGGCAAGGACTGGTAGAAATCGTAGGATGCTGCACCTGGAGGAGCGTAAGCTCTTAGCCATTCATCCCATTTACGAATTGCGTAAACGGCGGCAGGTCCATTCGCGGCACCACCACGTGATACCGATGCACCGGTTGGATTACAGGTGCCGGCTTCCATCCGGATACCCCACTCATCGATTGGCACACCATTTGGCTCACCTTTTGACCCGGCACCAGCCATGGAAAGCCAAGCATCTGTCATGCGCCATCCAAGGTCAGGGGCACGTTTGCCGTAATCCATATGGCCATAAATTGTGACCCCATCAATTTCCTTGACGTCTTTTGAGAAGAATTCAGCAATGTCTTCATAGGCGGACCAGTTTACAGGCACGCCAAGGTCGTAGCCATATTTTGCCTTGAAGGCTTTCTGAAGATCTTCCCGGTCAAACCAGTCTTTACGGAACCAGTAGAGGTTAGCAAACTGCTGGTCAGGGAGTTGGTACAAGTCGCCGTCCGGACCTGTCGTAAATTGCGTACCCATAAAGTCATCAAGATCCAGCATCGGATTGGTGACGTCTTTACCGTCTCCTGCCATGAAGTCAGTGAGGTTATAGGCAAGCTGCAGACGTGAATGCGTTCCGATTAGGTCTGAGTCATTTACATACGCGTCATAGAGGTTTCTTTTCGTCTGCATCTGTGTTTGCACAGCCTGCACAACTTCACCTTCACCAAGAATTTGATGATTGACCTTAATGCCTGTGATTTCTTCAAATGCTTTCGTCAGGACTTCAGATTCATATCCATGTGTTGGGATGCCCTCAGATAGAACATTTATTTCCATACCGGAATAAGGTTTTGAAGCATCAATAAACCACTGCATCTCAGACATTTGTTGTTCTTTACTGAGAGTAGATGGTTGAAATTCGCTATCGATCCATTTTTTTGCAGCGGCTTCGTCCGCATGCGCCACTGCAGTTCCCGCCATGACAGCACAAGCTGCCACAGCAGAGAGAAGGTATTTACGCATCGTTGATCCTCCCTAGGTTTCAATGCGCCGAATTTGTCGGCCTTCTAAGGGTTTGGCAGTTCACTCATTTTGTCAACTAATTTTTTAGTAGATAAGTACGTAATCATCTATCTTCCTGAAATTAAATAAATAAATTCGAAGCGTGATTAAGTTAAAAATTATTTTTTAGCGCCAGGTAAGTAGTATTCAAGCTTGCTTAAGAACGAATTGTCACGCCTCTAGGATCACATATGGAAAGGCAATAGGTTCCTCCGATGCTTGAAAGTAGAATATTGAGCAGGGCCTATTTCAAACGTTTCTAACCTTTGGCGTAAAGACGTATCCCGCACCGTAAATCGTTTTTATATGTCTCGGATTTTGGGGGTCATCCTGTAATTTTTTTCGCAGCCTTGAAATCCGGGTGTCAATGGATCGATCGAATACATCTCCACCATCAAGTTCACAGTGATCAAGTAATGTATCGCGAGATAATACTTTGCCGGGAGCCTCTACAAAGGCCCTCAATAGATTTGCATCTGCAGTGCTTAAGGTTTCAGAAATACCATCCGGAGAGGTGAGTTCATATGTCTCGAAATCTACCGACCAGTCGGAAAAAGTATATTTAAGAGCGGATGTTTTTACAGTTGCCGATTTCGGGTGTCGGCGGAGCATACTGCGTGCACGTGCCGCAAGTTCAAGTGGGTCTACGGGTTTTACAAGGTAGTCATCAGCCCCGAGATCCAGACCTCTTATTTTATCGCCGAGCGCGCCGCGACCACTGACAATAATCGTAGGAATTTGTGAGTCCTTCAAAGTCTCATTTAGGAGAACCAGGCCGTCACCATCAGGAAGAGACAAATCAATAATACATAAATCCGGATGCTGTTGCTTCACAAGATCGGTAAATTCCCGCAAGGTCCCGGAAGTAATCACATCGAACCCTTGATAAGACAGCTCACGCTTAAATAAAGCACAAACATCCTGATCGTCTTCAAGTAGATATATTAGATTACTCATGGTCTATTTCTTACCTTACAGGCGCGATGATATGGCTGCGGAGATGGCATTCGTGAGTTTAGTGAGGCCAAACGGCTTGCGCAAAATTTGGACATTATCACTGCATAAGGCGTCTGCCGGGCTGACGTCCGCATGTCCTGTCATCAAGATGACAGAAATATCAGGATATCTATCATATACTGTATTGGAAATATCATATCCGGACAATTCGCCCGGCATAGCAATATCGCTTAAAACGAGTGAAATGCCCTCCACACTTTCCAATAGCTTCAGCGCATTGTCCGCATTTTCAGATTCTAATACACCATATCCAAGGGTAATCAAATCTCGCCTGAGGACGTGACGCACTTCTTCTTCATCATCGACCAGAAGAGCAATCTGTGGTGTTTTCAGCTCCAATTTCTGGTCATGCTCTTTGGTTTCACTGTCTGCCAATTCATTTGCTACAGATGGAAGGAGGATGGTGACATCAGTTCCTTTGCCGGGAACTGACTTGACTGTTAGATGGCCTTTTGATTGCTCAATAAAGCTTTGAGTCATACTAAGCCCAAGACCGGTACCCCCTTGGCTTTCTTTTGTGGTGAAAAACGGATCAAAGATCTTTTCGACCAATGCTGCGTCCATACCCATCCCGTTATCGCTAATTTGGATGCTTGCCTTGTCGTCGATGACATTCAGGCTAATTTCAATTCGTCCCGTTTTAGTAATTGCCTGTTGGGCGTTTAATACAAGATTTAGCAGAGAGCTTTCAAATTGGCTGTGATCAATAAAGGAATAAATTTTTTCTTCAGGCTCCGTACAGATGAAATCGATATTCTCCGGTAGAGTAGAGCGCATTAGCCTCGCCACACTCTGTATGGCTTTATTCACTTCAGTTATTTTTGGGCTGAGGGGTTGGCGGCGTGCAAACGCGAGTAGTTGCTCAGTTAATCCAGCCCCTCTTTGTGCCGCTCTTAACGCTGGTTCAATCATATCGGCTATGAGAATAGGATCGTCTATCTGTTCTGATAGGGGGCGAAGATTACCCATGATTATTGTCAAAAGATTATTGAAGTCATGAGCGATACCACTGGATAGTCGGCCGACAGCTTCCATTTTTTGCGCTTGCGATAATGCCGCCTCAGACTGCCTTTGCCGTGTAATATTGATGGATAGAACATAAAATCCACGCGTTGAGCCATCACGTCGGAAATCTGGGTGAAGGTAGGTTTGAATATATCTCTCACGGCCATCCATAAGCGAGATTTGCATGCCAAAATCTGACTTTTGGCCAGCAATAGCTTTGTCGAAATGGCTTCTCGCAGTCCGATAGGTCGCAGGGGCAAGAAGTTCCTCGGCGGTCTTTCCGACCATGTCTTCCGGTGTTCTTTCGTAGCTCCTGGCAAAGCGGATATTGGCAAATTGAAACACCATTTTCTCATCAAGATAAGCGATTCCGGCAGGAACTTCATTTGAGATGAGACGAAGGCGTTCTTCGCTTAATCGTAATTCGCGAGTTCTTTCTGCAATGAGCATTTCCTGCTTAAGCTCACGCTGCCGCTGCTCAGATATGTCCGTATAAATGGTTGCAAATCCGCCGATGGACAAGGGCAAAGGTTGGCCGCTGACTCTGAGATAAACACCATTTGGCCGCTGCCGTTCAACCGTATGGACTTCAAACCTCATGGCGGCCTCGATGCGCACCTTAATAAGTTCTTCGATTTCTCCCACACCATATTCACCGGCCAGGGCGTTATAGCGAAAAATATCACCTAGGTAAGTACCGGGAACCATCAGCTCCGGCGGTAAACCAAGCAAATCATGGCATTTAGAATTTGCATAGATCAGCTTTAAATCCTGATCGAAAATGGTCATCGCCTGATCGATATTATCAAGGCCAGCCTCGATCATATGCAACCTTTCGATTGCCAGATCAGTTTGATTTTTTTTCGGATCTTGACCCAAAACCTATCCTTTTTGCCCATGACACATTTGCGTACATTTCCGGCAAATTCCCGAAAACATTACGAAGTATAAGCAGTGCAATTAAAGATGCAAAGCGCGGCCTAAATACAATCAAGCCAGCATAATTGGCAAGGCCGCTACTTGGGAGGTGTAGGTGTCGGACAGTAATCCAATATTGGATGTACAGGATATTTCCATCCGTTTCGGTGGTGTTGCGGCGCTGACGGATGTTTCCTTTTCGGTGAAGCGAAACGAGATTTTTTCACTAATCGGCCCTAACGGAGCCGGCAAGACATCTTTGCTCAATTGTATTTCAGGTCGGTACAAGCCTCAGCAAGGAAAGGTGGTCTTTAAGGGAGAGCCTTTATTGCTGCGCAGTATCAATGATCGCGCTCATATCGGCATTGGCCGAACCTTTCAAAATCTTGCCATTTTCAGCCATATGACCGTCATCGACAATATTCTGGTTGGGCTGCACCACAAACTGAAGAACAACTTTCTGACGGGTATGGCTTATTGGGTTGGCGGTGCCCAGAAAGAAGAAGCCGAAGCACGGCTAAAAGTTGAGGACATTATCGACTTCCTTGAAATCCAGCATGTGCGTAATGAGCCAGCAGGGTCCCTATCTTATGGTCTTCGCAAGCGGGTCGAGTTGGCTAGAGCCATCGCTATTGACCCCGAGCTCATGCTGCTTGATGAACCCATGGCGGGCATGAACCTTGAAGAAAAGGAAGATATGGCCCGCTACGTCATCGAGCTCAATGAACAGTACGGCATCACCGTGGTGATGATTGAGCATGATATGGGCGTTGTTGTTGATATCTCTGACAGGGTGGCTGTTCTTGACTTCGGTAAGAAGATTGCTGAAGGCCTGCCCGAAGAGGTGATGCAGGATGAAAGGGTTAAGACGGCCTATCTCGGTGTCGATGATGATGACGGCATGGAGGAAGTTGCATAATGAATATGACGCTTGCAACAAAGAGCCATGCCCGACCGATGGTGACAGGAGAGATCGCCAATTGGACCGCCGATCTGTCACATTTACCAGATGTCAGTGTTTACGACACTTTGCCGAAGATACTCCGGAAAAACGCAAAAGATTTTCCGAATGATGTGGCACAGCGGGAGAAAGATCTGGGTATCTGGAATCCCATAACCTGGGCTGATTTTGATGGCCATGTTAGCAGAATGGCTGTGGCCTTTCAGGTGCTGGGTGTCAAAGAGGGGAGTGTTGTCGCCTTGATAGGCGATAATCGTCCAGAATGGGTATGGGGCGAGATCGCCGCGCAAGGTGCCCGAGCTATGAGTATGGGCATCTACCGGGACGCGTTGGAAGATGAAATCGCTTATCTAATCGATTATACAAAGCCTAAAGTCATCATTGCCGAAGACGAGGAGCAGGTCGACAAGCTGCTAAATCTTGGCGATCGAATTCCATCGATTGAAAGGATCATCTATCACGATCCGAGGGGGATGAGTAAATATGATGATCCCCGATTGCTGAACCTTGAAGATCTTGAAGGAATAGGGGCAGAAGTCCTAAAAACAGATCCTGAGCATTACAACAGGATGGTTGAGGCAACCAAGGCTGAAGATGTTGCAATCCTATGTACCACATCAGGAACAACCTCCAATCCAAAGCTCTCCATGTGGCAAAGCCGAGCTTTTGTTGGTCATGCCGTCAACTACTTGAAGTCAGATCCAAAAGGGCCAGAAGACGAGTATCTATCTGTTCTCCCTCTGTCCTGGGTGATGGAACAGATGTATGCAGTTGCCTGGAATTTGGTTGCGCGGATGACAGTCAATTTTCCTGAGGAAGAGGGAACGGCAATGGCTGATCTGCGTGAAGTAGGCCCTTCATTTGTTCTCCTTTCTCCGCGTGTTTGGGAAGTCGTCGCTGCCGATGTTCGGGCCCGCATGATGGAATCCACTAAATGGAAACAGGCCATTTATAACTGGGCGGAAGCGCGTGGCATGGCGGCGGTCAATAATGGCACCGTCGATAAAGTTGCGGATATTATGCTGTTCTCCGCACTTCGTGATCGGCTTGGATTTTCCAATTTGACCTCGGCCGCGACTGGTGGAGCTGCCATGGGACCAGAGATCTTCAAGTTCTTTCAGGCCATGGGAGTCCCTCTAAAGCAGCTGTACGGACAGACGGAAGGTCTCGGTGCTTATACCATTCATAAAAGTAAAAATGTCGACCACAACACGGTCGGATTTCCATTCGAAAATTGCCAAATTCAGATTAAGGACCCTGACTCTGAAGGTCTTGGAGAGATCCTCGTTAAGCACCCCAACATGATGTCAGGCTATTATCAAAACGAGGTAGCTAGCCGAGAAGCTTTCGACGAGGAAGGATACTTCCTGACAGGGGATGCAGGATATTTCGATGACAACAATCATCTTGTGGTTATCGATCGTATCAGTGATTTGGCAGAGACTTCTAAGGGCATAAAATTCTCTCCACAATTCATTGAGAATAAGATCAAATTCTCGACCTTCATTGCAGAAGCGGTGATCCTCGGGAAAGATCAGCCATATCTCACGGCCATGATTTGTATCCGCTACCCGATCCTTTCGAAATGGGCGGAACAAAGGAGAATTGCCTTCACCACCTATACGGACCTTTCAGCTCGACCCGAAATCTACGAGATGATGCGGGCTGAAATTGAGGCTGTAAACAAGACGTTGCCCGAAGCCCAGCACATCAAGAAATTCGTCCTTCTTTATAAGGAGCTGGATGCAGATGACGGGGAACTGACCCGGACCAAGAAAGTGCGCCGTAAAGTCATCGCTGAGAAATACGCAGATATTATCGACAATCTCTATTCCGATGCGGATCACGTGGATATAGACACTGTCATCAGCTTTCAGGACGGCACGAAGCAACGCATTAAAACCAAGCTAAAAGTCGAGAAATTGGAGGATGCCCAATGAACAGCGAACTTCTCTTACAGCTGCTCTTGAACGGTATCATCGTCGGCATGCTTTATGGCGTCGTCGCCATGTGTTTTGTGCTCATTTACAAATCAACTCAAGTTGTCAATTTTGCCCAAGGGGAATTTCTCGTGTTGGGTGGTTGGGTGTGCTTGAGCCTTGTGATTCAGATGGGGCTACCGTTCTTTCTTGCCTTTCTCTTTACACTCGTTTTCATGGCGATATTCGGGATAGTGGTACAGCAGATCATTTTACGGCCGCTCATCGGCGAACCCATCATATCTGTCATTATGGTCACAATTGGCCTGTCCATCTTTATGCAGTCTTTGATGAACTGGGTATTCGGAAATGATGCGAAACGTTTCCCCGATATCTTTGGTTCTCTTTCTGTCATCAGTATTGGTGGGCTTAATGTAGAGACCGCTTATGTAATGAGCCTGGTTTTGTCTCTTGTGATTATGGCTGTCTTTTATTTCTTCTTCCGCTTTACCCGGCATGGCCTTGCCATGCGCGCCACTGCCTTTAACCAACAGATTGCTCAGTCTCTTGGAATCTCTGTGAAGCAAACATTTGCTATGGCCTGGGCCATTTCCGCTCTGGTTTCCGGTGTCGCGGGTGTGGTCATGGGAATCGTTAGCGCTGTTTCAAATTCGCTCGCCTTCGTTGGCATCAAAGTCTTTCCAGCCGTGATTGTTGGCGGACTCGACTCCATTGTCGGGGCTGTAGTTGGTGGTCTGATCATTGGTGTACTTGAGAATTTGGCTGAGTTTATCGACGGCGAATATCTGCATATCGGCAACCTCTACACGATCGCGCCATTTTATGTGCTGATCATCATCCTCATGATCAAGCCATATGGTTTGTTCGGCACCAAAGATATTGAAAGGATTTAACCGTGGGACACGTTCCTAATCCTCGCCCGGCCGGTGATTTCCGCACAAGCTATATCGGCGACAACGCTCTCTTCAAAACCCGGTTTGAAGGGAAGGCAGCGCTGGGTATTGTACTCGCCCTTGTTATCGCGGCTCCGTTCCTGAGCAACTATGTCTTGTCCCAGTTGATCGTTATCAGCATCTACAGCATCGCAGCGCTGGGATTGAATATTCTTGTTGGAGTGACCGGACAGATATCCCTTGGACATGGAGCATTTTTCGGTTTTGGTGCCTTCGCTAGCGCTTGGATTGTCAACAGCTTTGGTATACCGGCACTGATTGCTATTCCTCTCGCCGGATTGCTTACGACAGCAGTTGGCATGATCTTTGGCGTTCCGGCGGCGCGGATCAAAGGCTTGTATCTGGCCATCGCGACATTGGCATCGCAGTTTATCCTGGAGGATTTTTTCGCCCGTGCTGAATGGTTTTCGGGAGGTGTCTATGGCGCATTGGCTGAACGGCCCACTTTCTTTGGTTTCATCTTTGATACAGATTTGAGCTACTTCTACCTAGTTCTGTTTTGGGTGGTTGCCAGTATCGTCGCCGTCACCAACCTGCTGCGCAGCCGCGATGGCCGGGCTTTGGTTGCCGTCAGGGATCACTATCTTTCAGCGGAAATCATGGGAGTTAATCTCACCAAATACCGCATTCTCTCTTTTGGGATTTCATCCTTTTTCGCAGGATTGGCGGGTGCCTTATTCGCGCATTATCTGGAATTTGTTTCCGTTGAAGGTTTTACCATCCTGCTCTCCATCCAGTTTCTGGCGATGATTATTATTGGCGGGTTGGGATCAGTTTATGGGACGATCCTCGGAGCCATATTTGTCCTGCTTCTGCCTCAGGTTATGGAGGGGGCCGCAACCTCGGCAGCTGGCTTGTTCCCAGCCCTTGAAACGGGCAAGGCCTATATCAAGGAAATGTCCGTAGGGGCTGCCATCATTCTCTTTCTGATTTTTGAACCCGAAGGGTTGATCCATCGCTGGCGCGTTATCCGGGCCAGCTGGAAACTGTTCCCGTTCGCCCGATAAGACCAATAAAAACAAGCTCAACGTCTAAATTAACTAACGAGGAGGAATAAACATGAGCGTAAAAACGACAGCTTTAACCTTAATGGCAGCAACGATGCTGGCGGGTGCTGCGCAGGCCGAAGACAAAGTATTTGTCGGACATCTTGTTGACTATACCGGGCCGACTGCCTTTGTCGGAAAGTCCTATGGTCCAGGTGTCAGTGACGCCCTCAAACATATCAATGCAAATGGCGGAATTAATGGCACGGCAATCGAATTTGAAACCGTTGATTATGCCTATAAAGTACCGGAAGCGATCGCCAACTATAAGCGCTGGAAAGACAAAGGCATGGTCGCCATGCAGGGCTGGGGGACAGGTGATACGGAAGCGCTGATCTCTTTCGTAGCCCGGGATGAAGTGCCGGTCTATTCCGCGTCTTATTCAGCTCATTTAACGGATCCTACAGGTGCCAACCCAAGCACAAAGAAGCCTGCACCTTATAACTTTTTCTACGGCGCCTCCTATTCGGATTCTTGCCGTGCACTTGCAAAATGGGCAGCAGATGATGCAAAAACAAAAGGCATTAAGGACCCGATCTTCCTGCACACAGGAGACAACCATCCCTATCCGAATGCCCCTAAGAAAGCCTGTGCAGAATATGCGGCCGAACTTGGCATGACAGTTGCCAATCCGGTTGTGGTTCCCTTAAAGCCCGGTGACTTCAAAGCACAATGCCTGACTATTAAGGAATCTGGAGCACAATATGTCTTTATGGGCAATCTGGGGGGATCCGTGGTGTCCCTTCTCAAGTCCTGTGGCACGGTAGGAGTTGAAGCCAACTATATGGGCAATGTTTGGGCTGGCGACTATAAAACCGTTGAAAGCTCGGAAGCTGAAAAAATCATTTTCCCATCTTCTACGCCATTTTATGGCCAGGATGTTGCTGGTATGAAAACCGTTGAAGCAATCCTCAAAGGTGGAAGTGGCGAAGCTGGCGACAAGCCTACTCATCATTACATCCGAGGCATTTGCTCGGCCTATTACATGAAAGAAGCCATGGAATGGGCGAAAGCGAATGGCGGTATCACTGGTGCCAATATCAAGAAAGGTATGTATGTCAAGAAAGACTGGGTTCCTGCTGGCCTTGAAGGAGTTTGCCTGCCCTCCAACTGGAGTGATAAAGACCACCGCGGTCTGATGACCGTCGCCATCAATCAGGGCAGTTTCGATAACGGCAAAGTCATGATTGAGCGGATTGCTGAATCAGAATTGCCACGTCGTGACGACTGGCTGGGTCAATAGACCTTTCTGTTAAAGAACGAAGATAAGATTGAAAAGTCGCAACTAAGGACAGGATGATGTTAGCTCAAACCGATGCAGCCACCATGGATGTTTCCGAAAATAGTGATGATATCATCCTGTCCGTCAATAATGTTGAAGTAGTTTTCAATGAGGTTATTCTCGTGCTGCGGGGCCTCAATCTCAAAGCCAAACGGGGAAATATCACCGCTCTTTTGGGAACCAACGGAGCCGGAAAATCGACCTCCCTTAAAGCCATAACTAACCTGCTTGCTATGGAAGATGGTGAGGTAACGCGGGGATCCATCGAATATGAAGGCGAGGACGCGACCCATTTGGGTCCTGAGACACTCGTCCGAAAAGGTATTTTCCTGGTTATGGAGGGGCGTGGCATCCTGCAGGATATGACCGTGACTGAAAATTTGCGGCTTGGCGCCTATTCGCGGAGCAATGCAAATATCAAGGCCGAAATTGAACAGATCTATTCATATTTTCCACGCTTAAAAGAACGAACAGGTCTGGCTGGGTACCTGTCTGGCGGCGAACAGCAAATGCTCGCTATCGGACGGGCGATGATGGCGAAGCCAAAACTGATTTTGATGGACGAGCCGTCGATGGGGTTATCTCCACTTTTGGTCAAGGAAGTTTTCAGCATCATTCAGCGATTGAACAAGGAGCTCGGGATATCAATCCTGCTGGTGGAGCAGAACGCCAAGATGGCTCTCAAAATCGCTGATGAAGCTTACATCATGGAAAATGGCAAGATTGTATTGGATGGTACTGCCAAGGAACTCATGGAAAATGAGGACGTCAAGGAATTCTATCTTGGCGGAGGCGGGGAGCGCCGCTCGTTCAAGAATTTAAAAAGTTTTAAACGCCGCAAGCGCTGGCTTTAGGGTAACAGTAATGAACGCAGTTTTTGATAAGCGAGAGAGCCAATCGGAAGAAAGCCGTAACCTTTATTTGCTGGAGGCATTGCGCCGGCAATTGGTGAACGCGAAAAGCAGCTCTGCTTATTGGTCAAAGATATTGAAGGAGGTCGAGCCGGACGACTTCACATCCCTAGAGGATATCGCCCAGCTTCCTGTTCTTCGAAAATCCGAGTTGATTGAAATTCAGCCACAAGATTATTTAGGCGGGTTGGCAACGGCAGACCGGACAGCCTCAAAACGGATTTTCTTCTCACCAGGTCCATTGATCGAGCCACAGCCCATGGCGGCCGCGGACCCCTGGCGCATGGCGCCGGCGCTTTTCAGTGCAGGCTTTGGTCCGGAAGATATTGTTGCCAATTGCTTCAGCTATCATATCACTCCTGCCGGTTTCATGTTTGACGCAGCCGCGCAGAAAATCGGTTGCACCGTATTCCCGGCTGGTGTGCAGAATGTAGACATGCTGGTAGAGGCCTTCCACCGGCTTGAGATCACGGCCTATGCCGGCACGCCTGATTTTCTGAAAATCATTCTTGAGAAAGCCGATGATTTGGGACGACCAATCACCGGCATACAAAAGGCAATGGTTAGCGGCGGGCCTCTCTTTCCGGATGTAAAGGCCTACTATGAAGCGCGAGGAATTGAACTCCGGCAGAGCTACGGCACCGCAGAGCTTGGGTTGATTGCTTTTGAAACTGGCAACGCGTCTGAGGGAATGGTGATCGCTGAAGACTGCATCGTAGAAATCGTCAGGCCCGGTTCAAACATTCCAGTTTCAGATGGTGAGGTTGGGGAAGTCGTAGTCACGACTTTCGATCCCCATTATCCGCTCATTCGATTTGGAACCGGGGATCTCTCTGCCATCATGAGTTCGGCGTCCTCATGTGGTCGGACAAACCGTCGGCTGAAAGGCTGGTTGGGTCGTGCGGATCAGACGGCGAAGGTCAAAGGTATGTTTGTTCATCCCCAGCAGGTGGAAAATGTCATCAAAAGATTGCCCGGGATCCTCAAGGCTCGTCTTCAGGTTGAGTCCTTGGACGGCAGGGATGCAATGACTTTTCTCTGTGAACATGAGGAGCGGTCAGAGAACCTGATCCCTGAGATCAGCGAAATTGTGAAAGCCGAATGCCGGGTCCGCGGAAATGTCGTCCTCGTTGCCCCCAACAGCCTGCCCAATGATGGAAAGGTTATCGATGATCAAAGGATTGCAGGCATCGGCATCTAGGCAAACACGAAAACGAAACTTTCCTGTCGACCCTTACTTTCTCCCTGGGGTCATTCGCGGCGGCCTCGGCCGCCGCTTTTTTGATTGAGGTTAGAGGTTCAATTGGCTGAGCATCATTATTTTAAATATGAATCTCATCCCTCATCTCTGCAGTCTATCGGCTAGTATGGGCATATATTTCTATTGCTATTGCGAATGATTGTCATTATTAGTTATTGCCATCGTGCAGCTCTTATCGTTCTGACGGGGGTTAAACAATTGAAATTTGATTGGTGGCCTGATTGTGCTTTGGATTGTGGGTGAAATCGAGTGGGAAGCCCTCGCGTTTCTGCATCAATTGGGCTTGATTCTAAAAGGAAAAACAGATGATTTATGAGAGATTTTTCAAGCGACCGGTATGCATGATTGCAGTGTCTGCAGTGGTTCTATCTACCGCAACGGTATCTTTGGCCTCCGAAATATCGGAGAATTCCGTGGTCATGACCTATGCGGATATTGCAGAAGCTATTTTTGAGGATTCATTGAGTTCGGCGGAGGCATTATCCGCTGCGGTCAAGGCGTTCACGAAATCCCCCTCTAAGGCCGGCCTGGATGCGGCGCGGTCAGCATGGATTGCGGCGCGGGTTCCCTATCAGCAGAGTGAAGTTTATCGCTTCGGAAATGCCAAGGTGGATGATTGGGAAGGGCGGGTCAATGCCTGGCCTCTGGATGAAGGCCTGATTGATTATGTCAGCAGTTCCTATGGGGCTGAGTCCGATGAGAATGCTCTTTATACCGTCAATGTCGTCGCCAACAAATCCCTCACTGTAAACGGGGCTCCTGTCGATGCGTCGGTGATCACGCCAAAGCTCCTGTCCGCGACCCTTCACGAAGCAGAGGGGGTGGAGGCCAATGTGGCAACCGGCTACCACGCCATCGAGTTTTTACTTTGGGGCCAGGATCTAAATGGCACAAATGCCGGTGCTGGAAATCGCCCCTACACGGATTTTGATGTTCAAAGCTGCACCGGTGGCAATTGTGAGCGAAGGATCCAATATCTGGAAGCCGCGACGGAATTGCTGATCAGCGATTTGCAGGAAATGCTGGCCCTCTGGCGCAAAGATGGCGCAGCGCGAGCAGATGTCCTGGATGATCCGGCAAAAGGCATCAGCGCCATGTTGACGGGTATGGGATCGCTATCCTATGGAGAGCTTGCAGGGGAACGCATGAAATTGGGCCTTCTCCTTAAAGATCCGGAGGAAGAGCATGATTGTTTTTCCGACAATACCCATAATTCCCATTATTTCGATCAAATTGGCATCCGCAATGTTTATACGGGCCACTATCGCCGCCCGGGAGGCGAAATCGTAAGCGGTCCATCCCTATCCGATCTGGTTAAAAAAGCCGATCCGAAACTGGACGCAGATCTCACTGCTGATCTGAATGCATCCGTTGTCGCCATGGCGGCCCTAAAGACTCGGGCCGAGACAATTGAAGCCTATGACCAAATGATTGGTGAGGGAAATGAAGAAGGAAATGCTGTTGTCCAAAATGCTATCGACAAACTCATCCTTCAAACTCGTGCCATCGAACGCGCCGTCGTGGCCCTTGGCATTGACAAAATCGAAATTGAAGGGTCAGACAGTCTGGATAATGTGAATGCCGTCTTCAAGTAACTCTCAACTCGGACTGATATCGGTTCTCGTTGCTGGTGGTTTTCTGTCCCTCGCGGGTTTTGCCTTGGGAACAGAAAGCCACCGCGATGATCTTAAGAAGAGTGATCTTGACAGGGTTATGGAGATTATCAGCCCAGCGACGGAATTTGATAAGGCAGAGCCTTATGAACGGATGTCGGCGGGGGCGACAACGTCCCTGAAGGCACCGTCACGGGATGCATTTTCGCAGCATTCCGCCAATCTGAAATTCTCCGGTCAGGAGAAATTCAAACTTGGTAACGGCCTGTTTCGAAAACTATGGGTGTCTTCCCCGTCGTCAACTCAGGCGTCAGATGGCCTTGGTCCGCTGTTTAATGCCCGCTCCTGCCAGAGATGCCATCTGAAAGACGGGCGCGGGCATCCGCCCGAGCATGCACAAGATCCGGCAACTTCCATGTTTTTAAGGTTGTCCGTGCCGCCTCGAACGGTAGCCGAGAAGGCTGCATTAGAGGACGGGTCACTCAGTCTGATTACCGAGCCGACCTACGGTCAGCAACTTCAAGACTTCTCTTTACCCGAGATAAAAGCGGAAGGGCGGATGGTTATTGCTTACGAGGAAGAAGAGGTTGAGCTGGAAGGTGGGGAAAAGGTTTTCCTGCGTCACCCCACCTATAGTGTGGAAGATCTAGGTTATGGCCCGATGGCGGAAGATGTCATGCTGTCGCCAAGGGTGGCGCCACAAATGATCGGGCTGGGGTTGCTTGGAGCCATTCATCCAGCGGATATTCTCGCCAACGCCGATCCTGCAGATGAAAACGAAGATGGCATTTCCGGAAAGGTGAGCTGGGTTGGCGCAAAGAGCGATCCTACCCGAACCATCGGCAGATTTGGATGGAAAGCCTCTACGCCCAGCGTTCTTCTACAATCTGCGGGCGCTTTCGCCGGTGATATCGGTATTTCCAGCGATCTTGCCCCGCGCCATTGGGGAGATTGCACAGAAAATCAGCCTTCCTGCCTGGACTTGCCGTCAGGGGTTCAAGAACGGCTGGGAAAGACAGAAGCGCCTTCACCCGTCCTTGAACTGGTTGCTTTCTATTCGGACAATCTTGCTGTTCCGGTAAGGCGTAATGTGGATGATCCAAATGTGCTGAACGGAAAAAGGCTCTTTTATGAAATTGGTTGTGCCAACTGTCATCGGCCAAAATATGTGACCAGCCGGGATACGGAGCAGGAAGAACTTCGCTTTCAGCTGATCTGGCCCTATACGGACATGCTGCTCCATGACATGGGGGAGGGGTTGGCGGACAACCGTCCTGTCGGAAGTGCAACGGGTCGAGAGTGGCGGACAGCGCCTCTATGGGGCATCGGCCTGACCAAAGAGGTGAGCGGTCATACCTATTTCCTGCATGACGGCCGCGCCCGAAACCTCAAAGAGGCTATTGTCTGGCATGGCGGGGAGGCAGAAGCCGCACAGCAAGCTTTCATATCTCTCCCTGCCAATGACCGGGAAGATCTGATCCAGTTTCTGGAGTCCCTGTAATGCGGCGGGACAAACCCACCTGTCTTTTGGCGGTCATTGGTCTGCTGTTTTGGGTGCTCTCCCTTAAAGCCGCCGCCGCCGGTCAGGATAGTTCATTTGCTCAGGCGATTGATCGATTTGCTTCCGATGTCGCAATTCCTACCTATCAGACTCTCTATGAGCGATTTTCTGACCTTGATGAGTCTGTCGGGAAATTATGCGCAACGCCGGGATTGGAAAGTCATAATTCAGCATCCGCTGCCTTCCGGCAGGCCGTCCTCGCCTGGTCGGCGGCAGAAGTAATCCGCTTTGGTCCGATCCGCCAGGAAAACCGCCTTGAACGAATTTTCTTCTGGCCGGATACGCGCTCAAGGGGTCTAAGAAAGATCGGTGCTGATTTGGCCAAAGGGGACATAGACGCTGAGACGGAGCTTGAGGGGAGGAGCGTGGCTGTACAGGGCCTTCCGGCACTGGAATTTCTTCTATATGGGACCGGTCATGAAGGGCTGGCTGATATCGCGGGGGACGCCAAACGCTGCGCCTTTGCAAAAGCTGTGAGTGGTAACCTGGTGAAGATATCACAAGATCTGGACAAGGTTTGGAAAGATCCGGGCGGATATCAGAAAATTCTCCGGAATCCTGGGACAGACAATCCAATCTTTCGGTCCGATGGAGAAGTCATACAGGAGATCTTGAAATCTGGAGCCGAGCTTGTTGAGCTTGTAGCCGTCGCAAAACTGCAGTCTCCGCTTGGGGAGGATGCAAATTCTGCAAGGCCCAAACGGGCCGCTTTTTGGCGATCCGGTCTGACAGTTGGGAATATTAAAGCCAATATACAAGCGGTTGTGAAATTACAGGAAAGGGCTCAGCTATCTGATATGCTGCCGGAGGCGGAAAGAGGATATGCTCGCAATCTCAATTTTGAGGCAGGGCAAGTAACAAAACCCCTGGAGAGTCTGATTGAGGAAGAGACAACGTGGTCGGCGCTCCTGAGGGATCCAGAGAGTCGTTCTCTCTTGCAATATGCCCTGAATCCGCTGAATGGCATGAAAGACATCCTGTCCATTTACTACCCGGAAGTCCTTGGTCTGAAATTGGGGTTTAATTCACTTGATGGCGATTAACCGGCGGAAGTTTCTGGCCGGGGCGTTGGCCTCTGGCCTGGGAGGGGCGAGGCTCGCCAAGGCTTCTTCAGATCATGGCGGTTTTATCAGCTCGGCGAAAATAGGGGATAATTTTGCGGCTATCCAGTTGGATGAAGCAGGCCGGATAGTACGATCTTTTCCGCTGCCAGACAGGGGGCATGATATTGCCCTTTCTCCGTCTCACCGGCAGGCGGTTGCCTTTTCACGCCGTCCTGGAAATTTTGCCGTTGTGCTGGATTTGGAGTCCGTTCAACCTGCCTTTCAATTTAAATCTCCTGCGAACCGGCATTTCTATGGCCATGGGTTTTTCTCAAGCGATGGAAAACTGCTTTTTGCGACGGAGAATGATTTTGATGCGGAACTGGGTTGCTTAGGCGTTTATGATGCCCGGGATGGGTTCCGTCGCGTCGGTGAATATGACTGCCACGGTATAGGGCCCCATGAAGCCCTGCTTCTCTCGGATCGAAAAACTATTGCCTGCGCCATTGGTGGCATTGCGACCCATCCGGACTATCCTCGCCAGAAGCTTAATCTTGCTGAAATGGCACCGTCGCTTGTCTATCTTGACTACCGCACAGGAAGTCTGATCGAGCAGGTTTTTATGCCCTCTGATCTATATCAACTTTCACTTCGGCATATTGTTGAAGGGCCGGACAGCACGATCTGGTTTTGCGGTCAATATGAAGGACCGGCAACAGAGGCTGTCCCGATTGTTGGATTTCATAAGAGAGGTCAGCCGCTCCGCTTCATCGATTTACCGCCAGAGCTTAATGCCCGCGCGAGATATTACGCAGGTTCAATTGCGATAAATGGGGATTGGTCACAAGTAGCTGTCTCGTTTCCCCGTGGGAATTTCCTGGTTACGATCGATAGCACATCAAAACGCCTATCAGGTTTGCTGGAAAGTTCTGATATTTGCGGTATCGCGGGTGCTGGAAAAGATTTCCTGGCGAGCAACGGTCAGGGGGAGCTGCTGCAACTGGACGGGACCGTGATAAGCGCTAACAGGTTCTCTTGGGACAACCATTTGCGGGCCTTTTAAGATCTATTGATTTAAAATTCACTGGCAAATCGGCTGAATTTCCTGAAGAATTTGCCCAGCAGGATTTTCGATAAGGGACACCCTCATGACAATGAATCTGGTTGAAAACAAGGCCAATGCTCAGGCCTTTTATGATCTGATGTTTAATAAATGTGAGCCACGCAAAGCCATTGAGACCTATGTGGGAGACGAATATATCCAGCATAATCCCCATGTCGGCGACGGAAAAGAGGCGTTTATTGAGTATTTTGAGCAAATGGCGGCGGAGTATCCCGGCAAAGTCACCCATTTCAAGCGCGCCATTGCCGAGGGGCATTTTGTTGTTCTGCATTGTCACCAGATCTGGCCTGGGAGTGACGATTACGCCGGCATCGATATTTTCCGCTTTGATGATAACGGGAAAATCGTTGAGCATTGGGATGTGCTGCAGGTGGTCACGGATCAGTCAATGAATAATAACGGCCTGTTCTGACATCTCTTTTATTCTGCAGCTTTGACTCTTTGTTTGAAATTGTATAAGAACAAAACAAGAACAAAAGAGAGTCAGTATGTTAATTGAAGCCTTGAAGGAGCAAATTACGGCCCTGGAATTGGGTCGGGGGGAGAGGTTGGTTTTGCCTCTTGGCCTGCCTGCCATTGATGATGCCTTGCAAGGGGGTCTGGATCTTGGCGCCATGCATGAGCTTGTGGGCCCGGCGGCGGTTTTTTTCGCGCAAGTGATGATGCGCCTTAAAGGAGGAACGGTGTTCTGGCTGGCAACGGAAAACCTGAACGAGGAATATTATCCTCCCGGCCTTCTTCAGTATGACGGACAACCGGAGCGGTTTATCATGGTGCGTCCGCAAGATGTCCGGGATGTTCTGAAGGTGGCTTATGAGGTGCTGGCCTCAAACACGGCAGGCAGTGTGCTGCTTGAGGTGCAAAAGCCGATCACGCAG
Organism: Pseudomonadota bacterium; assembly: GCA_024743055.1. Classification (GTDB taxonomy): domain Bacteria; phylum Pseudomonadota; class Alphaproteobacteria; order Sneathiellales; family Sneathiellaceae; genus Sneathiella. Next base: position 31,995 of record JANSXH010000010.1, read on the forward strand.
ACGGGCATGCGTAAACTCCAGATTGCCGTGCAGAATACCGATACCCTGGGTCTTGTCCTCAACCCGAATTATGCGAGGAATATCCCGTTCGGATATGAAGCCCTTCACAGCTCAGCGGTGACCCGCTGGCATGTGGGGATTTCAGACTGGACAGCTGAGAAGACACAAATCGACCTTCATCTTATCAAGAACCGGCGCGGCTCTCCGTGTCGCTGGACCGTGGAGATTGATCATGCAACGTATCATTTGCATCTGGCTTCCGTTTCTGGAGAGTGAACGGCTGGCCCGACAGAATCCAGAGCTGTCGCAGAAGCCTTTTGTTCTGGTGGCACGAGAGGCAAACCGCGTCTTTGTCTCCGCCCTCAGCAAGTCTGCGGGTAAGATGGGGTTCGCAGCGGATATGAGCCTGGTGGATGTGCGCGCGGCCGCCCCTGACATGCTCTATCATGAAATGGATCCGGAGGAGGATGTCCGCTGCCTGCGCGGCCTGATGCGTTGGGCTAGTCGCTTTACCCCACGTGTGGCGCGAGGAGAGGGGAGCAATCTGTATCTGGATATTGCCGGTGCCAGTCATTTATTTGGTGGGGAACGGGCGCTTCTTGAGACGATTCACGCGCAGCTTCAAGCCTTTGGCTTTACGGCGCGCCTTGCTCTTGCTGATAATCAGGCGGTGGCCTGGGGATTTGCCCATTATGGTCAAAATAAAAGCAATATTACGGCTGATATCCTGCGGGAGGCATCCCGGGATCTCTCCGTCGAGGCCCTACAGATGTCCTATGCCTCGACCACCCTGTGCCAGAGGCTGGGGCTGAAAAAGATAGGGACCCTGCTTGACTTGCCGCGGGCAGCGCTGGCTAGCAGGATCGGGCTTGAGGATCTCAAGCAGGTGGACCGGTTCTTTGGGAGCGCCGCCGAAGCCAGACAATTTGCCCGCTACAGAGAGCGGCTGATTGAGGAGAAGCAGTTTTTTGATCCCTTGGCAACAAGTGCCGGGGTCGAGGCGGCGTTGGATGAGCTGCTTGGAAAACTCTGTGTACGCCTGTCGCAGATGCAGCGGGGATTTCGCAAGGCGAGCTTATGGATGGACAGAGTAGATCACCAGAGTCTCTCTTTCTCTGTTCTGCTCATGCAGCCCAGTATCGATATCACCGTCCTGAAGCGGCTATTCTCCCGTCATTTCGAGCAGCTTGATGTCGGCTTTGGCATTGACCGTATGAGGCTGGGGGCTGATCAGGTTGCCCCTTTGTCGCAGCGCCAGCTAGGTCTGGAAGAATCGAAAAAGCAGAACCATGATGACAATCGAAACAAGCTGGTGAATGAACTTTCAAACATGTTCGGGGCTCGGCAGGTGCGGCAATTCTCCCCCGCCGATAGTCATATTCCCGAGCATACCTTCACCCAGAGGTCAGCCCTTCATCTACCATCCCGACCGCAAAGCTGGAACCGACCTGCGGTCAAACGCCCCATCCGTCTGCTTAAAAACCCAGTGTCCGTTCTGGTGTGTGATGGCATTTATAAAGCGGCGCCGGAACAGATCTTCTGGCATGGCCGGGAATGCCGCCTGACCCCGTTGACGGGGCCGGAGCGGATAGAGCCTAACTGGTGGCGTCAGGATCCTGACTGGCAAAACGGATCACGGGATTACTGGTGGGTGAAAACCCATTTTGGAGCCCTGTTGTGGCTCTACCGCGTGTCTCATGAGGAGAAAACCCAATGGTTTGTTCATGGGATGGGAAGCTAGAATGTCCCGGTTTGCCGAACTCCATGTCACAACAAACTTCACCTTTCTGGAAGGGGGCTCTCATCCCGAAGACTATGTCCGCCGGGCCAAAGAGCTTGATCTGGAGGCCATCGCTGTTACCGATCGCAACTCTCTTGCCGGGGTCGTCCGGGCCTATGCGGAAGCGCAGAAGATCGGCCAGCGGATTATTATCGGTGCGGAATTGCAGCTGGCGGATGGGCAGGGCCTGATTGCCTTGCCGACAGACCGGGCCGCCTATGGGCGCCTATGCCGTCTGATCAGCCTTGGCCGGCAACGAGCTGAAAAGGGACAATGCCTGATCCATGCAGAGGATGTTCTTGAGTGGCGGGAGGGGATGATTTTTATCCTGCTGGCCCCGCAAACCCTCGACCCCATTTTCGAGAGACAGGTTCACTTCTGGGCATCCCAACTGGGCGCTGATTTTTATCTCGCCGCGGAAAATCTGTTGCAGGGCCATGATGATCTGCGCTTGGCTCGCCTGCAGGAGATCGCTTTTAACCATAAGGTGAGGCTGGTGGCCACCAACCATGCCCTCATGCATGTCCCAGAAAATCGCAAAGTTGCTGATATCCTGACCTGTATTCGTGAGCATTGCACGGTTGAGGAAGCTGGTACCCGTTTGCAGAAAAACGCGGAACGGCATCTTAAAGGGCTCGAGGATATGCGGGAGCTTTTTGCCGGCTATGAGGAGGCGGTCGAGCGCAGCCAGGAGATCAGCCGTCGGATCAATTTTTGCCTGAGCGAGCTCAAATATGAATATCCGGATGAGGTATCAAATGGTCAGGATCCGCAAGAGGAGCTGGAAAAGCTGGTGACCCGCTGCCTGCCGGAACGATATCCGGCAAATCTTTTTCCCTATGGGGTGCCGGAAAAAGTTCAGGCTCTCATCCAGCATGAGCTGGTCACTATCCGGGAACTCAATTATGCCCCTTATTTCCTGACAATCTACGATATCGTCAAATTCGCCAAAGAACAGCAGATCCTGTGCCAGGGTCGGGGCTCTGCGGCCAATTCCGTCATTTGTTATATTCTCGGCATTACTTCCGTCTCGCCGGAGCGGCTTGATATGGTTTTTGAACGCTTCATTTCCACCGAGCGTAACGAGCCACCGGATATTGACGTGGATTTTGAACATGAACGGCGCGAAGAGGTCATCCAGTATATTTATGAAAAATACGGTCGACACCGGGCCGGGCTTTCGGCAACGGTGATTTGCTATCGCGCCCGCTCGGCCATTCGCGAAGTTGGAAAGGCCCTTGGTCTGTCGCAGGATACCTTATCCTGCATGACTGGTCTCATCTGGGGATGGTCAAGCTCGGATCAGGCGACGAACCGGTCCAATATAAAGGCAGCGGGTCTTGATCCGGATGACCGGCGACTGGCCCTATGCGCGGAACTGACCCAGGAGATCATGGGCTACCCCCGACATCTTTCTCAGCATGTGGGCGGCTTTATCATCACCAAGGAACGGCTGGATGACATCGTGCCAATAGAAAATGCAGCCATGGAGGACCGCACGGTTATCGAATGGGACAAGGACGATATCGATACCCTTGGGATCCTGAAAATTGACGTGCTGGGCCTTGGCATGTTGTCCTGTATCCGCAAGGCTTTTGGCCTTTTGAAAAACCATTATGGCATTTCCCATACCCTGGCATCCTTGCCCGAAGAAGATGAAGCGGTCTATGACATGCTTGGCTTGGCCGACAGTGTCGGTGTTTTTCAGGTCGAAAGCCGGGCACAGATGTCCTTCCTGCCCAGAATGAAGCCCCGGACCTTTTATGACCTGGTGATTGAAGTGGCGATTGTGCGGCCCGGGCCCATTCAGGGAGATATGGTCCATCCCTATATCCGCCGAAGAAATGGGGAAGAGAAACCGCTTTATCCGTCTGAGGAATTGAAAGAGGTTCTGAAAAAAACCCTCGGTGTTCCGTTGTTTCAGGAGCAGGCGATGCGGATTGCCATCGTCGGGGCCGGCTTCAGTCCCGACGAAGCGGATCAGCTCCGCCGCGCCATGGCGACATTTCGCAAAATGGGGACAATTAACTCCTTCCGCGAAAAATTTATTCTGGGGATGGAAAGCAATGGCTATGATCGCGAATTTGCCGAGCGATGCTTCAAGCAGATCGAAGGCTTCGGGGAATATGGTTTTCCCGAGAGCCACGCCGCCTCTTTTGCGCTGCTGGTCTATGTCTCGGCCTGGTTGAAATGTCATCACCCGGATGTTTTTGCCTGTGCTCTGTTGAATTCCCAGCCCATGGGGTTTTACGCCCCGGCCCAGATTATCCGGGATGCCCGCGAACATGGGGTGGTGGTAAAGCCGCCTGATGTCAATTATTCAGAATGGGACAGTATTTTAGAGCCGGGAGAGGGCGGATTGGTGCTGCGCCTGGGTCTTCGACAGATCAAGGGCATGAATGAAGACGATGCAGACTGGATCGCGGCTGCTCGTCAGAACGGATATATCACGGTTCGGGATTTGTGGCTGCGGGCAGGGATAAAGCCCGCCGTTCTCAAGCGGCTGGCCAATGCAGATGCTTTTACGTCTCTTGGCCTCAACCGGCGGGAGGCGCTCTGGCAGGCCAGCGGAATAAAGGGAGAGCGCCCGCTGCCACTATTTTCCTATGCCCGAGAAGATGAGCAGGCACTGGACCCGGATGTCACTCTGCCCGCCCTGCATGTGGGCGAAAATGTTTTGCAGGATTATCGCTCTTTGCGACTGAGCCTGCGGGACCATCCCCTCAAGCTCCTCCGACCGCAGTTTCCCGGTACGGCAAAAGCAAAATCTCTGGTGACGGTCCCCCATAAGCAGCGCTTAGATGTCGCAGGGCTTGTACTGGCCCGCCAACGCCCTGGCACGTCCAAAGGGGTGGTTTTCATGACCTTGGAGGATGAAGAAGGCAGTATCAATGTTGTCGTCTGGCGCAAGATATTTGAGCGATATCGTAAAACGGTTATGACCGGGCGGCTGGTGAGAATATCGGGTGTGCTGGAACGAAAGGATATTGTGACCCACTTGATTGCCGATCGGATAACCGATTTCTCTCACTATCTGGAAAAGCTGGATGAGGCGGAATTCCTCGGCTACGGGGCTCAGACGGATCAGTTGCAGGACGCGCATGCCAAGAAAACCGGGCGTGAAAAACCACTCAGCCCTCAAAGGCATCCGCGCGATATGATCAAGGCTTTGTTCCCATCCCGGGATTTTCACTAAGACCGAGATATTGGGCAATGCCCTCCGCCGCTATCACCCCGGTGGCGAAGCTTCCCTGCAACAGATATCCCCCGGTCGGGGCCTCCCAATCCAGCATTTCTCCTGCCACGAACCGGCCGGGCAGGTCCCTGATCATCAAGTTTTCATCAAGGGAGCTGAAAGAGATGCCGCCTGCTGAGGAAATGGCCCGGCTAATCGCGTTTATCCCTGTAAGACGGACAGGAAGCGACTTGATGATGCCCGCCAACTGGGAAAGGTCCTGAAACTGGCCCGCGTCGGTAAATTCGCGCAAGAGGCCGATTTTCACAGGTGACAATCTCAGTTTCTTGCGCAGGAAATTTGAGGCAGAATTCTTGCCGCGTGGGGCTGACAAATTTTTAGCCACCATTTCAAGTGCCATCTCAGGTTTAAGGTCCATACTCAGCACGATATCTGCGCGTCCTTCAAGCGCCTCTCGCAAGGGACGGCTCAGGGCATAAAGCACCCCACCCTCTAGGCCGGTTTTAGTTATCACCAGATCCCCGTATGCCTCCTGATTTTGAAAGGAGAGGCGGATATTCTTGATAGGCTCGCCCTCAAATCGGCTAAGAAAAGGATCGCTCCAACTGACCGTGAATCCGCAGTTGCTGGGGGCGAAGGGCGTTATGGAGATGCCTTGCGCGCTCATCGGAGAGACCCAAGCCCCATCGCTGCCTAAATGCGGGTAGCTCGCTCCGCCCATAGCAAACAGCACGGCATCCGCAAGAAAATCGACATTCTCATCTTCCGGACCTGAGAAGATGAGGGTCCCATCGTCTTTGGTTTCGATCCAGCTATGCTTGAGGTGAAAGTGGATATTATCTCTGCTCAGGCGACTGAGCCAGGCTCGCAGCAAAGGCGTCGCTTTCAGGCCTTTTGGAAAGATACGTCCGCTTGACCCTTTGAAAGTCTCAACACCTAGGGAAAGGGCCCAGGCAATCATGTCCTGCGGTGAAAACCTTTTGAGATATGCACCGAACCGATCCTTGTGAGGTTCATATTTCTGGATAAAATCATCAATCGGCTCCGAATGCGTCAAATTGAGGCCACCGCGTCCGGCAATCAGGAATTTCCGTGCGGCAGATGGCTTTTTTTCAAAGATATGAATGTCGAGGGTGTCGTGGCGAGAGAGTATCTCGGCCGCTATCAGGCCGGCAGGTCCGGCCCCGACAATTGCGACAGTTTTTCTGGATAAAGCCAAATCGGGGTTCCGCGCTCACTGAAATCAAGTGATGCCGGTTATAGAGGAATTGCAGAAACGGGCAACGGATAATGCGTAAGTTCTGAGAACATCAGGGTTTGTGACCTCAGGCGCTATCCTGGCTGTGAAGTCTCATCAATAATCTCGTTCAGCAGCTCTTTCAGATGCTCAAGCTTTTCGGAGCCGATATTGGTCTCGAATTGATGTTGAAATTTGGTTGCATGGGCACTGAGCTTTTGATGAAGTTCATAGCCGGCATTGGTAATGAACACCAACACTCGCCGCTGATCATTTGGATCGAGGGACCGGAGCACAAGACCATTCGCGACCATTTTATCCAGCATTTTCGTTAGCGCCGGATGGTTCATCAAGACAATTTCAGCCAGGTCGCCCATAGACCGACCCTTTTCATCACTGAGCACATCCAGAATGCGCCAATGCTCTACCTGAACACCTTCGATACGAAGCTGCTTCTCCAATTTGAGATGAACGCCCCGATGCGCCTGGGCGAGGACATAAGCGAGATTGTCCGCTATTTTTTCCTTCGAGATATCCATAAATGCCATCGCTATGTTGCTAAGGGAGGCAAGATTTACATTATTAATGATAGCGTGTATACTTGAATAGGAAAATTATTTTTTGGATACGGGCTTATATCTTTCCTGATATTGCCCGGTTAAATGATGTCTATGGACCTAAGCCGTCGATTTATTGCGGGAAACCCAGCAGTTGGATCACAGATCCTAGCGGCAAACGGATGGGAATTTTCAGCAAAAGAGGATCGTTTCCGCATTGGGCTATTGGTCCCGATGTGCGGCTCTGCTGGCCTTTGGGGCCCGTCCTGCATCGCCAGCGCCCAGGTTGCCCTTGCTGAATTGAATGCTGAGAATGGCATTATGGGCAAGCCGGTGGAGCTGGTTCTTGTTGATGCCGCGATCGAGTCGGAGTCAGATCTCTATCACACTATTCATGACATGATCGAGTTCAATGAGATCGATGCCATCGTTGGCATGCATATCAGCGCTGTGCGACAGCAACTGGCTAAAGTCGTTGGCGGGCGTGTCCCTTATGTTTATACGCCTTTATATGAAGGTGGCGAGGATAGCCCTGGTGTTTACACCATTGGCGAGACGCCCGGCCATCAGCTCACGCCGGCTATTCGTAGCATTACCAAGCGGCACAAGGTTAGAAACTGGGCGCTTGCCGGTAATGACTATGTGTGGCCGCGCGCGTCCAATCACATTGCCAAACAGTACCTTCAGCAAATTGGCGGCAATGTCGTCTGCGAGCATTATATCCCCTTTGGTATCGATGAAACGCAAACGCTGATTGACGATTTCATTGCCAAAGGAGTGGAAGCCGTATTGCTTTCCTTTATTGGCCAAGACGCTGTCGATTTTAATCGCGTGTTCGGCGCCCTCGGACTGGATCAGAGCATCATACGTTTGTCCTGCGCTATTGAAGAAAACGGCTTGCTGGCAATTGGAGCGGAAAATTCCAAGCGGCTTTATTCTTCTTCCTCGTATTTTTCGTCCCTCGACACGTCGTCCAATAACTGTTTCAAGGAGAAATATTACGGGCTGCATGGGGAGCGAGCTCCGGCATTGAATTGCCTAGGTCAATCCCTGTATGAAGGGGTTCAGTTCTTGGCTGAGCTTATGCAGAAATATGGTAGGGATGCAGGTCATCTCAATAACAGACAGCTACCTGCGATCAGATATCGCTCAGCACGGGATGCAGCCTATCTCAACAACATGAACAAGAAGCTGCCGATTTACCTTGCCAGAGCCGACGGATTTAAGTTCTCAATCCTCGAAACTCTTTAATCTTCCAACGAAAATTTTTCTAAATCTCAATGAGGCTGGCGCCCTAATTTGTGCGCCTGGATCCTGTCTTTGTTCGTAAAGATCGCTGAAAATCTCTTATAATATATTGTTTTATATAGGTTTTATAATACGCAATGTTGAGGGTGCGGGGGCTTCATATCCATTACTTGAAAAGGAAAATAAAAGCTTGAATTGGAAAATAAAATAAGTTAGGACTCCCTAAATGGGCAGGCGCTCACACAATGTTGCCGCCTAAGGGAGATTTGAATGATTTGGTTTGCAGCGCTCATAGGCGCTCTCATTATCCTGGTTATTGGCATCGTATTTCTGCGAGCTTTCTACGTTAAGGCAACCCGAGAGGTATCCCTTGTCCGCACCGGATTTGGTGGTCAGAGGATCGTCATTGATGGGGGATGTTTGGTACTTCCTATTCTGCATCAGGCACAAAAGGTGATGATGTCGGCAGTCCCAATCAATGTGTCACGACAGGGAACCCAATCCTTTATCAGCCAGGATCATCTTCGGGTCGATATTGAAATGAATTTCGAGGTACGGGTAGCCCCGGATGATAAAGGTGTTGCCACCGCAGCCCAGGCACTGGGCGCTCGAATTGCCCGCGGAGGGGAGGCCTTGCAGGAGGTATTGGAGAGCAAAATTCTTGATGCGATCCAAACTACCTGTGCGGCTAAAGCCCTGGAAGAAATTCACAGTGACCGCAAAGCCTTTACCGATCAAGTGTCGGAGGCGGTTGCTACTTTTGTGCAGGGGCTCGGCCTTCGCCTCGAATCCGCTTCTCTCCTACATCTCGACCAGGCAACCTTTAGCTCCTTCGATGAAAATAACGTTTTCAACGCAATTGGTATGAGACGGGCGACGGAACTGGTATCACGCAACCATCGCGAAAGAGTCCAAATTGAGACGGAATCCGATGTGGTGGTGCGGGAAAGCAGGCTGACACAAGCCCAACGTCGTATAGAAATTGATCAGGCGGAAAAAGAAGCAGAAATTGCTCAGCAGGCTTACCTCGCGCGCCTCCAAGCCAGTACGGAAGCCGAATCCGTGTCCCAGCAGGTCAAATCCTCCCTGATTTCGGAAGAAACCAGCCTTGCCAAGGATAAGGATGTCAAGGCCTTGCAGATCGCCCATGACGAGGATCTGCGCCGCAAGGAAATGGAAGCAATTCGCGAACTCGAAGCCGTCAAAATTGATCACGCCATCTTCCTTGCCAACAAACGAGCGGAAGAAGCGGCGGCAAAAGCCGCGGAGGAATCTGCTCGGGCCCAGGTGTTGCTGGCCGCCGAAGATGTTCAGACGAAAAAGGAAAAAGCGGTCGCCGAGCGGGAGAAGGAAGTCGCCCTTCTTCGTTTGCGCAAAGATCTTCAGGTCGAGCAGGAGAAAACCAAATCCGATGCCGATCTCGATACTGTTCGGGTGGCGTCAGAAGCCGAGGCTATCGAAGCCCGAGCAGCAGCAGAAAAGGCTCGCATGGAAGCCGAGGCGAAAGGACTGTCGGCCAGAATTGCGGCAGAAAATGGCCTCAGCGAAGCCATCATGGCCATGCGGCTTGAGGAGCGCCGGCTTGACCGCCTGCCAGAAATCCTTGGCCAGATGATGAAGCCGGTCGAGAAAATCGACAGCATTCGCATCAACCAGATCGGCGGGGTCGGCGGCTCGGGTGAGGGTGCTCAGAACGGCGTCGATGGCGCCTTTGGGGCGGCCATGGACCAGATCCTCGGAATGGCCGTGCGGCTGCCAGCCATGAAGCAAATGGGAGAAGAGATTGGCGTCGATTTCGATGCAAATCTCGGCGGTAGAACGGCCGATTATGCCAACCGAATTAAATCGCGAAAAGAAACCAAGGAATCCTAACAGGGAGATTTTCCATGACCATGAACAGAAGACATTTTTTAACCGCAACGGCTGCTTTGGCAGGGGCCAGCTTACTGCCGCTCTCGGCTTCGGCTGCAGATACGGTAAAGCTGGGCTCCGTCCTTGATACCTCCGGTATTTTTGATGCCTATGGCAAACCCATGGATATGGCCATGAGGCTCGCCGTTGAAGAGATCAACGCCGCTGGCGGCCTGAACGGTAAGATGATTGATGTGACCGCCTATGACACGCAATCAGATATGGCGCTTTATACTCAATATGGTCGGCAGTTGACGCAGCAGGATGAAGTCGATGTGGTCCATGGTGGTATCCTATCCGCTTCCCGGGAGGCCATCCGGCCGACCATGCGGAAAACCAATACCCTTTATTTCTATAATGTCCTCTATGAAGGCGGTGTTTGTGATCGCAATATCTTCATCAACGGCGTAACTCCCGCTCAACAGGTAGAAGCGCTTATTCCTTTTGCCATGAACAAGGCCGGTAAGAAGGTTTATGTCTTGGCGGCTGATTATAACTATGGACAGATTACTGCCAAATGGATCCAGAAATATGTAGCAGAAAATGGCGGTGAGACCGTCGCTGTTGATTTCTTCCCGCTGGACGTTTCTGATTTCGGCTCCACCATTGCAAAGATCCAAGCGGCTGATCCAGATCTCATTGTTGCGTCCCTGGTTGGCGGGGCGCATTTGTCTTTCTTCCGTCAATGGGCCGCTGCGGGTATGAACAAGAAAATTCCAATGGCGTCTACGACATTGGGAGTTGGCAACGAGCACAAGGTCCTGACGGCTGAAGAAGGCGATGGGATCATGGTCGCATATAACTATTCCCAAGAGTTGGATACCCCGGCAAATAATGCGTTCAAGAAGAAATGGGCAGAAGCCTATGGCGACGCTAATGGCGTCCATGAAATTGCCGTATCCAACTATCAGGGTGTTTTGACCTGGGCAGAGGCGGTGAAGAAAGCCGGCTCAACTGACAGAGATATGGTGATTGAAGCTCTAGAATCCGGCCTGTCCATCGAAGGACCAGCTGGGACCGTTACCGTTGATCCCAAAACCCACCATGCCGTGCTTGATGTGCATATCATGGAATTTGACGGGCAGAAAATGAAGGTTCTGGAAACGCTCAAGCAACGTCAGCCCATCGATACACAAGCTGTCTGTGATCTTGAGGCAAATCCGAACGACAACCAACAATATGAGATCAAGTTTTAGACGCCTCCCTGTCTGAAATTGGATGCCCTTCGTTCCGCATCCTGTCTTCCCTGTTCCACCGATCATACCGATAGGCGGAACAGGGGCTTTTATCGCTAGAAATTCGGAGAAATCATGGACCTGGCAGCTGTCATTGTCGTTGAAACTGTTTACGCCGTTGCAAGCCTGATCCTGATCAGCGCCGGTCTCGCCATCGTGTTCGGCATGATGAAAGTCATCAATCTGGCGCATGGTGAGTTCATGATGATGGGCGGTTATGCCACCATCACTGCGGTCAATCTTGGGATCAATATCTATATTGCGATGTTGGTGATAGCGCCAATTGTCGTGGGTCTTATTGGCCTGCTAGTAGAACGACTGGTGATACGACATCTCTATGGCCGATTGGTTGATACCATGCTGGCGACCTGGGGATTGAGCCTGTTTTTTGTTGGTATCGTCACCATGATATTCGGCAACACGACGACCGGAATCTCGACCCCTATTCCCGGCATCTCGATCGGGGATTATCAGATCAATGGCTATAACTTCTTCATCGTCATTATTTCCATCCTGCTTGTCCTGCTGATTTACTTTGTCTTGAAAGGCACTCGCTTGGGACTTATCGCCCGCGGGACAATGCAGCGCTCAGACATGGCTGCCGCGCTCGGCTACAGTCCCGACCGAATATATATGGCGACATTTTTTGTCGGCTCGGCTCTCTCGGGTCTGGCCGGCGCTGTGCTCGCGCCGCTCGTCGGCCTAGTTCCTTCATCCGGAGGGGCCTATATCGCAAAAGCCTTTATCACCGTGATCTCTGGAGGGCCGTCGGTCATCGCCGGGCTGATCAGCAGCGGCGGATTTTTTGGAGTGGTCAATCAGTTCTTTACCTTTGCCATTTCCCCCGTAGTGGGAGAGGTGGCGCTGCTGGTTTCTGCCGTGATCTTGCTCCGGCTCTTACCGCAAGGGGTGACGGGTCGCTTCCTTAAAGGAAAGCTGTAATGCGGGAAATCACCTTGCAGCGTTTTGCCATTGCCTTGGTCATTGCCGGAATCGTCATGACGTTACTGCCGCTGATGGTCGGAACCTATACCCTGACCCTTCTGCTGGTCTATGGCATGCTGGCCATGAGCCTTGGCCTGATCTGGGGGTTTGGCGGAATTCTTTGTTTTGGTCAGGCGGCGTTTTTTGGTTTGGGCGCTTATGCCTATGCTATCGCCGCCATTAATTTCGGGGAAAGCACTGTACCGATGATTATTGCCGTGCTGGTCCCTGCTGCCTTTGCCGCCGTTCTCGGCGGGATGATGTTCTATGGGCGGCTTGGGGATGTGTATCTCGGGGTAATTACCCTGGTTGTCACATTGATCTTTTTCAAATTCATGAACTCAACGGCGGGACCGGAATATGTCATCGGCACGGCACGCCTCGGTGGGTTTAACGGTATTCCGGGTTATCAGACCCTGAATGTGCCCGGTCTACCAGAGCAATATATCTATGGCGACAGCCTCTATTACGTGACCTTTATTGCCCTTTTTGTCGTCTATTGGCTGGTCAATTGGGTGCTGCAAAGCCCGTTTGGCCGGGTCGCTGTTGCTATCCGCGAGAACGAGCAACGTGCGTCTTTGATGGGCTATGACATCCGGGCGCGCAAGACTGTTCTATTCGCTGTAGGTGGAGCCATTGCCGGATTGGCTGGGGCCTTTTATGCCAACTGGGCCGAAATCGTAACGCCCGGCCTGTTCAGTCTTGGTCAATCCGCTGAGATCATCATCTGGTGCATTGTCGGAGGCCTCGGAACTCGGCTCGGGCCGATCCTGGGAGCCGCCGGTCTCGCCTATCTCAAGTTCAAGCTGGGACAGCAGATGCTCATCGATAACGCGGTGATCACCGGCATCATTCTGGTTTTGTTTGTGCTGTTCCTGCCAAAGGGGCTGGTTCCGGCGATCGAGAAAATCTGGCGCTTGAGTGTCGGGCGAAAGCGGGGGCGGCGTCCGGCTCGATCGCGGCGGGGAAGGGCGGCGAGCCATGGCTGAAACCGTTCTTGAAACCGTCAATCTGACCATGCGCTTCGGCGGGGTCACTGCCTGTGACAATGTCGATTTCAGCCTTAAAGCCCGAGAGCTGCGCTGTCTGATCGGCCCCAATGGAGCGGGAAAAACCACCTTCTTCAAATGCCTCACTGGTTTGCTGACACCGACGGAAGGTCAGGTCATCATGCGCGGTGAAGAGACAACAAACTGGGATACCCATGTGATTGCTTCGGAGGGTGTGGGGATTAAGACCCAGGTGCCAAATGTGTTGGACGGGGTATCCGTCCAGGAAAACATCTGGCTCGCGGCCCGACGATTCTGTTCGAGCGCAGACGCCAGTCGAAAAACTGAAGAAGTTATCGACCGCCTTTCCCTAAGCACGATTGCGACCAGTGAAGTCGGGCGTCTTGCTCATGGGGAGCGGCAGCGGGTCGAACTTGGCATTGTTGCCGCCGGGGATCCCTGGCTTGTGCTGCTGGACGAGCCCGCCGCCGGCATGACGTCCGATGATGTGGAACAGATGATCGAAATTATCCATGACATGACCAAAACGGCCGCCGTCATCATTGTCGAGCATGACATGCAGTTTATCCGTTCCGTTGCCACGGAAGTCACCGTCTTCCACCAGGGCCGCATCCTGATGGAGGACCATGTGGACACCGTGATGTCAGATCCAACGGTCCGCAATGTGTATCTTGGAAAGAAGGCGTGAACAATGACGGGAGACGATCTTTTATTCCAGCTCAAAGGTCTTGCCAGCGGCTACGGCAAGGTCCCGGTCCTGCATGGGGTTGATCTCAATGTTGAAGAGGGTGAGATCGTTGGCATTCTCGGCCATAACGGTATGGGCAAGTCAACTCTTTTGAAAACGGCCATGGGTTTCTTACCGGCAACAGCCGGCAGCATTCGTTACCGCGGAAATGATATCACCCGCTTCTCGCCCAATGACCGGGCGCAACTGGGGATCGCTTATGTGCCGCAGGGGCGAGGCATCTTTCCGCAACTTAGCGTGCGCGATAATTTGCGCTTTGCCTATATGGATAACGGACAAGGAGATGAAACGGATACTCTGGCAGATGTACTGGCGGATTTTCCGAGGCTTGAGCGGCTATTGGATCGGGAGGGGGGTGCGCTCTCCGGCGGGGAACAGCAGCTTTTGGCCCTGGCCCGTTCCCTGATGTCAGATCCGGAATTCTTGCTGCTGGACGAACCGACGGAGGGGATCCAGCCGTCGATCATTGAAGAAATGGCGGAGACCCTTCTCGAGATCCGTAAAAGTCGGGATTTCGGTATTTTGCTGGTGGAGCAGAATTTTGACTTCATTGCTGACCTTTCCGACCGGGTTTTGGTGCTGGAACGGGGGCGGGTGACGGGGGAGCTTTCCCGATCCGACCTTTCAGATACGAATAAGGTCAACAGTTTCCTCGGCTTTGGGGCCGCGCGGACGACCCGGGCTGGCGCGGATATTGCCCTCTCTAAATCTTCACAGCCTAGATCCCAAACACCTCCTGCCGAGGCCCGCAGAACGGCCCGAGCGGAGCCTTACGTATCAACGGTGCCGGAGCCCGGCCAGACCAACAATTCGGTGACATATATGACAGTAAAACGCCCCAGCCTGACCCAGATGCGTGACATGGCAGACCAGTTTGGCATGTCTCTGAGCGACGCCCAGCTTGCAGAATTCTCCGAGATCATGGAGCCTTATATCCAAGCTTACGATCGCCTGGATGCCATGCCTGACAATTTGCCGGAAGTGCGCTATCCCCGCTCTCCAGGCTATCGTCCGACACCGAGTGAGAACCCGCTTAATGCATGGTATTACAAGACGGATATCAAGGGGGCTCTGGATGGCCCGCTCCGCGGTAAGAAAATTGCGATCAAGGATACGGTTTGTGTTGCCGGGGTGCCGATGATGAACGGATCCTCGATCATGGAAGGCTATACGCCAGAGATTGACGCCACCATCATCACCCGCATTCTGGATGCGGGTGGCACCATTGCCGGCAAGTCCCATTGTGAAAATCTGTGTCTGTCCGGTGGCAGCCATACAAATGCTACCGGTCCGGTCCATAATCCCTGGAAGCACGGCTATATGGCCGGTGGTTCTTCGAGCGGTTCGGCAGCTCTTGTTGCCGCCGGTGAGGTGGATATGGCCATCGCCGGGGATCAGGGAGGATCCATCCGCATTCCTTCCTCGAATTGCGGATGTTATGGGATGAAAGCGACCCATGGACTGGTGCCCTATACCGGTGTCATGCCTGTTGAACAGACTATCGATCATGTCGGCCCTGTGACCAATAATGTGGCCGACAATGCCCTGTTTCTGGAAGTCCTGGCGGGGGAAGACGGCCTCGATCCCCGGCAATATGCTCCGAAAACCTACCGCTATACGGAGGCCCTCGGCAAGGGCTGTGCGGGATTGCGGATCGGGGTATTGAAAGAAGGTTTTGATCGGCCGGAAAGCGAAGCCGACGTGGATGCCAAAGTGCGGGCAGGAGCGGCCCGGCTTGCGGAGCTTGGCGCCATTGTTAGTGAAGTCTCAATCCCCGAGCATGATCTCGCTGGGGATGCCTGGGTCGCGATAACGATTGAAGGATTGCAAGATCATATGATGCATGGCAATTGTGCCGGCACCAATTATAAAGGCCTGTTTCTGCCCTCGATGATTGATCATTTTGCCAGCTGGCGCGGCCGGGCGGATGAGCTTTCGGATTCTTTGAAAACCTGCATGTTCATCGGTGAATTCTTCCAGACCCAGTATCGGGGCAGGTTCTATGGCAAGGCTCAGAATCTGATGCGGCTGGTGCGGGCGAAATACAAAGAAGCGCTCAAATCCTATGATCTGCTTCTTGTACCGACAGTCCCCATGAAACCGCAGAAAATACCGGGCCCTGCGGTTAGTATGACTGAGTATGTGACCCGGGCTTTTGAAATGGTCGGCAACACAGCGGCCTTCAATGCCGGCCATTTTCCGGCGATGTCAATTCCATGTGGTCTTAGTGAAGGTTTACCGATAGGATTAATGCTTATCGGGGATGATTATTGTGAAACGACGATCTACCGTGCGGCACATGCCTTCGAGCAGAGCGGGGACTGGCGCACGTTTTGAAACGGGAGAATGCACCTTGTCTATTTTGGATGAAAGCCTTGCGGATCAGATTACGGGCGGGACGGGAAAAGCAGCAAGCACTTATGAAGCCGCCGTTATAGCACCTCAAGATAACAAGTCTTATGTTGCCGGGGATAAATCGGACCCCTTGAAATATATGACCATCCCGGAGATGGTCCGTCAAACCGTGGCCAAGTTTGGCCCGCGCGATGCCGTTGTCTTTCCGGCTGAAGACCGAACCCTGTCCTATTATGATTTTGATCGGGAGATTGATCTGCTGGCCTCTGGCTTCCTGGCGCTTGGACTGAAAAAAGGGGATCGGGTCGGCATCTGGTCACCCAATAATTTTGAGTGGATTTTGACCCAATATGCGACAGCCCGTATCGGCGTCATTCAGGTCAATATCAATCCGGCCTATCGCTTGTCGGAGTTGGAATATGCCTTGAATAAATCCGGCTGTAAGGCCCTGATCACGGCGGAGTCTTTCAAGACTTCCGACTATCTGTCGATGATCCGGACCCTGGCCCCGGAAATTGATACGAGTGAGCCCGGACGGCTTTCCGCGGACAAATTACCAGCCCTTGAAATCGTCATTGGCATCAGTGAAGATCCAGGGCCCGGTATCTTTCCGTTCAAGGAAATACAGGCTCTGGGCGGCCCGGCCCAGCAATTAAGACTGGATGACATTACCAAGTCCCTGTCGCCAGACGATCCTATCAATATTCAATTTACCTCCGGGACGACCGGGGCGCCAAAAGGGGCGACCCTGACCCATTTCAATATCGTCAATAACGCCTCTCAGGTTGTGGATCGGATGAATTTCACTGAGGCCGACCGGCTCTGTATTCCAGTGCCTCTCTATCATTGCTTTGGCATGGTCATGGGGTCGCTGGGTTGTGTGACCCACGGCGCCAGTATGGTCTTTCCCGGCGAAGCATTTGATCCGGAAGAAACTCTGGCAGCGGTCGCCAAAACCAAGTGCACTGCGCTTTATGGCGTGCCCACCATGTTTGTCGGCATGCTCGATCATCCAAAGCTGAAGGACTATGATCTCTCAAGCTTGCGAACCGGGGTGATGGCTGGTGCGCCCTGTCCGATCGAAGTGATGAAACGGGTCAATCAGGAAATGAACATGTCGGAGGTTACCATCTGCTATGGCATGACGGAAACCTCCCCGGTGTCATTCCAGAGCGATGTGGATGATCCGATTGAGAAAAGAGTGTCAACCGTTGGCCGGATCCTGCCGCATGTGGAGGTCAAGGTGGTGGACGAAAACGGGGTCGCCGTCCCCGTCGGCCAGCAGGGAGAGCTCTGGACCCGTGGTTATTCTGTCATGCAGGGCTATTGGGATGAGGAAGAGAAAACAAAAGATGCCATCGTCGATGGTGGCTGGATGCGGACGGGTGATCTCGCCATCCTAGATGAGGAAGGATATTGCCAGATTGTTGGCCGCCTCAAGGATATGATCATTCGCGGTGGTGAGAATATCTATCCCAGAGAGATTGAGGAATTTCTCTTTACCCATCCTGATATCCAGGAAGTGCAGGTCTTTGGTATTCCCGATGAAAGGTTTGGCGAAGAAGTCTGCACCTGGATCGTGGCGCGCGATGACGCCGAGATCACCGAGCAGGGCATTAAAGATTTCTGTAAAAATCAGATCGCTCATTATAAAGTACCCCGACATGTCAGGGTCGTTTCAGAATTACCGATGACGGTCACCGGAAAACCGCAGAAATTTGTCATGCGGGATGAAATGGTGAAATATCTGGAAGGCGGGGCATAAGAAAAAACGGTAGTATGTCGACATCCTCGGGAGGAAAATATGGATCTTGATCAGTTTAACCGCGATTATCAGCAGGCGAGATCCGAGTATCATCTCGACATCCCTGATGACTTCAATTTTGCTTTTGATGTGATTGATGCGCGGGGTCGGGAGAGGGACGCCGTTTCCGTTATCGCAGTGTCGCGGGATGGCTCGAAAATCGAGGATGTGACCTATTCGCAGTTTTCTGATCAGTCCAGCCGGCTTGCCAATGCCCTAACGTCCCTCGGGATATCTAAAGGGGATTTTGGCTGTATCGTTATTGGCCGGGTGCCAGCCTGGTATACGGTGCTGTTTGGCTGCATGAAGATCGGGGCTGTTTCTATGCCCGGGACCAATCTGCTGACGGCCAAGGATCTGGCCTACCGGATTCAAAAGTCAGAAGCGAAATTCATTATTGTGGCGCCGGAGCACTGTCCGAAATTTGAGGAAGTGCGGGATCAATGCCCAACGATTGAACATTGCATTGTCACCGGCGGGGAATATCCGGGCTGGCTTTCTCTTGAAGAGCTGATTGCGGAGGCATCGCCGGAATTTGACCGGGCATCCGCCGAACCGACTGTCGCCAGTGATATGATGATGGCCTATTTTACCTCCGGCACCACCTCCCTTCCTAAAATGGTGCCGCGGGATTTCGGCTATGGGTTGGCCCATGCGGCGACGGCTCTATTCTGGATGGATTTGCGCGATGGGGATGTGCATTGGACTCTGACTGATACGGGCTGGGCCAAGGCGGCCTGGGGTCTGTTATTTCCACCGTTGCTGGCCGGATCAAAGATTGTTCTCTATGACGGGGAAGGGGCGTTCGATCCGATTTTCCATTTGGAATTCATTGAAAAGCTGAAGGTCTCCACTTTCTGCGCGCCGCCAACGGTCTATCGTCTGTTCGCACAGCAGGATCTGACACCTTTTGATTTCTCGAGCCTGCGCCGGTCTCTCGGTGCCGGAGAACCGCTCAACCCGGAGGTTATCCGTTATTGGGAGGAGCATACGGGCAATATCATCGCCGATGGCTATGGCCAGACGGAGACCATCAATATTGTCGGTAATTTCCCCGGAATGGAAGTGCGCTATGGTTCCATGGGACTGCCGGTGCCCGGATTTGATGTGGATATCGTCGATGATGATGGTAATCGTCTGCCTGATGAGGAGGTCGGGCATATCGCTGTGGCAACGACCGGCGACTGGCCCAAAGGCCTGTTCAACGGCTATTATACGGGCGCCGAGCCGGATACCGACTCCTTTCATGACGGGTGGTACTATACGGGTGATACAGCGAAGCGGGATAAAGATGGCTATCTCTGGTTTGTTGGTCGCGCCGATGACCTGATCAGTTCCGGCGGCTATCGGATCAGTCCGTTTGAGGTGGAAAGCGCCCTTCTAGAGCATCCAGAAGTGGTCGAAAGCGCCGTGATCGGTGTGCCTGATGAAACCCGCGGGCAGCTTGTTAAGGCCTATATCATCCTCACGGATCCGAGCGGAGCAAGTGACGCGAAGGCGTCAGAAATTCAGGATTTCTGCAAGAACCTCACGGCGCCTTACAAATATCCGCGGGAAGTGGAATTCGTCACCAGCCTGCCCAAAACTATCTCCGGCAAGATCCGCCGGGTGGAGCTGCGCGAAGAGAGCTAATTCCATTTCACACAGGTGAGCTACTGTATTTTCTCGTAGGCTGATGTGAATCCAATCAGGGACATCGGGACCATGAGGGGCTGCCTGTTTGCCGATTGCACATTTATGTTGAGCTTCTGACCGTTAAAGAGCTGCTTCAGTTGATCTGAGGTGAGGGGGCTGGCGGCATAGCATCCGTTAGCTTCGCAAGTCTGAAATTCGAGTTTCTGAAATTTGTTGCTGTCTACATCCAATGTAACACCCGCCGGAAGATAGGTGCCAAGCGGCCCTTGGATCATCAGAACAGGCTTCAGGGTCTCCGCCGGAACACGAATGGTGATCTGCATTAGCAAGCGGCCGGTTTGGGTGACGACGGCGCGTTGTTCAATTGAACAATCCGGAGCTGCTTCGCGGGAGGTAGCGGCACATCGGACCGACCAGGATGATTTGGCGCCAGTCGCCTGGGTATCGGGAGATGCGGTCTGCGCCTGACTGTTCGAGATTGTAATTCCAGCGAGAAGGAGTGTTCCGATGGCAACCAGCGTTGTAAATATCTGAGGTAACTGCAATTTTGTTTCCTTTCCTAGAAGGTTGCGACCAGTCTGAGTGACCCGCCATAAGAGCGATAGTTGTCTGCAAATTGAGCTGTTCCGCCAATCCTGAAGGAAACACCGATAGGGGAAACCCAATCGAGACCCAGTTGGGCGTCGAAATAGGGATCTTCCGGTGTTCGAGAGACAGTAAAGGCGGGGACGAGATCATCGTCTCCTTGCATAGTGGCCGTCAGGCTTGTTCTGCCGTTGTTTTTACCAATCAGGGAATAGGTGACGCCGCCGCTGATATAGGGTCGCAAGACACTGCCGTCCTGAGCGATAAATTCCGTCGCAATGGTTAAGCCCGGCCGAATAGATCCATAGGCGTTGCCGCCGGATTCAATATCAAGGTTAGTTGCTCCCGCGCCGGTTTCCTTGATGGCATTATGATGAAAGTATCCGCCCCAGGCTTCTATTTCCGGTGCAAGAGAAATGCCGCCGAGATAGGCCTGTTGAACGATACGCGCCTGGCCACTGCCAAAATATATATTCTGCTTACCTTGAGCGGTGACGGTCGAGCCGGTCAGGGTTTGTGTGCGATCATGGTCGTAGGAAGCAAACCCGCCAATTGCTGCAACGGAAAAAATCGCACCGCCGTTATTCTCATAACTGAGGCCGGCGCCTCCCTGAACCCGGTATCCTTCACTGGTGGCATAATCTTCCGTATCCGTGCTCGTCTGCGCATAGCTTACCCCGAACAGGGCATTCATCCGCTCTGACAGGCGTCCACCAATTCCCAATTGAAGATCGATGGCAGTTTCCTCAAATCCCAGGCTTTCAAATTCCCCGTCCTGTGTTGATCTTTGTACGTCCAGTTGCAACCAGCTACAGCCTTCCGTTTCCGGGGAGAGGCCGTTCTTGGGGCATTGCAACAGGCGGCGACCGAATTGCCTGTTGCTGAGAACGGTCGCCTGTTCCGTTTGCAAATAAGGCTCGGCAGAAAGCTGGTTATAATAGTTAACCAAGGTCACTGCATCCGGCGCTTCCAACACCGCATTGAGAACAGCTGTCAGATTCTCCGGCTCTCCGGCAGCAATTGTGTCGACCAGATAATTGGCAATGGCGGTCTGATTGGGGTTGAAATCTCCGGCCGCTGGGGAGAAATCCACGTCCCAGGCGAGGAAGACATTTCCATCATCATCGGTTCGCAATTCATAGTTCACGACCTCCGTATCCGGCGCGATAATTGTGAGGTCGTCGAATTCCTCAAACGAGGTAAGGATGGTCACTTCGCCGTTTTCATCGGGCTCGACAAAGGCCCCGTTGAGGGCATTGACGACAACTGTTCCGGCCAGGTTTGACACCCCGGTCACGTCAATTTCGTCCGAAGTATTCACACCGGCATTATTGTCGGCAAAGTCCACATCCAGCAAAATTTCGCCGTTCTCTGTTTGCAGAAAATCACCGCTAATGGTTGTCACGCTAACGCTGTCTGCTCCGCCGGGAGAAAGAATACCATCGTTGATGAACTGATTGTCGGATCCGCCCAGATCAACGGTTTCTCCTGCATTGAGTGTCCCGGAATTGATGACCTTGTTGTCGGCTTCTGCCAAAAATATCGATCCGGTCATTGTTCCGTTATTGAGGATTGTGCTGCCGGTATTTTCAACAACGGCAAATTCAGAGGCCGTTTCCGGAGTCTCCAGCAGCGAAACATCTGTGCTTTCATTATCGGCAGTTTCTCGTGTCTCGATGGCGATGCCAAGAACGCCCTGCTGTGTGCCGACAATCCCATTATTCTCAATCACATTTCCAGATCCATCCAGCACGAGGATTCCGACCGGATCATTGCCAACACCCTCCCCGTCCGGATCGGATCCACCGGTAATGACGCTGTCTTCGCCGATATTGATAAATATCTGTCCATCGCCATTCAGACCAATGCTCTGGGCGACAATACCGATTGAATTGTCACCGCTGGTGACGACACTGCTATTGACGGAAACGCTTACCGTTTTTCCGGTTCCGGTTGCCCCGAGCGCATAATCATCCGAGGCATCGCCTGTGTTGCCGTCCGCGCCGCCGCTGGCGCTTTGGGCAAAAATACCGACAGAGCCGTCGCCGGTGGTTGTGATGTCCCCCGTATGGAGCACGGTTACAGTTCCGGCGTCACCGTCATCGCCGGCTGTTCCGGCAAAATTCAGGCCGATATCAGAGCTGGAACTGCCTGCCGTCCCTCCGCCGCCGCCGACACTCTGCGCCCAGACACCATGGGCGCCGTCTCCGGTGGTGATAATTGTCGAAGAGGTTGTCACAGAGACATCGCCGCCATTACCGCCATCGCCCCCGTCTTGAGACACCCCGACGCCAATCCCCATATCGATATCGGTTCCGAAAAAGCCTTGTGAGACCGTTCCACTCACGCCACCACCGCCCCCCACACTCTGGGCGAAGATCCCGAGGGATCCAGAGCCGCTCGTACTGATATCACCGCTATTGCTGACGGTGACAGCATCGCTGTCCCCGGCCGCTCCGCCGCTGCCGCCAACGGTGACCCCGACAAACCCTCCGTCCGTATTACCGCCCTGACCACCGCCACCGCCGATACTCTGGGCGAAAATGCCGCTGGACCGGTCTCCGGATGTAATAAGGATGTTTTCGTTGGTGACCGAGACCGCCCCGCCATTTCCGGAAGCCCCGCCGGTGCCGCCGACATTCACCCCGATTTCCTGCCAGAAGGCGAGGGGCGGGTTCAGGATCGAATCCGCTGTGTCAAAGATATCTACGGGAAGGCCCGTCACGATATTCTGCCCGATGGAGCCATTGCCTCCTTCGCCACCGCCAGCCCCAACACTCTGCGCATAAATGGCGTCTGATCCGTCGGCGCTTGTCTGTATGCCGCCTTTATTAACGACCGTGACCGTTTCGCCATCACCACCTTCCCCGCCGCTGCCGCCGATTGAGACCTCAATCGCCAGGCTTTTCTCGGTGAAATCGGGGGTCTCACAGGCCGGAATAGCCGGATTGCTGCAGGAGCCGATTTCCATTGCGAAGGCATCCGACGCACCGCCGCTCCCACCGCCGCCGCCAACGCTTTGGGCAAATATGCCTTTGGCCGAGCCAAGAACGGTCGTGAGCGTGCCCTCGTTATGGACGGTAACGGTCCCGCCGCTGGCCCCGTCTGCAGCATTTCCCCCAATCGCCACATTAACGGTGAGATTGCGGTCGTTGGATTCATCGTCGTCGTCTTCCTCCCCACCGCCACCGGGTTTGGTCAGGTCAATAACGCCGGAGAAAGACGAGCCGCCATTCCCGCCGCCGCCGCCAATACTTTGCGCATAGATCGCTGTTGAGGCGACACCGGTACTTGTTACATCGCCCGTGTTTGTTAGCGTCACCGCCTCTCCGATGCCGCCAGCTCCACCGGTTCCGCCAACCGCCACATTGATTTTTAGGTTGGTACCGTCGCCTTTGTAGGACAGGATCGCAGCCCCTGCCAGACCTCCGGCCCCTCCACCGCCGCCGACACTCTGGGCGAGAATGCCTTCGGCAAGATAGCCGGTTGTCGTCACATCACCGCTATTGGTCAGCTGGACTTCACCGCCGTCCCCACCGGTACCGCCTGATCCCCCAACTGAGACACCGATGGATTTGGGCGATCCTTCAGATCCGCCGCCTGCCAGGGTTCCGGCAAAGGACAGTCCGCCATTACCGCCGCCGCCGCCGACACTCTGAACAAAGAGGCCGCGCGCGGACCCGCCGGAGGTCGACACATCACCCGAATTGTCTACGGTTACAATATCTGCGGTATTTCCGGTGCCGCCACCGCCGCCGACCGCGACATTCAGGTTATTGGAGGAGTCTGTGGAGAGATTGGCAGATCCGGAAACTGACAGCCCGCCGGTACCACCGCTCCCGCCAATACTTTGGGCCTGGATGCCGTGAGCATAATCCCCGGCGGTTACAATCCTTATGCTGTTGGTCAGGTCTACCGTGTTGCCGGTTCCGCCTGATCCGCCACTTCCACCAATCGTGACACCTACGTTTGTGGTAGAGGATCCGGTATTGCTGAGGCCGAGATTTGCCGCGAAACTAAACCCACCGTCACCACCGCCGCCACCAACACTCTGGGCGAGGAGACCGACGGCGCCATCAGCCTTGGTCCAGACAAGTATCCCATCTTGACTGGTAAGGCTTGCGGCACCCGCGGTTCCGCCATCCCCACCGCCACCGCCAATAGACACGCCAATATCTGCTTTACCTTCAAAGGTGATATCTGCTGCGCCGCTAAATCCACCGGTTCCGCCGCCGCCGCCGACGCTTTGGGCAAACAGGCCATGGGCTCCTGCGCCACTTGTGACAACAGATCCTGCATGTTCGAGGCTGACATCATCGGCGGTTCCGCCGTCACCGCCGCCGCCGCCAACGGAAACGCCAAGGCTGGCATTTGTGCTGAGAGAGCCCGACAGGCTGAAGCCTCCATTTCCGCCCGAGCCACCGACACTTTGAGCCAATATACCGTAGGAGAGTGATCCTGCGGTTACGATGGTTCCGGTGCTGTCCACGGTGACGGCACCTGCGAAACCGCCATCTGCGGCAGCGCCGCCAACACTGACGCTGAGCGCGCCTTTTTTACCGCCATCAAAGGCACCGCTGAAGCCGCCGTTACCGCCACCCCCGCCAACGCTCTGGGCAAGAATTCCGCTGGCGTTATCGCCAGATGTCGACAAGCTGCCCTCGGAGGTCACCTGAACGATGCCACCGTCGCTGCCCGCACCACCAGCTCCCCCGACACTCACTCCGACCGCGGCACTGTCGTCGCTGATCACAAGACTGCCGGTAACACTGAAACCGCCATTGCCACCACCACCACCGATACTCTGGGCAAGAATCGCAGTGCCGTTTGCGCCTTCGGTGATGAGGTCGCCTGAGTTATCGATTGTCACATCGGCACCGAAACTGCCGATACCACCGTCACCCGCGACCGAGACACCGAGAGATCCGCTGGTGTCTGAGCCATAAGTCAGGTCACCGCTGACACTGAAACCGCCGTTACCGCCACTACCACCCACACTTTGGGCAAATATACCGGAGGCGTTATCGCCGGATACCTGTATGGAACCGATATTGATGACGTCGACGGTTGAGCTGGTCGCGCCATCCCCGCCGCCACCAGCAACGCTTACACCGACAGTTGCGCTGCTTTCGGAGCTGACGGTTAAGGCGCCGTCAACGCTGAATCCCCCATTGCCGCCGCCACCACCTAGGCTTTGAGCAAACACCCCATGGGCGCCGGAGCCTTCGGTCATGATTCCACCTTCGTGATAGAGGGACACCTTGTCGGAAGTGCCGCCGCTTCCCCCGCCACCGGAGACACTCACATTGGCGCTGGAGGAGGTTGTTAATGATCCCGCAACGCTAAACCCGCCATTTCCACCGGCGCCGCCCAGACTTTGGGCAAAGAGCCCGTAGGAGTGATTTCCGACAGTACTGATCGTGCCGGCATTCTCCAGATGAACCGCCGCTCCGATGCCGCCGTCGCCGGCACCACCAGCTACGCTAACCTGGGCCGATAATGTATTGCTCACGGCTCCGGCAACACTAAATCCGCCATTGCCGCCACCTCCACCAATGCTTTGGGCTTGCACACCAACGGCGTTGTCTCCGCCTGTTGTGATATCTCCCAAGGTTATGACGTTGACGGCACCGGCATCATTTCCACTGCCACCAGAACCACTGACGGAAACCCCGATATCGCCGCCACTGTCACCTGTGTCCAGGCTGGCAGCTATGCTGAAGCCGCCATTGCCGCCGCCACCGCCAATACTCTGGGCCAGAATGGCGGTGGCATTGTCCCCGGATGTCTGTACCGGACCGAAATTGCCAAGTTCGACATTTGACGCGACGCCGCCCGTACCGCCGGCGCCAGCAACGCTCACGCCGACAGCAACCGATGAGCCGGAAGAGATCGTGAGGGCCCCTTCGATGCTGGCACCGCCGTTACCACCACCACCGCCAAGGCTTTGGGCAAACAGACCGTAGGAGCCGGCGCCGGTTGTGGTGACCGATCCCAGTTGCTCAAGGATGACAACGCCGGAGCTGCCGCCACTGCCGCCATTGCCACTGACGCTTACATTGACATCCGAGGATGTCGTTGCACTTGCGGCAACGCTGAGACCGCCATTTCCACCGGCTCCCCCAAGGCTTTGAGCCTGAATTCCATATGAGTTGGCACCGCCGGTCTGGACAATACCCGCGTTTTTGACCGTGACATCATTGGCCGTTCCGCCGTCTGAGGCGGAGCCGGAAATCGAGACATCCACCGTATTTACATTGCTGGCATCAGCCGCGACACTGAAGCCGCCATTACCACCGCCGCCGCCGAGGCTTTGAGCAAAGATCGCCGATGAATTGTTGCCGGTAGTTGTCAGGTCGCCTTGTGAGGTCACGGATACGATCCCGCCATCATTGCCGCTCCCGCCATCACCGCTGAGACTCACCCCAACATTTGCCCCGCCATCGCCACTGGCCTCTATGGCCGCCGTCACGCTGAAACCGCCATTACCACCCCCGCCGCCAATGCTTTGAGCCAGAATCGCAGTAGAGTTCTCTCCGCCAGTGGAGATCGATCCCGAATTCCCAACAGAGACATTGGAACTGCTGGATCCGGTACCGCCACTTCCGGCAATGGAAACGCCGACATTCATGCTGAAATCCGAGCTGACGGACAGGATTCCCTCAACACTTGCACCCCCGCTACCACCGCCGCCGCCAATACTTTGGGCAAAGATCCCAGAGGAGCTATGACCACCGGTTTCAAGGCTGCCAGTGCTATTGATGGTAACGGTATCGCTGGTGCCGCCGGCGCCACCTTGACCACCAATGCTGACGGCGGCACTCACGCCGGCGCCTTCCGGGCTGATAGTGACGTCCCCGGCGGCACTAAAGCCCCCATTTCCGCCACCCCCACCAAGACTTTGGGCGAGGAGGGCATTTGCATGGCCGCCGGTTGTGGTGACATCGCCCACATTTGTTAGGGTGACCTCACCACCGTCACCACCGCCTGCACCGCTGCCGCCGATTGCCACGGAAGCGCTGACCGTTGTTGAGAGGGTGCCGGCGATTGAGTATCCGCCATTTCCGCCCCCTCCGCCGAGGCTTTGGGCAAAAAGTCCATGGGACAGATCCCCGGAAGTTATGACGGTTCCCGTACTGTCGGCAGTGACCTTGGCGCCGTCGCCCCCTCCGGCGCCCGATCCGCCGATGGTGACGGAGGCGCTGGCCCCGAGAGAGCCGGCCCCGCCAATGGTGTAGCCGCCATTACCCCCGCCGCCACCGATACTCTGGGCGAGCAGACCGTAGGAATTGTTACCGGTGGTGGTCAGATCACCGATACTGATCGCGGACGCAATATCTCCATCGCCACCACCGCTGCCACTGCCGCCAATGCTCACAACAGCACTGCCAACACTGGCGGCTGAGGCATCAATCACATGGCCACCATTGCCCCCGCCGCCGCCGACACTTTGGGCAAGAATGGCATAAGCATGATCGCCCTGGGTGATAATGGTACCGGTATTGGTCAACAGAGCCTCACCGGCGTTCCCGCCTCCGGCTCCGTCGCCCCCGATCCCGACACTGCCACCATTCATGCCGGACGCATCCACTCCGATGGAGTAACCGCCATTACCTCCACCCCCACCAAGGCTTTGTGCGACCAGCCCATAGGAATGGTCGCCGCTGGTTTGAATAGTGCCGGTCGAGGTCACGGTCACTGTGTCACTATGGCCGGCATTCCCACCGCCGCCTCCGATCGTGACGTCGAAGGAGGCAAGAGGGCTGGAACTCACGCCGACGCTGAATCCTCCGTTTCCGCCGCCGCCACCGACGCTTGATCCGATGATGCCAATGGAATGATGCTGTTCCGTGATGACATCTGTCCAGCTGGTGAGATCGACGGTCGAACTACTGCCGCCATCGCCTGCGTCCCCGCCAATACCAACGCTCACGGACCCGCTTGCACCTGCCGAGATAGCGATCGCGTAGCCTCCGGTGCCCCCACCGCCGCCAGTACTTTGGGCGCTCAGACCAACGCTATGATTACCTCTTGTGTGAATTGTCCCATTATTCTTGACCTCGACCGCGCCGCCATTACCGCCACCCCCGGCCTGTCCACCAATGGCGATGGCGACACCGAGGGGGCCGGCCGCAGCCGAGAGGGCCCAGCCGCCACTGCCGCCGCCGCCGCCAATACTGGAGACGGCCAGGCCGGCGGAATGGTCTTTTGTAGTCGACAAGGCCGCGTTGGCACTGGTTGCCGTATTATCCTCATTGACAGTGACGTCATTGCCGTCGCCGCCATCGCCTCCCGCACCGCCGATGGTAATGGAGACGCCGGGGGATATGGAGCCCGCAGTGCCGCCCTTGCCGCCGCCGCCGCCGACGGACTGGATCTGTATTGCATCTGCCCGCTCACCCGTGGTTGTGACATCGCCGCTGGTGTCAAATGAGATTGAGCCGCCGTCGCCGCCACCGCCGCCTTGCCCGCCGATGGCCACAAGAGCGTCACTTTCTCCGCCATGTCCACCACCGCCGCCGATGCTTTGGACAAGGAGGCCGATGGATCCGGTGCCGCTGGTTGAAATCGTTCCGCTATGGCTGCCGTCTACAGTGTCTCCGGCCGCCCCGGCGGCGCCATCTCCTCCGATGCTGGCGATTCCGGCAGCGCTACCACCGTCACCGCCGCCGCCGCCGACACTTTGGGCAAGGATACCAAGCGAAACTTCTCCATGGGTCGTGATAGATCCGGTATTGTCGAGATTAACCTGGCCGCCAGCACCTCCTCCGGCGCCGCTGCCACCGACAGATCCGATGGCGCCGGCATCACCGCCACTGCCGCCGCCGCCACCGACGCTCTGGGCGAGGATGCCATAGGCCGTATCATTATGGGTGATAATGGTTCCGCTATTTGTCACATTCACGGTCCCACCCGCCGCCCCGGTAACGCCGTCGCTGCCCTCAGAATAAAAAATACTTCCGGCATCGCCACCATCACCGCCAAAGCCCCCAAGGCTCTGGGCTAGGATGCCGTTTGAAAATTCACCTGCGGTTGTCAGGGCGCCATTATTGATGATGGTTATGGTGCTGCCCGTGCGGCTGGTGCCGGGATCGCCTGCAATGGCAGAAACGGCATCCCCGGCGGGACCGCCGTCTCCTCCCGTGCCACCCAGACTCTGAGCATAGATGGCTTGGGAATTAATCGAGGCAGTTGATATGGTGGAGAAATTGGTGACAGTTACCGTTCCGGCATAGCCTCCGGCTCCACCATCTCCGCCATTCCCTGCGAAAGCGCCGCTGCCACTGCCGCCATCTCCCCCATCTGCTCCTTGAGAGATAGCAAGTATGCCATGGCCATATTCTCCATCCGTGGAAATCGCTCCGGAACTGGTAATATTAACAGCATCGGCGCTGGTGCCATGTGTTCCATCCGTGCCAACACTATAAGCAAGGAAATCCAAGGTTATACCATCGGACCCATTGACACCTGTGCTCAACCCCACGATCCCCGCAGCCGGTTCTCCCGTTGTAAGGATATCCTGATCGCCGCCTTCATAGGTGATCTGAACGGTTCCGGTACCGGTCAGGGCGACACCCCTTGTCCCGGAATCGGGCTCAATGTCGGTGGTTAGAGAATTTACATTCAGGATTTCAGTCCCAGGCGTGATTTTTGAAACGCCATCGGAAAGATCGCCGGTACAGGTCACGGTCTTGTCGTCGGTGACGCAATCGGCGCTGGCGAAAGAGACCATGCTAAAGGCACAGAGAGAGGCCGTCAGGACACCAACACTCGCCGACGTCAGCAACCGATGGATCAATCGCCGATGAAGCACCCCATATGAGGTATCCCTATGTGTTTTGTTGTTCAGGCAGGCAAGTAAATCGCGGTCAAGCGATCCGCGAGATATATCCCCATCCGGTACCTGTTTTTGCAAACTCACTATATACGTGCGCCATTTTTTCACTCGCTTTAAACACCTAATAAGAGTATTTAAATACGATCTATGGACCGAATTATCGGTGATTTGCGGCCGGGTAAATCAGATCAGGGAAGACGATCCCTTTTCGTCACAAATGAAAAAGCAAGGCTTGTTAAAGAAAACTGGGAGACAAAGTGTTTAATATCAATAAGTTATTGAGTTCATGCCTTGCTGTGATGAAAACCTAAGATCGCCTTTTAAAGCTGATTCCCGATAGCAGCCCTAATTTTAGAATATCTATCTATGATAGGAAAGGATAGGGAGGTAACGAATTGTACCTACAATGTACAGATTGCGGGCCAATCGTTATTTCAAGGTATGAAAAATTGGCTCGAGAGCGCCGCGGAAGGGCGATCCGGCGATATTGTAACCTGACTGTCATCAAACCATCTGCATTACTGACATAAACCAAGCTCACAATGTCCCCGATGTATAAGTATAGGGGAAACCGGTGGCATTAGACTCTTCTCCCGGAGATCCATCCCGTAAGAACTGGATGGGTATTCTGGCGCGTGCAAGCGAAACAGATCTGGAAAATTTTTGGCAACTTCACGGGCAGGAAGAAGACTATGATTTCTTGCGACGCCCGGAAATCGGCCTGGTCATGGTACAGGGCCGGGCAGGGGGCACTGGAGGCCGCTTCAATCTGGGCGAGATGACGGTCACCCGCTGCAGTGTGAGACTGTCGGACGGCACCGTTGGTCATGCCTATATCGCTGGACGCAACCAACGTCATGCGGAACTGGCCGCCGCTTTCGATGCGCTTTTGCAAAATCCGGAACGCCAGGAGGAGATCGAGGATACGGTTATCACACCCTTGCAGAAACGGCATCAGCAGGGTCGCGATGACCGCTCTAAAAAGGCCGCCGCCACCAAGGTCGATTTTTACACCATGGTGCGGGGGGAAGATTGATGAACTATTCCACGTCTCCTTCAGCACTTGGATTTGACAACCCGGTCTTCGATGCCACTGCCACCTTTCGCACCGTGCTGGAGGCAATGTCCCGGCCGGCGACAATCCAGTCCATACGTCATGTCCCGGATGCCCCTTCGGGGATCGGACCGGCAACTGCGGCCGTGCTGCTGGCCCTGGCGGATATGGATACCCCGGTCTGGCTGGCGCCTGAAGTGGCCAGCGACACACTTCGGACCTATCTTCATTTTCATGCCGGCTGTCCGGTGACCGATGCGCCAGAGGCTGCGGTTTTCGCTCTGTTGGGGCGGGAAAGCGATCTGGGCGTCATCGATAAACTTGCCATCGGCTCTGCAGAATATCCGGACCGGTCAGCCACCGTTATTATTGATTGCGAGAGCCTGAGCTCTGATCCGGGGCAGAATTTTACCGGCCCAGGAATTAAAGACACGGCGTCCTTTGATATCCCGGGATTTCCCCCTGCCATCTGGTATCTGGTTGACCGCAACCAGGCCCTGTTTCCACTGGGTCTTGACTGGATTTTTACGGCCGGATCGCAATTGGCCGCGCTACCGCGCACTTCGAAAAGAGGGAGTTAGACATGTATGTCGCTGTCAAAGGGGGCGAAAAAGCCATTGATAACGCCCATAAATATCTGGCCGAAGAACGGCGGGGGGCAACGGATGTAGCGGAGCTTTCCCTCTCGCAAATATCTGAGCAGCTGAGCCATGCGGTGAGCCGGGTGATGGCCGAGGGCTCCCTCTATGATAAGGATCTTGCAGCTCTCGCCATCAAGCAGGCGAGAGGCGATCTTATAGAGGCCATCTTCCTGATCCGCGCCTATCGAACCACCTTGCCACGCTTTGGATATTCCGCCCCCCTTGATACCTCCGAGATGGATCTGGACCGGCGCATATCTGCAACCTTCAAGGATCTGCCCGGAGGCCAGGTGCTGGGCCCCACCTTTGATTATACTCACCGCCTGCTTGATTTCGCTCTGGCGGCAGAAGGCCTCGAGCCACAAAAGGCTGAGGCCGCAGAGGCACCCTTGGATGAAGAAGTGCCGCGGGTTCTAGAGCTTCTCAATGCGGAAGGATTGATCGAGCAATCAGCCCCGGCGGACTATGATGATACGGCCCCAGTGGGAGACCTGACCCGGGAGCCGTTGGAATTTCCCGCAGATCGGGACCTTCGCCTGCAAAATCTGGCCCGCGGAGATGAAGGCTTCATTCTGGCTCTCGGCTATTCCACCCAGCGCGGCTATGCCCGTAACCATGCCTTCGTCGGTGAGGTGCGGCTGGGGGATGTCACGGTTGAGGTCATTCCGGAAGAACTTGGCTTTGCCATTGAGATCGGGGATATCACCATCACCGAATGTGAAACGGTCAACCAGTTTCAGGGATCAAAAACCGCGCCTGCCCAGTTTACCCGCGGCTATGGTCTGGCCTTCGGTCACTCAGAGCGTAAGGTGATTTCCATGGCCCTGGTCGACCGGGCGCTGCGCTGCCATGAGCTTGGCGAAGACCAGGTTGCCCCGGTTCAGGATGATGAGTTCGTCCTGTCCCATAGCGACAATATTCAGGCGACAGGTTTTGTCGAACATATCAAACTTCCCCATTATGTGGATTTCCAGTCAGAGCTGGAACTGGTGCGACGCTTGCGCCGCAATGCCGAGGACAATATCAGGGAGGCGGCGGAGTAAATCATGAGTAATTCAGCAGCCCCCAGTTATAATTTTGCCTATCTCGATGAGCAGACTAAACGCATGATCCGACGGGCTCTGCTTAAGGCTGTCGCCATCCCGGGTTATCAGGTGCCGTTTGCCAGCCGCGAGATGCCCATGCCCTATGGCTGGGGCACCGGCGGTATTCAGGTAACGGCTGCCGTGATCGGCCCGGACGATTGCTTGAAGGTCATTGACCAGGGATCAGATGATACGACCAATGCCGTCAGCATCCGCAAATTCTTTGCTAAAGTCGGGGATATCGAAACCACCGAGGAGACGGAGCGCGCCACCGTGATCCAGACGCGCCACCGCATTCCCGAGACTGAGCTCACCGAAGATCAAATCCTGGTCTATCAGGTTCCCATTCCCGAACCCCTTCGGTTTCTTGAACCCAAAGAGACGGAGACCCGAAAAATGCACGCGCTTGAGGAATATGGCCTGATGCATGTAAAGCTTTATGAGGATATCTCCCAGCATGGCGAGATCGCGACAACCTATGCCTACCCGGTTAAGGTGGACGGTCGCTATGTCATGGATCCGTCGCCGACGCCGAAATTCGACAATCCGAAAATGAACAATATGGCGGCTCTGCAGTTGTTTGGGGCCGGGCGGGAAAAGCGCATCTATGCCATTCCGCCCTATACGGAAGTGGTCAGTCTTGATTTTGATGATCATCCGTTCTCTATCCAGAAATGGGACGAGCCTTGCGCTCTTTGCGGCACCCGGGACAGCTTTCTAGACGAAGTCATTCTTGATGATCAGGGCGGGCGAATGTTCGTCTGTTCCGATAGCCATCATTGCGCGAAACGCCAGGCGGAGGGACATCGCGGTGCACTTTCTGCGGATCCTGCATTGGAAACCGAAGAGGTGGCCCCATGACAACGCGCATGCCCTTGATCTCAGTGGAAGACCTGACCGTCACCTATGGTGACAGGATCGGCTGTAACGGCGTCTCCTTTGATCTGTTCCCTGGTGAGGTCCTTGGTATTGTCGGCGAATCCGGTTCCGGCAAGTCGACCCTCCTGAATGCGGTCTCAGGCCAGCTGGAACCGGCAGTAGGTCAGATTCACTATCGAACGCGCCTCAACGAAACCGCGGATATCTATCGGATGAGCGAGCCGGAACGGCGGTTCCTGATGCGTACCGACTGGGCCTTTGTCCATCAGAACCCGCGGGACGGGTTGCGGATGGGTGTCAGCGCCGGCGCCAATATCGGTGAGCGGCTGATGGGTGTTGGCTGGCGGCATTATGGAGAGATCCGCAGCACCGCACTCTCCTGGCTTGGTAAGGTGGAAATATTCGAGGACCGGGTCGATGACCCGCCAACCACCTTTTCCGGCGGCATGCAGCAACGCCTGCAGATCGCCCGAAATCTGGTCTCGGGTCCGCGGCTGGTTTTCATGGATGAACCCACAGGCGGCCTTGATGTATCCGTGCAGGCACGGCTCCTTGATTTGTTGCGCGGGCTGGTGTCGGATCTCGGCCTCTCCGCTATCATTGTCACCCATGATCTGGCGGTGGCACGGTTGCTGTCCCATCGCCTGATGGTGATGCAGGGGGGTGAGGTCGTGGAGAGCGGACTGACCGATCAGGTTCTGGATGATCCGCAGCATCCTTATACGCAGCTACTTGTCTCTTCAATTTTACAGGTATAGGCGGACTGATGACTGAAATACTGCGTGTCGAAAATATCAGCAAAAGCTTCACCTTGCATGTTCAACAGCAGGCGGTTATTCCCGTGTTCGAGGATATCAACCTGGCTTTGTCTGCCGGGGACTGTCTGGCTCTGACCGGAGCGTCCGGCGCCGGCAAGAGTACTTTCATGCGGATGGTCTATGCCAATTATGTTTGCCAGTCGGGGCAGATCAATGTGCGGCATCAGGGGGACTGGATTGATGTCGTTAGCGCGGCGCCCCATACTATCCTGGATATCCGCCGGGTCACCATGGGCTATGTCAGCCAGTTCTTGCGGGTTATTCCAAGGGTATCCACTCTCGACGTGGTGGCAGAACCGGCCAAGATGGCAGGCATGGAAGTTGAGGAAGCGGCCGAAAAGGCGAAATCCCTGTTGCATCGGCTGAACATTCCAGAAGCATTGTGGTCCTTGTCGCCCCTGACATTCTCCGGCGGGGAACAGCAGCGGGTCAATATTGCCCGGGGCTTCGTAACCGATTATCCTTTGCTGCTACTGGATGAGCCAACAGCCTCACTGGATGCGGCCAACAAGGCAGTGGTTCTGGATCTGATTGACGAGGCGAAAGCGCGCGGAGCGGCTGTTCTTGGAATATTCCATGACCATGAGGCCCGGGAGCGGGTCTGTACATCAGAGTTTGATATCTCAGAGTTCAGAGTGAAAAGTGATGGCTGAAACAATATTCACCAATGCAAAGATTGTTCTCGCCGATGAGGTGCTCAACGGAACCGTTCTGGTGCGGGACGGCAAAGTGGCGGACATCTGCGACGGCCGTTCCTCCCTGTCCACCGCACATGATCTGGACGGCGATTATCTGATGCCCGGATTTGTCGAGCTGCATACGGATAATCTGGAAAAACATATGACCCCGCGTCCTAAGGCGGAATGGCCGTCGACCTCTGCCGCCATCGCCCATGACAGCCAGTTGGCTATCTCCGGCATTACAACGGTTCTCGATGCCCTGGCCCTCGGCGATGTCAATCAGGGCAGTGCCCGGATCGGGCGGCTTAAAGAGATGATTGACGGCATTCAGGAAGCCTCAAAGGAGAATCTTCTGCGTGCCGATCACTATCTGCATCTCAGATGCGAGGTCAGCTATCCGGAAATGGCAATGGCGCTCGATAAGGTTGTTGATCAGCCGGGTGTGCGTCTGATCTCCGTTATGGATCATACGCCGGGCCAGCGGCAGTTCGTCAGTCTGGAGGCCTATTACACCTATTATCAGGGGAAGTACGGCCTGACCGACAGCCAGATGGAAGGCTTTATCGAGGATCGTAAGGCGGATCAGGAGCGTCACAGCGCCCGCCATCGCCAGCATGTTGTGACAACGGCCAAATCTCGCGGGATTGCGCTGGCCAGTCACGATGATGCGACAACCGATCATGTTCAGGAGGCGGTCGAGGATGGCATTGCTGTGGCTGAGTTTCCAACCACAGTCGAAGCGGCACGAGCCTCCCATGAAGCAGGTCTGCATGTAATGATGGGGGGACCCAATATTGTCCGCGGTGGCTCCCATTCCGGCAATGTCTCTGCTCGCGATCTGGCCGATCTTGATCTTCTGGACGTTATTTCCAGCGATTATGTGCCCCATAGCCTGCTCTATAGCGCCATGCTGCTGTTTGACGACTTTGAGGAGATTTCCCTGCCAAAATCCATCCGCCTGATCACCAAGAACCCGGCAGAAAGCATCGGCCTTGATGATCGCGGGGAAATTGCGCTGGATAAGCGCGCCGATCTGGTTCATGTCCATCACTCGCGTCATCATCCGGTCATCCGGGCCGTCTGGTCCGAAGGAAAACGCATTGCCTGAACCGGGAACCCTGGTGCTTGTCGTCGGCCCGAGTGGCGCCGGCAAGGACACCTTGCTTGAGGCAGCGCGTCGTCATTTGCAGAATAATGACAAGTTTGTCTTCGCTCGCCGTATGATCACCCGCCCTGCGGATGCGGGCGGTGAAGATCATGACGCGATCAGCCCGGATGAGTTCGAAAATCATGTGAAGAACGACAAATTTCTGCTGCATTGGCAAGCCCATGGTCTCGGCTACGGCCTGCCGGTTTCCTATGAACAGCTACGCCAGGCGGGCCATGTGGTCATTGCCAATGTCTCCCGCCAGGTTGTTGCGCCAGCCCAACAAAATCTGGCGCCGTTAAAAACCATCTGCGTGACGGCACCAGCCAAGGTAAGGGCCGAAAGAATGGCATCCCGCGGTCGGGAAGCGCCGGCAGAAATAGAACAAAGACTGTTAAGGGAAGAAGCTCTTGAAGACTGTTTGCAAGATGTGCAACTTGTGAAAAACACTGGCAGCCTGCAAGAGGGCGTCAGATCATTTTTACAGGCATTGGAGTCGTAAATTTCTCTGAACTGCTCACAGCCTGCCCAAAAGGGAACCGGAGCAACAGTCGAAACTTCCGATCTTTCCCCGGATCACCATAGAGGCAAATCTCGGAGACCGGTACCGGCTCCTGAAATATGTGAGCCTTTGCATCCTCCATCAGCGCCAGGAATTTCTCGCGCTCAAGACGCGCCAGCCTTCCTGTCAGGGTCAAATGAAACCGGAACTCATCCAGCACATAAGGATAGCCCCAGGCTTCCAGATACATTTCTTGTCTTGGCGTGAGATTTGCGGCCCTTCGCCGCTCCATTTCGGCCTCCGTTAAAGGCGCGCGAAATTTGTCCAGCTGCTGGACACAGGTTTCCGCCAAATCGATGAGGTCCAACGACCTGGTCAATGGAACAAGGGCCAGAAATGACCCCAGCGAGCTGACCTTCAACCCTGGTAAGGTGAAGGGCTGCAGTTGGGCGCAAAGGGCTACAATCGCTTTCTGAAGATCATTGACAGAGGTTTCAGCATTCAATCGAAAGGGCGCTTTAAGGGTGCCATGAAACCCGTATTTTGTCTGACTGGCCCGGGCCCTGAGAATTTCCTC
This sequence comes from Pseudomonadota bacterium, assembly GCA_024743055.1. Taxonomy (GTDB): domain Bacteria; phylum Pseudomonadota; class Alphaproteobacteria; order Sneathiellales; family Sneathiellaceae; genus Sneathiella. The sequence goes on from JANSXH010000010.1 coordinate 69,501, forward strand.
CTGGCTCAATCCGTTAATATCCGGCAAGCGCAGGGATTTACCGGACTGCGGATCGAACCCCATCCAGCCATATCCGAAACGACCGAGCGATGACTCGGCTGGCGGTGCAACATAGATCGCATAGCGCTCATACTGTTCCATGTGCAACATCCTACCTGGCTGAAAAGACATGGGTCAGGTCACCAACTTACGCAGTCTTTGTGACAACATATCGAGCAAGCTGACAGAAACGATAATCAGAATAATGACGGCCGCGGTTTCAGCATAGTAGAAGCCGCGGATATATTCCCAAAGCAGCATGCCAATGCCGCCGGCGCCAACAATACCAAGAACCGTCGCCGAGCGCACGTTTGATTCAAATCGATAGAGGGAATAGGAAATCCATAGGGGTAAAACTTGGGGAATGACCCCGTAAATAATTTCATGCAGAGCGTTGGCGCCTGTCGCCCGAATGCCTTCCACAGGACGAGGATCAATGGCTTCCACCGCTTCGGAAAACAGCTTTGCAAGAACCCCTGTAGTATGGATCCAAAGCGCTAGCACCCCGGCAAAGGGACCAAGTCCCACAGCAACAACAAATAGCATGGCAAATACAATCTCGTTGATTGCGCGGGCCGCGTCCATCAGGCGGCGGGTCGGCTGGCAGATCCACCAGGGGACGATATTTTCCGACGACATGATGCCAAAAGGAATGGAGAGGACAATCGCCAGCACTGTCCCCCAGATGGCGATCTGGATCGTCACAAATATCTCATCCACATACATTTTCCATTCGGTGAAATCTGGCGGAAAGAAACCGGCTGCAAACTGTCCCATATTGGCGGCATCATCGATCAGGGCCATGGGCCGCATGTCGGCACCTTCCCAAGACCAGGCCAGCAATCCAGCAAGAACTGCCCAACCAAGAATATTCAGGCCGGACCGTTTCAGATTTTTTGGCGGAGCGATAGGAGAGGGGGTCGTTTGGTGGCCGGATGCGAGTGTCATGTGAGCTGCCTTACTGTTCATCTAAAAAAAGAGGCGTCGGAGAGTATCCGACGCCTATCAGGTCCTGGCCCGAAGTTATTGGTTCTCAACCAGGATATCGAGTTCCGACAATTTCTTGTCGATCAGAGCGACTTTTTCTTTTTTGACATCCTCTGATGCTCCTTGCGCGCTCTTAACTTTCAGCTTGTCTTTGAACAGGGCCAGCTGGCGGATCGGGTAAAGCTGGGTGTTGTTGCTTTCCATGAAGAAGCCGAGCCCGTCACTAATGCCGCCGAGAACAGCTTTCGCGGATTCTGTATCACCATAACGACCGTAAGCCAGGAAAAAGCCTTTGATTCTTGATTTCATTTCCTTGGACAGATCTTCGCGATAAACGATTGGGTCGGATGGGATCAGTGGAGACGTCCAGATGACCTTCACATTTTCGGCAGCCTGCGGCGCTTTCAATTTGGTGCGACTGAGCTGTTCGGAATTGTTGGCAGCCACATGAACCTGCTTGTTGGCTGTCGCCATCAGGTTGGTTTCATGATTTGCATTGCGGACGGTTTTGAAGCATTTCTTCGGATCTACATTGTTCTTCGCAAACACGTAGTAAGACGGAACCAGAAAGCCGGAGGTGGAGTTTGGATCACCAATACCGAAGTTCAGGGTTTTGTCGCATGAGAAGATATCTTCAAGGCTGTTGATGTCCTTGTTGTCCACATGGGTGATGATATGGGAATAGTAGCCTTGCGACCCGTCAGCCTTGGACGTCTGAACGAAAACCTCGCCGCCTGCGCGGTCCACGGCTTCCATACCGGACTTATTGCCGAACCAGGCGAGATGAACTTTCCCAAAGCGCATGGCTTCAATGATCCCGGCATAGTCAGGCGCAAAGAAAGCGTTGACCTTCATGCCAAGGGCTTCTTCCATGTCTTCCATGAAGGGGAGCCATTGCTCTTTCAGATTGGCGGTGGATTCCGTCGAGATAATGCCGAAATTCAGTTCTGTCGGGTCTCCCTCCAGTGGTTTTACATCTGCGAAAACGCTGGTGCTTGCCAGGGCAGTTGCCGCAACAATAGCGGTGGATAACATTTTACGTATCATCAGTCTCGTCTCCAATTTAAGTGAGTAGGTGGCTGCTTTCCAGTTATTGGAATTTGGTTATCGGCAGTCAGCCTGCCGCATAGGCAAAGGCCCGGCGGCCTTCGGTTTCCTGTTCCGCAGGCTCTGGGCCTGTGTTTTCCGGAACAAGTTCTCTCTGATCTTCTTTGGCCAAAAGCTCGACACTCTCGGAGCCATAAAGCTGTTGAAGAAATTGGGGGGTAAGTTGGTCGCTTGGGCCATCAAAAACGACCTCTCCTTGCCTCATGGCGATTGTCCGGGGGCAGTATTTGATGGCGTAGTCGACCTGGTGCAAGGACACGAGCACTGTCACGCCGTCCTCACGATTGATGCGCTCCAGATTATCCATCACCTTGCGGGAGGAGGCGGGATCAAGAGAGGCGATGGGCTCGTCTGCCAGTATCAGTTTTGCACCCTGCACAATGGTCCGCGCGATAGCCGCTCTTTGTTGCTGACCACCGGACAGATTTGAAGAACGCTGGGCCGCATGACTGGCGATGCCGACCCGGTTCAGGGCATCCATGGCCAGCTTTTTCTCGGCACGGGTAAAAATTCCTAGAAGAGTGCGAAAGGAAGAGGCACGACCTAAGACACCCATTAGCACATTCGTCAGAACGGATAGCCGACCGACAAGATTGAATTGCTGAAAGACGACACCGATCTCCCGGCGGTCATTTCGCACGCCCTTGGATATCTTTCCATTCGTTTGAATTGGGGAGCCAAAAACATCGATTCGGCTTTGACTGTTATCGCCGGGAATAAGGCCGGCAATATGCCGGATTAGGGTCGACTTACCGGAGCCCGAGGCCCCAATCAACGCCACCATTTCGCTTTCTTCTAGCTCTAGGCTGACGCCCTTTAGTGCTTTATTGGTTTTGCCAAATGTCTTGCTTAAATTCTTTACCGATACAGCTGTCATTTCCCTGCCCCCTGATTTGAACAGACAAAATCCTAGGGGCCGGGGATGCCAGTTAAATGATAGTACTATTACATTTGCGTGACATCTTCATGGGTAGATAGAAGGCTAAAGCAACCAGATCAGTAGTCCTCTTCCTGCATTACAGTGACGCATTTACCATCGACTGTACGTTGAATGACGGCATCCATTGCCGGAATGAAATCCGCTAACGGGAAACGCGCCCCAACCTCAGGCTTGATCTTGCCCTGGCCATAGAGGTCGAGAACACCAGCCACCATTTCATCGACAATATCTGCATACTGATCTCGGGTAGTTCCCGGGGACCAGCCGTAAAAATGCCCAAGGTTAAAACCAAGGACCGAGGCGTTCTTGAGGAGCAAGGTATTGGCGGCAATTTTTGGAATTTCACCGCAGGCATATCCGATGGTCAGCAACCGCCCTTCCCAGGCAAGACTGCGTAAAGATTGTATGGTCGTGTCGCCTCCGATGCTGTCATAGACGATATCAACACCTCGACCGTTTGTAATGTCGAGTACCCGATCACGAAAATTTTCTTGCCGGTGATCTATAACAAAGTCCGCACCATGACGGGTTGCTGCTTCGCAATGGCTTTCTCCGCCAGCAACGGCAATCACTTTGGCGCCTGCCGCCTTACCAATTTCCACGGCAGCCATCCCGACGGCACCGGCGGCACCATGCACCAGAAGGGTTTCCCCAGCCTGTATTCTAGCCCGCCGAAATAACGCCCCGTAAGAAGTTGTGTAGGACAACACCATCATGGCTGCTTCGGCAAATTCCATTTCCTTAGGAATCTTATGACAGCAGATATCCTGGGCCAGGGCGAAGCCGCCATTAGCTCCACCATCGAGGTTACACATGACATGATCGCCTACGGCAACCCGCGTCACCCCTTCGCCGATCTCATGAATGATTCCGGCGCCCTCCGTTCCCGGAACATAAGGCAGGGGATCCCGGCGCTGGTATTTCCCGGCAATTTTCAAGGATGTGGCAAAGCTGATTCCAGCTGCCTTGTTGCGAATAACGACCTCACCAGGCCCCGGTTTAGGGACCGGTAGCTCCTCAAACTTCGCTGTTTCCTGATAGGGACCGAATTCATGTATGACAATCGCCCGCATTCTTATTTTTCCTTCTTAACGGTGTGTCTGGATTTGCTTCACACTATAATGTCATTGTCTGACCTGACAATAGGTCCTGTATTTCCGAATTCATCCAGTCCTGAAAAACCCTGATCTTTGGAGAGTTGCGACGACTTTCCGGATAAACGAGCCAGACGGCCGTCCCGGTATCACATGTTAGGTCAAAAGGTTGCATCAGCAGCCCTTGTTCGACAGCATCGCGATAGAATATCGGTGTTAATATCCCAACACCCTGGCCGGCGATGGCGGCATTGGCTTCAAGTATTTGAGAGCTGAACTTTAACTTCGGTCGATCCTCATGGCGATCATCCTTTATCCCGGCTGCTTCAAGCCATCTTTTCCACCAGGGATCCGTGGGTTCGATAATGGTTAGTTTAAGAATATCAGCGGGTTCATGAATCCCTCCGATTGAGGCAGCGAGCTTTGGACTGAGCATTGGCGTAAAAACTGCCGGGAACAACTTATGGCATTTAAGGCCTGGCCAATCGCCATTTCCCAGCCGGATAGCAATGTCGACTTCGCCAGATTCAAAATTTGCCAAGGCCTGATTGACATCAACCCTGACGGCAATGTTTGGATTTGCAATTTGAAACCGTCCCAAACGTTGCGCCAGGATGTTCGTCGCGAAAGTTGAAATCACGCTAAGAACCAGGGTCTCCTCCGAGCGCTCAATTGCCGCCGAAAACCCATCACTCAATTTATCGAGCGCATCGCTGGCAACGATCGAAAATCGGGCTCCCATATCCGTCAAGGCGACACCCCTGGGAAGCCGTTGAAAAAGGGCTGCACCGGCTCGGTCTTCAAGGATCTTTATCTGGTAGCTGACTGCCGCCTGGGTCATTCCAAGTTCTTCCGCCGCCCGGGTAAAGCTTTTGTGCCGGGCCGCGGCTTCAAATACCCGGACGGCTGCGAGAGGAGGAAGAGGAGGGCGCATTAGGTATAAAATTTCCTTATGTATAGGCCCTGAATTTCAATTTGAAAACAGATGGTATTCAGGCCATTTATCCGTCAAAGAAAGCTGCTGGAGCCCTGTATACTATGGAAACATCGATTAAGAAAACACGAATTTTATGGCTATTTTCCCCATTTTTCAGCTTTTTCTGGCGTAAAAAGCGGAAAATTCATGAGAAACGGCGAATCTATAGCCCATCTGACGATCTGGTATATTTACCTGAGCATATGAAAAGAGATATCGGCTGGCTGGAGGAAAGTCCCCGTGATTGCAATAAGCCCAATAAATAGGTTGTGTCAGAGCAAGCCAGTTGATAGTGCAATAATGGCCGCGTGGTGCTTATTACTGGCGTTGAGTTTTTTATTGGCGTTGGTGAAGTGATAGTTCACGGCCGAGACAGTTAGGTTCAATTGGTCCGCAATCGCCTCGGTCGTCAGTCCTTCACTCGTCCAGAGCAGGCATTCACGTTCCCGCGCGGACAACCGGATATCCGCATAGTCCCTGGCACCCGCCAGTTCCTCAATGCGGGTATTGTGATAACGATGGGCGAAAAGCTCAATCTCAGCAATGCAATCTGCGACGGCAGCCTGAACGTCTCGCGTCCGATCTGAAACCACAGTAAACAGTCCGGCATCTCCGTCCGGCCCATATATGGGAACGGCATAGCCTGACATGATGCCGAATTCCTTAGCTTCATGAAAAACCAACTTCTGGGATTTTCTGAATCTTCTTAAGAACTTGCCATGGCCCCAAAAGAAAGGATGCCGCGATTTCTGCCCATAATCGATGACAGGATCGTAAAGGCGATATTTTTTTGATTTGTACCGATCCACCCAGGAGGGGTCATAAGAGGTTCGAAAGGTATCCTCGGGCTGAAGGTTACACCCTGTTGGCAAGCGAGCAGTTAGATAGGCGAAGTCTGTCAGGCCGAGGCGTGTTGCCAATCGCTTAGCATCGCTATCGGTATAGCTTTTTCGGTTCATTTCCGAAATTATTGTTGTCTGGACGTGCTTCATACATAACTCCTGTTTCCGGCCACCTCCCTGATCACCGGTATCTTGGCGTCAAAAACTGGCTGAATTACAAGACATTGCTCCGTATTGTGTCTCTTTTTGTAAGTTTTGCCAGTTGCCTAGTTTCCCCCATCTTGACATCTTTTATGAGCTTATCAAAATACTTCAAAATAAGGGGAAGAGCAATGAAACCCGAAATGCGAACTGTATACCGCATTGTTATGCCAGTATTCGCGGTCTTCGCTCTCGCAGTCATTGGATGGATATCACCATCCGTAGCAGATGAGATAAAGATCGGAATCATGGCGCCGCTGACCGGCCCGAACGCCTCTGACGGCGAAGAATTTGTCCGAGGTGCCGAATGGGCGATTGAAGAGGCAAATGCCAAAGGCGGCATAGCTGGCCATACCTTTGATCTCGTTGTGGCGGATGTGAAGGATCACTCGGCAGCCAATGTTGCAAGTGCCGCCGAACGCCTGATCGGAACCGACAATGTTCATCTTATCATCACTGGCTATGCCAGCTTCACCATGTTTGAAGTGGATCTGATGGCCGAGGCGGATATGCCCTATCTCGCTGCCGGTCCCTCTCCGGGCTTTGCGGCGATCGTCAGCAAAAGCCCCGAAGACTATTGGTGTTGTTGGTCTTACACAGCCGATTTCAAGGGCTATGAGACAGATGTCCTTCCCGCAATCGAAGAGTTTGCTGAGCAGGGGATCATTGAAATCAAAAACAAGAAAGTGGCGATTATTTCGTCTGACAATGCTTATTCCAAAACGATTTCAGAGGGCATGAAGAAAGTCTTTAAGGACGCCGGATGGGAAATCACCGTGGATGAGCTGGTTCCTTTTGGGCCGGTTAGCGACTGGCGTGCCAGCCTTGCGAAGGTCCGTCAGGATCCGCCTGACTTGGTGATCAATACGGACTATATTCCTGGAAACGCTGCTCTGTTCATTAAGCAGTTTCAGGAAAAGCCCACAGATAGTGTCGTCTTTTTGCAATATGCACCGGCCGTACCTGAGTTTGTGAAGCTAACCGGAGATAAATCTACTGGTGTTCTCTACAATTTAATCGGTGGCCCGCTGGATACACCTAAATGGCCCCGCGGACCTGAGTTGCTAAAACGCTTTAAGGATAAATACGGCGTTGATTCCGGTCCTTATGGGGTGGGGCTTTACGAAATGCTGCAGATGTATTTCACGGCTCTCGAGAAAGTTGGCGATGCGCGGGATCATGAAGCCATCGGCAAAGCTCTTGGTGAAACCAGCGCCGACTCAGTTGCAGGTAAAATCGAATTTGATCCGAACACGCATGTTGCCCTCCAGCGCAACGACAGGGTGCCGGTTTCGTTCTGGCAGATCTGGGACGGTGAGCGGTTGCTGGTGGGACCGGATGAGTATTCCAACGCCAAATTCCGGCGCCCGCCCTGGATGTCGAAATAACGACAATGACCTCAGGCCTTCGCAGCAATATCTTGTTGCGAAGGCCAGGTTGAGTTGAAGCCATCTACGGGATAGGCGGGGATACAGTATTGCAGAATTCATCACCCTCTAAGGTGCTTCTGGAAGTCAGGGGCCTGACAAAGAGCTTTGGCGGGCTGGTTGCCGTTAATGATGTTTCCTTTGATGTCAATGCTCAGGAAATTCTTGGCATCGCAGGACCCAATGGCAGCGGTAAAAGCACGCTTTTCAATGTCATGACAAATATCCCGATCCGGGCAAACAGTGGAACGGTTACTTTTGATGGTATCCAGGTCCAGGGAAAAAGAGGATTTCAGATCGGGCGTTTGGGTATTGCCCGGACCTTTCAGCGGGAAAGCGTGTTTCCAACGTTATCTGCCATAGATAACGTACTTACGGCGGTAGAGTATTCCCATACGGTAGGAAAGCATTCAAAAAATGTTACTGCCGCGGAACAAGCACTGGATATTGTTGGTTTCCCCGCGACCCATCACAATATTCTCGCTGGAGGCTTGCCGATTTATTATAGAAAACTGGTGATGATTGCCTCGGCTCTGGCCATGTCACCGAGAATATTGTTGCTGGACGAACCGGCATCCAGTTTGACCCAATCGGAAATAGACAGACTTCGGGCACTGATCCTTCGGCTTCGGGAGGACGGTATGACAATTCTGTTGATTGAGCATGTGCTGCCGCTTCTGACAACGGTATCTGATCGCATGCTGGTCCTTGATCAAGGGCAGGTCATCGCCAATGGATTGCCGGCGGATGTGATCAAGGATCCTAAAGTCATCGAAGCTTATCTTGGGAGGGCCGCCTGATTTCTGAGATTCTTCTTGAACTGAAAGGCCTTGCTGGCGGCTATGAGCCGGTACAGATTTTTCAGAATATTGATTTAAAGATGGCGGCCGGCACCAGCATCGGTTTGTTCGGACCCAATGGGCATGGCAAAACCACCCTGTTGATGACCATCAGTGGGATCATTGATCCCTGGCGCGGGGATATCCTTTTTGAAGGTGAGAGGCTAAACAGGGAAGGGGAGCGTAAATCCCAGCTTTCCCGGAATATCAACTATGATGTTATTCGCCGCCGCCGCATGGATCCGAAAAAAGTCGCGCGTGCCGGTCTGATCCATGTTTCTCAGGGAAATACCTTGTATCCGGAAATGACTATTGCAGAAACCCTCGCCATCGCGCCCATTGCCGCGAATGGTCGGGTGGAGGAGACTGAGAGCCTGGATAAGGTTTATAGCCTGTTTCCAAAGCTCTATGAGCGACAGGATCAAAAAGCCCGCTTTCTGTCCGGTGGCGAACGGCAGATGCTATCTGTCTCGGCCGCCCTGATGGCTGCGCCAAAATTATTGTTGTTGGATGAGCCTACTCTTGGTCTGTCACCGAAACTCCGGTTAGAGCTGGCGGAAGCCATTCGCGCGATTAAGGCAGACGGTGTGCCCCTGCTAGTTGTTGATCAGGATGTGGAGTTTTTGGAATCCCTGATTGATACCCTTTACCTGTTTGACCATGGCCGAATATCCCGGCGGATTGAGAAGGAAGATCTTCCGTCCTATGAGGAAATCATGAGCTTGTTGTTTGAGGGGGCGAGTTGATGCCTATGGAAGCCCTGCTCTCGGTCCTTACAGGAGGATTGGTCCTTGGCAGCCTTTATGCCTTGATGGCGACAGGTCTTGCCGTTGTCTGGACCACTCTTGGGATCTTCAATTTTGCCCACGGAGCGTTCATCGCTGTTGGTGCCTATGTGGCTTGGCAGATCAGCAGTGCCGATGCCATTGGAGCTGGATTTGTCATCGGCCTGGTGGGGGCAGTTGTCGTTCTTTTCGTTATCGGCGTGATTGCTCACTTTCTTTTGGTGCAACCGTTTGAGCGAAAGCCGAACCTAGTTCTACTCTCAGTTGTTACCACCCTTGCCGGTGCGACGATCTTCGAGAATTTGCTGATTGTTGGCTGGGGCGCGCGGCCCAAGCAGATCGCCCCCATGTTGGAAGGGGATCTGCATTTGGGCGAGGTCTCAATCTCTCAAAACGAAGCAATCATCATTGTACTGGTCCTCTTTATTTTGGCTCTTGTTGGTTTCTTTCTGCGCCGTAGCAGAACCGGTCGTGCCATGCGGGCGGTCGCCCAAAACCGTGAAGCCGCCCAGCTTATGGGTCTGGATGTGCCGAAGCTGTTCGGCATGGCCTTTGGATTATCCGCTGCGCTTGCTGGGCTCGCCGGAGTCTTCATTGGCTCCATTCGCTTTATCAACCCATCCATGGGGGCAGATCCGCTTCTGAAGGCTTTGATCGTGGTAATTTTCGGCGGCGTGGCCCGCTTCACCAGCCCGATATACGCGGCCTTCATCGCCGGTATGGTAGAAGCGTTTGCCATTTATTATGTCGGTCTGTATTGGGCGCCTGCTGTGCTGTTTGCCCTTATGATCGTTGTATTGGTGATCAAACCGGAAGGGTTGTTCGGAAAGCATGAAAGGTCGGTCTGATGCGCTATGATCCTCCCTTTCATAAAACCAACGGGCTTGTTCCGATCATTGTTGTCGCCATTGGCCTGATCCTGTTTCCCTTTGTCTTCACGGATACCTTCTCTCGTCATCTTCTGGTTTTGGTGTTTGTCTATGCCATGGTTGCCGTGAGCTGGGATCTGACTTTGGGCTTTGGCGGATTGGTCAATTTCGCCCATGTGGCGATGTTTGCCTGCGGTATCTATGCCTATGCCATACTGGCCAAGACCCTGGGGGTTTCTCCCTGGCTTGCGATCCCGGCGGCCGGCGTCGTCGCCATGATATTGGCTGTAGCTATTACCCTGCCGATCCTTAGGTTGGATGGTATCTATGTCATCCTGGTGACCCTGGCTTTTTCCCAGCTCTTGTATCAGGTGGTGATCAGTCAGTCAGACCTTACGGGTGGAACCGTTGGCATGGTGACATTGCCGTCTCTAAAACTGTTTGGATACAAGTTCATCAAGGACGGAAAGATCGGTTATTACTTTACTGGACTTTTGCTATTGGCGGCATCGGTCACCGTTATCTATTGGGTGATCCGCTCTCGGATCGGGCGAGCGATTGTTGCCCTCCGAGATCATAAATATTATGCCCAGTCTCGCGGTGTCTCCGAAGCCCGTACCCGGATTTACGCCATGGCGATCAGTGCTTTTATCTCTGGTGTTGCTGGCGGCTTTTACGGATCCTATGTGCGGGTCGCCTCACCTGATGCCTTTGGGATTGGATTTCTCACGATCGTTTTGAGTATTCTCCTCGTCGGAGGAGTTGGCTCCCTTTGGGGCCCGGTTATTGCTGCTTTCGTGATTACCCTTCTCGCGGAAAGCCTGGCAAATCTTGGGCCCTGGAGGGAAATTCTGATTGCTATCCTGATTATCCTAATCATGGTGTTTTATCCGGGAGGGCTATGGGCAGCTGTCCAGGAACTCCGTGAAATTGTGGACGTCCGTCGAAGCGCCCTTACTGCGTGGTTTAACCGGCGCCGCTATAAAGGACGGCGACAGGAACTATTGAATGTTGAAGAAAAATATATCGAGACAGATCATGGAACTATTGCCGTAGCTGATAGTGGAGGAGATAAGCCTGTACTCCTTTGCCTTCATGGAAACTCCTCCAGTAAAGAAGTCTTTCAATATCAGTTCGAGTCTTATCGCGATAGATTTCGGGTGATCGCGTATGACTTGCCTGGCCATGGCGTTTCGACCAATGCAGATCCCGAGACTTCCTATAACGTAGCCGCTTATGCAGATGCCGCTGAGCAAATTTTAGAGCAGCTTGAAGCGAGCGAGCCGATCGTTATCGGTTGGTCTTTGGGTGGATATGTAGGGTTAGAGCTGGCAGCGAGGGCCAATGTTAAAGTCAGGGGTCTGGTCATTACAGGAACATCACCCCTTAATATTGTCCCGGATGACTTTGGTGCCGGTTACAACGCGGACTCCCATATGATCCTGGCCGGTAAGCATTTTCTGTCGCCCACAGAAACCAAGAACTTCGTAACCTCAGCAGTCGCCCCGCTCACAGAAGAAAGCGCCTATCTTCACAAAGCAATGCCGCGGACCGATGGCCGGGCGCGGCTCTATATGATCACGAAGATTAATGTAACGGACTGGCCACGACAGGCCCGAATGCTGCGAGAGGGCAAAATTCCCTTTGCCATCATGAACGGCCCCGAAGATCCTTTTCTCAATCATCAATATATTGCCGACTGGCCCTACGGGAATATCTGGACCGGAAAGCCCAATGATATTCCCGGTGGCTTACATACACCATTCTTTAACAAGCCGAAGGAATTCAATGCGGAATTTGATCGCTTTCTAAAAGAAGCCTGCGGGTTCTAAAGCAGCTTTTCCAGGCAGTCAGACAGAAAGATACGCTTCTCTGATATCTGGATCCGCATTGAGCTCTTCCATGGTTCCGTCAAAGCGCTTAAGTCCGCCTTCAATAATAATGGCTCTGTTTGCCACCAGCTTGGCAAAATGCAGATTTTGTTCTGACAGCAAAATGGTGACCCCTTCATCTTTTATGCGTTGGATTGTCAGAACCATTTGCTCAACAATAACAGGGGCGATGCCTTCTGATGGCTCGTCCAGAAGCAGAACTTCGGGGTTGCCCATGAGGGTGCGCGCGATGGTCAACATCTGTTGCTCTCCGCCAGATAAGGCCTTGCCAAGGTTACTTCGGCGTTCAGCGAGATTGGGAAACAGATCAAACAAAATTTCGCGGGTCCAATAGGGAACGCCGGAACGTTCAGGCTGCCGGCCAACTTCAAGATTTTCCTCGATAGTCAGGTCGGTGAAGATGCGGCGCTCTTCAGGTACATATCCCAACCCCAGTTTTGACACCCTGTGAGTTGGAGTGCCGGTAATGTCTTGTTCTTTTAATTGCACCTTTCCTGTTTCGGGAGGGAGCAGTTGCATAATGGATTTCAAAGTTGTCGTTTTCCCGGCTCCATTCCTTCCCAGCAATGCCAGCACATCGCCCTTTGCTACAGAAAGACTGAGATCGTGCAGGATATGGGCTTTGCCATAGTAGCTGTTGATATCCTCTACTGTTAGCATCAGGAGGCTCCCTCATCCGCAAAGACACTGCCACCACCCAGATAAACTTCCTGTACCCGCGGATTGGCCCGGATTTCCTCAACCGAACCGCTGGCGATCAGCTCACCGCGGTTCAGAACCATGATGCGATGTGAATGGGCAAAGACCACATCCATGTCATGTTCGGTAAACAGGATGCTCAGCCCGCGTTCCTCGACGATGCGGCCCGCCAATGCCATCAGTTCAATTCTCTCGCTCGGTGCCATCCCGGCTGTTGGTTCATCCATCAATAAAAGCCTGGGAGCATTGGAGAGGGCGATGGCCAGTTCCAATCTTTTGAGATCACCATAGGCCAAGACTGCGGCCGGACGATCCGCCTGATCCGCCATGCCGACAAGGGAGAGAAGTTCTGCTGCCTCATCAAGATAGGATGTTTTGGCCCTTGAGAAAAAGTTGAAACTGCGTTGGTGGAAAGAAAGTAAGGCCGTCTGGACATTCTCGATCACCGTCATTGTCGGATAGGTCGCGGTGATTTGAAAGGTCCTGCCAACGCCATATTGCCAGATTTTTCTAGTGGGAAGACCGACAAGTTCTTTTCCGTCAAACAGGATAGACCCAGAATTCGGAGGAAGCTGACCCATCAGCATATTGAAACAGGTGGATTTACCGGCGCCGTTAGGGCCAATCAGAGCCAGCAACTCACCTTCCATCAGGTCAAAACTGACATCCTGCACGGCCTTGATACCACCAAAGCTTTTGGAGAGGTTTTTGACTTCAAGGATTGCTGTCATGTCCCTGGCCCCTCTGACCGTCCGAGCCCTATCCGGTTACCCAGTTTTCGCGCCGATCCAACCAGACCTTCGGGTGCCAGGATAACGATCAGGATGATCAAAAGGCCTAGGGCAAGTCGCCAATATTCAAATCGGGAAAGAAAATCCTGCACGATGGTCAGGCTTGATGCGCCGACAATAGGACCCGACAAAGTCTTGACCCCGCCGAGGAACACCATGATCAAGGCGTCAAAGGATTTGGCGATTTCAAGCTCTGTCGGAAAGACACTGCCTTTTGAGAAGACGAAAAGACCGCCGGCAAGTCCTGCCATGGCCCCGGCAAAGGCGATTGTCACCCATTGGATCCGTTTGGTATTGATGCCGGTCGCTTCAGCTCTCAAAATGGAATCCCGGCTGGCGCGAACGCTGTATCCGAATGGGGAATGAGCGACATGACGCATCAGGATAATCCCGCCAACACCTATGACCAAAGTTAGGTAATAATAGACGGTTGTGCTGGACGCCCATGCTGCAGGCCAGATGTTGACGATGCCGTCATCACCTCCGGTCACTTCACCCCACTGGAAGACGACAGACCAGACAAGCTGGGCAAAAGCCAAGGTGAGCATGGCAAAATAGACACCTGTGAGACGGATGCAGAACCAGCCAATGATCAGGGCGAGGAATCCGGCAAGCAGAGGCGCCATCAGAAGAGCGAGTGACATCGGCGTATCCACATAATGCACAAGCAACGCTGCTGCATACGCGCCTCCGCCGAAGAAGGCGGCATGACCAAAGGAGACAAGCCCGCCCAAGGACAGCATGAAATGGAGGCTTACGGCAAACAAGCTGACAATGATCACATCGGTCATCAGAACAAGGAGGAACGGGCTGTCAAAGATCGGAAATAGAGCCAGAACTACAAGGATGCCGGCAACTACCAGTTTCCCTGTGGATTGCAATGGGGAGATTGGCTGTTCAGGGTCGCCTACCTGACCGTGCTCCCCAGGTGCCTCCTCCCGACCAAGCAGGCCGTAGGGGCGAATGAGCAGGACAACTGCCATGACGATAAACATCAGAACTAGGGTGCTCTGTGGGATAAATTTGACGCCGAAGACGTTGAGAACGGATATCAGAACGGCGGCAATAAAAGCACCGGGAATGGATCCCATGCCGCCAATGACCACAACAACAAAGACCGACGCCAGGATATTGAAGTCCATCAGCAGATCTGCCCCACCCTTCGGCAACTGCAAGGCTCCACCCAGGCCGGCCAGCAGTGATCCTAGGAAAAACACGCCGGTAAAGAGCCAGGCCTGATTGACACCAAGCGCGCCTACCATTTCCCGGTCCTGTGTCGCTGCTCGAACAAGAATGCCGACCCGCGTGCGTGAGATCAAATACCATAAGACCAGAAGGACAAACGGCGTAATACCAATCAACGCCAGGTCATAGCTCGGGACAGGTTCGCCAAGGATGTGGACAACGCCTTTCAAGCCGGGTGCACGGGGGCCGAGGAGGTCTTCCGGCCCCCAGACAAGAAGGGCCAGGTCCTGAATGACTAGGATGACGCCAAATGTGGCGACAAGCTGGAACAGTTCCGGGGCTTTGTAGACCTGGCGCAAGACCAGAAACTCAACAATTACACCGATCAGGCCGACGGCGACAGCCGCAACCAGGGTAGCCGCCCAAAATCCGATAGCGCCCGGCAATACCTGCATGGCAGAATAGCCGATAAAGGCACCCAGCATGTAGAAAGAGCCGTGGGCGAAGTTGACGATACGGGTTACGCCAAAGATGAGGGAGAGACCGGAGGCAACCAAAAACAGTGCCGCAGCATTGGCAAGGCCAGCCAGGAGTTCAGCGACCAGTACACCCATTTAGACTATGCTCCAAAACGTCGGTTGGGAAAGAGTCAGCCGACCCGAAAGCCGGCTGACATCAGACAGGAAAGGGTTATTCTGCTGGACGGAGTTTTTTAACTTCCTCATCAGTTGGTTGATAGTTGGCGCCGTCCTTATAGCTCCAATCAACCATTACGCCCTTGCCCTCATCAAGAGAGATTGTGCCCACATAGGCGCCGAGAGTGGACTGATGGTCCTGAGAGCGATAGGTGATGGGACCCGCAGGCGTATCGAGTTCAAGTCCTTTGAACGCTTCGACAAGCTCTTCCGTATCGGTGGAGCCGGCTTTTTTGATAGCTTCGGCGATGGAGAGCATCGTCGTGTATCCAACCAGGGAGCCAACGCGTGGATAGTCATCCCATTTTGCTTCATACGCAGCAACGAACTTTTTATGGGCAGGATCTTCAATGGCGTACCAAGGATACCCCGTGACGATCCAGCCAACTGGCGCCTCATCCTTCAACGGATCGAGATATTCAGGTTCACCGGTGAGCAGTCCGAGGACAGTCCGATCTTCAAACAGGCCGCGAAGGGTTCCCTCACGGACAAATTTTGCCAGGTCTCCGCCAAATGTAACGTTGAAAATCGCATCAGGCTCAGCTGCTTTAAGCGCTTGTACTTCAGCTGCTGCGTCAATCTTGAATAGTCCCGGCCACTGTTCGGCAATGAATTCCACTTCAGGGTCGAGTTTGGTCAGTTCACTTTTGAATGCTGCTACTGCGTCTTTACCGTATGCATAGTTAGGCGCGATGGTTGCCCATTTTTTTGCACCTGTCTTTACGGCCTGCTCAGCTAGCATCGCGGCTTGCATATTTGTTGAAGGGCGCAGGCGGAAAGTATAACGGTTCCCCTTTTGCCATACGAGGGCGTCAGCCAGCGGTTCAGCCGCGAGATACAGACGCTTTTTCTGTCCAGCATAAGATGACAAGGCCAAGCCAACATGGCTGAAAAGGCTGCCTGAAATCATGACGACGCCATCGCTTGTGAACATTTCTTCTGCAATTTTGACGGCTTCACCAGGCTTTCCTTGGTCATCACGAGAAACAATCTCAATCTGCTTGCCAAGAACTCCGCCGGAAGCGTTAATTTCTTCAACTGCCAAATCGACCCCGTTCTTATAGGGAATGGTAAAAGCTGGCAGGCGTTTATAGCTATTCATGTCACCGATTTTTATCGTGTCCTCGGCGAAGGAAAAAGTGGCACTGGCGGCAAAGGTTGTTGCAGCGAGCACAGTTGCAAGTACGGTTTTCAATTTCACGGCTTTCGCCCTCCTCTTGTGATTTGCGACCCGCCTTCCAACTGGTTCCCGTCAGAAAAAGACAAATTGGTCGCCCCCTGTTAGTACTGTTGCGTCGTTCCCGACGTTTGTAAACATGCTCCAGTCATTCTTGCCGTAATCCACTTTTGGAGCGCTGGTACTTTGTACCTTATTCATATGTACACGAACAATAATAACGGTTTTATAAGAAAAAGCCACAGGAACTTGTTTGCCTGCTAACTAATTGCTGCAAAAGTATTTTCTTAGTAGTCCCAGGTGATTCGACAGAAGATGCTCAAGAAGAGCCCTGCTTATCCGTCGCCAGTGGCGGTAGCTGCTGCGGTCTTCTTGCGCTCTAAAACATGTGCGGCCGTTTCCGGCATCATGAACGCAAAGATAAGGGATCCAACCACGGCGATACCAGCGAGCATCAGAAAGGCTGCTGTGTAGTTGGCGAGATCAACAACTTCTTCGGCAATCAGGTTGCTCAGCGAGGCACCAATGCCCACAAGCGTGGCAAGGGCACCTTGCGCCAGATTAAATCGACCGGTCCCTGCCGTTACATCAGCAAGGATGAGAAGAAAGATCATCGCGAAAATTCCGTTGGCGACGCCGTCCAGGGCCTGAACTGCAATAAGATAGGCCGCGTCATCTCCAAGGGTGAACAAAACTCCGCGAATTGGGAGAATGGCAAAGGCGATCAGAAAAAGCGGCTTGCGGCCCCAGGTATCTGCTTTCCAGCCACAAAAAATGGCCATGGCAATCATCACCAGCTGGGCGGCGATGATACAGGCAGACGTGAAGGCAATTCCATGCTGAGCATCGCTATGGACAGACAGTTTCTGGCTGACAAGCGGGAGCATGGCGGCATTTGAAAAGTGAAACAAGACAACGCAGACTGAAAAAATAACAAGGCGTCTATCGGCTAGCAATGTTGCAAAACCAGATGGCTGTTTCTCCATAGTTCCTTGCTGATCCTGTCCCCCTCGGGCAACCTCATGATCAATCTCGTCACCGTTAATCATCCAGATACAGGCAATCATACCCACCGACATCATGGCAATTAGCCAAAAAACACCCAGTTCTGAAATCCAGAGTGCTATACCCGCCGCTGCTGCTGCCGCAATCATGTTCCCCGCATGATTCCAGGCCTGATTGGCGCTGGTTTGAATTGTAAATCCATCGGGTCCTTTGAGGCCAAGGGTAATGGCGGCAATACTGGGTCCAACAAAGGCCAAAGATGCCCCAATGGCAATCTGTGCGGCGTATATGGCGAAATCAGATTTGAAGATCGTAATTGCAACAGCGCTGATGGCAATCGTCGCAGCACATAAAGACAGCAAGAGTTTTTTCCAGCGGATCGCGTCGACCAGGGCACCTGCAGGGGTCTGAACAATAACTGTCGCTATAGTGGAAAGAGCAAGGGCAATTCCGATTGAGCCTGGATGCCATTTTAAAACCGATAATAAATAGATGGCGAGATAAGGGCCTAGTCCCGCCAAGACGTCGCCAGCAAAAAAATTGACGCCCAGCATCGGCTTATTCAATGTCATACCCGTACTCCAAACAATTCTATTAGGATATTAGGCCGTATTCTGAAACATACACAACCTACAATGTCGGGGAGTGTACGAAACTGGTTTGAAATGATATGACATAATGACGTTTGATTAGTCGGTTGTTAGTGAGCGTATTTAGATGACTTTGAGCTTAGCGGTCGCCATTGCGATTTTCTTTTTAATCTCAATTCGGCAATGGCTTCCCGAAAGAGTGCGAATCTGGCAAATCATGCTTCTCGGGGCTATTGTCCTGATAGCTCTAGGCGAAATTTCTCCCTCTCATGCCTTTGCCGCGATTGACTGGAATGTAATCGCCTATCTCTTTGGCGTCTTCTCAATTGCCCATGCTCTTTATGATTGCGGCTTGCCTCACAAGCTCAGTGACCTGCTTTGTGCAAATGGGGTGAGTAAAGGAAAAACACTTGTTTTTTTCATGTTGCTGGTGGCGCTGGGTTCCGCAGTTTTAACCAATGACGCGGCTGCCGTAATAGGAACACCGATCGCCCTGACGATTGCCGCCAGCCTTGGCATTCGACCTGCCATGCCGCTCATCATACTTTGTGTCGCGGTGACCATTGGTAGTATGATGTCACCGGTTGGGAACCCACAGAATATTCTCATAGTCGCAGATGGGCATTTTAAAAACCCAATAGGGACATTTCTGCTTTGGCTCGCCGTACCGACTGTGCTGTCCATGATCTTCGCTTATTTCTGGTATCTTTATTGTCTTGCTCGCGAAAAACCGACCGACAGGGCGCCAGTGCAATTGCCAAATCCAAAATCAGATAGTCCGTGGCCGGCATATGTAAGCACCATTTTACTCGCGGTTCTCGTGGTCGGCGACAGTATGGTACAGAGCCGATTTCCGGATTTGGATGTTCCCCTCGGTTATCTGAGCCTGATCGCCTGCCTTCCGGTCTATTTGCTTTCCAGCCAGAGATTTGCAATCTTCCGTGAAGTTGATTGGGCAACCCTCATGTTTTTTGTAGCGATGTTTGTGGTGACTGGCTCTGTCCTGGCTTCAGGATCCTTGCAAACTATACTCGGACCCTGGCATAGCCAGTTAAATGAGCCTATGGTTGTCACCAATATTGCGTTTTGGGCCAGCCAGCTATTTTCAAATGTCCCCGTGGTTGAAATCTATCTGAACCTTTTGACAAAGTCGGATACGGCAACTCTTATGCTGCTCGCAAGTATGAGCACACTGGCCGGTAATCTTTTTGTCATCAGTGCCGCCAGTAACGTCATTGTTGTTCAGCAAGCTGAGAAATTCGGGGCTCGACCTTATGATTTCTGGGAATTTACTCGCTATGTCTTGCCAGTGACTATTGTCTCTATTGCGATCAGCTATGTATGGATCGTCTTTATCATGATTGACTGGCTTGGATTTGGGTAGAGTGGTCACTTATCGCAGAAATTTTCCATTTTTTAGAAAATAGGCAGTTTGTTCAATCGTAGTTGGGTGATTGGAAATGAATGTATGGTGGGCGTTGATGGAAATGCTATCCGTCGATCCACGGAGTTCTGTGTTGGCGAGTGCCACCGTTCCGTCATGCTCCATTCCCTGATAATGAAAATTGTTCACATAAGACAACGGATTTAGCGGATGAAAGCGTTGTATGCCGGCAATGACACCGATATCGGTGGCTGGAACTCCAAGGCCTTTTTCTTTTAGAGCTGCCTCCGATAAATCCTGCAGAGGTTCACCAAAAATCAGGTGCGGCAAACGGGTATGTTCGTATCTTGACACCACGCCAGCTCCCTGGTTTGGAGTGGCAATAAGAACGATCCGTCCCAATTCGAACGGAACCTCTTTTGACAATGCCCCTCGAATAATTAGGCCGCCCAGAGAATGCCCGGCGAAATGGACCGGATGTTCAAAATTTCTACTAAGTAACCAACTTCTAAACGCGTCAATATGTGCATCCAGACGGCGACGGCGACTGGGGTAGGGCCAGTATTCGGGAGCGAAACCAGCATTTTCCAATCCTTTTCGCAGGCCCGAGAGACTGGTACTACGACGTACCAACCCATGTAACAATATGACATGTTCCATTATTCAGCCAATTCCTCTGCCGTCAGGAAATGACTAATCGAATTTGCGTAATATCGCAAGATTGTCAGCTCCTCAGGATTGGCATGAAACAAACCGTCTTTTTCCAAAACAAGATGGCGTAGAGTCAGCATGCGAAGTCCGACAGACAAGGCATAGTCTGCATCTTCATGGGGCACGTAAATCTGGGCATTTCTAGCTTCAAGTTTTGACTGTAATTTATGTACGGCGACTTTGAGGTCCAGTTCACTTATTTTACTGTCTTCCTGTGTCAGGAATATGGTGGCGATTAGAGAGACGGGAAGCACCGGAATAACCTTGCCGACTTCATCCATTAGATGCTGGCCAAGAGACTCTATTTTGGCTGTCTCCTCCTGCTGGCCCTCGGCTTCATATGATTCCATCCAGTCTTTCACAGATACTGGTGTTCCAAAATTGACGCAGGCATATCCAAAACGGAACCATCGGCGGCGTAGCATCAATGCAAAGTTATGGCCAATGAAGCCGAAGGTTTTCTTAAGAGCGAATCCTGTCGTAGCGGGTTCAGTTTCTTTATCTAGGGCTCGGACCAAGGTTCGGTCTTCCAAAACGCGGTCATAGTTGATACCAACGGGGACAAAAACGATGTCCTTGGCATCCTCGGTTTCATATGATTTCAGGATATAGCTCAACAAACCCAGCCTTGGCGGGCGCAACCGACCGTCCCGACTTAAGCCGCCTTCGGGATAGACGGCTTGAACTACTCCGGCAGCAGTGGCCATGGCGACATACCGCTCCAGAACTCGCCGATACAAGGGATCGCCGGAGTTTCTCCGGACAAAATAGGCTCCCAAGGATCTGATCAGGGCTTGTAGCGGCCAGATGCGGGCCCATTCTCCCACGGCATAACTCAGCGCGGTTCGGGACGCGGCGAGATAGGCCACGAGAACATAATCCATATTGGAGCGGTGGTTCATGACAAAGACGACACTGGCATCGGGCTTCACGGCGGCCAAGCCTGTATCGTCCGTATAGCCAAGCCGGACCCGGTACAGCCATTGCGCTACGTGGCGGGCGGCCCAGGCGCCGACCCGGAAATAGACATATGCGTTGAAGGCCGGGACAATCTCCCGGGCATATCGAGACACGTCGGTCATCAGCACTTCACGGGGGATGTTCTCTTCACTGCTTTTTTCATCGACAGCCCGGATTACCTCGGGATCATAGGTTAGTCGATCAATCAGCACTTCTCGTTTTGTAAGCTTGAAAGACTGGATCTTCAGATGCAGGCGCGTGTTTATTTCTTCGACTGCATTTGTTACTCGGCGGCGCAGGAACCAGCGAGCGCCTGGCAACAGTAACCTGTCCAGAACGGACCAAGCAACAATGACCAGCACCAAGATAACCAACCAGATCGGTACAGCAAGTGTTTCCCCCATAAACCCTCCCAAGTCAGAGGAAAGGGTATCTCCTCGGGAGGCATTCGTCGAGTCTAAGACAATCTACGTTTCCTGGCTGGCCTTATGAATAATAGATTGGCCAATTTTTTTGAGCCGCGCCGCGTGGGCAGACTCTGCGATGCTGTGGTATTTTTGGATGTCTCGATTCAGCAGCCTTATGTACTCAGAGACCGGCTCAGGGAATTTCTGAAGGATATCATTGAGCAGCTTCGCGCATGCCTGGCTTTGCTGGCGATGACCTAATTGAAGCTCCATCATTTCATCGAGGTTGGGAGAGGCGTGGTCTGCAAGTGTTGCAAGATGGTGTGCTGTTACTTCAAGGGCGTGCAAGAGAGTTGCCACTGCCCCAACTTCTGCGGCTATTTCCATTGCTTCCTGACAGGCAAACTCTTTTAGCAAACATTGTATGGAGCCCACATGGCTCGCAGCACCGACAGCATCTTCAAGGGCTCTCATGCGCAGGGATGTGCGGGTGAAAGCCTCACCCTCAACTCCAATCATATTAGTGGCTGGCACTTGGCAATCCGTAAGCTTCAAGCCACCATGGGGGCAGGGGTGAAGGAAATCAATTTTCACACCTTCGGTTTTCTGAAACCCGGGAAGACCTGCGGGCACGAGCAGCGCGCTAAACTTCTTCTTGCCCGCATCCTCTGAGGTAATGGCCAGGACAATAAAATAATCCGCTAGTGGACCGTTGGTCAGAAACGCCTTTTCACCGCTTAAGTAAAATGTGTCACCATCCCGCCTCGCTGCGGTTTTGAGAAGCTTGGGATGTGCTCCAGCTCCTGGTTCGGAAATGGCTACGGACAAAGTGGTTTCCCCCGCTGCTAATTTTGGCAGCAGATCTTGCTTCATCTGTAATGGTGCATCCTCCACAAGATGTAATTTAGTCAGTTGCCAATGGGACATAAAGACCATGCCGACTCCCGGAACACCACCTTCCCGGTTTAGGATATGCCCGATCGAAGAGAGGGTTTGATAGCTGGCGCCGGAGCCCCCAAATTCTTTTGGAACAGATAAACCAGCAAGGCCGCTTTTCGCAAATTCCTGCCATAAATTATCTGAGAAAACGGCAGACTTGATCAATTCCTGCCGACGCGGAAAGATAGCTTTTTGTGCAAAATCTTCAGCACGGGCAGCCAAAGAATTATCTGAGGAGAGGTTGTCGATCATGGAGCATGTCTCTTGTTTTTTAGTTCATGATACAGGGATATTAGATGGTATCAACTTGAACAGTTGTATTTGCCGATTAAAAACCCGAAGATGAAAGCTTACCGGGGCTAGAACAAGCAATAAGAATAAGGAGGCAGGGCATGCCGGAAAGTGAACCTCAAATCCGAAAGGGACGGCGCAGCGCATTGAGAGATTTAAGGGGAAAAGTAGCCTGGATCACGGGGGCTGGGACCGGTATCGGTCAGTCAGCTGCGGCTTCTCTGGCGGGCGCAGGCATGGAGGTGATCCTGTCGGGGAGACGTAAAGATAAACTTGAAGATACTGCGGAACTGGTTAGAGCGGAGGGTTGCGACCCAATCATAGAAGAGCTGGATGTGGCGGATGCTGAGAGCTCCGCTGCTGTTGCTGATCGCATTAAAAAACGTTTTGGACGTCTCGACATCGCCGTCCTGAGTGCCGGCATAAATATTAAAAATCGTGCCTGGAGCGATGTGGATTTTGAGGGATGGGATTCCGTGGTCAATATTGATCTGAATGGCGCATTTTATTGCTGTAATGCCGTTCTACCGATTATGAGGGCTCAAAAAACTGGGCTGATAATAAATGTTGCCTCTTGGGCCGGCGTTCATGTTTCGAAACTGACAGGACCAGCTTACAATGCGGCCAAGCACGGTATGGTCGCCATGAGTGAAAGCATCAATATGGAAGAATGTGGCAACGGTATACGGGCTTGTGCACTTTGCCCGGGAGAGGTAGCGACACCTATTCTTGAAAACCGCCCGGTAGCTGTCACAGACGACCAAAAGGCGGCTATGTTGCAAGCAGAGGATCTGGGGGAGACGGTTCTGTTCTTGGCGCAACTTGATGAGCGGGTCTGTGTCAATCAGCTGGTGATCAGTCCAACGGCGAACCGTCTATATATGGGCGAAATATAAGGGAAGGGTAAAAGATGGAACAGATCAATATTCAGTTTTCCCTATTTTCGGCTTTTTATACGCCGTTGATTTCCGCCATCTCCGGAGGGTTTCTGGAGGCGGAAGGTCTCCGGCCGGATTGGTCCGTTGCACCGCCTAGCGTGTCTGCCATCGAATCTCTGGAAAACGGTTCCGCCCATGTGGTTCAATCTGCGCTCAGTCAGGGATTTAATGCCTTGGCAAAAGGGAAGACCCTCACCACGTCTCATTTCGCCCAAATCAATGAAATGGATGGATTCTTTTTGACGGGAAGAGAAGCCGATCCGGAGTTTAGCTGGCAAAAACTGGAAGGATCCGAGGTCGTGCTGTTTGGCGGAGGCCAACCTCTGGCAATGTTCAAGTATGCCTGCTACAAAGCTGGTATTGAGTATGACAAGATCAAAGCAATCCATGTTGGTGGGGCCGCAGATATGGACGCGGCTTTTCGTGCCGGTCAGGGCCAATACATTCAACAGCAAGGACCCTATCCGCAGCAGCTGGAGACAGATGGCGTAGGTCATATTGTCGCTCAGGTAGGAAAGCAGATCGGATTGTGCGGATTTTCCAGCCTGGCAGCAACAAAAGACTGGCTCCAAGGTGATATGGCTCAGGCCTTTATGCGCGGATATCGAAAGGCGCGGCTCTACATCAATGAGGCCTCTGCAGCAGAAATCGCACGAGCGCAAAAAAGCTTTTTTCCTGAGATCGATGAGCTCGCACTTGCTGATTGCTTGGCAACATATAAAAATCTAGGTTGTTGGACACCTCATGTGGAAATCACCCAACAGGCTTTTGAGGCGACCCAGGATATTTTTGAGTATAACGGAAGTCTGAAGAAGCGATATGTCTATGAAGAAATATGCTCTCGCCCTCCAAAAGGCAGTTAATAAACCATAAATACATTAAAGCCCTTAGTCAGTATTATGTCATAATGTGAGTTCGCATTTTTGTGCCTTCTTAACTTCAAGGTGCATAAAATCTTGGTGACCTGCTGCTAAAGAATTTATCAAGATTTATTGGCTTGATTATGCACGGGCTCGACCCACGCGCTCTAAGATTTGTATATTACAATTTCTCCGTTTTGTAATGCCGACGTTTGCATTATGAATTCAAATCAAGATTTTTAATTATTTGGCAGATATTTATGGACCCTAGTCTTCGTAGACATCTGTATTGGTAAAATATTGGGTTTATAAAAGGAATTGTTTATGCGCCAACTTGTTTTCGAACACCAAGTAATAAAGTTATAAATAACGCGGTGTATTTATGGGTTATTTCTAAGCAATTTGAGTTCTAATCGAAATCATTTTAGTGAAGTATGATCGAGATGTAGTCCGTGTCGATTTCTCAATAGGACCAAAAATGTTGTTCTCCTGGACGGGGTAAAATGGGAGTAATTCAAAAATTACCAAAATCAGATAATTGAAATTGGATCAATGCTTGATAAGGCTCCCTATCTAGGACCTGTAAATATTTTAACCAACCTCAAAGGTGTTTAACTTGGAAATCGCTCCAAATCTCGCAACAGAGATACCCCGAACTCCCAATGTTTTCGGTGCACGTCTGTCAAAAAAAATACCTAAATAAAATGATGGGAGGCCCACATAGTGCAATCAATAGTGCTCGCTGAGCAAAACAAGAATTCCGATCCCATATTCTGTCGGACCTTAGAGGCCGAACACAGTCAAACTAGTGTTTTAGATATTTGTCGTGAAGCAATACTGTCAGAATCTATGGCACTTCAGACATTCGCAAATAATTTGAATTTTGGGTTCTTGAAAGCTCTTGCACTCATCCAGAATGCTGAAGGGCCATTAATTGTTAGTGGTATTGGCAAGTCTGGTCATATTGCGAGAAAAATTTCTTCCACATTTACCTCTCTTTGCAAACCCTCAATTTTCTTGCATCCCTCTGAGGCAAGTCATGGTGATCTTGGAATTATTCAGGAAAACAGTGCTGTCCTGTTGCTGTCAAATTCGGGTGAAACGTCTGAGTTGTCGAATTTAATTCACTATTGCCGGATACACAGTATTCCTACGATCGCAATAACAAGTAATGAAAACAGTACCTTGGCGCGAAATGTACAGGTTCCGATTGTTTTTGGAGAGGTCGAAGAAATCTGCCCAAACAAGCTCGCACCCACGGCATCGACAACGTTGAGTCTTGCAATAGGCGATGCTTTGGCTGCGGGATTGGCGCATCTAGAAGGAATTACGACGGACGATTTTCACCGTTTTCATCCTGGAGGAAAGTTGGGGACGGCGCTTACCCGCGTGCGGGAGTTAATGCACACTGACGAAAAGTTACCAATTGTAAGGCCAGACACTCCAATGTCTGAAGTTGTTGTCGTAATGTCGGAAAAGTCCTTGGGCGTTGCTGTCATCGTGGAAGGGGCGGAGATCCAAGGAGTTATTACTGACGGAGATATGCGCCGCAATGTAAAGCGCCTATGGACATCTACTGCCTCAGAAATAGCGACAACAAATCCGGTCCGTATCCCAGCAGATACTCTGAGGTCCGAGGCAATAGAGCTTATGGCTTTGAAAGGAATTACCGCCTGCGTCGTTGAAAATGATAGAGGTCAATTATTAGGCCTTCTCCATATTCATGATTGCCTGCGAAATTAGAGACCGATTTGGCGGGTCAGGTTCAGTAGATTATGCGCGTAACAGCTCGTACACAGATGCCACGAATTAGTCATTGTTGAGGCAGATATACTATGAAACGCTCCCAGGAAATACGTGGCTCGTTTAGAAATGGCGAAATTCTTTGTAATGAAGATCCTGCGTTTGGTAGCAAGCTGGAAGCATACAAATCAAGACTTGAAAAATACAATCCGCAGTTGGTCCAGAATAAACAGATTTCGCCCGAATTAAACGCTGTCAATCATGTGATGTCTAACAGCGTAGAAAGTAGAATCTTCAACGATATACTGAGCTACTTCAAATTCTACGGCGATTCAACTATGCGCCAACTCCAGACGGAGCGGCCAATAGATAGCGCAAAGGTTTATCATTATCATCGACCAAATCTTGAAAAAGAGCTATTACAGCCTGCGATTGTTACTGTCCATCATGATATTGATGACACAGACAGAGCATTCAAGATTGAAAAATATATAGATCAATACCGTCAGGCTCAAAAAATAATATGCTTAAACAGCTCTCAAAAGGGAAGGCTGCAAGAGCTTGGTGTTCCCAAAGAAAAGTTAGAATTAATTCCACATGGGTATGATGCCGAAACATTGCGCCTAAAGGAAACAACGAATTCGAAAATTGAAAATGATAAAATAAATATAGGCTTAGCTTCAAAGCGGTATGGCAGGCGCGTTAAAGGTGAAGCCTATTTTTTTGAATTATCAAAAAGACTGAGCCCAGAAAAATTTGAATTTACCCTAGTGGGAGAAGATCGGACCATCACCGCTATGGAACTTCGTAAACTGAATTTTTCATGCAGAGCATTTGACTACTTCCCTTATAGGCTGATGTCTGGATTTTACAGTTCCATAGACTTTTTACTGATGTGCAGCCTTTATGAAGGCGGTCCAGCTAATATTCCTGAAGCTATCGCAACGGGTACACCTATATTCTCTACCCCAGTTGGAATATCGAAAGACATGATCAATGATAGAAAAAATGGTTTCTTTTTGACTAATGATCCGGAGCGGGACGCAATAAACATAAATGATATTTGTTTGGGGCATCCAGATAAGCTCATAAAAATTAAAAAGTTATCCCGATTGCCTAACCCTCATCTCCTGTCATGGGAGGAGGTCGTAAAGAAACACCTCCTTCTTTATCAGCAGTTTTAAGCGTCATAAAGGGTTTAATTCAATGCCGGCCAATCGGATACTAATTCCTGACAATTTGCATATAAACAAAAGGAATTTTGCGAGTTTTTTTAGTTTTGTAGAGAGCATCGATGCTGATTTGCATATCGTGCCAGATAAAAAAGATTTAGTTACAGCCTTTGGCCATTACGAAGACCAACCACATTTGAAAAAGTACGGATTGTTTAGGGAATATCGAATTTCGACACTTATTGGATTGACAAATCACGGGATAAATTTGTTCGATGTCGCGAGAGCGGAGATTTTAACGCGCCTAATTGTAAACCCAGAGTGGTACGACAATCCAATACCCCAGTGCCGTACCGAGTTTTTTGAGAAGGTCTACTATAACAACAGGGAGATTTTAGTTTCCTGTATGGCTACCGCCCAATATTGGATAGATTTTTGGGTGAAGTTTTTAGAAGCAAATAAAAAATTCACTCATTGTTGCGTCTTTTCCGGTTCCTTGATTTATCAGAGGACCTTAATTGAGGTCCTTAAGGCGACGCCAACTCGTGTTCTGGTCATGGAAAGCTGTTTCACGGGTAACGATTACTACTGTGAGGAGAAGTATGAGCCAATCTCCAACAGATGTGATTTAAAACATGACACAATTTTTAACAGTATTGAACTTCCACAAGACAGAAGTGAATACGAAAAAGAGCGCAATAAAGCCATTAATAAAATTGCAGCGGCCAAAAATAAAAATGTCACTCAGCCCTTGAAGGGAAAAGACCTTAATTTTAAGCGCAAACGGAAGACCGTTCTAATTCTGGGTCAGGTAGTAAATGATTTTTCATTACTTGAGACAGGGCCTTTGGGGATTTCGTCTATACATTTCTACAAAGTGCTAATCAAAGAACTGTTAAAAAGAAACTTCAACATAATCTTCAAGGCGCATCCTTGGGAGGAAAAGAAATCGAATGTAAGGCATGCACTGACTAAGTCAGTCTTGGATCAATTCGTCAGAAATTTTTCAATAAAGGAACAGCAGAAAATTCGTGTATTAGACAACTATCCCATTACGACGTTATTTAATTTATCGGATTACGTTATAGGACTGAATTCGCAAGGAATGATGGAGGCAGTATTATGTGGCCTGAAACCAATTCAATTTGGTGATGCTTTTTTTGGGCGTCGAGGTTTTACGCACGATTTTGATCGCAATAGTGTTCATGAATTTGTAGAGGCACTTCATAGCGGAGAAATAAACGGAACACTAACACTCGAGGAATTCGCAGATTTTGAGAGGTTTGCCGTAAAATTCTTTCAACATCACTTAGTATCAATACATCCCTCCGGAGTAGATAAGCTTAAACAGATTTTCCAATTGCCAAACAATATTCCAGTGAGCTCAGATATTTTCAGGCACCCCAGAAAACCGATAACAAACAGCGTTCACAGAAGCAAATCTGATCAAAGTACCGTCGGTTCAATGAGATTCTTTAAGTTCGGTAGGTTACTGTTGAAGAATTTAGGAAAATCAAAAATTCTCTTGAAAACACGATAAGATGAAAAGGTGTTTGTTGTGCGAAATGCCTCTAAGATCTTTAATTCTAAAAATTCTCTAAGCTCCATCGACTCTTTCAAATTCTTGTTGCTCTCGGTTCTCTATGACATTGTTCAGCATTTTGTGGAGATCAAGGCCAGCCCGAGAGCATTTGATGTCCCTCCGGAGAAAGAGCGTTTTCAGACTACCTCTCTGAACATATTTTACCAAAAAAACATCGACCTTTTTCTGGGGTCCAGGCCAAGGCTAGCCGGCTACTTTTCGGGGAAAAATGCAGATACATTTATTGGTTGGGGGAAAAAAGTATCTGGTGAAAACGCCGTACAATTAGCAAAAAAATGGGGAAAGAAATACATTTTGCTGGAAGATGGCTTTCTAAGGTCAGTGGAGCGGGAGGAACCAGCAAGTTCAGTCGTGGTTGATACAATGGGAATATACTATGACGCTTCTAACTTTTGCCTCTTGGACAAGGAAATTTATTCTGAACTTTCAGATACAGAGATTGCACGCGCCAATACGATAGCAGCAAAATGGAGGGAGTATCGCTTATCTAAGTATAATGCCGCGCCGGATTTCCCCGGAGTTTTGCCAGATGATTATGTACTGGTCATAGATCAGAGTTTTGGCGATTCATCAGTTAAATATGGTGGGGCGGACGGACGCTCTTTTAGCAGAATGTTGGCCGCGGCACTTTCTGAAAACCCTAATTCAATAGTTATAGTGAAAGTCCATCCAGACGTAATCACCAGAAGAAGGAGAGGTTATTTTAAACTAAGCGAACTTCAAGGAAATAAGAGGATTTTTCCTATTACCGATAACTGGCATGTGGCCGGTCTTATTGAAAAAGCGAAAAAAATATACACGGTGACTTCTCAAACTGGATTTGAGGCCCTCATCTGGGGTAAGCAAGTTCGTTGTTTTGGCATGCCTTTCTATGCTGGCAGAGGTCTGACCGATGACGATTTAGCCGCCCCGGAGCATCGCGCCAAGGCGAAATTGGAAAACCTCATATTCGCCGCACTAGTTAAATATTCTCGTTACTGTGACCCAGTAGGTGGAGAAGTCTGTCAAGTCGAGACAATTTTGGAGCACTTTGGAAGACAACGCAAAATGCGGCAACGGTTTCCGAGCATTCTATATTGTTATGGCTTCTCGAATTGGAAAAAGCCTATTCTTAGAAAGTTCTTTTTAGGCTCTGATATCCATTTTATTAAAAAAATTGCACAAGTTCCTCCGGATGCAACACTTACAATTTGGGGAAATAAGTCGCTAGGAGAAATTCCTGCGAGTATAAATGTTGTTAGGGTCGAAGATGGATTTCTAAGGTCAGTTGGTTTAGGTGCAAATTATACATATCCACTATCTTGGATCCTTGATGACAAAGGGATCTATTACGATTGTTCCCGACGATCCGGTTTAGAGACACTTCTCTCCAATACAATTTTTGATGAACAGCTTATAAGCAGAGCAAATATACTTCGAAAACAAATTGTTGCGAAAAATATCACGAAATACAATCTGAAGGGCAAATGCTGGAAACGGCCTGTAAATGAACATGAGGTTATATTGGTTCCTGGGCAGGTCGAAGGAGATTCTTCGATCAAGTATGGGGCCGGTTCCATAAGCACAAACTTTGACCTATTGAGAAAAGTTCGGGAAAGCTCTCCACGTGCTTATATCATTTATAAACCACATCCTGATGTGCTCGCCGGATTACGTAGCGGAAAAACAGCTGAGCATGAGTTTGGAACTTTCTGTAATGAAATAGTAACGGATTGCGAAACGAGTCAGCTATTGAGCCAGGTTGATACTGTCCATACAATAACTTCATTATTAGGGTTTGAGGCCCTGTTGCGAAATGTTCCCGTTAAATGCTATGGCCAGCCTTTTTACGCTGGATGGGGATTGACTACTGATGTAATGCCAATCGATCGTAGAGTTAGAAAGCTGGAACTGGACGAATTAGTCGCTGGCACTCTCATTCTTTATCCAACTTACATAAGCCGTTCAAAAAATTGCTTTATATCTCCACAACAGGCAATAGAAGAACTCAATACATGGAGAAAATCTGATGTATTAAAGGCGAAGGTGAATCAAAAAAGAAAATCAATTTATCTTAGAAATATTTAGTATAGATTTCTTTGAATATGAAAGGCTCATAAGTAATAGTTCCGGAAATAACTATACATCAGAGTATGGCGATATTAACAACTTCAATTGCTCGGAGAGAAGTTTTCACCGTCGCAAATTTCTTTCAGCGACTTACGCCCAAAGCTTTTTAGCCAAAACGCCCACAGAATTCTCAATGACTTGCGCCGCGTCTAAGCACAGGTCTTCGCGGAAACGTTGTCCAATAATTTGGACACCCATCGGAATTGTTCCGTTCACCCCAGTAGGGACAGCTGCTGCAGGCAATCCGAGCATATTAATGGCGTAGAGCATGCTCTGTTCGTCTAGCATTTGGCGTACACGCTCATTTCCTTTTTGGTCTTCTTCCTGAGGGAAGGGAGGGACTTGGGAGACAGGCGCGACGATCAAGGGGTAATCGCTCATAAAGACAGACCAGGATCTGAGCAATCTCGTCCGATCAGCAACGCCTCGAATATAGCCGTCGAGGTCTCTCGTGTTAGAGGCGGACATATATCCATCAAGAACGCGAATGAAATCCTCAGATCCCAAATCGCGCATACTGGCCTCACTCATCACCCTGGTGTCAGTCATCAATAGGCTACGCCAGGCTTCCGCAATTTCAGCGACCAGAGGCGGATCGATGGTTTCGACTTCATAGCCGGCATCAGCCAATATCTGACCGGCCTCATCGATCGCTTTGGCGACATCCGGATGACAGGAAACTCCCGCCGGCTCCTTTGTTAGCGCGACCCGTATAGGTGATTGGATTCGAGGGCCATCAATTGGGGCTGGCGTTTGCCAGGGATCCCGAGGATCATATTTGGCCATTACCTCGAGGGAAAGCCGAACATCCTTTACCTCCCGGGCAATCGGTCCCTGGACAGACATCATCTGTAGTAAAGGTGGGCGTTCCTCCGGCGCTGTTGGATTGTAGGCAGCAACCCGTCCCAGGCTCGGTCGGATCGTCGCTACCCCACAGGCATAGGCAGGATAGCGGAGGGAGCCACCTAGATCATTGCCATGGGCCATAGCGCCGATACCAAGGGCGACTGATGAAGATGCACCGCCAGAAGATCCTCCTGGTGTGATATCTTTGTTCCAAGGATTGAGGGTCTTACCTCGTAGGGGGTTATCGGTGAACCAGCGATAGCTGAACTCCGGTGTATTGGTTCGGCCAATTATGATGGCACCCGCCGCCTGAAGGTTTGTTACAACCGGAGAATCTTCATCTGCAGTCGTTTCGTTGAGCGCCGGGATGCCATTTGGGGTGCTCTCACCAACCTGATCAATATTCTCCTTAATGGTCACAGGCACTCCGTGGAGCGGGCCCGTCTCGACACCGGAAGCCTGTGTGGCATCGGCTCGAATGGCTGCGGCTCTTGCCTTGTCGGAGAGATCAACGGTGACGGCATTAACCGAACCGTTAACCGCATCCATCCTGGAGAGTGCTGCATCGACAGCTTCCCGAGCACTGATTTTTCCGTCGCGGATTGCCTTCGCGGTTTTTACCGCACCCCATTGCCAGATTTCGGTCATTTTTCTCTCCGTGAAGGTAGGACATTCGTTATTTTGTTTTCACGTAAGTTAGCAGGTCGTCCTGAAGATGTCATATCTGATCCATTTTCTCCTGTGATCAACGGCATTGCAAATGGGTGAAGACCCACTTAACCTGTACTTAAAAGAAATGAGAAGGGACGTGAATGTCTTCCGCATCTGTAAAGGCTCTCTGCTTCGATGTTTTTGGTACTGTAACCGATTGGTACTCTTCCGTTATTGCGGAAGGAGAGAAATTCAGTAAAAAAACCGGGCACGATCTTCCCTGGGGAGAGTTTGTCAAGCAATGGCGGATTGATGGATATCTCAAGGCTTTAAAAGAAATTTCTTCCGGGGAAAGGGATATCATTCCGACAGCGACCATCCATCGCGAAAAGCTGCTCTCACTGTTCGATGATTATGGTGTGAAGGATCAGGCAGAAGAAAACATCGAGTTTTTGAACAGTGCGTGGAATCGCCTTGATGTCTGGGACGATGTTGTTGAAGGTCTTACGCTTCTCAAAAAAGACTATCTGATCATGCCCTTTTCAAACGGGGATTACCGCTGCTTGCTCGATATAGCCAAACGAAATGACCTTCCCTGGGATGGAATCATTTCTGCTGATTTTTTTAAAAAGGTGAAACCCGACCCGACTATTTATCACGACGCGGCCGATTTACTGCAACTGCACCCGCATGAAATCATGATGGTTGCCTGTCATGACCATGATCTTAAAGAAGCAACGGGTGCCGGGCTCATGACGGCCTACGTCAATCGCCCCCTGGAATATGGTCCCGGCGTGCCTCCGGAAGAAAAAACTGCTTCCTACGACTATGATGTTGATAGCTTCATTGAGTTAGCCGAGCAATTGCGACGATAAGTTTGCAAAGAGAGATTCAGCAGAACGCCTAAGACAACTATAAGAAGGAACAAAAATGACCCACGGTATGGTGACAGCCCCGCAGCCGGAAGCCGTAGAGGCAGGACTGGATACCTTGAAATCAGGCGGCAATGTCATGGACGCAGCGATTACTGCAGCATTGGTTCAGACGGTGGTGGATCCACAGATGTGCGGGGTAGCAGGATTTGGGTCCATGCAGATCTATCAGGCAGCTACAGGCGAGCATCAATATATCGATTTTCACGGTCGTGCCCCTAAAGCCACCCGAGATGATATGTGGGAATCAATGATCTTAGGGGAGTGTGATGACGGCTTTGGCTTCATTTTAGAGGGCCAGGTAAATGAAATTGGCTATACCTCCATGACAACGCCAATGACCCTAAAGGCCT
Source organism: Pseudomonadota bacterium (assembly GCA_024743055.1). Taxonomy (GTDB): domain Bacteria; phylum Pseudomonadota; class Alphaproteobacteria; order Sneathiellales; family Sneathiellaceae; genus Sneathiella. Next base: position 103,540 of record JANSXH010000010.1, read on the forward strand.
TAGCCGAGGGTCTCGACAGATACGGGACATGGAGTTTAACTGAAGCACTCCAGCCCGCAATTCAATATTGTGAAGAAGGATTTGCTGTCCGGCCGGCGGTACATGGATTCTGGCAGCAACCGGCACAAGCAGGACGGATCGAGCGGGTACGGGTGATCAAGGATGATCCTGAAAGTGCGCGTATTTATTTAAAGCAAGATGGCAGTCTTTATCAGGTTGGAGATATCTTCAAGAACCCGGATATGGGGCGAACTTACCGGCGACTTGCGGAGGCCGGTGTCGAAGATTTTTATGCTGGCGAAATCGCCCACAAAATAGATGCGGATATGCGGAAAAATGGCGGATTAATTACTCTTGAAGACTTGGCAGACTGCAAGACCAATCCCACAGTACCGCTCACTGGCAGTTATCGGGGATTTGAGGTTGCTACTAATCAGCTGCCTGGTGGCGGTCTGATGATCCTGGAAATGCTGAATATTCTGGAGAATTTTGATCTAGCGGCCATGGGACACAATTCGCCGAATTATATCGCAGCAGTCTCGGAAGCGATGAAGATAGCTACTGTCGATAAGGATCAACTGATGGGTGATCCCAACTTCATTGATGTTCCCATGGATAAATTGACGTCAAAAGACTATGCCGCGCAGCAGGCGAAGCGCATTCGCGAAGGTGAGAAACGGCATGTTCCCCGGGTCAATTCCGGAGCGCCCGAAAGCAAGGAAACGACCCATATCTGTGTGGCTGATGAGGACGGAAATGTAGTGAATATGACCCATTCCCTTGGTGCCAGTTCCGGGGTAGTCAGTGAGGGTCTCGGCTTTATGTATAACAATTGCATGATGGTCTTTGATCCTCGGCCCGGCCGACCTGGATCTCTAGCCCCCGGCAAAGCTCGTTTCTCAGCCATGTGCCCGACCATGCTGTTTAACGAGGACAAGCCGTTTCTAGCCCTTGGCGCTCCAGGTGGCACGACCATCACAATGGGAGTTCTACAAACCATTCTCAATGTCGTGGATTTTGACATGACAGCGCAGGAGGCTGTGTCGGCCCCCAGATTCTGCGCCACTTCAGATACCATCGAACTGACCAATCGTATCTTGCGATCAACGGAAAAAACTATACGGGATCAGGGATACCCGACGGTGCGCTACGCGGTTAGCTATGCAACGCCAATTGTCCATGCCATTCGGATGAAAGACGGGAAAATGGATGGCGGTGCCGATCCCTCTGGCGACGGGATGGCGGCACAGGTATAAAACACAAAGGAAGAAACAATGTCCGAATTGAATTGGGATGTAAAAAGATTGGCAGGAGCTCTCGGCGCGGAGGTCAGGGGCATCCGGCTTGCCGCCGCGACGGAAACCGATATCGAGGGGATAAAATCCCTTCTTAATGACCATATGGTCCTGTTTTTCCCCGATCAGCATCCTTCTGTAGATGAGCATGTTGAATTTGGCCGCAAATTTGGCACTTTGGAAGGACATCCTCATCTGAAGAACCCGTTTACCAAGCATCCTGAATTGTTCGAATTGGCGGCAAGTGAAGGAGGGATTGCGGATGAATGGCATACCGATCTTACTTTCCGGCCTGAGCCTTCCGTTATGTCCATCCTGCATATGGTGAAATGCCCAGAGTCTGGTGGCGATACCATGTGGACAAATCTATGCGCCGCTTTCGATGCTCTTTCCCCCCCCATGCAGGAGCTATGCGATGGCCTTACAGCTCTGCATGACGCCCAACCACATGGCCGTCCTGAGCAGATGGCCATTCATCCTGTCGTTAGGCAACATCCTGAGACCGGAAGAAAGGCTCTCTATGTGAATGAACATTTCACCCGGCGCATCGTCGAGATGAGCGGAGCAGAAAGTGAATGCCTACTCACATTTCTCACCCGCTGGGTTCAGTATCCGAAATTCACCGTACGTTACAACTGGTCTGAAGGAACTGTTTGTCTCTGGGATAACCGTTGCACACAACATTTCGTTCTAAATGACTTTTCAACTGAACGGATCATTCAACGAGTGACGGTGGTGGGGGATCACCCAGAAGGTTCAGCTGCGAGATGGCCTGCCTATACCGATAGTGCAGGCCGGTCAGCGGTGAGCCGGCATGATCGGCAGCTTGCACGATTTCTAAAGGCCAGCCGCTCTGATGAAGAGGCGTCAAAGGTCAGTTAATGCCGCTGGATCAGCAGGCCGCCTTATATTCTGAAACAAGACGGCTCACGAGATCTGCCGTCTTGGGAATATCCTTGATGAGGCCGGCACCCTGGCCAGCGCTCCAGATTTTGTTCCAGGCGGTCAGACCCTCTGGTAGGTTGGGGCGAAAGGGGCCATCCGGCGCAGGGAGATTATCCGGATCAAGTCCAACAGCGGTCAAGGAAGAGCGCATGAAATTCGCAGGTACTCCGCTGATCGCATTGGTGTAGACAATATCTGCTGTTTCTTCCGTCACAATCATATCTTTATAGGCCGCATCGGCTCGCGCCTCTTCTGTGGCGATAAAGCGGGTGCCGAGATAGGCCAGATCAGCACCGAGAACTTCCGCTGCCCGAATTGCCCGCCCGGTTGTTATGGCTCCGGCGAGGATAATTGTGCCGTCAAATATCTCTCTCACTTGCTCAACCATGGCAAACGGGCTCGAAGGGCCAGCGTGGCCGCCGGCTCCATTGCAAACAAGGATCAACCCATCAACGCCAGCATCTGCCGCCTTTTGGGCGTGATACATGGTGGTGACGTCATGAAACACCAGACCACCCCAGCTTTGGATGTCCTCAACCACATGGGAGGGGTTGCCAACACTGGTAATGATCACCGGGGTCTTGTGTCGGCGACAGGTTTCCATGTCCGTATCAAGCCGCTCTCCATGCATGCGAGCGAGGCTGAAATTTACGGCATAGGGGGCGTTATTGGGACCAAGTGCCGCGTTTATTTGATCCATCCAATCGGCAAATTCCTCGCTCGTCCGGCTATTCATGGCTGGGAAAGATCCCATGACGCCCGCTCGGCAAGCTTCAATGACAAGTTCTGGACCTGAAATTAAAAATAGAGGAGCGGCAATTGCTGGGATCGTTAAGCGGCTTGAAAGAGATTCTGGTAGGGACATGTGGCGGCCTTTTCTTATTATTGGCAGTTTTTCTGCATAATTTTTCTAAGTTTAATTTGGAATGGTCCCGTTCCCAAACAGAATCTTTTTCCCCAAGATCTCTCAAGATTTTATGGCGGGAGTTGGAAAATCTGTTGATCTGAATCAAATCCCAATCTGCATCCTCGCATAGATATAAGGGCAAGAGTGACAAGAGATGTCTCTCAATCTGATCCTAAGTGCCAAGTAGGTCTTGTCTAATAAATCGTGAAGCCGGACCAGGTGTTCACCCGCATATTGGCGGGAGCTTCCTCCGGCAGGAGAATCAAAATGATCATGAAACGAATAGGTGCCGCTATTTTAGCCGCTGCACTATTTTTACCGGCTACAGTGGCTTATGCCAAGGACGCGGGGGATATCCTTATCCGGGTGAGAGGTATAGGCGTTGTGCCGGATGAAAGTGGCACGACGGATGCACTGGGCGGAAGTGTCGAGATTGACAACGCTTATGTGCCAGAACTCGATTTCAGCTATTTCTTCACGGAGAATATTGCTGCTGAGCTAATCCTGGCGACAGCCAAACATGATGTGAAGCTGAAAAGCCCTGATGTTGACTTGGGTTCAGTCTGGCTGCTGCCGCCTACATTGACCCTTCAATATCATTTTTTGCCTAAAAGCCGGGTAAGCCCATATTTTGGAGCTGGTGTAAATTATACGTTTTTTTACAACGAAAAATCCGGCGGCGTAAATAGTATCAGCTACGACGATGGCTTTGGTCTCGCCTTGCAGGCAGGCGTGGACGTCAAAGTAGACGAGGCATGGTCAGTCAATTTCGATGTCAAAAAGATATTCCTGAATACAGATGTTAAAGTAAATGGAGGGACAGTGAATGCCGACGTTGATATTGATCCCTGGATCTTCGGCATTGGTGTCGGATATCGCTTCTAAGTAGCGATCTCAAGGTCCATATCCTTATGCATAGGGGGAAGGATATGGACCGTCGGCCCCATCATAGCTCAGCAATGATTTGATCCGATTGACATCTGCCATTAAACTGCAGACACGGAATTCAAAAAATAAATAATAACGAGCGAATTCGAGAGTACCCAAGCCTTTACAGGAAACCCCCTTATGGAACTCGCCAAGCAGCATATGGATATCGGCCTTTACACGAATAATCGCGAGGACATGTTGCGGTTTTGGCAGGAAGACGTCGGATTGCAGTTCGATCACCTCGGAAAGCTGGGCGGTGGAGTCCAACAATTGCGCCATTTTTTGGGGGAGGGACCTACTGGGCCCATTCTCAAAATCAATCACGCGCGAGATCCCCTGCCTCATGCACCGGCAAGCGGCTATCACGAAATACTGCTTGCCCGAAATAGTTGCCAGGCTCCTGAAAGCCTGACCGATCCGGATGGCAATCGCCTATGCCTAGTTCCTCCGGGGTATCTTGGTATATCTGGTATCGGTATTAAAATGAATGTACGCAGTCTCGAGAAATTCGATGACTTCTATGGGCGGATCCTCGAACTGCCGACGGTGCCTGAAGCTGGCCCGCATGCCTATGCCTGTGGTCAGAGCGTAGTAATAGGTACAGAGAGCACGAAGGCACCTGAGGACGCGGTACAAAAAGCACAAGGATACAGATATCTGACCTTCCAAATATTTCAGGCCGACAACGATTACAAAACCATCATTTCTCGTGGTGGAGGGGCTGGGCAGGAACCAATAACCCTGGGTACGACGGTCCGCTTTGGTTTTATCCGAGATCCTGATGGAAATTGGATTGAGCTTTCCCAACGAGCGACCCTAACGGGGTCCCTTGACTGACAGAAAGCGTCATGAAGGTTGACATGTCAGGTCAACGATTGCAGCATCTTTCACATACAAACAATAATAATGAGGACATCAGAAATGTCAGGACCCAATCAAGAACTCTTCAATCTCGCCATGTCAGAAGAGGCACAGCCTCTACTTTATGCCCTGCAAAAGCATATCAATGAGAACGTGGCACCGATCGAAGAAGAATTTTATGCCCTCAATGAAGAAAAGGAAGATCGGTGGACCTGGCACCCGCGTCAGCTGGAACTGCTTGATGGGGCCAAGGCTAAAGCCAAGGAATCAGGTTTGTGGAATTTTTTCCTCCCCGATGCGGACACAGGTGAAGGTCTTAGTAATCTGGATTACGCTTATATTGCCTCCGAGCTTGGTAAATACAGTCTTGCTTCCGAAACCTTGAACTGTAGTGCGCCGGATACGGGCAATATGGAAGTTCTGGAGCGAGTTGGAACACCAGAACAGAAAGAGAAATGGCTGAAACCGTTGCTGAACGGTGAGATCCGCTCCGCCTACGCAATGACAGAGCCGGCGGAAGCGTCTTCCGACGCCAAGAATATCAGTACGTCGGCCGTGCTTGAAAATGGCGAATGGGTCATCAATGGTGAGAAATACTATATTTCTGGCGCCGGCGACCCTCGCTGCAAGATTATGATTACCATGGTCAAGACAAGCCCTGATGCTTCACCATCCAAACAGCAATCCCAAATTCTGGTGCCGATAGACACACCAGGTGTCGAAATTTTGGAAGGCATGCAGGTCTTTGGTGAGGATCACGCCCCTCGCGGCCATATGCATATCAAATTTAACAATGTCCGAGTTCCTGAATCAAACATGCTGTTGGGCGAGGGCCGGGGTTTTGAAATCTCCCAGGTTCGTCTGGGACCTGGCCGTATTCACCATTGCATGCGTTCCATCGGTCAGGCGGAAAAAGCGCTGGAACTGATGGTTCAGCGGGCTGGCAGTCGTAAGGCATTCGGCAAAACTTTGCTAAAACTCGGCAAGAATCTCGAAGTTATCTCCCGCGCTCGCATCGAAATAGATGCCATGCGTCTTATGGTCCTGCAAGCAGCCAAAGCCATGGATGTCCTGGGCAATAGGGAAGCAAGGGTGTATGTAAGTGCGGTTAAGGCCATGGTGCCTGAAAAAGTCTGCCAAATCATTGATCAGGCCATGCAAATTCATGGGGCGACGGGTGTTTCCCAATGGTCACCACTTTCAGGGATGTACACGCATCAGCGCCATCTGCGCTTTGCGGATGGACCAGATGAAGTGCATCATATGGTCGTTGGTCGGGCAGAGGCGCAAAAGCATGATGCCTGGTAGTTACACGTAAGGAGTAAGGCCCTTTTAGTATCATTTAGCCTTGTAGTTTGTCTGTGGCCACCCAATGTGTGGATATAGTTGGACGGAGGTTCACCTGGTATGTATCAACGTTTTATTTTAGCGTTGTTTAGAAACCCTAAGCAAATAGGGGCTGTCGTGCCAAGCAGTCAGTCTCTGGCGCGCGCTATGGCGTCCGAGGTTGATCTTGCTTCCCAAACGGTTCTTGAACTGGGGCCGGGGACGGGTGTCATCACCCAGGCATTGTTGTCACGCGGAATTAAAATGCAGCAGCTTATCCTGCTGGAGCGGGATGGTGCTCTGGCAGGGTTGCTTTCCAGCCGATTCCCGGATACCCGAGTCATCAAGGGAGATGCCAGCAAGCTTGAAAATCTGGTAAATCCCTGCGGCTCTCGCCCAATCGATACGATTGTCTCAAGTTTGCCCCTGTTGAACATGAAGCGCGAAGACAGGCTTGCTGTTTTGCAGCAAGTATTTTCGGTCCTTGATGAAGATGGCAAACTTATTCAATTTACCTATTCTGCCAAAGCACCAATTCAAAAGGAATTGGCTTCACAATTGGACGTGAAGGGCAGGAAAGTAACAACTGTCCTGAAAAACCTGCCGCCAGCATCAGTTTGGATTTATGGCCGTTCTGTGGAAGAAAATTCCAATGTTCTAGGCGCTAAAAATTCTGAAAAATTCTCCTGACGACCTGTATCATTGTAAGCTAGTTCATTAGGCCTCCAGGCTCCAGAGGAAGCTGCTGTTGATCCCGTAAGCTATTGATTATGATAAATTTTAATCAATTTCAGTGCATTTTGATTTTTGTCGAATTAACGCTTTAGAAAGATATCCCGACTAGGTTCAGCGCAATGAAGACAGGAGCAATAGCTGCTTGTCTCGGTAAATGGTGCGCCTAACTCGCCACTAGTCGTTCCCAAGGGTCTTACCGTCAGGGAACCGTGAAAAATTAAAATATTTCGATGGTGGCTGGCGTGTTGGTATATAGCGAGGGCAAATTTCATGAAACGTAGTAATTTTGGTAAGTTAATCTCCCTATTATTCATTGGCTCTATGACCGTCTCCTGTTCAACTGCTACCAATGAAAAAATTGATGCGACAGCGACTGACGCCGTTAATTGGGTTGGTCAGCAGTTCTCCGATGCGGGTGATTGGATCAGCAAACAATATTCCGACCTTCTAAACGATGACGAGCAGGAGGGGCTCACCGCCTCAACGAAGCTTGCAGCGATAACGGGGAAGGATCAGGTCTGGAAGAGTGAAGACGGAGAGGTCACTGCGAATATCAAGGTTATTAAAACCGAAAAAGAAAAAGGTAGCGTCTCTTTGGAAGTGCCAGAGGGCCGGCTTGCAAAAATACCAGCTCTAGAGTTGATCGACGCCCCGTACAGGGCGATCAAGAATGCCAATGTCAGAAGCGGGGCCGGAACGGATTTCAACATTGTTGACAAGGCCAACTATGATTCCGTCGTGGTGGTGATTGGTAAAGTGCAGGATAAATCCTGGTATCTGGTCGGTGATGGCGATGTTGCAACCGGCTTCGTTTTTGACAAGCTACTAGAACCACTTCCTGAAAGTGAGAACACGAAGCACACAGTTGTAAAGCCTGACAATAACTACGCTGCTGTTCAAGAGGAAAAAGTTGAAACAGAATGGTTATGCAGGACTCTCCAGCAAACCATCCGCCTTGCTGACGGTGAGACTAAGGTAGAAGAAGTCAGAGCCTGTCAGGGGCAAGACGGATGGGAAATCAAGTAAAGCGCAGATAACGTCTATGTCACGCAATATCATATGAATTTGCGTGACATTGAATAACTAGAGGTCTTTGTGAATATCTTTATAAGCGAGCATTGGGAGTAATTGCTCTTCCTTTTCAGGGGTAAAACCGCAGGTTTGTGTCCATTCTTTTGGGTTCTCGTATGTCCCAAATAACATGTCCCACCATACAATATCTCCATAATTATTTTTATGACGTCGATACTGATGGTGGATGCGGTGCATTTCAGGCCGTTGAAAAATGAACCCGATCCAGCGGGGAGTCTTTACATTCGTATGGTAGAAAAACTCTCCTATGGCGGTCAGAAATGTGTAAATAGCAGCAGCTTCTATAGATAGCCCCAAAAAAGTATAAACAAGCAAACTTCCAATAATTGAGTTTACAATCATTTCACCAGGATGCTTGTAGAAGGATGTGATTACTTCCAGTCGTTGTGGACTATGATGTATCTGGTGAAAAGCTCTCCATAAAACATCTGACTCATGCCGCCAGCGATGCCACCAATAGAAAACGAATGTCGCGATGAAGTAGGCGATCATGCCGCCATAAATGGGCGATACGATGCTTGAAAGATCAAAAACAGACCATGAAGAAAGCCAAATTTCCCATGTGATGCCTGCCATCAGGACCACACCAAGTTGTACTCCGTTGATAAGTACTACGCGTAAAGGCCAAGTTTTGACGGAGGGTAATTTCCAACCAGGAATCAGGCGTTCTAAAAGAAAACAGCCTACGAAAACAAAGAATATAGTATATATCATACGGTCATCCTTACTCTGTAGATTGAACGTCAGCCTTGCAACAAGTAATCACTAGGGTTGAAGGTAAAAGTGATGAATTACACTTTTCTAAGAAAAAGGAAGATTTTCTGACTGCATCCCTGATGTCGCCGACAGGCCCTGTTCAGATCCTATGATGCCTTTGATAGTTTGATCAGAGTGATTTCAGAGGGTGCGCCAAATCGCTTGGGCGGGCCCCAATATCCTGTGCCGCGGCTAGTATATACCCAAAGATGCCCGAAGCGCCGAAGGCCCGCCGTAAACGGTTGTTGCAGGCGGACAAAATGATTCCACGGCCAGAACTGGCCGCCATGGGTATGGCCCGAAAGCTGCAGATCAAATCCGGCTTTGGCGGCGGCATCGGCGGAGCGGGGCTGATGGGCAAGTAATATCTTCAGGGCGTCCGTTGGGCTTCCAGAAATAGCCGCATCCGGATCGCTTTTATGCGCGGGTATAACCTTACCGGCGCTATAGTCGTTCACGCCAGCAACAACAAGATCGGTGTTGTTATGCTGTACGATCTCATGCTCATTCATTAACACGTTCAAACCAATTCGTCGGAACTCTTCCACCCATTCTTCGGCCCCCGAATAGTATTCGTGATTCCCGGTCACCAGATAGACCCCATAGCGGGCTTCAAGTCTGCCGAGGGGCGCTGTATCCTTGGCAAGTTGATGTACTCTGCCATCCACAACATCGCCGGTGATGGCGATGATATCGGGGTTCAGGGCATTGACCTTATTGACCACCCCCTGAACATACTTGCCTTTGATGGTGGGGCCGACATGAATGTCGGTAATCTGGGCAATGGTGAAGCCGTCAAGCGCCAATGGAAGCCGTTCGAGGGGGATATCGATATTCACGACCTTCGCAATCCGCCGGGCATTTACAAACCCGATCAGAGTTACCAGGACAGACAGGACCAAGGCAAGAACGGCGCTTTCGACCACCCAGTCACGCCCGGATGTAAAGAAAAGCGAAAAATCACGTAGTAGCGTAAATATTAAGAGGGAAGAGAACCAACCCAGAGTCATAGACCCGGCCCAGACGAGACGGTCTGCTAAAACCTGGCTTTTCACAAAAACAGACGCGAGCGTCCCAAAGGGAATAAGAACAGCGGATATGGCGATGATCCCTGCTCCGAATATTTGAAAAACCACATTGATCGGCAAATCAGGGATCAGTCGCCATCCGATATAAATTTGTATCGGTGCAAAGATCACCATCACCGCCAGGGCAAATCGCCGATACGCCGCTCTCTTCTCAGGTGGCAGCGGCTGTGCGGTCTCGCTGTCTTCTGTCTCGACTTCGTCTATGTCAACAGGCGTATGCTCTTCAAAGTCGGGCATCTGATCTTCTTTCTTCATTGGTTACTACCGGCGCCAATAAGACGGCCGTAAATTGCCGCTAAACATACGCTATCCTAAAATGTGTACAATTTGGCTGACAATCAATGAGGAAGTTATGTTTCTGTATCGAATGTATGAATGTTTCTCACAATAAGAAGTCATGCGAATTATTGAGCCACATAGTTTTCTAATGTCTGATTTTGACGATAGGGCAAGCTGAGCGGATTAGGTATACCAATCAAAGCAAGGCCATCATTAATACCATTGGGAGAAATGGTGCCCAGGGGCGGATTCGAACCACCGACACGCGGATTTTCAGTCCGCTGCTCTACCAACTGAGCTACCTGGGCACATCGCCGGAAGCGAGATGCTCCGTGCGCGAAGAAGCTGGGTTATAAAAGAAAATTTCGGGGCTGTCCAGAGTTGTTGGGACAAAATTCACTAATTTGCAAAGGATAATGGGAATGGGCCATAAACCCTTAGAATACAGGGTAAAACGGACACCGCCTAATCCACATTTTCATCGTTTGCGGGCACGGTTTCCTCTCCTGGAATGACATAGCTCTCATTCAGCCATTTACCAAGGTCCAGTTGCTTGCAGCGAGCAGAGCAAAAGGGGCGATATTTGGTTTCTGTTGGCTTATCGCACAGAGGGCAGGAAATTTTTTTGCGGCTAGAATTTGTCATCACTCAATTACTTTATTGAAAAGGCCAGGTAAGGTAAATCGGCATCTTCATATATGGAGAGGCGTCGTCCTAGGTGATTTTCCATCCGTGACTGCGACAACGCTAATTGTTCGGCCAACTTTAACCCAACGACGATTTCTATCTCGCTTCCAGCCGTGTGGCGCGTATGGCTTTCAAGACTTCGCAAAAGGCTTGCCATTGCACTTGTAGGACTGTCCTGGCAACCTGCACCCTGACAGATCGGGCAGGGTGCCTTCATCAAGCTATGCAGAGTTCGCTTGGAGCGTTGTCGTGTTATCTGCATAAGTCCGAGCTCTGTTAGGCCAATCATTCGCGTGCGAACAGGGTCTTGTTGAAGAAGTTTCTCCATATGCTGTTGAAGCCGCTTTGCGTCTCCTGGGCCAGACATTTGGATAAAATCAACGATGATTATACCTGAGTAGTTTCTAAGTCGGATCTGCCTGGCGATTTGAGAAGCAGCGACCATATTGCTTTTAAGGGCTACCGATTCCCTGCCATGCACAGGGGAATTGCCGCCAAAATTCACATCGATTACGACCATCGCTTCCGTCGGTTCGAGAGTGATAGAGACGCCAGATTCAAGATCAATTCTTTTGTCGAGTGCGGTTTCTATTTGCGCATCAATGCCAGACTCCTCAAACAGAGATGAAGATCCCTTCCATAAAGAAACCTTCGTCTCCTCATCTCGGAAATGCTTCTTAGCGAAGGAAACTACATTCGTCAGAGCAACTGATGTCGTTACCCGAACTTCCATACCGGGCTGTAGCAGGTCGCTGAGAATTCGGTCGAGAGGCGTTTGGTGTGGGCTTAACCGGCGGGGAGTTTGGCTTTCTCCCTCTCTGGTCTTGATGTCATCCCAAATCTTTTGAAGCCGAGAAATCTCTGCGTCCAGGATATTTTTGGAAACCGTGAGAGCGGATGTTCGAACAATGAGACCACCGGATACCAGTTTTGGCTCCAATGCGGTGACAAGGCGGACCTTGTCCTCCTTTGAAGCGATATGTTTTGATATCGCAACTTTCTGGCCTTTGGGTTGATACAATAAATTCGCAGATTCAATCTGGAAATGACATCCAAGCTGGACACCTTTTTCCTCCAACGGGTCTTTAATGACCTGAACCAGCAGTTTCTGCCCTTCATGAACGAGGCTTCCAATGCCGTCATTTTTACGAGCAATATCGCGAGCCTGAAGAAACCCAGTTTCATTTTTCCCGATGTCGACAAAGGCGGCATCAAGGTCATCCATGACTTTCGCAACTCTGCCGAGGTAAAAGTCACCAACTCTGGAAATTTCTTGTGGTCGTTCGATATGCAGCTCTTCAAGCTGATCGTCCCGCATGAGAGCGGCGCGGGTTTCGAAAAGCCCATCGTCAATCAGGAGGGAGCGGGTCATGCGTCTGAAGCAGTCCAGATATCGAAACCATTGCCAATCAAGAGGTTGCTGACTTCAAACAACGGAAGTCCGACAACATTGCTGTAGGAACCTTGGACAGATCTTACGAAACTCGCTGCACGCCCTTGAATAGCGTAACCTCCTGCTTTCCCTTGCCATTCATCTGACTGAAGGTAGGCATTGATCTCGTGGGAGCCCAAAGGCTTGAATATGACTGAAGTAGTGACAAGGCGAGAGATAAACTGCTTATCTGGTGTAACTAGGGTTACGCCTGTTAGCACCTTGTGCCGGCGCCCGGAAAGCAATTCAAGAAATCTTCTTGCTTCGTCCTTATCTTCTGCTTTGGCAAGAGATCGGCGGCCAACGGCAACGACAGTATCTGCGGATAACAGGAAGCAGTCGTTGTGGCGATTAGCGACGGCTGCGGCTTTTTCCAACGCTAGTCGGTGCGCCAGATCCCGCGGTTTTTCATTTGGCAATAATTCTTCATTAATATCTGCTGGATCGATTTTGTCGGGAACGATACCAATTTGCTTCAGGAGATCTAAGCGCCTAGGTGAAGCCGAAGCAAGTATGAGAGAAAGGGGTTCGGAAGCTATTTTCTCAGTTCCGGGGAACATGTTAGAGGTTGATGGAGTCGGATTACTAGTATCATCTTTGGCAGCCATCAACGACAAACCTTACTTGAAACGGAACGTAATCCGGCCCTTTGTGAGGTCATAAGGAGTCATTTCAACGGTGACCTTGTCACCGGCGAGTACGCGGATGCGATGTTTGCGCATTTTACCAGCTGTGTGAGCAAGTACTTCGTGGTCATTTTCCAATTTGACGCGGAACATTGCGTTGGGCAACAGCTCCGTTACGGTACCATTAAACTCTAGAAGCTCTTCTTTAGCCATAAATTCCTATTCCAGTTGTTTCGATTGGGTGCAAAATAAAGGCCTAACCTGTTCAAATGCAAGCATTTCCTTGATAAATCTCCAAAGAAACTGCAAAAACACAAGAAAATTGTGTATTCGCAACAGGTAATGTACCAATCAGTCAGACTTGTGGTGCAGGGCCCGTACGGAAGCGAGCCTTGATTTTTTCATATAAATCATCTCGGACATGTCGGTAAGCATTCAACTGCATTTCGCGATTTCCCTCAGTCAGAGAGGGGTCTATGGTGTTCCAAAATTCCGTCTCGCTCGCCGTTGTTCGGGTCATGTCTTGAGCCTTAGAATGGGCTTCTGGTGACAAAGAGATTATCAGATCGAAAGAATTATCTTCCAACTCATCAAAACTTTTAGAATTATGATTTGTGGCATCAAGACCGATTTCATCCAATACCTCAACAGCAAATCCATCTACATCAAGTGCCCGGACGCCAGCGCTGTCTACATAGACCGCGTGGCCGTACAGGCTTTTCATGATTACCTCGGCCATGACGGATCTGACACTGTTATGGGTGCAGGCGAATAAGACGCTGCCAGGCAATGCATCTTTGAAAGGAACCGCGCTCATGGCCAGCTACCAGGAACTGGCAACAGATGGAATAGCGGGTGTGCATAGCCCATACTCAGCCCCGAATATGTAGCACACAGATCAAGGTGAACAAGCGTCGCGCCGTGTCAAAATCGGTGTCGGCTTTTTCCTTCAAGCGTTCCTGAAGCAGTTCGGAGCCCTCGTTGTGCAGCCCTCTGCGGCCCATATCAATCGCCTCGATTTTGGAAGGAGAGGCCGTTTTGATGGCATCAAAGTAACTTTCGCAAACATGAAAGTAGTCTTTGATGATGCGCCTGAAAGTAATCACAGGTAGAGGGATACGAACCAATTCCGTTTCATCATCTTCTGTGCGGACATCAAATATCAGTCGATTGTCCTCTATGCTGAGATGAACGGAATAGGGTCCTTGATTTTCAAAACCATTCAAAATGAAACTGTTTTGATCCAGCAGGTCAAATATAGCAACTTTCCGCTCGTGCTCGATATCCGCATTGCGCCGTACAACGGTTTTTTCATCAAGGGCAATCTTGGCAATATGATGATTACTGGAGATCTCAGACACGTACTGTTTCCCGTTGCTATCTTGGCATATTCAGCCGTATGGCGACTGACAGCGCATGCGCATCCAATCCTTCGGCTTCTGCCAGTTTAACCGCAGCAGGGCCTATCTTGCCAAGACTTTCGGCGTTAAGGCGGATAAGGGAGGTGCGTTTGACAAAGTCCAAGGTCGAAAGACCGGAGGAAAAACGTGCTGTGCGAGAAGTAGGAAGCACGTGATTTGGGCCGGCAATGTAATCGCCGATGGCTTCCGGACTATAACGGCCTAGAAAAATAGCGCCAGCGTGTTTTATGGATGCTGCCAGGCTATCCGGGTCGTCAACGCAGAGCTCCAGATGCTCCGGGGCAATGTGATCGACGAGAGGAGCAGCCTCCTCCAGGTTTTCGACAATTATGACCGCTCCATATGATTTCCAGCTTTCAGCTGCGATGTCAGCTCGGTCAAGGTTTTTCAGATGGCTCTCAATAGAACCACTCACCGCGTCTGCGAACGTAGCATTATCTGTGATCAAGATACTCTGGGCTACGGGGTCATGCTCTGCCTGGCTGAGTAGATCAGCGGCAATCCAGGCAGGATCATTGTTTCCATCGGCAACAACCAGAATTTCTGATGGCCCGGCAATCATGTCGATGCCGACGGTACCGAACACCTGTTTTTTGGCGTTGGCAACATAGGCATTTCCAGGGCCCACGATTTTGTCAACCTGAGCAATCATATCTGTCCCATAGGCCAATGCTCCAATCGCCTGAGCGCCACCGATCCGGTAAATTTCCTCAATCCCACAAAGATCCGCTGCAGCCAGGACAAGGGGATTTACAACGCCATCCGGGGTCGGAACAACCATGACAAGACGTGAGGCTCCCGCCACCTTTGCCGGAATGGCATTCATTAGCACTGAAGAGGGATATGTTGCCAGTCCTCCCGGTACATACAAACCAACATTTTCTATGGCAGTCCATCGATACCCTAGGCTGACGCCATCCACATCTTCATAGTTTAGGTCGTCCGGCAAGAGACGCTCGTGATAGGACGTAATTCGATCTGCCGCCAGTTTGAGAGCTTCGTAGGTTGCTTCCTCACAATCTGAGACAGCCCTGGTGATATCCTCCGCCGAGATCCGAAGATCGCTGGCCGCAGAAAGGCCCAAACGGTCAAATTTATTGGTGTAATCGAGCAGCGCCTGATCACCGTTGGTTTTCACTTCTGCCAGGATAGCAGCTGTTACTGCTGTGACATCATCGTCAGTTTCGCGCTTCTGGTTAAGGAGGCTTCGGAATTGGGTTTCGAAATCGGCGTCCTGGGTGCTAAGCTTAAGCGGCATTTACGACCTCCCTAAACTTCTCGATCAATCCGTTGAGCTCGACTGATCTTGTTTTTAGTGCCGCGCGATTAACGACGAGGCGAGACGTAATGTCTAGGATTTTTTCCACTTCTACCAACCCATTGGCTCGTAGTGTTGAACCCGTGGAAACCAAATCCACAATTCGTCTGCATAATCCCAATCCAGGCGCCAGTTCCATGGCTCCGGACAGCTTGATGCATTCTGCCTGTATTCCGGCAGCTGCGAAGAATTTGTGGGTTAAATTCGGATATTTCGTTGCAACCCTGATATGGCTCCATCGAGCAGGATCACTGTCATCAACCATGTCCTTTGGCTGAGCGACGGCGATATAGCAATGCCCGATATCGAGATCTACAGGTGCATAGATCTCCGGGTAATCGAACTCAAGCAGCACATCATTGCCGGCAACACCGAGCTGTGCTGCGCCAAAGGCAACAAAGGTAGCCACATCAAAGGAGCGGACACGGATAATAGATATATTCGGATGATTGGTGCGAAATTGTAATAGACGACTATCTGGATCATCAAAGGCAGCTTCCGGCTCAATCCCGACACGACGGATAAGCGGCATTACTTCCTTTAAAATACGGCCCTTTGGCAGGGCTATTACCAATTCTTCACTCGAAGACACCAAACTACTCCATCTCGCATTGTTGTTGACGATATTGCCTTAGGGACCTGGATCTAATTGTCCTTAGGTGCCGACGTATCTTCATGCACAGGCTTTTGCTCGGTTTGCCAGGCCTTATCGACATCAGTCAAGGTGACATTTATACATTCGACGTCGAGTTTTATCGTGCCGCCCCCTGCAAACTCAAGACAAATATCGGCTGCGATATCGTCTTTCATCTCGACAGAGATGTTCAGCAGTTCAAGGACTTCTGTGGGCGTGGATTGTGAAATTCCAGATGATTGAACGGCTAGGACATCAGATACATAGACACCTGATCGGATTCGGAACCACGCCCCATGCTGGTCAACTTCGTCTGTAACATCTTCCCATTTGAAACGGCTGCCCATTAATGTGAACGCCCGCCTCGACCGGAGAAAGCTCATTTCTCCGGGTGAGGTAATGGTGCCTTCAAGGGCGGCTGACAGAATTTCGAGATCGTCAGTATTTGCGGCGACAAGTTTTAGGCCCTCAGGCATCATGTTATCCTATTACATGCTTTGTCAGCCGCCGCTGCTGATCCTTTCGATATCCGCACCGCAAGCTGCAAGCTTTTCTTCCAATCGCTCGTATCCGCGATCCAGGTGATATACACGATTGATAACCGTTTCTCCCTCTGCTGCCAAGCCCGCAAGCACAAGAGATACGGATGCACGCAAATCCGTCGCCATGACTGGGGCCCCAACCAGATGGTCCACGCCACGAACAAGCGCTGAATGTCCATGTACAGTTATGTTGGCGCCAAGACGTGACAATTCCGGTACATGCATGAAACGATTTTCGAAAATTGTTTCCGTAATCATTGCTGCGCCGTCAGCGATTGTCATCAAAGCCATCATTTGTGCCTGCATATCCGTAGGGTATCCAGGATAAGGTAGAGTCATGATATCAACGCCATTCAGCCGTTTCGACTTGCGTGAGATTATGAAGCTGTTTTTAGACTCAGTTACGTCGGCGCCGGCTTCTATCAAGACGTCCAGTACGGATCTGACAAGATCTGCGGAGGTATTGAGGAGTTCTATTTCCCCGCCAGTGATGACAGCAGCGATGGCATATGTGCCTGTTTCGATACGATCTGGCATAACCCGATATTCAGTGCCATACAGGCGATCAACACCGCGGATAAGAAGTCGATCAGTACCTTCGCCATCAATATCGGCTCCCATCTGACGCAGCAATTTTATCAGATCTGAGATTTCCGGCTCTCGCGCGGCGTTTTCCAAAACCGTCTCTCCTTCGGCCAGGCAGGCTGCCATCAGAAGATTCTCTGTTGCACCAACAGAAACAGTATCAAATCTGATTTCTGCTCCAAAAAGTCCGTTTGGAGCGGTGGCTTCCATATATCCGCCAACGATATCAATCTCTGCTCCCATTTGCTCCAGACCTGTAATATGCAGGTTCATTGGCCGGGTGCCGATGGCACATCCGCCTGGCAACGATACCCTTGCCTTACCAACGCGTGCCAAGAGAGGCCCCATCACCAACGCTCCAGCTCGCATTTTCCGAACGATATCGTAGGGTGCTTCCGTGTTGGTGATATCACGCGCAGTAAGAGATAACGTCCGTCCGCTACTGCTACCGGCACCGGATTGCTGACCATTCATCACGGCCAAACTGCCGTGGTGGCATAGCAGATTAGTCAATGTGGAAATATCCGCGACATGCGGAAGATTTGTCAGAGTTAGTGTCTCTTCGGTTAACAGGCTTGCGACCATTAACGGTAAAGCGGCATTCTTAGCGCCGCTTATCTCAATTTTCCCATGCAGCGGCTTTCCGCCCCGTATTGCTATGCTATCCATGAAAATTTTCCCACTCTTGTCGAATGTATTGATTTCAACTCTTAGAAGAATATCAATCGTATTAAAAATTGCTCACAAGTCTTTTTTTAGCCGATTTTTCAACAAAATGAAAAGAAAACAGCACTATTCTAAATCGAATTTAAAAAGATTATTTATATCCCGATCCGCAGTCTGATAATATTTATTTGCATTTTGAGCCGTTTAAAGCTTTGGCAGAGTTACTCCCTGTTGCCCCATATATTTGCCAGCCCTATCGAGATAGGACGTTTCGCAAGGCTCATTGCCCTTTAAAAACAGAAACTGACAGGCTCCCTCATTGGCGTAAATCTTGGCGGGAAGCGGTGTTGTGTTGGAAAATTCCAGGGTGACATGTCCCTCCCATTCCGGCTCAAGCGGGGTAACATTGACAATAATTCCGCATCTCGCATAAGTAGATTTTCCAAGGCATATTACAAGCACGTCTCGGGGTATCCGGAAATACTCGACGGTTCTCGCCAGAACGAAAGAGTTTGGCGGAATCACACAGACATCTGTCTTACGATCAACAAAACTGTCGTTGGAAAAGGATTTCGGATCGACTGTTGCCGAATCGATGTTGGTAAAAATCTTGAATTCGTCCGAAACTCTAGCGTCATAGCCGTAGGAAGACAGACCATATGAGATGGTGCCTTCCCGTTTTTGGCTTTCAACAAAAGGTTCGATCATTGCGTTTTCTTGGGCGGCTGATCTGATCCATTTATCCGACAAGATGGACATACTGGGCTTCTCCGGTCATTTCAGGTTTGAGGGGCGGCATACTAACGCCAGAATAGGGCAGGGCCAAGATCAAATACATCTCCGGCTATTCACCAAGCCGCTGTTTGTTTTTTATGGGATCCGGGGCTGTCTCGCCACGCGTGCGTTGCAGATTTTTGCGCTTATGAAGGTTCTCTCTGAGAGCCTCAGAAAGTCTTGCAGCTTTTTCTGATTGCTTTTGATCAGACTTCTTCTGTCGTTGATCTTTTGAATCGGTCATTGCTCTTTGCCGGATATGCTGTGAATAGATTTCGTCTTCAATAGACAAGTTTTTGCTTAAGCGCAAATTTGCCATTGCAGAACCCTTCTTGCTCTTATATACAGCGCCAAGCAAAGCTGGTTGCTCAGACTGCAGCAATCTTATAGTCGCCGCCGTAGCTCAGGGGTAGAGCACTCCCTTGGTAAGGGAGAGGCCGGTGGTTCAAATCCACCCGGCGGCACCATTAATTTCCATTCTATTCTTTCAAGATGAAGGTAAAACGGGCCACTGCTACGAGCAGCATTTTGAATGCAGGCGTGAAACCCAGTTCTTTCATTTTCTTCATAGGAATTGATCCCATTTTTATAACCGTCCGCCAGAGACGTTATCTGGCGGAAATTTAGATATGGGCCGGGAAAACTGATGATTTATGCGAATCGCATGGGCAATTGACTGTGAAATAAGTTCTAACACTTAATCTTGTAACAACTGGAATTAAGAAGCCAAAAAAATGCTGCCTTACGAATAGCCTGAGCCAAGCCCATTTAAAAAATTAAATAGAGTTTTCCTGAAGTTCTCTGGATCTTCGAAAAAGGGTGTATGGGAGCAATTTGAAAACTGCTTCAATTCGGCATTAGGAAAACCCTGGTGCATTTGTTTTGCGCAAGCAGGTGTGATCTCATCATATTCACCGACAATAATCAAAACCGGACAGGTTACCTTGTGAATGTCCGGTGCGCGGTTCCAGGTGGCCAGCTCTCCGGTGTAAATGAATTCGTTGGCGCCTTGCATATGTTCGTAAATATGTTCAGACATATTGTCGACGGAGCGGTTGAAGGCGGCGGGCCTTTCCTTCAGGCGGCAAACATGGCGATAGTCCAGAAGAGTGATTGCCGCTTTGTATTCTGGGTGGTCGAACGTGCCGGCCTTTTCATGGGCTATCATCATCTGAACTGTTTCCGGACCGAGTGCAGACCTCAATTGATTTAGTTCTGATATAAGGAGCGGTATATCTGCACAGGTATCTTCCAGGATGAGGGACGCCAGATTTTCTTTGTAGTGACAGGCATATTCGATCGCGAGCCAGCCTCCCCAGCTGTGGCCAAGGAGATGAACGGGCCCACCTATCAGAGATTTTCTAACCGCTTCCACCTCTTCGCAATATCGCGCCATTTTGTACAGGCTCAGATTTTCAGAACGATCACTTCGGCCGGTTCCAAATTGGTCAAAGGCAATAAACCGATAGGCTTGATCTGCAAGGAAGCAGTGGGAGTCCCGGATATAGTCACAGGGCAGTCCAGGTCCGCCGTTCAGGGCAAGGATGGATGGCAATGAAGGATCATCATTATAAATATAACAGGCGACCTTACCACCTGGCACATCAACATAAGTAAGCTTATCCCAGGTTTGGTAATCTTCTTTTTCTTCTCCCATTAGGGATGCCCCTTGCAATTACCTCTAAAATTTCTCGACCCACGGCCTTAGTTCAATTTCCCAGGCCCAGCTTGAACGAGGCTGGTCAAGGAAATGTAAGTAACTGTCGGCAATTGCTTCCGGGTCCAGCATAGAATCCGGATTGTCTGCTGCGTCAATTCGCTCTGGGCGGTTCGTATTTCGAATGCCGCCATCAATGACAAAATGGCCGATATGAATACCTTGGGGATGGAGTTCTCGTGCAAGGCTTTGGGCCAAGCCCCTCAGCGCAAATTTGCCCATGGCGAAAGTCGAAGAGTTTGGGTAACCCTTTACACCAGCAGACGCGCCGGTCAAGAGAATGGCACCTTGCCCTGCCGGGATCATACGTTGTGCTGCTTGCTGGGCCATCAGAAACGCACCATAGGCCGTGGTAAGAATGGCAGATTTCACGGCTGCGGGTTCTAGCTCGGTGATGCCACCTCTGACCCGTGCAGACGGATTGTAGATCGCGATATCAAGTGGCCCGCCCAGCTCATCTGCCTTCGCAAACAGGGTTTGCATGTCACCCGGATCTGACGCGTCACAGGTCACAAGGGTTGCATTTGTCTCTTGCTGTAAGGCACCAAGCTTATCCGTATTGCGGGCGGCCAGCAGCAAGTTGTGCCCGCGCGCACTCAATTTACGGGCGAGTGATGCAGATAGTCCCTCTCCGGCGCCAACAATGACAGCAGTTCCCATGGTCCAATCTCCTTAAATTCGGGCTTGATAATAGGGGTAATTACCGGTGGCCTGCTAGGGTAAAGATTTCATAAATTCCCGGCTGCTCTCAGGTGAATAGTTTGAAGTTGTCGTTGTCGTACAGGCAGCAAGCGCCAGAAAGAGGAGAAGAGCGAATTTATACATGATCAGATCCTTTTCAATTCCAAAAATGTGGTTCCTCCCTATATGGTGGATTGAAAACGGATTTCTTTGATCTTCGTCACGTTCTCGGCGGATAGTGTGGAAATTTGCGAAAAAGTCAAAAAAGAAAGATCTGATTAAGAAGTCCTATTATATTATTCTTTGATTGAATACAGGTTGTCATTTTCTCGAATTCTCGTAGT
Organism: Pseudomonadota bacterium; assembly: GCA_024743055.1. Lineage (GTDB taxonomy): Bacteria > Pseudomonadota > Alphaproteobacteria > Sneathiellales > Sneathiellaceae > Sneathiella. The sequence continues at coordinate 125,181 of JANSXH010000010.1, forward strand.
CTTGACATCTTCAGTGGGCAGTTAGCTTGGGTCGAGTAGGGCCCGGTTCGGGGGAACGCGTTATGCTAAAATCAATCGCCCGGTTTTTCTTGATTTTGCTGCTATCGGCGGCCGCTTTCTTCCTGTTGTCAGACTTGTATTTCTCTTATGGAATGTCGATCATTGGTGGGGCGGATGCTGCACCTCTGCTTATCCTGGCCTTGCTCGTTGTTCTTTCATTGATAGTAGGCACTATAGTTTCAAAACTAATTCGGCATGTTATCTGGCCGAGGAGCAGGGTCGTTGCGAGTGCTCTAGTTTTATTGTCGACAGTCGCTCTGGGTTGGCAGGTCCTGCAGTTTAGCGGCTTCGGAACCGCTGCTGCGCCCTCTCAAGTAGTGGTGGCAAAGCCCATAGTGCCGACCATGCCGTCAAAGCCAACTACCGGGGCAGTCAAAAAGCCAAGTTCAAAGGCTCCCACTGTTACTAAAAAACCAAGTACGGCCGGAAAGGTAACGACGAAGCCAACGGCGAAGAAAAAGAACGGTATTTTTAGTAAGGCCAAGAACGCCGTAAAAAAAGGTGTTAGCACTGTTAAGAAATCCGCGAAGAAAATAACTGGCACACTCTCGGGGCAAGGTTCAAAATCAGCAACTGTTAAACCCAAACCATCACCACAACCCGTAAAACAAGGCGCAACAGCTTCCCCCTTTAGGCCAGATGATGGATATCCTGTGTTCCCGGATAATCCGCCGATTGCGTCGGCCCGGGAGGTTATTCCCAATCGGTTTTTTCTAAAGGAAGGGGAGCCCAATCCTACTTTGAAGCAGGTTTCCGACAAAATACTCAAGGCGCTGGATGCGGGCGGGTATTATGAGACCAGCTTTTACCGGTTCCGCGAAAACGGCTTCGCGCTTGCGACCAAGCTTGAAAAAATCCATGAGGATGGGACACCGATAGCGGGCGATGAGAGATGGTCGGCGGACATCAAGCCCCGGTTCGATATCAGCTTTACGGAATATCTCAGCAGCCTTTTCCTTGCCAAGACGGGCTATTACCGGATCATTGTCTTTATTGTTTCCGAAGAAGCCTTTAGCCAGTCCGGGGATGCGGATCGGGAAGTGGCGGAGGCCTGGGTTTCCAGCGGTGCCAATGCCCTGCAGAAAGATATCGCCAAGGCGGAATTTACAGAGGATCATCTGTCGACGGCTCTGGTCTATGTGTTTGAAAAGCCGGAGACCGAGCCCTCGAAATTTGCTGGAAACTGGTTACAGGGTAAAACTCATCTTGAAAAGGCGAAGCTATGGTCGGCGCTCAGTCAGTAAAATCCCCTCCCTTAATGTCCCGCTGCAAACGGCGGCTGGCAATGATCTGGCTGTTGATTGGCGGGGCGATTTTCCTGGTGCTTCTCGGTCAGTCCTTTTTTGGAAAATATGGTGATCTAACCCAGGACGCCTGGGGTTGGTTCCTGCCAAGCGTGATGCCGACCTTGTCCTTGATCGTCACGGTGATGGTGTTTGATGCCCTGAACGGATCGGCGGATGACAAACCCGCGGACCGGTTTATGTATCTGATCGCGGTGGGACTATCGGTCTTCTATTTGCTGATTGTCTTCTCCACCATTCTCGTCCAGCCCCTGACAGCAATTGGCCCGATTGAGTTGATGAACCAGTCCAACCTCTGGCTCGGGCCGCTCCAGGGTCTGGTTGCAGCCTCTCTCGGCGCCTTCTTTGTCAAGCAGGGCGAAGAGGAAGAGTGATGCGATTTCTGGTGCTGTTACCGATTGTTGCCGGGGTCCTGATGTTGGGCTGGGCCGGATATGACTATAACAAGAGCGGGGAAGAGGTCTTCCGGTCAAGCCTGGACGGGACAGAGGGCACATTGAGCCTGCCACCCCTCGATCCGTCAATGAACCCGTTGAGAGCGCTCCTGCAGGCAGATTATGAAATAGAGATCAGCGGCGGGGAATCGACGGCGTTTACCTACGCCATGAAACTGGTCGGGCCAGGGGATGAGGTCCTTTTCGACATAAACCAAAAACACCGGGACGGCGCTGAGGACGCGACGCCAACCTTTGAGACAAAATCAATTGATCAGGTCCTGGCGACATTTTCCGTGACGGAGGCAGAGGCTTATTCCCTCAACTGGACAATGACACCGGACAAGGCGAAGATATCGCAAAAGTTTTTCTCCTTGCGGCAGAATGTGCGCCCTCTGCAAACCAACTATATCATCGGGGGTGCCTTTTGCGTTGCCCTAAGCGTTATGTTATTGCTCAGACAACGACGACGTCCCAGTTAAGTTTTTTAATCAGGTAATTCGAAAAATGACCGACACTGACAAACCTCGTTATCGATTACTGACCGGGGAAGATACCCACGCCTTTTGCCTCCGTGTCAGCGATGCGCTTGACGAGGGATATGAGCTTTATGGGAGCCCCGCGGCAACCTTCGATCCCACAACAAATCGAATGCTGGTCGCGCAGGCTGTCATCCTTTCTAAGAAAGGCTAAGAGGCGACCATGTTTGACTTTGCCCAGCTTGGCCTCTTTATCGTGTCGGCCCTGGCGCTTAATCTCACCCCGGGACCGGATATGCTATTCACGGCCGCAACCGGACTTAAACAGGGTCCGAAAGCTGGGTTTGTCGCGGCCCTTGGCATTTCAGGGGGTGCGCTTGTTCATATCCTGCTGGCAATTATCGGTGTCACCGCCATCTTCAATAGCTCAGAGCTCGCCTTTGACATCCTGAGGTTTGCCGGGGCTGGCTATCTGCTCTGGATCGGCGTCACAAATTTCCGCCAAAAGAATGCGGATCTCAGCCGTCCGCATCTAAATCCGGTTCGCCTGACCACTGTCTTTCATCGCGGTGTGATGACGAACATCCTCAATCCGAAAGTCGCGATATTTTTCATCGCCTTCCTGCCGCAATTCGTGTCCGTCCAGAGCGGCTCGATTGGCCTGCAAATCCTGACATTGGGTATTATTTTCAATTTAACCAGTTTAATTTGTAATGGCGGAGTTGGCGTGTTTTCCGGCGGCGCGGGCCGGATGCTTCTCTCAAAGCCGGGCGCGGCAAAATGGATCTCGCGTATTTCCGGAACCATCTTTATCGGCCTTGCCGTTCGACTGGTGCTGATTGAGCGGCACTAGGCGGCTGCGGGTGTCACCTCCGATTGAAGCCAATCACAGACAGCCGCGATCATAGGCTTGTTTCGGCTTCCCGGCGGATAAATGATATACATGGCGTAGGGACTGGGAACCGTAATTGGAGAAAGCTCGACCAGCCTGCCTTCCGCGAGATCAAGCTCAATCAGGGAGCTTCGCCCGAGCACAACTCCCTGGCCTTTTAACGCGGCCTGCACAGCAATTCCCGTATCGTCATAGAGCGGCCGGTCGGTGATGTCCGGAACCTTCAAACCCGCCTTATCAAACCAGCGCTGCCAGTTCCCCTCATCAATCTTGTCGCTCATGATCAGGTTGTCATGAAGCTGCTGAGGGTCCGTGGGGTCGATCTTGCCAGCCAGGGACGGGCTTGCAACAAGATGCAGCTCATCGGTCAAGAGAAGCTCACTTTCAAGGGAAGGCCAGGTACCGAGGCCATATCGAAGTCCGAGATCGACATCTTCGTTCAACAGATCGACAAGCCGTCGGGTTGTCAGCAGCCGAATGTCAAAATCAGGACGTCGCGCCTGAAAATTACTGAGCCGTTGGACGAGCCAATGGATGGCGAAAGACGGCAGCACGGTCAAAGTGATATGGTCGCGTTCCTGGCGCGCACTGATTTCCTCCAGCCCCAGCTTGATATGAGAAAATCCCTGTTGGATATGGCCAAACAACTGCTCCCCCTGCCGGGTCAGGGTAAGACCCCCGGGTGAGCGCAGGAAAAGCGGTTGGTCCAGCCATTTCTCCAGTTGGGAGACCTGCCGGGAGATAGCACCATGAGTGACCCCGAGCTCAGTGGCCGCATGGCTTAAATTCAGGTGCCTGCCCGCGACCTCAAAGCTTCTAATCCAGTTCATGGGGGGTAAGTCTGCCATTTCTCAGCTTCCACCTAAATGTCATAGTATTATTAAAAAATATCATATTGGATTAGTAATTATATTAATATAAAAGCCATTTCATTGATAGGTTATTTAATAGTGGATCATGTAATGGAACATCATACCCTGATTATCGGAAACAAGAGATATTCGTCCTGGAGCTTGCGCGGCTGGCTTGCCATGAAACTCTCCGGTATCGAGTTTGAGGAAGTGGTCGTGCCGCTCTATCGGGCGGATTCCCATGCTGAACTGAAAATCGCCAATCCGGCAGCGCCACCAAAAGTCCCGTCCATGAAAATAGGGTCAGGCGCCATCTGGGATACCTTGGCCATTTGTGAATATCTGGCGGAGCTGGTACCCGAGGCTAATCTCTGGCCAACGGAACAGATCACCCGGGCACATGCCCGCTCGGTCGTATCGGAAATGCATTCGAGCTTTTTGGCCTTGAGGGAATTCATCCCCATGGATTTGTCAAAGCAGGTGCCTTACGGGGATCTTCCCGATGAGGTCGAAGCGGACATTGCACGAATTTGCGAAATCTGGCGGGACTGCCGCCAAAAATATCAGGACAAGGGACCCTACCTGTTCGGTGAGCTTAGTCTGGCGGATGTCTTCTTCGCACCGGTGACAGTCCGTTTTCGTAGCCATACCGTTCCTCTGGACGAGGTTTGTTCATCCTATTTCGACGCTGTATGGTCCTTACCCGATTTCAAGGATTGGCGATTGGCAGCCGAGAAAGAGGAATGGGTCATAGAGAACGGAAATAACTATGGGGAGCAGAAAACAGCCTAGCTTCCAGCAGGCGTCAGGACATCAATGGGCGCCTGCAGGCCGGGGACGCTTTGATTTTCGAAGCGACGCCAGGGGGTGTCGATCTTGTCGGCAATGTCGGTCGATACCAACAAGGATACGCCGAGCGCTTTAGTCAGATCCTGAATGCGGCTTGTCATATTGACGGCTGGTCCGATGACGGAAAAATCGAGGCGCTCCTGCGCGCCGATATTGCCGAACATCACGTCTCCATGATGAATGCCTATACCGTATTTCAGATTTTTGGCATCACTGGCGAGAGAGGAAAGGGCCTGGTCGCCATTTATGGCGGCACGCAAGGCCCTGTTTGCGGCGTCAGCCAGCCCCTCGCCGTGAGAGGTCGGGAAAATTGCCAGAAAGCCGTCGCCCATGAATTTGAGAATTTCACCATTCTCCGCCATAACAGCATTTGCCATCGATTCAAAGAACTGGTTCAGCAAAGCGAGATATTCTGGCATGGCAAGGGTATCCGCCAGTTCACTCGATCCTCTTAGGTCGCAAATCCAGATAACGGCCTGAATGACATCGCCGTCGCCGCGCTGGTTTTTTCCATCCAGAACCTGTTGGCCGGCTATGGGCCCGAGATAGGCGGCAAGGCTGTCATCAAGGGTCGTATCCAGTTTGTGAATGCGTGAGCCAACGGAGAATAAGGAAACCAGTCGCCGCAAGATGTCCAGTTCAGCCTCCGTAAAGCCACCTTCCCGGTCCGTAGCCCAGGAAGTTACGACCCCATCGGATCGTTTGGTTGCGACCTCAATATCGCCGAAGGGGATGAGGAAGGCGATATAATCCGTAATTCCCATCTCCTGAAAATCAGTGAAAATGGGAAACAGGCCAACTACCTCTGGGTCCGTCAGATCATATCTGGCTTCGGGTATGAAATTCTCGACCATGTGAAAGAGGGGGCTCTGGGTCCAGATCAGACGATCCCGATCCGGCCTCGGTTGAGAATTGGTGTTGATGATGCCGCCGCGATACCAGGTCAGATCCGTATGATCGATATACGGATGTATCTGGCGCATGGTGACATGGGAGCGCAGCACGGGAAACAGGGTTTCATCGATGCGCTTGCTAAACTCGGAAAACAGTTTGCCAAATTGTATCTCCCCGAGAAGCGCCTGGGTAAGCCAGGCCTCTATTTCCCGAATTGACTGCTCCTTATCGGCAGGGGCTGTATTTTCTGAAAAACTAGCGGCTTCCATGGGTCTCAAATGTGAACAATTCTCTCTCCCCGGAGATTCCCTTCATATCAAAGCGGCCGATGGATCGTACTTCTTGCGGAACGTGGGAGGCAACATCAGAGGACATCAGGATTGCTTGTCCTACATCCTTGCACACCTCGCCAATGCGTGCTGTTTCATTGGCCGCCGATCCAATCACCGTGAAATCCAGCCGGTCCTCGCTTCCGACATTTCCATACATCACATTCCCATAATGCAGACCGATTGAACATCCCAGGGGTATGTCATCCGGCTCTCCTTGCAATTTTTCCAAGGTGGCTTTGGCGGCCGTCAGGGCTTTTTCGCAGGCGTCATGGATTTCCTGCTCAGAGGTGTTACTGATCGGGAAGATCGCAAGAATCGCATCGCCGATAAATTTGAGGACATCTCCGCCATTTTCCACCACCGAGACGGCCGAGGCGTCAAAAAAGCGGTTCAATAGCTCCAGATATTTCTGCTGACCGAATTTCTCCGTGAGCATGGTGGAATCGCTGAGGTCACAAAAGTAAATAACGGCCTTGATGGTTTCTCCATCGCCTCTTTTGACCGATCCGTTCAGGACCTGATGCCCGGCGGATTTGCCGAGATAGGTCTCCAGAAGGGCTTGCGAATCCTGTTTGACCTTGTGAACTTCATACATCCGGCTAATCAAGGGGAGGGCTTCGAAAATCTGGCCCAGATCCGAGGTGGAGAAGCCTTCCGGAGAATCGGAGGTCAAAGTGAGGTTATGAATAACGCCGTCGGAAAAGGGAAGGGGCAGGGCGACATAGTCGGTCGCGCCTTGTTCCTTCAACTCATCCATGATCGGAAATTCAAACTTCTCATCGACATTCAGTTTTTGCCGAATACCGCCGAGGCCTTCCGAGACCAGTTTCATCGGACTGGTCAGGTACATTTCATCTTGAAGGCTGCTATGTTTGATACTCAACTCCTCGACTTCGTCCTGATCCCGCGTCCAGATAAAACTTCGTCCCGCAATCAAGGGGTGGAGCTGGCGCAAGGCAACATTCAAGCGCACAACCGGGATACCGGTATCGACAAGCCGTCTTCCCAGCTGTTTGGTGAGCTCTACATGGTTCTTTGCGCTCCAGGCACCGCGAATGAGCCAGTCTACGAGAGTTCTGGGCTCTGACATCATAAAACGGGGTGCTAGGAACTTTTCCTCTTCTTCGCCAACCAGCCATTTATCGATGGCCTCGCCATAAAAGGCGATGTAATTCCGGACAGGGTCCCCTTCGAACAAAGGTTTTTCATAGGACCAGGCGGCTTGTTCAATAACCTCGTCATCGATTTTGACGGACCAGTGGGAAGCGTTCCCCTTGAACGGGCAAAAGGTTCGGAAGTCGTTGCGGGTTAGATACTCCATGGCCACGTCTTCGCGCGGGATGTAGTAAATCGGCACATGATGGGTTTCATGGACGATCAGGGCACCCGTCGTATCGATCAGGCAAACCGATCCTTTAAACCCTCGAATCCTGTTCGGGGCAGGTTCAACTGAAATGCTGTAATTACTATTGGCATTGGATTTATCGTCTGAAACAAGCGCTGTAACCGCTGTCATCCTTACTTCCCCACAATGAATTTGCCCCTTAACAGATAGGCAAATTCAATGAGAATACAAGTGTATATAGGCGGCCTGTCGACGACAAAGTCGGGGAAATGTCAGATGGCGACGTCCGGATTCAGGCTGTATTTCCCAAGGTAAGAGCCGCTGGCGAGGATATGCCCTTCCATGGCTGCCAGGGCGTCCTGACCCGTGAAGGACCCGTACAGTCCGAGACTTTCGACATCAAGGGCGTAGACCGTAAAATGATAATTATGGACAATGCTGTCATTCCAGGGCGGGCAGGGGCCGTCATATCCGCCATAGTCTCCGGCCATATCCGGATCACCCGCAAACCAGTCCGTGTAGTTGTTAACCCCTGTCACGCCATAAAGCTTTTTGCCGGGAGTTTTCCCCTTCGCGGTCACCCCATCACTGAGCTCGCCCTCGGCGAGGCTTGAATAATTTCCCGGAATGTCGACCAGCACCAGATGATAAAAATCGACCCGCGGCAGGGACGCCGGTACAGTTTTTCCTTCTTGGTTCACATCCTCACCGGAGGAGGGGACATCCGTGTCATGACAGATAAGCGCGAAGGATCTGGTACCTGCAGGAATATCGGACCAGTTCATGGCCGGACTCAGGTTATCGCTCAAGGCAACATGCTCGGTCGCATCCGGAACCCCAAAGGCAAATTTTCCGGGAATTTTGTCGCCGTTGTTCCATCCTTCGACGGTGAGTTTCATGGAGGCTGTCATGTTTCTTATCCTTAAATCTATATAGAGAAACATCTATATAGAGAATCTTCTATATAGATGTTGTTTGCTCAGATATTACCAAAAGAGCGAATTGGCGTAAATCCATTAGGGTCGATATGAGAACGTCACGGGTCCCTTCAGGCTGTCCAGCTTCGGCCCGATCCAGTCGATCCATTGACAGAGGGCCGGGCGGGTCTCCCGCGGATCGATGACCTCATGAACATTGAAGCTTTCTGCCCTTGGGAAGGGTGATTGCTGCGCCGCCAGGTCGGCTTCAAGCTCGGCCCGCAAGGCTTCCGGATTATCAGAGGCCTCAATCTGGCGGCGAAAGGCGACGGCGACCCCGCCCTCAACCGGTAGTGCCCCCATTTCCGCGCTCGGCCAGGCCAGAACATATCCCTCATCACTAAAATGCGCCGCGGCCGCAACACCGAAGGTTTTCTTGATTATCACCGTTGCCCAGGGGACGACGGACATGACCGCGGCGGCCACCGCAGAGGTGCCGTATTTAATCGTCCCGTCTTTTTCCGATTCCGGGCCGATCATGAAACCCGGCTCATCGGTGAAGTTGATGATGGGAATATGAAAGGTATCGCAAAGCTCAATGAACCGGCGCACTTTCTGCGCGGCATTGGCCCCCATGGCGCCGGCGTAGAAGCGACAGTCATTTCCGATAACGCCTACGGAATGGCCATTGAGGCGAGCGAAGCCGGTGATGAGACTGGGGCCATAGGCCTTGCCCATCTCAAAAAAGCTGCCCGTATCAATGACCATTTTAATGAGCTTGCGCATATCAAACGGTTGGCGACGGTTGCGGGGGACGATCGACAGCAGCTTTTCATCGCGGCGCTCCGGAGAATCTTCCGTCTCAACCTTCTCCGCCAACTCCCAGACGTTTGACGGCAGATAGCTCAGAAAGGTCTGGATCTGATCAAAGGCGTCTTCCTCATCCTTAGCGACATTGGCGGCCACGGCGTTCTTGCTATGAACCTGTACCCCGCCCAATTCCTCCTTGGTCATTTTGATATCAAGGGCCCGATCGACAAGGGCCGGACCGGCGATCAGGATCTGAGCTGTCTCCTTTGTCATGACAGAAAAATGTGAGGCCGCAAAACGCGCCGCGGGAAACCCGGCAACCGGGCCGAGGGCGGCAGAAGCGACCGGAACCTCCCCCATGATTTTTGCGATGGAGAGAAATCTGGGTTTCTCATACACGGGACTGCCAACCGTTCCAGATCCCCCCTTGCCCTTTGCGACACTGCCGCCCCCGCCCTCCAGCATCCGGACAAGGGGGACACGGAACTGGCTGGCCAGCTCCTCGGCATAGACACTTTTACGCAAACCGGCGGCATTAGGGGAGCCGCCCTTTAAGGTGAAATCCTCTCCGCCCACAGCAACTGCCCGGCCATTAATTTTACCAAGACCCGTGATGTAATTCGCAGGCGAGAAGGACGTGAGATTGCCCTGATCATCCCGTTCGGCAGACCCGGCGATGCGGCCATGCTCCTGGAAGGTATCTGGGTCCAGAACGCCGTCTATCCGCTCCCGAATGGTCAGGCGTCCTTTTGAATGCTGAACAGCGACAGCATCCTTGCCGCCTTGTTCCTGCGCCAGCTGGCGCATTTTTTCGATTTCTTGGGCTTCTTTTTCCCAGCTCATGGCATGTCCCTTACGTATCTTCGATTTAACAATGTTAAGGGATTGAGAAGGGATAGGAAAGGGACGCAGTATCAATTTACCGGATTTTGAAACCCAGTCACCTACAGTTGCTTTCTAAGCTCGTCCTCCATGGCCTGTCGGGTTTCCGCATCCAGATAGGGGGTGATAATGGCGAAGACCTGAAAGGCACCGGAGGTGATCTCTTCCTGGGAGATCTCATCATCCGATTTTTCCACCTGCAAAAAGCGGATCCAGTTTAGCGCAATGATCCATACATTCGTGGACAGCATCTCCGCATCCTTCTGGGTCAGCTTGGGCGCGCCATCATGACGCTGCTTTGATGCCTCCAGAAAAGCGGATTTCAGAAAGGCAAGGGTGAGTTTGCGCCGCGCGACATAAAGAGACTGTAGCTCCGGATCATTGCGCAGGAGCTGAACCATATTGCCATAGAAGAACCGGTAGTCCCAGACAACTGACATCCAGCTCTTAAGGATATTTACAAGCTGTGCCTCGGGCGGCAGCTCTTTTTGCTGAATGGCAAGAGCCTGTTCTGTCGCCAGGTTGATTTCCGGAAAAATCGCCCGGATAATCTCTTCCTTGTTTTTGAAATGGTAATAGAGATTTCCGGGACTGATGCCGAGATGGGCAGCAATCCTGTTGGTCCCGACATTGGCAGCCCCATGCTCGTTAAAGAGATCCTTGGCGGCCAGGATGATTTTTTCCCGATTTCCCAAAACAAAATCCTTTCGACCTTTACCCATATCGCCAAAAAAGAAATTTCGAAAGCCATATTGACATAATTAGAATAAAGTATCTAGTATCTAAAAATCAAATAAATAGAGATAATGAGGGACCACATGCGTTTGATGCCGGCACTGTTAATTTTTTGCGGCCTGATCGTCACAGGATGCGAAGAGGCACCAACTGAACAAAGTACAAATGAGCCTTCTGCTAACGACAGCTTACGGGCGCATTCAGCGGAATTTAAAAAGGGTGTTGTCCAGGTTGCAGATAATGTCCACGTCGCCATTGGGTATGGATTGGCTAATTCCATCCTCATTGAGGGGACAGATGGCGTGATCGTCGTCGATACCACTGAAAGCGTTGGGGTGGCGCGCAAGGTGAAGGCGGAATTTGACAAGATCACTGACAAACCGGTCAAAGCCATCATCTATACCCATAATCATGCAGATCATGTGCTGGGATCCGGGGTGTTTGTGGGAGACGATAACCCCGAAATCTACAGCTATGTGACCACACCAGAACATATCGATAAAATTCTTCAGGTGATCCGGCCGATCATCTACAAACGCTCCATGCGTCAGTTTGGGACGTTCCTGCCAAAGGAGGCCCGCGTCAACGCCGGGATCTCCCTGTTCCTTGATCAGGGCCCGGACACTTTGGTGGATCTGAGACGCCCAACGAAGACATTTTCCGGGGAAATGACGGAGATAGAAGTCGCTGGTGTTAAAATGGAGCTGCATTTTGCACCGGGAGAAACGCCAGACCAGATATTCGTTTGGCTTCCGGATCAGAAAATCCTCCTGCCCGGAGACAATTATTATCATAGCTTCCCCAATCTCTACGCTATTCGGGGAACGTCTTATCGAGACGTTATGGACTGGGTGAGGAGCCTGGATAAAATGCGGGCGTTGAAACCGGAGATTTTGGTCCCGAGCCATACCCGCCCGGTTGTGGGTCAGGAGCGCATCTATCAAAACCTGACAGATTACCGTGATGCCATTCAGTATATCCATGACCAAACCGTCAAAGCGATGAATGACGGGCTGGATCTGAGGGAAATTGTAGAAAAGGTCAAGCTGCCACCGCACCTGGCGCAAAAGCCCTATTTACAGGAATTTTATGGCCGTGTGGACTGGTCTGTCCGCTCTGTATTTACCGGATATCTCGGCTGGTTTGGCGGCAATGCTACGGATCTGGAGGCCTTGCCGAAGAGGACGGAAGCAGACAATATGGCCAACCTCGCAGGCGGGGTTGAAACTTTGCGGGCGAATGCTGTTCAGGCCTTTGATAACGGACAATTGCAATGGGCCCTGCAGCTGACCGATTATCTGCTTGTCCTGGACCCGGAAGATGAAGTGGCGGCAGAGACACGCATAAAAGCACTGACCAGCCTGGCGAAGGTTCAGATCAGTGCCAATAGCCGAAACTATTATCTGACTCAGGCGCTTGAGCAGAATGGGCTGAAGATGGCAGAGCCTAATCCCGCGATGATCCCAGATGGCATGCTGGCATCCTTTCCGATTTCCCAATATATGCATGCCATGCGGGTCAGCCTGGACGCCGAAAAATCAGCGGATGTCGAGACAACGATCGGGTTTGACTTTACGGATACGGGAGAGAAATTTGGAATCCTCGTTCGAAAAGGTGTGGCTGAGGTGGTCAACGAATTTCCGGAAAATCCAGATGCGACCCTTAGAACAGAGACATTTGTGTGGAAAGAGATTTTGGCCCGCCGGCGAAACGCTGCGATCGCATTTGCCTCAGGAGATGTTGAGATCGACGGCAGTATAATTGATATGCTGGCGTTTCTGTCTTTGTTTCAACCGCCAGAGAACTAGGTTATTAATAGCCGGGTTTGATCTCGGCTGTTAGAGAGTGCTGTCGACGGGTTGTTGGGAGGTGTCCCTCACAGGCTCCTGAGCTTCGACGCCGGTATCACCGGAGCCTTTCAGGCCTTCCATTATCTGCTTGTTGACCGTGATAAGGGGGGCAAGTTCTGCTTCTCCCCGCATGGCCGGACCGCTATATCGTGCCACCCAGAGGGCAATGGAAAGAAGCTGGCCTTTGAGTTCCTTGGGTAAACCATTCTCCTCGGAAATCAGATCTTTCTGCAAAGTGAGCCAGAGTTGCTGATTTTTTGCAACGGCCCTTACTTTTGCCATTTGATCGTCGGCCTCGGCTTCTTCCATAGCACGAGTGAGCATTGCGAAAGCCCGATACTCTCTTTGTTTCGGATTTTCTGTATTCTGATTAGCTTTTTGATAGGCAGCTACAGACATTCATTATTCTCATTCATTCCAATACTAGAAAAATATTATTTCTGAATATTCTTACGAAATACTTACTTTTACTGGAATAACTGAAGAATAGACTGAGGCCGCGCATTGGCAATCGACAGGGACTGAATACCCAGCTGTTCTTTCGTCTGCAGAGCCTGCAAGGCCGCGCTGGCTTCCGCCAGATCTGCATCCACAAGAATACCCAAGCCTTCTTTCAGTTTATCTGTCAGCAACTGCGTAAATTCTGCCTGTCCGTCAAGACTGTTAGCTGACGTACCAAGTGCCGTGATAGCGTCCCCAACAAGGCCTTCCGCTGCTTGCACGGAGGCCAGAGAGGCAGCAGGGTTTGTCAGATCAAGTGCGGCGAGGCCAAGAGTTGCTACGCGTAAATCCTGATTGGCGACCGTCTGTGTGACGCCACCAAGCCCGGTCAATACGTCCAAGTCAGGGCTGACACCATCAATCAGGTTCACCCCGTTGAAGATGGTTGTATTCACGGTTGAGGTGATACCTGCAACCAGCGCATCCACTTCTTCCTGCAGAACAGCCACATCAAGGCCGTCATTAAAGGCCTGGGTCACTTTCAAATTAATATCAATTAGAATATTTGATATCTGCAGCGCTCCGGCATTTGCCATGCTCACAGTTGCCTGCCCGAAGGTCAGACCTTCTTCAATGGCTTCAAGGCTGGCGATGTCGCCGCGCATGGCCTGAGCAATGGTGAAGGATGCCGGGTTGTCTTTTGGCTCGGCAACTTTCAGACCGGTTTCAATCTGTCGCTGAGTTTCGCTCAATGACGTTTGTGTCAACGACAAGGTACGCAACGCCGCCATGGCAGTTGTGTTTGTATTAATAGAAAGACCCATTTTAATTCTCCTGTAGTCTTGTCTCACGCAATCGATGAATTGCAATATTCACTCGCAACTACAGAAGCAAAGGGTGTGCCAGTTTTGAAAACTCGCAGAAAACTGGGAAAAAAGAGTGATTTATGTGGGGATTAGATCGGCAGAAATTGTCCTGAAAAGAGGAGGGTAGGAAAAAACTTCACGGCAGAAATAACCCTCTGGGCAGGCAAAATAGTGCCCTGTCCGCCGGGTATGGCAGAGGTCATAGTTGTTGAGAATTTAAAGCTTGTGGGAGGAAAGGGGTGATTATTTAAACAGAAAAATCTATCTGAATAGGTTGTGGTCCGACAAATTCTCCGTTCCCGATAGGCTGAAACAGGGTCAGCATGGGGTTGGCGGTTGGATCATTATTGTTGACCTGTGTGAAAATCAGAAACCGCTCAATGATTTCGTCGATCTTTTCCGGGTCCTGAAGGTCCGTTACATCAAATTTATCTTCCAGGCGCTCCAATTGCTGATCGAAACTCAGTGCCTGAAAGGTTTCAGGTAGCCCGAGGCTTACACGAACGACCTGCATCATTGCCGGATCAGCGATAATCTGCTGTATGGTTTCAATGTCTCCTGCAAGACGCTTGAAATACATCGCTTCGCGCACGCCGTCAGCATTTTCACCCTCGAATTTTTCATATTCGTTGGTTTTGTATCCTTCCAGAATGGCATCGACATTGTCCTGGTTCTGAAAGAAAAAGGGGTCGTTTTTCAGACCGGACAGCGCTTGTGCCAGTTTTGTCCATCTCGGTTCAACCAATCGGTTGACGAGGCTTTCTTCGTCTGCAGGATCTTCTGTCAGGATTTTTTCGACCATCGCCGGTTTGTCGATTTCACTTTCTAATTGGAAAGCTGACAGAACCATGGTCAGGATGGTCCGATTGTCCATAAGGTCGTCAACGGATTTGATGCTGGCAATCTGCTCTTCAAACACGCTCAGGTTACGGGCAATGGTGGGCTGGGCCTCAAAGACTTTCGTATGAGACTCTTCCAGTTCATAAGCCAGCTTGTACCAAAGCAGCGAGTTGTTTGACGAGACTTGCATGTATCTACCAACAAATGGAATTCTGTTCTTATTTTAGAACGGAGGCCGTAAATATACTGTTAACGAAAAAAGGCGACCCGTGAGGGCCGCCTTCTTCAAGATGGCGTATCTTAACGGAACAGAGCCAGAATTGTCTGAGGCGCCTGGTTGGCGATACTCAAAGACTGGATGTTCAGCTGTTCTTTAGTCTGCAATGCAGTCAGTTCAGCCGCAACAGCAGCCATATCCGCATCAACAAGAACACCGAGACCTTCTTTCATGCTGTCTGTCAGCAGCTGGGTAAATTCACCCTGGCTTTCCAGACGAGAAGCGAACGTACCAATGTTCGTCAGCGCCGTACCAACTGTCGCCTGCGCATTCGAAATATTGGTCAACGCAGTTGCGATGTTGGTAGCGTCGGAGAAGTTAGTTGTCAATGCAAGCGTAGCTGCATCCAGGTTTGTCGCAGTATAAGACATAGTACTGCCGGCCAAATCTGTAGTAACGGTCAGTACGTCTGTACCAGCGTTGTTAATCAGATTCACTCCGTTAAACTCTGAACCAGCGGTAATTGCTGTGATCTGTGCCAGAACTTCAACAGCCTGAGCGGTAAGAATTGCGTCATCAAGACCACCATTCTGGGCCTGAGTAGCAAGAGTTTCCAGCTCGGTCAGCTGCTTCAAAATTTCCGTAGCACCCGCCATGGCAACACCGATTGTTGCTTCACCGAAGGCAATATTTTCAGAAATAGCGCCAAGAGCACCAATATCTGAGCGCATGCCCTGAGCAATAACAAAAGTCGCCGGAGCGTCTTTAGCACTGTTGACCTTAAGACCTGTTTCAAGGGCAGTTTGTGTTCTGGAAAGATCATTCTGCGTCATGTTCAACATACGCAGACCAGACATTGCATTAGCATTAGTATTAATTGAAGCCATAATATAAATCCTCATTCTAGAGACGTCGCCTATGCGACAAATCAGCTCTTTTGAGCCCCGGTTCACTTCGAAACCGTGTGATGACTATCTCCGGCATTTCCTAACAAAGAATTAATGGCTGGATTATTTGGAAAATCGGTTTGGGAAAAGCGCGTTTTTTATGGGTAGAATTGTCTCAAACCCATGGATTACGCTACGTTCTGCGTAAATATGCAAAATTGAAAAAAACTATACTTAACAAATTACAAAGACCCTATTTTCAGCTAAAAGGCGCGATAAGGCAGACTAAAAGTTAGCTGAATCAAGGGGCGAAAAACACCGATTCAGGCGTCTTTCTTCATTTCCTTCTGTAGCTTCTTAAGGGCGGTATAGTAGTTTTTCTCGCCAATAAGCCCAACAATATCAAAGATAAAGCCCCGTACTCCCTCATCCAAGGTCGAGAGAAAGGCTACCTGAGCGGCATCCTGAAAACTTTTGTAGTGGCTTTCATGATTTTGCGGCTCAATATACATGAGTTGCACAAATAGATAGATCTGCTGAAGGGGGGTCTTTACATCGTCAGGGAGAAGAATGTCCCGTTCCCGCATGACTGCGGCATCATTTTCCAGGGAAAAATGCATGGCCTTACTGCCAGTATTTGTAATGACTGCACCGTTAATAACAAGTTTTTCACCGGCAGGAATGCGAAACTTCAAGGACATATGTCAGTCTCCCCTTAAGGAATAGATGACGGCACTATAACAATTGAAAGACAGAGTGCAAAACTGGATTACCGATTTCCGTGTTTATTATCTGGAATAATTCCCTTGGCGGGCACTGTTAAATTAATTCTGGCCAGAACGTAAAGCGTCTCTATATGATTACACATGTCTTTTTATTACGTTTGCTGGAGTTAGTTGATGCCAAAAAACCTGGGATCCCTCCTGATTAAGCTCCTTATCGCGTCCTTTTTGGTGGGATGGGGCTTGACGTTTTTTGATATCACGCCGCTTGATTTGCTCAAGGATCTTACGGGGACCATTGGGCAGATATACTCTATGGCCCTGGATACGGTGCGTTGGGGTGCGGACTATATACTGCTGGGGGCCGTTATTGTGGTGCCAATATGGGCCATTGTTGCGGGATTGAACTATCTGCAAAGAAAAAGCCGTAGCAGAGCTTCCCAGTCGAAGAAGCCTGAATAGTCTATTTTACCGTGGCACAATCGATACAGAGCGGGGTGCTTGGGTCGAGCTTGAGGCGTTTGTCGGAAATTTGCTCATCACAATTGACACAATATCCAAAGTCACCGGATTTTACTCGCTCAAGCGCAGCGTCTATACGTTGTAGCTCGTTCCGGCGACGGCGCTCGGTTTCCTGGGCCATGGCCTGGCCCTGCAAGGCATCAATTCGGGACAGCCTTCCAACCCGAGACTGGTCCAGTTCGACAGGTTGACTGTCTTCTGTGCTCGCTTTCATGATATCCAGAAGTTCATCCCGGCGCGCCACAAGTATTTTCTCGGGGTTTTTTAAAACCATATCCAAAGAGTACAGCAACCACAGAAAATGCGCAAAAAAAGCCGGCGTCCCAAAGGAGCCGGCTTTCTTAGAAATATCAGGGCTCAGGATTCCCAGGTGTGGCCATCCCGAAGAAGTGCATCGATAGAAGGTGTTTCAGCAGATTTTGCAGCATCCATTTGATGCTCTATGCCATCTTCATAAGTTTCTGCCGGATCGCAATAAATGACACCCAAGGCAACTGGCAACTCGTCGCCATCCATTGCCGCCAGCATCATGGCCAGGGAGCGGTTCTTTTCGTCATGAACCAGAATATCGTCCTCTGTAATTCCATCTTCGCCAATTGTGACGGCTTCAAGAGTCAGTGTCTTGGTATTGAGGCGGATACCCTTGTTTTTCTCTGCGCCATAGATAAGAGGCTCGCCATGTTCCACATGGACCTGTTTTTCTGGCGCAACATCACGGGCAAGAACGTTATCAAACACCGCATCATTATACACAATGCAGTTTTGAAGGATTTCCACCATGGACGTTCCTTTATGAGCATGGGCCCGCTTCAGGATCACCGGAAGCGTTTTCTGCGTATCATAGCCTCGTGCAGCAAACCGAGCCCCGGCTCCAAGTGTGAATACCAATGGCTTTAACGGATTATCGACGGAGCCGGTCGGAGAAGAGGGGGTTTTCAATCCAATCCCGGACGTTGGGGAATATTGACCCTTTGTCAGCCCATAAATCTCGTTGTTGCAAAGAAGGATCTGTAAATCAACATTCCGCCTCAGCACATGCAGCATGTGATTGCCGCCGATGCTGAAACCATCACCATCACCCGTCACCATCCAAACATCCAGATCAGGATTGGTTATTTTGATACCAGTGGCAAAGGCAGGTGCGCGTCCATGGATCGTATGAAAACCGTATGTCGACATGTAGTACGGAAACCGCGAAGAGCAGCCGATGCCTGAAACAAAAACATACTTCTCTTTTGGCGTATCCAGATCCGGCAAAGTCCGCTGCACGGCTTTGAGGATGGCGTAATCACCACATCCCGGGCACCAGCGGACTTCCTGGTCCGATGCAAAATCGGCGGGTTTCAGTTTTTCGTTGGGAACTACAACATTCATGTCAACTCTCCAATGCCTGGTCTATGGCATCTTCAATCTCGGAAATCTTGAAAGGCTGACCGGTTACTTTTGTTACCGGAACGGCATCGATCAGGAATTGATCTCGCAGGACGGTTTTCAACTGTCCATCATTCATCTCGGGCACGATAACCTTTTTGAAGCCTCTTAGCAGACTTTCCAAATTCTCGGGGAAAGGCCAAATGTGTCTTAAGTGAATATGCGAGACACTCTTTCCAGCACTAATCTTATTGTCTACGGCCCGGCTTATCGGTCCATAGGTTGAACCCCATCCAACAACCGCCAGATCGCCGGTCTCAAGTCCTGCTTCAACGGCTTGGGCAGGAATATCCTTAGCAATGCCCAGGATTTTGTTACGTCTCAGGTCCGTCATCTGCTGGTGATTTTCCGGCTCGTAAGAAATATTGCCGGACCCGTCTTCTTTCTCAATGCCTCCGATGCGATGCTCGAAGCCGGCCATTCCGGGAACAGCCCAAGGCCGGGCAAGAGTTTCCGGGTCTCGGCTGTAAGGTGCGAAAGCCTCCGGATCAATGTCCCTATTCACAGGGAAAGGTTCTCTATCCGAAACCGTTGGGATCAACCAGGGCTCAGCGGCGTTTCCGATATATCCGTCGGTCAGCAGCATGACAGGTGTCATATATTTGGCGGCAAGGCGGCAGGCTTCGATCGCGACTTCAAAGCAATCGGAAGGACTGCGAGAGGCCAAAACTACAAGTGGAGCATCGGCATTACGGCCATATACTGCCTGATACAAGTCCGACTGTTCCGTTTTAGTCGGCAATCCGGTTGACGGGCCTGCCCTTTGGGAATTGACAATAATAAGAGGCAGCTCAGTAGAAATGGCGAGCCCGATAGCTTCTCCTTTGAGAGCAATTCCCGGACCCGAAGACGATGTGATGCCGAGGGCTCCGGCATAAGAAGCTCCGATAGCCGAGCATATCGCTGCGATCTCATCTTCTGCCTGGAAGGTCTTGACCCCGAACTGCTTCAGCCGCGCAAGTGAGTGCAAGACAGGCGAAGCAGGAGTGATGGGGTAGGACCCAAAGAAAATTTTGAGATCTGCAAGCTCAGCCCCAGCGACTAGTCCCCAGGCAAGTGCTTCACCGCCGGTAACCGTTCGGTAAAGGCCAGCAGGCATTTCCGCGGCTGGAATGGAATAAAGATCAAAACCGTCTCCGAGCTCGGACACCTCTCCATAAACATGACCTGCGTTCAAGGCGGCAATATTCGCATTGGCGATTTCAGGCCGCTTGGCGAATTTTGTTTTCAACCACTCGACTGTATCTTCTCTCTTCCGGCCGTAAATCCAGAAGACAAGACCCAGGATCCAGAAGTTCTTGCAACGCAGTCCCTCTTTTTGAGACAGGCCAAACTCTTTGACGGATTCCAGAACGAGTTTAGTAATGTCAATTTCAAGCAGTGAGTAGGCGGCGAGGGAGCCGTCTTCAAGTGGGTTTGATTTATAACCCGCCTTTTTAAGATTTCGATCCGTAAAGGTACCGCTGTCGACAATCACCGTTCCGCCATTTTTAAGGCGGGCAATATTGACCATCAGGGCCGCGGGATTAAGAGCCACCAGAACGTCCGGGTCATCACCATGGGTTTCTATCCGGCGGGATCCGAAATTAATCTGGAATGCCGAAACACCAAAAGTGGTGCCGACAGGTGCTCTTATTTCTGCGGGGAAATCGGGGAAGGTCGCTAGATCATTGCCAGCGAGGGCAGTTGTATCTGTAAAGCGACTACCGGTGATTTGAATGCCGTCTCCTGAATCACCTGCAAACCGTATGACGACGGAGGGAACCTCTTTTCTCGAAGAAGGGTTCTGGCCTGCTTTAATGTTTAATTCGTTCAACTTTCTTACTCGCGTTTTTTCCAATATTCATTGGTACGATCGTGTTTCCGGCCTTGCGTACAGTTTACCGCTTTTTTTAACCAGTAATCAACGAACTAAGTTATTCAATCAACACAAGGTGATTTTTATTTCATATAGGGCTTTAACCTTGCCGTTCCCAGAATTTTTCACACTGGGGCGATCAGGTCAATTCATTTGCATACATATAATTTTTTGACGTCAATGCAAGTATATTTAAACTTATTTATATGTAAATCAATTTATTATACAAAATATAATGTAAAAATTGAAAAACAAGCATAACTATTTAAGTCCATCTTTCAGGATGCGGACAAAAAATTCGCCGATTTGGGCGGGGGTTTGGCCGCCGGGGCGGTACCAGCTGCTCGACCAGTTGAGCGATCCGAGCAAGCTCAAGCGCAGCAAGCCCCGATCCACATCATCTGCCAGGGGGAGAGCCTCAATCAAGTCCATGAACAATGTATCGTAGCTATCTCGGATTTCGACAAGGCGGCCGCGTAGGGTGGGAGAAGTTCTAGAGATATCCGCGCAGAGCAAAATTGCAAAATTGTTTTCACCAAACAAGGTATTCATATGGGCAATTGCGGCCCGCTGTAATCGTTCCCAAGGGTCTGAAACGCCTTCAATCGCTTCCAGTACGGCTCCGCTGATCAACCGCTTCCCCTCTTCATAGGTGGCAATGATGAGGTCGTCCTTTGAGGGAAAATGGTAGTACATGGATCCTGCAAGCATGCCGGCTTCCCGTGCAATGTCCCGCATTGACGTGGCATCATATCCACGCTGGTTGAACAGGTAGGCTGCGGCAACCATGAGCTCCTGCCGTCGATTGTCGCTTCGGTGATGACCATCTTCCTTGGATGAAAGTTTTTCTTTCATTCTTTTCCCTAACAAACAGTTGCCTGACAATTAGGTTATGCCCGCTCAATCAAGGCTCATCAACCAAATTTTGTTTGCTTGCCAAGGAAAGGGAGCCGTCAGAAGGGAATTTCACGGTTCGAAAGCCAGGGCTAATTCTTAAACAGATCCCTGAGCTTATCGAGCGCCCCTTCAGCCTCATCCGTCGCTCCTTCAAGAATATTTTTTGCCTGATCCTTGAGACTGAGGTCGGTTGATATGGCTGCGATCGTTGCGGCGCGCAGCAACGGACTGTAAATTTCGGCTATTAGAGCTGCGGGATACAAGCCGTCCGTCTCCCGACCGATATCCTTCATATGGAGGGGCTCAAAGACGGCTGTCACTCTCTTACCCGTCATGTCCGAAGACTGGACGATGACAACGCCTGTATCGAAATAGAGATCATTAATAACGAATTTTTTAAGGGGTGGCTCGTTCGTCTGTTGTAAGGAACGCTGCTGTTCACCTTCTGCGGATCGTTCAATGTTATTGCGCAAGGCCCTGAGATTGTCGCTTGTGTCAGAAATCTCATAAGTGATTTCAGGAGAAACGACTTTCATGCGCTTTACAACAACGACCTCGTTCTGAAGAGTTTCCGGGTCAACTTGCAACTCTATTTTGGAGAAGGAAAAGGCATTGCCATCAGAAAAGCCTTTCGGATTGGCAACTGTCAGGGTTATGAGAGTCGCATCCCCGTCGGTCGTACTGTACTCGGCATCAGCAAGAGTCACTTTCGTGCCTGTTATTCTGGAGCCAAAATCGTCGATTGTTGCAATGATAATGGGTCCGATAGAGCTATAGACTACGACGATTGCGATACAGACGATGACGACTATGCCAACGATAAAAAAAGCCAAACCACGTTTCATTTAGCAACCACTTATTGAGACATTTTCTAACTGTATAGCAGGTTACGATGGCGATGTCGGTAGCAGCAAGTGCCTTAAACAGGAAAATTTCTCTCCTCAAAAAAAGACAGCAGCCTGAGCTATCAGGCTGCTGTCATTCCCCATGGCTGCATATGGCTGTTTCTTCGGTACTTATGAAACCGCCATTTGTGCTCGCGATCTGCGCTCTATGATAAAGGCTAGTAAAGCTGCAGACCCTGCCGTCACCAACGCAAAGAACGCGAGTTGCAGGTCGCTATAGGGAATTAGATCGCTGCCGCCGGGTGTCGCAAGCGCCAGCCCGCCGATCAGCATTAATAAACGAATTGGCCAACCGAGCAGATTCCTGTGCAGGTTGCCGACAAAGACCAGATACCCTTGCAGGGAGCTGGCCACGAGAATCACACCGGCAACCGCGCAGACAAATAACACGGCTGTTCGACCAATATCTCCGTTCAAGATAAAAGCAGGATCAAGAACAAAGAAAAACGGCACGAAATAGATGATCGACCCGAGCCGCATGGCCTCAAACCCTGTCCGCATCGGAGTTGCACCGGCAACTGTCGCAGCTGCGAACGCCCCAAGTGCGACGGGTGGCGTGATAAAGGAGACCATGCCCCAGTACAGGATAAAGAGATGAACAGACATCGGATCCAATCCGCCTTGGATCAACGCCGGTGCCAGAACAATGGCCAGGAAGATATAGGCCGCTGTCACGGTCATGCCGATACCCATAACGAAACTGGTAATAGCACCCATCAGTAGTAGGACCAGCACATTTCCACCGGCAATGAAGATCAGGTCATTGACCAGAGTTCCGGCCATTCCTGTTATCGACAAGGCTCCCACAATCAAGCCAACTCCGACCAGGATCGCTGCAATTTCCGCCAAAAGTTTTCCGGTGGAAACAATAAACTCAACGAACGCGTCCATATTCCAACGGGTATGGGGGAAAATCTGGTTGATGATAATCAGAAGTGCAGTTGCATAAAATGGTGCCAGAACTTCTTGCTTCAGATAGACAAGCATGATGATCAGAAGGACAAAAACGGCAACGAAATGCCAACCCTTCTTGATCGTCTCGCCAACTTTCGGTAACTGATCCCTCGGCAGGCCCGGCATATCATTGCGTGCTGCATATGCATCAATCTGGATGAACAAGGCCAGATAATAAAGAATGGACGGAATGATCGCCGCTACCGCAATAGTGATATAGGGAACGTCGAGAAATACCGCCATGATAAAGGCTGTCGAGCCCATGATAGGCGGCATTAAGACACCCCCGGTTGATGCGCAAGCCTCAACGCCGCCAGCATAGGCGGGCCGGAACCCGGTCTTCTTCATTGCGGGAATCGTAAGCACACCGGTTGTGATCACATTGGTAATCACGCTACCGCTCATGGAACCCATCAAGCCAGATGAGAAAATCGCCACCTTGGCGGGGCCACCACGCACATGACCCAACAGAGCAAACGCCAGATCAATGAAGAACTTTCCGCCGCCCGTATGGGTCAACGCCACCCCGAAAATCAGAAAGCCGATCACCAGATTGGCAAGGGCTTGCATGGGGATCCCCAGCATACTCTCTGCACTCAGAGTGTGGTATGCCGTGGTATCCGACAGCGAACTACTCAGCCCAGATATTGGTCCCGGCATGACTTCGGCATATAGGGGATAAAGAGAAATAAGGAGAACGATGGCGAATAAAGCTGTACCGCCGGCACGTCGTGTCGCTTCCAGCACCAAAAGCCATAGAGCCATGCCCATCCAGACAATGTAATCTGGCGCTCCCATCTCCCATCCGCTGTCGAGAATCAATTCCGCATTTAGAAAGAAATACAGCAGGAGAACAAATGTGAGAGCCGCGAGGACAATGTCGTAAAAGGGAACTTTTTCCCTGGTAGCACTCGCTGTCGCTGGGAAGAGGATAAATACAATCGGGACCAGCAATCCAAACAAGGCATACTGATATTCGTTATCAAGCCAAGTGTGGTCAATAAAGAAACCAGCATTGAAAAGCTGGTTGGCGGCTAGCCCCGTTACAATGACGGTGACGGCAATGATAATTGAGCGCCACCCAGTGGAAAGGTTGCGGTGGCGGGCCAATGTAGGCACCGCCACCGTTCCGTTCTCTGTTTTATTTTCGTCCATTAAAGGATTACTTCCAGATTGGTTCCATGCCGGCAGCCTCTAAGGCAGCTGCACGGACCTTCATCCATTCATCCTTGAACGCATCTCCCTCAAGACCTTTGTCAGCCATGGTTGCCCAAGCTTTGGCAAGTGTGTCCTGACGGGCCAGAAGGGCATTGTTATGCTCATCCATTTGATCTGTCCAGACACCGGCTTCTTTCCAGTATTTGACAGCAGAAGCATGATAAGGAACTGCCCATTCAAAGGTCTGGCGCTCTGTTGCCCAACCTGGCATGGCTGGTAGAGCTTCTTTGTAGTTGTCATACTCCGTATGAACGGCTTTGGTCATGGAGTAAACAAGATCCGCGTCCTGGTCCGCACGGGTAATCAGGATCGGATAAGGATAAGCACCACCTTCATGGGGGTTCTCTTTAGAGATACCTGTGCCTAGAGTTGCTGTATGAGGAACGAAATACGGCGCAACTTTCTTCAAGCGTGCCCAACCTTCTTCGTCACTAACCGGCAGAGGAGGCCAGTAAATACCACGTGGGGAAGCTTCCAGTTTCTTAGTCGGGCCGGAAACTGTTGATGCAATCGCCGCATCAACCTGACCAGCAACCATGCCTTTCCACATCGCGCCATATCCGCCAAATTCTACAACCTCAACATCATCAAAGGTAAGGTTAGCAAAGGCCAAATGAGCTTGGGCGCCAATTGTCAGAGCAGGTGAACCGCGAACGATACCAACTCTTTTACCCTTGAGGTCTTTGTATTCCTTGACGCCGATATCGGCAGCAACGGCCAGAGCAATGTTTGCATCCGATGTTGCTGACATCAGAAGCTGAACTTTCTGCGGTCCCCATTCTGGGTTGGCAAAGTTGAATACGCCTTCAGAACCAAAGAAGGTACCGCCGCCATTGGCAACAAACTGTACTTTATCTGTCCGTAGGGGACCCATACGGGAAATATCATTCTTGCCAGGAACAACCCGGAGATTGACACCATATTTGTCTTTTAGAGTTTTTCCGATGGCTACAGACTGGTTATAGCCAGTCGTCCCGGTATTATAGGCACTCCAAGCGATCGTGCTTGGAAGTTTAACATCCTGGGCCGTCGCAAGGCCAGTCAATCCAAACACAGCAATAGCTGTAGCAGCACATAAACGTAGACTAATTCCCATTATTTCCTCCCTGGAAAACTGGTATGTTATTTTTTTGTTTAAACGTAGACAGGTATTCTGCATAGTGGAACGAAATTCTGCAAGTGTTTTTATCCTTGGTAATAGATATTTGATATAAGGTTGGGAATGATCGACCCTAAAGCTATCCTAGACGGTTCGGATGTAACGGAAAATGATCGGCATTTCGTTACGTCCCTTGCACGCGGCCTAGAGATTCTACGTGCCTTTCGCCCAGGCGAAGGACCTATTGGTAACAATGAAATAGCCAAACGAACGAATCTTCCAAAATCTACGGTGTCTCGGCTGACGAGTACTTTGCTGCAGCTTGGATACCTCATTTATAGGCCAGGTCTTAGCAAATATGAACCATCACCCGCCGTCCTTTCCTTGGGCTATACTTTTCTCGCCAACAATAAATTAAGGCTACTGTCACGTCCGTTAATGCGTGACCTGGCCAAACAGGTGGGCCTTGGTGTCGCTATGGGGACCCGAGATCGTTTGAACATGTTGTATGTCGAAACTGTACGAGGGGCTGATGAAAGTACCCTCCGGTTGGAGACAGGATCGTTTCTCCCCATCGCAACGACGGCGATCGGTCGAGCATTCCTGTGTAAGCTGCCCGAAGCAGACCGTGACTTTCTGTTGGATCATATTCGCAAACGCTTTGAACCCGATTGGCCGGAGATCAAGAAAGAGTTTGAAGAGGCTCAACGGGACTTTGAACAATTTGGCTATTGTCTTTCAATGGGCGCCTGGCAATCCACATTTCACGCGATCGGAACCGCTGCCCGTGATAATTCATCAGGAGATATTGCGGCCTATAACTGCGGTGGATCTTCCTATTCCGTAACGGAAGAAAAACTCAGGGAAGAAGCCGGGCCGCGCCTGGTTGGTCTTGCTCGGAGCGTGGAAGTCATGTGTGGTTTGACTTGAAGACGCTCTTTGAAGGCCTGTTCAACCAAGGCTGATGGTGCTAATACATCTCAAAAAACAATAAGAAGAGAAGGAATACTAATGGCTCTCGATAACGAGACATTCGTCCTCATGAAGGACTCAGTGACACGATTCGTCCGGGAAAGGCTGGTTCCAGCCGAAGATCTGGTTGAAGAAACCGATGATGTCCCTGAAGAAATAATTCAGGAAATGAGAGAGCTTGGTCTTTTTGGCCTGTCAATTCCGGAGGAATATGGCGGCTTGGGCCTGAGCATGACCCAGGAATGCGAAATCATCCATGAAATCTGCAAAGCCGCTCTGGCATTTCGATCTGTCATCGGGACAACAGTCGGTATCGGCAGCCAGGGTCTGGTCATGACTGGAACAGAAGAGCAGAAGCAGCAATATCTGCCGCGGCTGGCGACGGGTGAGATAATCTCCTCCTTTTGCCTGACAGAGCCAGATGCCGGATCGGACGCTGCATCCCTTCGCACAGTCGCTATCAAGGACGGAGACTTTTACGTCCTGAACGGTACAAAACGCTACATCACCAATGCACTTCGTGCTGGTATGCTAACAGTGATGGCGCGGACAGATCCTGGCAAAAAGGGTGCTTCCGGTATTTCTGCGTTTCTTGTCGATCCATCGACGCCGGGCATAACCATTGCCAAGGCAGACGAAAAAATGGGTCAGCGCGGAACAAAGACCAGCGATGTCATTTTTGAAGATGCGCGGATCCCTGCGTCGGCATTGCTCGGTGGTCAGGAAGGACAAGGATTTTACACTGCCATGAAAGTTCTAGATCGTGGCCGGTTGCATCTTAGTTCTGTCTCGACAGGGATATCTGAGCGAATTTTGGAAGAAGGGCTGAACTATGCAGCCGAACGAAAGCAGTTTGGTACACCAATTGGTGAGTTTCAGTTAGTCCAAGCACTGTTGGCGGATAGCCAGGCAGAACTCTATGCTGCGAAGTCTATGACATTGGATGCTGCAGCGAAATATGATAGAGAAGAAGAGATTCCCATGCTTGCGGCTTGCTGCAAAATGTTCACGACGGAAGCCGCAGGACGCATCGCGGACCGGGCCGTCCAGATTCATGGGGGCGCCGGATATATGTCGGAATATAAAGTTGAGCGTTTCTATCGAGATGTCCGCCTATTGCGGTTATATGAAGGTACGACCCAGATCCAGCAACTGGTCATCGCCAGAAACATGCTGAAAACTGTTGCAAACTAATAATAAGGAGAAATGAGATGGGTGTAGACAAGATCAACAAAATGGTTCCCAGCCTGCAAGGAAAAGTCAGTGATGAGGAATGGGAAGAGCGCGTTAATCTTGCGGCTTGCTACCATCTCGTTGCTCACTATGGGATGTCGGATCTTATTTTCACTCACATCTCAGCACGCGTGCCGGGAACGGAGAACGAGTTTTTAATCAATCCGTACGGCTTGTTCTTTGATGAGATCACTGCCTCCAGCCTTGTCAAAGTTGATATTGACGGAAACGTTCTTCAGGAAACACCTTTCAAAATAAATCCGGCTGGTTACACCATTCATAGTGCGGTACATGGCGCCCGCCATGACGTCGCCTGTGTTTTGCATACACATACAGCAGCCGGGATGGCGGTTTCTGCTCAGAAACAAGGACTTCTTCCCATCAGTCAACATTCCATGATGTTTTACGGCAAGCTTGCCTATCATGGTTATGAAGGCATTGCTCTCGACCTTGATGAAAGGGAGCGGCTTGTTCGGGATTTGGGCGATAGCATTGGTATGATTCTTCGCAATCACGGACTGCTAACAATTGGCGGCACGGTGTCAGAAGCATTCCGTCGTATTTTCTATCTTGAGAAATCCTGCGATTCACAAATCAAGGCTTTGGCAGGCGACTCAGAGATTATCATTCCTGCCAAAGAAGTTTGTGAGCACGCGGCATCCCAGTTCCAGTCCTTTGGAGAACAGACGACTTTAGAATGGCCGGGCCTGCTCAGAATCCTCGATCGCAAGGGCAGCAATTACAGGGACTAGAAATCAAGCCGAAGTTTCAGGCTCTGTTATTTTCCTTAACTGTGTTTTTGAATCACGGGAGCGACTGTAGATAATCAGCGCAACCGTGACGACAGCCGCAATGCTGACAAACAACACCCGGTAAGCAATCATCGGTGCCGAGCCATCGTCCTCGACAAAAAAGCCGACAATAAATCCCCCCATGGCCTGCATGAGGAAGACGCCAAGAAAGACTGCTGTGTTTAATGTCGCAATTCCACGACCGAGCAGTTTTTCAGGGAAAATGGCGCGTCCATGGGACATGATCACAACGCCGTATGATCCTACGAAACATAGCAGGATCAGTAGGCTGGAGATTTGCCAAACCGCTAACACGGGAATGACGGCGAGCAAAACGAATAACAGGATACTGGCGACAGCTGCCCCCATGATCAAGTGCTTGCGATTTTTGAAGATCCCGTCCAGCCAGCCATATGTAATGCTGCCAGCAATCATGGATACCGTCATCCAGAACAGGATTACGCCGCGATCCGCCAGGTCCAGGCCATAAATATCATGCAGATAATGGGATCCCCACAAAGCCACAATCGTCATCACTGCCCCGTAAATCACCAGATTAATGGCGAAGACATATTGAAATTCCCGATCGCGAATGATTTTTACGACGGAAGCAGCCGCGTCTTTTAGGCTTTCGGGTTGGCGGGTATGGAAAGCATGTCCTGGTGGGGCATCTTTAATGATAAAAAAGCCGAAGATCAGAGAAACTGCAGTAATTCCCCCGGCTACCCAGAAGACCTCGCGCCAGCCCGCCATATCGGCGAGAAGGGCAGTTGGGGTTGTTGAAACAATATTTCCAAGCCCCCCAAGTCCGACAACAAGAGATGCATAAAAGGCAAACCGCTCGGCCGATAACCAACGGGAGATGATAACCAGCGATCCCATCAATACTGGAGAGCATCCAATACCTAAAAAGAAGCGAGCCAATGCAAGCTCCATAAAATTTGTCGCGAAAGCGAAGCCGATCGAGCTGATCATGGCGATTAGCATTAGACCGCATATGGTTTTTTTGGGGCCATACCGGTCAAGCAATATACCTACCGGGACCTGAAATAAGGCAAAGGCAATGAAGAACATGCCGCCGACAATTCCCAGTTGTTCATGGGTCAGGCTTAGGTCTCTCATGATATCCGGTGCGATAACAGAAATGGACGAGCGGAAGAAATTGCTCGCCACATAGACGATCGACAGGGTAGCTATGATCTTGAACGCGGTACCAGCTTCGTTTTTCATTATTTTTTGCCGCTTCTTTGTATGTCCTTAGAGCTATCAGTTTGTCGGTAAGAGGTCAATTGACCATTCGCTTAATAAGAGGGCTAGGCGGCATCCATTCTGGCGGTTATTGTAAAAGGAAAAGGAGAAAAATAATGTCCAGATGGGTGAACCGGCCGGAAGGGTCTAATTGGGGAGATTTCGGCGAGGATGATCAAATTGGCCGGCTCAATCTGATAACAGCGGAAAAAGTGCGAGCGGCTGCTGCTGAGGTTAAGTCAGGTGAACGCTTTTGTCTCAGTTTACCTCTCGATTTACCGGGTGGAAATATTCTCAACCCTCGCCGCTATCCACCGGAGCTTTCCCCCACATTCCGGTCTGGAAACCGGCCAAACATGAACTACAACCTCTCACAGGATAATGCGGACTTTATCGATGTGATTTGTGACGATGTTGTTGTTCTCCATACCCAATATTCATCGCAGTGGGACAGTCTGGCTCATGTCGGTCAGGAATTTGATGCCGACGATGATGGGATTAAGGAAATTGTCTATTACAACGGATATCGTGCCGGTGACCATATTCGAGGACCCAATGATGAAGGTGGCATGGCGGTCGAGGCTCTGGGTATTCAAAACATGGCAGAAGCAGGTGTTCAAGGCCGGGGTGTTATGATTGACCTGGAAGGTGAATTTGGCCGAGCCCAGACAATGGTCGGCTATGATGATTTGATGCGGGTGATGGACAAGGATAATGTTGTGGTCGAGGAAGGAGATATGGTTTGCCTTCATACTGGTTTCGCCGAAATGATTATGGAAATGGCGGGAAATCCAACCAAGGAAAAACTGCATGGCTCCTGTTCTGCGCTCGACGGTCGAGACGGAAAGTTGCTGAATTGGATTACGGACACAGGTCTTTCGGTGCTGATTGCAGATAACTATGCAGTTGAAGCGCATCCTTCCAGGGCCGGGGAGGGAGCTTGCGCCTTTCTGCCTATACATGAGCATTGTCTTTTCAAGCTTGGTATTCACCTTGGCGAGCTATGGCATCTGACACCCCTGAATAATTGGTTGAAAAAAAATGGACGATCACGCTTCTTGCTGACAGCCCCGCCAATCCGTCTGCCGGGCGCGGTTGGATCCCCCGCTAATCCGGTTGCAACTGTCTGATTCCCGCAACTCTGAGTCTCTTGCAGTTTGAGGGACATGACATATGTTAGGGAAGAGGCTTGCGTGATGGGAGCCGATTTGCTAGCAGACTGTCTCACTATGGAACATCCTGGATATCCGGGATCGGAGTAAATTAATGTTCATTCAGACCTTGCCCCTTGAAGATGATAACAGGATGCAGTTCCTGCCGGGACGTCAGGTGATGGCTTCAGGGTCTATACTTTTTGATGATGCGAAAGAAGGGCGAGAGAGATCTCCGCTTGCCGCAAGGCTATTTGATATTCCAGGCGTAAAAGCCGTGGAATTGGGCGAAGATCATGTCACCATCACAAAAGCGGATGATGAGGACAGCAAGGTTCTCTGGATACAATTGAAGCCAATGGTGCTTGCTGCGGTCATGGACCATTATATGAGTGGTTTGCCGGTTCTGGTTGGAACAGATACGGAAGCGTCTGCCAGTTATTCAGAAGAAGATCAGAAGATAGTTGATGTGGTAACGGAGCTAGTTGAAGCTCGGGTCCGCCCTCAGCTTCAGGACGATGGGGGTGATGTCGCCTTTAAGTCTTATGACCCGACCAATGGAATGGTGGTATTGGAAATGGACAGCAGCGGCCTCTCTACACCGGCTTTTGGGACTCAGATCAAGATTGAGAATACTCTGAAGCATTTTATCCCTGAGATCAGTCGGGTCAAATTTGATCGAATGGTCGATGAAAGTGAAAATACGGGCGCGGATCGTCCCGGCTTGCAAACGGAAGCTGCTAATCAGATCCGGGTACTTCTAGAAACCCGCATCAACCCGGCAATCGCTGCCCACGGAGGCTATATTTCTTTAATCGATATTAAAGATGAGACGGCTTACGTGGAAATGGCGGGTGGCTGTCAGGGATGTGGAATGGCAGATGCGACGTTGAAGCAAGGCGTAGAAGTCGAAATCAAAAGGGCGGTTCCAGAAATTGCCCGCGTGCTCGACGTTACGGATCATGCCGGCGGTACCAACCCCTACTATGTCGGATATTAGTCCATGGCCTCAATGGCTTTGATGACAAAGCCGTTTTCCGGACGATACTTACTGCGCATCCTGTCCCAGGCCGCATTCAGGCTAGGGGCACTAACCTCAAGATAATGGGTTTCAGCCCAGTCATCAGACAAATTGCGGTGATGCTCACCGTTCTTAAGCGCGGTTGCAACGTCTTCGTTATAGATTGCTGCTTCAAATTTTTGCGTCATTTCTTCAACAGTCTTTATCGTTCCAGTTGACTGAAAAAAATGCCATAATTTGGTTAACAGAAAGTTAGCCTTCGACGACAATCGAAGCTCAGTGCAGCTTGGTGTGGAATCTATTTAATAGACAAGAGCCACTAACTCGCGTGAACGCACCTTGATCACTCCTCTGTGTCTTTAACATTTGCAGGAATTGACTTATATCACGTTGCATTGGCTAGATACGGTCTTGTCGATCCAATTAAGTTTGATTCGGACGTTGAGTTGAGGTCAGAAATGAGCAGAGCGAGAAAACATGTTTGATGCAGCTCTTAGACGTGTGATTGACCCACCTTTGAATTATGCAGGCACAAAAGTGGCCTCCATGGGTGTATCTGCTAATCAGGTAACAATTATCGGGTTTGCTGTTGGTATTGCTGCTGTTCCCTTTATTGCTTTCGAAAGCTATGGCATCGCCTTAGTTCTAGTGCTGGTTAATCGTGTCTTTGATGGTCTAGACGGGGCAGTCGCGCGACATTCATTGCTCACGGATTTTGGCGGTTATCTCGATATCGTTTGTGATTTTATCTTCTATTCGGCCATTGTATTTGCCTTCGCTCTCGCACGACCAGAAAATACATTGGCAGCAGCTTTTCTAATTCTCAGCTTTATGGGGACAGCCTCAACCTTTCTGACCTATGCGATCATGGCTGAGAAGCACAAAATCTCCACGGAGTTGAGGGGGCGAAAGTCACTTTATTATCTCGGCGGACTTACCGAAGGAACAGAAACTATCCTCGCGATGTGCCTTATGTGTCTGCTCCCAGGATACTTTGTGATCATAGCCTGTATTTTCGGTGTGATGTGCTGGGTGACGACAGTGACCCGCATTTACGCAGCTTGGATTACTTTTCGTAATCTGACTTAAGTGGCCTTTCGAGCGTTTTCAATCCAACTTTGAAGGTCTTGATACAAGGTTGCACTTGCCTCTTCTGTCAGTTCTTTAGTCCAAGCTAGAAAACCTTGTTTCAGGTCTTCCGCAGATAGCTCTTCGTCATAGGCATTGAATAGTAGCTCTCTATATTCTTCGATATTTGCACATTCAAATTCATTGTCTTTGGAGTCAAATTCAGCAATTTTTTTGGCTACCACTGGAAGAGACATGGCAGCGTGAAAGGGGACTTCTTCCTCAAGGTCATAGCCGCCCCAACCGAGCCACCACGCATCACTCCGCTTATCTCCGAGATCCCACGCATACATTACCTCAGCCTGAATATCACGGGCAATCTGCTTGGCGGCAGCTTCCAGTTTTTCTGCTGTCCCTGTTTCAGGAATGAAAATTTGCGCAATCTTGAAATATCCAGTGCCACCATCTTCCCAGACAGTAATGAAGGGATTAAAATTATGGGGTTTGGCCACGTTTAAAGTTCCTTAAAAGCTGTTCTCGGGATCTTCTGAATTGTCCCGCATTCTGTCAAGCGCTCGCCTTTGTGCTTTAGTTGGCCGGCCACTGCCGGCATCTCGGCGCGCAACAGGTGATGTCGACGGATCTGTCTTTTTCTTTGCGTCAATTGGTGCAAGATCCTCATATAAACTTTGTGCCTCCGTCGCAGGTCCGCGGCGGCTCCCTACATTCAATATCCGAATGACGCGAATATTCTTGCCTTGCGGAAAAGTGAGCACATCCTCACTTTTTACAGCTGCGCTCGGTTTATCCGTTGGAACACTGTTTATACGCACCTTTCTCGCCAGGACAAGCTTGGTGGCCAATGAGCGGCTTTTGAAAAAGCGCGCATACCACAGCCATTTGTCCAGTCGAACCGACGGCGCCGTATGATTGTCCGGCATGAACTACTTTGTTCCCAGGCTTTTCAGAATTGCAAAAGGAGAGTCCGGATCAGGCTCCTTCTCTCGTGTCTGCGATTTTCGACGAGCGGGTTTCCCTTTGCTTTCTTTCACAGGGCGCGCATTTTCTGCCTTAGACCTACTTCGCTTGGGAGGACCGGATTTACGTTGGCGCTTCTTGAAGGGCGCCCGATGATAGATGATCTCTTCCCCTTCGCCTTTTGCTTCATAGCCTATTTTTTCCAGGATCATAGTAAATTGCTCCCGGGTCGTTCCAATCAAAGACAGCATCTCATGAGTCGGTTTGAAAGGCAGATTTCGGGGTAGATCTTTTTTACTGCTCTTACCATCGGCATTTTCTGTTGAAGCTTTGTTGGCGCTTGCCTCTGAATCAGATGATTGTTCACCGCTGACCTCTGTTGCAACGGTTTCCTCACTTTCGACTTCAGAAGCTGGCTCACTACGTTGAGCGGCTTCGCTTTTTTCTTCCTCTTTACTGTCGCTGCCATCAGATGCGGTTTTCGGAGCCTCTGGTTCTGGCGTATCTGCTTCAGCTGTGGCCGTTTCCGCAGTATCTTGACTGGCCTCAGAAATTTGCGCTGTGGTTTCGGTCGACGAATCAGCAGTGTCTTCAGAAACCGCCTGTGTCGCCGCCGTATCTTCGGCTTTTTCTGGGGCAGGCTTGCTCTCGGTTTCAAGTAGACCACGTGATGCCCGACGGAGCATTCCAGCCAGCCTGTCCAGCATATCAATACGAATGGCGAGTCCATCGAACACCGCATAACCAGCAGTTAGGTAATAAGTCCAGTGCAAGGACTTGTCCGTTTCAAATGACACTCTTCCTGCAGGAGGCAATGGCGGAAACTCAGTTTTTTCCTCGAACACCGCCCAGAGTAGACAGCGCAAGGCCGTGGGGTCCGGTTTTAAAAGCAGAGGCAGAAAGACGTGCTCATATCCGACCCGTAATCCACCGAACTTCAGTCGGCCATAATCTTTTTTATCAAGATTTCTGATCTGGTCATTCAGCTTGTATCGAGGTAAGGCGCCCATATTTTCGCTGACTTGAAACGCAATGCCGCGGGCAGCACCGGTAAGCGGCAGATCTGTAAGTTTTACTAAGGGTTTCAGCCGGGTGTTGATTTGTTCGGCCAGCCAGTCACTGAGCCGCTTTTGTGCCGCTTCTTGCGCCGGCCCGTTGAGCTGTTCACTTGCCAAGAGATTAATCTTCGGTCGCAAGAAGGTATCACCCTTCATCAGGGAAGCAATGGCCACATCCTGCCAAAGAATCTTACCCGCCGGATCCAGCGTGAAAGCTTCATCAGAAGCCGCCGCAAGATTTTGCGCTCGGGTCGAGATTTCCGCCGCAACCGCCTTGTTACCAATATTCCTGAGGGTCCGTGCCTCAGAATTATTTAGAGTAGTATCCGCGTTAAACCTGAGTCCGCTCAGGGTTCCGATGAAATGTCCTTCTACATGGACATCACCGGTGTCGCTTATCGATGCTTCCAATTGACTAGTGTCTTTCAGTTTTCGCACCAGCATGGCGGTGCGCTTATCTACAAATCTTTGTGTCAGCCGTTCATGCAGGGCGTCTGACAGTTTATCTTCTATGTTACGGGCCGTATCCTGCCAGTGTTTATGATCTTCTAGCCAGTCCGAGACATGGGAAATATACGTCCAAGTCCGCGTATGGGCAATGCGTGTTGCAAGAGTGTCGATATCCCCCTCTGTTTTTTTAAGGCTGTCGAGGTGGGCTGCAATCCACTCCCTTGGTATTTTTCCGTTCTTTCCCTGCAAATGCAGAAAAATATCTTTCAACAATCGGACATGTACATCATGCATGGTTTGCCGGAAGTCCGGAATCTGACAAACCTGCCATAGTTGACGTACCTTAGGGCTGGTTTGTGTGTAAATTTTGACGTCATCATCTCGAACCAAAGACTTGAGCGCTGTATGGTCATCGGCATCCCGGGGGGAATTCATTCCGTCAACTGGTGGGAGTTTCTCCAAAGACCGAACAAGATCCCTCACCGTGGTGAAATTCAGTTGCTGGTTCCGCCAACGGATATTGCGAACAGCATCAAACTCATGATTTTCGATCTTTTCAACTATATCGTCCTCAAACGGCTCAACGTTTGCCGTCGTTCCGAAACTGCCATTATTCATGTGGCGACCGGCCCGGCCAGCGATCTGAGCCAGCTCTGCCGGATGCAGACGACGGGATTGGGCACCATCATATTTAACCGTACCTGCAAAGGCGACATGATCAATGTCCATATTCAGACCCATACCGATAGCATCTGTTGCTACCAGGTAATCCACATCTCCGGACTGGTACAGCTCGACCTGGGCATTGCGGGTTCTGGGCGACAAATTGCCCATGACAACCGCAGCGCCGCCGCGTTGGCGCCGCACCATTTCGGCGATGGCGTAAACGTCGTTAGCGGAGAAGGCGACGATTGCGGAGCGAGGTGGGAGGCGGGATATCTTTTTTGAACCCCGATAGCTCAGTTTCGAGAATCGAGGGCGTGAAACGAAGGAGGCGTCCGGAACCAATCGTTTGATCCAGGGGCGAATTGTCTCCGCTCCGAGAAACATGGTTTCTTCTTTCCCCCTGGCATGAAGAAGCCGCTCCGTAAACATATGACCCCGCTCGGGGTCAGCAGCCAGTTGGATTTCATCAATGGCTAGAAATTCAAATCCCCGATCCAAAGGCATGGCTTCTACCGTGCAGACAAAATAAGCAGCTTGAGGCGGAATGATTTTTTCTTCCCCGGTAACAAGCGCGACATTGGCTTTGCCCTTCTGCGCGGCAACTCGATCATATACTTCGCGGGCAAGCAATCTGAGCGGCAATCCGATGATGCCGTCTGCATGCCCCATCATTCTCTCGACAGCGAGATGGGTTTTGCCGGTGTTGGTGGGACCAAGAACAGCCGTAATCATTTTCAGGAACCATTTAATCTGAATTTTGTGGGGAAGGGAGGCATGGAATGCAGTATCTCATATTTCCTAAATGGAAGGCCACCATCAATTAAAATATATGTAGTGAGAAATTAGTATTCTCAAGAGATGAAATTTCAAATTCTAAATTGGGTAAGCGTATATATTGAATTAGCCTAACGTTCGTTAGCTATTTGGAAAAGTTTATGGTATAGCAACCGGGCAGTAAGAAAGATGAGAGCGGTTAGGTAGCTGAGTCATTAATTTCTGTAAGAAATTGACAGTCAATTGTGTTGCGATGCACAATATTGGCAAAAAATTGAGGGACTTTAAGAATGAGCGAATTTCCAAAGCAGAAATTGGAAGACTGGGAAGCTTTGGCGGCTAAAGAACTGAAGGGCCGCAAACCGGAGGAGCTCCATTGGGAGACTCCGGAAGGCATCTCAGTCAAGCCGCTCTATACGGCTGCGGACCTCGAAGGCATGGAGCTTGACAGCGCTTTTCCCGGGATTGCACCATTCCAAAGAGGTGTGCGGGCTACCATGTATGCCAACCGCCCCTGGACAATCCGCCAGTATGCAGGATTTTCCACTGCGGAAGAATCAAACGCTTTCTATCGTCGCAATCTAGCGGCAGGTCAAAAGGGCCTGTCGGTTGCGTTCGATCTTGCGACCCACCGAGGTTATGATTCTGATCATCCACGGGTTGTTGGGGACGTCGGTAAGGCCGGTGTTGCCATCGATAGTGTCGAGGATATGAAAATCCTGTTTGGGGGCATTCCTCTCGATGAGATGTCTGTTTCCATGACAATGAATGGAGCCGTACTCCCAATTCTTGCAAACTATATTGTTGCAGCGGAAGAGCAGGGTGTGAAGCCAGAGCAACTTTCCGGGACCATTCAGAACGATATCCTTAAGGAATTTATGGTTCGTAATACCTATATTTATCCACCGGAGCCGAGTATGCGGATCATCGGGGATATTATTGGCTATACCTCGGCCAATATGCCGCGCTTCAATTCGATCTCTATTTCCGGTTATCACATGCAGGAAGCCGGTGCGACCCAGGTCCAGGAACTGGCTTTTACATTGGCAGATGGCCTGGAATATGCCCGCGCTGCCATGGCGACTGGCCTCAAGATTGATGACTTTGCACCGCGTTTGAGCTTCTTCTTTGCCATTGGCATGAATTTCTTTATGGAAATTGCCAAACTCAGGGCCGCCCGGATGCTCTGGGCTAAAATGATCTCAGAGTTTGAACCGCAAAATAAGAGCTCGTTGATGCTCAGAACTCATTGTCAAACATCCGGTGTCAGCCTGACCGAGCAGGATCCATATAATAACGTGATCCGGACAGCCTATGAAGCCATGGCGGCCGTTCTGGGTGGCACGCAAAGCCTGCACACCAATGCGCTGGATGAAGCCATTGCGTTGCCAACAGATTTTTCCGCCCGTATTGCCCGTAACACTCAACTGATCCTGGCTGAAGAAACCGGTGTTCCGCACGTTATAGATCCCCTTGGCGGAAGCTATTATGTGGAGAGTCTCACCAACTCTATCGCCACAGAAGCCTGGAAGCTTATTGAAGAGGTTGAAGAGCTTGGTGGCATGACCAAGGCCGTTGAAAGTGGCATGCCGAAACTTCGGATTGAGGAATCAGCTGCCCGTCGCCAAGCCCGAGTCGATCGCGGTGAAGAGACAATCGTCGGGGTGAATAAGTATAAACTTAAAGAAGACGATAGTGATATCGATATTCTGGATGTGGACAATACCGAAGTGCTGCGCCAACAAGTGGCCCGTCTTAAGAAAATTCGCGAGTCCCGCGATGAAAAGGCGTGCCAGGCAGCGCTATCTGCCCTGACTGAAGGCGCGAAGGGCAATGCCAATTTGTTGGAGCTTTGCGTAGATGCAGCGCGGGTCCGCGCGACGATCGGTGAAATCTCGGATGCTATGGAAGTCGTGTTTACACGCCATCGCGCGGAAATCCGTTCTATCACCGGTGTGTATGGCGCCGCCTATGAAGGGGACGAGGGATATATGAACATCCAGAAGGATATCGAAGCCTTTACCGAGGAAGAAGGGCGCCGCCCACGCATGCTGGTGGTGAAACTCGGTCAGGACGGCCATGACCGTGGTGCCAAGGTGATCGCAACCGCCTTTGCTGATATTGGCTTTGACGTGGATGTCGGTCCCTTATTCCAGACGCCCGCCGAAGCGGCGACTGATGCCATTGAAAGTGATGTTCATGTCATTGGTATCTCTTCACAAGCGGCTGGCCACAAAACCCTGGTTCCGCAAATTATTGAGGAACTGAAAAAGCAGGATGCTGAAGATATTCTGGTCGTTTGCGGTGGGGTCATCCCAGCTCAGGACTACGACGCTCTCTTTAGTGCTGGCGTTTCAGCCATCTACGGCCCCGGTACAAATATCCCTGAGGCCGCGGCTGAAGTGCTGAAGCTGATTGCTGATAAACGACGCGGCTAGAGCTTGCAATCCTGGGTCGAGGTAAGATTAGGGCCGCTATACATAAGATCTGCTGGGCCAGAAAAACAGGAACAAAAAGTAGATACTGCCGATTATTGGGATGTACATGACAAGCGTAGACCATTTCGAAAACCCCATATCCTGAGCCCTGAAGGCGCAGCTCATGGTGCCGGTTATCGTAAAAAAGTACATCCCGATAAAAAGCAGTAGGCTAATATAGACAGGGATTTGCTCAACATTTTCCAGATCCAAATTAGGATAGAGAGTTTCGATTTCTGAGACCACGATCGAATAATACATAAAGGCCATAACTGCGAGAAGGATCTGCAACGCCAAGAACAAAAGTCGAGAAATATAGAGTTCCTTGCTTGAGAAGGCGATTGACAGAAGCACGGCTAGGGGCAATCCCAGGAAAATAGCAATAAGTAGCATACAAAAATCCAATTCTTTTTCGTTCGAGCAAAACTCGTGTCGACGAAAAATATTCGACTTTATTCTAACTTTGATAAATTAACTGACTGTAAAATTCCGACTATCGTGAATTTGACCCGCTTAAATCACCACCTAATGTGAATTGTCGTGCCCACCGGCACAAGAGCGAGAAATTCGTCCATTTCATCGTTGGTCAGAGCGATGCAACCTTCCGTCCAGTCGAACAACTGGGTGAGAGCGCTGAAAATCCCAGCGCCGTTTTTCTGGCCATGAATCATGATCATGCCTCCGGGCTCAACTCCCCGTATTTTCGCAGCGAATCGATCCTGATCGGTAGGGTAGCTGATATGCATGGATCGGTGATAGGCGGAATTTTCATTAATATAGTCCAGTACATAAACGCCTTCCGGGGTTTTCTGATCCCCTTCCTGGAGCTTATGACCTTTCGGATTGCCGCCAAGAGCTATGCTGAACTGTCGCAGGATCTTGCCTTTTTCCATGATATAAAGTTGTCGATCAGACTTGTCCACGAGCACCAGATCAGCCTCCGCCAATGCGAGGCGGGCGCAAAAAATGGTGGCGACGAGGCCAATTATTAAAGCAATTCTCATCGGTCATTTTCAACTAAGTCAGAATCAGGCTATTTTCCGGGACGTTTTTGTCATAATTATGATGGAAAGTGCACCTCACCAACATCCAGGGAAATCAAGAAAATGAAAATCGTCTATAGTCCCGATCACGCCAAACATGATCCGCAAACCTATTTTAAGGGGGGTGCATTTCACGAACCACAGGAAGTGCCTGGCCGCGCTGAGGCTCTGGTCACTGGTCTTCGCAATGCCGGACATGACGTCATTGCGCCGGAGGAATTCGGGCCCGGCCCAAGGGCCGCTGTTCATTCACCCGGTTATCTGCAGTTTCTGGAAACCATCTCGACGCGCTGGCAGGAGGAGGGGATGGACAGCAAGGAAGTCATGCCCAACATCCATCCGGGACGTCATATGGCCGGGATGCCGACAGGTATTGTTGGGGAGGTCGGGTATTATACGACGGATATGTCTGCTCCTATCGGCCCCGAAACCTGGGAGGCGGCAGTCGCTTCCAATAACGTGGCCCTGACAGCGACGGAATATGTGCTTGATAATCTTACCTTGGCAAATGCAGCTTATGCGCTCTGCCGGCCACCTGGACATCATGCTTATAAGGATCAGGCAGGCGGTTTTTGTTTTCTCAACAACATTGCCATTGCTGCCGAGTATGCCCGTCGGCGGGTGGGCCGAGTCGCTATTCTTGACGTTGATGTCCATCACGGCAACGGCACCCAGGGAATTTTCTATGACCGTGCTGATGTATTCACCATTTCCCTGCATTGCGATCCCAGTGATTTCTACCCGTTCTTCGCCGGTTATGAACAAGAACGTGGAGAGGGCAGCGGAGTGGGCTTTAACCTGAACCTGCCTCTTCCCAAGGGTAGTGGCGATAATGCTTTTCTTGCCCGCCTTGAGGAAGCCCTTTCGGCTCTCAAAGCTTACGCGCCCGATGTCCTGTTTGTCGCCCTAGGCCTTGATGCTTTCGAAGGCGATCCGTTTGCGGGCCTCAGCGTTACTACGGAGGGTTTTGGATCAATCGGTGCCAATATCGGTTTTCTCGGATTTCCAACGGTACTTGTGCAGGAGGGGGGATATAATCGGGATCATCTTGGTGACAATATCACTAGCTTCATTGCTGGTTTTGAAGGGCATCGATAAATGACGGAAACGGATGTCAGCGGTCTGACCATGCTTGGGGCTGACGTTAAGCAGCCAAAAAGCCCTGAAGAAGCAGTATTGGAGAAAGTACCAAATGGGCAATCGGATGTGGATTACGCCGTGCGATTTGTAGCACCGGAATTTACATCCCTCTGCCCGATGACGGGTCAACCGGATTTCGCCCATTTGGTAATTGACTATGTACCGGATCAGTGGCTGGTGGAATCTAAGTCCCTAAAGCTTTTTTTGATGTCCTTTCGTAACCATGGCGCCTTTCATGAAGACTGCACGGTAATGATTGGTAAGCGGATCGTCGATCTGCTATCCCCCAGATGGTTGCGGATCGGTGGATACTGGTATCCAAGGGGCGGAATTCCTATAGATGTGTTTTGGCAGACTGGGGCGCCGTTAAAAGACGTGTGGGTTCCGGAACAAGATGTTGCGCCTTATCGCGGGCGTGGCTAGAAATTAAAGCTGTCGGGAAGCAGATCCATAGCTTTGGTTGTTACCTCTCCTGTTTCTCCAGGATAGCGGACAATGGTTTCAGGGCTTGAAAACTCCATCAAGAACTGTCGGCAAGCCCCGCAAGGAGAGCAGGCACCGGACTCGCCCGCTTCATTATGGTTTGTGATCACAACTTCCGTCAGTTTCATTTCTGGACCTTCTGCGGCAATTGCGGCGGTGATGGCATTGCGTTCGGCGCAGAGAGTGAGGCCGTAGGAGATATTTTCGACATTGCAGCCGGTATAGATGTTTCCTGCTTCAGTCAGGATAGCCGCACCCACTTTGAATTTGGAATAGGGGGAATAGGCCTTGGCCATGGTTGCTGTCGCTGCTGCTTTTAAGTCAGTCATAATTGCCGTGTCCTAAATCTATGCTCACCGGAGCAGAAAACCGCCAGCAAGCGGATCATCTGCCTCCATGGAAAACTCCGCAGTTCCAGAGTAATATGCCTGACCGCCAACCTCAACCGTTATCGCTTTAAAGGGGCCGCAGGTCGTTTCTGAGGAAATCTTTACTTTGAAGATATCACCAGTAACGCTTTCGAAGAGACAGGCTTCTTCCGAGCCAATCTGCTTTCGAGCAGCTGCAACTGCCATTCGAGCCGTGACCCCAGAGCCAGTTGGACTGCGGTCCACTTGCTCATCTGCAAAGATGCAGATATTGGCGCTGGGGTCACCCTTAGTGCCGAGTGTCCCGTCGGTTAAAATAGTCCCGTAGAGGAAACCAAGCTCAGGCTCATCTGGATGAATTATTTCGAACTGTTCATTAATAGCATTGGAAATCTGACTGGCGGCTTGCAGCAGATCTCGGGTTCGGGTTTCTCTAAC
The DNA here is from genome assembly GCA_024743055.1 of Pseudomonadota bacterium. GTDB lineage: Bacteria > Pseudomonadota > Alphaproteobacteria > Sneathiellales > Sneathiellaceae > Sneathiella. The sequence continues at coordinate 168,031 of JANSXH010000010.1, forward strand.
ATCCAGCCCGATGGTGCTCGCATCGACTAGGCCGTAAAAAGCGCCGCCATAGCCGATGTCAATCTCTACTGGGCCATAGTTTCGGGTCTCCACGTACCGACCGAGGCTAAAAGCGAAGGCAGGTACGCTCTCGAACCTGACAGAGCCGGTCACGCCATTTTCTGTCTGTACATAAGCCCGTACCAATCCACAGGGGCATTGAATATTAACAGGGGTTTCGCCATCCTGTTTGACCACCAATCCATAATCCAGGGCATAACGACCCAGAGCCATGATCGCATGGCCACACATGGTGCTGTATCCTTCATTATGCATGAAGATAACCGCCAGATCGGCTCTCGGATCATCGGGTGGTACCAGTAATGCGCCATACATATCGCGGTGGCCCCGTGGTTCAAACATCAGGAATTTGCGAAAATGGTCGGCATAGTCTTTTAAATAAGTCCGCTTTTCGAGAAGTGTGCGTCCTTCTGGAACTGGAATGCCGTCTGTGACGATACGCAGGGGTTCACCGCCGGTATGCATCTCTACTGTATTAATGGTGCTGATCATTTTCTGGTCTGTGGTCATGACGAAACCCCGAAACTTTGCCCTATCTTATCCGATACGCGTCAACAGACTTGACGGCAACCAGTAATTTTCCGATACCGGTGAGTATGAGTGGAAAACAGGAAATTGAAGACTTCGATGTGGTGGGCGCGGCCGCAGAGTTGAAAAGTGGAGATCGTCGCGCGTTGGCACGTGCTATTACCCTGATTGAGTCTGTTCGACCTAGTCATCGTGAAAACGCTCAGCAACTCATTACAGAAATCCTACCAGATACCGGCAACTCTATTCGAATAGGGATTTCAGGAACACCGGGAGTTGGAAAATCAACCTTTATTGAAGCTTTCGGGAAGTTTCTGACAGGACAGGGGCATCGGGTGGCCGTTTTAACCATTGACCCTTCCTCAAAAAGGACCGGCGGATCGATCCTTGGGGATAAGACCAGGATGGAAGAGCTTGTCCGGGATAAGAATGCCTTTATCAGGCCTTCTCCTTCAGGCGGATCACTGGGTGGGGTCGCTCGGCGCACGAGGGAGGCCATGCTTCTTTGCGAAGCGTCAGGATTTGATGTCATCCTTGTTGAAACCGTTGGGGTTGGCCAGTCTGAAACGACGGTAGCCGAGATGGTGGATGTCTTCATGTTACTATTGGCACCTGCGGGAGGGGACGAACTGCAGGGAATCAAGCGTGGTGTCATGGAACTGGCGGATCTCATTGTCATAAACAAGGCGGATGGGGAGCTTAAAGCAACTGCAATCCGTGCGGCAGCGGAGTATAAGGGAGCTGTCGGGTTGATGCGGCCAAAGAGTATCAATTGGCGACCTGAGGTTCTGATGATCTCGGCTCTTAAAAAGCAAGGCATTGAAGATCTTTGGGCTGCCATCGAACGTTACCGAGAAGCTAGATCTAAAGATAAAGAACTGGAGGCTCAACGCCGGGATCAGGCGATTGCCTGGATGTGGTCGGAACTTGATGATTCTCTGCTCAGCAGCTTTCGGCGGCATGAGGGTGTTGCCGTTCTTCTGCCTGAACTCGAACTGGCCGTTAAAAACCGGAAAATGGATCCGACAGCCGCTGCAGAACAGCTGTTAAAGGCGTTTTTGGAAAAATAGCCGGATCTGCCGGATAATCTGAGTTTTTTGGATTAAACTGCTTGACTGGCAGGAGCCTATTCCTTAAATACCGTCCTCACGTCCGGCGTTTTGCGCCGGCATTGTTTTTTATTGGTGAAAGAGGTTCACGATGGCACGTCGTTGCGAATTGACAGGTAAGGGTGTACAGGCAGGCAACAATGTCAGCCACGCCAAAAACAGAACCCGTCGCCGTTTTCTGCCGAATGTTCACGAAGTACGCTTGATGTCTGAGTCATTGGGTCGGTCCTTCAGCATGAAAGTATCTGCTGCCGCTTTGCGGTCCGTTGAGCATAATGGTGGTCTCGACAAGTTTCTGATGAAATCCAGTGACGCAGATCTTTCCTTACAGGCGCGTCGCGTCAAGCGGGACGTCAAGAAAGCGGTACAGGCTTCTTAAAAAATCCATGGCAGACTCCGGTCGCCGTTGAATAGCAAAGGATGAAGAGAAATCTTCATCCTTTTTTTTATGCTTTTGTTGTCAAACTGTCATCAATCCCTATTTCTATTGTCATATCAGGTAGAGGTATTCACAAGGGAGTTGAAAGATGTTTGCAAGAAGAGATGTTGTTAAAGGGGCTGCGGCGCTGCCACTGGCCGCTGTACTAGCTGATCCAGTTCTGGCAGCTGCCGCAGCTGCGAGTGCACAGACGGCAGTCACAAAACTGTCCAACGGCAAGGAGATAACGGCTTCAGTGGTATTGCCTGAGGTCACTCCGGCACCGGCGATCCTGCTAATACATGAGTGGTGGGGCCTAAATGATCAGATTAAAGCTGTGGGTGTGGAGCTTGCAAAGGCTGGGTATGTGACTGTGTCCGTTGATCTTTATGATGGCAAGGTCGGGACCACGCCTGACGAAGCTCGCAGTTTCATGCAGGCAGTTGATCCTGCCGAAGCTACGGAAACACTGGAAGTCTGGGCAAATTGGGCCCGAAATCATGAAAAAACGACAGATAAGCTCGGCACCATCGGCTGGTGCTTTGGTGGCGGTTGGTCCTTGAATGCGTCAATTGCGACGCCCGTCGATGCGACCATTGTCTATTATGGCAATGTAGCCAAGAAAGCGGACCAGCTAAGTTCCCTGGTCGGACCGGTTATGGGTCATTTCGCAACCAAGGACCAATGGATCAACCAGGCTATGGTCGATGGCTTTGTCGAGCAAATGAAACTGGCCGAGGAGCCAGATCCAGAAGTCTTCTGGTACGAAGCAGATCATGCTTTCGCCAACCCATCCAGTGGCCGCTATGACAAGGCGGATGCACAGCTGGCCTGGTCTCGCAGCATGGAATTTTTTGACAAAAACCTGAAGGGTTAAGGGCGCGCTACCAGCGTTCAGCCTTGCTACGGCGCGGGCCTTTGTTCTCGTCGAACAAATCTGCAAGTTGTTCCATCATCACGCCACCCAGTTGTTCGGCGTCGATGATGGTGACAGCCTGCTGGTAATATCGGGTCACGTCATGGCCAATACCAATAGCAATTAGTTCCACAGCAGATCGGGTCTCGATCCAATGGATAACGTCGCGCAAATGACGGTCTAGATAATTGCCAGGATTAACAGACAAGGTACTGTCATCTACCGGTGCGCCATCGGAGATCACCATCAAGATGCGACGTTGCTCCGGGCGTCCAAGAAGGCGATTATGAGCCCAGAGCAGGCCTTCCCCGTCTATGTTTTCTTTGAGAAGCCCCTCGCGCAGCATCAGTCCAAGGGATTGACGCGCTCGCCTGTACGGGTAATCAGCAGATTTATAAACGATATGGCGCAGGTCGTTCAATCTGCCCGGGTTGGCCTCTTTACCTTGTTCCAACCATTTCTCGCGGGATTGACCACCTTTCCAGGCGCGTGTTGTGAAGCCAAGGATCTCAACCTTGACCGAGCAACGTTCCAAGGTGCGGGCGAGCACATCGGCACACATGGCAGCCACTGAAATAGGCCTTCCGCGCATGGAACCAGAGTTATCAATTAACAATGTTACGACAGTATCGCGGAAATCAGTATCTTGCTCAACTTTGAAGGAGAGAGGCAGCAGCGGGTCCACGACCACTCGAGACAGCCTCGCCGCATCGAGAATGCCTTCTTCGAGATCAAATTCCCAGGACCGGTTCTGCTGAGCCAAAAGTTTTCTTTGCAGACGATTGGCGAGCTTGCTGATCAGGCTATGAAGGTTTGTCATTTGCTGATCTAGCTGTTGCCGCAGGCGCGATAGCTCCTCGGGCTCGCATAAGTCGGATGCGGAAATTACTTCATCAAAATCGGTTGTAAAGGCTTTATAGGGCGCCGCGTCTGGTGAATTCCTGAAATCGTCCGGATAGACAGGACGTCGATCGCGACCAGCTTCCTCACCGGCGCTTTCAGCATCCATATCGGCGCTCTCACCGCTTTCCGTTTCGGTGCCTTCTTCCCCTGCGCCTTCCTGGCTATCGGCATCTTCGGCAGCACTGGCATCCTGGGCCTCATCATCCCCGTCGGCGCCGCTGCTTTCAGCATCAGGCTCTTGTTCGCCGTCGTCGCCATCGGCGTTATCCTCATCATCGGACATAGTCCCTTCGGCCTCATCCAGCAGATCCAGATCCTGCATGAGTTTCCGAGCAGCCGTCGCGAATTCCTCCTGACTTGCAAGCTTGTCTAGTAGCTCATCAAAATCATCACCGCTTTTTTTATCAATTTCCGCTCGCCATAAATCGACCATTCCTTTTGCGCTTTCAGGAATAGGAATATTGGCAAGCTTCTCGCGGGCAATCAGGCCAAGGACGTCGGCAATCGGCGCTTCAGATTTTTCATAAATCCGTTCGAAGCCATTTTCCTTGCAATGGGTATCAAGGCGGTTGAAGAGATTATCCGCCACGCCCTTCATTCGGTTTGCGCCGATGGCTTCAACACGAGCTTGTTCGATTGCCTCAAACACTGCCTTTGCGTCTCCCGCTTGCGGACACATCCGGGCATGAAGACCCACATCGTGATAACGCTTCCGAAGCGCAAGACTGTCTGAAAGGCCTCTGACTTTCTGCACATCTTCAAGTGGCAGGTCTTTTGCTGGATTAGGTAGCCGTGCCCGATTGGACGTGATGCCGACGGCATCATTCCCGTAGGTAACTTCCAGCTCCTTCTCGCGGGACATCGCGCGCATCGTCGCCGTTACGGCACGCTTGAACGGCTCAGCAGGGGCTTCCTTGTTTTTAGTCAAGGCCACAGTCGTTAGCCGCCAACGATACTTGCCGCTGATTCGGGCAATTCTTCACCAAAGCTCCGCTGATAATATTCAGCAACCACTGGCCGTTCCATTTCATCACATTTATTGAGAAATGTGACCCGGAAAGCGAATCCGATATCCCCAAAGATCTGGGCATTCTCTGCCCAGGTGATGACTGTTCGGGGGCTCATCACCGTTGAAATATCACCTGCAATGAAGCCGGAACGGCTAAGCTCTGCACAAGCAATCATTGCCCGAACCGTGCTGCGCCCGTCTTCATTGTCATACCCAGGAAGTTTGGAGAGGACAATTTCGTTCTCTGTCTCTTCAGGCAGATAGTTCAAGGTTGTTACAATGTTCCAGCGGTCCATCTGACCCTGGTTGAGCTGTTGAGTGCCGTGATACAAGCCCGTTGTATCACCGAGGCCCACAGTATTCGTCGTTGCAAACATACGAAAGGCTGGATGTGGTCGGATGACCCGGTTTTGATCGAGCAATGTTAGCTTGCCTTCAACCTCCAAAACCCGCTGAATCACAAACATGACATCCGGACGGCCAGCATCATACTCATCGAAAACAATAGCTGTTGGGGACTGCAATGCCCAGGGCAGGATGCCTTCCCGGAATTCCGTAATTTGCTTGCCGTCACGTAGGACAATAGCGTCCTTACCGACCAAGTCTATTCGAGAGATATGACTGTCCAGGTTGACCCGGACACAAGGCCAGTTCAGCCGTGCTGCCACCTGTTCGATATGGGTGGATTTTCCGGTGCCGTGATATCCTTGAACCATGACCCGACGGTTAAAAGCGAAGCCCGCGAGAATTGCCATGGTCGTATCATGGTCAAAAACATATGAAGTATCGAGATCAGGAACGCGTTCCGTCGCCAGGCTGAAAGCCGGGACCTCTAAATCACTGTCAATTTTAAAAACCTCACGAACAGATACTTTTGTATCGGGAAGGTTTATTTCTAGGTCCGGAGCTTTTCCGGCGAGTTCTAAGGACGTCATCACTCACTATTCCGTGTCACGAATTATTGCTATTTTTCTGCGCTTTGACCTACGAGTTAGCGCAAGATCGCAGATGTGTATAGGCCTGATTAATGTTTTTTAGTATTTCTTCGGCCTTTTTGTCACCCCCACGTATATCCGGGTGGTATTTTTTGGCAAGCTCATTATGCCGTCTTTTGATTTCCTGTAGGCTGCATCCAGGTTCCAAATTGAGGACAGCCAAGGCGTCCAGCTCCTTCTGGTCGACAGTCGGCTTAGCTCCCTGGCCATTGGACTCGGACTGATAATCACCTCCCATATCACGCTGGAAATCAAAGGGATCATCATAGTTGAAATGCTGGCGCGGTTTCGCTGTCCGCGACCCCATCTTCCAGGTTGGTCTATGACCTGTAATGTCCTCGTCCTTGTAACGAAGAACCTCATCATCAGACATGCCATCAAAAAAGTTCCAGGACTTATTGAATTCCCGAACGTGGTTTAGGCAAAACCATTGGTAATCCTCGGGATCCCCGCGATCCAGCATGCGGGATTTAGGGGCACGAAACTCACCGGGTTCGTGGCAATCCTGATGGTCACACTGCCGTAGCGAAGTGTTGAGGCCTTCGGTTCTATCATTTGAAAAATTTCGTCTGCTCATCTCTATATTATGGTCGGCGGTCGGTTAAGTGGCAAGGATTCCGCAACAAATAAATTGATTGTGACACTCATATGGTTAAATAGGCAACAGGCACCAGTGAGGGGAAAATGTCAGGTACTGATCCCATTACCCTAAACCTAAATAACATTCCTCCACTCCTGTATCAGGAAAGGATAAAGATGAAAGTAGCAAAGATAATTGAGGAAAAGCTTAACGACGCTTTTTCACCAGCCAAACTTACTGTAATTGACGAATCGCATCTTCACGCGGGTCATGCAGGTGCTAGACCAGAAGGTGAAAGCCATTTCAGGGTCGAGATTGTTTCCAATAGTTTTGAAGGCATGTCTCGGGTTGCCCAACAACGGGAAGTATACCAGGTTTTAGCCCAGGAAATGGCTTCTGACATTCATGCTCTCGCATTAGATATCAAATCGTCCGAAGGTTAATTGCAACTTTAAGCTGCAGTATTACAATATAATAAAATTCCTTTATTGACCAAAAAAGGCTGTCTCCTATATGCACTTTATTCGTTAGTAATTTGTATATATACAACCTATAAGATTGTCCAAGGGAGACAGCCATGCTTTCCATCGAACACCAAACACTTATCAATAAAAATATTTCTCTGGTAAATCCTGATACCGGCGAAAAACATCGCACAAGCATCAGACTTGAAGAAATCGAATGGTCTGCGTTAAAGGAAATCTGTCGTCAAAGAGGTATGTCACTTAATGAGTTTTGTAGTGCAGCTGACAAAGATATGCAGCGGCGAGAACACTCAAGAACTTCGAGAATCCGGACCGCCATTTTGGACCACTATTTTCGACAGGTACTGAGAAACTAAAGTATAAAAATCAATAATGCCGGCAGGGTAAGAAATGAGAGTACCGTCGAAATCAGAACCATGCCGGCAACATGGGAATGAGCTCGTTTGTAGCGAACCGAAAAAAGATAATTGAAGACGGCAACAGGCATGGCACATTCGAGGATGAGAACTCCTCTTTCAACACCTTCAAGGCCAAATATCAACGATAGAAGGTAGCCGACCGCAAATCCCATTCCCAGCCGTAATACAGAAAGGCCTGTTGCAAGTTTTATATGACTTACAGAGAGGCTTCCAAGACTGACCCCTAGGGCCAACAGCATCAACGGTATCGTCAAGTCGCCCAGAAGGCCGGTGGTATTTGTGATCCAGATAGGAAAATGCAAGTCAAAGAATTTGGCTCCCAATCCAATAAAAACAGCATAAATGAGAGGGGTCTTGGCCAGATGGAGTAACGAACTTACACCAGAAGAAAGCCAAATTCCGAAGGTGAATTGCAAAGTTGAAAAGACTGTAAAGGCTGCAATTGCGAGAGCGAGGCCTTCTTCTCCAAAGGCAAAATAGCACAGGGGAATACCCATATTTCCAGCATTGGGAAACATCAGGCCAGGGAGGTAGTTTCGAATATCCAGACGAAGCAGCTTCAATATAATAAAACCAATGACACAGAAAGAGACCGCAGCGATGAAGGTGATCAGCGCAAACTCGAAAAACGATGTCAGTTGCATCTCGAGGCTGTCGAGCGTAGTGAAGATCAGCATTGGCGCGCCAATATTCGTCACCAAACCCGTTACTGTTTCTGTACTGAAAGTCCGCCCGGACTTTGCCCAATAAAACCCAAGCCCTGCCGTGATGACGACAGGGGCAATAATATTCAGCAGTATTTCAAACATATGCCTGGGTCAGTGGGCAAGCGCGGTTATGCGCATTTCAGTGATCTGATTATGTTCTTTTTCCAGAATTTCGAACTTGTACCCATAGAAAATAAAAGCTTGCCCTTCATCTGGTATGATTTGCGCTTCATGGATGACGAGACCGGCAATAGTAGCGGCTTCATCATCGGGTAGAGACCAATTGAGCTTCCGATTGAGGTCGCGGATGGTAACATCCCCTTTGGAAATTATATTCCCCTCTTTCAGAACTTCCACGCCCGGGACATCAATGTCATGTTCGTCAGCAATATCTCCGACAATTTCTTCCAATATATCTTCCAGGGTTACCAACCCCATAAGGGCGCCATACTCATCGACGACCAAGGCAAAATGGCTTTTCCGCTCCAGAAATGCATTCAATTGACTACGTAAAGTCCGTGTTTCGGGCACAAACCAGGGCTCAATAGCAATGTCTTTGATGATTATATTTCCATAATCACCATTCAGAGGAATAATCGCCCGGAGAAGATCCTTGGCATGGATGATCCCAACAATATTTTCTGGATCATTTTCCCATAAAGGAAGACGGGTGAAAGGGCTGCTGAGAACCTGTTCGATGATTTCCTGGATGGGCTTGGAACTGTCAACAGCTTCCACATTTTTTCGATGGATCATGATCTCCGACAAGTCGACCTCATCCATATCGAGAATGGTATCAAGCATATATTTTTCGTGCATGATGATACCGGCATCTTCGGAATGCAGGTCAATGGCGCCTCGCAGTTCGTCCTGAGCCGCATCGGTCAGGGCGTCAGCATCGTCATCAACGCTAAAAATGCCAAACATTCGCAAGGTGACATCGACAACGGCATTGATTCCCATAACAACAGGGGAAAGGATGAAAACTGCCGGCCTCAATACCGGAGCAACGAATAACGCAACCGGAATTGACCTTCTCAGCGCAAATGTCTTAGGCAGAACTTCCGCAAATATCAGGACAAGAGCCGTCATGATCAAGGTCGCATAAGCAACACCAATGTCTCCAAAAATTGAGATGAAGAAACTGGTGGCGAGAGCGGAGGCAAGGATATTTACCAGGTTATTGCCAAGCAGAATGGCGCTAATCAGTTTGGTATGTTGATCCCTTAGGCGATTGACAACGCCTGCCCGCTTGTTCCCCGTCTGCTCCATCTGGTGAAGCCGCGCCCGGGAGGCGCCGGTAAGTGCCGTCTCGGAGCCCGAGAAGAAGCCTGACAACAACAAAAGCAATAGAATTGCCAGCAATAACAGTGCGAGTTCGAAGGTCATTTCTTTAGTTTTTTATCACTCCGTTCAGTTTGAAGAACCAGAGGCTGTGGAAAGCTCCTGATTCAGAATCTTGAGTATCTGTGCCTCTTCCACGTCCTGTGTGGTAAAGGCTGAGCCGATGGAATTCAATAATATGAGTGTTAGTTTCCCAGCCATCACCTTCTTGTCTTGTCTCATATGATCAAGGAGGCGATCCGAGACCCATTCTATAGTCGCTAGTTGAGGCACCTGGGTCGGGAGACCAACAGCATCAAAATGGGCTCGAATTCGTGTCGTCTGCTGTCCGTCGATATATCCAAGAAGAGCAGAAAGCTCAGCCGCCATGATCATGCCCATAGCAACGGCTTCTCCATGCAGCAGATCTGGTCCGTATCCGCTTTCCGCCTCAAGGGCATGGCCAAAGGTATGTCCAAGATTCAACAGGGCGCGTTTTCCTGCCTCCCGTTCGTCTTCTGCGACAATTTTCGCTTTGGCTAGAGCGCTTTGTTGTACTGCATATGCACTCGCAGTCGTATCGCCAGAAATTACTTTCTCGCCATTACTTTCAAGCCAATTAAAAAATTCGAAATCACCCAACAATCCATATTTGACTATTTCCGCATACCCAGCCAGCAATTGACGTTTTGGCAACGTTTGAAGGACACACATATCAGCGAGTACGAGGCGTGGCTGGTGAAAGGCTCCTACCAGGTTTTTCCCCTGAGCCACATTGATTCCTGTTTTGCCGCCTACTGAACTGTCAACCTGAGCAAGCAAGCTTGTTGGTATCTGGATAAAATCCACACCTCGTCTCAAGGTAGCCGCTGCGAAACCGGTCAGATCTCCTATCACACCACCGCCAAGCGCGATGAGAGCTTCATCGCGTTGAATTTTGACTGTTAGCAGCTGATCCATCACGCTTTTATATGTACTGAAGCTTTTGCTGCTTTCACCAGCAGGTAGGATGATCGGGACAAAGTCAATGCCAGCGTTTTCCAGGGACTGCGCCAGGGGTTCAAGGTGAATGCCGGCCACATTTTCGTCTGTGAGAACAGCTACGCGCTTGGTTCGAAGAACCGGTGAAATATGATCCGCAGCGCTTGCAAGTAAGCCTTCCCCGATTAAGATGTCATAAGACCTTGGGCCAAGGTCCACGGCAACCTTCGAAATAGGCGAATCTGAGTCTGTTTTTGAAAGGGTCATTCTTTTCTTAATCGAAATGCATCAGCCGCGATTGGCGTCAGTTGAAAGAGCGTTGATAATTTTTTCAACAACGATTTCGTGAGGGCCTTCCCCGCTGTCAATTGTAATGTCTGCCTTGCCATAAACGGGATAGCGGTCCTCCATTAGCTTCTTCAATGTAGCTTTTGGATTGCCGTTTCTAAGGAGTGGTCGGCTGTTACGTTTCATACATCTTTTATATATGACGTCGAGGTCCGCCCGCAACCAGACAGACAACCCCTTTTTCTCTATCAGAGACTGTGTGTCTTTATCCATAAAAGCGCCACCGCCTGTTGCCAATACCTGGCGCGGGCCGTCAAGTAACCGAGCAATGACCTTTCGCTCGCCATCACGGAAGGCCTGTTCTCCGTGTTTTTCAAAAAATTCCGTAACGGAGAGATTTGAAGCTGTCTCTATTTCCGTATCGGCATCTTTAAAGGGGAGTTTTAGCTCTGAGGCAAGGCGTCGGCCGATTGAACTTTTGCCAGCTCCCATCAAGCCAACCAGAACAATACTGCGTTGGTCATCCCCTAATGCCACTGCCGAGCCGTCGAAATTTTCCTCGGCGCGAGACCCCTTCGTCATCTTTTTACCATCACATTTCTGTAAGCCGATCTGAATTCAGTCGGTTTCTCTTCGCAAGGTTGTTGAAGTGATTCAACTAACCGTGCTAATTAATGTTGCCAAATTTACGTCATATTCGCAGGATAGCACATTAAATAGCAACAATTTTGCAGTAGGTGCGTCAAGATTTGATCATCAAGCGTTGGAAGCAGTAATCGAAAATGTCTAAGTTCTCCTTGTTTTTGCTTTTTTTAATAGCGGCTGTGGTGATTGGCGGAGGTGTATTTCTTTCTGCGTGGGACATCCCGGCACCGACGGTCAAGGTCGAGAAGGTAATTCCCAATGACCAGTTCCCGAAATAAACAATTTCCACTGATTTCAGGAATTATAGGCCTCACCCTGGGGCTTACAGTTGCTGTTACCAGCGCTCAGGAAAAGCCTAGAAGCCTTGTCCCTAGTCTGAATAAGGTGGAGCCCTCCAAACCCAACAGCCAAACCGTGATTCCACTCGACTCTTCTGCACCAAAAACCGGCCCAGAACGCGTCATTGAAGGGTCGGGCTTGAGCGGTCCTGTGGTTGTTCAGACCCTCGGCGGGCTTGATGCCTCATCTGTCGGTACCCTTGATCTGGCAACAGGAAGCCTAGGGTCCGCGATGTGGAGCGGAACTGATCCAGAGCGCGTAGTCACGTTGCTCAAGCATCTTCCTGTCGCAACAAGATCGCCTCAGATGCAGAAGCTTCTCAAGCGGCTTTTATTGACGCCTGCAGCAATTCCACAAGGATTAACCAACCCAACAGAATTGATCGAACTTCGCCTAAAGAAGCTGCGAGAAGCCGGGCTTGTGCTGGACGCAGTTGCCCTTCTGGGGAGGCTGCCACCTGCGACGATGACACCTGATCTGAAGAAGATGCAGGTGGAGCTGTTATTGCTTCAGGGCCAAAACACAGAGGCCTGCAAACAGGGGAGTTCCCAAAAGACTAATAGCAAGGACGTCTTCTGGGAAAAACTCGAGATTGTTTGTAATGTTTTTGAAGGCAAGCTCGAGAAAGCTGAGTTGGGTGCGACGTTGCTAGAAGAACAGGACGGGGCCTCGGATAGCATTTTTTTCGATTTGTTTGACCGGCTGGCCGGGGGGAAATCTGTACTGCCGGATAACGAAGAACCATTGACAGCCCTTCATTACGCGATGATGCGGGAAGCCAAACTGCCGATGTCATTTGAGCGCTTGGAAAAGGCTGGCTACGACTTACTCTGGGCGCTTGCAACCCAACAATCTGCTGATTTAGATGAACGGTTAAGAGCGGCATACAAATCATTGGCTATTGGAAGTGTACGGCCTGGATTGTCACGCCGATTGATCACCGAAGGCGGCTTGCAGGATAATTCAGAAGATGCGTCCTCGTTGGCCCGTATCTCTTCCCTTTACCGTCAGTTTCAAGCAGAGAAAGACGGTGCTGAAAAACCAACGATTTTGGAAAACATCTGGACTGAGGCAATCAAAGATAACAGTTTTTTCGCGGCTGCCTCTTTGACACTTCCCCTGCTCCAGCAAATCCCAGCTAGCCGGCAGTCGGAAGAGTTTGAGTTCAATGCCTTGCGTTTGTATCTTATGGAAGGTGATACAGCAAATGCCCAAGGCTGGGAGCGGATTGTCAGGCGGGCGGCGCTGAGGGGGACACCGGCGGAACGCGAAGATGCCCGAAAGCGCATCACCCGGGTCGATGCCTATATGCTAATCTCCGGTGCACCAGGCATTGCCCGCTGGAATGCGGAAAGTTTTGATCTTTGGTCCTTTGCTGCTGGAAGTGATCCTAAAAAAAGTGCCAACGTCGGCCTTTTACTCTCTATTTTGGGTGACTTTGGCCAGGAAATTTCTCCTGCTCTTTGGTCAAAGGCTTTGGATCTTGGACAGGTTCCAAGGGCCAGTAATTCAAATCTGGTCCTCGAGAAAAATCTCGAGATTGCTTCTGAGCGGGAATATATTGGGGAAACCATTGCCCTTGCACTCACTGTCTTAGGCGAAGCTGGTCCGTCCGGGGTGTCGACGACCACACTCTCCACGGTTCTCAATTCTCTGAAACGCATTGGCATGGAAGCAGAGGCTCGAAACTTAGCCTTGGAAGCCGCAATTTTGCGGGATATTTAAGCCTGCGGGACAAAAAATGTCTCAATATCTGATTGAAGGATTTCTGGAAATGCTGCAATCCGAAAGGGGGGCAGCAGAGAATACTGTGGCAGCTTATCGTCATGATCTCGGGGAATTCGAAACTTTCCTGACGAAAAGAGGCAGCGAGTTTCGAACAGCGACTTCCCGAAATATTCAAGCGTATCTCAAATATCTTGACGATGCAGGCCTCAAGAATTCCACACAGGCTCGAAGATTAAGTGCTGTGAAGCAGCTGTTTACCTACCTTCTCGGCGAAGACGTCAGGACCGACGATCCGTCTTTGAATATTGATACGCCAAAATCGGGCCGACGCCTGCCGAAGTACTTAAGTGAAGGCGAGGTCGATAGATTATTGGGCGCTACAGAGGGCAGTTCGGCCGATGCTCTTAGGTTGGCATCCCTAATGCATCTGTTATACGCAACTGGCCTTAGGGTGACGGAGCTTATCTCCTTGCCCTATCCAGCATTGCGAGAGGAGGATCGCTTTCTGATTGTCAGAGGAAAAGGGGACAAAGAACGGTTGGTTCCGGTTACTCAAACTGCCAAGGATAAGCTGCGAGAGTATGAGGCAGTCAGGGAAAAATTTCTAGGCGAGAACGAGCATTCACCCTGGCTATATCCCTCGCGTGGGAAGCAAGGTTATTTGACCCGGCAGCGCTTTGCGCAGATGCTGAAGGATTTGGCGCTCACGGTAAATATCGATCCAAATAAGGTCTCTCCCCATGTCCTACGCCATGCCTTTGCCAGCCATCTGCTTGCCAATGGCGCGGATCTTCGTAGTTTGCAAAAAATGCTGGGTCACTCGGATATTTCAACAACACAGATCTACACTCATGTTCTTGAGAAACGTCTGATTGATGTTGTCTCAAGCCATCATCCTCTCGCAGATGCAAAATAAATCCGGTCAAACCTTGACTCTATGACGCGGCTGCAGCAATTTCCTTCCAACTTAAATCAATGATGTAAGAAAAAAGAAGGTCCTCCCATGAGCTTTACAGTTCCAGAACCCTGTCCGTCCCGATTGAACCGGTGTGAGTTAGCCGTCCCGGGCTCAAGCCCGCATATGTTTGAAAAGGCGGCAAAATCCGATGCAGATGCCATCTTCCTTGATTTGGAGGATGCCGTGGCGCCGAACGATAAAGCCCAGGCCCGTAGGAATATTATCGAGGCCCTCAATGATGTGGATTGGGGGGATAAAGTGATGTCTGTCCGCATCAACGGTCTTGATACGCACTATATGTATCGAGACGTAGTCGATGTTCTTGAGCAAGGCGGAGAGCGCTTGGATCTTATCATGATCCCCAAAGTCGGAACTGCCGCAGATGTCTATGCCCTTGATATGATGGCCACACAAATTGAGACAGCTATTGGTCGGAAGAAGAAGATCGGTTTTGAGCTGATTATTGAGACGGCTCTCGGTATGCAGAATATTCATGAAATTGCTGCTGGTAGTAAACGTAATGAGAGCCTGCATTTTGGTGTTGCCGATTACGCGGCTTCGACAAAAGCTCGAACGACATCCATTGGCGGTCCAAACCCGCTTTATGGCGTGTTGACGGATCCTGCTGAAGACGGCTCCCGGGATTTTCATTGGGGCGATATGTGGCATTATGCGATTGCTCGGATGGTTGTTGCGGCTCGAGCCAATGGATTGCGGGCTATCGATGGTCCCTTTGGTGATTTCTCTGATCCGGACGGTTATGTTGCCCATGGAAATCGTGCAGCAATTCTTGGATGTGAAGGAAAATGGGCCATTCATCCAAAGCAAATTCCGCTTGCCAATGATATTTTTACGCCAGCTACTGAAGAAGTGGAGAAGGCACGCCGTATTTTGGAGGCCATGGAAAAAGCGCAGGCTGATGGGGCTGGAGCAGTCGCTCTTGATGGGCGTCTGATTGACATTGCCTCCATTAAACAGGCCGAGGCTTTAGTGGTTCAGGCTGATATTATTGCGGCTCGCGGATAAATAAAACCGTCACTTTTCGGTGCTCAGGCGGAACGGTTGATTGACGTAACCGTTCCGTCAATTTATGAATTGGCATCTGAGAAACAGTCGGAGTACAGACGACATATGAATAATTTTCTTGATTTTGAAAAGCCAGTTGCCGATCTAGAGGGCAAAATTCGGGAGCTGGAAGGCCTCGAAAATGGAAGCGATATCGAAATCAACGAAGACATCGCCAAGCTGCGTCAAAAGGCTCAGGCTCAGCTTGAACAGACTTATGCGAAGCTTACTCCGTGGCAAAAAACTCAGGTTGCCCGTCATGTAGACCGCCCAAAGCTTACCGATATCACCGGACAGCTTCTTGACGACTATACCCCTTTGGCTGGAGATCGCGCTTTTGCGGAAGATCATGCCATTGTTGGCGGTATGGGTCGTTTTCGCGGCCAGACAGTTATGGTAATCGGAACAGAAAAAGGACGAGATACAGAGAGTCGTCTTTTTCATAACTTCGGTATGGCCCGCCCGGAAGGCTACAGAAAGGCGCAACGTTTGATGCGCCTGGCGGATCAGTTTTCAATTCCTATCCTGACTTTTATCGATACGTCCGGCGCTTATCCCGGTATCGGAGCGGAAGAAAGAGGGCAGGCGGAAGCCATCGCCCGGTGCATTGAAGTATGCCTTGATGTCAGGGTGCCATTTATAGCCTCTATTGTGGGTGAAGGGGGATCCGGTGGGGCTGTTGCGCTCGCAAGTGCCAATACCGTTCTCATGTATGCCCATGCCATTTATTCGGTTATTTCCCCGGAAGGCTGCGCAGCCATCCTTTGGAAAACCAGGGATAAGGCGCAGGATGCCGCGACTGCCATGAAACTGACGGCTCAGGATCTTTTGAAACTGGATGTTATTGACCGCATTGTGGATGAGCCAATCGGTGGGGCGCAACGTGATGTTCCTGCCGCAATCACCTCCCTTGGAGATGCGATTGAGCAGGAACTTGCCAAACTTTCTGATAAAGAACCCGGAGAGCTCCGAGAGGAGCGTCGCCGGAAATTCCTTGCTATTGGAAGGCTGGAAACAAGCTAGTTTTTCTGGCCTTTAGTCACTAAATCAGCCATCGGTAAAGGCTTTACCCAGATTTTTGACACTTTCCTGATGAGCGGACCAATGGCGTCCTCCTATCATGCCGCCATCTACGAGAATATCCGCCGCATTGACAAAAGTTGAATCGTCAGAAGCCAGGAAAAGGGCGGCTTTGGCAATATCCTCAGGAAGGCCAGCACGGCGGATCGGCTGTGCTTGAGACAATACATTTCCGGCTATTTCAGCTGTATCTTCCGCGGCTTGCCCTTTAAGTCCCAGGGCTTTTCCGAATATCCCTGTTGCTATTGCGCCGGGAGAAATCGAATTGACACGGACATTGCTTTCCCCAAGCTCCATCGCGGCACTACGCGTCAATTGCAGGACCGAAGCTTTGGCGGCACTATACACCATGGATGTTGAATATCCTGCTAAATGACCTGCTATACTGCCATTATTGATAATGCTGCCAAATCCTTGTTTTTGCATTATCGGAGCCGCCAGCTTGATCCCAAGAAGAACACCACCGAAGAGAAGTGTCATAGCTTCCATAGCTTTTGGATAGTCAACGGTAGCGATGCTGCCGACAGGAGCCGGACCTCCTGCATTATTAAAAATACAATCCAGTTTGCCGAACTTTTCTGCGGTTCCATTGATCAAGGTCGCCATATCCTCCTCACTGGTCGCATCCGCTTTTACAAAATGAACCGAGCCTCCCAGCCGATCAGAGATCTCTTGTCCTTCTTTTTCACGACGGCCAGAAAAGACTACTGTAGCTCCTTCTTCTGCAAATACTTCGACGGTCTTGAGACCAATCCCGCTTGTTCCGCCAGTGACAATGGCTACTTTGCTTTTCAATCTTCCCATTTTTCTTCTTCTTTCTGTATCCGTTATGTTTCTTGATACTATATCCAAAGAGGTATGGCAGAAAACAGTCCTAAAATGTTTCAGGCCGGATTAGCTTCCCTAATTCGAATTTTTGGCTAAACTGATAATATACATGAGTTGGGGGACGTAGGTTTCGTGTTGTATCATTGCGTAATTATTGCAGCTTATGGCTTAACAGCAGCAGTGGTCGCTGTTCAAACACCTCAATATTTACCGGGCACTGATCCTGTAATCGGATATTGGGCTGCTGGTATCTTTTTTCTTGTTTGCGCACTTCTTCATGACTTTATCATGCGCCATGTCGAGCGCTCGCGTTTTCAAAAAGACTTATTGAAAATGAGAAATGATCTTGCCGTTGCTGAATCCGGCCTGGACAGATTTGAAAATATCCTTGGGGATCTTGCTGGCAAAGACGGAAATATGGACAGTTTCGCAGCAGAAATGCAGATGATGCGTAAGCTTCTTAAACAGCTTGATGTGGAGCCTGTGCAAAGTGAGGCTGAGGAGGAGGAAGACGAAGTTATTCTGTCGGCTGAGTCTGAAATAATAGACGATGAAGAGGATGTAGCACCGGATCCCGTTGAGAAGGAACCTTCCTCGGATAGGTCGCCGACCGATGATGAAATTCTGGATATTGTCCGCTCGGGTCTTCAGGAAAACAAAGTGGACCTTTACCTGCAGCCTGTTGTTCGTTTGCCGCAGCGCAGGACTCTCTTTTATGAGGCATTCTCTAGAATTCGCGGACCCCGGGGAGAAGTGATTACGCCAGGCCAATATCTGACTGTAGCAGAAGATGCCGGTCTGATCGGAACGATAGACAATCTTCTTCTAATCAGGTGCGTCCAGTTGATCCGCCGTGTGCGACAACGCAACAGTGAGGTCGGTTTCTTTGTGAACGTGTCAGCCAGAACGCTGCGTGACACGGCCTTCTTTACCCAGTTCATTGAATTCCTTGATCAGAACACGGACCTTAAATCCAGCCTTATCCTTGAATTTGCTCAAGAGGATGTAGATAGCGCAACGGAAACTGTGGTCAAAGGACTGGAAACTCTAGCGGAGATGGGATTTGCCTTTTCTATGGACCGCGTACATCGGCTCGATATGGATTTTCAGGCACTGGGCAATAACAATTTCAGATACTTGAAGGTTGCTGCTGCAGATCTGCTTCCTGGTGGCCCGGGATTGCCTATAGATATCCACCCTGATGATCTCCGGGAAGCCCTCGGACGGGCGAACATAGAATTGATCGCTAGCATGATTGAGGATGAGGATACAGTCATTGGCCTTCTTGATGTGGAGGTTGGATTTGGCCAGGGATATCTGTTTGGTGTCCCGCGTCCGCCTCAGGCTGTGCAATGATCAAATAATGAGGCCTTGGAAACTTAGCCGAACTCTTATACATACGGCTGAAACCTCTGTTCTCTATCCGGTAACAATATGTCCTTTGAAATACTTCCCGGCCTTGCCGGTATCGCTGACCGTTACGACGCTTTTATCCTGGATCTTTGGGGTGTTGTCCATAACGGCCATGCCCCGTATCCCGGGGCTTTAGAGTGCATGGAAAGGATGAGAGAGGGAGGACGAAAGGTTATCCTTTTATCCAACGCACCTAGAACAAACGGCTATGTTGTAGAGTTCCTCAACACCATCGGGGTTCCAAGAGAGGCCTATGATTTGATCCTGACCTCAGGCGACATGACCCGCGAGATCCTTGAGACGCGTGGCGAAACTTTTCTTAAGAATGGAGAGTCTCGCTTTTACCAAATTGGTGCGGCGCGTGATAAGGGCCTTGAAGACGGTTTAGACTTTAAGCGTATTTCCGATATGGAAGATGCCGAATTCATCATTTGTACAGGACTTGTTAATGACGAAGTTGAGACCCCGGAAAATTATCGTTCGCTTCTTGAAAAAGCGCTGGCTCATAACTTGACGATGATTTGTGCAAATCCAGATTTAACAGTTATGCGGGGAGAAAAATCAATTTACTGCGCTGGATCTATCGCCGCCCTTTACGAAGAAATGGGAGGGGACGTTATCCTTTATGGCAAGCCCTACCTAGAAACCTACAATCGGACTATTCAAAAGCTTGAACTTGACGGCCCAGATAGAGTTCTCGCAGTCGGGGACAGTATGAGGACAGATATAAAAGGGGCGCGGAGAGCTGGGATAGACAGTGTCTTGATTGGAGGAGGCATCCATGCGGAAGAGTGGGGGCTTGCTTCTGGACAGGCACCATCACCTGGACAAATAGAAGCGGTTTCCGAGTTGCACGGATTTTCACCGACATTCGTAACGGCTCATATGGTTTGGTAAGGAGAACGTAGACGCCTAGTCAAATAAGGCGTCTATTTCATCTTGGGCAGACTGTTCAGGCTTGCCTTTTGGCGCAGCGGGTTTTCCGTCTTTTGATGGAGATGTGTCGTCCGCACCATTAGCTGCAGCAGGAGCTTCATCGAACATCCCATCGATGTAGTCCTGATCAACACCTTCACCATCAAGGGCTGGTCCGTCCAGAAGATGAGCTTCATCATCGGGATCAACAGGAGCGGTTTCTTCCGCCGCATCCTTGTCGCCTTCATGCCCCCAGGCTGTTGTGAGTCTGGTCAGATAGTCTTCAATATATTCGAGGGTATGGACAACTTTACTGATTCGTTGGCCAGTAATATCCTGAAAAGAGCAGGCTTCGAAAATTTCCATGCAAGCATCATTCACGACGTCTGGCTCTGTTACCTTTGCCGACATGATGGTCTCTGTTGCTGCCATGATCTGGTTTGTGGCATTTTCTGTAGCCTCAACAATTGCATCGAGTTCCTTGCCAGCACGAGGAAGCTTTTGCTGTTTCAGGTCATTCGGCCTGATTTCAGCAATCTCAGTTCTGGCCGTCACGATGAAATGCGCAAGATCCTGACAATCCTGATGCAGAGCCGTGATGGCCTCTTTGAGATGTTTTACCTCGTCCTTTTTAGACATTAGAAGTCACCCAAAACCGCGGAAATCTTTGTTTTCAAGGTGGCAGCGTTGAAAGGCTTGACGATATAATTGTTCACGCCCTCTTTTTTGGCTGCAACGACGTTGTCGGTCTTAGATTCAGCTGTAATCATAATGAAGGGTGTGGCCTTCAGGCTGTCATCAGCCCGTACTTCTTTCAACAACTGAAAGCCGGTCATTGGTTCCATGTTCCAGTCTGAGATAACCAGCCCATATTCACGCGTCCGCATTTTTGCCAGAGCGGCTGATCCGTCAGCTGCTTCGTCGACGGTATTGAAGCCAAGTTGTTTCAAAAGGTTACGGATGATCCGCAACATTGTCTTGTAATCGTCTACGATTAGGATCGGCATGGACATATCAACGGCCATCGGTATTTCCTCACTTACTAATTAATCCTGTCATTTTGAGATGCATGTCCTTATAGGCACCCCTTGAACTGTGGTCAGATTATTGGCAGTTCCTGAAAAATTGGTTAATTTAGAGACGAATTTTACGAAAGGCCGTCAGGGCGCTTTAATAACTTGAAACGCTTTGCACTGTATCGCTTGCAGCCTGTCTCCTTTTCCTCCTATATTTCTGCCCATCTAACCCTGGCAAGCGACTGGAGCATTTATGAGCGTTTATGAAGAATTGCATGGCTATTTCCTTGAAGATCTCTCGGTTGGCATGAGCGCCATGTATGCGAAGACCGTGACGGAGGCGGATATCCTGATGTATGCGGGTGTGTCCGGGGATACCAACCCAGTCCATCTGAATGCCGAGTTCGCTGAAAATACCATGTTTAAGGAACGCATTGCCCACGGCATGTTGTCCGCGAGCTTGCTTTCTACCATTTTTGGAACAAAACTTCCGGGGCCAGGTAGCATCTATATGAACCAGTCGCTCAATTTCAAAGCCCCTGTTTGTATCGGTGACACTGTCGTTGCCAAAGCAACTATCAAAGAGATAAATGGCAAGAGAGTAAGTTTTGACTGCATCTGCACGACCGGAGATACGGTTGTACTGGATGGTGAGGCTACTTTGATGGTATCAAAGCGGAACAAATAAAAACAAAAACAGAGGGCGGCATCAATGCGTGTATTGCGGTCATTCCAAAATGTTCCCGATGAGTGTCAGGGGCTGGTTCTGGCGATAGGTAATTTTGACGGTGTGCATCGGGGGCATCAGGCAGTCATTTCTCATGCCCAAGAGGAAGCAGATAAACTCGGTGTCCCTTCTGGTGTTTTGACATTCGAGCCGCATTCCCGTGAATTTTTTGCGCCGGATGCTCCTCCTTTTCGCCTCTCGACTATGGAAACAAAAGCAGCGCACCTGAAATGGTTGGGCGTGGATGTCATGGCCGCCCTGGAGTTTAACCTCACTTTTTCCCAAAAGTCCGCGGACGAATTTGTGCGGGATGTCTTGGTTGATGGTTTCAAAGCAGTTCATGTAGTCGTCGGATATGATTTTATTTTTGGGCATAAACGGCAAGGTACGACTGTGGTTCTTGCGGAGTTGGCGCAAAAATATGGATTTGGTCTTACCGTAGTAGAACCGGTCGGCGAAGAAACGGTCATTTACTCCTCCACGGCTATCCGTGAGTGCCTGAAAAAGGGAGACCCGTTGCAGGCGGCGTCCTTGCTTGGGCATTGGTGGGAAGTGGAAGGAGAGGTAATCGAAGGCGACAAGCGAGGCCGGACTATCGGATTTCCAACCGCCAATATTCCGTTGGTTGGCTATCATCATCCGAAGCTCGGGGTCTATGCAGTTCGGGTTGGTTTAGCCAAAGGGAGCCACTTTGAATGGATCGACGGTGTCGCGAATTTCGGGATGCGTCCGACTTTTGATAAAAAAGATGTTCTGCTTGAAGTTCATCTTCTGGATTACTCCGGTGATTTATATGGAGAAACTATTCGGGTTTGCTTCGTCGATTTTATCCGCCCGGAGATGAAGTTCGGAGGTATTGAGCAGCTTGAGGCACAGATCAAACAAGACGCAAACACTGCCCGTAGTATTTTAGCGGACGAGAAAAACAGCCAGGTGAAATATGCAGATAAGAAGGTACATAGCTAATCTTAGTATTTGCCTCGCTAGTCTCTGGTTCGGCATTTTTCTGACTGCTTCTTCATCATATGCTGCCTTTGAACAGGTTCAATTCGAGAGCCTGAAAAATAAAACCAAAATATCAGCTTACCTCATGCGTCCAAAAGGCGCCGGGCCATTTCCGGCGGTGGTTATGCTGCATGGTTGTGGCGGAATGGGTTATTCTGGGACTGTAAAATCCATTTACTCAAGCTGGGCGAAACTTTTCGTAGAAGATGGAATGGCGGCCTTAGTCGTTGACAGCGCCGGATCAAGAGGGCTTGGGCCTACTTGTGTGCGCCAACCAGAGCGGAGAAAGATGTATCGGTTGCGTCCCTTCGACGCCTATGGCGCGCTGGCCTATCTTCAAACGCAATCCTTTATCGACCCAGAGAGGATCGGATTGGTTGGCTGGTCGCAAGGTGGTGGTGTGACATTGCTGACGATCGTTGATCAAAGCATTGCCAGACCTAATCCAAAACCGCCTCATGACTTCGCCGTCTCTGCCATCTTCTATCCGGCCCTTTGTAATGACAGACTACAGTCCAGGCCATTCACCAAAGTGGCGCCGAATAGCTGGTCAACGAAGATCCCGCTACTTGTGCTACAAGGAGGTGCCGATAACTGGACTCCTCCGGAGCCTTGTGTAAGCTTCATCGACGCCACTAGGGAGAGAGGTAGTCCCGTCTCCATTATCGTCTTTCCTGGTGCCTATCACAGCTTTGATGCACCTGGTCTCAAGAGGATAGAACTTAGACGCTACAAGACCATCAAAGGCATTATTCCTATTGTTAAAACCGATGAAATAGCTCGAAACAAGGCACGTGAGGAGCTGATTGCCTTTTTGCGGACATATCTTTCCCCTTGAAAATGAAGTGGTCATCATCAAAATTGCCGGAAATTTGCGATTTTTTGGTGAATAGGGCCTTTGATTTCTCGACAGGGTTCATGGGAGTTGATAAAACACCTGCCATGATCGAATTTTTGACGACACGGGTTGGCAGGCGAATTGTGGCATCCGTCTCAAGCCGAATTATCGGCCCGGCCTATTCCATATAGGGCCGGGTAAAAAGGATTCACGCCTGATGAGCAGGTCAGAAGCCAGAAACCGGCGACAGGCTGTCGCTCTTTCAACATATTATAAAATCAAGTTTAGGATCAGGTTGCCGAGATGAGCACTGACTATAAATCAACACTCTTTTTACCTCGGACAGACTTTCCCATGAAGGCGGGTCTGCCAGCTAAGGAACCCGGGCTATTGGAGC
>JANSXH010000005.1 GCA_024743055.1 Pseudomonadota bacterium
AACATAAACAGCGTCTCAAGATACCCATTGCAACAGTCAGTCGTTAATCAATAACAACAACCGCCGCCCAGGCATCCCTTCTCATCATATCAACAATGTCAAAAAAACAACCGCCCCACTCCTCACAAGAGACAGGACAAAAAAAACGCCGCCGAAAGTGGCCCGATCTCGTACCGGGCGCGTCCGACTGCGTCGTTGCCGATCTTATATAGGGATACAGGCAACGCCGTCAACAAGTAATTTCACTAAAAAACGAAGAAAGCATTATAGCCTTAACGGCCCCTTAATACAACTCTTTTCTAATGCAGTGAGCGCCAGCCTATTACCACAAAGACAGTCGCAAAAGGGTGATACCAATGTGTTCCAATCAGTCTTTACAACTGGTATCAGGAAAGCGACATTAGGAAATAGGAAAACACGAAACAAGGTGGACTGAAAAATGTCACGACCAACAATCGGATTGGCACTTGGTAGCGGCGTTGCCAGAGGATGGGCGCATATCGGCGTTATCCGGCGACTGGAGAAGGAAGGGATCAGGCCAGATTTTGTCTGTGGCACTTCCATCGGAGCCCTGGTAGGCGGCATGTATTTGGCTGGCAAGATAGATGCCCTGGAGGATTGGGCCCGCGAACTTGGCAAGTCGAGCCTGTTTCGCTTCCTGGATATCCGACTGTCCGGCGGCGGACTAATTTCAGGTTCAAAGCTCTTCTCCCTTCTGGAAAAAAACATTGGAGATGCCAATATTGAGGACCTGCCTGTTCCCTTTTCCGCCATTACGACTGAGCTTGGTACCGGTCACGAGATCTGGATCCGGGAAGGAAATCTGGCCAAGGCCATCACGGCCTCTTACGCCTTGCCTGGCTTGTTCTCTCCCCAGCAGATTAATGACCGATGGCTAATCGACGGTGCGCTCACCAACCCAGTCCCTGTCTCTGTCTGCCGAGCCATGGGCGCCCGCCTTGTCATCGCGGTAAATTTAAACGCAGACGTTTTCGGCATGACCAATATTGGAGAAGCAGAAGATAGTTTTATGGAGGAGGAGAATGGCGGCCTTGGCAAGGTATTCCATGCTCGATCTCCACTCAATCTGATGAAGCATCGTTTCTTTGACAAATCCGGCTCTGAGCCCAGTATCTTCGGGGTGATGATGTCCTCTCTTAATATTGTGCAGGACAGGCTAAGTCGATCTCGTCTGGCCGGGGATCCGCCGGACATAACTATTGCCCCAAGACTGGCTCAGCACGGATTGTTGGAATTTGATAAAGCAGAAGAGATGATTGCAGAAGGGGAAGAAGCAACAGATCGCTCCCTGCCCTTCCTCATGCATGCCATGAAAGTCTTGTCATAAGGCTGCCTCAGAAATATCAGCCCGTGGCGATATAGTCCCGCAGGGCTGCTGCTTCGCGCTCAACTTCATCCATGCGGCTTTTGACCACGTCGCCGATTGAGATAAAGCCCGTCAATTTTCCATCTTCCAGAACCGGCAGATGGCGGATCCGTTTTTCCGTCATCAGGGCCATAACGTTGTCAATCGTCTCTGACGGAGTTGTCGTCACCAGAGACGATGTCATCAGATCGGCAGCAGTTTGGGAGAGACAATCCTCCCCACATTCAGAGAGGCCGCGGACGATATCCCGCTCTGACACCACACCACACAAGGTCCCCATGTCGTCAACAATCAGGACGGCCCCTATTTTCTTAGGTCCCAAAATCCCGGAAATTGTGGCAATGCTATCGGAGGGCGCTGCCGTGATCACATCGGATCCTTTGCCTTTCAAGATACCTGCAACATTCATACTTTCCTCCTTATCAAGAGGCGGCCAAAATGCGCAGGGCCGCACTCTATTATTCAATAACCTAATATACAGAACTTTCACAAAAAATTCAACCAGTGCGGTCACATAGCGGGAAAAATGTGGCTGTTCTAAGGTAATATGTCGGGAATGTTGGGGTCTTGTTCAATATGATCACCGTCACGATCCGCAGGGCTAATGACGATCGTCACCTCTCCTTTAACCTTACGATCCTCAAAATGCTCAATCAAATCGTCGAGGGAGCCGCGGTGGATATTCTCGAACTTTTTGGTCAGTTCCAGACAAACGGCAGTTGAGCGGTTGCCGAGACACTCTCGGGCTATTTTCAGGATTTTCGCGATTCGAAAGGGAGATTCAAACAGAACCAGCGCGGAGGGCGTTTCCGCGAAGGCATTGAAAACTTTACGTTGTCGACCGGGGCGTCTCGGCAAAAAGCCCAAAAAGGTGAAGGACGCCATAGGTAATCCAGAAACTGACAGAGCGGTAATAACAGCGCTTGGCCCAGGAAGAGCTTCAACCCGATAGCCGGACTCAATTGCGGCGGCGGCGGCGCGTTGTCCGGGATCACTGACGCCCGGAGCCCCGGCATCAGATGTTAGGCCTACGGATTTTCCATCTCGCAGTAACGAGAGAATACGACCAACCGCCCGATCTTCATTATGGGCATGACAGGAAAAGATGATGGGTGGGCTTTTCAACTCATGGCGCTCATAAATTTTGCGCGTATGACGAGTATCCTCGCAGGCGAGGGCGTCAACCGATTGGAGCAACCGAAGGGATCTCAAAGTCATATCCTCAAGATTTCCAATAGGGGTCGGGATCAGGTAAAGAGTTGGCTCGGTCTGCTCATTGCTTTCAGTCATGTCTGCGACTAACCATATTCTTGCTCACAGTGCAATCGCAACTATCGTCAGGAGACTCCGGCAGCGGACAGGATTTGCTGTCGCAGCCACTGATTTGATCGCACCTGATCGGAAGAGCGATGCCAATACAGACGAAATTCAAGATTTGGAACCGTCAGGGGCAATTCGAAGGCGTGGCAAGGATACATGCGGGTCAGCTGCAATGGCGCGGTCAAAGAAAAATCCGTAGACTGAAGCATATGAAAAGCGGCTTGATAATGCTGCAGCCGAATAGCGATCTTTCGGGTAGATCCAAGCCTGCCGAGCTCGATATCGACAATGCCACCCCCTCTCGCCCGGGAAGATACCAGGATATGAGACATCGCCAGGTACTTCTCAAGTGACAAGGATTTCGTCTTCGCTAGCGGGTGCTTGAGACCTACGACACAGACCTGCCTGTCAGACATCAGGTCACTATACATCAACTCGGAGCTTGTCAGTTGCGGGATATCAATCGCTACATCGACTTCTCCAAGAGCCAGTTTCTTAGGCATGGATCGCCGGGGGACCTGCAACGCCTGAATTTTCATCATTGGCGCCTCTTTCTGGAGCAGGTCAACCAG
The DNA here is from genome assembly GCA_024743055.1 of Pseudomonadota bacterium. Taxonomy (GTDB): domain Bacteria; phylum Pseudomonadota; class Alphaproteobacteria; order Sneathiellales; family Sneathiellaceae; genus Sneathiella. The sequence continues at coordinate 3,280 of JANSXH010000005.1, forward strand.
TGGCGGCAACAAAATGGTTTCTCCGATATCGCCAATACCCAGACGCAAAGTTCGCTCAGACGTTGCCGGGTTGAATTTGTCTTCCGGCTCAATACTTGTTTCCAAAAGCCGCAAGGCTTGTCGAACCGGACCAATCATTTTTTGAGCCATGGGCGTCGGGTTCATTTTACGGCCGGCATGGATGAATAGAGGGTCATCCAAATTTTCCCGCAAGCGGTGCAAGGCGTTGCTGACCGCTGGCTGGGTGATGTTCAGAATCTGAGCTGCCTGCGTCAGGTTTCCCCGATCATATATGGCTTCAAAGGTTTGGAATAAATTCAAATCAAGGGATTTTAGGGACATATACTATCACCAATATGAATAATATTATATCAGTATAATAAATTTTAATGATTAGACTGTCGAGCATATAATGCCGCCATATACATCCATCATATGCAAGGAAACCAAGCGATGAAATTTGCCTATTCCGACAAAGTCGACAGCCTTGTTGCTAGGGTAGAAGCTTTTATGAGTGATCATGTCTATCCAGCCGAGCAGGAATATCATGATTATGTTGAAAACTCAGATACGCGGTGGGTCATTCCGCCCGTCATGGAGGAGTTGAAGAAGAAGGCCAAATCCGAGGGTCTTTGGAACCTGTTTCTGGCTGAGTTTGAGGATTACGGGGCAGGGCTCACCAATCTTGAATATGCGCCGCTGTCGGAAACCATGGGCCGGTCTATGATCGGATCTGAGGTATTTAACTGCAGCGCCCCGGATACCGGGAATATGGAAGTCCTAGCTCGTTACGGGACACAAGCGCAGAAAGATGACTGGTTGATCCCGCTCCTTAACGGGGAGATCCGTTCGGCTTTTGCCATGACCGAGCCTGCAGTTGCCTCTTCAGATGCAACAAACATCCAATGCACGATTGACCGCCAAGGCGATGAATATGTCATCAACGGACGTAAATGGTGGACGTCTGGAGCCCCTGACCCGCGGTGTAAAATCATGATTGTTATGGGGAAAACCGACGTCAACGCGCCGCGACACACCCAGCAATCTCAAGTCCTGGTTCCCATGGACACGCCAGGCGTCAACGTTTTGCGGCCTCTAAAAGTCTTCGGATCTGACGATGCCCCACACGGGCATGCAGAGATTGTTTTTGAAGATGTCCGGGTTCCTGCCTCCAACATCATCGGTGCAGAAGGCGAAGGCTTTGCCATTGCACAAGGACGGCTTGGCCCTGGCCGTATCCACCATTGCATGCGTCTAATCGGTTGTGCCCAACGGGCCGTCGAGTTGATGTGCGACCGGGTAGAAACCCGGGTGGCATTTGGCAAAAAGCTCAGCGAGCAAGGCTCGATTCGCGAAGATGTGGCGAAATCCATCTGTGAAGTGGAGCAAGCACGACTGCTGACCCTGAAGGCGGCGGAACGGATGGACGAAATTTCCTATAAAGAAGCTCGTGACCTTATTGCCATGATCAAGGTAGTGGCGCCGATGATGGCGCAGACGGTGATTGACAGGGCTATTCAGGCGCATGGGGCCATGGGCCTCAGCCAGGATACTTTCCTTGCCGAAGCCTTTGCTTATGCCCGAACCGTTCGCCTTGCCGACGGTCCTGACCAAGTTCATATGAACTCGCTCGGAAAGCAGATTATTCGTCGCTACGCCGCCTAACCTCCAAAGCATTGCTCCCATCACTTTGGGGGCAGCCCATTTCTTCCCATGGTCAGGAGTTTAAAATGGATGCATCAACCAACCTCGCGAAACCCGCCGACTTCTTGGGCTTCCTCCCCTTTGTCCAGGCATTCAAAGTAACGCTCATTGACGAGACTCCCGGTGCCATTGCGGTGGAGGCCCCATACATCCAGGCCTTCTCAACACCGCCGGATCTTTTTCCGGCCTCTACAGTTGGGGCAATCGGAGACATAGCCGCCGTCAGCGCTTGCCTCTCATTGCTACCGAATGGCTGGGCAACGGCCACACTGGACTTTACCGTAAAGATGACGGGTCCAGCGCGGGGTGAAAAGCTGATCGCCCGCGCCAGGGTCCTGCAATCCGGCAAAACCTTTTCAGTCGGCTCTGCGGATGTGTTCGCGGTTTCTGACGGAAAAGAAGTCCTGTGTGGGACCGTTCTCTCCTCATGCCGCAATTATCAGATCAGGTAGATATCGTCATTGGGGGCGGCGGCGAACCAGATATCGCTGTTCGCCTTCCATTACCAACTCGCGTCGCTGGTTGTGTACCGTTGAGCGCACGGTAACAATGCCAGTGGTCCTCTGCTCTTTGAGTTCGGTCACGAACAGCTCGGGATAGACTGTATCCCCATAATATACCGGCCCCAGGAACTTCGAAGATTGGTCGATAAAGGCAATCATGGATTCCCCTAACACATGAGGGAATGTTCCAGCGCCGGCAGCGGTCTGGATTACCACTTGAAATCCATGGGCAAGCAGTTCGGGATGCCCCTGAGATTTGCAATATTCCACATCATAGTGAATCGGATGATTGTCCCCTGAGGCGGCCTGAAAGGCCGAAAAGTTCGCGTCCCTCAAAGTCCGGGAGGGTATGTGAAAGCGCTGACCGATGGACAGGTCTTCAAAATAGCTCGGCTCTGCGAACTGGTGTTTCTGGGGGTCAAAATCTTTTTCACTCATTTTTCACTCGCTTGTTTTCAAGTCTTCTTAGTTGTGCCGGCAGTATAGAACAAAATCTGCCCTCGGCAACGCCCGCTGCTTGATGCTCACTATCGTCAAGTTATTCCTGTATTCTCCGGGTGGATTCGTTACTATGATGCAAAGCAGACAAACTCATACAAAGGACGGATTAGATGAAGGGCGACGCGGCAATTATCAAGCATCTCAATGTGATATTGAAAAACGAACTGACGGCGATTAATCAGTATTTCCTTCACTCCCGTATGCTTGAAGACTGGGGCCTCGAAGAGCTGGCAGAAAAGGTCTATCACGAATCAATTGACGAGATGAAGCATGCGGACAAGCTCATCAAGCGCATTTTGTTTCTGGAAGGATTACCCAATCTTCAGGATCTTGGGAAACTGGCCATTGGGGAGGACACCCAGGAAATCCTCGAATGTGATCTAAAAATAGAACATGTCGCCCATAAGGATCTCAAAGCAGCGGTTAAGGACTGTGAAGCCAAGCAGGACTATGTCTCCAGGGATTTGGTCGTTGAGATCATGGAATCCGAGGAAGAGCATATTGACTGGTTGGAAACTCAGCTTGGCCTGATCGAGAAGATGGGTCTGCAGAACTATATTCAGTCGCAAAGCTCGTAAGCCATCCTCATCTTTAATATTGACAATCATTCGCAACATCACTAGATGTTAATAATGAATGGCAGTATTAAAAAGTGGTTTGTCTAGATGTATGTGTGTCTATGTAATGGATTTACGGATCGGGACGTGAAATCGGCGGTGGCCTCAGGAGCGTCGGCGGTTTCCAATGTCTATTCATCCCTTGGTGCGGCGCCGCAATGCGCCAAATGTTCTTCTCATATTCGCGAGATCATTCGGGATGAGAAGAAATCAGGGTTGGAAGTCCACAAGAGCGACTAGAAGACAGATTTCTGCTTGGAAAAGAAAAATCCCCCACCATTTCTGGTGAGGGATTTAAAGTTTATAAGGCCTTATTATTTATTTCCGCCTTGGCCTCGGCATACTGTTCTTTCAATCGATCAACATAGGCACTGACAGTTGGCACATCTTTAACGCTGCCAATTCCCTGACCCGATCCCCAAATATCTTTCCAGGCTTTTGCCTTCGAAATGCCGCCGCTGCCAAAATTCATCCGGCTTTTGTCAGCACCCGGAAGATTTTCGGGATCCAACCCAGCGCGCTCTATACTCGGGCGGAGATAGTTTCCATGAACACCTGTGAAGGTATTGGTATAAACAATGTCCTCTCCGGTACTCTCGACAATCATCTCTTTATAACCATCTACCGCATTTGCTTCCTGGGTCGCGATGAAGGCACTGCCGATATAGGCAAGGTCGGCTCCCATGGCTTGAGCCGAAAGAATTGAATGACCATTGGCAATAGATCCTGACAATGCGAGCGGTCCATCAAAAAACTGTCGTATCTCGGACACCAAGGCAAAAGGGCTCAAACGGCCAGCGTGTCCGCCAGCTCCTGCACATACTAGGATCAACCCGTCGACACCAGCTTCCAGGGCTTTCTGAGCATGGCGAATGTTGGTCACGTCATGGAGAATGATACCACCATAGGAATGGATCGCATCGACAATCTCGTTCGGCGCCCGCAAGCTGGTGATGATGATCGGCACTTCGTGCTTCACGCAAAGCTCGACATCTTCCATAAGCCGGGAATTGGAATGATGGACGATCTGATTAACAGCGAACGGTGCGACCTTCTTATCCGGGTTCGCTTCCGCATATTCGCTGAGTTCAGATTTAATTTGAGTAAGCCACTCATCCAGCTGTTCGATAGGACGGGCATTTAAAGCAGGAAACGACCCCACAATCCCCTCTTTGCACTGAGCAATTACCAACTCAGGCCCGGAGACAATAAACATTGGCGACGCAATGACAGGAAGAGAAAGGCGCCCTTCCAGCAAGGGTGGCATTGACATTCGCAACACTCTCCAACGATTCTAAATGATTTAGCCAGGCCTGGATCTTGCGCCCAGTTACCCGGCTTGCCCATTTTATTAGCACCCTTTTTCAAAGATGACAATTTGTCATTTTTGACAAAATTTCATTTTTTCTCTTCGCACTTGCAGCATTATTGCGAAAAACTACGTGAAATCATGCCATTAATTACTTTGATCGGTTTCAAAAAAAAATTACCGGAAAGCAGACGAAAAGTGGTTATTCATACCAATGGCGCACTTTTGATCAGTGAAGTCTCAAAAATAGGCAGAAATTTCAGCAATAAGTCTGGCTTTCTGATCAAAAAAGAGAATCAGCCTTGAGGACTTCCACAAAAGCTATCTGTGTTATCCAACGTGATCGGCAATTTTATCCCTGATCGGCAGATTTTTTCCGGCTTTCATATCTGCCCTTCTCCTTCGTTCGACGCAAAAACCACAAAATACTGCCTCCTGTCACGTATTTTCACTTGGCATGATGATTGCGTAATGAAGGCAAAGGAAATGAGTTAGTCCAGGAGAGAAGAGTGTTACATATTGATATAGAGGATCAGGTCGTTCCCAGTGCATCCGAGCGAAGAGGCGCGTTTCGTGTCTCCTCCCCTGTCTTGAGCGTTGAAATTGGAGGTCAGAAATACGCGACTGAAAACTGGTCTCTGAATGGCTTATTGCTCAATGGGATTCCGACAAATACGGTGCAGGATCAGCCGGTAAACGGAATTTTTGGCCCTCTCGGATCAGCAGAAATGTGTCGGTTTGACGGCTATATTGTTCGTCTCGACCGGGATAACATGACGACAGCGATTGAACTTGACGAAAAAAGCGCGGATGTGGCGGCCCTGCTTCCCCTATGGGTTCTCAAATATGGCGGGCGCTAAACCTGCTTGGCGGACCTGGTGCAATTTCAGTCGTTCAAAGAGCGAACTAGATTAGAATTCCCTTCTATATTGGCCTTCCTTGTAATGGAGGGTTGACAGAAATGGATGGGAGTTTCTATGGTCCGCCCATATATCAGTGATATTCTGATATACCTTTACTCCCCTGATGGGAGAGACCGGCAAGTCCGGCGCCGAAGGAGCAACCGCCCCGGAAACTCTCAGGCACATGTACCGTCAGGTGAAAAGGCTCTGGAGAGAATGCGCTGATCAGGCGCATCACCGAAGAGGTAAGCCGAGTGGATCGGCATAATCTTTCAGGTAACCGGACAGAGGGGGCATCACGAAACTCGAAGGTGGTAACGCATCACCGGAATGAGAAAGGGTGCCTGAAATGACGACAATTCCAAAGACAGGACTCGGCAATGTGACGCCTGTTGTGCCGTCGAAGCCGACTGGTAAAAGCGATCCTACTTCGCAGCTGGACGTGAATATCAGTGTCACTGATCTTTATACAATCGGAATTGGCCCTTCCAGCTCCCACACTGTTGGCCCCATGCGCGCCGCAAAAAGATTTGTTGATCGGCTCACGTCCGAGAGCTTGCTTACCAGTACGAACCGGGTTCTGGTGGAACTCTTTGGCTCCCTCGCTCTGACAGGTCACGGTCATGGGACCGATCTCGCCATCCTTTTGGGCCTCAGCGGCTGCCGTCCCTCAACAATTGATCCAGAAGAAGTTGAGCCTCTTGTCGGTGAAATCCGGCAAAATGAGAAAATACTGCTCTGTGGCCACCATGAGATTCCGTTTTATGAAGAGGATAATCTTCTTTTCCACAAGGATCGAATTTTAACAGAACATGCTAACGGCATGCGCTTTAGTGCCTTTGACGCGGATGGGACCCTTCTTTTGGATAAAGAGTACTTTTCTGTGGGTGGTGGCTATGTCGTTTCTCATGGGGAGGGGGATCGCTCAGAAACAAAAGGTCATAATGTTCAACTCCCCTACCCGTTCACGTCCGCTGAGGAACTTCTGGCACTTGGCCAAAAATTCGGATTGTCCATCGCTGAAATGATGCTCGCCAATGAATCTTCCTGGCGGGATGAAGAAGAAACAATAACCTTCCTGGATGATGTCAACGATGCCATGATCAACTGCATCCGCCGCGGCTGCGAAACCGATGGTATTCTGCCCGGCGGTCTGAATGTGAAACGTCGCGCCCATCAGATTTTTAAGGATCTCATGGAAAACCCGGAGCGGGCCTCCCGCGATCCGCTGACAGTGCTTGATTGGGTCAATCTTTACGCGCTTGCGGTGAATGAGGAGAACGCCGCTGGCGGTCGTGTGGTTACGGCCCCAACAAACGGGGCGGCCGGCGTAATCCCAGCGGTCCTGAAATATTATCAACGCTTCTGTGCAGGAGCCGATCAGAAAGGATCTCGCGATTTTCTACTCACCGCCTCGGCCATTGGCGCCATTTACAAGAAACGTGCCTCCATATCGGCTGCGGAAATGGGATGTCAGGGCGAGGTTGGCGTTGCCTGTTCCATGGCTGCAGGCGCTTTGACCGCCGTCCTCGGTGGCACCAATGAACAAGTGGAGAATGCCGCGGAAATTGGTATGGAGCACAATCTCGGCCTGACCTGTGATCCCATTGGCGGACTGGTTCAAATCCCCTGTATCGAACGCAATACCATGGGCGCTATGAAAGCCATCAACGCCGCCAGACTAGCGCTCTCAGGTGATGGTACACATGTCGTATCTCTTGATGAAGTAATCGAAACCATGCGCCAGACGGGCATTGATATGTCGAGCAAATACAAAGAAACATCCCAAGGCGGATTGGCCGTGAATGTCGTTGAATGCTAACGCGTCTATCTAGCCAATATGCGAGCGGAAACTGGCAGGTAATTTATCACGTTCCAGGTTTTCTTATTTCAATTGAAGTGAATGCCGCCATCGACGATCAGCACCTGACCCGTAACAGCCTCGCTTTTACAGAAGCCAACTATATGAGAAGCGACATCCTGCAATGAAGTAGTCTGGCCCAATATCGCCTGGTTGCGCCAACCGTCAATATAAGCCTCCGGTGCAGCACCACTCATCTCTGTTCCTTCCATTAGTCCAGGTGCAACGCAGTTTACAGCGACATCTGGCGCCAACGCCGCCGCTAAAAATCTGGTGAGTGGTGCAACCGCCCCCTTGCTGGGTGCATAGGCTGCTCCTGCCCCCCAAATACCATGTCCAATCGTTGATCCAAGATTGACAATTTTTCCCCATTTGGATTGGCGCAAGTAGGGGGCAGCTGCGCGTGCCATTAGGTAAGGTCCTCGTATATTTACCGCCATCATTTCGTCCCAGATTTCAGGCGTTAGCGCTTCAAGGTCCCCGATTGGTAAAGAGTGCCCACCAGACGCCATTCCGGCATTATTGATAAGCAAATCAACCCCACCAAAAAAGCCAACGACTTTTTCAATGGCGTCATCTACGGAATTTGGATTGGTTTGATCGAGATAGACCGGGAGGGCCGTTCTTCCTTGTTCTTCAACCAAGGCTTTGACGTCTTCAGCCCGTTCTGCACCCGTCCTGTAACAAATAGCGACATTGGCGCCCTCAGCGGCAAGGGTTGTCGCAAGGACAGTTCCAAGCCCTCCAGAGCTTCCGGTAATTAGAGCACAAGCGCCATCAATTTCCATTACTACAGACCTTCGCATTCCTGCAAAAGAGAGGAAAGCACATACAACAACTAGTGTCTACAATTCTGAATTAGACCAGCTACATCTAAGGTGTAAAATACTTTCCAACTTCCAGCGAGCGGCGCCTAGTCTTCGGAAGTAAGGATTTTCTGGATATTGAGCGGCAACGCGAAGGCTGCCTGATGGACCTCAGGTGTATAATAATCTGTCTCAATTCCTGAGCCTATGTAATTCCCGGCAAGTGTTGCCAAGCTATGCTGGCGATGCCGCTTTTCCTCCGTCGCCCATCCATAGGCCATGACTCCACCGACATAGCTTGGAATGGCGGCAAGATAAAACCCCACATCCGTAAAGAGGGTTTTGAGACGATCATAACTGGTGCGCAGCTCACTCTCTTGAACAAACGGCACACCATTTTGGGTGACGATAATGCCGCCCTCCGCCAGGCATGATTTACAGTCAGCATAAAATTCCTGAGTATACAGAACTTCACCGGGCCCATGCGGATCCGTACTGTCAATGATAATAACCTCCCAGACTTCTTCGGACTGACGAACAAATTCGCAGCCGTCAGCGATAACCAATTTTAACCTTGGATCGTCAAAAGCTCCGCCGGATATAGTTGGCATATATTGCTGGCTCAGTTCGATGACCGTGCGATCAATATCAACCAGGGTAGCCTCAACATTCTGATGTTTCATCACCTGCCGGGCTGCTCCACCATCGCCACCGCCGATAATCAGTACGCGGCGGACAGCACCATGTGCCAATAGAGGCACATGAACAAACATTTCGTGATAAATAAACTCGTCTTTTTCTGTGGTCTGGACAGCACCGTCGAGTGACATCACCCGACCGAAGGTACTGTTCTCAAAAATCATCAGATCCTGCAGCTCTGTTTTTTCCCGATATAGGACTTTATCGACTTTCAGGGCCAGATTGACACCCGAATGCAGCCCCTCATCAAACAGCTCAATCACTGATAATTCCTCGCTTCAGCTCATTCAGCTGCAAACTGTCTGGATGAAAAGCCTCTTTCAGAACAGGAAGCGCTTTATAGGGATCCGTCTTCCCACACATGAAAATGTCCAGCGCCATGTATTTTCGCTCCGGCCAGCTATGAAAACTGATGTGACTTTCGGCAAGAACCAAAACGCCTGAAAGGCCATCGGGATCGAAGGCGTGCATATGAAAATGCAGAACAGTGGCACCGGACACCTCCGCGCATTCTTTCAACGTAGCTTCGATAAGGTCCGGATCGTTCAGTCCTTCTCCACCCCAAATATCGACAATAAGATGGGTACCGGCAAAAACCAGCCCGTCTTTCTCGACAAAATAGTCAAGACGGTCCTGATCCGGCGCTTCCGGATCCGCCATATTCTGGAGAATTTTACCCATTTTCTCAGCCCGCTCTCTTTCGAAACGCCTCCATAAAAAGGTGTCGCGTTATCGCCGAGATAATGCTGAAGTGCAAGCGAAAACTCTTCTTGCTGAGTAGTCATCTGAGATGAAAGAAGGGGCTGGTTTGGGCAACGCGAAGGCCCCTTCTTCCGCCTGGACCTGCTAGCGCTTAGTCACTACGACTTCCGCATATTCTGTGGGGACAATCATCGTCCCATCCGTTGCCACATTATGCTCTGTCGCGAGTTTTCTCATATCCCTCTCCAGAGCCATCTGTCCGTCCGTCTCCAGGGCAGCAAATGCCTTATGGACTGGCCCATACCAGTTCCGAAAAATCTCCATGAAATGACTGGTGGATCTGTAACGGAAATTGAACGTTCTTGGAGTGATTTCGATGCTGGAAGATGTCTCGGCAAACATTTCCGCCAGACGTTCTCTTGTTCCCCAAAGGGCGGGAGACTGGACACCGGCTGGTGGTGGGACATGCTTGCCTATGGTTTTAAATAGATGTCCGATAAAGCTGTCGGGCGTCCAATTGGCCATGCCGATCTTACCCCCGGATTTGCTCACCCGCGCCATTTCCGACGAGGCTCTCATCTGGTTCGGGGTAAACATCACACCAAAAGTCGACATCACCGTATCAAAGCTGCCATCTTCAAAAGGAAGGTTTTCTGCGTCCGCTTCTCGAAAAGTCACTGTCAGGCCGTCGGCATCGGCCCGTTCCTTCCCGCGCGCTAACAAGCTTTCAACATAGTCAGTGGAAGTTACATCACACCAGCGACGGGCAGCGGCAAGAGTCGCGTTGCCGTTGCCTGCCGCCACATCCAGAACTGTCTGGCCTGGTCGCACATCCAGAGCCTCACAAAGTTGCTCTCCCACGATATTAAGGGTCACGCCGATCGTTGAGTAATCACCTGATCCCCAGGTTGCCCGTTGTTTGGCCTTGATTGCTGTGTAGTCTGGTTGCATTGCTGTCATTTTCCTGTCTCCTATCCAGTTACCGTGAACTGAATTAGAAGTTGGGACCTCAATGTTTCTATTCTTGGTCTGAAAACCGGAAAATGAATTTCATTTGTTTCAGTAATGTTTGAATGCTGTAACAAATTCTAGAAATACCCGAATACAGTCAAGTGGGCTGAAATTCCTTGGACAATAATCGGTAGATAACCTGATCTTGAGTAGGATCAGGAACCAGTTCCTCCAGCGGGGCGGAAGCCTGGGGTCGCATGCCAAGCCGCTCCATCAATTTCCAGGACCGCACGTTATCCTTATGAGCAACCGCCCAGATTTCCAAAAGACTCAAGTCCAGGAAGCTGTACTCCAAGGCCCGGATAAGCGCTTCAGTCATCAGCCCCTGTCCTTGGCAGCTTAGGTTCATGGCATAGCCCATGTCGGCTTTTTTGCCCTCCTCGTCAAATATGCCAAGGCGAACGCTCCCGATAATTCGATCCGATTCTTTCTCGGCAACCGCAAAGGTAAGACGGTTTGTCACTTTATCCAGTTGATCTTTCTGCCGTTCACCGAAAAAAGCCGTCAGGGTTTCTGCTGTTTGCTTTTTTACAGGTAAATAGCGATAGAATTCAGGATCCAGCGCATATTTAAAAATCTCCGCTAAATCCGTATCATTAAAATGCCTCAAAACCAGACGTTTCGTTTCCAGCCTCATAAGGTTTTTGCTCCATAAAAGAAATTTCTTGTTTCTAGCATTTGCAATTTGCTCTAGCTGTCACAAATAGATACTGATCTTACCAGTATGTTTTTTTGAGGAAATCTTTGAATGCGAGTTATTAAACCTGCCGACTTTACCGGCGAGGAAGCTTGGGCTGCTTTGGATATCGAAAAAATACCAAACGCTACTGTCCGCCTACATTGGACGGATAAGCCCTATATCTGGCATGTCAATGACGGACCGGAGGTGTTTGTCGTACTGGACGGAATGGTTCGCATGCAAGCCCGCAAAGAAGGAGAAGAAACTTCCTTTGACCTGCTGGCAGGAGATGTCTTCCATGCTGAGGCAGGCGACGAACATAAAGCCACACCTATCGGCACTGCCCGGGTGCTGGTGGTTGAGACAGAAGGCAGTCTCTAGTCAGGCTCTTAAGGGTTTGCCGACAGTTTCCTGTATCGAAAAGACAGCGATGAGGCTGAAGACCGCCAATCCCATCAGATGAAATAGAGGTCCAGAACTTACTGCAGGACCACATATTCATAATCAACAGGCTTATTATTGATGCCCCGATCTGGTGCGGCAATCCAACCGGCCATTTTCCCCGGCTCTGTAACCTGCTGCATCAAACTCTGGACATAAATACGATCTTGTTCAGAGGGCAGAAACTCGTCATGGCGCTGATGGAACTCAGCTTCTGGGATCAGGTCACCCTTCGGTGTTGTGAAGTGACCTGCCCAGGCCCCGATGTCGCGACGGAACCGGCTGGAGGGAAGTTCAATAACAAAGTCGAACCCGGCCTTCTTGATCAAACGGTTCCAACGGGTGATGCCGATTTGGCAGTCTTTAATATATGCATTACGCACCTGATCATTGATGGCGCTTCTGACGGCAACTTCTTCCATGCGGATGCCGCCATCCTCACCCGGAACGGCAAGTTCAAGAACTGAATCTTTACAGATATGATCCTCAAACTGCTTTTCGTCCGGACGCCCCTTGATACCATTGGCGAAGGTAATGGCGGCGTTTGAAGAAATCTCAGCCCCGAACAGGTCCATGCAAGACGAGAACCAGAAATTGATGTAGCGCTGAAGTAGAGGAAGATCGATGACGCCTGCTTTACGAAGAACGGCTGGATCATCCGTTTTAAGCTCGATCATTTTCTCAAGCGCTCTTTTTACTACTCGACTGATTCCGGTCTCACCCACATACATATGATGGGCTTCCTCCGTCAGCATGAACCGGCAGGTCCGGGCTAGAGGATCAAAAGAGGATTCCGCTAAACATTTCAACTGATATTTACCATCCCGATCGGTGAAATAAGTGAACATGAAGAAAGAGAGCCAATCGCTGATCGGCTCGTTAAAGGTCCCGAGAATGCGGGGATTGTCCTCGCTGCCTGAATGGCGCATCAGCAAATCCTCCGCTTCTTCCCGACCGTCCCGGCCGAAATAGGCATGCAGCAAATAGACCATGGCCCAGAGATGCCGCCCTTCTTCCACATTCACCTGAAACAGGTTGCGAAGATCGAACAGGGAGGGACAAGTCTGGCCAAGAAGCCGTTGCTGTTCCACAGAGGCCGGCTCTGTATCACCCTGGGTAACAATAAGCCGGCGCAGGATTGACCGATACTCTCCTGGGACTTGCTGCCAGACAGCCTTACCATAGTCATCGCCAAAGCCAATGGTCCGGTCCTTCTCTTGATCAGCCAAGAAAATTCCCCAGCGATAGTCCGGCATTTTGACAGCGCCGAAACTGGCCCATCCTTTGGCATCAACCGAAGTTGCAGTCCTCAAATATACATCCTTGGTTTGGAAGCCTTCCGGTCCTAGATCCTGCCACCAGTCGAGAAAGCGTGGCTGCCAATGCTCTAAAGCACGCTGTAAACGGCGGTCATTCCCAAGATCCACGTTGTTAGGGATACGTTCCTGATAATTGATAGCCATCTTACACTCTCCTCCGGTCAAATTCCGCTTTGGAGCCGCTGCCAAACAATTTCAGCGCTCCTTTTTCCCCAACCGCATTGGGGCGATTGAATATCCAGTTCTGCCAGGCAGACAGCCGGCCGAATATTTTGGTTGCGGCGGTTTCGGAACCACCAAATCTCAGATTTGCTTCCATACCCGTAAGGGCATCGGGCGACAGGCTGGCCCGTTCCTCGACGAGGAGCCTGATTTCTTCCTCCCAGTCAATGTCATCAGGAATAAAGGTTACCAGGCCTTTTTCTTCAGCTGCAAAGACGTCAATGGATTGTCCCACCTGACTTCGTAATTCTGATAGTTCACTCTCGTCGTCATAAAAGCGGCTGGCCAATCGCGTTCGCCCGTTGACCATTTCCAGGCCACCGAAATTCATCTCGCTTAAAGCGATATGCGGCGGGGTCCCCTCTTCTTCCGGGATATCCAGCATGTAGATCCGGTCCGCTGCGAGTGCCAATTCATAGAGACTTCCGGCAAAACAGGATCCTTCATCAACAATGGCAAAAAGGCTGCGCGAGGAGACGTCAAGGCGGGCAAAGGTACGGCGCATCATACCCAGCACTTCTGTCACCAACCAGTCATCCTTATTTGCCATCAGGATCTCATCGGCCTTTAGCACCTGGTCGATATCGCCTTCTGTCTTGAGAAGCAGGGTACCAATTTCCTCATTATTTGAACGCAGCATCAGAATGGCATCATCAAGTTCCCGGGCCATAAGCAGCGGCCACCAACTAGCACCTTCCTTATGAATGGCGGAAATATCACCGGTTATTTCGGCGGAGGGAGCTCGAACTGTAATCGTCGCGACCCTTTCAGCGGAATCCACAACCGCGTCCACATGGGAGTAGAAATAACCGTTGTCTTCAATCCGGCGATCAAGAGGTGTCAGCTCAATTCCTTTGGCCTCTGACGGACGCGGACTTGCTTCCGCCATTTGCTGCGCCCGCTCGGTTACCTTTTCGGAAAAGGCATGACGGGGTACCACCTCGTCTACCAGCTTCCATTCCTTCGCCCGACCACCGCGCACCCCATCGGGGTTTGTGCAAAAAACATCAGCAAGATCACGGCGGACTTTTCGTTTGTCGGTGAGGCGGGTTAGCCCACCGGTTCCCGGCAATACGCCAAGAAGAGGGACTTCTGGAAGACTAACCGCGCTTGACCGGTCATCGATCAGGAAAATTTCATCGCACGCCAGCGCCAGTTCATACCCACCGCCGGCCGTTGTGCCATTGCAGGCCGCGAGGAACTTGATGCCGGAATTGCGACTGCTATCTTCCATACTGTTGCGGGTTTCATTAGTGAATTTGCAGAAATTCACCTTCCATCCGTGGGAGGACGTCCCGAGCATATAAATATTGGCGCCGGCGCAGAACATTTTCTCCATACCACTCGTGACTATAACTGAGCGAACTGTCGGATGTTCAAACCTGATTCGCTGTAGGGCGTCATTGAGTTCAATATCGACGCCCAGATCGTAGGAGTTAAGTTTCAGCTGATAGCCCGGCACCAAACCGGCATCTTCGTCAACCGTCAGGACAAGTTTGGCGACGGCACCGTCAATCTCTAGTTTCCAGTGATGATATTTATCTGGATGCGTATCAAAGGTTATCATTGGTCTTTTTCCCGATCGCTGAATTATAATACCACTACATAAAGTGCACTTTAGTTCATGTCAAGTCGACTGACGAGTCCTTGCCTGCCAAAACATCGCTCAAAAGCATCACAATATTTTGAAGGCTTTGCTCAATTGACTGGCCCGATGTGCTGTAGTGAATGTCTGCCTGACTATAGAGACCCTTGCGGGCCTCGAGAATTTGCTTCAGATCTTCCATCGCCTCCCGACTACCTGCCATGGGACGCATATCGCCTTGCTCGATAACCCTTGCCATATGCTCCTCGGGGGAGGCCTGAAGCCAGACCATATGTGTGTGTCTGGACAGTAGGGAGAAAGTTTCTTCATCCGCAACGATGCTGCCGCCCGTGGCAATAACCACATGATCCTGATTCTCAATGATATTGGCAAGACAACGACGTTCATACCGGCGGAACGACGGCTGTCCTGCGAGAGAGAAAATCTCCGCCAGGCTGGCTCCGAATTCCCGCTCAATCTGTTCATTTAGCTCGATAAAATCAATTCCAAGGCGGTTGGCAAGCAAAGGCCCAAGGGTTGATTTTCCGGCACCGCGAAGCCCGATGAGGGAGATACGGCTGGCTTTACCTGACTGCCTGTCCAGAGCCACCTGCTCGCGGACAAGTTCCGTAATCTTACCAAGCTCAGTTTCCGGAAGCTGACGGATAAGCTGCATCAAAAATTGCCGCTCCGGACTGGACACATCATCGCTGGAAATCAAATCCAGCATCTTCATATCCATAGCGTCGGCAATTTGCCGCAGTACTAGGACCGAGGCATTTCCCTGCCCGGTTTCAAGCTTGGCAAGATACCGTTCTGAAACACCTGAATCATGAGCGAGAATTTTGCGGGTCATCCCTCTTTGGGCGCGTGCCGCCCGGACCCGCGCTCCCAGATCAATCAGGTAGTCGGATGCGGCTTCGCTTTCTCGTCTAAGGTTTTCTGCAGCCTGCTTCACGGTTACGCCCTCGTTCCACTTCATATAAAAAACTGGACAAAGTGCATTATATTTCCTATTTCCTGTTTTGACTAGTTTTTCTGGAGAAAGATTATTTTGATGGAACAGATCAAAATTCTCGTAAGCACGATGACGGGAACAGCCGAACTTGTTGCCGACGAAATCGCGGAGGCTTTGCAGGCAAAAGGCAAAGAGGCCGAGATCCTTCTTATGGATGATCTGGAAGCTGCCGTGTTTGAGGACGATGCCGCTTACGTCATCTGCACTTCGACCTACGGGCAAGGAGATGTCCCGGATAATGGACAGGCTTTCATGGATGATCTGGAAGAGACAAAGCCAGATCTTGCGGGAATAAAGTATGGTGTGTTCGCGCTTGGGGATATCACCTATGATCAGACTTTCTGCAATGCCGGTGTTCTGTTCGACAAGATGTTAAGTGAACTTGGCGCGGCCAGGATCGGAGAAATCCTGAAGCACGATGCCTCTTCCGGAGAGCTACCGGAGGATCAAGCAGGAGAATGGGCGGAGGAATGGCTCGACAGCCTTGTCGGCACATAAGATTGACCTGTATCCTGATCGCGGAATAACAAGAAAATGACTGGGGCGCCGGGACATTTCAGACTAATGGGAGGAATTCATGGCAACACAGGAGGGCTTTGCCCCTTACAATGCCACTGTGGAACTCATTGACCACAACATTGTGCAAGGTCGGGCAGATAAAATTGCCGTCATTGATACAACGGGTTCTCATAGCTATCAGCAGCTTAGCGATGGCATTAATCAGTTCGCCAATGCTCTCTCTGACATGGGTATCGAGCGAGAGCAGAGAATTGTTCTTTGCCTTAACGATACAATCGACTTTCCGGTCTGCTTTCTTGGCGCCATCAAGGCAGGCGTTATTCCGGTGCCCATCAATACCCGACTTTCCGAGAAAGACTATGACTATATTTTGGAGGATTGCCGGGCGACGGGCCTGATTGTATCAGAAGACCTCCTTCCCTTGTTTGAGGGTCATCTGGCCTCTCATGCGGCCCTAAAATCTGTCGTCGTATCCGGCACCTCTTCTCATCAATCGCTTGCCGACCTTTTGACGGGGCAGCCCGGCAGTTTTGCAGCTGCCGACACTCAAAAAGATGACATGTGCTTTTGGCTCTACACTTCAGGCACCACGGGAATGCCAAAAGGAACTGTCCACCTGCATGGCAATCTAATGGCGACGGCTCGGCTCTATGCGCAGGATACCCTTGGGATTCGCGAAGATGATGTCATGTTTTCTGCGGCCAAGCTGTTTTTTGCTTACGGTCTAGGCAACGGATTGACCTTCCCCTTCTCGGTAGGTGCAACAGTCATTCTGTTGGAAGGACCTCCGTCTCCAGAAGCGGTCTGCGAGATACTGGCCCAGCAAAAGCCGACGATATTCTACGGCGTCCCAACACTGTTCGGCATGCTGCTGGCAAGTGACATCCTACCGAAACAAGGGGAGCACAACCTTCGGGTCTGCACCTCCGCCGGTGAAGCCCTGCCGGCCGATCTTTTGAGCAGATGGCAACAGCATGTGGGGGTTGATATTCTGGATGGCATCGGCAGTACAGAAATGCTGCATATATTCCTTTCCAATAGAAGCGATGACTTGCGGCCCGGCTCCACCGGCAAGCCGGTCCCAGGTTACGACATCCGCCTCACAGGAGATGACGGTCTGCCCGTGCCGCAAGGGGAGATGGGGGCACTTGAGATTTCAGGCCCTTCCAGCGCTCTCATGTATTGGAACCAGAGATCCAAAAGCCTAGATACATTTCAGGGACCCTGGACCCGGGCAGGAGATAAATATCGCCAGGACGAAGAGGGATACTTCATCTATTGTGGCCGAACCGACGACATGATGAAGGTCGGCGGTATCTATGTTTCTCCCTTTGAAGTCGAGGCTGCCCTGATCGAGCATGACTCGGTGCTTGAAGTTGCTGTTGTCGGAAAGGCCGATGCGGATGAGCTGATCAAGCCCAAGGCCATTATCGTACCTTCGGCAAAAGCTGAAAATCCGGACATTTTGGCGGAAGAGTTAAAAAGCTTCGTCAAGTCGAAGCTGGCCGCGTATAAATATCCCCGCTGGATTGAATTTGTCGACGAGTTACCAAAAACGGCGACAGGCAAGATCCAGCGATTTAAACTTCGCGACTAAGGGATATTTTGCAACTTTTCCACAAGCGATATCAGGTGGCATTCAGATGAATACCAGCATTAAATGGCGGGCCATCACCCTGATTGCTGTCTGTCAGGTTTTTGCATTATCCCTCTGGTTCTCCGCGACTGCTGTGATTCCGGTTCTGAAAGCTGAGTTTGACTTGAGCGGGTTCCAGGCCTCCCTCCTGACCAGTAGCGTCGCAGTCGGGTTTGTTCTCGGTACATTGATCAGCGCTGTTCTCAGCCTTGCCGATCGCGTCCCGCCGAGAGCTTTTTTTGCCGCGGCCACATTAGTTGCGGCCATCGCCAATGCCTGTATCGTTTTTCTGGATCCACTATCTCCTGTCGTTATTCTTCTGAGACTGGTGACAGGACTTTGTATGGCGGGCATATATCCTGTTGGCATGAAAATCATCTCTACATGGGCAAAAAATGATACGGGTCTGCTGGTGGGATTGCTGGTGGGTGCTTTGACACTCGGAAGTGCGGTGCCTCATATCCTAAATCTTCTGGACACTTCCGGTCTCGACTGGCGCGTTCCACTATTAGCAAGCAGTGGGCTTGCGTTAATATCTGCAGTTCTCATCTGTTTTACAAAGCTTGGAGGGCCCATTCCAAAAGCGCCGAAATTTGATCCGGCTCTGGCCCTCTTTGCCTGGAAATACAAGCCCCTTCGTTTGGCCAATTTCGGCTATTTCGGTCATATGTGGGAGCTTTATGCCATGTGGGCCTGGATTGGTGTGTTTTTACTGGAAAGCTTCCGTTTGAGCGGTATAGCTGAACCTAGGTTCGAAGCCAACCTCGCCACCTTTGCCACCATCGCCGTCGGCGGGATCGGCAGCTTGCTCGCGGGGCTTGCTGCCGACAGGGTCGGCCGAACAACTGTTACTATCTTGGCGATGGCAGTCAGCGGTAGTTGCGCAGTGTTGATTGGGTTTCTGTTCGGATCGTCGCCGATGCTTTTAACCATCGTCGCGCTCATCTGGGGCATGTCCATTGTTGCGGATTCAGCTCAATTTTCCACCTGTGTCATAGAGCTCAGCCCACCGAATATGATCGGAACCATGCTAACCATACAAACCTGTATCGGCTTTCTGATCAGTCTGGCGACCATTCATCTTATCCCTGAATTCGTTGACATTGTCAGTTGGGACTATGCCTTCGCTATTCTCGCTATTGGCCCATTGCTGGGTGTCATTGCCATGGTGCGGCTGCGGCAACTTCCGGATTCGGTCAAGCTGGCAAACGGTCACAAATAGCCCATAAAAATTAGCCCCTTGATTTTGCAGGTTTTAAACGCAACTGTTAACGTTAACGAGGCGCGCAAAACAGAATGGGAAAATCACATGATCAAAGGTCTCCACCATAACGCCTACCGCTGCCGTAATTCAGAGGAAACCCGTCAGTTTTATGAAGGCTTTCTTGGCCTCCCTCTCGCCGATGCATTCCCGATTGGACAGACGAAAACCGGCCGCGAGACCGAAGCGCTCCACACGTTCTATCGTATGGATGACGGCTCTTTCCTAGCCTTCTTTGAAGTGCCAGGAATGCCTTTTGAGTTCCAGGACCAACATGATTATGACCTGCATATTGCCCTTGAAGTGGATATGGACAGTCTTCACAAGATGTTTGCCAAAGGCAAAGAAGAAGGGATTGAGACCCGCGGCATATCGGATCACGGTATCATTCATTCCATTTATTTCCGGGATCCCAATGGTTATGTCATCGAGCTGACAGCAAAAATTCCGGACAAAACACCGGATGAAAAAGAGTCTGCGGATAACGCCAAGTCCATCCTTGCGAATTGGGCAGCTGAACATCCCGCTTAGGACCGCAGGGGATGCTAATCAAGTTTTTCTTATTTGGTGCGCACCAGGTTTCAGCGTAAACTCCTCCATCAGAAAACACCGAGACTTTGGAGTGAACAGTAATGCGGTCAATGATGGGTGCCTGGATATTTGTGACCGGGCTAGTGGTTCTAGGCATATCACCTGCCTTGTCGCAGGAAACTTCAAATGACCGCTATATTGGCTATTATTATCCGGCGCCAGAGGAAGTGGAAACCTATTGTGCCCGGGTCCCGAACCTTCCCAATATGGACAAGCGCCGACGCATCGGCTTTATCATCGGCATCCGGCAGGGTATGAATGAAAAGCCCTTTGAATCATCCTATTCCGTTTTTGCAAAGGGTGAGGATTCTACGAAGTTGATTATAGTCGCCCGAAGAGACGGTTATCTAAGCACTATTTATCGGGCTCGGGCCCTGCTCGCAGATCTGACTACCAGCGCCCGGACAACACCAATTTTTGAGGAAAGCGGAGCGGCGGAGAATTTGACGTTTCTCGATTTGCTGACCCTTCTCGGCTTCGAGACTATTACCGTAAGTGACGGGGATAAATTTTCACATCAATTCCAGCTTCAGCTAGACTATGACAGCGATTGCCAACAGGACGATCAAAAGCAAAATCTAAATCAGTAATCCGGGAAAAAGAATGATCAAAGTAACCTATGTCGCCTCTGATGGCACCAAAACCGATGTTGAAGTCCATGAAGGCAATAGTCTGATGCATGCCGCCGTCGCAAACGGACTGGATGGCATTATTGGAGAATGCGGCGGATCCGCCATGTGTGCCACATGCCATGTCTATGTAGACGAGGCTTTTGCTGATCGCCTGCCGCCAATTGATGACATGGAAGAAGAAATGCTGGAATGCACCGCATCTGAGCGCCGTAAAACCAGTCGGCTCAGCTGCCAGATTGAAGCTTCCAGTGAAATTGACGGCATTGTCGTGTCGATGCCTGAAACCCAGATCTGATGTCGGGCGGGGTTGTCATCGTCGGTGCCGGTCAGGCCGGCGTTCAGACAGCCTTCAGCTTGCGACAAGCCGGATATGCCGATGCGATAACTCTCATTCATGACGAGGCGGTTCTCCCATACCAGCGTCCGCCCCTCTCAAAAAGTTTCTTAAAAGAACAACAGGACGAAGAGGCTCTGGCGTTCAGACATCGCGATGTCTATGACGACCATCAAATTTCTCTTCTCCTTGAAGAGCGGGTTCTACAAATTGATCGGCCCAACAAAAATATTCGTCTCGCTACCGGCAGTCACCTTGCCTATGACCATCTGGTTCTTGCCTGCGGGGCAAGCAATAACCGGCTTTCCATACCAGGCGCCGAACTTCCTCAAGTGCTTGATTTGCGTTTTCTGGACGAAGCGATCACCCTCAGGCAGGCGCTCGCAAATGCCAAAAGGCTGATCGTCATCGGTGGCGGGTTTATTGGCTTGGAGGTCGCTGCAACAGCTAATCAGCTGGGTCTTTCGGTAACCGTCCTCGAGGCAGCCGACCGGTTGATGGCGCGTGTCGTGTCACCGGAAATCTCCGGCTATGTCTTAAGCCGCCATAGTGCCGAAGGTATTAAGGTTCATTTGAACGCGATGGCAACAAACATTCAGGAGAACAAGGAAGGGCAGTTAACAGTCTCAATCTCTTCAGGTGAAGAATTGAGTGCAGACTTTATCCTTGTGTCTGTAGGCGTCCATCCCAATACGGAACTGGCGGAGGAAGCAGGCCTGGAGACGGACGATGGAATTCTGGTTGACGAATTCCTTACCACTTCTGACCCGGACATCTCTGCAGTGGGAGATTGCGCGCGCTTTCCTTTTGCTTTTGACACTAGTCTTATACGGCTTGAATCTGTTCAGAATGCAGTCGATCAGGCGCGATGCCTGGCTGAAAAACTGACCGGCAACCCGACGCCCTTTCAGGCGGTTCCCTGGTTCTGGAGTGATCAGGCTGATGTGAAACTACAAATCGCAGGCCTAACCCCGACCGCAGATCAGACTCATATTCTCGGAGATCTTGAGAGCGGAAAATTCTCTGTATGCTGTTTTAATGAAGGTGTGTTTATAGGAACAGAAAGTATCAACTCACCTGCAGATCATATGGCGTCCCGCCGGATACTTGCATCAAATAGAACCCTTTCCCCAACTGAGGCAGGTAAAGACGGATTTACACTAAAGGCCTTTGCCTCAGGTCAGTAGTTGGAGACACCTTTAATCTCACATTGCCCTGTCGTGTATCGTTCCTTAGTGCCGCAGCTATTGTTGAAACGAATTATCAAATTGCCCTTACAGTTTTCAAAACTCACCCAACCATCCAGGCTCTGAGTGCCTCCGCCTTGCCCACCGCCCTCGCTGCGAACAAAATACTTTATATCTTTCACCACCAGATCCCCAAGATCGAGGGTTTTGAGATTTTTCTCCACTCTTCCGGCACATCCGGTCTCCCGCCAGTCTTCTGCCTTTGCATCACTGACCGTGTAAGAAAGGTTGAAAACTGCAAGAAAAGTAAAGATCCCAAAAACTCTCCAGAACGGAACAGGCTTATTTCTCATCTTTATCTCCTTGCCAAACAGCTCCAGATTCTTCGAGAGCCGAAATGTTATCGGGATTGAACCCAGCTTCTCGCAAGATTTCCCGGGTATGGGCGCCATAAACGGGGGCGCCAAAGCGATGTTCGTTTGCAGTCTCGGAAAATCTCGCCGGTTGTCGGGTTTGCCGCAAGGCACCAGCCTGCGGGTGTTTATTTTCTTCAATGATTCCGTTAGCGATCACTTGCGGATGCTGCCGCATTTCGGTCCGTGTCAAGACAGGGGCACACGGAACGTCCTTTGATTCAAGACGATCTATGAGATCTTCCGTAGTAAAGGCTCGCATGGCTTCCTGCATCAGTTGCGTCCGTTCATCCTTGTTTTCTTCACGTCCGGCTGGCGTGTTAAAGCGGGAGTCTTCCATCAATTGTTCCTGCCCTACCGCTTCGGCGAAACCTTTCCAGTGCTTGTCCAGCATAACGGCCACACTGACGAAACCGTCCTTTGTTTCATATATAAGGTCGATAAAGGATTGGGCAACTTCCGCCTCGGTCTCATCCCCAATAAAAGTATGACCGCCCATGTCCGAGCTCCAAAGGAAGGAAACCAGGGTATCCAGCATAGACAAAGTCACATGCTGACCTACACCACTTCTTTCCCGGGCAAACAAAGCCGCGGCAATTGCCTGGGAGGCCTGAATGGCGGTTAATTTATCCGGCAGAATGGTGCGCACCAGGCGTGGCCGTTCCTCATCGGATCCGGCCTGTACTGTCGTCAGGCCTGAAACCGCCTGAATGAGCGGGTCAAAAACCGGCTTCTGTGCATAGGGACCTTCAAAGCCGAAGCCACAAATGGAAACATAGACAATAGCGGGATTTATTTGCCGGACATGATCTTCCCCAAGGCCCATTCGATTGGCAACGCCGGGGCGGAAATTCTGGACAACCACGTCAGCTTCCGCCACCAATTGCTCAAAAACCTCTATCCCTTCACGTTTCTTAAGATCCAAAACGATGGATCTCTTATTGCGATTGTTATTAACGAAAGAGGCGGAGAATCCATTTCGCCGGGTCGCGACGAGGCGCCCATAATCTCCTCCTCCTGGAGATTCAACCTTAATGACGTCCGCGCCCTGATCTGCCAATGTCATGGTTGCCAGTGGACCGGAAATCATTGTTGTCAGATCAATAATTCTCACACCGGAAAATGGGCCAGCCATTCACATACTCCTCGTTTATTTTACATTGCGCGGCCCCGGACCAAGTATCCCGTGTAATCACGGTTTTGGCCAGAATTTTCGGTCCTCGTCCAAAAAACTCAATCCAAAATTTTTGCTTAGACAGTCGTAATAAGCCGCTTCTTCCGTCAGTACCGTCTCCAGATCCAACTCCCCGATCCTTTGTTCCTTATAAACATTGCCGCGTAAGGTTCGCCGACCATCAGGTAGAGCCAGTGTCGCAAGAGGCCGAGTGGTGAAAACAGAGTCTTCTGAGGTTTGCTGATACACACATCTCTCGGCAAATTCCTCCCGGGACCTAGATGTAGTATCAATTGTAAATCTTGTCTGCCAAGCGGTTTCCGGCTGTTCTTGAACTTCCAAGGCAAGGGCATCGTCAAATCGACCCAACCGGTAATTTTTCCCCTCCGGGGTCCAACTGACTTCCTGCTTGTTAATATCAAGGGGTTGCCGGACAGACTCCCCATTTCCGACGTCCACCAAATATTCTGCACCTTCAAGGGAGACGATCAGAACCATATGCTCAAACGGAGGCGATAAAGCCTTTTCCTTATACATTTGGGCTGAACACATTTTCACATCATAGCCGGTGGCAAAGAGAATGTCATAAAGCAAGCCATTGCATTCGTAGCAAAATCCGCCACGACGTTCTCCGACTATTTTTGCTTCTGCCCGCTCCGGTGATAGCTGGATCTGCCGAGGGATATGAATATCGATATTCTCGAACGGCACAGTCTGCAGGAACGCAGTTTTTAAAGACGCAAGGCAGCCAAGTGAACCATCGATTGGTCCGTCAAAACCAATTCTGTCCAAAAACCCCTGAATATCTAATGGCAAAAGGAACTCCCGAGAAATTGAAGTGGATTAAGCGTTTACGGATCGGGTGAATGCTGTAAAATTTCAGCCCGAACAATAATCATAAAAAGGAAACGACAATGCAACCAGTCAATGTTATCGCGATGATCGAAGCCAAGCCAGGAAAGCGGAGCGAAGTTCTGCAACTGTTCAAGGAAAATGTCCCTGCTGTCCTCGCGGAGCAGGGATGTATTGAATATACGGCTGTCATCGACACGGAAGGTGTCGGAGGGTTCCAGGCAAAAATCGGAGAAAACAGCTTTGCTGTCGTCGAGAAATGGGAAAGCATGGATGCCTTGATGGCTCATGCAGTATCCGACCATATGAAGGCCTACGGGGCCAAGACAAAAGACATGATTGAAAACCGGGCGATCCATATTCTGTCGCCAGCTTAATGACCAGCGGCGCGTATCTGGCTTTGGATACGCGCCACATTTTTTGACATTAGAGTAAGGACTTATTCGTGCGTATAGATTTGATGCTGGAAAAAACCAAAACGATGGTGTCAAGAACGGCCGGCGCCGCTGGTGTATGTGTATTTCTGTTGGGCGGCACCATTAATGCACAAGCCCAGGAAAAAGATACGGCATTTAGCGTTTTCGATATGCCCGTCATGTCCGGTCAGCTGGCCAGCGTCTTTAGAGATTTACGGGCAGGTAGATTTGATCGCGCGGAAAATATCCTGCGCGACGTGATTGCCAGCTATCCGGGCCGCGCGCAGAACTATTATCTGCTCGCCTCGGTCCTGGCCATTCGAAATCAGCAGGAGAACGCCCTCGACGCTTTGAGGGAGGCCATCGATAAAGGCTTTCTGAATTCACAGCTGATGCAACAGGACACTAATTTACAATCCATACGCAACACACAACGCTTTCAAGAGCTTGTTGAACGGGTCCTGAAAGAAAACGCTAAGAAGAAAGCGGAAGGAAGGGAGAATGCCGGTCCTTATACGGTCACTAAGAACGAGGCATTGATCAGTGAAACTAATACAATCTGGAATCCGAGGGTGGGTATTCTAACGTCAGCCTTTCGCTTTGCCCCGGACGGGGCTGCTCCGACCGTTCAGAATAATGATCATCCAGTTTCCAAACAGCTTAACGACTGGTATCGCAGCGGCCAGGCAGCTGGAAACTATGGCGATCTGTATGACAACCGGGATCGAGGACATTCGTCGTTAGTTCAAGGCCTTTTTCCGCAGCTCAGTTTTACCCGCTATAGCGAAGCCGCCAAAGAGGCTGAGATTGATAACGGACTAAACGACAAGATATTGTTTAACGCGATTACCATTGGCAATTCCTCAACGGCAGTGACCAAAGGTCCTTATTGGCGCAGCCTGCCCCGTCTGGCCACGTCTCTGCCGCGAACGGCACGCCTATTGTATCTGCAATACATTCAGAACCAGATGTATATCTATCCGTCGGTCCATGACTATATGGAGAAATACGGCGATGTATTTCTTGCCAATACGCCTTACATGCTCGTCTCTCACGGACGCTCTGGATCGGATCGGCCGCTTCTACAGATTGTGACCGGTATCCTGGCGGCGTTCCAGCCGGAGGTGAAAGATTATCTGAAGAAGAACGGTCTGGTCATGCCCACTGTCCAGATGTTGATAAGAAGCGGCAATCTACGCTTGTTCAGAGAGGCCGAGTATTTCACGTACAAGGCGCACCCTCCAGTCTTCAGTGTTCGTGACCTCGACATGCCTCTGATTGTTCGTAAAACCAATGCGTTGAAAATCGAAGATGTGCCGCCCATGGTTAAGCTCACTATCCAATCGGAAAGCGAACCGGTGGGAGGTGTTGATGATTTCAGCCGGGTTAAGGAAGAGACCCTGTTCGCAACCCCGAGCGCTATCGCCCGCGTGGTACGCAGTACCGCCCGGGATACTAAACTCACCCTCAGCACGGAAGACACCATCATTCCGACAGGGCAGAAGGTTAACTACCGATGGGTGGTCCTACAGGGAGACAAAGAAAAGATTACCATCACCCCAAAAAATGAGGCTGGAACAGAAGCAGAAATCACTGTCTCCTGGCATGCCCCCTTTCCCGCCAAGAACCCGCCAAATCTGACGACTAACCGCGTCGAGATTGGTGTTTTTGCAGATAATGGCAAGAACGTCTCAGCGCCTGCTTTCGTCAATTTCCTGTTCCCGGCCAATCAGGTCAGAACCTATGACGATGCCGGAAAAATTCAGTCCATTGATCATCAGGCCGCCGGTCAGGATCAATATGTAGACCCGCAGATTTTTGCTCATCGCAACTGGCGGGATGACTACCGCTATGATGAGGCGGGCAATCTCATCGGCTGGACCCGAACCCGCGCCAAATCAAAGGATGAGTTTACCCATCACGGCGGTCGCATCGTCGAAACTGATAGTTTGGGGCGCGCCGTGAAGGCGGAAATCACCAATTATGACGTTCAGCAGTCTGACAAGGGAGAAATCCTTGTCAGTGAACAGCCGACCGGCGAATTTATCTATTATGAATATTCAGATGACACGGACCAGCTGGGAACCCTCAAGCGCAACTGATCCATTGACATTCTAATAACCGATATGGGCCCCGCCATCGATGGACAGATGCTGCCCGGTGATATAACTGGAGGCATCGGAGAGCAAGAAACAAACTCCTTTCACCACTTCTTCCGGTGAAGAGAACCGCTCCAGCACCACTTGTTTCATATAGGTATCCCTGAATTTCTCGGAGCGGATGGTTTCCGTCATCTCTGTCTCGACAACGCCAAAACAGGCACTGTTGACCCGAATACCGCTGCGGCCCCATTCCTTGGCCGCGCTCATGGTGATACCAAGCACGCCCGCCTTCGCCGCCCCATAATTGATCTGACCGATTGAGCCACGCCGCCCGGCAATAGAGGAGACGTTGACGATGGAACCGGGCGCTTTGTCACCGTCCTTTGACCGTTCCAGCATATGTCGCCCGACCGCCTGCAGGCAGAGATAGACGCCTGTCAGGTTGACATCGATCACCTGCTGCCAGACTTCATAGGACATTTTATGGATCATGGCGGCGCGAACAATACCGGCATTGTTGACCAGACCGTGAACGGCCCCGTTGTCGCGAACCGCACTGCCGACCATGTCCTGGACAAATCCGGGATCGGCGACACTGCCGACGTGAAACTCAGCATTTTCTGCTCCCAATTTGTCAGCAAGGGCAGCGATTTTCTCATCCTGGACATCGACAAGGATAGCCTTGCCGCCGAGCTCGACGATCAGCTCCGCCGCCGCTTCGCCAACCCCCTGGCCGGCACCGGTGACAATAATATTGCGTCCTTCCAAAGACATGGGATTCTTCATAATTCTCTCCTCTTGTAATGTTGCTCAGGCCGGCTCAAACATCGGTACAAAGGTACCGGCTGTTTCCGTCTCCACAGACACAAAGCGCACCGCCTGGCCAATACTCAACCCGTTCAGATCACAATTGATGATATTCGTCATCATGGTGACATCGGTTCCGTCCAAGGTCACATAGGCAATGGCATAGGGATCCGGCACCCGCCGCATAACACTATAGGAATAGATCGTCCCCTTGCCGTTTGTTTCCTCAAAAAACGTGTCACTGCTGCCGCAATGAGGACAGGTGGAGCGAGGATAATGGTGGCTCGCGTTACAGCTCCGACATTTCTTCAGAAGTAACTTACCGTCCTTGAGGGCGTCCCAATATTCCTGGGTTTCCAGTTCCACATGGGGGGCGGCGATTGTTCTTGTCTCAGCCATTGTTATACCCTTTCCATGATCAATGTTGCGCCGGCATGTCTGGTGCCGAGGGAGCCGCCGGTACCATGGGCCAAGGCTAGGTCACAATTGGGTACCTGCACTGCAGGATGAGCCTCCCCGCGCAACTGGCGCACAGCCTCGATCACCTTTGTCATGCCGCCGCGATTGCCGGGATGATTGTTGCAAAGGCCGCCACCATCGGTATTGAAGGGGAGTTTACCGGTTCCGGAAATGAGATTGCCATCGGCAACAAACTTACCGCCTTCACCTTTGGCGCAAAACCCCAGATCTTCCAGCTGGATCAGAACGGAGATCGTAAAACTGTCATAGATCGAGGCATATTTGATATCAGCAGGAGTGACCCCTGCTTCTTCAAAGGCGATGGGGCCGGAATGGACAGCCGCCGAATAGGTGAGATCAATGCGACCGCCCATCTGATGCTTCGGAGCTTCCCCGGCGCCCAGCAGCTTCACTTTCGGACGTTTGATCTGATCGGCGATCTCCGGGGCGACGACCACCAATGCACCGCCTCCATCACTGATAACACAGCAATCGAGACGGTGCAGGGGGTCTGCAATCACAGGGGAAGTGACGACATCTTCCACCGTGACGACATTCTGCAACATGGCATCAGGGTTATGCTGAGCATGATGGGACGCCGCGACCTTGATCCAGGCCAACTGTTCGCTGGTGGTCCCATATTCATGCATATGGCGATGGGCGCACATGGCATACATGTTGACAATGGCCGGCGAGAACGGAAATTCAAAGGCCACGTCCGGAGAGTCCGAGCCGTAGCTTCTCGGTTTGGTGCCAATGGCCATGCCATCAGCGCGTGGACGTCCGGCAAGGGTCACCAGGGCGATTTTGCATTTACCCGCCTTGATCGCCTGTGCCGCATGGCCCACATGCAATAGATAAGAAGATCCGCCGGTTTCCGAGGTATCCATATGACGGAGTTTCAGGCCCATATAATCGGCCATGGACAGCGCCCCGAGGCCCGGCGCATCGCCTGCGCAGAAATAGCCGTCCACGTCATCCTTGGTTAGTCCGGCATCTTCAAGCGCCCCTTTTGCGACTTCCGCATGCAGCTGCGCAAGAGACTTGTCGACAGCCTTCCTTGTCGGATGCTCATAGGCTCCGGCAATATAGGCTTCCCCTTTTATGCTCATGAGATGATTTGTCCTTTGTTATTTTTTTTCATGCCTTTGCGGCATGTTTGCACAAAGCCTAGCAAAGGCCTTCGGTGTTTTCAAACTATATCGCCTCGGGTTTGAGTGCGAAACAGACACGCTTTGAATGCGTGATTGGCAACTAGCCTGTGGTTTTGGCAATCAGGTCTTTATAGAGAGCCCGGATTTTCTCGGTAACTGGCCCTGCGCCTTTTCCCTCACCGATGGGACGGCCATCGATTTCCTGAACCGGGGTTTGAGCGCCGAAAGTTCCGGTCAGAAACGCCTCCTCCGCACCGTAGGTATCGACAAGGGAGAAATTCTTCTCGAACACGGGGATATCATTGTCGCGGCAAAGCTCAATCACCTTGCGGCGGGTGATGCCGTTCATGCAGTAGTCCCCGGTCGAGGTCCAGACCTCGCCTTTACGGACAATGAAGAAATTGCAGCCGTTCGTGGTGTTGACAAAGCCATGGATGTCGAGCATCAGGGCTTCGTCTGCCCCTGCCTTCTGGGCTGCGATACCCGCCAGAATGCAGTTGAGCTTGGAATGGGAATTAAGCTTCGGGTCCTGGGTCATGGGCAGGCCGCGCAGATGAGGAACCGTATAAAGCCGGATACCGGTGGCGGACAGATCAACGGACGGAACGGAATGCTCCATGATGATGACCATGGTCGGGCCGGTCGTACTCAATCTTGGATCCTGGAACGGTTTGTCCTTGATGCCCCGGGTGATCATCAATCGGGCATGGGCATCACTGGTCATGCCATTGGCTTTGGCGGTGGCATAAAGGGCGTCTATGACCAGTGCCCGGTCCAGTCCGATATTAAGGTCGATGGCTTTCGCCGCTTCATATAGCCGGTCCAGATGTTCATCAAGAAAGGCAAAGGTCCCGTTATAGAGGCGCAAGCCCTCCCAGACCCCATCACCCAGCATGAAACCGGCATCATAGACAGAGACCTTGGCCTCATCCCGCGGCACGATTTCACCATTGACGTAAATCAGAAGTGACTCGTTACGGGGGTCTTCTTCAGCCGTATGCGTACCGTGATGGTCGGGTTTGTCCGTCACCTCAATGATCCTGATCTGTTACTCTAGTCGTTGCCATCGGCAGAGGCCTGTAATTTGGCCCGGCGATAGACGGTGTAGTAGAGATATATATTGAACACATAGTCAACCGTTTCCCGGCCAATTTCCCGGGCGGCGATATATTCAACATTGCGAAACCAGCGATCGGGATCCAGGTTCTGGGCCGCCGCTTTCTTGCGCATTTTCTTGATCCGGGTTGGACCGGCATTGTAGGAAGCCAGGGCCAGGAGTTGCTGGTTGAAGGGGTTGACCGCCGCCTCGGCGATATATTCATCCATGATATAACGAAGGTATTTGCCGCCTGCTTTTATGTTATTTTGTGCCGTTGAGATATTCGGAATATTGACGTTCGGATCCTTGGCGGTTGAGGGCAGCAGCTGCATGATACCGACCGCGCCGGCTTTGCTTTTAGCTTTCTGGTTGAGGCCTGATTCCTGGTAGCCTTGGGCCAGCAGGAGCAGCCAATCCAGATCATAGGTCTTGGCCGTCTTCTGAAACAGGGCTGTGCTCTTGTCGGCCTTTTCCAGCTCGCCCGGATCCAGGGCCTGGCGGATCAGCTTGGTTGATTTCAGATATTTATTGATCATCACATTGCCAAGCAGGGTGCCCTCCCGGGACTTGCGGACAAAGGCGTTGACCTTTTTTTCCAGGAGAGGGCTGTTCTTGCGAAAGGCCCAGCCGATCTTGCCGCCATCCCTGAGGACCACTGAGGAATGGACCTTCAGGTTTTTGTAGACCTGTGCCCAGAGATCCGCTTTGTGCTTGTCAACGATCAGGGCCGGAAGCAATCGGCTATTGACCATGGCCATCAGATCCTCATCCTCCAGATGCTCTTCCTCGATGACCAGTTTGACAGGCTTCATGTCCCGCGACTTGAGGTCGTCATTGAGCTTTTCCAAGCTGTTGAAATAGCTGCTGGATTTGCGCACATGGATGGTTTTGCCGGAGAGGCTGTCCGCATCCTTATATCCTTTTGCGGACTTATGGGTGACCAGCACCTCCTGGATATCAGTCATGATCGGATCACTAAAGTCCACATCCTCAAGACGTTCGGGCGTGATCGTCAGGTTGCCCGCCGCCATATCCCCGCGGCCCGTCAGCAAGGACGGGATCAGGCGATCGCGGGGGGTCGGGATAATGGCAACCCGAAGACGCAGGGCCTTTTTGGTCTTGCCCTTGTTCAGGTGCTTTTCAAAGGCCTTGATCCAGTCATGGGTCAGCCCTTTGGGCTCGGGTCCATCAAAGAAGAAGAAGGTCTTGCTATAGGGCACCAGAACCCGGAGGACCCGGCGCTCCTTGATCACATCAAAGTCACCGGTATGGGGCAGGAATTTTTCAGATGGCTCCGTGTCATTCTTCTCTTCCTTGGCCTCGGCGACGGGCAACATAAACAAGCTGGCAAGGGCCAGGGCAGGCAGATGTCCGCAGAATTTAAGGAGGCTGGTCACGGGCTTGGTCGGGCCTTTCCACTATAATTTAAATATTCGCAGCTCTTAATATGGACCAATATTGGCCCTCGGAAGTTGCAGAGGTCAAGGATTTTACGGCTTTTTGGGTGACGGAGGTTGGCTCACCGGGCACTATAAATACTAAACCATTTGGTTGACTAATGAGAGGTATTCTGGTCAGATGCCCCTCAATTCAAGTCGATATATTGTGAAAGGATTTTCCATGACCACGCTCTATGAATGGCCGCCCACCCGCTCGCAACGGGCCAAATGGATCCTGGAGGAATTGCAGATTGACTATCAGAGCCATCCGGTAAATCTGCCTGAGGGCGAGCAGGATGGCGCAGAATATCGAGGCCTCCAGCCCCTCGGCCTGGTTCCAGCCCTTGAGGCCGACGGCTATGCTATGTTCGAATCCGTCGCCATTGTTTTGCAGCTGATTGATGAGAATCCGGGTCAGAATCTGGCGCCACAGATCGGGACGTCTGAGAGGGCGCTCTATTACCAATGGTGCGTATTTGCCGGCACCGAGATGGATCCGCCGATCATGATGTATTTCAATAACAGTATGCGGCCGCTGGAGCATATGCATCCCCCCGGCACCCCCCATGACCCCACCCAGGCGGCGTTAGGAAAGCGGCAGTTCACAGACCGGGCCGAGATCCTGTCGTCGGTTCTTGGCGATCGGGATTATCTGGTGGGCGGACAATTTTCAGGGGCGGATATTCTGATCGGACATAGCTGCTTTATGGCCACCTTCACAGGCCTGATAACGGACTATCCAGTCCTGCAAAACTATTACCAAAAGCTGCAGAAGCGCCCCGCTTTTCAACGGGCTTATGACGGGTATATGTAGGAGAAGTGGTGTTAACTTTTTGACTCCGTCAACAAGTTAGTGGACTGAGTCAACAAAATTTCGGAAATTTATGGCTGTAAAAGAGGGATGGTGATCCCGGCAGGACTCGAACCTGCTACCTCAAGATTAGGAATCTTGCGCTCTATCCTGATGAGCTACGGGACCAACGCCCCTCCTATATCAAATTGACGCGTCGACGGAAACGGGAAAATCTGCTTCCGTGACGTCAATTTCTCCCCCCATCAATCAGATGGCAGAACACAGTTTTTAGCAAAGTCAGCCGCCTCATTGGCAGACCAGTCGCCTTTCGGCTTTTCCTTCATAGCCAGGCACCATTCTTCGCTGCCAACTTCCGGATCACATGCCGTGAGACCGAATGCGATAACGGCAAGGCCGGCGACGGTAAGTACTGATTTCATCATGAGATATCCCCTCTGGAAAAAGAAAAAGGACGGGGCACAGTGTTGCACCCCGTCCTTTCGGTTACTTCAGATTACTTGTTTTCGACAGTAATCACCACACGACGGTTGGCGGCGTTCCGTGTATTGTCGCCGGTTTCAACCTTCAGGTCCTTCTTACCATAGCTGCGCATGATGATGCGCTTGGCTTCCATGCCCATATCCATGCCCATGAAAGCAACGGCTTCTGCACGTCTTTCACCAAGCTTGTCATTATAGGCTTCAGAACCAACCGTATCCGTATAGCCGGCAATGGTAATTTTCGGGTTCTTGAACTCCTTCATATATTCAGAAGCTGCTTTAACTTCAGCATCAGAACCTGGAAGAGGTGTAGAACTATCAAAGTCGAAGTTCACTTCAAATGATTTTGGCTCCATCATTTTCGGCTGAACTTTCTTGACCACAACCACTTTTTCTTCAACCACAACAGCTACAGGAGCCATCATGCCTTCGAGTTTTTCCATGGCCACAACGAAAGCGTCCCGACAAGCCGCGATATCCTTGGGCTGCCAGTTTTCTTCCTGCTCTTGTACCCAGCAATCAAAGCTGGTCTGAGCCCGAGCGGCTTCTTTCGGGAATTTGTCTCCCGCACCGGCACCAAGAACAGCCATCAGGCGCTCCCGTGCACCAACAAGAACCGGCTCCCGGTCTGCTGGTAGATGCCATTCTTCCGGACGATAGGGGTCAACCTGCTCGCCGCGGGCTGCTGCCATGGCTTTTTCTGCGAAGCGATCAGAATCAATGTAATCGCCTTCGTTATACTCAGCTTTCGCAAGCTCAATATAGTTTGAATAAAGTTCGTTCTGGAAAGGTGTTCCAGCGGCGCTTACACGCTCCGCCTGCTCCAATTTGCCGCCACAGGCCGCAACTAAAAGAGAGACCGCCCCAAGAATCGCGAATTTTACCGTGTTCCTCATTTTACTCCCCTCAACCCCAGCTCTGGGATTAACAATTTGGTAAGTCACAATGCTTATTCGATACTAGTACGTAATAGCCTTGCAAACAATACTATTTCCTAACATATCCAAATCGGAATTTCTTCCGCATCGAAATAGTAAAGCCGCTAATAATGAGAGATAAGAAAGAATTAAAGCAAGTCAACTCTTCTTCTCTCGACCAACTCGGCACAGAAATAAAAAACAATAATGTCTGAATTGGGGCAGTCACTTTCGAACCAAAAATAAAATCGCCACCGTAGCTAAATGGTCACAGGGTATTTCTAGGCCGTAACTGCCCTTTCCGCCCCCAGTTTCCGGACTATTAGTGCCGAGGCCGCAATCATGACTGCGGAACCGATCAGACAAACACTCACGCCCCCTAACTGATAAAGCAGGCCGGAGAACAACGTCCCAACAAATCGACCGCCGGCATTGGCCATGTAATAAAAACCAACGTTCAATGCCGCCTTGTCAGAATCGGATATGGCCAGAATCAAATAGGAATGCAGGGACGAGTTAACCGCGAAGAAAAGGCCAAACAAACCCAGGCCGGCAACTGTCACAATGCTGAGCAAGACATGGCCATCGCCGGTATGGGTTAATCCAAGGATCGCGAGGGCCAACAGAAACGGCACACTGGACAGCCCCCAGGCCCAAAGGGTCGCAGCAGACACCTCCGAGGAAACGCCGTCGGCTGACTTTTTAACAAATCGCGGTGTCACCGCCTGAACGAACCCATAAGCAATGACCCAGGCGGCCATGAAGGTTCCAATATCCACATAGCTCCACCCCAGAACATCCGTCAAAAACAACGGAACCCCGACAACGAACCAGACATCCCTGCCGCCGAACAGGAAGAAACGGGCACAGGATATCAGGTTGATATCCCGGGTTTTCGAGAGGATCCTTGAAAAAGGCGCTTTCGAGACGGCAGTGCCGAGACTGCTGCGTAGCATTAGAAAAACACCAAAGAGGATAGCGGCGAGACCGGCGGCCATGACGATCAGGGCCCCTTCAAATCCAAGGGTCGCCAATAATAATCCGCCAACAAAGAACCCCGCGCCTTTCAACGCATTCTTTGAGCCGGTCAACATGGCCACCCATTTGAACAGACGGGAATTGGCATCCTCCGGCACCAGGCTGCGGATGGCGGTTTTTGCACTCATCTTGGTCAGGTCCTTGGCAATACCTGAAAGGCCCTGACTTAAGAAAACATAAAAGACCGAGAATTCATGAGACCAGGCCGGATTAAGCTGGGATAGCATGAACAACGCACAAATCTGCAGCCATAATCCGCCATATAATGTAAATCGAAGTCCCAGCCGGGTCGCAATCCACCCGCCCACCAGATTGGTGGTCATCCCGAAAAATTCGTAGAGCAGAAACAGAAAGGCGATCTCGAACGGGGTGTAGCCCAAGGTATGAAAATGCAACAGCACAAGCATCCGAAGGGCACCGTCCGTGACGGTGAGGCCCCAATAGGCGGCCGTTACAACGGCATAATCCCGTATTGCAGTCATGTAAGATCCGAGGCGACTTTTGCCGTTAGCTCTGCCATGCGGCAGACATATCCCATTTCATTATCATACCAGGCCAGTATCTTCACCTGAGTGCCATCAACAACCATGGTCGACGGGGCATCGACAATGGACGAGCGCGTATCATTGGTAAAATCCGCCGAGACCAGCGGGCGAGTTTCATAGCCGAGGATGCCGGCAAGAGTTCCTTGGCTCGCCACCTCAAACAGCCCGTTGACTTCCTCAACCGTCGTCTCCTTTTCCATCTCCAGCACACAATCAGTGAGAGACGCATTCAGGAGCGGCACCCGAACGGCAATCCCGTTCAGCTTTCCCGTCAGTTCCGGATAGATCATTGTAATGGCCGTCGCCGATCCGGTCGAGGTCGGGATCAGGGAGTTCAGAGCCGAACGAGCCCGCCGCAAATCCTTATGATGAGCATCGACAACAACCTGAGTATTAGTCACATCATGGATCGTCGTGATCAGGCCATGGCGAATGCCGAGACTCTCCTGCATGACCTTGATGACCGGTGCCAAACAATTGGTCGTACAGGAGGCCGCGGTCACAATATGATGCTGGTCGGCCTTATAGAGAGAGTCATTGACGCCCATGACGATGTTCAAATCCGCATCCTTGACCGGCGCTGCGACAACGACCTTTTTCACGGATCCATTGAGATAGGGGGCTAAAACCGCCCTGGTTTTGAACTTGCCTGTGCATTCGACAACAATATCCACATTCGCCTCAGCCCAATTGATGTTCTCCGGGCTTTCCTCCGCGGAATAGGTAATCTTCTGGCCATCGATTTCTATGGAATTGTCGTCATGAGTGACTTGTCCCTGAAAGCGTCCATGGACCGTATCAAACTCAAACAGATGCGCCGCCGTTTCCGCGCCACCGCTCTTTTCATTAATATGTACGACCTCAATCTGATCCCCGACATTGCCGCCCAGATTGCGGTCCATGATGGCCCGCAGGAATAACCGACCCATTCGACCAAAGCCGTTGATACCGATGCGCGTTTTCATTCAGTCCCCTTTGTTTCCCGGACATCATCAGATGCGGAATAGTGAATTTCAAGCCTTTAGTCGAAAACTGTTACAGAAGAAAGTCGCATGGAAACTAATTTGTCTGGACACAGGCTCTTCTCGGATTGTCTAATCACTTCAGGATATTATTTCAGGCAATCAAATGGCGCATTCCCATACTCATTCTCACGAAGACGGCTCTTCGCACAGCCACGATCATGCCCCCAAGGTAACGGAAGACAGCGAGCGCCGAATTTTCTGGGTCATGTGCCTGACCGGCGGCTTCATGGTCCTGCAAGCGATTGGCGGATTATTCTCAGGCTCCCTCGCTCTGATTGCCGATTCCGGACATATGCTCTCCGACACAGCTGCCCTGGCCCTGGCCTGGTTTGCCTTTCGTCTGGCCAAGCGTCCGGCGGACAAAAAAAGAAGCTACGGCTATCACCGCTTCCAGATTTTGGCGGCATTTACCAACGGCGTGACATTGTTCTTTATCGCCGCCTGGATCGTTTTTGAAGCCATCGGACGGCTGATTACCCCGGGTGAGGTTCTGGGGGGACCGATGCTGGTCATCGCCATCGGCGGCCTGGCGGTAAACCTGATTGGCTTTTACGTGCTACATCGGGGAGATCGTCATAATGTTAATATGCAGGGGGCCCTACTCCATGTTCTGGGTGATCTTCTGGGGTCGGTTGCGGCAATTACCGCAGCGATCATTATTCTGTTCACCGGCTGGATGGCCGCAGATCCTCTTCTCTCCGTCCTGGTCGCCGTGATTATTCTGAAAAGCGCTTATGGACTGGTTCGACGGTCGGGCCATATTCTGCTGGAGGGGACACCGGACAATCTTGATATGGATTTGATCCGGGAAAAACTAATGGCGCATATTCCCGGTATTCTTGATGTCCATCATATGCATGCCTGGTCCCTGACAGCCGAAAAGCCCATCGTCACCATGCATGTTCAGATTGAGGATGGTGTCGATATTGAAGAGACCCTGGAAGTGGTCAATAATTATCTTCTCTCTGAATTTGAGATTGATCACGCCACAATCCAGTTGGAGCATGAACGCTGTGCGTAAGTAATCGGGTCTGGTTTTATTGCCAGAGAGGCCGGGATGCTGTTGCCGCTCCCTTGGCGTTACCCCAGGGGCCAACACTGGCTATTGAAAGCCATCTCAAAGGAAGCTGGCTGGTTGTCCGAATTTGCATTTTGCCACCGTTGGAGAAGCTTGCCGCAATATTACCGCGGGCATCTTTTAGATAAAAACTGCACCGGGCCGCCTGTGCCGGAAGCCAGAATTTAGCCGGGGCCTTGCCTTTAAGGCGGTGTCGCTTTTCCGTTCCAAACCGGCTCGTAAGACGGCAATCTCCCTCAAAGGCCGCGCCAGGCGGGCCACTAACTTCCAGCTCCATCATATTTTGAGCGCGGGCATCCTTCCCCTGGCTCATAAACAGAAAAAGCGCAATAGAAAGGCCTGTCAGGGATTTTTTCATCATCCCTGAAGGTTAGGAAAATAGGGTTAATAAAGGCTTACAGAACCGGATGCCGCCCATCCTCAGGAGGTTGGGGGCAGGTCTATATCCAGGATTGTCATATGAAAAGCGAAGGAGACTTCCCCTTCATCCTCATCGCGATAGACGACCCCGATAAACTCATCGCCGAGCATGACTTCCGCCGTACCGTCTGAGGGACGCCGCTCCTTGACATTGAAATTCTCGTTGCCGAATTGTTCCCTGAGGTAACGCTGTACTCTGAGTGTTTCTGTGCGTGTCATAGTACCCCCCGCTTAAATGACTTCGAGACTGTCCGCAATTGGGCCTTTCAGACCCATTCTGACAACACATTTGACATGCGTGCCGACCTCAAACCCATCCAGATCAACCTCGGAACGCTCCAGCATATTCGTATGGATGAAGATGTCCTCGCCGCCGCCTTCGGGCGCGACCATGCCATATTTATGCTCAGGAACGAAGACGGTCACGACGCCCTCGACTTCCGGTGCAAATTCCTCCACGGCAGCCTGTTCCATCGCTTCTTCAGGCTCGTAAACGGCGGAGACAGCCGGGCCTTTCGGGCCTTTTTCAAGATCTACCGTCAGCCGGACGCCGACGACGTCATCTCTTCTTTCAAACAGTTCCTGATAGGACGTATCGGTCAAAACAGACGCATGCAAAAACGCATCATGCGATCCATCCTCGGGTGAGACAAAGCCAAACCCTTTTGATTTGTCGAAAAACTTTACTGTAACCGTTATGTTCTTGCGCAGCGTCTCAGAAGACTTACGATCATCCATTCGTTAGGAACCTCATTATTCAAAATATATCCTGCAATACCGAAAATACGCGCAAAGCTCAAACCTTTCCGTGTTTTTTCAGTGATTTTACCCGATTGGGCACCTTAATCGCGGGAATCAGGCCTGGACGGCGCGTCTGGAGATGCTGTGCTGGATCAGTTTGACAATCTCCGGCCGGATCCCGACCACGCCGGCATATTCAACATCCGCATGATCCTGTCTCCTCTCCCGCCATCTGGCAATTTCCGCCGGCACATCTTCGGTGGCATGAGGACCCTCGGCAGCAAATAGCCCGACAATAACGATAGGGCCGCTTAATTGGCCAAGCTCACCAAGGACTTCCGGCAAGCTCGGTGACTGATTGAGAAACGACGAGCTTACGGATCGGAACAACTCCCGTTTTTCAACGGCTTTTTGCTGCAACAGGGTCGCTTTCTCAGACGCCGGAGACTTTTCCGATCCATGGGCAATCAGCAAAAGATGCGTGTTCAACGGTTTCCAGCCCTTGTGACGGCAAATCTCCTGCCCCATGGTACCGATTATTTCCGCCAGTTCCGGATCGACGCCAAGGGCATCACATAAGAACAAATGCCGATCCTCTTCCAGTCGTGCCCCGTCAACCAGCTCAAATTCAGCGGGGATTCGGTTTTTGACGAAAAATCCGTCGCTCATGAAGAACGGCAGCAGAAAGACTTCTCCTTTCGGCAGCACCGTCTTTTCCGTCTGTTTCGCCAGGAATCTGACCTCAACCGAGCCATAACGGTTGCTTTGGCGCAAGGTCATCGCATGCTGCAGCGCCGCATCGTGAGCGCCATCTGAAAGGCTCGATCCATGGCCGACGATGACAACGGAGGGTCTTGTGGGAAGCATAATAGGGTTACCGGCTTGTTTTCTTCTCCCCATTGTTATGGGTCATCCGGGGCCGGATTTCAATAAAGCTGTCTTTTCACGCTGTGCTTTTTTGACGTATCAGGGACATAACTCTTATGGCAAGATAGTTGCCGGAAAAGGCCGCTATGATCCAGACCCAGCCATGGAGACTGAAAGAGGCCACGCCGCTGAAGAACGCGCCGATATTGCATCCATAGGCCAGCCTGGCACCATACCCGAGAACCAGGCCACCGATCACCGCGCTCAAAAAAGAGCTGCGGGTCAGGGTGAGGTGAAAGGACAGCTTGCCGCTTAGAAACGCCGCCAGCATGGCGCCGGCGACTATACCGAAATTCATCACCGAAGTCGTATCTGCAAAGACGGAATTCTGAAGCGCGTTGAGCTGGAAGCCACTGCTCCAGAAGCCGCTGGTCATGGGATCCCACCCGGCCAGCATCGCCAGCTTCGCCCCCCATAG
The DNA here is from genome assembly GCA_024743055.1 of Pseudomonadota bacterium. Lineage (GTDB taxonomy): Bacteria > Pseudomonadota > Alphaproteobacteria > Sneathiellales > Sneathiellaceae > Sneathiella. The sequence goes on from JANSXH010000005.1 coordinate 43,636, forward strand.
AGTAAATCCCCAGGTCACTGACCACGGATGCCCGGCCACAACAAGGGTCGCCACATTGAGGATCGCCAGCATCCCCGCGCTGAACACCAACGGCCACGGACCGGTCAACAGAGTTGATAGGCTCAATCCCTCCCCCCAGATCGGCCGCTTGTTGGTGAACCCCAGCCATTTTAACACCCCGTAGATCAACGCCAGGAGCCCAAGCTGCAGCACCAGTGCCTGGATCCAGCCCAGCTTCTCGGCAATGCTGACACTGCCGATGCCCGGCAGTTCCGTCCACCAGGCCAGATCAAGACTTCCCCAAAAAGCCCCAAGACAAAAGAAAAGGGTTACAATCGCCATGCGCCCGCTCCCTCCGCCCGAGGTAAACAGCACGCCTGAGGCACATCCTCCCGCCATTTGCATGCCGATGCCAAAGATAAAGGCGCCGAATGCCATGGAAATACTGACTGGTGCCAACGCGCCACCTACGGCCCGACCCATGACCTCCCCGTTCGATAATACCGGGGCAAACAGGATCATGGCAGCGGCCAGCATTATAATCTGAGCGGCGATGCCGGAGAGGTCCCTGTCTTCGATGGCCCGTCTGTAGGCCCCGGCAAAACCGAAAGCGGCATGGAATAGCGACATGCCAAGACCGACGCCAATCAGTGCCAGCAGCGCTTTTTGACCGCTTTGTTGCCAGCTAAACCCGACCAGTAGTATCAGCGCCACAGCCACTGCAAGGATTTGCAAATAACGGATATTGATAGCCTAAAGCCTCCTGTAAAAAGGGACATACTGCCAGCACCATAGCCAACAACGTCCTCAAAACCAGCCCAGCTCACCATTCTTTGAACCGAAGTTAGCTTTACAAAACCTGATCCAAACAGTGAAATTTTTTCGTTTTTCAGCACCTGCTCCTTTTGAGTACAAGCTTCCCTTGCGTAATTTAAAGATTCATATCGTTGAAAAACGTGCTAAGACATGAGTAAGATGGCGGAAAATAATCGTTGTCGTAAAAAACTACATAGTTCCTAAGGGAGGAAATTATCTGATGATCAAGAAAACGATTGCATCTCTTGCTGCGTTCACAGCAGTTGCCGGTATGGCTTTCGGTGCAGCCGCAGCCGATATGGTTGAGGGGCCGAAAGTAAACTGGAACCTGTCAGTCTGGGGCAAGCCTCGGGCTTTCACAGCCGGTATTGAAACTCTTCGTGACATCGCGGATGAGCGCACTGGCGGAAAATTCAAAATCAAAATTCATTATGGTGAGGCACTTTCCAAGTCTCGTGAGAACCTGGATGGCATCAAGCTGGGCGCGTTCCAGATGGCCATGTTCTGCTCACCTTACCATCCTGCGAAGAACCCAACTTTGACCGGACTGGATCTTCCATTCCTGCCTTTCCCGAACCTGAAAGTTCAGGCTGCAGTACATGATGCTTATTATCAGCACCCTGCGGTCGTGAAGGATCTAGCCCGTTGGGACGCATTCCTGCTGATGAGCTCTTTGCTGCCACAGTATGAGTTTACTGGCGTTGGCAAACCTCCGCTCACATTGACTGACTGGAATGGCATGCGGGTACGCGCTCTTGGCGGTATCGGTAAAGCAATGACCAAGCTCGGCGCTGTACCAACTACTGTGACCGCAACTGAAACTTATACGTCACTGGAGCGTGGTACTGTTGAAGCCGCTTCCTTCCCGTTCACATACGCCCATGTTGCATATAAGCTGACAGATGTTGGTGAATGGTACACAGCGAACCTGTCACCAGGAGCCGTCAACTGCCCAGTGGTTGTTAATATTCCTGCCTGGGACAAGCTTCCTGAGCAGTATCAGCAACTTCTGCTCGATGCCAAGATCCCGGCTTATGAAGCCTTGATCAGCGCTTACGAAAAAGCGGATGCCAAGAACCTCCCAATGATGGAGAAAAAGGGCCTGAAAGCGATCGTTTATTCTGCTGAAGATCTCAGCGCATTCCGTAAAGCTGGCGCACAGCCGGTTTGGGATGAGTGGATTGAAGAGCGGAATAAAGAAGGTCTTCCTGGCAATGAGCTGTTCGAGCTCATCATGTCGACCGCTAAAGACGCTAACAGCTAACTGTCCCGAGAGCCCGGAATTTTCATTCCGGGCTCTTCTTTTATCTAATCGATAGATGTCATGACCACAAAAACCCTTCCAGACGGTTCATCTTCGAACTCGATGCTGGCCGTGATAGATCGCGGCTATTCGAAGATCGAAAACTTCCTTAACGGTATTTCCGCCCTGGCGATCTTTTGCGTGATGCTCTTGGGCGTCGCCCAAGTTTTTGGACGCAAATTGCTCAACATGCCGATACCCGGATATATCGATTTCATTGAACAGAGCATGGTGATTTTTGCCTTTTTTGGCATCGCCTATTGCCAACGTCTTGGCGGGCATGTCCGCATGGACTTGTTCATGGCAAAACTCAGCGGCCGTACGTTGTACTTTTTTGAGGCTCTGGCAACGCTGATCGGTCTTGCGGTCCTCACCGTCCTGATTGAGACAAGCTGGCTGCATTTTCTCCGCGCCTATGAACTTGGAGATTCAACAATCGATGTTGAATTACCGATCTGGCCTGCAAAGTTGATCATTCCATTGGCCTTTTGTGTTCTATGGGTCAGGTTTGCCCTGCAATTGATCGGCTTTACTCGATTGCTGGCCAATCCCAATGCACCGATTATTGCCGTCCCGGTCATTGAGGACGTTACGGAACAGGCCAGGCATGAAATTGAAGATGCCCTCGGCGAAGAAGCCGCAAGGGAAGCAAAATTTGACGAAACCTATCGTAAGAAGGGGAAGAAATAATGGAAATGGATCCCCTTATGGTCGGCCTGATCGGCATGATCGCTCTAATCGCAATGGTTTTTCTGGGTGTGCGGGTTTATATCGCAGCGACGGTCGTTGGCATGCTCGGTATCGTCTCCATCATCGGCTGGTCTGCTGGAACCGGGATCGTCGGCACGATACCTCACTCGAAATCGACCCTCTACTCATTAAGCGTTTTGCCGATGTTCATCCTGATCGGCTATCTGGCATTTCATGCCGGTATCACCACGGCTGCGTTTGACGCGGCGAAAAAATGGGTGGGTTGGCTCCCGGGCGGCCTGGCGGTTGCCACCGTTTTTGCTGCCGCCGGTTTTGCGGCAGTTTCCGGAGCGAGTACAGCTACCGCCGCTGTGTTTAGCCGTGTTGCCATCCCCGAGATGCTGAAAAACGGATATGACAGGCGCCTTGCTGCCGGTGTTGTCGCCGCCGGTGGAACATTGGCATCCCTGATTCCGCCAAGCGCAATTCTTGTGATTTACGCCATTATTGTTGAAGAGTCAGTTGGCGCTCTATTGCTCGCTGGCTTTATTCCGGGTGTTGTTTCCGCGCTAATTTATGCCGCCATCATTGTTGGACGGGCAAAAGTAAATCCGGAACTCGGACCACCGGTTAAAGGATATACCTTCGGTGAGAAGATGAAATCTCTGCCGGGCACCCTGCCGATTGTAGCCGTGATCGGGATTATTTTTAGTGCCATTTACGGCGGCTGGGCCACGCCAACGGAAGCTGGAGCTCTCGGCGCCTTCGTCGTGTTAATCCTCGCCTTCCTCCATGGCATGCGAACGAAACAATTGAAGGAAGCCTTATTCGAGACAGCCAAACTCACCGTGATGATCTTCTCGATCATCTGGGGCGTTCTGGTCTTTGTTCGCTTTCTCGGCTTCTCCGGATTACCGGAAGCTTTTGCCGAATGGATCTTGGGTCTTCCTCTGCCGCCAACACTCATCATCATTTTGATTCTTTGCGGCTATGCCATTCTCGGCATGTTCATGGATGCGATCGGCATGTTGCTTTTGACTTTGCCGGTTGTTTATCCAGCCGTTATTGGCCTTGGATATGATCCGATCTGGTTCGGTATCATCGTGGTGAAGATGGTTGAAATCTGCCTGATTACGCCCCCTATCGGCCTCAATTGTTATGTGGTCAACGGGGTCAGACCGGATATACCCTTACAAGACGTGTTCCGGGGCATTGGGCCTTTCTTCGTCGCCGATGTTGTCACGGTTGGTTTGTTTATTGCCTTCCCGTCACTGATTTTGTGGCTGCCACAGCAAATGTTGAACTAACTAAGCACATATTTTCCGGCCTCCTGCCAAACAGCAAAAACAACAAGGAGTAGGTACCATGGATTTCTCACTTACTGATGACCAACGTCAGTTACAGGAAATGGCGCGAAAATTCGCCACAACAGAACTCGTCGATCTCGCCAAGGAGCTCGAGGAGAAGAATATACCTGTCCCATCGGACTGGATGAAACGCTATGGAGAGCTTGGCTTCCTTGGCATGAATATCGCGACCGAATATGGCGGTATGGGGGTCGGTAATATTGAGGCCCTACTGGTCCTGGAAGAGTTCGTTAAAGTCTCCGCCGCCGTCGCCTTTCCAGTTTTTGAAAGTTCCGTCGGACCGGTGCGCGCCATTGAGCATTTTGGAACAGACGCGCTGAAGGAACGGATTATTCCTGCCGTCTGCAAGGGCGAGAAAATTGTCGCAGTCTGCATGTCAGAACCAGCCGCTGGATCTGCCTTAACTGACTTGAAAACCAGAGCTGTCAAAGGTGACAACGGATATACGGTCACTGGCCAGAAACGCTGGTGCAGTGGTGGAGGCCATGCGGATGGCTATGTTGTCTATAGCCGCATGTCCGACGCGCCTGGATCCAAAGGGATCGGTGCCGTCTTTGTTGAGAAAGGCTCAAAAGGCCTGAGCTTTGGGGAACCGGAACAGCTGATGGGCTTTCGGGGCGTTCCCAGCGCCGATATATTCTTTGATGATGTCGAAGCTCCGCTTGAGAATGAAATTGTCCCGGCTGGTGGCTTCGGCAAACTGATGGAAGCTTTTGATCTGGAGCGCTGCGGCAATGCGACCATGTGCTTAGGGATTGCTCAGTCGGCCTTTGACTATGCCCTTGAATATTCGCAGGAACGTGAACAATTCGGCAAACCTATCATCGATTTCCAGGCCATTCAGATCAAGCTTGCGGATATGGCCATGAAGCTGGAAGCAGCTCGTCTGCTTATCCACCGCGCGGCCCAACAGGCTAATGACGGTCTTCCTTCGGTTCGTGATTCCAGTCTGGCCAAATGCTTTTCAAATGAAATCGGCCGGGAAGTCTGCGGAATTGCTTTGCAGGTCATGGGGGCTTACGGATACTCCAAATCCTACGGCATGGAACAACGACTTCGCGACAGTTGGGGTTGGGGCATTGCCGGTGGGACTATTGATATTCAGAAGGTCAATATTGCGGCTACCTATGCCGGACGTCGATTTAATCAGCGCAGCTAGCAAATCGACCCAGAATGCCACAATAAGCCATTGAAACATTCATTCATGAATGTTAGTGTCGCCGCATTTAAATAAGGATATGGATCAATGGATTTCACACTGACGGAAGATCAGGAAGCCATTAAGGATAATGTCGCAGGTCTGTGCAGCCGATTTGACGACAGTTACTGGCTGGAGACGGATCGAACTGGAAACTTTCCCTTCGATTTTCACAAGGCCATGGCCGATGACGGCTGGCTCGGGATAACCATGCCCGAGGAATATGGCGGTGCCGGACTTGGGGTGACGGAAGCTGCCGTGATGATGCATGAAGTTGCCAAGTCCTCTGGCGCCATGTCTGCTGCGTCCGCGATCCATATCAATATTTTTGGACCCCATCCCATCGTTGTCTTCGGCAATAACGAGCAAAAAAACCGCTGGCTGCCCGAACTGATCAAGGGCGAAGTCAAATCCTGCTTTGGCGTGACGGAACCCAATGCCGGTCTCAATACAACAGCGCTTGAAACCCGGGCAGAACGCTCCGGCAATGGCTATGTGGTCAATGGCCGGAAGATTTGGACAACAACCGGACAGGAAGCCGACAAGATTATGCTCCTGGCGCGAACGACGCCTAAGGAGCAATGCAAGAAAGCGACCGATGGGCTGTCACTTTTCTATACGGATCTCAATCGGGAATATGTGGATGTGCGGGTTATTGACAAAATGGGCCGCAAGGCCGTCGATTCCAATGAGGTCTTTATTGATGGCTTACCAGTTCCGGCCGAAGACCTGATCGGCGAAGAGGGTAAGGGGTTTCATTACCTGCTACACAGCCTCAATCCAGAGCGGGTTCTGGTCGGTGTTGAAGCCATCGGTATTGGCATGAACGCCTTGGGCCGAGCCGCCCAATATGCGCGGGAGCGGGAAGTCTTTGGTCGGCCCATCGGCAAGAACCAGGCCATTCAACATCCGCTCGCGGAAAACTGGATGGAGCTGGAAGCAGCCTATCTAATGGCCATGAAGGCAGCCTCGAATTACGATGCCGGGCTCGATTCCGGTGTCTACGCTAATGCTGCGAAATACCTGGGCGGCGAAGCCGGATTTAAAGCCTGTACCCAAGCGGTGATGACCCATGGCGGCATGGGATATGCCAAGGAATTTGTTGTTGAGCGGTTAATGCGGGAAGTAATGATTTGCCGGATCGCCCCCGTCAGCCCACAACTGGTTCTCTGTTATGTGGCGGAAAAAGCGCTCGGCATGCCAAAGTCCTACTAAACAAGAACAATAAAAGAGAAAATCATGACTGAAACCAATGCCGGCCCGTTGACCGGAATTCGGGTCGCTGACCTGACGTCCGTTCTTCTCGGCCCTTTCGCCACACAGATTCTGGGTGATATGGGCGCGGACGTAATTAAGATTGAAGGGCCGGAAGGCGATACGACTCGCGATCTCGGCCCTCGCATCTCAAAGGGAATGGCGTCCGTCTATCTCAACGCCAACCGAAATAAGCGCAGCTTGTGCATTGATTTGAAGTCCGAAGACGGGATGGCCGCGTTTCATAAATTTCTGGAGACCGTCGATGTCTTTGTCCACAATATGCGTCCCTCCGCGATCAAACGTCTTGGTCTGACCTACGATGAAGTAAAAAAGATCAATCCGAGTATTATCTATTGCGGATCTTACGGGTTTGGCCAAAAGGGCCCCTATGCCAACAAGCCCGCCTATGATGACATGATACAGGGCGTGAGTGGCATCGCCTCAACCCAGTCCAGCTTGATGGGACGCCCAGGTTACGTGCCGACAGTGATCGCCGACAAAACCACTGGGCTAACGGCAGTCTATTCCATCTCCATGGCCCTCTTTCATCGCGAACGGACTGGCGAAGGACAGGAAATTGACGTTCCCATGTATGAGACCATGGTGCAGTTTCATATGCTAGAGCATCTCTACGGCAAGAATTTTGAGCCGCCGCTGGGTCCTGCCGGATATCCGAGAGCGATCTCGCCAAATCGCCATCCCTATAAGACTAAGGACGGTATGATCGGGGCCTTACCCTATGTCGACAAACAGTGGAAAGCTTTTTTCGATATGGCCGGTAAGCCGGAGCTAATGGAGGACCCCAGGTTCAGCAATATTGAAGCTCGGCTTGAAAATATTGATGCGGTTTATCAAGTTCTGGCCGATCTTATCGCTACCAGGACGTCGGCAGAATGGCTTGCCGATCTGGATGCCGCCAGCATCCCCGCTGTTCCCATCAACTCCCCCGAAGACCTGCTCGAAGATGAGCATCTTCAAGCCGTCGGATTCTGGCAGACGATGGAACACCCAACAGAAGGCCAGCTAAAATATCCCGGTATCCCGACTGAGTTTTCCGCAACACCTGGCGGCGTTCGACGCCACGCGCCCACTCTTGGTGAGCACAACGCGGAAATCATGGAAGAAATTGGTCTCTCTGCGGAGGATATCGAAAAAATGATTGCCAACGGGGCCTTGTCCGGCCACTCTTCGTGACAGACTAGGAAAACAATAAAAAGAAAAACAGATCCATGCATATTCGTGAATTCGCCCGCTCCACGCCAGATAAACCTGCCTATATCATGGCTGGATCCGGAGAGACTGTTACCTATAGCCAGTTGAATGAACGATCTAACCAGGGAGCCCACTATCTACGTTCTCTTGGGCTGAAAGTTGGCGACCATATCGCCTTCCTGATGGAAAACAATGCTCGGTTTTTTGAAATCTGCTGGGCGGCTCAGCGGGCCGGCCTTTATTATACAGCCATCAGTTCACGCCTGACGGCAGAGGAAGCCGCCTATATCATCAGTGATTGCGGGGCTCAGGTTTTTATAACTTCAGACTATAAAAAGGATCTGGCACAGGAGCTGATTGATTTCACATCGAATGTAGATACTCATTTGATGGTCAATGGCGTCATTCCTGGGTATCTGTCCTATGAAGAGGCAGTAGCAAACTTTCCAACGACACCCCTAGCCGATGAGTGCGAAGGGTCCGATATGCTCTACTCCTCTGGCACAACGGGACGACCGAAAGGCATAAAACCGGCTGAAATTGGTGTAGAGATTGGAACAGAGGACAATCTTTATAACATTCTGAAAAACATCTATAAATTCACCTCAGATTCAATTTACCTTTCCCCTGCCCCACTCTACCACGCCGCTCCTTTGCGCTACAATATGAGAGCTCATAGATTTGGAGCCACCTGTGTGGTTATGGAGCGTTTCGACGCCGTAGAATATCTGGAACTCGTGGAAAGACACCGGATCACTCATAGTCAGCTCGTCCCGACAATGTTTGTCCGCATGCTAAAACTGCCGGAAAACGTGCGTAAAAAATATGACGTCAGTTCTCTCGAAACGGCCATCCATGCCGCCGCTCCCTGCCCGGAAAAAGTGAAGTACCAGATGATGGATTGGTGGGGGCCTATTCTTTGCGAATATTATGCAGGTACAGAGGGAAATGGGTATTGCGCCGTGACACCGGAAGAATGGCTGGCTCATCCCGGTACTGTGGGCCGTGCGCATGTGGGGAACCTGCACATCGTCGGAGAGGATGGCGAGGAGCTTCCTGTGGGTGAAACCGGCGCCATCTATTTTTCCGATGGCCGGGAGTTCACCTATCATAACGACCCCGACAGAACTCAGGAAAGCTACAACAAGAAAGGCTGGAGTACACTGGGCGATGTCGGTTATGTGGATGAGGACGGATTTCTATTTCTGACCGATCGCCAGAGCTACATGATTATATCGGGTGGTGTGAATATCTATCCACAGGAAATAGAAGATCTACTTCTGACACATCCCAAAGTTTATGACGCAGCTGTCTTCGGAGTTCCCAATGAAGAGTTCGGTGAAGAAGTAAAAGCAGTTATCCAACCGCTTGATATGAAACTCGCTAGCCCGGATCTGGAGGAGGAACTTATGGAATTTTGCAGATCCCATATCAGCCATGTCAAATGTCCGCGCTCAGTGGACTTTGAAGCGGAGCTTCCCCGTCACCCGACGGGAAAGCTCTATAAGCGTCTCTTGAAGGACAAATACTGGGGTGAAAAGAAGACCCGAATTATCTGACCTTATGACGCGATCTTGAGGGACTGAAGGTTTTTCATATTCTCTAGCGTCATGTGACAAGCAGACGCTGCTTCCTGACCCTTGATAACAAAATGATCCCGGAAGAAATCCATATGGGCTTCGGTTTCCTGGAAATGATGAGGGGTGAGAACCACGGATAGGATCGGAACCCCAGTTTCCAGTTGTACTTGCATCATGGCATCCAAGACCGTGCGTGCGACGAAATCATGTCGATAAATGCCTCCATCCACGATCAATCCGGTTGCCATGATCAGATCATACTGACCCGTTTGCGCGAGTTTCTTAGACATTAATGGAATTTCGAGGCTTCCCGGAACATCATAGATATCAAAGACATCCTGACCATATCCGAGAGCCGCTAAGTCTTCCATAAAGGAACGGGGCGCCTGACGGACAATATCCGCATGCCAATTGGCCTGCACGATCGCAATTTTGACGTTCTGGCTGGAAAGTTTGGGATTCTGGTTGTCGTTTTTTGACGTTTTGTTTTTCATTATCTGGGCCTTTTGCATAAGTTGACAAAAACCCAAGGCAGATAGAACAGATGGCTGCACGCACAGGCGTGCCGTCATAATATTCCATGTTCTCTTCCATCCGGACTATAACCGTCGGCTTCGGATTCACACCGAATCTGCTGACCCCGTTTGGTAACGGGCGCTCGCGGGCTTAAGCTTTAACACTCTTACCGCCGGTAGGGACTTTCACCCTGCCCTGAGAACACTTCACCACTGGTGCGGCGAAATATCAGGAGTTATCTTAAACAGGATTTCTTCCCGTGCAAGCCAAAATTGACAATTTGTCAATTTTGAATTTCGGCTTTGATCAATTGGACCAAGCATATTAGGGTCTGCCGGAATTTGTTGGCCAAGGATAGAACTGTGCAGACGCGGGAATTTACTGAAACACTTATTGAAGCCATTACCTACAACCAGCTGGAACGATACTTTGTCCTTCCCGAAGGTCCTCTTACTAACCTAGAGAGTCATTTTGACTTGAGACCTGAGCTGGATGCCATCCGACAAGACATGGCTTCCGCTGGGGGGTTGAAGCTTTCCCATGCGCAGCGCCGTATGCTTACTGTACTGGTTTCACTTTGGGACGGACGAACAGCTGATAGTCTGTTTGAGGAAGGTCTTGGCTCTCTTGCCAGCATCGTCCAATCCATGGATAGCACTAATCGCGAGCTATTGGCTGACATTATTGTCACCTTCCCCGGTTGGGGCGGCTAGCCTATTCAGGTGAATTTTCTGGCCTCCGAAAAGGGATGACGCTAGGATTCACCTATTAAGGTCCCGCCTATGAGGCCAAAAAGTAATAGATTGGTATGATTTCCCCATGATGGACTGGAACACACTGCTTTCCACCCGCCGCTTCGGACAGGATCACAATGAACCTGTCATGGCTTCCCGCAGCCCGTTTCATAAAGACCAGGACCGCATCATCTTCTCCTCTGCTTTCCGGCGCCTGCAGGATAAGACCCAGGTCCATACATTGGCGGAAAGCGACTATGTCAGGACCCGGCTGACTCACTCCATGGAGGCTGCCTCTGTCGGGCGCTCTCTGGGTGCAAATGCCGGCCAGGTTATCATCGATAGGCATCTGAAAGGCGGCGATTTTAGCCCGGCTGATTTCGGACATATCCTGTCTGCGGCATGTATGGCTCATGATATCGGCAATCCGCCATTCGGGCATTTTGGCGAAGAAATCATCCGTCATTGGTTTAAAAATGGCGAGGGAGCGGAAGAGCGTGCGGACGGTTTGACCGAGGCCCAAATCAGTGATTTTGAGATGTTTGAAGGCAATGCCCAGGGATTTCGCATTCTAACCAAGCTACAGAACTGGCGGAACGCGGGTGGTCTGCGGCTGAGCTACGCGACACTCGGTACCTTTATGAAATATCCGAGAACATCGGATATCAAGGACGTGAAGTCAGAAGATAGCGGCGGCAAGAAGTTCGGAATTATGCAGTCGGAACGGGATAGCTTTCGCGAGATCGCTGCAGAACTTGGCCTTCTCCAAAATGGTGATCAGGATTATTGGTGCCGCCATCCTCTCGCCTATCTGGTCGAGGCGGCGGATGATATATGCTATTCCGTGGTAGATATAGAGGATGGCTACAAGCTAGGGCGGCTCGCTTTCAAGGAGACCGAAGACCTGATGCTCCGCCTGCTGGAGGGCCCGCCCAAGAGATACCATGAGATCAGTGATAACTCAGAACGTATTTCCTACCTGCGAGCAAAATGCATAGGGAGTCTGATTGGTGAAGTGTCCGATATCTTTAAAGACTGCGAGGCCGAGATCCTGGAGGGAAAATTCAAAGGCGACCTCTTGCATCAGTCCCGTCGGGCGGGCATTTTCACGGAAATCGAAGAATTATGTAATCGAGAGATTTATCATCACCGGGAACGGATTCAGGCGGAGCTAAGCGGTGCCGAAATTCTAACCACCTTGCTGGACGCCTTTTACTCAGCCAATCTGGAATGGGAAGTCTATCAGCAGGACGGGACTGAACTGAGCCCCAGATCTTCCGTCCTTATGTATCTCTTTCCGGGAGGGCAAACTTCTACAAGATCTCGCTATAACTGGCTTTTGGAAGTGACGGATTTCGTCTCGGGAATGACCGATTCTTTCGCCCTGCGCCAGTTCAATGAGATTACTGGAACGGTTACCCGCCTGCGGTAAGACAAAAATAACCATAAAACGACCCCAAAACTGAGCAAAACAGCCAATTTCCCGTGGCTTTTCCACTGCCAATACGCTTGCTATCTGCATTAACAGAATTTTCATGGTCAAACGCCTAGTCTTAACGGGCTTCAAAAAGTAATTGCTGATGAACAAAATGCAGGTTGATAGTTCCGCTGTCGGCGGGCCAATTGAACGCATGTTTGCGAACATGCCACTAAAAACGCGTCTTAAAACCGCGCAAACCGTGGCCCATGATTTCGTGGCAAACCCTCTCGAAGGAGATGATGCCGTCCTGGCTGAATCCGTTATCCGCTACCTAATCAAGGATATCGACAGTGCCGTGCGTGCGACTGTTTCGGAGGAGGTGAAGCAATGCGACTTCATTTCTCGCGATATCATCCTATCCCTCGCCTACGATATAGATGATGTTTCTCTCCCTGTAATCACTTACTCCAGTCTGCTTGGTGAAGATGATCTGATTACCATCCTCAACAATGCCAGTGAGGAGAAACAAATTGCTGTCGCTTCGCGCCCAGACCTCGACATTGTTGTCACCAACCGGATAGCAGAAGCCTGCTGTTATGACGCGATCGAAGCCTGTCTGGAAAATGAAAGCGCAATCATCGGAAATGATGGTTATCACCACATTATTGTCCGCTATGGCGATGTGAATATCATTCAGGAGCTGCTGATCCGCCGTCCATTGATCCCTACCGAAACAGTCACCCGATTGGCAAGCTTCCTGCCGGAACAGCATAAACAGGTTCTGGAAGACGAAAACACTCAGTCAGAAACTCTGTCTGCCCGGATGATCATCAACGCCCGCGAACGTGTGCTGGCCAAGGGTCTGCAGCGTCGCATGACGGACCATGAACAAAAGAAAGCCTCCGTTTCCTTGCAGATGGAAGGCCGCTTAAGTGCAACCTTGATGCTGCGCACACTGATAAACGACAACGAGTCCTTTTTCACAGCTGCCCTGGCACAGGCTTCCGGCATATCCAAAAAGCGGGTTGGGGCGCTGATTTCAGGACGCGGATATCTCGGGTTTCGACGACTGTATGAGCGAGCTCAAATGCCGCAATACCTGTACACGGCCTTCCGAACTGTTCTAGAGGAAATACGCAAGGCAAAGCACTACCACCCACGGGCTGACAAAGAAAATTTCAGGCAAAGGCTGGTTGACAAGGTGGCGCATGCCTATGACTTCGACGACGATTTGAGTCTCGATGATTTGATGGAAAAACTGCTTCCCAAGCGGTTACATTAACCCGTAAACTGGCGGCTCATTTCCTTATAAAAGTGGATCGCCCCGTGACACAGAGCATTGATTACTACCTGACCCTTGTTTCACCCTGGTCTTTTCTCGGGCATGACCGTTTGGTCAGAATTGCTTCAGAAGCCAATGCAGAAATCAATGTCATCCCAGTCAATTTCGGTCGAGTTTTCAGTGAGACCGGCGGTCTTCCTCTGGCCAAGCGCAGTGCGCAGCGTCAGAGTTACCGGCTTATGGAGCTGGCCCGCTGGAAAAAGGGGCTGGGCATCGACTTCAATACTCACCCTGCTTTCTTCCCGGCATCAGATCAAATAGCAGCCCTTATGGTCACATCCGCTGTGGAGCAAGGACTGGATGCCGTCACATTGACAGGTCTATATCTGAAGCTGGTTTGGGTAGAAGAGGGAAATATTGCCGACGAAGCAACTGCGATCGACGTCGCAAACAGAGCGGGTCTTGATGGGGAAGCCTTGTTTAAAGCCAGCCAGGATCCGGCGATTGAGGCTCTATACAACGCCCATACTGAACAGGCAATCGAACGAGGGGCATTTGGTGCGCCCACTTATATTATTGACGACGAGATTTTCTGGGGACAGGATCGTTTAAACTTTGTTGAGAAAAAACTACAAGAATAAGAAGGAGATCGACAATGGCACTTGATCCACAGGCACAATGGGTGCTGGATATCGCCGAAGAAAAGGGACTACCATCTCTTGACCAGTTGAGTGCCGCTGAAGCAAAAGCCGCTTATGAAGAACGTGCTCTCACTCTTACCTTCAAAGATGTGCCGATTGGAGATACAAAAGATCTCGAAATTCCAGGTCCCCACGGCGACATTCCCATACGTATTTATCAACCTGTCGATGGCAAAGGCCCATTGCCGGTCCTCGTCTATTATCACGGAGGTGGCTGGGTCGTTGGCAGTATCGACACCCATGACGCCCTCTGCCGCAAAATTTCCAATGCGGGTCCGTTTGTTGTCGTTTCCGTAGACTATCGCATGGGTCCAGACGACCCGTTCCCCGCCGCTGTTAACGATTCCGTTGCCGCTTTGAATTGGACTGCTAGTAATATCGCCGATCATGGTGGTAATCCTGACCAGATCGCTGTGGGTGGCGACAGCGCGGGCGGAAATCTGTCAGCAGTAGTTTGCTTGAATGCTAGGGCAGAGAACAGCTATATGCCTAAGTTCCAATGGTTGATCTATCCCGCGACCAATATGTCCATGACCACGGCCTCCCATGAAGCCTTTGCAGAAGGTTATTTCCTGACCCGCCCTTTAATGGAATTTTTTCAGAGTCATTACCTACATAATCCGCAAGATGTGTCTGATTGGCGCGCTTCTCCCTTATTGGTAGACAGTCTTGCCGGAATGCCGCCTGCGCTGGTTCAGACCGCTGGGTTTGATCCATTGAAAGATGAAGGACGGGCTTATGCCGATCGATTGAATGCCGAAGGTGGGTCGGCAGAGTACAAGGATTTTGGGGGCATGGTCCATGGGTTCATTAATCTGGGCGGTGCCATTGATCAGGCTTCGGTTTGCGTTGAGGAAGGGGTAAATGCCCTTAGAAACGCGCTCACAAAAACCGAAGGAATGTCTGACTAGCTTCATTTCTGATTTTAATCTAATGATCTGCTGCTAATTTAGAAATTAACAATAGGTTGAATATGGTAGATATTTTTTCTATCATTAAATAATATTTTTAACAATAATTTTAGTATTTATTTAAGAAACTTCCTTCAAATTATTGTCCGAACCGATCTCCAGAGTGGATAATTCGGTAAGGGGAAAACAGAAAGTGTCGTGAGAAACCAAGGAAGCATTTCTCACAATCTGCTTTCAAGTAAGTAAGGAAGTTGTAATGGTAGATAGAAGTACAACAGGTCAGGAACGGTTCTTCGATGACAAGGAAATCATTGTCAGTAAGACAGACCTGAAAGGTCACTTAACCTACGTTAATGATCTCTTTTTAGAAATTGCTGACTACACGGAGGAGGAATGCCTCACCCAGCCGCATAGCATGATCCGGCATCCAGACATGCCCCGTGCCGTCTTTAAACTATTATGGGAGACAATCCAATCCGGTGAGGAAATTTTCGCCTATGTGGTCAACCGTGCCAAAAATGGCGATCACTATTGGGTGTTGGCGCATGTCACTCCCAGCAAGGACGAAAATGGTAGCATTGTCGGATATCATTCAAATCGCCGGGTCCCGAACCGGACTATTCTGAGTGATGTGATTCAGCCTCTTTATCGGGAGCTCTTGTCGATTGAAAATCAAGGTAATGATCGCAAGGCCAGCCTCGAAGCTTCCCACAAACATCTTGTGGAAATGCTGGAAAGCAAGGGTGTCGGCTATGGCGAGTTTATCGCCACTCTCTCAAAAGCCGCATAAGCGCTGACAATAGTAAATAGTAGAGTATGTAAAGGGGACTGAAAATGTCTGAAGAAGAAGTCGTCACCAGCCCAAGCCCGGCGCAAAGCAATAACTCTGATATCAGCAAGATGCTGAAAGTCGTCAAGGCTGTTGCAGAAGGTGACTTTGAAGCTCGTATCACGAATATCGATGCTACGGGAGAGACCAAAGAACTCATGCAGATGATTAACCGGCTCGTCGATAAATCCGACGCCTATATCCGGGAATCTTCTGCCTGCCTTGAGCATGTCAGCCAAGGGAAGTTTTACCGCCGGATTGAAGAAGGCGGCATGACCAAAACCTTCCTGAATGCAACCCGCACCATCAACAATGCGATCCAGCATATGGAAGACCGTGAAAACGAGTTCAAGGGGGTTGTGGACAAGGTTCAGGCGGCCATGGGCGATGTCGTTAACTCTGCTAGTGGTATGGAATCGACAGCCCAATCCATGGAACAGACTGCCAGTAAAACCAGCGAACAGGCGAATACAGTCGCCGCTGCCGCTGAAGAAACCGCTACGAATGTTCAGACTGTGGCATCCGCCACGGAAGAGCTGACAAGCTCCATCACGGAGATCAATCGGCAGGTTTCTGAATCTTCCAAGATTGCAACAGAGGCCGTTGAAGGAGCCGACCAAGCTAATGGTGAGATCAACAGCCTTGCTTCAGCCTCGGAACGGATTGGTCAGGTTGTTGGCTTGATTACCGATATCGCCTCGCAGACCAACCTGCTGGCTCTAAATGCGACCATTGAAGCGGCAAGGGCCGGTGAAGCCGGTAAGGGATTTGCTGTCGTTGCGTCCGAAGTAAAAAGTCTGGCGACACAGACAGCAAATGCAACCAAGGACATTGATTCCCAGATTCAGGATATTCAGAAATCTACACAATCTGCCGTGAATTCGGTTTCTTCGGTAAATGATATCATTAACCGGATCAACGAGATCACGGGAACGGTGGCTGCCGCTGTCGAGCAGCAATCCTCTGCTACCCAGGAGATTGCGAGGAATATTGAGCAAGCTTCTGCTGGTACAACGGAAACGACGCAAAGCATTGCGCTTGTCAGCCAGGCGGCCGAGGAATCAGGAGCTGTTGCCAGTGAGGTACTCGACAATGCCCGGAAACTGAACGGCATGGCCGATCAGCTCAGCTCGGAATTAAAAGCCTTCGCAGCAGGCTAAACTCTAAATCAGAAAAAACAAAAAAAGGGGGCTTTTCAGCCCCCTTTTCTAGTCGGTCTTAGCGTTGCACCACCTAACGCCAGCCAACCCGGTCAAATATCTTGACCGCTTCCACTTGCGCATCTGCAACTTTCTCCAAGCTGATGTCATCAGCTTTGAACTCACCCCAGGCCTCAACGGTTTCATCAAGTTTCACACCGTCTTTGACCGGGAATTCGTAATTTGATTTTGCATAAAACTCCTGAGCCTTGTCACTGGACAGGAACTCAATTAACTGAATGGCCGCATCCGTGTTCTTCGAAGACTTGGTAACAGCGGCCCCAGAAATATTGATATGGGCACCCCGGTCATCCTGATTGGGCCAGAACAAAGCCACTTTTTCTGCAGCATCACGCTGGACATCGTCTTTGCCGTTGATCATTTTGCCGTAATAGTACGTATTGCCAATAGCGATATCACACTCGCCAGCTGCAACTGCTTTGATCTGATCTCTGTCTCCGCCTTGAGGTTTGCGCGCCAGGTTATCTTTAATTCCTTGCGCCCATTTTTCAGCAGCCTCTGCCCCTTCATGGGCAATGATGGAAGCTAGCAAGGACTGATTATAAACGTTGCTGGAAGAGCGAACGCAGATACGACCTTTCCATTTTTGATCCGTCAGTCCGGCATAAGTGTTCAATTCTTCCGGCTTCACCCGGTCTTTGGAATGAAAGAACACCCGACTACGAGCGGATAGACCATACCAGTGACCATTTGGATCGCGATATTGCGATGGAATGTTCTTCTCAAGGGTTTCTGATTTTATAGGTTGCAAAACACCAGCTTCTTCATGCGCGGACAAGCGGCTAATATCTACAGTCAGAACCACATCTGCCGGGCTGTTGACACCCTCTGCTTTGAGACGCTCAAGCATACCCTTTTTGGCAAAAACCACATTGACCTTGATCCCGGATTCTTTTTCAAACTCATCCAAGATTGGTCGGATCAGGCTTTCCTGACGATAGGAATAAAGATTAACTTCTTCCTGTGCAGCCGCCACAACTGGCATAGACAGGCTCGACACGATAAAACTTGCCGCAATGGCGGAGAGTGTAAGACGCATTTTTCTACCTTAGTTAATAATGCAAATGATTCTCAATTTCCCGGAGTCTTACGACACCTCTCTCTTTATTGCAAGTCATTATCACTATCAGTATTTAAATTTGGAAAAAGAGGCCGAAGCCCCCTTTTCTCACACCCTGAAATTTAGTCGATTTCTGATAGAACCATCCGCAAAGTATCAAATATCTGATCGATATGAGATTTTTCAACAATCAGTGGCGGGGACAAAGCGATGATGTCGCCAGTTGTGCGGATTAACACCCCCTTCTCATAACATTTGAGGAAAGCGTCAAAAGCCCGCGCTGTCGGTTTACCGGGAATACCTTCTAACTCAATAGCACCTATTAAGCCGAGATTTCGAAGATCAATGACGTGCGGCTCTCCCTTAAGAGAATGCACGGCCTCTTCCCAATAAGGGGCCAGATCATTGGCTCTTTCAAACAGCCCATCTTCCTTGTAGCAATCAAGCGTGGCCAAAGCGGCGGCGGCGGCCACCGGATGACCGGAATAGGTGTAGCCATGGAACAGTTCAATCATATTGTCCGGTCCAGTCATAAAAGTATCGTAGATTTCTTTCGAACAAACCACACCACCCATAGGGATCGTTCCGCTGGTCAGACCCTTGGCCACAGTCAGCATATCCGGTTGAACCCCGAAATATTCGGTCGCAAAGGAGGCTCCGAGACGGCCAAAACCGGTGATCACTTCATCGAATATCAACAAGATACCGTGGGCATCGCAAATTTTGCGAAGCCGCTCTAGATAGCCCTTTGGAGGTAAAAGCACACCGGTTGAGCCTGCCACAGGCTCGACAATTACTGCGGCGATAGTGGAAGCGTCATGCAGAGCGACCATCCGCTCCAGCTCATCTGCAAGCTCGGCGCCATGTTCCGGCAGGCCGCGACTATAAGCATTTTTTTCCGGCAGGTGCGTATGAGGCAGATGGTCCACCCCGCTCAGCATCGTGCCAAAAGTGCGGCGATTGGCGACGATCCCGCCAACAGAGATTCCGCCAAAGCCGGTACCGTGATAGCCGCGTTCTCGTCCGATCAGACGGGTTCGGGCACCGTCACCGCGGGCCCGATGATAGGCAAGCGCAATTTTCAGCGCTGTATCCACAGATTCAGAACCGGAGTTCGTGAAAAACATATGGTCAAGACCATTTGGCAACATCGCCGTCACCCGGGCCGCCAGTTCGAATACCTTTGGATGTCCCATCTGAAAGGCAGGAGCATAGTCCATTTCAGCAATCTGTCTGCTCACGGCTTCCGTGATACGGAGTTGGGCGTGGCCGGCATTGCAGCACCAGAGACCAGCGGTCCCGTCAAGGATCTGCTGACCTTCCGAATTGGTATAATGCATACCCTTGGCGCCTACCAGCATACGCGGGTTAGCCTTGAATTGCCGGTTTGCCGTATAAGGCATCCAGAAAGCGTCTAGATTATTGGGGGATGAAGTGGCGATTTCAGACATGTCATGATCTCCCTGTTGGAACTTTGAAAAGCCTATTCAGCTCATTAATTTACACAAGGGAAAAGCGAAAGCCCCAATAAGTAACGATTTTCGCGTTGCGTAGTGATGACTTTGTTTAATATATTAAACAGATTGTCGAATCAGAGAGGAATATTTGCAATGGATTTTGATCTGGGTGCTCGGCTTCGGGCTTTACGGGAACAACATGGTCTCTCACAACGAGAACTGGCTAAACGTGCTGGCGTTACCAATGGCACTATCTCCATGATTGAGCAAAACCGGACAAGCCCTGCTGTCGGCTCCATTAAAAAGGTTCTTGATGGATTTCCCATTGCTCTATCGGATTTCTTTGCCAATGATTTTTCCGGATATGGCAAAATATTCTTCGAAAAGTCGGAACTTACAGACCTGTCGGAAGGAAAAATCTCCTATCGCCAAATCGGTCGAGACCTGACCGGCAAAGCACTGCAGGTTATCCATGAAGTCTATGCACCGGGGGCCGATACCGGTCGCAGCATGCTCAGCCACCAAGGTGAGGAAGCAGGCGTCGTGATCCGCGGAAGCATCGAACTTACTGTCGGTGCCGATCGCAAGATTCTCAAAACCGGAGACGCCTATTATTTTGAGAGCCACCGTCCCCACCGCTTTCGCTGCGTCGGCGACATTGAGGCTGAAGTTGTCAGCGCCTGTACCCCGCCAAGTTTCTAGCTGCTCAATTTATATAACCGCTAATATTGAAAATACCGGAATCTGTGATTACGTAGGGTATGCTTGGGATAAAGGCAAAAAACCTTCCCAAGAGAGTAACGCAAACAGGTACAGGGCCTGATGCGGGTAAATTGGGAGAGTATGATGACCCACCAAAACCTAGTTGAAACTAAGAAAACGTATGACATTATTTCTCGGGATTATCAGAAGGCACAGTCGTTGCCTTATCAGGATTTTTTGCACAAACCGACGGTTCTTAAGCTGGTCGGTCCCGTTGAGGGGAAGACTGTTCTGGATCTCGGCTGCGGTGATGGCCAATACTCCCGGCTGATGAAAAAGATGGGTGCCTCAAAGGTTGTTGGCATCGACCAGTCCTTTGGAATGCTCAATCTGGCTTGGAATGCAGAGGTACAGGAACCGTTGGGATGTGAATACCATTGTGCAAATGCTGCGGAATTTGAGAGCCGCGAGCTCTATGATATCGTGCTTGGGAACTTCCTGCTGAATTACGCCTCCAACAGAGAACAGCTCCTGGCCTATTGCAAGTCAATTTCAGGCGCCCTCAAACCGGGCGGTCGCTTTGTCGGACTGAATTTCAATATGGCACTTGATCCAACCCACTATCTGGACTGCCTGAAATATGGCCGGTACCAAACGACCAAAGCCGATAGACAAGAGGGAGATCCCATTACTGTGCATTTACAGAATCAGGATCAGTCCTACATTCGGTTCGTTTGCTACTATCTGAGCCCAACCACCTATGAAGCTGCCTTCAAAGAGGCTGGCTTTACAAATTTTGCAGAAGCATCCCTTTTCGTTTCCGAAGAAGGGTTGCAAATGTCGCCGCCCGGACACTGGGGAAATTACCTGGCTGCCCCACCTGTAGTTGGCCTCTACGCCCGCAAGTAGGACGAAATTAGCATTCAGTAATTGGGCCGGGACGTAAGTTCCCGGCCTTAGTTGCTATTGATTAAGGCTCCGATATAGCTCGATGCCTTCTTCAGCAAATCCGTTAGCATCATTGACCGCACCTGAGATCGAACTGAGATTGTCGTTAATCTCACTAACGGCGGTTGACGCTGATTGCATACTAACCGTGATTTCTTTTGTCGTTGCCGTCTGTTCCTCAACGGCACCTGCTACCGAGGTAACACTGGATTCAACCGCAACAATCGCAGCTTTAATGCTGCCCAGATTATTCACAACATTGTCACTGATTGATTGCATACCGTTGATTTCATTAGAAATCTGGTCCGTCGCGTTCGCGACCTGGCTCGCAAGAGATTTCACTTCAGTGGCAACGACTGCGAAACCTTTACCTGCTTCTCCGGCGCGGGCCGATTCAATAGTAGCATTCAACGCTAATAAATTAATCTGGGCTGCAATTCCCTGAATAACCTCGATGATACTGGTCATTTCCTGGGCTGCCGTAGTCAGCTCTTTCGTAGAGACGTCCGCGTTGTCAGCTTCTTCATTGGCCTTTTCCACCTCGGATTTTGAGGCTGTCATGCTGCGGGAAATTTCCTGAGCTGACGACTGGAACTCTTCTGCGGCTGCCGCTACTGACTGAACCGTTTGCAAGGCATTGCCGGAAGAGGAGACAGCTGAGCTTGTTTGTTGATTAGCTTCTCCTACAGAAGAAAGTATCTTCTCGAGGTTTTCGTCAACAATCTTACCAACCCGATCCGCTTCTTGGCGGGCAAGAACTTGTTCCGTAACATCAGTGGCATATTTCACCACTTTGAATGGGTTGCCGTCTGGATCCAAGATCGGGTTGTATGATGCTTGTATCCAGACTTCCCTGCCACCCTTTGCCAAACGTTTATATTCCGCTGACTGATACTCACCCCGGCCGAGCGAGGCCCAGAATTCTGTATATTCTTCGCTAGCAGCATAAGCTGGCTCGACAAATTTCCGGTGATGCTCGCCGCGGATTTCCTCTATGCTATATCCCATAGCGTCGAGGAAATTCTCATTGGCGTCGATTATAGTGCCATCGAGGTTAAACGATATCACGGCTTGAGACTTATTCACGGCAGCGATCTGCCCGCGGTAGTCAGCGTTTTGCAGGATACTCTCTGTAATGTCCGTTGCGTATTTTACGACCTTGAAGGGCTTTCCGTCGGGGTCAAAAATTGGATTATATGAAGCTTGTATCCAGATTTCTTTTCCACCCTTGCCCAGGCGCTTATATTCTCCTGCTTGAAACTCGCCGCGCGCAAGAGCTGCCCAAAAATCCTTATAAGCGCTGCTGGCGGCATAGTCCGGCTCGACGAATTTCTGGTGATGCTCGCCCTTGATCTCATCAATGCTATATCCCATGGCGCCAAGGAAATTCTCATTGGCGTCGATTATAGTACCGTCCAGGTTAAATGAAATTACAGCCTGAGACTTGTTCACTGCATTTATCTGGCCTTCATAATCCGCAGTCTGTAAAACGCGCTCGGTGATATCGGTTGCAAGCTTAACAACCTTTACCACCTGCCCTGATTTGTCAAAAATGGGGTTATAAGAGGCCTGAATCCAGATTTCCTTACCACCCTTACCAAGACGTTTATATTCTGCTGCCTGAAAGTCGCCTCTTGCCAGTGCCTCCCAGAATTCCTTGTATTCAGAACTGTTCTTATACTCCGGCTCAACGAACATACTGTGCTTCTGACCAACAACCTCCTCAAGGCTGTATCCCATCGCGCCGAGGAAATTTTCATTCGCCGTAATTATAGTCCCGTCGGGCTTGAACTGAATAATCGCCTGGGATTTGTCCAAAGCCGAAACAATTGCTTCAAGCTCTCGGGAATTCGATTTGGATGTCGTAGATTTGGCCTCTAAAGCAGATTTACTTTCAGATAGAAACTTCAACATACTTGGTACCTCACTTTACTATTGTGAGAACGCCAGCAAAGACAAAGGGCTATCGCCTTACTAAAAGCGCTGACATTTTCATGAGGTTTATCTTATATAAATAATATTAAAATAAAATTAAGGATGATTTTTAGGATTGCGGGAGCAAATACAATCATTTGCGCCCACCTGCACTCTGTGGCCCAAAAAGGTAGGCAAGGCCCATACGATCTTACCTTAAACTCTTGATGACGGAAGTGAGGCCAGTTTTTATGTGATAAGCTACAATCCAAGGTGAAAACGCACTAACAGTATTTTTCAATTTTAACGGGTACCTAAAAACGTGCCAGCAGAATTCCGCCGTAGAGCGAGTACAATAGCCGAGAAGATGATCAAAGTTGATCATGCTGGCGAAAATGGGGCGGTGAACATTTACCGGGCTCAGCGAATGATTGCACGAGTCAGATCAACAACTCTTATCAAGCAGCTCGATCGAAATTTTGATCACGAAAAAACGCATCGACAGATTTTCGATGCCTATCTCCAACGGAATCAAATTCGCAAATGTCAAAGTTACTGGGCCTGCGGTATCGGAGGTTATACTCTGGGTATTGTGACGGGACTTATCGGTCCATCAGCCGTAGCCGCGACTACCTACGCTGTCGAGCATGTGGTCTTGGAACATTTTGAAGAACAGCTTGCATATCTTGAAACGCATGATGACGACGCCTTCAATTGCGTGCAGCAAATCATAGCCGACGAAAAAACCCATCATGACGAAGCAAAGAGCCAGATGAATGCGGACTTGAAGCTGACAAAAATACTAATCTCTTTTGTGCAATTCTGTACGGAAAGTGTTATTCGCTTCGGCATGCGATGAAGCAGCGTAACCTCTAAAACATAGCCATATTATTATTCTAATTATGTATGTGTATCTACCGAGACAAAATAGATTAGGTTGATTTATCGCCCCACTCATGATTACATCTTGTAAGCTTTTTAACCTGTAACAAAGTGATATAGAATAGGCGAGTGCAAGATACATCATTGAAATACAAATTGATTTCAGCGTTGCTTGCATTTTTTCTTTGGGGAGGATGGGCCCTTTATGCGAACGCTGAACATGGGACGGTCAGCCAGCTCGTTGCGGCGGCAACCCAAGGAACGATGAGCCTATTAATTACGCTCTTTATCCTACGAATGATCACAGGATTTAAAGCACATCAAGCCTTCAAACAGCGCTCAAAATATCTTCCGGGAATCGTTACATTCCTGATCACTAGCAGTGGACTTATCGGTGTACATCTGGTCATGCAAACTCCCAATATTGCCGCTACCACACTCCCACCGCTTAGTGTCGCCCTCATTTTTTGCCTCTACACTTGTCACAAACTTTCTACTCAGCAAGATTCCGGCTTCAAGGAGGCCTCAAAGCAATCATGACTGATGCACGCCGCCCGCTAAAAGTAAGAGGCCTCAAAGTGACGAAAACCATTGCGTCAGGCCTTAGCAAAACCGGGGTAACACCTAACCAGATATCTATTGCCAGTATCTTTTTCGCGGCGTTAGCATCGCTTTCACTTCTGTGGATTCCAATTGCCAATGCGTGGCTTCAAGTCACTCTTCTGCTCCTTGCCGCAGTCTTTATCCAATGCCGTCTCCTTTGTAATCTATTCGATGGCATGGTTGCAGTAGAAGGATCGAAAGGAACTATATCCGGGGAGCTGTTCAATGACATACCAGATCGCATTGCGGATCCACTTATTCTCGTTGCTGCGGGATATGCATGTGCGGAATTTGACCACGCCATCCTATTAGGATGGTTGTCAGGCATTCTTGCTGTCTTTACGGCCTATATACGCACCTTAGCGGCTTCAATCGGCGCCCCTGTTGACTTCGTGGGTCCGATGGCAAAACAGCAGCGCATGGCCGTCATCACTATTGCCTTAATAGCATCAGGCGTTGGCTATACATTCAATTTGGGCACCCTCCCAATTTATGTTGGACTGATTGTGATTGTAATTGGATCGGTCATTACAGTCATTCGCCGTACTGTTCGGGCCTATCGCGCCCTGGAGTCGTAGAAATGATTTTTGACATCCCCATTTCCTCCTTCATCGTTATGTCGGTGGTGATAGCAATACTTGTCTTTGCAACTTTTGCGGCCCAGTTTATCAACTCCATATGGTCCAATAAGGATTTTACTGAACTTAACGAGAGAATTGCGAGTTGGTGGTGGATCATCGGCCTTCTTTTTGTCGCGCTCTGGGCGGGAAGGACTGCGTCTATCGTCTTTTTCGGCTTCCTGAGTTTTCTTGCACTTAAGGAGTTTCTGTCGGTGGTACCCACTCGATCCGTGGACCGAAACGTCGTTTTCTGGTCCTATCTGGCAATTCCGGTGCAGTATCTATGGATTTATCAGGCTTGGTACGGAATGTTCCTGATCTTTATTCCGGTTTTCGTGTTTTTGTACATGCCAATTCGCATGGTTATTCGGGGTGAAACGTCCGGATTTATCAAATCTGCTGCGACGATACAATGGGCGACTATGTTGACAGTTTTTTGCCTTAGCCACATCGCCTACCTGTTGAATTTACCGAACGATGCTGAAAATGGAGGATCAATCGGATTAGTCCTCTATCTTCTGTTGCTGACACAATTTAACGATGTCTGCCAATTCTTGTGGGGAAAGTCCTTTGGGAAAAGAAAGATCATTCCAAAAGTAAGCCCAAACAAGACGTGGGAAGGGTTCATAGGAGGTATGATGACCGTTGTGTTATCAGCCGCGCTCTTGGCGCCATTTCTAACCCCACTTACTTTTTTTGAAGGTTTGGCAGCTGGTGTGATTATCAGTGTCGCCGGCTTTTTTGGTGATGTCGTCATCTCTTCGATCAAACGGGATCTGGGTATCAAGGATAGCGGTACGCTGCTTCCTGGTCACGGTGGCATCCTCGACAGAATGGACAGCCTGATCTACACCGCTCCCGTTTTCTTTCATTTCCTCTATTATTTGAAATACTGATATGGATAGATTCCTGAAAATTGCATTCTTCGGATTGATCGTAAAGCCGGTGGTTCTGATCATATTGGGCCTGAACCTTAGAAACAGGCAGCTCCTTCCTTATTCCGGACCGGCAATTCTTGCTGCCAACCACAACAGCCACATGGACACAATGGTATTAATGAGCCTATATCCTTTGTCGCGCATCCATAAGGTGAGGCCCGTGGCAGCGGCCGACTATTTCCTGACAAGCCCACTAAAAAGTTGGTTCTCCAAGAACGTCATTGGCATCATTCCTCTTGAGCGCAAGGGCGAGGGAGACCGGCAAAGATTGTTCGATGAATGCGAAAGCGCCCTAAAACAAGGCGATATCCTGATTATTTTTCCCGAAGGAAGCCGCGGGGAACCTGAGCAAATGAGTGATATCAAAAAAGGAGTCTTTCATCTTGCTAATGGCAAGGTCAAAGCGACAATTACACCAGTCGTTATGAGAGGCTTGGGGCGGGTATTGCCAAAAGGGGAAGCCCTTTTGGTCCCCTTTAATTGTGACGTGATCGTCGGCGAAAGACTTCCAGACTATGAAACAGCCTCTGAGTTCACCTTAGGCGTTCGAAAGGTATATGAAGAGTTGTTTGAGCAATGTCTGACAAGCGCTGAGTAATATTCAAATTTGCTGAGATTTCGGCTGTAACTTAGCGTTCTATCAACACGTCCACACCCACTGCTTCGGAAACATTTGCATAATCGTCAGCCCGCAATCTCTCGGCCAGTCCCAGGGCAATGTCATGGGCCAGGTAGGGGCCGTGATAAATCATCGCTGTATAGATCTGTAAAAGACTGGCACCAGCGCGGATACGTTCATAGGCATCTTCCGCTGTCTCAATTCCCCCAACCCCGATCAAGGGCACCTGCCCGCCGGTAGCGCGATACATATCTTTCAACACCGAAAGGGATAGAGCTTTCAGCGGCGCTCCGGAAAGACCGCCGGCTTCTGTCTTGTTTGCATGTTTCACATGCTCCGGGCGAGTGATGGTGGTGTTGCCGATGATAATCCCATCGATGGCAAATTCCTGTACTGTGCTAGCGATATCTGCCTTGTCCTCGTCGGTGAGATCCGGCGCGATCTTGAGGAGTATCGGGAAATTCTCAGCCCCAGCAGCCAACATCTCTTTGCGGGCCTCGCTGAGCCGTCCCAACAGATCCGTCAACTCCTCTCGACCGTGAAGGGTCCTGAGACCAGGGGTGTTAGGAGAGGAAATATTGACCGTAACGTAATCGACCAGCGGTGCCAGCCGGTGCATGCCGATCACATAGTCTTGAACCCGATCCTCACTGTCCTTATTGGCGCCGAGATTGGCCCCGACCACATGGTCATGAGTGCGGGCGGTGAGATTGGCGGCCATAACCTCCAACCCCCCATTATTGAAGCCGAGACGATTGATCACGGCCCGATCCTCGGGCAGACGAAAAATACGTGGCTGCGGATTACCAGGCTGGGGCTTCGGAGTGACACTGCCAACTTCCAGAAAACCAAAGCCGAGCTTCTCAAGGCCGTTGATCGCCTCGGCATTTTTATCATAACCCGCAGACAGTCCAATGGGGTTGGTAAACGTCAGCCCGAAAAGTTTGGACTCCAATATCGGATCCGCTACCTGCGATACCCCTGGCAGCAAACCTGATTTTAAGGCTCGGATAGAAAGAGTGTGGGCAGTTTCGGGAGACAGGGTAAAGAGAAGCGGCCGCAAAAGGCTGTAGAGAAAAGACACCAGCTACTCCAACTCGGGAAATACATGCCGCCCGTCGGGCCCAAGGGGAAGCGCATCCTCCCGATGAACAAAGGCAGTCTCAAGAACGCCATAAAGATGCGGAAATAACACCCCGCCCCGCGCCGGCTCCCACTTGAGAGCCTCCCCCAGCAGCTCGGCCTTAACTCGGATCAGCACCAGGCCTTCCTCGCCCGCCCGGTGCTTGGCGGCGCTTTCAACGACGGTCTCGGCCGTGGAAAAATGAATAAAGCCATCGGCCTTGTCATTGGCTGTGCCAAGATAAGCCCCGCTCGCCTCGGCGTCTCGCCAATCTTTTTCGTCAGCCATATGATAGATCATCGTCATCGCCAAAATTCCTTTTGATTGCGCGCAAAATACCTGATGCCTGCAAACTTGAACAGGGAAAAGAGCGGCCCAGCCGCCGCTTGACAGATCGTGACTTGCGAGGGCCCGCCGGAATCTGATAGAGAGGATATCCCATTGGATAAAAGGAGCCCCGCCATGGCCGGTGTGTATTTCTATAACGGTGACTGGTATGATGAAAGCCCGCGGGTGATCGGCCCCGGAGATCATTCCTTCTGGATGGCCTCGACCGTATTTGACGGCGCCCGCGCCTATCAGGGCATGGTCCCCGACCTCGATCTGCATTGCGAGCGGCTGGGCCGCTCCGCCACCGCCCTCGGCTATCACCCCACCATGGAAGCCGGTGAAATCCTCGAGCTTTGCCAGCAGGCCGTGAAAAAGCTCCCGCAAGCGTCCGAGCTTTATATCCGCCCCATGTATTTCGCCCGCGAAGGCTTTATCGATCCCGATCCCGACAGCGCCGAGTTCATCCTCGCCGTCTATGACAGCCCGATGCCCGATGTCGGCGGCTTCACCGCTCATTTCTCGGCCCTTCGCCGGCCGGCCAAAGACATGGCCCCGACCGACGCCAAGGCCTCCTGTCTCTATCCCAATTCCGGACGGGCCATCGTCGCCGCGGAAAAAGCCGGCTTCGACAATGCCATTATGATGGACGCCAATAACAATGTGGCCGAGTTCGCCAATTCCAACCTCTGGACAGTGAAAGACGGGGTCGCCTTCACCCCCGCCGCCAATGGCTGCTTCCTCGCCGGGATCACTCGCTCGCGTGTCATGACCCTGGCCGAGGCCGCCGGGATCGAGGTGCAGGAAGTCCATATGACCCGCCAGGACGTCATGGACGCCGACGAGGTGTTCAACAGCGGCAACTACGGCAAAATCCTCCCCGTCACCCGCATCGAGGACCGCGAACTCCAACCCGGCCCCACCACCCGCAAACTCCGCGACCTCTATATGGACTTCTCCCGCGCGAGCCAATTATTCTAGCATTGCGCGATTAGCATCCGCCGTTAACTGACTGTCACGGGATTGTTTCACGTGAAACAATGTTTGAGATAAAACAATCTTGGCGGGTTTTCTCGCTGGGCGGGGATGGGGTGTGGGTTGTGCGGCTTATGGGGGAGAATTGCGGCTTTGGGTTGAGGGAATAGGGTGATAGTCGCTCAATTTTTGGCAATTAGCCAAAAAACTAAATTGGGTTGTTGGCAAAGAGCATTTTATTGTGAATTTCCTATTTTTCTATATTTTTCTTGATAGAAGAGAAACCATTCTTTCAGTCAAACGCTCAACGATTTCCTGTTGATCATCTGCCCTGCTAAAGTCAACTTCATACATTGCGATGAAAAGTGCTTCGTCTATATAGGGAAGCCTAAGAGCAGGCTTATCAAAAAAAGAAGTGCTTAAGCCTTTCGAGCCAAAGATGGAAGGCTGGACAACGTCGCTACGACTGACCATGAGAAATCCATTTACAATCGTATTCATGTAAAGGTTTGAAACCGGCTCATTGCTTTTATAAGGGTTGTCAAGAACAGCAAATCCACCAACGTTCCCCTCTTTGTCACTCCATCTCTTACTTATTGAAACAATTTCCACCGGATCATCATTTGCTTCAAGCAAACGCTTTTCGAACTCTTCAGTAGTTTCGCCCTTGTTTTTGAAGATATTTTGAATGTCAGGGTTTTTAGAAAGTGTCACATAGTCGTTTGTGTAAATAACAATGAAATTCGCACTATCGTCATTGACTTTTTCAACCTGAACTTCCGTCAACTTGCCTAGATACGCCATAATTGAATCAAAACTACTGACTTCTAGATCGCTCAACTCACCGATGACTTGGTATCTGATTGGCACACCCCATTTCCCATATTTTGGAGGAATACCAGCCAGCAGTGATTCCACGTGCTCCTTTATTTCATTCTGAGTAACAGTCTCTTCGGCTTTTAACTGAGTTGCAACAAGAAGGCTTGCTAAAAACATTGCAAAAATCATGGGCGCTAAAGGCCAGCAAAAGGGTCTCGCTTTTGATCGAACTAGCTCATAAATCATTTTTTACCTTCAAATCAAAGGCAGGAAACAGCGTCAGCCGACGCTAGCCCCCCAGATGTTTTTTCAGCGGCAACCTTTTGCGCGGATGCCTCCAGAAAGCGGTTCAGCTGCGGCTGCACCACTCCCCATGCATCCTTTGCATTTTCGTAGGCTGATCCTATGCCGAACGTGTTTGGGGTGCTTCGTTCAGCGGCCAGTGAAAGGATGAATTTTTCCGCCTTGTCGTTTCTCATATCCGTCACTTCGATGTCCAAAAAAGTTATCCCGCTCCAGCCCACGACAATTCCAGCGGGACCACCCACGGTACCGGCGATGACGGCCTTATCCTTTATGGACGCCACTATCACTTTCTGCCATTGAGAATAGTCGCCATCGACGACAGTCTCATATCCGCTCCGCAGGAGAACCGAGTTGGGAGTTCGATTAAAAAAAGCGCCCAACCGCCGGACTTTGATATGCATGGAAATCCGGCCCTCCTCAGCAAGAGCCGTTTCCGGTACAATTTTGTAGGAGCCCGGGTAAGCCGCACAAATTGACAGAGCCAAAATACTGGCAAAATCTTCCTTCCGGGCGACTGCATCCTGATCCGTGATGGCGATTAGAATTGGCTGTTGCGCAGAAATGTCTGTGTTACTTCTCAGCTCTACTTCAGGAATAGTATGCACAGTCTCATTCATGAGACCGCACCCAGACAAACCAATAACCAGAGAAATACAGAGGAGAACGCGAGAGTGAAACATAGATGTCCTTAGGAGTAAAATATGCGAGTTTTGAGCACTATAGGATACTATGTTTTCAATTATCAATTGAATTGATCGTAAATTTCCTCAAGCCCCCAAATCTTCCCCCATCAACACCCGCTCAATCAGCGCCACAGTCTCATCGACGCCATAGAGCGCAATAAACGAGCCCATCCTTGGCCCCTGGCTCTGCCCGAGCAAGGTCTCATACAGCGCCTGGAACCACTCCCGGAGGTTGTCGAAAGCGTGGTCTTTGCCGACCTGGAAGACGAGGTTTTGGATATCGGCGGGCTCCACGTCTTTGGGCAGCGCCTTGAGGTCGGTGGCCAGTTGTTCGAGGGCAGCGCGCTCCTTGTCGTCGGGCAGGCGGTAGCTTTTGGCTGGCTTCACGAAGTCGTGGTAGTAGGCGATGGCGTAGCCGACCAGCTTGGCAAGCTCCGGGTTGGTTTCCGCCGTGGCGCCGGGGACGTAGCGGGAGATAAAGCCCCAGAGCACATCCGGCTCCTCCGCGTTGGCGACGGCGGCGAGATTCAAAAGAATTCCGAAGGTGAGCGGCAGGCCTTCCGAGGGCGGGGTGCCCGCATGAATATGCCAGACCGGATTGGCATATTGCTGCTTGGCTTCCTGCTCGGGGTATTTGCCGAGGAAGGTGAAATACTCATCCACCGCTTTCGGGATCACATCGAAATGGAGGCGCTTGGCCTTTTTCGGGCTCTGATACATATAAAGGGCGAGGCTCTCCGGGGAGGCATATTTCAGCCATTCCTCGATGGTGATGCCATTGCC
The DNA here is from genome assembly GCA_024743055.1 of Pseudomonadota bacterium. Taxonomy (GTDB): domain Bacteria; phylum Pseudomonadota; class Alphaproteobacteria; order Sneathiellales; family Sneathiellaceae; genus Sneathiella. Next base: position 75,431 of record JANSXH010000005.1, read on the forward strand.
CTTGGACTTGGAGATCTTCTTGCCCTCCTGATCCAGGAACAGCTCGTAATTAAAACCCTCCGGCGGCCTTTTCCCGAGGATGCGGACGATCTTGCTCGACAAGGTGACGCTGTCGATCAGGTCCTTGCCGGCCATTTCGTAATCCACCTCCAACGCATGCCAGCGCATGGCCCAGTCGACCTTCCATTGCAGCTTGCAATGCCCACCAGTGACCGGCACGGTGACGGTCTCACCGGTTTCGGGGTCCACATAGGAGACGGTTCCCGCTTCTTCATCGCGGGCCGTGATCGGCTCCTGCAGCACCACACCGGTGCGTGGGCAGATGGGCAGGAAGGGCGAATAGGTGGCCCGCCGCTCCGGTCCCAAGGTGGGCAGGATGACATTGATGATGGCGTCATAATGCTTCAGGACAAGCAACAGACTCTCGTCAAACATGCCCGACGTGTAGCACTCGGTGGAGGAGCGGAACTCATAGTCAAAGCCGAACTGATCGAGAAACGCCTGAAGCCGGGCATTGTTATGGGCGCCGAAGCTGTCATGGGTGCCGAAGGGATCAGGCACCTGGGTCAGCGGCTTGTTGAGATTTTCTGTTAGCAGTTCCTGGTTCGGGACATTATCGGGCACTTTTCTGAGCCCGTCCATATCATCGGAGAAGGCGATCAGCCGGGTCGGAATATCAGAGAGCAGGCTGAAGGCATGACGGACCATGGAGGTGCGCGCCACCTCCCCAAAGGTTCCGAGATGCGGGAGCCCGGACGGGCCATAACCGGTCTCGAACAGGACATAGCCTTTTTCAGGCGCGCCCTTGGCATAGCGGTCGACGAGCTTTTTTGCCTCGACAAATGCCCAGGAGTTGCTCGATAGTGCAATTTCGGCGACCGATGACATGATGGTTTCTCCAAAAGGGATAATCGTGAATCGCGCGGAATGTAAGCATAGGAAGGGGCGGCGTCAATCTTGCCGACCCAGATTAACCGCCAAACCGGCAAAAACGGAACCAAAAATCCGGCATGACTGATCAAACCGGCGCCATACAGCTTCCCGATGTTCCCGTCCTCACCGTCAGTGGTGCGGGCGCCGTCTGGCTGACCCCGGACGGGGAGATCGAGACCAGCAGCCTTGAGGAGGCAGCGCGCATCGTTCATAGCCGCCCGTCCATTCTGGTCCATCGTCTGAATGTGGCGCGTCATCTGAAGGTCAATCCTTTCACCGCTTTTGATCTATTGGAGTTATTTGCCTTCACCCATCCGGCGCGTCATTGCCTGCCGACCTCGAACGGTCTGGCCCGAGCTGTCGGGCTGGCCTCCTCCCCCTCCCTTGAGGATCAGGCCCTCGGCCTGTTTGAGGCAACAAATATCCTTTTAAACGATTTAACCGGTTTAAAGGATAAATACAGAAAATCAGCAGCAGCCATAGCTCTCACAATGGGTCAAGCGGGCTGGAACTGGGCGCCGAGCGTTCAGGCGGCCCTTGGCATGCCTGACAAAAATTCCCGATTTGGCGGCCTAGATGTCTGGACGGGCCTGCCCGAATGGCCCGACTTCGCGCCGGAGCCGCCGCCTGATGATATCGCCGTGAGTGAGGAAGAGGCACGGCTGCGTCTGAAAGATCTGCTGGGTGACGGGTCGGAGTCCCGGCCCCAACAAGTGGAGTTCAGTGCCCTCACCTCCCACGCCTTCACGCCGCGCCAACAGAAAGATGTTCCCAATATCGTCTTGGCCGAGGCGGGAACGGGAACAGGCAAGACATTGGGCTATATCGCGCCCTCCAGTTTATGGGCCGAGAAAAATGGCGGGACAGTGTGGATCTCGACTTATACCAAGAATCTGCAGCGGCAAATTGATGATGAGCTGAAACGGCTGTATCCGGACAAGGCAATCAAGGCGGAGAAAGCCGTGATCCGAAAGGGGCGGGAAAACTATGTTTGCCTGCTGAATTTTGAAGAGGCCCTGCAGGGGGGCGCGGCCATCGCCCCGGATAAGATCGTCCTGGGGTTGGTGGCTCGCTGGATCGCCGCCACCCGAGACGGCGATATGGTCGGAGGCGATCTTCCGGGCTGGCTTCTGGGGCTGGCTGGTCGAGGAAAGGTGACCCGCCTTGGGGACCGGCGCGGCGAATGCATCTATTCGGCCTGTCCGCACTATCGCAAATGCTTTATCGAAGCCTCCAGCCGCAAGGCCCGTAAGGCGGATATAGTCATCGCCAACCATGCCCTTGTCATGATCAACGGCGCCACCCGCCCCGACGATCCCACCTTGCCAAAGCGCTATGTCTTTGATGAAGGCCATCATGTCTTTGACTCTGCCGACAGTGCTTTCGCAGCCCATCTCACCGGGCAGGAAACAGCCGAGCTGCGCCGTTGGATTGCTGGCAGTGACAGCGGCCGCTCGGGCCGGATGCGCGGGCTTGAGAAACGCCTCTTGGATCTGATCGGGGAGGATGAAGAGGGCATTGAGGCATTGCAGGATGTGATCCAGGCAGCGCGAAAGCTACCGGCGGACGGCTGGCTGACCCGACTACGTGACGGCAACCCGAACGGACCGATGGAACAGTTCCTCATCCTCATCCGCGATCAGGTTTTGGCCCGCTGCGGCCAACCGGACAGCCCCTATTCCATTGAATGCTCGGCCAATGAATTTCCCGAGCCTCTTATGGACGCGGCTGAGGTTTTGGAGAAAGCCCTGCAGGCGATTTCCTCGCCCATGACCCGGCTCGCCAAGTCCCTGGTGCGCAAACTCGATGAAGAAGCAGAGGAACTGGAAACGTCAACCCGCCATCGCATCGACGCAGCGGTACAAGGTCTGGCCCGACGCATCAATATGATGCTGACCCCCTGGCGGTCCATGCTGACAGGCATGAAAACAGAGACACCGGAGACATTCGTTGACTGGCTGGCCATTGAACGGGTGGGCGGACGGGACATAGATCTCGGATTTTACCGCAGCTATGTCGATCCTACCGAGCCCTTCGCCGAAACTATCCTCAAGCCTTCTCATGGTGTCGTTATTACCTCCGCAACACTGCGCGATGATTATGAAGCCGAAGAAAGCTGGCAATCGGCAGATATGCGCACGGGTGCCCATCACATGATCCAGCCACCCGAACGAGCCCATCTCGCCTCACCTTTCGATTTTTCTGGCCAGACAAAGGTGATCGTTGTGACCGATGTGCGTCGGGATCATATGAAGGAGGTTTCCGCCGCATATCGAGAACTATTTATGGCGGCGGGCGGCGGTGCGCTTGGTCTTTTTACGGCGATTTGGCGCTTGCGAGCTGTCTATGAAAACATCTATGGACCGCTCGCAAAGGCTGGTCTTGATCTCTATGCGCAGCATCAAGATGCCCTGGATACCTCTACCCTGGTTGATATTTTCCGAGAAGAAGAGGATTCGATCCTCCTTGGCACTGACGCGGTCAGGGACGGCGTTGATGTACCGGGACGCTCTTTACGGCTGATCGTCTTTGATAGGGTCCCCTGGCCGCGCCCGGACCTAAAACACAAGGCGCGAAAAAAAGCCTTTGGTGGTAGTCGCTATGACGACAAACTGACTCGGCTGAAGATCAAGCAGGCCTATGGCCGATTGTTGCGGCGGGAAGATGATTTTGGAGTGTTTGTACTGCTCGACAGCATGATGCCATCCCGCCTCGCATCCGCCTTTCCCCCGGATGTGGAAATTGAGCGGCTAGGCCTGAAGGACGCAATCGCCCTAACCCGAAACTTCATTGCTGGCAAAGAACAGGCTCTTAAAAAAAATATCATTGGATAAACAAGGGCGAACCCCATATTCTGGAAAAGTAGTTTATTTAGGAACCGGAGAAACCGTCGTATGACGACCTTGAATTTGCACACTGCTCTTATTTCGACAATGGTGATTGTGTCCGCGGCTGACCGCGAAATGACCGACCGTGAACTATTCACGATCGGCGAGATCGTCAGAACTCTTCCCATGTTCTCGGAATATGAAGAAGAACATCTGCCGGATGATGCCGCGGCCTGTGTCGACATGCTCAACAGCGATCAGAAACTCGAAGACACCATCAGCAAGATCCGCGCTGTCCTTCCTAAGAAGCTATATGACACGGCCTATGCCCTAGCCTGTGATATCGCCGTGTGTGATGGGCAGTTAAGCCAGGAAGAGCTGAGAATGCTTGAAATGCTGCGCCATGGCCTCGATGTGGACCGCCTGACGGCTGCTGCCATCGAACGAGGCGCCGCCGTGCGCTTTACACGGCTCTAGACCAAGTAATAATTGCCAAATTTCCTGCTTCATATAATACTCTCCGCATAAAAAAGAATAAGGGGAGATAAATGGGAAATCTCAACGGGATCTCGATCGGATTCTTGGGACTTGGAGAAGTGGGCCGACCGGTTTTACGACGGCTCAAATTTCAGGGCGCGTCGATCCATGCAACCAGCAGGTCACCGGCATTACGTTACAAGATTGCTCGAGATGCTGTAGATCTTTGCAGCACACCGGCGGAAATAAATGACAAGATCGGAGACGGTATTCTCATTCTCATGCTGTCAAAAGAGTCATTGATCGATGCTTTTTTGACCGGAGAGGATGGGTTGCTCTCTAACCTGAAGTCTGGCGCTGTCCTTGTTGATCTTGGCATGACTTCACAGGACGCCACCCGGAAATACGCAGCGCAATTTGCTGAAAAGGGCGTTCATTGGGTCGACGCTCCAGCTATTGGAAGTGAGCAGGAGGCCCTCGAAGGGCACTTAAAAATCCGTGCTGGTGGACGGCAAGAGGATTTTGAAAGGGTGCTGCCAGTTCTTAAAGCCATCAGTGATGATATTGAACGCGTTGGCGATGTCGGAGCCGGTCAGGCCGCCATTGCAACGGTCTGACCTCAGGCGAGATTGCGGACGAACCCCGCCATCTCATCGACAGCCTGCCGCCAGTTCTCAGCTTCCGTTCGACCCGACTTCTTGCGCGGTTTGAAGCTGTGATCACCATCCTCCAACCAAGAGAAAGTGATTTTCGACGAGAGGTCATATCCGGGCACCGTCTCCCGATTGCCCATGGCATCCCTTTCACCCTGCAAGATCAGCGTAGGTGTCGATAAGCCTTTCAAATGATCTATGCGCGGTCGATCTGCTTTACCGGGAGCATAAAAGGGGTAACCGAGGCACACCAACCCCTTCACTCCCATCTCATCAGCAATCATACTGGCCATACGCCCGCCCATGGACTTGCCGCCAATCACCAAATTTGCAGGACCTCCTGCCTGATTGATCGCATCCCGCCAACTGTTCAGTAATTTGGGTTGCCTGTCGGGTGGTCGTCGGCTTCCTTCTTGCCGCCTTAGCTGCATATATGGAAATTCAAATCGCAGGACATGCAGGCCAGCCTCTGCACCAATTTCAGCGAAGTCCTGCATAAACGGACTATCCATGGGGGCGCCGGCTCCGTGGGCCAGGATGAGGGTTGGTAAATCACTCGTGATCCCATTTTCAAGAAAATCCATTTGCAATTCCGTTCCGTGCTCTATGTTGCCTCTAGGCAAATGTTAAGGTCTTACGCCATGATCGAGTATATTTCCAGCAACGAACCTACGATCCGGCTTGGTTTCTTTATCGGAACCCTTGTCCTTATCGGCCTTTGGGAAACCGTTGCTCCAAAACGGGTACCGACAGTGTCCAAAATCTGGCGTTGGGCCAATAATTTCGGGGTCACTTTTTTCAATACCTTTCTGCTCAGAATTCTGTTTCCCCTGTTAGCAGTGGGTGCAGCGGCAGCGGCAGCGGAAAATGGCTGGGGACTGCTCAATCTGATTTCTCTACCGCCAGTTCTTTCAATCATTCTTGCCGTCATAGTCCAGGATTTTGTCATCTACTGGCAGCATGTGATTTTCCATCGTGTACCAATGCTCTGGCAGCTCCATAAGATGCATCACGCGGATGTGGACTATGATGTCTCGACTGGCGCCCGTTTTCATCCTATCGAGATCATTCTGTCCATGTTCCTCAAGTTGGCGGTAGTATTTCTATTGGGACCGCCGGTGGTTGCTGTGATCATTTTTGAGATCCTGCTCAGTTCCGTTGCCATGTTCAACCATGCCAACGCAGGCCTGCCAAAATCCGTCGACCGGATTGCCCGGCTGTTCGTGGTGACACCGGACATGCATCGGGTCCATCATTCAGTCATTCGCAGAGAACATGATCACAATTTCGGCTTTAACTTGCCCTGGTGGGATTACATGTTCCGGACATATACGGAGCAGCCCTCTGCTGGTCATGACGGCATGACCATCGGACTTAACGAATATCAGGATGACAGGAAGCAAAGCATCTTCTGGATGCTAGCTCTGCCTTTCAGAAAGAAATAGAGGCGACTATTTCCGAAGGTCATCTTTGCCAATGGAGAAAGCTTCATAGCGCTTCCAAAGATCATTGAACTGCTTTAGGTGCTGATCAATTTCCTCCGACGCATCTGTCAGTATATCAGCGGCAAGGCGCAAAACATCGCCATAACAGTCAGCTCTTACATCCTCAGCGATTTGACTGAGAATAATCATGCCTTCCTTGACGTCATTGATATGGCCCAGGCAATCCTGCATTTCGATCAGAATCTGGAACCCCTCATGAACTTTATCTTCATTGAAGAGGGATGAAAAAAATCTCAGATGATAGCGGGCCCGTTTTGCGTACTTGCGCACATCATGAAGCTCATCCGCTGACAGATGTTCATCCTCGGTGCCCTGGTTAAGTAGTTCCGTGCCACCCTCCTCGAGAACCGTCAGCGCAAAAGGAGCAACCGGCTTCGCCATCAGCTTCTTGGCAGCCCGGCCAAGCTTGGTAGACCAGTCACTGGACACCCATTTATCGAACTCCTTGACCATCGATTCGAAATGACCGCCAAATAACTCCCGGGATATGACTTCATATTCTTCGTCCCGCCAGGCTTCCGCATGTAAGCGCAGTTCTGAATAAGCCTTTTTATGGGGTGCTTTCTTTGCCTCCCGCGTTAAAGTCACCTGAAGAAACACATCCATGTTCCGAGCATGGCCGAGCATGTTTCCAAAATAGCGGAACTCACGATTGAAGCGGGATCTGACTTCCTTTGGGATGATCGGTCGAAATATTGTCAAACCAACCCTGATTCGACGCATGCCGATGCGGATCTGCATAAGAGCGGCCGGGTTTCCGGATTTTTGGAACTTCTTAAAGTTGCTCCGTAAATGCTTGATCGATTCGCGGAATATCAGTTTTGCCGCTGTTTCTATATCCGGATTGTCCGAAAGATCGATGTTCGGCAGTTTTATTGTATTCTGGTCGACCAAGTTTTCCCCCAATACCATAAGTATTTGCGCAATGATCGAATGCGCTTATGTTAAATAACCCGATATCCCAACGACAACCAAGAGAAAACAAATGAAAAAAATCGAAGATTGGGTTGGAAATCAAGAAACAAGGACTGAACTTATTCATCAGCAATCTCTGAACGGCTTTGCCGCTCTTATGGATCAGGACGTCCCGACATCCGCAATTGTGCCGCCTGGGGGTCACTGGATGTATTTTCTCCCGACCGACAAACAGTCGCGTCTGGCTCAGGATGGCCATGCCTTCAAAGGAGATTTCCTGCCGCCCATTGATCTGCCAAGACGCATGTGGGCCGGCGGCCGCCTGACATTTCACAATCACCTCAAAGCCGGCGACACGGCTGAAAAAACCTCAACCATCAAATCCGTAACACCTAAGGAAGGGCGAACGGGAAATCTGGTCTTCATTACGGTACAGCATCAAGTCTCAAACCAGGATGGCATCTGTATTACAGAAGAGCATGATATTGTATTTCGGGATGCTCCTTCTGAAGGATCTGCATCTCCGAAGCAGCCACAGCCCGCCCCGACGGACGGTCGCTGGGAAACGGAAATTGTCCCCGACAGCGTTATGTTGTTTCGCTATTCAGCCCTTACCTTCAATGGACATCGGATTCATTATGACCGCGAATACTGCCAGAATGTAGAGGGGTATCCTGGCCTCATCGTCCATGGCCCACTACTAGGGACCTTGCTGATGCGCCTAGCAGTCCACAGGATGGAAGAGCGGGAACTGGCCAGTTTTAACTTTCGCAACTTCAATCCGGTTTTTGATACCGCTCCCTTTACCCTGAACGGACGGGAGGAGAATGATCGGCAATGCTCCGTCTGGGTTACAGGTCCGGGAGGTGAGCTGGCTGTATCAGCTACCGCAGAATTCAAATAAAAAAGGCGGGGATTCCCCGCCTTTTCTCAAACTGGTTTTGATCCCTTAGTGGGTGTGACCGCCAGACATGGCCCCTGCTGCCTTAACATGAACTCTAACTCTGATTTCACCGGCAAATTCAAACTTCAGGGTCAATGGAAACATTTCCCCTTCGACCAGAGGCTTATTTAGCCCCATCAGCATGACATGATAACTCCCAGGCTTCAGCATGACTTTCTCACCCGGCTTGATCGGAAGGTCAGTGATCTGCGCCATGCTCATCACACCGTCCTTCATTAGGCTTTCATGGATTTCAACCCGTTTTGCGACGGGTGAGCTGGCCGAAACGAGCCGATCAATTTTGGTACCTTCGTTATGGATCATCATGAAAGCACCACCGACTTTGGCAGTGGCAGGACGAGCCCGGGACCAGGCGTCCTCAACCTCTATTTCATGTTTCTCGGCACTCAGAACTGGATTTGGTGATGTGGTCACTCCTACCATCACGGCAAGCGAAAAGACCGCAGCCGATAACACTGACAAAACTTTCATAATTTCCCTCTCATCTACAATTGTTCTTTAATTTTTGCTGCCATTTCTTCGGAAGGTGTTCCATAGGAGAAAACGGTGATCAATTCACCTTCCCGATCCATCAGATAGGTGAAGGATGAATGATCTACCAGATAGTATTCTGGATCCCCATTTTCTTCTTTCTGGCTGTAAACTCGGTACTTCTTCTTTATATCTGCGATTTGCTCTTCGGTTCCGGTTAGCCCAACAAGAGTGGGATGAAAAGCTTCCACAAATTCGGACATGACCTCTGTTGTATCCCGTGTCGGATCGACACTCACAAAGACCGGGGTCACATCATTACCGTCATCACCCAGCTCCTGCATGGCCACTGAAATGGTCTGCATTTCTGTCGGACACACATCCGGGCAATAGGTATAGCCGAAGAATACCAGCATCAGCTTGCCTTTAAAATCCGCCTCAGTAACCGTTTCTCCCTTGTGATTGACCAGCTCAAATGGTCCGCCTATTTGGGGAGCTCCGGCAATAATGGTCGATCCTCCGGCAGTACTGCTGCCGGGCCCAAAATTGACAATGCCGGTCGCCCAAAGCCCAATCACAACCGCGCTGGCAAGAAGAAAAAAAGCGATAAGAAGGGTAAAAATCTTATTCATGCATAAAGTCCGTTCGAGAGATATTTTCCCGCGCCGCATAACAGGTTTTTCAACTGCAAATCATTCCTAATTAAACTAGTTCAAGCCTTAATAAGCGGCAACCGATTAAGGCCGGGTGCGGCATTCTACCGCAGGAGCCAGAGATTAGATTTGATCCTCAATTGACCGACTAACTTTCTAACGATAACGTACGCATTCAATAATAATCCCGGCTCTACCGCCTTTATATGTGAGGCCCAAGAAGAATAAGCAATGAGCATTTTCATCGCCAAACGACTTTTGACCCTGATTGCGACTCTGATCGGCGCATCCATGGTCATTTTTCTGGTGATGGAAATTCTTCCGGGAGATCCGGCTCTTGTCATACTTGGCGTCGAAGCAACGGACGAAATGGTCGCTGCTCTGACTAAGGAGTTGGGGCTGGACCGACCGGCGCCGGAGAGGTATTGGACTTGGATCAGTGGATTGCTGCAAGGCGAGATGGGGACCAGCTATGCCTACAAGGTGCCAGTCTGGGAGCTTGTGGAAGGCGCGCTGTGGATCACCATTCCGCTCGCCATCATGTCCATCATTCTCAGCATTATTCTGGCCTTGATCATCGGTCTATATGCGGCGGCCCATCATAATAAAGCAGGCGATGTCGCTCTTATGGGGTTCAGCCAGCTTGGGATTTCCGTGCCGAATTTCTGGCTGGCACTGCTGCTGATCCTCCTATTTTCAATCCAGCTCAGATGGTTTCCGGCTGGCGGCTTTCCGGGTTGGAATGAAGGATTTTTCGTTTGCATTGTGGCCTTGCTGTTACCGGCGATTTCCCTTGCCACGGTTGTCGGTGCGATCCTGGCGCGCATAACCCGTTCCTCCGTGCTGGAAGTTTATCGCGAGGATTATGTCCGCACGGCCAGGTCTAAAGGTCTGAGCCAACGGGCAACTCTTTGGCTGCATGTTCTTCGCAATGCCCTGATCCCTGTGTTGACAGTGACCGGCATTCAGTTTTCTGCTCTTTTGACGGGCACCGTAGTTGTTGAAAATGTCTTTCATATTCCTGGTCTCGGATCCTTGGTGCTAAAGGCCATCAACAATCGCGATACAATCGTTGTTGAGAATGTTGTGCTCCTCCTTGCAACCATGGTCATTATGACGAATTTTGTGGTTGATATCCTTTATGCGGTGGTGGATCCACGCCTGAAAGCGCACGACATATGAGTAATTCCGATCCCACGTCCTTCCTGAATCGCTGTCGACGCAGCCGAAGCTTCCTGATCGGCGGGGTGATGACAGGATTCCTCTTGCTTTGTGCGGCGATCTCTCTTTTCTGGACCCCAGGCTCTGCATACGACATTGTTATTCCCGATCGCTTTTTGCCCCCTTCAGCAGAACATTGGCTGGGAACGGATCAGTTCGGCCGGGACATTGTTTCCATGCTGATGACCGGCACCCAAAACTCCATTGCCGTCGCTGTCGTTGCCGTGTCTATCGGCCTGATCATTGGTGTATCTCTCGGCCTTTTGGCCGCGGCGAAAAGGGGCTGGACTGAAGAGTTTATCATGCGGATCAGCGACTTTTCTTTCGCTTTTCCAGCGATCCTTTCGGCCATCATGATTACCGCTATTCTCGGACCAGGAGGCGTCAATTCAATCCTGGCTATTGGTCTGTATAACATCCCCGTGTTCGCGCGACTGACGAGAGGCTCAGCCAATGCCATTTGGGCCCGGGAATTCGTCCTGGCCGCCCGGGCTGCAGGGAAAGGCAAGTTCCGCATCACCTTTGAGCATATCCTGCCCAATGTTCTTTCGATCATCATCGTTCAGGCAACCATCCTGTTCGCTATCGCCATCCTGGCGGAGGCGGCTCTGTCCTATCTCGGCCTCGGCACCCAGCCGCCACATCCGTCTTGGGGGCGTATGCTGAATGAAGCGCAATCTTTGATTTTCCTCGATCCGTGGCAAGCTGTTTTTCCGGGATTAGCCATCGCTACCGCCGTCTTCGGCCTGAACCTCCTCGGGGACGGCCTTCGCGATGTCCTTGATCCCCGGCTTTCGAGGAAGCGCTGACATGACTTTACTTGATGTGCAGGACCTGACCATTACCCTAGCGACCGCCGAAGGACCGGCACGGGCGGTACGGGATCTGTCATTCAGCCTCGAACGTGGCGAGACCCTTGGGATTGTTGGGGAAAGCGGATGTGGGAAGTCCATGACGGCTCTCGCTCTAATGTCGTTGTTGCCGGAACGCAGCAACACAGAAGGGAAGATCTTGCTGGAAAGTGAGGACTTGCTCAGATTTTCAGAAAAAGACCTCTGCAATATCCGTGGCAATCGCATGGCAATGATTTTCCAGGAGCCGATGACCTCTCTCAATCCGGTTCACACTATCGGTCACCAGGTGATGGAACCCTTACGCCTACATAAGGGCCTTGATAAAGATGCAGCGCACGCAGAAGCCCTTCGACTTCTCGATCGGGTGGGCATTCCCAATCCGAAAGCACGTATACGGAATTACCCCCATCAATTATCGGGGGGACAACGACAAAGGGTGATGATCGCCCTCGCCCTCTCCTGCGGCCCAGATATCTTGATTGCAGACGAGCCGACAACCGCCCTTGATGTAACTATCCAAGATCAGATCCTGGAGCTGATCCAAAATCTGGTCTCCGAAGATGGCATGGCATTGATCCTCATTTCCCATGATCTTGGGGTTATTTCGGAAAATACCGACAAGGTTCTGGTCATGTATGGCGGATCGGCTGTGGAAACCGGCAGGACCGACAAAATATTTGGGGAACTCACCCACCCTTACACCTTGGGACTGTTCGCCGCGATGCCAAAGCTGGGGATGGGGCGCAATGCCCGCCTGGCCACTATTCCCGGTGTGGTTCCTGATCTGATGAACCTGCCGGCAGGATGTACCTTTTTTGACAGATGCCCCCTAGCCTCTGATCACTGCAGAGACGCCTCTCCTCCTGTTCACGTTCTAAACCCTGATCACGCAGTTGCCTGCCATAATATAGATGACGCCCGCGGTAAGAAATCCGAGGAGTTGTATCTGTGACCGATTATTCTGTAGAAGAACCTGTGTTGATCGTTGAGGACCTAGTTCGCCATTACCGGCTGCCTAAGGAAAGCCTGTTTGCAGAACATCGTTATGTCTATGCCCTCAACGGCGTCAGCTTTGAAATCAAGAAGGGCAAAAGCTTTGGTGTGGTTGGCGAAAGCGGATGCGGAAAATCAACCCTCGCCCGCAATGTCATGGCTTTGGAAGACACAGACGGAGGATCCGTCCGGATCCTTGGAGAAGAGGTCGTTGGCCTATCTTTCGAACAGCTCCGTCCCCTCCGCCAGCATTTCCAGATGGTATTCCAGGATCCTTACGGCTCCCTCGACCCGCATCTGAATGTGGACCGGATCGTTGCCGAACCCCTTGCCGCTCTCGGCCCCCTGACATCGGCGGAGCGGGATGAAAGGGTTCGGGAAGTACTCGAATCCGTCGGATTGAAAAGTGGAGATATCTCCAAATATCCCCATGAATTTTCGGGTGGTCAGCGTCAGCGCATCGCCATTGCCCGCGCCTTAATCACCCATCCCGAACTGATCGTTGCCGATGAGCCGGTGTCTGCCCTAGATGTCTCCGTTCAGGCGCAGGTCCTTAACCTTCTAAAAGATCTCCAGGAAAGCTTCGGGGTCACCTATATGTTCATCAGCCATGACCTGGCCGTTGTTGAATATCTATGTGACGAGGTCGCGGTGATGTATCTAGGGGAAATTGTCGAAAAAGGGCGTACGGAAGATCTGTTCGCCAATCCCGCCCATCCCTATACCCGAATTCTACTGGACGCCGTCCCACAGCCTGGTGCAGCCAAGAAACGGGATCGCATCAAGCTGGCGGGGAATGTCACGGGGCAGACAGAAATTCGAGCCGGCTGTGCCTTTCAGGACCGTTGCCCCATGGTCAAGAACGTCTGCCGGAGTGAAAAGCCGCCGCTAGTTGCTGTTGAGGAAGAGCATCTCGCCGCCTGTCATTTTTCTGCGGATGTTCGGGCAAAAAATAAGCCGGCTGCCGGGTAAGTCCCTAATTAGTAGGGACGGCCGTCTTTATGGGTAAACTGCCATTGGCCGTTGGCATCCAGAGCGGCCTTCAGATCATCCTTCGGGTAGCTACCTTCGTCGCCTTCAACCCGATCTCCCATTTCCAAATACACCACATCCTCATCGGTGTTGTTGACTAATTGATGTGCTTCCCCTTGCGCCGGAAATCCGGCAAATTCTCCCGGTGACATATCTATCACCTGCGTTTCCAGAACAAGAGTAGGATTCCCCTCAAGAATGTAAATCAACTCATCCTGCTTGCTGTGCTTATGAAGCAACGCTGATTCGCCTCCTGGGACAAGGCGGGTCAGATTAACACCAAAATTAGTCAGCCCAAAAAAGTCTCCCAGCTGCCGTTTCTCCCGTCCCGCCATGCGGCTGAAAAACGGTTCCGGATAGTTAGACGGTTTAGTGCGGGGTGCAACGTCCGTAGCATTGGCAACGGCGGATTGAACTGAGTTTTTCACAACCATGGAAGACCTATTTATAAACTAACAGCGGATATGGAGCGGTGATCAGTCTTCTTTATCTTTAAAATCAAGAGCTGCGGAATTGAGGCAATATCTCAGTCCAGTGGGTTCCGGACCATCTGGGAAGACATGCCCGAGATGGGCATCACATTTATTGCAGATCACTTCTGTGCGACGCATGAAAAAGCTGCGGTCATCAACTTCTCCCACCATTTCCTCATTCAACGGTTTCCAGAAGCTGGGCCAACCTGTCCCGCTTTCAAACTTAGTTTCCGAAGAAAACAGGGGCTCGTCACAGCATATGCATGTATAAGTACCAGCTGCTTTATTATCGTTTAATGGACCGGTAAAGGCCCGCTCCGTGCCCTTCTTTCGAGTGACCTTATATTGCTCAGGAGTTAGCTGGGCCTGCCATTCTGCATCGCTTTTGACAACTTTATCTACCATTTCTGCTACCTTTCTAGCCAGTTCACTAACTCTACAATTCCTTTATAGCCTTGATATATAGGGATTTCATTTCAAAAATCTGTCACAAAACTTGACGAATTCGATTGCTTGGCAGAAAATAATGTCGTTGAAGCTAGTTGGAGCGGGAATGAGCGAGGTTGTAAGTTTCGACGATCACTATTTGGCCCGATCGGCAAAGTCTGCGCGGTCGGGACAATTTCAGCAGCCTGTATTCTTCAACCGAATTGAATTAGGTCAGATTCTCCAGGTTTATGGTCGCATGGTGGCAAAAGCCGAATGGCGGGACTATGCCATCGGCCAGGAGAAAAGCGCCTGCATCTTCGCTATTTTTCATCGAACCGCCGACAAACCATTGTTTCGAATCTATAAGGAGCCAAGACTGGCCGCCAAGCAAGGCGCCTACTCCGTTCTTGGACAAAATGGTCGCATTCTGAAACGCGGAAAGACCCTCGCGCAGGTTCTGAAAGTCTTTGATCGCAAGCGATTCAATACTATCGATTAAAAAAGTCGACCGACTCACGCATCAGTGAAACAGCGTGAATTGCATTATTTTTCATTTCGCCGAAATTATAGTTCGTAACGCTCTCTCTTGACGACGAAATCGGAAGAAAAAAATGAAACTACTTTCTTATTCTTTTGCTACTGCCGCCGGTGCGGCGACACTTGCCTTTGGTCTTGCCGGTCCTGTTCAGGCCGCTGACGATGTTACAATCATTACCCTGACCCAGACCCCCTGCCAGTTTGTGGAAGCGGAGAATGGAACGGATCACATGTATACCTCTACGATGAAAGAGGACTGTGAAAAAATCAACGCTGATTCTGGGGATGCCCGGGTCGCGGCTTCCGAGGTGATGACCTTGAAACCCGGCAAATATATTTTCCGGGTAACCAACAAGAATGTTCCCTATTCCCTGGGCTTTTGGTTACGTGAACATGACTACAACTGGGCCAACCCAATACATAAGGCCACAAAGATCAGTGTCTCCGGTGGCGGTATGGATACCGGTAAAACCCTTGATTACGAAGTCGAGCTCAAGGAAGGCGAATATCTTTATTCCTGCCCGCTCAACACAACACCGGATTACAAGCTGCACGTTAAAAGCTAGGTCTTAGATAGAGACATGAATGAGGAAATCGCCGCTCTCCCTGGCGGTTTCCTTTTCTCTAAATGGGCAGTCCGAGCTTGCGATAAATAAAACTCATGAGCCAAGCCGGGCCAATCATTAAAAATTGGACATCTTTAAAGAACGAGGGTTTCTTGCCTTCGATCTTGTGACCAATGAACTGGAAAATCCAGGCAATCACAAAAACCGCGATGGCAAACTGCCACAAGGGCAAGCCCAAAACCGGCGCGCTCTGATACACTGAAATCAGGCCAAAGCAGCATAAAGTAAACAGCACCATGCCAATGGCCAGGGTCCAGGATAAGATCGCGTAATAGATAACGGTGATGGCAAGGGCGATGGTCGCCCAGTTAAGATTTGCAACCTCAAGAAAGACTGCGGGGACAGGTATTTCCCAAAGAAGCGCAACAATTGTCCAGAAAATCGCCGGAACCGCTAGCCAATGGATAAATTTATTGGTGGCATTCTGATGGCTTGAGCCATATTCATCCAGCAAGGCAAAAATACGTCGGCCCTGCTTTTCTGCCGTTACATCTGATTTCATGTCACCACACCTCTCCCACAAGTGCTTCCATCAACGACGAGCAGGATAACATTCCCGCTGCTTCTTATGAAGGGGCGATACCGGCACGCCAGCGCGCATCCTCATACAATTGCCGATCTGCCGCCACTTCCTGCCTGAATGTCAGACGTTTTTCAAGAAGGGGAAGGACAGTGTCATAGTCCCCGGCTTCAACAAGACTGGTCAACCAGGCGAGCTCAAACAGATCCCGCTGGGCATGGCTGCCACCGATTTCCTGGAACCTTGGCTGGGCCGCAGACAACTGACGTGCGGCACTACTAAAGTCCTTGTTGGCAATATCAATAAACCCCCGAACTGACGGGAGGGCGACATCCGCCCAACAGTGACGTGTGAGCTCTGGCGCGTCTTGTGCCATTTTCTCGACTCCCGCGACCAGCTCCGACAAAGCTTCGCTTTGGCCGCCGCGCGCCAAAGAATAGGCATAATGCATATCAAAGAAAGGCTGATCATTGATCAATGTCCGCTCCGAAACCCATTTACTCAAATCCTCCCAACGGTGCCCGACATCGACCCCCAATTGCTCCAACCGCCATAAGAGAGAGATAGCGTTTACCTGATCCAGGCTATAGGTTTTGTCGACACCCCAAACCTTGTCATCATAAAGGGCCAGAGGTGTTTCGAAATCGCCCTGCTCCATATAGAACAGCGCCTGATGCCACCAGTTATGGGTATACATGAAGCTGTTTCGATCTTCCCATTCATCTGACAGGGATTGCATCCAGTCGATCCCCTCGTCATGCCGACCCTGGGTAAGCAGAACATGGGCGACTGCGTGATGGGCCCAGGGTTCTTTGCGCTTCATTTCTGTGGCTTTCCGACCATCTTCCTCTGCCAGTTCTAGCTGGCTGGTCTGCTCCCGCCCGAAGGCCCGCATACCATAGGCATAGGCACAATCTGGATGCCGTTCGACAATTTTCTCACCGAGCCAGAGCAGGTTCTTGTCATCTCCAAGATTGAAATAAAGATTTTGGCCCAGCTTAGCAGCAAAAATATCCGACGGATAATCTGTGGCCAGACGCCGAAGATGCTTGAGGCTTGTGGCGACATCGTTGTCATGAAAAGCCAGTATTGCCGAAATAAACAATTGCTCTCGCTCTGTGCCTTTGGAAATATGTTCTTTGGCTTGTAGATAGTATTTCAGGGCAATTTCGGTTCGTGCTGGATTTTCGATAAATAGCCCCAGCAAGGCCGCATAAGCTGCTGCAACGGCGCATTCTGGGTCCTGATCGGCAGCTGCAAAAATCCCGGAAAAATCTGTTCCGAAACCAATATAACTGTCGGCAAAGGTATCGATGGTTTCGACCGTCTTGGTGGATGTTGTTGTTACATCATTTCCGTAAAAGTCTTGTAGCATGATCTAAGCCTCATTGATCAGGTCGAGCGGATATATGGGGCGCCGGACATTCTCGTAGTTTAGCAAATTATTGTCAGAGGTTGTGACCCCCTTACCATCCAGTCGCAGGGTTGCCTTGCCGATAGGTGCAAAGCCGGCCCGATAATGGATGCGGCTCTTTAGGATCAGATATTTTTTATGCTCGGGCTGAATTCCGACGGAGGTAAAGACACCTACATCCCAGGGCTCATGGTGATTGGAGACGATGACGATTTCCATGTTTCCCGTATCTAAGACAGCGGTCGGCCCCATAAACACTTTGACGCCCGTATACATTGGCCCGTGAACCGTCCATTCGCCGTTTGACAGGATCTTGACCGTCCCCGCCAGTCTCAACGGTTCCCCGACCTCGCCAATTGACGGCATATCTGTTTTACCGCCAAGATCGAGAGTGATGGTCGAGCCAACGCCCGCTTTCTGCATCTCCTGAACAGCACCCGGATCCCAGACAGCTGCGACCGCCACATCTTCAAGGCCCTGCCTTAAAACTTCTGCGATCACCGTCATCACGTCCTGCGTCGCGCCGGAGCCGCAATTGTCCGCATGATCAAGCAGCAGGACGGGCCCTTCCGTAAGTTCCTTGGCTGCAGCAACCTGTTCCTCCAGCGGCGTATGCTCATAGACAAAATCCTCTCTGCGTTCCCAGGCGGCGGCAAGGATACGGTCTCGCACCTGGTCCGCCAGATCTTTATCTCCGTCTGTAACGACAATGACAGAATTACCGGCATCCCTAATATCTGCGAGGGCAAAACCGCCAAAAGCGGTGGCCGCCAGGACACCCGGTTCTTTCTCCGCCTCTCGGCACAGTCGGATCAGGGTCGCCATGGGTTCATCGTCTGTCCCCTGGCGCAAGGTCTGGCTCAGAAGCTGCGTATTGCCCCAAGACATCACCGGGTTCACCTTGCCCGTCATGCCGTCCAGCAGGACCTGGCCGATCTGTTTGCCAACTTCATACATATCCACATGGGGATAGGTCTTATAGCCAATGAGGGCCGTGCAATTGTCCATAATCTTTGAAGTCAGGTTGCAGTGTAAATCGAGGGTGACGGCTATCGGCAAATCAGGATCAATCTCGCGGATTTTTTCAAGCAGCAGACCTTCCCCGTCCTCTGCATGCTCTGTCACCATGGCTCCGTGCAGATCCAACATCGCTGCATCCACCCCTTCGCGCACAACATCAAGAATAGGCTCCGCCATGCGGTTAAACGCATCTTCCGTTACCGGACCAGAGGGCATCGCCTCCGCTGCAACCGGCGTGATAATTTCGGCTCCCGCTGCTTTTGCCAACTCGACATAGGCCCCAAAGGGCATGCCCGTTCCTTCATATGCTTTAAGGGCGTCCTCTCCCAGATAGGCACTCCAATCCTGAAAGCGTTTCCAATCAGCGACAATGGGGGAAAAGGTGTTGGTTTCGTGTTTCATCATGGCGATGAGAATGCGCATTCAGATGCCCCTTTCTTGTCCTTATGAGGGTTGTTTGCAAGCAAACAAGTTTAAGCGCATTTCTACGATTTGTCACCCGCTCAACGAATTCCGGACAATAAAAAACCCGGCACTGGGCCGGGTTTTTCATAACGCAATTGATGCTTTAGTTGCGATTGCCAAGGAGGCTCAGCAGCATCATGAACAGGTTCAGGAAATTCAAGTACATTGAAACGGCACCCATAATGGCTCCGCGCTCCAGCACTTCCTGGCTGTGGCCATGGTAATATTGTGACTTGATGCGCTGTGTATCAAAGGCTGTCAGACCCGTGAAGATCAGAACGCCTAGCACCGAGATAACAAAATGCATCATTGTTGATTGCATGAATATATTTACAACCATCGCAATGATGATGCCAATCAGGCCCATAAACAGGAAGCTGCCAAATCCGGTCAGATCCCGCTTCGTCACATAGCCATAGAGGCTGGCGCTCCCAAAAGTCGCGGCCGTGATAAAGAAGACCCTGACAACGCTTTCAGCTGTATATACCTGAAAGATGTAGGAAATGGAGACACCAAACAGCGCAACCATAATCCAGTAAAGGATTTTAGTGGTGCTCGTACTTGTCCGTCCCATCGCAAATAGCAAGCCAAGAGGAGCCAGCATTACGACCCATTGCAGGGGCGTTCCGAAGACCGCATTATAGATTGCAGGCGTATTGGCTGTAATCGCAGCGGTAATACCGCTTAACGCCAATCCGGACGCCATGTAGTTGTAGACCTTCAGCATATAGCTGCGCAGGCCCTCATCGAGAACCGCTTGATCTACTGATCCTGTTCTCGCCGTATTCAGCTTTGAAAAGTCTGTAGCCATTAACTAATTTCCCTGTAAGGAGTTGATTTCCGCATAGATATTGTATTTTCCAGCCAAAATTTCAAGGAAAATCAACGTCAACAATGTCTTAATAGGGGTTGCTAATGGTTTTTTGGGCGCTCCATTGCCTAAATGAATATATTCCTGCATTTAATCAACATTTCCTGAGGAAGTAGCAAAAATTTGCGCCTTGACCATATGCACTTCACGCAGTCTAATCGGTAGAAAGGCTGTTATGTTTGCAAGCAAAAGGCGCCATGATGAAAAAAACTTCCCTTATCTGTGTATCTGCCTTGGCTCTTATAATTGCGGGATGTAGCTCCATCAAAGAAAAAAAAGAAACCTATAAAGAGGGCGAAGCGAATATCAAAAAGCCCGTAAACTGTAGCACGGCTGAAGGGGATATCCGGGCGCTTGAGAGTGAAAAAGCCTATGCCGGAGAAATGATCGGTGCCGGGGTTCTTGCGGTCGTTCCTATCAGTCTTATTGAAGGAGTTGTGGCTCGCACAGAAGGTAAACGAATAAAAATTGCGACTGGGGATTATAATAAAAAACTCAAAGAAAAAATCGCCCAGATCAAGGAAACCTGCAACATCCAGTAAATTGCAATAAATAGGTGTATTTAAGGGTCACAATATTTCCTTTAAGCTGCCCAATTCGCGGCCTTTTCCTGCCACGATTAACCATCAGTCTCCTCTCTAGAACGTCGGCTACTACTTCCTGCATTCGGTAGGACAACCGACAGTTCGACGGACCCGCACCTCGAAATGGTTTCGGGACGTCTTTCTTTTAGAAAATGGAGACTTGCAATGAAGAAATTATTGATCACAGCCGCGAGTGTAACTGTATTGTCTGCAGCACCAGTTCTGGCCGCTACGCCTGAATTCAGCGCTGTTGATGCAAATGGCAATGGCACCATCAGCTATGAAGAGCTGGTTGTCATGATGCCAGATACCAGCAAGGATCAGTTTGCCTCTGCCGATGCGGACGGAAGTGGCGAGCTTTCTATGGAAGAATACAAAGCTGCAACGAAGAGCTAAGCTCTTCTAGCTGTGTTCTGAGGGTTAAACCTCCCTGGTCGTCCGATAGAAAATTATGGTCTTCGGGCGATCAGGTCCACATCTCAATAAAGCATCTAGTCGGAACGCAAAACTGGCGCAACTTTCTCTCCCAAAGCCCGCCAAGAGCCCAACAATCCAAAGATCAAAGTGACACCAACACTCACTACGATGGTGGCCAATATTGTGTAAGGCAGGTTAATCCATTTGGCTTCCAGAAGCTCTGTTATCACCAGGTAGGCCGCGGCCCATCCCGCGGCAGCGGCAATGACGGATGTCACCAGGCCGAGCAAGGCATATTCCAACAGGAATGCCTTAAAGATATCGAAGCGGGTTGCCCCTAGCACTTTCAGAATGACCGCATCATAGACCCGCTTGCGATGCCCAGCTGCGAAAGCACCAGCAAGCACCAGAATTCCCGCGACCAAGGTTACAGAAGATGTGGCTGACACAGCGGAGGAAAGCTGCTCCAATATGCGACTGACAGTCTGCAAAGCTTCCTTCATACGAATTACCGAGACATTGATGAATTTGTTTGTCACCTCCCGGAACAGATTGGCCTCGGCATCAATATCGGCACGCGCAGTCGCGAGATGCCCATGCGGTGCTCCCAACAAGCTATTTTGGTCAAACACAATCACAAAATTTATAGCCAGGGTGGTCCAGTCAATCTCCCTGAAATTGGCGATCTTGGCCACGATCTCTCTGCCCATAACATTAACGGTCAGCTCGTCACCGAGCTCCAATCCCATGCCTTTACCGACCTCGCGCCCCATGCTGATCAGTGGGGGTCCCTGATAATCCTCTGGCCACCATTCGCCTTCTACAACAGCCGCTCCGGGTGGGGGTGTGGCGGAATAAGTAAGCCCGCGATCCCCGCGCAACGCCCATTTTGATTCAGGAGCTACAGAAAGTTCCGCTGCTGGAACCCCTTTCACCATGGTAATTCGACCGCGCATATTTGGGACATGATTAACATCGCTGACCCCACTTACGGCTTCTGCTGTATCTACAAAATCGTCAAGCTGGTCGGATTGAATGTCGATAAAAAAGAAGGCCGGTGCCTGTTCCGGCAACTGATCCTGTACCTGCCGGGTAAGATTGCCTTCGATCAAGGCAACTGTCACAAACAGAGTCAATCCCAATCCCATCGAAAGAACGACACTGGTTGTCGCCGCCCCTGGACGATGCAGATTTGCAATTGCCAAACGCAAGGAAGGTATAGACGGCCTCGGCAGGACCCGTGCCAAATCCTGAACGCCGTGACCAACCAAAATCAACAGGCCGAAAATGATGACAATCGCCCCAACAAAACCAATGGCAAACCATCTTTCTTGGCTGGTGTAAATGGCCAAAAATACCATTAGCAGAAAACTGACGGCTACGGCCAATAGGTAGATGGGTCGCGGCCATCTATGCCGAGAGACAGCATCTCTGAACAAGGAGGCTGCTGGCGTTTCGCGAGCTCTTGCCAACGGCCAGATAGCAAATAACGTGGCTGTCAGTAGGCCATAGGCCGTTGCTAGCAGCAAAGGACCGGCCTGAAAGGAAATGTCAGGGGGTATGGGCAGCGCCCGGGCCAGGAAGCCCGACGCGAACATAGCTCCGCCAATACCGATGAGCAATCCGATCGCCGATCCAGCAAGCGCGAGGAATAAAACCTGAATGTAATGAATCCTGAATATCAGTCGGCTGCTGGCGCCCAGACATTTCAAGGTGGCTATGGTAGCAATTTTTCCATCAAGATAAGCCCGGACCGCATTTCCAACGCCGACACCACCGACAATCAGGGCTGTCAGTCCAACCAAGGTCAAAAACAGGGCAACCCGCTCGACAAATCGCTTAATCCCCGGGGCACCGTTTGAGGCGTCCTGAATGCGCCATCCTGCATCGGGATGAGCTGCAGCCACATCTTCCCTGAAATCGGCAACGGACATTCCATCTTTTAATTTCAATCGATAGTGATTTCGGATCAAGCTTCCGGGCTGAATCAAACCGGACTTCTCAAGGGCTTCTGTCGAAATAATGACCCGGGGTCCCAGGGCCATACCTTGCGAAGCCTTATCCGGTTCCGAGGCGATAATCCCTCTTACTTCCGCTGTTAGCTCTCCAACCCGAACCTGATCCCCTAGTTTTAGTAGCAGGCGATCTGCCATTGCCTGCTCAACGAGCGCTCCATAGCCAGTATCCGTTTGTCCAAGAAGCGCGTAAGGAGCCACTTCGCCGCTCTCTTCCGTCAGGGTTAGTTCTCCAAAAAGAGGATAAAGATCATCGACAGCTTTAAGCTCTGACAGGGTACGATTGTCATTTGCTGTGGACCGCACCATGGCCCGTAATGTCTGCATCTCCGAAACCGTCCCCTGGTCCCCGAGCCAGGCTCGCTCCTCCGTCGTTGCGGGCCGTTGGGTTAGGCGGATATCGACATCTCCGCCGAGGATTACCCGGCCATTAGCCCTCAATCCGTCGGTAATGGAGGAAGAAAGGGTTCCGACACCGGCAATGGCCGCAACGCCAAGCACCAGGCAAGCAAGGAAAATACGAAACCCTTTGAGGCTCCCCCGCATTTCCCGAAGCGCAAAACGAAAGGCCAGACCAAGAGTTTCTGGGTTAGAGCTGTTACTCACCGGCGGCAACCTGCGGCATCATTTCTTCAATATCAACAACCTTGCCATCTTCAAGGCGGATCAGATGATTACATTGGCGAGCAAGGGCATCATCATGTGTAATCAAGACCATGGTTGTGTCCAGGCGAGAATGCAGCTCGAACATCAGTTCGACAATGAGATCACCTGTTTTCCCATCCAGATTACCTGTCGGCTCATCGGCCAACAGGATCTTAGGGTCCGTACACACAGCTCTGGCCAGAGCTACCCGTTGCTGCTCTCCACCGGATAACTGGGAAGGGTAATGTGTGGCTCGGTCCTTGAGGCCCACTGAGTCAAGCTTCGCAGCCGCCACGTCAAAGGCATCTTCCCGTCCTGCCAGCTCAAGGGGAATAGCGATGTTCTCAAGAGCGGTCATTGTTGGAATAAGATGAAAGGACTGAAAGACTATGCCGATATTTTCCCGGCGAAACCGCGCGAGAGCATCCTCGTCCAGCTTTTCAATATGCTCTCCCGCCATAACAACGCTACCAGATGTCGGCACCTCCAGCCCGGCCATGATTGACATTAGGGTGGACTTACCGGAACCGGATGGCCCTACGATGCCGACGGTATTTCCAGCCTCGACGTTTAAATCTATTCCACGAAGGATATTGACTGGGCCGGCATCTGACTTAAGTGTGAGATGAATGTCTTTTAACTGGATTATTGGCTCTTGAGGCACGATAATTCCTATGTAAATACAACGAGGTCTGACTTTGGCATATGGCGGGCGACCATCAATAATCAATATATTTGCCGTTTTATTGGTAATTTTTTGCATTTCTAGTGACGTAAATGCCAAAAATCCGGTCAAAATAGTCGCTATTGGCGATAGTTTGACAGCGGGCTATGGCCTTCCGCAAGGCGAGGATTTCCCCTCTCAGCTCGAAGCTGCCCTTCGTGAAGAGGGTCTTGATGTGGTCGTTGAAAATGCCGGTGTATCGGGTGATACCTCCACCGGTGGTTTGCAGCGCCTTGACTGGGCGCTCGGAAATGGGGCCGATTTCGTTATTCTTGAACTTGGGGCAAATGATGCTCTGAGAGGTATCGATCCTGAGAAAACCCGTGAGAATCTGGATCAGATTCTGCAAATCCTGGCAGACAAAAACTTGCCCGTGCTGCTTGCCGGAATGAAGGCCCCGCCAAATATGGGCCAAGAATATACCCAGGAGTTTGACCAGATATTTCCCGATCTAGCAAAAAAGCATGATACGGATTTTTACCCTTTCTTCCTGGAAGATGTCGCCGCGATTCCGGAGTTGAACCAAAGTGATTATATACACCCCAACGCGCAAGGCGTGAAAATCATTGTTGATAACATGTTGCCTTATGTTATCAGTTTCATTGAAAACTAATTCCTGTTGGGACGTCCCTCAACAGTTTCTTCATTACTTCAGACTTAGGAACACGCATGCAATATAGAAAGCTGGGTGGCTCGGATCTTGATGTCAGCGTCATTTGTCTTGGCACAATGACATGGGGAGAGCAAAATAGTGAGCAGGAGGCCCACGACCAAATGGATCTCGCCTTGGAAATGGGTGTCAATTTCCTGGATACGGCAGAGCTTTATCCGATCCCACCAAAGGCAGAAACTCAAGGGCTGACAGAGAAATATATCGGCAACTGGATGAATGCCCGAAAAGCCCGCGACAAGGTCGTTGTCGCCACAAAGGTTGTAGGCCCTACGGATGCCCAGTATTTTCGGGGCGAACCAGCAAGGCTCCACGCGCGCCATATAATTGAAGCCGTGGAAAACAGCCTTAAAAACCTACAGACGGATTATATCGACCTGTATCAGATCCATTGGCCGGAAAGGTCCACCAATTATTTCGGCAAGCTTGGCTATGATCATGTTGAAGATGAAGAGACGATCGCCATCATTGAGACCCTTGATGCCTTGAATGATATGGTGACAGCCGGAAAAATCCGCCATATCGGCTTATCCAATGAAAGCGCATGGGGTGTCATGCACTATCTGCACTTAGCGGAAAAGCATGGCTGGGCGAGAATAGCCTCCGTGCAAAACCCCTATAACCTTCTAAACAGAACCTATGAAGTCGGTTTGGCGGAAGTCTCTATTCGGGAAAACTGCGGCCTGCTTGCCTATTCGCCCATGGCCATGGGTGTCCTCAGTGGAAAATATCTTAACGGAGCCAAACCAGCTGGGGCCCGCCATACAATCTTTGATCGTTTCAAAAGATATACGACGGAGCTGGCAGCCGAGATGTCGGAGAAATATGTTCGACTTGCCGAAAAAAACGGGTTAGATCCCGGCCAAATGGCCCTTGCGTTTGTCAATAGCCGGCCCTTTGTAACCTCGTCAATTATCGGTGCAACAAATCTCACACAATTGTCGCAGAATATTGCAAGCATTGACATTGAGTTATCTGATGACATCATTTCAGAGATAAACAAAATAGATTCCCAGCATCCCTTTCCTTGTCCATAAAGGAGATATGTCATGCGCTTGTTCGTCGCCGTCCCGTTACCACAGGAAATCAAAGACAGCATTGCTACTTTGCGTGGTGGCATTCCTGATGCGCGGTGGATAGCTGCGGAAAATGCCCATGTCACTCTCGCCTTCATTGGGGAGGTGCAGGCCCCGGAAATGTCTGATATTTGCCTTGCGTTGGGTCGAATCAAGCATCCGGAGTTTGAGCTGGCTATCGAAAGTGTCGGGATATTTGGAAGCAACAAGCGGCCAAGAATTCTCTGGGCAGGTGTCCATCGTGACAAATCCCTGATGCTCCTCCATAAAAAAATTGTAACGGCGATCGAATCCGTTGGCGCCCGCGTTGACGACAGGCAGTTCCGACCTCATATTACCCTCGCCCGCATTCATAAATCCCCGTATGAACGGGTCCGGAATTATTTGTCGGACCACGCCCTTTTTAAAACGAAGACCATTCCTGTAACCAGTTTTAGCCTGTTCTCCAGCCATCTTTCGTCGACAAGCGCGATTTATGAAGAAGAAATGACTTTCGACCTTACACCTCTTCCCGTCGCATGAAGACATCATAGCGGGTTGTTTTACCGAAAATCTGATGAGAGGGTGATTGCAGACCTTCCATGGGTCCAGCGCGCCTGGGCCATTTTAACACAACCCGTTTTGAGGCTGAATTCAATGCAACTGTCATCAGCTCAAAGCTATCCTCATCGGTGCCAACAATATTCCGCAAAGCGCGCATTTCATTTTTCACAAGCGCTGTCTTCGATCTTGGAGGGTGCATGGGATCGACTAGCACGGTTTCTGGCGAAAGATCTGGCAACATTTGCTTCGCGTCTCCATGAAGAAGCGTCATTCGATCAATAATGTCTGCAAGTTCAGAGTTTGCTTGTGCCGCTTCCTTCAAGGCAGCCGCTAACAAGTCATACATCTCTGTCGATCTCTCAACCAGGGTCACCTCTGCACCAAGAGAGGCCAGCAAGAAAGCATCCCGGCCAAGGCCCGCCGTTGCATCCGTTATGCGCGGTGTGACACCGGGTTTGAACCCCAGCGCCCTTGGCAGGGCCTGTCCTCGCCCCCCACCGAATCTGCGCCGATGGCCTACCGCACCACCAATAAAGTCTATCTTAAGCTCAGTTTCGGTCATCAATGCTCCAACTAAAACCCGAGATTTTCTTTCCACCAGGTCGGCAAGGCAAAGGACGCCTTATGAAGATCGGCGTTGTAATGTCGCCCTGTAAAGTCCATGGCCGGGCTGGAATAGTCATGATCATCATGACTGTAAAGAAAGAAGCCGAACTCTGCCGCCGGATAGAGTTGAACAATCGACCGGTATCCTGCGACATGAGGCAGCAAGCGCTCCTTCTGCATGATCGACACCAAATTCTGGTCCTTATCCCCACATAATTCCTGCAGAAAATAGGCTCGTTCCTTGCCAACAAAAATACTGTCACTATCAAGAACTACGCCGTCCGGTTTGATGCAGGCCGAAAAGTCTTCACAGAATTTGCGGGTAAAAACACTGGATGAAGGGCCAACGGGCTCGCTCAAATCCAGGATGATCAGATCAAACTTATCATTACGATGACGCGCCTCTCCCATATATAGGGCAGCATCTCCAATGACGAGCTCTACCCTCGGGTCATCATAATCACCATTGATGGCGAGATACTCATTTGAAAGTTCAACAACTCGTTGATCTATCTCAACCATCACAACTCGGGAGACAAAATCATGTTTGAGCGTCTCTCTCAAGATACCGCCGTCACCACCACCGACGATCAACACTTCTGTATTTTGCCGCTTTCTTCCCAGAAGCGGCACATGAACCGCCATCTCATGATACATGAACTCATCTGCATGAGAGGCTTGAACTAGATCATCGAGGGTCAACACCCGGCCAAAGACTTCATGCTCGAAAATCTCAATTTTCTGATACGGGCTCTGTTCCGAATGCAGGAGCTGCATATCGAGAGCATGGGTAAAGGCCACCCCTTCTGTCTCTTCGTGCCACCAAGTGCGGCTCAGCTCGCTTATCTTCTTAGACGTCATAGGTTCTTCTCATACAGCTCAAAGAGATAGAATTAACAGTTATCTGGACTTCAGCGGGAACCATAGACATATTTATCAGGAAGTCTCGCTGGCAGAAACAGGGATCGCTATGACGGCAAAATTCTCCAAAGAAGAAATCTCCAAGTCTCTTGAGGACCTGCAGGGTTGGACTCAACTTGACGGTCGCGATGCGATCCAAAAGGATTTCCTGTTCAAAAATTTTAGTCAGGCCTTCGCTTTTATGACAAGAGTTGCCCTAAAAGCGGAAAAGATGGACCACCATCCGGAATGGTTCAATGTCTACAACAAGGTTGAGGTCGTCCTTGCCACTCACGACGTTGATGGCGTGAGCGACAAGGATATTGAACTTGCCCGCTTTATGGACAAGATTTCCTCCAGTTGATTATTTCGGCGCCATCCGAATGGCGCCATCCAGGCGAATCACTTCACCATTCAACATCTGATTTTCAATAATCTGCCGAGCGAGCGACGCATATTCCGTTGGCTGGCCGAGGCGGCTTGGAAACGGAACACTGGCGCCCAATGCAGCCTGCACATCATCCGGCAAGCCTTTAAGGAGCGGTGTTTCAAACAATCCGGGGGCGATAGTCATGACCCGAACGCCGACGGAAGACAAATCGCGCGCAATCGGCAAAGTCATTCCAACGATACCGCCTTTAGATGCCGAATAGGCCGCCTGGCCGATCTGACCGTCAAAGGCTGCTACAGAGGCCGTGTTTATACAAACTCCTCGCTCACCGCTTTCCATCGGATCCATCTTTGACATATCGTCTGCGGCCCGGCGCAAACAATTGAAGGTGCCGATCAGATTGACAGAAATAACCTGCTCAAACTTATCAAGGGGATGCATTCCACGGCTGGATACTGTTTTTGCTGCCGGGCCAATACCAGCGCAATTGACCAGGATCCGGGCTGGCCCATGGGCGTCTCGCGCCTTGTTAAAGGCTGCGGCAACAGAATCATCATCTGCAACATTGACGGTACAGGCAATGCCACCGATTTCAGCGGCCATTTCTTCGGCAGCACCTTCATTCATGTCTAGGATGGCTACTTTTGCCCCGGCTTCCGCGAGCATACGTGCCGTGGCTCCTCCGAGTCCTGAGGCACCCCCAGTCACAATTGCCGCTTTTGCGGAAATATCCATTTTTTTCTCCAGTTAATTCTTGGAATATTTGTCGAACTGACGTCTTCCATACACGGCCTGACAACAAATGTGAAGACACGCGATATTGCAAATTCATCAAACCAAGCGCATATAGGAATAATGACAAAAGACGATGATGACGATATATCCGCTTTTGACGCCGACAAGCTTCAAAGTGACAAACGGCTGGTAATGCGGGAATTTGGCCATAAATTACGAGCAAATATCGGAAAAATCCCGTTTGCGGAAGATGTGACTGCCAGCTTCTATTGCGCCGTTGATGGCAAAAGCCCGGCCTTTGTCAAAGCGGTGCTGTTTGGGGCCCTTGCCTATTTCATCGTGCCAACAGATGTCATCCCGGATTTCATCGCTGGCCTTGGCTTTACGGATGACGCCAGTGTTCTGCTTGCAGCAATGGCCACAGTCAAAAAATATATAAATGAAGACCATAAAACCAAAGCGCGCCTGTTTCTAAAAAAGGAAACAGTTGAGGAAGTTGAATAGTCCTTCGCGGCGTTTCAGATGTCCCTTACATTTTCTCCCTGTCATATATTTGTGCACAGCAGCATAAATTTGTTATATAGCTGCTCAGAAGATCACGATGACCTGGTTGAATAAGGAAGCTTGTGAATGAGTGACAGGAAGATATATGCAGATGCAACGGCTGCATTGGATGGATTGTTGCACGATGGCCAGACAATTATGTCTGGTGGATTTGGCCTTTGCGGGATTCCAGAAACCCTGATTGATGCGGTGAAGGACTCCGGGGTTAAAGGCTTGACTGTTATTTCCAATAATGCCGGTGTTGATGGGATTGGCCTCGGTGTACTCCTTGAGAGCAAGCAGATTTCCACCATGGTCTCCTCCTATGTTGGAGAAAACAAGTTGTTTGCTGAGCAATTCCTGGGCGGTGAGCTGGAAGTAGTCTTCACCCCCCAAGGCACATTGTCAGAACAGATCAGAGCCGGGGGCGCCGGGATACCAGCGTTTTACACAAAGACAGGTGTCGGAACCCTGGTGAGCGAAGGCAAGGAAATCAAAAATTTCGATGGGGAAGATTATGTCATGGAGCGTGGCCTGACGGCCGACATCGCTCTCGTCCATGCCTATATGGCGGACAAGGAAGGTAATCTGGTATTCCGAAAAACAGCCCGGAATTTCAACCCAATGATGGCAACTGCCGGTAAAATTACTATTGCTGAGGTTGAGCATCTGGTGGAGCCCGGCGAAATCGATCCGGATCACATTGTCGTCCCCGGTATTTTTGTGCAGCGGATTGTGCATGTCCCCAATCCGGTAAAACATATCGAGCAGCGTACAACCCGTCCCAAAAACCAGGTCGCCTGACCCCATTTAGCAAAGGAACATCACATGGCTTGGACCAGAGAACAAATGGCACAGCGCGCTGCCAGTGAACTTGAAGACGGATTTTATGTAAATCTCGGCATTGGCATTCCGACTCTTGTCTCGAACTACATTCCAGAAGGGATGTCCGTTCAGTTACAAAGTGAAAATGGTATGCTGGGTATGGGGCCTTTCCCTTATGAAGGTGAAGAAGATCCTGACCTGATCAATGCCGGGAAGCAGACGGTCACAGAACTGCCGACAACCAGCTATTTCTCTAATTCAGATTCCTTCGGAATGATCCGCGGCGGACATATCAATCTCGCGATCCTCGGCGCTATGCAGGTTGATGAAAATGGTGATCTCGCCAACTGGATGATCCCTGGCAAGATGGTCAAAGGTATGGGTGGCGCCATGGACCTGGTGGCCGGGGTCAAGCGCGTCATTGTTGTCATGGAGCATACAGCTAAGGGCTCTCCAAAACTGCTCAAAAGCTGCAACCTACCGCTCACTGGTAAGAATGTGGTGGATATGATCATCACAGATCTTGCCGTGTTCGAATTTGAAAAAGGCGACGGCGTTAAGATGAAGCTCATTGAGCTTGCAGACGGCGTCACTCTCGAAGAAGTGCAGGATCAGACCGAAGCCAGCTTTGAAGTCAGCCTCTAAATACCCGATGAATTAAACCTGGAACGATGTTTCATTCTGAAGATCAGATTGAAACATCGTTCGTCAGATCGATACAAAACGCATGTTTTTAGCCAGAAAATGGTCGAAAACATGCGTTTTTATGGTTAATTTCGATCAAATTTCTTTGGCATGAGCTTTGCAATTTTCTCTCCATTACAAATTGTGAGAGAGGATTTGACGTAAAGATCATGAAATATTCTAATTTAAAATCTGTCGCGTTAGCGGCTGCAATTGCGGTTTCTACATCTGCTATACCGGCTACAGCGAATGCCCACACCGTATCATTAGGTTTTGTCCCAGCGGAAAATGCTGGCGAGGTAACTTTTTGGGTTGGTAATTACACCCATATGGGGCGGCCTGGAAATGTACCAATGGAAGGCAGCTTGAAGCTGTCAGGTGCTCCCGGAACCGATTACACCACTTCAGTAACAGAGTTCAATTTAAGCCAGTGGAATGGTAACGGCGGCAAGCCCCTTGGGCTGGTCGATGGGGTCAATAACTTTTATGCGAGCGGACGAGTTCATCGCAATGGAAGTCTGGTTAGTGGTTTCTCAGATTCCTACATCCAGGCTTGTTTGGCATGCGGTCCCGTCACGGGTTGGCAGGGTGTGACTGTTTCCGGTCTTATTGCCGGCAGTTACATCTTTGAATATGTCAAACAAGCTAATCCAACGATGGATTGGACTCCCTGGAACAACTCTTTGAGTAACGTTTTCACCCTTAAAGACATTGATCTTAAGGGAAGTGGCCCACTTAACGTGAGCGCCGTTCCTCTTCCAGCAGCCTTCCCGCTCTACGGCGCCGGTGTGGCCCTGTTGGGTTTTCTGGGATGGAACCGGAAACGGAAGCAATCCAATGAGCAAAAAGAACTGACGGCTGCAGTCTAGTACCGATTAAAGACCAGCTGTCAGTTAGCTGGTGAGGGTTCTATCCCCTTTTCCTTCACCAGTAAGAGGGAAGCGGCATATGTCTGGGTGATTAGGTATCATCTCTGCGCATATGCCGTTTTCTACCAAGCCCGGATTCCCGTCGGACGATATAGAGGCTTGATCCAACAATTATCAGTGCCCCCAATATCATTCCCAATGTGGGTATTTCACTAAACACAAGATATCCAAGAACACCTGAAAAGATGAGGCGGGTGTAATCAAAAGGCGCGACCGCAGTTGCCTCCCCCACCGCAAACGCGCGAATGGCACAGAAATTTGCTCCTGATCCAAGAGAAGCAATAACCGCAAGAATCAACAATTCTTCCCAACTTGGCGGTACCCAGACCAGTAATGCCGGGATAAATGAAAAGAGAGACGCCATCACCCCAAAATAGAACATCATTGTCGTTGGCGCTTCCGTTACACTCAGTTTCTTCAAAAACACGGAGACAAGTGCCACCATCAAAGCCCCGAACAAGGCAACGGCGGACGCCAATTCAAAGCTCGCATTGGTCTGGACCATGACCAATACTCCCAGGAAGCCGACCAATGTCGCTGTCCAGCGCCGCCAGCGGATTACCTCTCCCAAAAAAAGGACGGCGAGAAGAATGAGGAATAACGGCCGGGTAAATGTGAGAGCCACTGCGTCCGCCAACGGCAAATGAGTGATGGCATAAAATATCGATAACATCCCTGAGACACCGACGATTGCCCGGAACAAATGCAGGTGAAACACCTTTGTTTTGAGGGGCCGTATGCCTCGTCTAAGGGCGAAGGGTAAAATGGCGATCAGTCCAAATAGTGCTCTTAGGAATGCGATCTGGAAACTGTCCATCCCCTCCCCCAGAAACTTGATGCCCAGGCTCATTAGCGAGAAGAGAAGCCCGCCCAGCAGCATCCACAAAGCACCTTGTCCATTGGCAGGAATTCTGGAAAAAATCCCTTTTTGGGCAGTAGATCTGCTTTCCTCGCTCATCTCCCGGGCCCGGCATGGGTTTCAGCGGCAGTTTGCGCGGCGACTTCTTTTTTCTCCGCTAGCGCACTGACCCGGGTTTCCCGGATCGCAATATAGATGGAAGAGGCGAAAATAACCGCTGCGCCGATATAGGTATAGAGGTCCGGCTCCTGCATAAAAAACATGAAGCCTATCAGTGCAGAGAAAATGAGCCGGAAGAAATCAAACGGCATGACGATTGAAGCGTCCACAAGGGAAAAGGACTTGGTGAAGGAGAGATGTCCAATGGTCGCCAGCACCCCAATGGCGCCAATCGCCAAAAGCTGATCAAGGGTCGGGGTAACCCAGACCATAACAGCTGGAATCAGAGACATGGGCAGAATAAGGATCTGGGTCCAGGCGACAATGGCAGAAGTACTCTCCGTCCTTGATAAGAGCTTTACGCAAGTGACCGAGCAAGCCATGGTGACGGCAGAGAAAATCGCCGAATAGGATCCAAGGCTTAATTCTTCAAGCCCGGGCCGCAAGATAATCATGGCGCCGAGAAACCCGACAATCATGGCGCTGCCCCGACGAATACCGACAATCTCCTTCAGAACGAAGATCGCTAATATGGTTGTAAAGATTGGGGCCGTAAAGTTCAGGGCGACCGCATCAGCGAGGGGCAGAACCGTAATTGCATAAAACCAAGACAACATAGAGACAAAGCCGAAAAAACTTCGTGCGGTATAAAAACCGATCCGCTTGGTTTTGAGGGCGCCAAGTCCGGTTTTCATGAATAACGGCAGGATAAACAGGAGCCCCGCCACATTGCGTAGAAAGACGATCTCAAAAACCGGCATGCCACTGTCGGATACCGACCGGATCAACCCTCCCATGATGGAGAAAGCCAGGCAGGCCAGGATCATCAGGCTGGCGGCCTGAACGACCACCGGAGCAGCGAGAACGGGCTTGAGGAGAAGACGCAGGGAGGACATATGCCCCAGATTAGTTTGAGGACAAACAGAGGAAAAGCATTTATTTTGCAATGCTGCCCTGCGCCGGGCCTGATTACCTCAGGATTGCCGCAACCACATAAGGTTCAGATCATTGAGAAGCTTGTAGGCAGGCCCGCTTTGGGCGCGGAAATTAGCCCAGTTTAAGGACATCTCAGATTGGATATCCGAGAGACTTTTTTTCCCATCGATTAGCCTGACAAACCCGCCTGCTTTGTCCGGAACTGGCAGGCTCAAGGAACCGCCATCAAAGGTAACGGTCAGGGTCTTCTGTCGGTCCAGCGCTGTCGCCAATTCAGTTGCATTCTGGTTTTTCAAGATTGGAACCATCTGTGGCTCAAACTTTGCTACGCACGCCTCAGCCTGCGACACTCGCTTGACATAGAAGCTATGGGTTTTGATATTTCCCGACAATTTCTCGGCCAGGGCCCAACGAGCCGTTGTATCCAGGCCTTTCGCCGTCTTCAACAGGGCCGGATCTTTCAAGAGCAGGTCAGGATTATAGCGCGCGGGTTCGATAAAGGTGACGGGAGAGAGACCTTCTCCCGCAAGCAATTCAACGATTTCAGGGACCAGGTAACTTCTGTCCCGCGGATGCAACAATAGATCATAGAGGGCGGCATCTTCCCCCAACTGATGATCACCCACACTGTTATTTTTAAGAAGCCAATTCGTCTGCGGCAGATCCTTGAGCAGGGCCTTCGCCGCTTTGACCTGCGCGGTTGTAGACATGCCGGCCGTTAAAGCTTTCAATGCATCCTGAACCGGATACACCCCGGTCCGGCCGAGAGTCGCATACAGCATCAGGCCCATGCCGCCTTCTTCTGCGAGGCAGTTAGTGAGGGCTTTCAGGCCTTCTGAGGGATCTTCGAGATGATGCAGAACACCGCAGCAATCGATATAATCGAACAGCCCCAAATCCTTCTCCGAAAGATCCAGTAAGGATCCCGTCAGAAACTCGATATTAGTAAGACCCCTTGCTGCCGCCCGCTTTTCTGCAACTTCCCGGCTAGCAGTAGACAAATCAATATAGGTTACGGTCCCGGCTGTCCCTCGGTTCGCAAGATGCTGGGCGAGCATGATGGTGCCATCGCCCGTACCACCGCCAGCAACCAGCGCCCGGAACGGTTTTGAAAAGTCCCGGCTACCGGAGAACAGATAGTGATTGACTTCGTCCAGGTGGCTCGGGCTGCCCTCAATCAGTCGCTGGGCTTCGTCCGCGGGGTCTCGCGGCGGGTAGGGATAGTCTTCATATTGGCGTTTGACCGCCTTGTCGCGTCTGCCCCTACCCTTTGCCATTACTCAATCCCGAACGGTGATAATGACCTTGCCGGTGGATTTGCGCGAGAGCAGTGCCTTCATGGCATCCGCCCCCTGCTCCAGCGGGAAATGCATGGAGACATGAGGATTGATTTTGCCTTCTTCCACCATATCCAGCATGGCCTGGAAATTGGCCCGGTTCTGGTCAGGATGACGGCGGGCAAACTCGCCCCAGAACACACCAACAACAGAACAACCTTTGAGCAAAGCCAGATTGGTTTTGAGCTCGGCAATACGGCCGGAGGCAAAACCAATGACCAAGAGACGGCCATTCCAGTTGATGCAACGCATCGACTGATCAAACGCATCCCCGCCGACCGGATCATAGATCACATCCGCGCCCTTGCCACCGGTCAGCTCCTTGACCCGATCTCTGATGCTTTCAGTGGAATAGTTGATGACATGATCGGCGCCATATTGCGTGACGATATCCATCTTGTCATCGGAGCCAACTGTACCAATCACCGTAGCGCCGAGCGCCTTGCCAAGCTCGACGGCATTGAGGCCAACGCCGCCCGCAGCGCCATGCACCAACAAGACTTCGCCCGGTTTTAGATCTCCACGGTCAACGAGGGCGTGATAGGTGGTTCCATAGGTAACAGGGAAACCGGCCGCTTTATCAAAGGCCATATTGTCCGGGATCTTGTAGGTCCCTTCTTCCGGCGCCAGCACATATTCCGCGAAACCGCCAACCCCGTGATTGGCCATGACCCGATCACCAACGGCGACATTGGTCACGCCTTCGCCAATCTCGGCGACGATACCGGCACATTCCATACCGGGTGAAAAGGGAAAGGGTGGTTTAAACTGATATTTCCCGGCAATCATCAGGGTATCCGGGAAGTTGAGGCCCACCGAATGAACTTCAATTTTGACCATGCCTTTGGAGACTTGGGGCTCATCGACCTCATCCATCTCGAGGATATCGGGACCACCAAATTCCTTGCAAACAAGCGCTTTCATATTTTTTCCCTATCGTGTTTCTTATTTATGTTGCGATGCAATAACTTACCCTTGAATAAAAGCCAAGGTCAATCGGTGAGAGGACTATTCCTCAAAAACCGCCTGTAAATGACCAACCTCAATGTTATTTCGGTTTCTCAATGTGGGTCGAACATAAGCATCAAGACTTGTATGCATCTCCTCCTTCATCACGCCCATCTTGTCGAGCAAGGCTCCGAGAGCAACCTCGGCCCCGCGGGTTGTTCCGTCATGAGCCTTGATTGCGATACCGATCCCCTGCTCGGGAAGTGCCGCGAGAAAAACGGCCTCAGCCCCGACCTTGGCAATGACCCGACCCTTCGCCGCCTTGTTGAGAGCGGTGCAAAGCCTGTCTGTCCCGGCGATCATCTCGGGATAGTCAGCGATCGCCTGCTGAATGCGTTGGCAGGCCAGGGCTCGTTCTGGTGACAAGGATGCCGGATTGGCAAAACGGGCAAAGGCAAGAGCTGCCCGGCTCAAGGGGATGCCAATGGTCGGAATAGAGCAGCCGTCTGTGCCCACCGGCGCGCCCGAAAGGTCGAGATCCGTAAAATCCTCCAGCACTCTGACGATGCGCTGCTGAACCGGATGGGCCATCTGGATATAGCCTTTGGTCTCCTCTTTCAGATGAACGGCGGTTGTCAGGAAACCGCTATGCTTGCCCGAGCAATTGTTATGGGCCGCCGTTGGCTCCTGCCCTGAGACCGCCAGCGCTCTCGCTGCCACATCATAGCTTGGCCAATGGGACCCGCATTCCAGATCAGAAATACTCAGGCCGATGCGGTTCAGCCAGCTGGTTACAGCCTCAACATGAAAGGTCTCCCCGGTATGGGAAGCACAAGCCAGGGACAGCTCCCGATTGGAAATATCAAAAGCATCCGCCGCCCCGCTTTCGACCAGAGGCAGAGCCTGCAACGGCTTGATGGCGGAGCGCAGATACACCGGGCTGTCAATATTGCCCCAGCTTTCCAGGAGCTTTCCGTCACTGTCACATATGGCCGCACTGACAAGATGTCGGCTTTCGACAATCGGGCCCCTAGAAACGGTTACGGTAAACGGATTACGTGTTATATGATTGGCAAAATGGTCGACCATAATACAGCCTGTTGCTAGCAAAATGAGTAAGGGTCGCCTTTTAGCAGCAAAGAAGAGCTTGGAGTAGTATTTAATGGCAATGTCTCGTGGGTATTTCGGTATCGGGGTGGAAGGCATCAGTAAACCCATGAATGCGGGCAATCTGTTTCGGACCGCAAACGCCTTTGGGGCCAG
Organism: Pseudomonadota bacterium; assembly: GCA_024743055.1. Classification (GTDB taxonomy): domain Bacteria; phylum Pseudomonadota; class Alphaproteobacteria; order Sneathiellales; family Sneathiellaceae; genus Sneathiella. Next base: position 113,074 of record JANSXH010000005.1, read on the forward strand.
TTTCGTCTTCACGATTGGGGCAGAATATTCGGTTCGCAAAGCCCGCTCTGACACCAGCGTCGCCCCTAAAAACATTCCCTGGTACGACTTTGACACCCTGGATGACATGTTGCTGCCAAAAGGCTGCAAGATTGTCGGCGTGGAACTGCTGGACGAGGCAACGGAGCTACCGAGCTTCTTCCATCCCATCAGCGCCGCCTATATTCTGGGGCGCGAACGCGGGTCTCTATCACCGGCACTGCAGGAAAAATGTGACTATTTCATCAAAATTCCGACAAAATTCTGTCTGAATGTTGCAACAGCGGGGGCAATCGTTATGTATGATCGGATTGTGACCCATGGACGTTTTGCCCAGCGGCCAACCGGTGAACTTGGAAAACCTGTGCCACTTGAAGATCATGTGCAGGGAGACCCAATCATCCGGAGCGGGAAAGACTAAGACGGGTTACTGAACTGATCAAACGGGTGTGGGCAGAAATATTAGCTGTTACAAATTTGATCAGGCAAAGGCTGGAAATAACACATGACAATCGGTATTCTGCGACCATGAAAAAATTTATTTTATGCATTTCTGTTGTGATTTTCGCGTCATTTCAAGGGTACAGGACAGCTCAGGCCCAACAATCAGACCCCCAGACATTAGGGACTTTCAAGGACTGGCAGGCCTATAGCTGGGTCGAAAACGGCCAGAAGATCTGCTATATGCTGTCACGACCGACAAAATCCCTGCCTCAGGGTGTTAATCGGGACGACATTTATGTCATGATCACCTACAGGCCCAAGTCCAAATCTGTGGAAGAAGTCAGCCATGTCACCGGCTATCCCTATATGGAGCGGTCGACCGTCGATATGCTGATCGGCAACCGCAAGTTTGTCCTGGCAACCAACAACGACGTTGCCTGGGTTCCGGAAGGTGAAAGCGATGCCAAGCTGATCAGTGCCATGCGCGGTGGCTCGAAGCTGATTGTCAAAGGCAAGTCCCAACGAGGGACCGTCACAACCGACACCTATTCCCTGCAGGGCTTCACCGCAGCCCATAAGCAGATTAGAAAAAGCTGTACTTGAACGGCTTGCCCAGAGTATAAGCCGTTTTTTATTTAAAGATTGAATTGTCATGGACGCCTTGATTCCAGATGTACCGGCGGTTAACCGGTCCCCTGACCTGCTTGCCATCCGCAAAAACCTGATCGGTCTGACCCGTGAAGAGATTGCGGCAGAGCTGGTTTTGGCCGGTGAGAAGGAAAAAACCGCCAAGATGCGATCCAAGCAACTGTTTCACTGGCTTTATTACCAAGGGGCCAGCGATTTCGATCAGATGACAACCATTTCCAAGGAAATGCGCAAACGCCTGCCGGAAACCTTTACGGCGGATCGCCCGGAAATCACGAGTTTGCAGGAATCAACCGACGGCACCCGCAAATGGCTGGTCAAATATCATGACGGTCAAGAAGTGGAATCGGTTCATATTCCAGAAGAAGACCGCGGCGCGCTTTGTGTCTCAAGCCAGGTCGGATGTACCCTGACCTGCAGTTTCTGCCATACGGGGACCATGAAGCTGGTCCGTAACCTGACCGCCGGAGAAATCATCGCCCAGATGATGGTGGCCCGCGATACCCTGGGTGAATGGCCGAGCCCGAAGGGCGAACGCATGATCTCCAATATCGTGATGATGGGCATGGGGGAGCCCCTGCTCAACTACGATAACGTCGCCAAGGCTCTCAAGATCATTATGGATGGCGAAGGGATTTCCCTCTCCAAGCGCCGTATCACTCTCTCGACCTCGGGTGTGGTGCCGAAAATCCATCAATGCGGGGAGGAGCTCGGGGTCAATCTCGCCATTTCGCTCCATGCCGTCACCGACGATGTCCGCGATATTCTGGTGCCGATCAACAAGCGCTACCCTATCAAGGAATTGTTGCAGGCCTGCAAGGACTATCCGTCCAGCAACAATGCCCGGCGTATCACTTTTGAATATGTCATGCTCGCTGGCATCAATGACAGCCCGGCCGATGCAAAGGAACTTGTCCGGCTATTGAAAGACATTCCGGCCAAGGTCAATCTGATCCCGTTTAATCCCTGGCCCGGAGCCAACTATCAGTGCTCCAGCAACAACGCCATCCATCGCTTCGCCAAGATCGTCAATGACGCCGGCTATTCTTCCCCTGTCCGTGTCCCCAGAGGCCGCGACATCATGGCGGCCTGTGGTCAGCTCAAATCCGAGAGTAAAAAGATCCGGGCGTCGGAGCGCAATTCCCTGCAATCTGCGCAAGGCTAGAAACCATAGAGGCGAAAGATGAGCCATCAGGAATTTATGGATCAGGCACATGCAGAAGCCATGAAAGGACTGGCAGAAGGCGGCCTTCCCATTGGCGCTGTCCTGATTGAGAATGGCAAAGTGGTCGCCCGCGGCCATAACAAACGCATTCAGGACGGAAATCCGGTTGCCCATGGCGAAATGGATTGTCTGACCAATGCCGGACGGCGCGCCAGCTACCGAAACACCGTCATGTATACGACATTGAGCCCCTGTATGATGTGCTCTGGCACCATTATCCAGTTCAAAATTCCCGAAGTTGTCATTGGCGAAGCCGAGAATTTTGACGGAAATATCGCGTTTCTGGAGAATAACGGCGTGAAAGTGACCTTGATGAATGATCCGAACTGCATCAAGATGATGAAAGAATTTATCGAAGAAAACCCGACTTTGTGGAATGAAGATATTGCAGAGGATTAATTCCGATTAGGTCTATGTTCAATATCAATCAAGGGCTTAACAAGAATAAGACTGAAAGGGCGGAACATCTTAAGGCCCTTCACGACGTCTTCGCGGACAAAGACTACAACCGGAAATACACTTTTTTATATAACAATCTGTCCATACTGGATTCAAAGGCCTCGTCGCTCCTGACCTTTAATGCCTTGGGTCTTGCGGTCCTTGCCGTCTGGTTAGGCGGGGTACCCGCGAACGCCTTTCATGTGGCCCTGGATTTTGCGTTTCTTCTGCTCCTCATCTCCTGCATCTTTTGTCTTGTTTGTGTTCGTCTTTACTGGAGTTCGACAAAAAACCTTATCCAAAGGGACGTGCATCTTGATGAGCTTCTGGAAAGACGGGACCGCCGTTCAAAATACTATCGGCGGGCGCGGATGCTCTCTCTAATGGCTTTGATCGTTGTCCTTGTCCCAACAGTTCTGCATTCCCTGGTCGTCTTTCTTTATGCATTCGGCATCTGCTCGGAAGCTGACTGCCAGTATCTTTTACCGATCGAAAATTGGGGCATCCATTCCATTCATGGGGAAGAGGGCTAAAGCCAGGGCTTATAGCTCGAGCGCCATCGTGAGACTGGTGGGGCGTGCATATCCTTCATGGGTGGTGGTTGAGGTTTGTTGGAAACCGAATGTTCTGAAAAAAGCGTGCACCTCTTCAAGCTCGACCCGGGATTGTAGCTCGACGATGCGTTTTTCCTGGGCCCGGCAAAGCTCGAGCGCAAAACTGACAAGGGCAGCCCCGACGCCGGCTGATTGACAAGTGGTCGAGACAGCCAGTTTCCCGAGATACATTTTCTCGCCTTCATCCGCGAGGAAGCAGCAGCCGATCAGCTTGTTCTCGTTGAATGCCAGCAGCAGAGTTTCCTCCTCTGCCTTTTGTTGGAGGCTGGTGGCGGTCATTTTATGCAAAGAAGACGGCGGATCGATCCGCCCTTCCATATAGGCAAAAGCCTCCTGCAAAAGGCTATGGAGCCCCTCCCAATCGGAGAAATCATTGCTTTGTATTCTAACTTCCACGTTCTCTAGGTTTTCCCCCGGGCGATATATTTTTTGATCTGGAAGGCGGCCATACCGATGACAAGCCCCCAAAACGGGGCGCCCACCGACAGCAGGGTAACACCGGAGGCGGTCACGGCGAATGTGAGAAATGCCGCTTCACGCTGCCCTTCATCCTTAAGGGCCGCTTCGAGACTGTTAGCGATGGTAGAGAGCAGGGCAAGGCCCGCGATCGACATGATCAGGGCGGTTGGAAAGGCCGTGAACAAGGAGGTAATGGCGCCACCGAACAGGCCCGCCGCACAGAAGAAAAAGCCTCCCCATAAGGTTGAGGGATATCGTTTTGCCGGGTCGGGGTGAACTTCCTTGCTCATGCACATGGCCGCGGTGATGGCGGCCAGGTTGAAAGCAAACCCGCCAAACGGGGCCAGCACCAGCCCGGTCGCCCCGGACCAGGCGATCAATGGGGAGGCGGGCGCATCATACCCATGGGTTCGAAGCGCCGCCAGGCCGGGGACATTCTGCGATGCCATGGTCACCACAAACAGCGGAATACCGACGCCAATGAGGGTGGTGATATTGAAGCTCGGCCAACCGAAAACCGGGACTGTCAGGGAATAATCGAGGTCAAGCGCCCCAATCTGCCCCTGAAACACAGCCGAGGCAATTCCGGCAAACAGGGTGAGCGGAATAACATATCGCGGGGTCACCAGTTTTGCCCCAAGGTAAACTGCCAGCATCAGCCCGGCGAGCTTGAAGTCCACCTGCAGGGCGACAAAGGCGTCGAGCCCAAAACGGAGCAAGACCGCCGCCAGCAGCGCCGCCGCCAGGCTTGCCGGAATGAGATCCATGATTTTCTGAAACAGCCCGGTGACCCCGCAGAGTGTCAGCAGCAAGGAGGAAAACAGGAAGGCGCCAATGGCCTCGCTCATGGGGATCCCGGGTAAACTGGTCGCCAGTAATGCCGCCCCCGGTGTCGACCAGGCGATCAGGATCGGTTGTTTATACCAGAGGGTGAGGACCGTAGAGCTCACCCCCATCCCGACACCGAGAGCCCAGAGCCAGGAGCTGATTTCCGCGGGTGACGCTCCCGCCGCATTGGCCGCCTGAAAAATGATGGCCCCCGCCCCGGCATAGCCGACCAGGACGGCGACAAAGCCGGTGGAAATATAGGCGGGCGAAAAAAATCGTAACATTAGAGTCTATCCTTTTTTCCCGTCTGTGCGTTATAACGTACATGGGAAGTTGAGATCGGCAGTTGTGCGTTATAACGCACACTGCAAAAAGGAGTTTAGCGGATGTGCGCTATAACGCACAAGAGAAAATTTGGAGATTGAATGGCCGACCCGAAAACTCATTTATCACAAAAACTGAAAGAACTCCGCAAAAAACGAAGCTGGAGCCTCGACAAGGCCGCCGCCCATACCGGGGTCAGCAAAGCCATGCTGGGACAGATCGAGAGAAGGGAATCCTATCCGACAACAGCGATTTTATGGAAGATCGCGACGGGCTTTGAAGTCTCCATCTCCTCCCTCATCGAAGCGGTACCGCAAACCGAGACCGACACCCTGATCCGGACCGCAGAGGAGGTGCGTCAGAACCGCACTCAGGACGGCCTCAATGTCGCCCCCCTCTTCCCCCATGAGGCCCGGTTCGGCTTTGAATATATGGAGCTCACTTTCGAGGGCGGCTATGGCCGGCGGTCGGACCCCCATGAACCGGGGGTGGTCGAATTTCTGACCGTAGTCGACGGAGAGCTGGATGTGATGGCGGATGATAGATGGCATCGCCTGAAAGCGGGCCAGTCGATCCGTTTTCGCGGCGATAAAGTCCATGGCTATCGCAACCCGACCAACAAAAAAACCACCACCATGCTGATCATCCACTATCCCGAAAAAAACTAGCCGTCCTTTATCTGCTTCTCAGGCGAGGGAGCGGCGGGAGGACATGCCGCCGTCGACGGTGAAGATCACCCCCGACGTATAGCCCGACCGATAAGAAGCGAGAAATGCGATCAGATCCGAGACCTCCCGGACATGGGCGGGGCGCTGCAAGGGGAAGGAGGCCAGCAATTCCGGGTACCGGCTTTCATCGCCAAACATGGTTTTCGCCCGGTTTTTCATCATATTGAGGATCCGCTCAGTCTGGACCGGGCCGGGATTAACCCCGACTACCCGGATCCCGTCATCCAGACTTTTACCACCAAGCGCCCGGGTAAAGGCCATCAGGCTGGCATTGCCCGTCGTCCCTGCCACATATTCCGCATCAAACAGCTCACCACCGACCCCAATATTATTGATAATGATGCCCTCACCGCGGTCTTTCATATGGCCATAGAAAACGCGGCACATATTGATATAGCCCATGACCTTCAGCTCCCAGCCAGCGCGCCAGGCCGCCTCATCGACGGCAAAAAGGTTCCCGGCTGGAATGGCACCGGCATTGTTGACCAGGATATCGACATCGCCAACCAGCCCGTATAGGCGGTCACTGGCCGCCTCCTCGGTCATGTCCAGCGGATGAATGTCAATATTCACCCCGAATTCCTCCGTGAGCTCTCCCTGGATCTTTTTCAGATTAGCCTCATTTCGCGCAGTTAGATGTAAATCAGCCCCCTCCGCGGCGAGGGACCGGGCGATGCCTTCTCCGATCCCTTGCGACGCACCGGTGATCAGAATTTTCTTGTTTTTAAGTTGCAGGTCCATGAGCGGTGAGTTCCTTCCCAGTGAGTGCCATATCAGGTCGTTTTTTGCCCCGTTTATTCCAGCCTAGAGTATGCGGGATTTCTTCAGATGTAAAACTTGCAGCGCGCCGCGTTTTCCCTTAGGTTGCCGCTGCAAAATTGCACGAGATATAGATTCCCACATAAGGTTTTTCATCATGTCACAGGAGATTAAAAAAGTCGTTCTGGCTTACTCTGGCGGTCTGGATACATCTGTCATCCTGAAATGGCTGCAAACCACCTATAACTGTGAAGTCGTCACCTATACCGCTGACCTCGGTCAGGGCGAAGAGTTGGAGCCGGCCCGCGCCAAGGCAGAGATGCTGGGAATCAAGGAAATCGTTATAGATGACGTGCGAGAAGAGTTTGTCCGAGACTTTGTTTATCCCATGTTCCGCGCCAACGCCGTCTATGAAGGACAGTATCTGCTGGGCACTGCTATTGCCCGGCCGCTGATATCAAAGCGCCAGATTGAAGTCGCCAAGGAAGTCGGCGCCGACGCCGTGGCCCATGGCGCCACCGGCAAGGGCAATGACCAGGTCCGGTTCGAACTGGGCTATTATGCCCTTGATCCTGACATCAAGGTGATCTCCCCGTGGCGGGAATGGGATTTGAACTCCCGGACCAAGCTCATCGACTTTGCTGAGAAGCATCAAATCCCGATCCCGAAAGACAAACGGGGCGAGGCGCCATTCTCGGTCGATGCCAACCTGCTGCATATTTCCGCAGAAGGTAAAGCGCTTGAGGATCCGTGGGAGGAAGCAGGCGAGTATGTCTATACCCGTTCCGTCTCCCCGGAAGAGGCGCCGGACACTCCGACCTATATCGAGATCGAATATGAGAAGGGCGATCCCGTTGCCCTCGACGGCAAACGCCTGAGCCCGGCTGAAATGCTGACGGCACTGAACAAGCTGGCCGGGGATAATGGCATCGGCCGTCTTGACCTGGTTGAGGGTCGGTTTGTCGGCATGAAGTCACGGGGCATCTATGAAACCCCGGGCGGCACGATCATGCTGGAAGCCCATCGTGGGATCGAGCAGATCACCCTCGATCGCGGTGCCATGCATTTAAAAGACGAGATCATGCCCCGTTATGCGGAATTGATCTATAACGGCTTCTGGTTCTCGCCCGAGCGGGAAATGCTGCAGGCCCTGATCGACAAGAGTCAGGAGAAAGTTGCCGGAACTGTGCGCCTTAAGCTGTTCAAAGGCCGGGCCAGTGTTGTCGGACGGAAGAGTCCCTACTCTCTCTATTCCATGGAGCATGTCACCTTTGAGGAAGACACGGTCTATGATCAGAGAGATGCCGAGGGCTTCATCAAGCTCAATGCCCTGCGCCTTAAGCTGCTGCACCGGCAGAAATCCTAATACCTTACGGAGCGGGCCACTCACCCGCTCCGGCTCAGTTCAGTTTGCCCGGGAAGTCGTCCTCGTCGTCGTCTTCGAAATCCTGCACCGGCTCCACATAGGGCACATATTGGTCTTTGACAAACAGGATTGCGGAGAAGGCCCCGCCAATCAGAGCCCCAAGGGCCATGAGTACGGGGGTGGACGGGATCCACTGCAGGTCCCATCCCATATCGAGGCTACTGACCAGCAAAATCAAGGCGGCACTTGGCAGAATGACGAACAGGATGGAAAACACAATCCCGACCAGTGCGCCAACGGCGACGGATCTTAAAAACCTGATTGTCTGTTGCCGTCGAAACCTCACAACCTGCCAATGCCCTTCCTCGTTCGCTTAAACTGCCGGTTCTTCAATGCCTGCCTGGCGACAGGCGGCTGTCACAGTGTTTGCCAGCAGGCAGGCAATTGTCATGGGACCGACACCACCCGGGACCGGAGTAATGGCGCCTGCGACTTCTGAAGCTTCCGAAAAGCAAACATCGCCCACCAGCTTGGTCTTGCCGTCTTCCTTTTCAATGCGATTGATCCCGACATCAATGACGGCCGCACCCGGCTTGACCCAATCACCGCGGATCATCTCAGGACGGCCAACAGCGGCAACCAGAATATCAGCGCCCCGGCAAACGGCAGGAAGGTCGCGGGTGCGGGAATGAGCAATGGTCACTGTGCAACTTTGCGCCAACAGAAGACTGGCCATGGGTTTGCCGACAATATTGGAGCGACCTACCACAACCGCATTGAGACCGGATAGATCACCGAGCTTGTCCTGCAGCATCATCAGACAGCCAAGTGGCGTGCAGGGAACCATGGCGGGCAGGCCAACCGCTTGACGTCCCGTGTTAATGACATGAAATCCGTCCACGTCTTTCTCCGGGTTGATGGCGTCAAGAATGGCCATTTCATCTACCTGATCGGGTAGTGGAAGTTGTACGAGAATGCCGTGGATAGTGGGATCGGCATTGAGCCTGTTTACCACCGCCAGAACTTCTTCCTGGGAGGCAGAGGCCTCCAGACGGATTTCCTCCGACTTCATACCGGCTTCCTGGGTGGACTTGCCCTTGTTACGGACATAGACCAGACTGGCCGGATCTTCGCCCACCAGAACAACGGCCAGACCGGGTGTCAGGCCATTCTCTGCCTGAAGCTTGGCAACCTGCTTACCAACCCGTTCCCGAACACTTGCCGCAAAGGCCTTGCCATCAATGATATCTGCAGTCATATCCTCTCCCCGCCAGGCGACGCCCGGTCATAAATTCCTGAGCCAGTCCTTAATTTCGGGTCCCAAAAGATCCGGATCCCCTATGATCAACACGGATTTATCGCGGTCTTGTTTCCCGGCGACAATTTCAAACTCCGTCTTACCTTTTTTGAGAGATTTTGCCAGCAATTTTATCAGAGCCGTATTCGCTTTTCCCTTTTCCGGGATCGCTGTCACCCGGATTTTCAGGCGGGGGTGTCCGTTTCCGTCAATATAGGCACTCTCCACGCTGGAGCTGGAGGCATTAGGTGTCAGGCGAAAATCCAGAAGACAGCCGTTCACCGCCTTCCTGACCGGAGAGGTCATATCATGCGGGGCACATACTCAAACATCAGGTTTCTGAGAAAGATCAGCAGCAGGATCAGAACGATAGGAGAGACATCCAGCCCGCCAAAAGTCGGGATAATCTTACGAATTGGTCTGAGGGGTGGCTCGGTAATGCGATACAGGAAATTTCCAACGGCAGATACGAACTGATTCTGAGTATTGACGACATTAAATGCCACCAGCCAGCTCAGGATCGCGTTGGCAATCAACAGCCAGATAAAAATGGTGATGACGGAGCTGATCAGAAGAAGTAAGGATTCCATGTGTGTTCCCGTGCAATTTTTACTCCCCTACATTTAATGGCCTGCACCAAAGAGAGCAAGGCCAGACTGAAGTTTGTTGAAATAGAGTTTTCTCACCGACACGCACATGCTGGGTAAAAATTATTTCAGGAGGGCAGAGCTCGGACGCCTTGAAATCGGATTACCATGCCGCAATTGGCGGTAATCCGATACTCATTCAATCCTTTATCAGACTGGAACCCGGGCTAAGAATTCCGTCCGGTATATGCCATCTCCAGGGTCAACTCCTCTTGAGGTTTGCCTGTGTCAGCGTTTATCTGTTTTTTGGTCGTTGTATTGAATTGAATCAAATGTTCTTTCTCTTGGTCTTCGTCTTCTTCAGTTTTATCATCGCTATCGCTGGATTCAGGTGCCCTTAGAGTTTTTGGGAGGTGGTCCTGAGGCGATAAAACCAATTGGATGGCTTCACCGACCTTCGTCTCATACAGGTATGTAAGTATGATTCCGATAACATCCTCAGCGATTTCAACTGGAGCCATCCTAAACGCGCTCTGGATACCTTTAACATTTATTGCCAGGTCAAGTTGACCGACGACTTCATCAGTTTGCTGTTTAAGCATCAAGGCCTTTAATGGACTGTATTGACCGACTATCGACTCTTGCAGTCCTATTTCGTTAAATCTGGTTAAAACTTCTTCCGACATCAGATTCATTATTTCCTTTCGGGCACATGCTGCAAAAACAGTTGCCTGCTTCTTCCCAAACAAAGCGACTAGCAACAGCAAAAGTGCCGCAACAACAAAAACAATAATGTTTTCAGGCAATTGTGTTTGTCCCAGAATAATGCGAACGAACTCAACAATAACGCCTGCCAAAATCATCAGAATGAAGACAACAATTAGACCAATCGACTTGCATTTTCTGCGTTGCCAATCTGTCTTGCCGTAGCGATTTTTATATTCCAACGGATCGATATCCATCGATGCCATGCCCTTACTGACCACCAAGCGCGTGACTTTATCAATTGATCCGGCAATTGGTTTAGCGACCGCATCAAAAAACTCTTTCTGAAGTTGGCCTTCATCCGCATTTTTTTCGGCAGCCGCCTTGAATAGCTTGTAAGATTGCTCAAGATGCCTTGTCATCTCATCAAGTTGCGATTTCGAATACATCTCATTGAAAATGGCTTCGATTGTGTGCGGACCGGCTTTAAACCTAACTTCTTCTTCAATGTTATCTAGTTTGCCACTCTGGAAATACTCTTCCTCGGGAACCTGTTCGACAATTTCAACTGCGAGGTATTGAAACAATTTTGTTAATAACACTATTATTTCTCCAATTCTTTATGGGTGAACCTTGTACTTTCAACGCTTAGGATTGATAACGTCCTGAAACTCAGGATGTGATCTCAGTCTTTCGTTGGAATGTGTTAAGTTTCGAAACTTGCAGAGATTCGGTTGGCCGGGAGACAAGGGAGTAAACGGACATGAGTGAAGAATTATCCAGCCCAGTTCAGTTTGAAGGGCTCGAGATCCATGACATGGCGTCGACCGACTGGGTGGCGGTTGGCAAGCCGGGGCTGTTTTACAAGCCGGCTCGGGTCGATCTGGACAGCGGCAAATTTCTGGGCCTGTTTCGCTTCGATGCCTTTGCCGAAAGTGGTTTGCATCAACATGTGGATGTGGGGGCCAGCTATATTCTGAGCGGGTCCGTCACGGATTACAGTGGAAATTTCACCCAAGGCTGCATCGGCATCAATCCGCCAGGAGATACCCATGACGCCTTGTCATATGACGGAGCGTTGATTACGTCACGGCTTGAAGGCTCCAGCATCTATCCACCAAAAGCTGAGGAGCTCAACGCCATTCATCCCGGCGCCTATCGCCATGGCTTTCAAAATGCCGGGGCGATGCGGGATCCCATTGTCGTGCCCTATCATTACAGCGGAATTGAGCCTTCCAAAGGCCATCCGGAAGGGGTGACGATGCGCCTCCTTTATGATTACGCCGGAACGGATCATGATTTTCGCATGAGCTCCCTGCATTTAGACCCGGGCGCACGGACCGGGCCGTTTACGACACAGGCAGGCTTGGATATTTTTGTGGTCGCCGGAGATCTCGAAATTGCAGGACAAAGCGTCAAGGCCAATCAGTTCGTCTCCGCCCCCTCCTCCGCCGAGCTTGAGATCTCCAGTCATTTTGGCTGCCATCTGATCTGTTGGAGTGAGGCCCCGGTTATATCGGAGGGTCCGGATCCCTTTGGTTTTTAAAGCGTCTTCCCTCACTTAAGGACCGAGTTTTGAACCTGGGTAATGAGAGCATTGATAAACTGGTAGGAAAAATCAGCGATGGTGACCCCGTCCCCCTCCGTTCCAAATCCACCCAACGCGATCGAGCTAATCTTCGTCGAGAATTTCTTTGTCAGCGGATAGATCTTACCGCTGACAGCAATGTCCGTGAGGCTGACACTATCGATACGGAGTTTCTCCTGACCGTTCTCTTTGCCCGACAGCGACGCAACATAGGCGGCTGCCGCTGCCAGAATAACCGCCAGATTGGAGCTTGTTGCCGTGGTTTCCAGGTCTATGTTAGGGCTGGTAATTTTGACGGACCTGATATGAAGCGGCCCCGCAATCAAGCTTAAAGGGGCGATTTCAATGTCTATTTTATCGACAGAAAAGCTGTTTTTGGCGCTTCCCAGATTCGAATTAGGAACTTGAAGGCTCTCAATGGTCCCGCGACCGGTCAGAAGGCTGACTTTGAAACCACTAACGGTGACAGCTTCTCCGGTGGCCAGGCTACCGAAAATAACAAGCGCCTTTTTTCCGGCATCATTCATTCGCTCTTGCGCAAAGATCACTGCTCCTACGACCGCAAGAATGATCGCCAGCAGAACCCCGCCCGTCACCATGAGCCAACTGTGATGTGACGGTGCGTGCGGGGATTTTCTGTGCAGGCTATTTCGAAACTGAGGCATATCATCGGATCCATTCGCATAAGGAATTAGGACTCCGGATATGGACCTCAGATTGTTTCAATCAAGAAGTATATACAACCTTGAGATATGTATTACTTAAACTCGGGTTCCTCCCACCAGGGATAATAGGCGGGCATGTCAGCGGAGGGGCGCATGGTGAATTCTGCCGGTCGCTTCTCAAGGAAAGAGCTGACCCCCTCGGCCACGTCCGGGCTCTGCCCCATAACAGCAATACCCCGGCTATCAACTTTGTGGGCTTCCATCGGATGGTCAGCACCCAGCATACGCCACATCATCTGACGGCAAAGAGCGACCGAGACAGGCGCTGAATCCGCAGTCATCTCCTTGGCCAGCTTGCGGGCGGCAGGCAGCAGATCATCTGCGGCATGAAGCGAGGTTACGAGACCACCGTCCAATGCTTCCTGAGCCGGAAAGACGCGCCCGGAATAGACCCATTGCGCGGCTTGTGGCATTCCGACGAGGCGCGGCAAAAACCAGCTGCTGCAGGCTTCCATAACGATACCGCGGCGGGAGAAAACAAAGCCCATTTTTGCTGTATCGGCAGCGATCCGGACATCCATGGGCAAAGTCATCGTCGCCCCGATCCCCACTGCGGGTCCATTAATGGCCCCGATAATCGGCTTCTTTGATTGATACATGCGCAGCGTCACCAGTCCGCCGCCATCACGATGCAGACCATCTTCCGGCATCACACCCCGGGCTTTATAATTGAAGGTCTCTTTACCTCGTCCAAGATCAGCACCGGCACAGAAAGCTCGCCCGGCACCTGTGATGATAATCGCCCTGACATTATCGTCCGCATCGGCCTTATCAAAGGCATCAATGAGTTCGTCCCTCATAATCGTTGTAAAGGCATTTAGATTATCGGGTCGGTTCAAGGTAATAGTCAGGATCTGATCGTCGACATCATATAGGATTTGTTCGTAAGACACGGGTTTCCTCCGGTTTATTGTTGTTATTATTCCCATTTGCGGGAAGCTTGGAGGACAGAAAGTCGATCTCCTGCCATCCATTGAATGTCTGTAGCTCAGGCTTATGTTAACAAGGATGTACTGGAAATGGCCAGCAGATTTTAGAGGATAATGTCAATGCCGAGAAATGCCGACACCACCATCCAGGGATATCACGCCCATATCTATTATTCGCCGGAAACACGAGACACGGCCGCCGAAATCCGGGAGCAGATGGACGAAACTTTTGATGTAGAGCTTGGTCGTTGGCGGGATGAGCCGGTGGGTCCACATCCCGTTTCCATGTATCAGGTTGCCTTTGCACTAGAGGAATTTCCGAAAATTGTACCCTGGCTGATGATTAACCGACAGGGCCTGGATATCCTGGTTCATCCGGAGACCGGGGATGACCTACAAGACCATCGCGATAATGCGCTCTGGCTTGGGGCGAAACTGGAGTTAAAGCTGGATATGTTTATGCAGGCGTAAGTCTCGCCTAGCTATTATCCTTACTCTGATAGGCCATATTGCAGTGTTTTAGGCAGTAAGGTTTACTGGGTACTGCTTCATCCCCACAAAAATGGAAATTGGCTTCACCGGGGTGCCCGATAGGCCACTGACAGGCCCGATGGGAGGGGATCACCTTCTTTTTGGGCTTCTGGGCCGCCGGCGCTGACTTGGTTGACAGACCGAGCCTGTTAGCCTTTCCGATCACGGCATTGCGGGTGACATCCCCAAGTTCCTCGGCGATCTCTGCCGCGGTCTTTCCGGATCCCCAGAGTTTTTTCAGTTTATCAATGCGTTCTTCGGTCCAACTCATACCCAGGTCTCTTTATGCGATGATCTCAGATTTCACCAAACAAGGCGATCCATATCGTTCCGCCCTTTCGAAAACTCTCCTGATATATCCTCAGGAAAGCAGAGAGTCTACAGATATCCTGCTCATTCGCCGTAACTAATGCGCCAGACCGTCTGACTAACAGCGTCGGCAACAAGCAAGGCTCCGTCTGCAGCTACGGCTACTCCCACCGGTCGGCCCCAGACTTTTGCCCTACCCGGGTCCTCCGCCTCTAAGCGAAAGCCGGTGGCAAAATTCTGGTAGGATCCAGTGGGTCTACCATTTTCAAACGGGACCCGGACAACTTTGTAACCTGTCGGCTTGGACGCATTCCAAGACCCTTGAAAGGCAACAAATGCATCATTGCGATACGCCTCCGGAAACTGCGTCCCATCATAGAAGGCAAGCCCGAGAGGCGCAGAATGGGATTGGAACAGCACTTCTGGTAGGATCGACTTGGCAACCAGGTCCGGAGCATCTTCTCCATATTCCGGATCCGGGATTGTGCCGGAATAGGCATACGGCCAGCCATAAAACCCGCCATCCTTGACCGAAGTCAGATAATCCGGGACAAGACCATCTCCATAACCATCCCGTTCGTTGACCACCGTATAGAGATCGCCCGTCGTCGGCTCAAAATCAATCCCAACCGGATTCCTGAGACCGGAAGCCACGGTTTCAAGGCGATTGTCTTCTAGATACAATTTTTGGATACTGGCCCGAGGTAACGGTTCAACATCGACATTGCCTCTGCTGCCGACAGAAATATAGATGGCGTTTTCTTCTTCACTATAGAGAAGGTTGCGTGTCCAGTGACCACCTCCCTCACCAAGGGACCCCTCTTCGGTCACCTCTTCCAGACGGCCTGAAGTCTCCATCTCACCCACTTTGAAACGGATCCGGCGAACTTGAGTCTCTTCACCGATATACAACCAGTCTCCGACGATTGCCATGCCGTGAGGCAGTTCGAGATCGCTGACCAGAGTTTTTTGAATATCGGCAACACCATCGCCATTGCTATCCCGAAGCAGGGTGATCTCATCGGCGCGCGGCTGGGCCAGCAGCACATCCCCATTTTCGAGAACTTCCAGCCATCTTGCATGGGTTAGATTGCCTCGAAATTTATTGACCTTAAATCCCTCAGGCAAGTTCAGCTCCCCCTCCTTGTTCGTGCTGACAACACGTGGGCTCAAGGCAGCGACCGGAGTCGCATAAGGTTCCGGAAGGTCTGATGCACGGATAGTGAACATCTCTCCCACCTTATTACTTTCCGCCGCAATCCCTATTGAAGAAGCAGCCGTACTGGCTGATAAAGCGAGTAAAACCGCGATTTCTTTTGGAAAATTCATGGTCACTCTCCCTGGTATATTGATTCAAATTGATTAGTTGCTATTTTACATAGGGTAACAAAAAGGCGATTTCACCTCTTATTCGTGATACGGTGACAAAAATAATGTCGCGAAAAGCGAACGAGGAGACAAAAGCCATTCAGCATGATCACGGGGTCGCAGTACTGAGCAGCAGGACGCGGAATTTGCTGCCGGAAGGTTTAGTTTGGAATGAACATCGTGAATAAGTCGAATACCATTCTCCTTGTCATGCATCAGGCGACTTCGGATCCTGGACGTGTAGGTGAAGCCCTCCGCACCCGTGGATACAATCTGGATATGAGAGTTCCTGCGATAGGAGATCCCCTCCCTGACAGCATGGAGGATCACGTCGCTGCAGTCATATATGGTGGGCCGATGAGCGCCAATGACGATCATGAACAATATATTCGAGACGAACATAAATTCGTCGAACTGCTATTAAAGTCTGAAACCCCCTATCTCGGGATTTGTCTCGGTGCACAGATCATGGCGAGGACTTTAGGCGCGAAAGTTTCCGAACATCCGGAAGGTCTGAAAGAGATAGGTTACTATCTGCTCTCCCCAACGGAACAAGGGTCTCCTTTGTTTGAAAAACCTTTCAATGCCTATCAATGGCATCGCGAGGGCTTCGATCTTCCAAATGGCGCCACCTTGCTGGCTACGGGTGAGTATTTCCCGAATCAAGCCTATAAAGTCGGTAAAAACGCATATGGCATCCAGTTTCACCCGGAAGTAACAGAAGCTATGAACAAGCGTTGGGCAACCCATGCCGCCCATATGCTGACCGAACCGGGTGCCCAGTCAGCTGAAAAGCAATTTGCCGGTCGGCGTAAATATGACCCCGGTGTTAAAGCCTGGCTTGATCTGTTCCTGGATCATTGGCTTGAGGGTGCCTCGCATCAGCGGTCTGAGAAGAAACTGGCTGCAGTGAGTTCTCTCTAAATCACCCGTTTGGATCTAAGATCCCCAATTTCCTCTTCGGAATACCCGAGCTCCTGCATCAGCTGATCCGTATGCTCTCCAAGTGTTGGCGCTCGATGTTTCATCTTGGTATCAGTTTTCGACATCTTGATGGGGAGCTCTGTCAGAGGAACACCCTCTTCAAATCCTGGATAAGGGACACGCTTCATCAGATTCATCGCCGCAAGATGGGGATCATCAAGGACTTCTTGGGGGGACATGACCGGGCCGCAAGGAAGGCGAACTTCATCCATTGCGGCAATGGCTTCTTTGGTTGTCCGTTCCGCGCACCATTTTGACATTCGCTCGGACAGAAGATGGTTATTGTCACCGCGCTGCTGGTCTGTCTGGAAGCGCGGATCCGTGAGCCAATGATCTTCACCCATCAATTTTGCCCAACGCTCAAACAAAGGCATGCCGAGAGACTGGACCAGAACCCAGCCGTCTTTGGTTTTGAAAGTATCTCCTGGCCCGGCATTTTGACCGCGGTTGGCGGTACCGACCCGGTTCAGATTGAGCATCGCCTGCTCCATCAGAGTGACACTAGAGATCAGGATGGCGGAGCCAAACAGGGAGGTTCCAACAAGCTGTCCCTCCCCTGTCTTGTCCCGGTGCTGCAGGGCGGCCATTGTACCGACGGCCCCCATCATAGCAGTGGTGAAATCTACCCAGGGCCCATAGAGTTTTCTGGGCTCGCCGTTTTCGCCGGACATATGCATGACACCCGACATGGCTTGCCCAAGACCATCAAAACCAACCCTGTTTTTGTAGGGGCCTTCATCTCCAAAGACCGACGCATGGGTCAGAATAATATCTTCCTTCACAGCTTTTAGGCTCTCGTAATCGAGCCCCATGGCTTCCAGTGTCTCGATCGGCAAATTGGCGACAACAACGTCAGCTGTTTTCACCAGCCGCTTCACGACTTCCCGACCTTCAGGCTTCATCGGGTTTAACGTCATGCCTAGCTTGTTCTGTCCGATTTGCAGAAAGAGGCCGCCATCTCCGGTTTGATCTTCAGTTAAAGGCGTAACATATCTGTCTTCACTTCCAGCCAGCTTTTCAATTCTGATGACTTCTGCTCCAAGATCGGCCAGCACGGTCGCACAATAAGGACCGGCGATGTAGCGGCCGAAATCCAGAACCCGAATTCCTGAGAGAATATTTGACATGTTATTACCTCCTGATTGTTTTTGTTTTTATGTCAGGATCTATCATTTCCTGCTTTTGCCGCAAGACTGCCCTGTCTGTGTTTATTTGGCAATAAATTTAGCGCCTATTCATTTTTTTGAGCGCCAACTGTGTCTGCGCTGTTTCTTGCTTAGATAATTTCAACCCCTTGCGCATGAGGCCCTTTTTCACCGTCAGAGACATTTAGTTTGACGCGCTGGTCCGCTTTCAACTCCGCCAGACCCGACCTTTCAAGAACTTTCATATGCACGAAAATATCTGCCTGCCCGTTGTCTGGGGTGACAAAGCCAAAACCTTTCTCTGCATTGAAGAATTTTACTGTTCCTTCAATCAAAGCATCTGGGGACACATTCTCGTATAACACGGGCGCCGGTCCGACTTCGTGAATCTCTGTAACCTGATAGCGCTGATTTTTTTCCTCTAAATCACAGCGAATAAAAGCACCTTCGGCCAAACCCTTGAGATTTAACTTCTCAAGCTTGGAAATATGAATGAACGCATCTCCGGATCCATCCAATGGCATGACGAACCCGTAACCTTTGGTTGTATTAAACCATTTAACCTTGCACTCTACGTTCTCCCGCGTGATTTCATCTGAGCGCACAGTATTCTCGTTTCGCATTTACTCTATTCCCCAACTCGTCGACCTTTCGGCAGGCTCAACTGTACCGGATTCCATATGCGCCATGGATCACAACCGGTGAATGCCTTGTTCCACAGGAACATAGTGAGGAAATTAAGACGCGCCGTGATTGAAATCAGCCGCCTTATAAAAAAGAATAATCCCCATATTCGTTCTTAAACAGAACACATACAATTCTGGCGCCCCGGAATCGCACCCTCAATATGGGTATATTTGATGTCGATTTCAACTATTTTAGTTGAAGAATTTGTACCGGGAGAGTAGTTGCTGAATTACTCTCCCGAATTTTTATTACCGGTTTTAGTGTGTACCTCTTACCGGATAGTCCTTTTCCTGAATAAATTTCAGACCATTGAGAATTGATCCCAACTCGGGCCGGGCAAAGGGTGCGTTTGAAATATCGATGATATGAATACGTCCGTCTGGTCGAATAGCAAATAGTCCAGGCTCCGGGAATGGTTGGTCAGTTTCCTGAGGCGATCTCGGGTCAGATATGTACAGGCCAAGCTCTTCCATCTGATCCGTTGTCAAATCATAGCCAACCGGAAAGGACAAACCGACTTCATCGACAAAGGTCTTCGCTTTTTCAAGACCATCTCCAGAGACCGCGACAATCTCCACATTGGCGGCTGCATACTCGTCTTTGAGCCCTTCAAGTGTTGTCAGATAGCGCTTGCAAATGGGGCAATGCAGGCCACGATAGACAACAACAAGTTTCCATTTCTGGCCACCTTCGCTGACTGAACCAAGTGTAACCTCACCGCCGGTTACGTCAGGCACGGTAATTTCCGGGAAAGCCGAGCCGGCTGTTAATTTCTCACTTTTCACGTCAGGACTCCTTTCAAAAGTCTTTGGTCATAAGTCACCCAGTCAAGCAGGGTCAAAATCCTATTATTTGGAATGATCGTTCAAAATAGATACTGTTTTCATGGGAATAAGCAAGGATAATGATGACGTTTCACGGGGATTTTACGATCTATCGATTGCATTCCAGTGCCGCCCGCCTAGAATACCGCTTCTTTTTTGAGCAATCCCAGACAATCCAGGCGCAGTAACATGACGGCAAGCTTTTTCGAAACCTTCAGACAGCATCTCAAAGACCTTCCGGAAATTGACAAAGAGGCGGCTGGCGCTGCAGCGAAACGGGACTCCCAATTGACTAAGCCTGCTGGCGCCCTCGGACGGCTCGAGGATCTTGCTGTCTGGATGTCTGGTTGGCAGGCCCAACACCCACCTCAACTCAGTTCCCCCCAAGTCGTTATCTTCGCAGGCAATCATGGCGTTTGCGAACAAGGAATTTCCGCCTTTCCAGCCGAAGTCACGGGCCAGATGGTTGCGAATTTTGAGGCTGGTGGTGCAGCAATCAACCAGCTTGCAGAAGCATTTGGGGCAGAATTCTCAGTTCATGCCCTCGACCTGGATAATCCAACAACAGATTTCACGTTGGCACCGGCGATGACGGAAACAGAATGCGGAGAGGCGCTTGCAACAGGTTGGAATGCCGTCAACGCGGAAGCCGATCTTTTGGTTATTGGTGAAATGGGAATTGGTAATACCACCGTTGCAGCGGCTGTATCCGCCGCTCTGTTTGGCGGCGGCGGAGAAATCTGGGCAGGCCCTGGAACTGGCATTTCTGCAGAAGGTGTAGCCCATAAGGCTGAGGTCATCGATACAGCACTCTCAAGACATGCGGAAATTCTGGAGGACCCGCTCCAAATCCTTCGCCATCTCGGGGGTCGGGAAATTGCCGCCTCTGCTGCTGCCATTCTTTCAGCACGCCATAAAAGAATACCGGTGCTTCTGGACGGCTTTGTTATCAGCGCCGCGGCGGCCATCCTTTTTCGCACGGATCCTTCAGCCCTGGATCATTGCGCGTCGGCACATTGCTCCGCCGAGCCAGGCCATGAGATCCTTCTCAAGCATCTCCAAAAGGACCCGTTACTTTCTTTGAAAATGCGGCTCGGAGAAGGTACTGGTGGTGCCCTTGCTATTGGTATCGTAAAAGGAGCCATTGCCACTCATAACGGCATGTCGACCTTTGCAGATGCGGGTGTAAGCGGTGAAGCCTAATCTCTGCAAGAAACTGAGACATGGGAGATCAAGCCTTTAGATTGACCCCGCCAATTTGCCAAGATCTCCCCATCAGCCCTCGATAGAGTGTCAAACGTGTCAATGAAAGGGGATCGACTTGAAAAGCAAGGCTTGCTGCCGCTGTCAGCCCAAGAGCCGATCCCAAAAGAGCCCGAATGGGCCCTGCATGAATAACGAGAATCAGGTTTTGGGAGGGAGGATCGGTGAGCAGTTCGTCAATCTCTGCCTGCACTCGCGTCTGCACTTGCTCAAAGCTTTCACCATTTGGCGGAGAATTTGAGGCGGGATCCCGCCAAAACTTGAAATAGGATTCTGGATCGGATTGTTCGACCTCACTATATGTTCGGTTTTCCCAACTCCCGAAATCCTGCTCGCGCAACGCCGGTCGACAACTTAGCTCTTCATTGGACCGGCCATCTTTGTCTAACAGCTTCAGAGCCGTTTCAGAACTTCTCCTCAAATCGCTTGAAAGGAAAGCCCCCTTTTTCGGCAAAAGATTCGCTAGCCGAGATATTTGAGCAGCATCCGAAAAATCCGCAGGCGCATCTGTATGCCCAATAATCTTTCCGCCTGCGACCGGCGCATGGCGGATCAACCAGAGATGTGTGACTTGGTCAGCCTCCTCCATTTAGATCAACTCACGAGCCCGGAACCCTACACTTTTATTCCACAGTCAGTTTTGTCAGTTGCCAAATGGAGCGGCTGTAATAGATATCGTTAGCCAGAGTGGTATTGCTATCATAAGGATAGATCACCCAAAATGGAGCATATACCCCGTCCTCCAGCGGCTTGCCGTTCATTCGATAAGCGATAATGACATCATATTTCCCAGCATCGGAAAAAGGAATCTCAATCGTATAGCCGTCAATTGCAGAAGCTTTCAGGAGTTGACCATCTGCTTTTACAGCTTTGAGTAAATCCCGCAACAAGACCCCTCTGAACCGGGTTTTTCCAATGGTCCAAGGTGTCGTAGTTACAACTTCGGTAGCCTTGCTGGCGGCCATGTCCCCAACGCTGTAAAAAATGGATCCATTCTTGGATTCAATATTTCCCGTTACTTCCAGGCGTTGCTCTTGCGCTGATGCCGTAGATAGTGAAGCCGTGAAAACCACGAGAGCGATAAGCAAAAATGAAAAAGTCGCGTAAGAAACTGTATTTTGGGTATATGTTTTTAGAATTCTCAAACCGAACCCTCCAACAAATTAAAAAATCACATGCTAAAACCAAACTATAGCACAACCTTCAATACAGTAATTCGAAAAATGTCTGAGACAAAAATATGGAGGCGACCGGCATTATCCTATATGTAGGCTTTGCCAATTATTTGTAACTTATGGAATTTCCTGATGAAAAGGACACTTTTTGTTGCTTCCAACCGACTTGGAGACGCTGTCCTGACAACAGGTGTCCTGCGGTATCTTGTTAATAAGGAACCGGAAAGTCCAGTTACTGTTGTATGTGGCAACATTCCGAAAGATCTTTTCATAGATTTTGACGGGGTCGATCACGTTATCGGAGTGGAAAAAAAGCGTTTCAGCCTACACTGGCCTGAGACAGCTTTCTCGCTGGGGAAATTCTATTGGCATCGGATAGTTGACTTTCGTGCCTCCCTTCTAGGTTTTCTACCAGCCCGTCATCGACATATCTGGAAAGGCGGCAACGATCATCTTCACAAGGTTGTCGCAAATGCTCGTCTGATAGGGGTTGATCAACCCTTGCCGGCCAGCATCATTCCAACCGATGACCAAATTGCGGCCAGCAGGGTATGGCTAGGAAACGGTGAAAGTTCACGTCCAATTCTCGCTGTTGCGCCAACGGCAAATTTCTATCAAAAACAATGGCATCATGAGAATTTTCTCCATCTCGCCCAACAGCTGACAGGTCCGAACGGCATATTGCCGGGTGCACGAGTGGCCGTTTTTGGAGCGCCGGGCGAGGAAGATCAGGCCCTTCCGGTTGTAGAAGCCCTACCAGAAGACCAATGTATCAACCTGGTTGGCCGAACGACCCCAATGGAAGCTGCAACCATTCTATCCCAATGCGCCTTGTTTATCGGCAACGATTCCGGTCTGATGCACACGGCGACCGCCGTACAAATTCCAACAGTAGGCCTATTTGGTATTGGTCAACCTGACGTCTATGGTCCCTGGGGAGAAAAGTCTTTGTGCCTTACGAGCATACCGCCCGGGACACCTATCACGAGACAATCAGGAAATGGGACAGAACCTCTTGATCCCGAAAGAGTCCTTAGGGAAGTGGAAGCTTTCTACCGACGCATTCAGCTAAACAAAGACGACTGACTAGCCTTTTACTTCTCTGAACGGTGTCACACTACCATCGAAGGCAAACTGCTTATTGTAGAGGTCGGCGTACACACCTTTTTTCTCCAGAAGCTGGTCATGGGTGCCTGCTTCAACAACTTGACCTTCAACGACGACATTGATCAAATCAGCATCCAAAATGGTTGATAGCCGGTGCGCAATGACGAGGGATGTGCGCCCCTTCATAAGATGTCCCAATGCAAGCTGTATTTTGCGCTCTGAGTCTGTATCAAGAGCTGAAGTCGCTTCATCAAGCAAAAGTATAGGAGCGTCCTTCAGCATAGCCCTGGCAATAGCAATTCGTTGTTTTTGTCCTCCTGATAGGCGCACACCGTGGCTGCCGACAGTTGTTCGATACCCATCTGGCAAGGACGTAATGAAATCATGCACTGCAGCAGATTTCGCCGCTTCCTCTATTTCATATTCAGTCGCACCATCCCGGCCATAGGCGATATTTGCCCTAATGGTATCGTCAAAGAGAAAAATATCCTGACTGACAAGGGCAATTTCCTTGCGCAAGGTTGCCAAAGTAACATCTCGGACATTCTGACCGTCAATCAAGATTTCCCCAGACCCAACATCATAAAATCTCGGGATGAGATTAAGAATTGTGGATTTTCCGCCACCAGACGGCCCAACAAGCGCCACCCTCTTACCAGCGGCTAATTTCAGGGAAATATCTTTAAGGACAACCTCCCCGTCAGTGTAAGAAAAGCTGACATTCTTGAACTCGATTTCACCTTTGTGGAACTCAAGGGGAACTGCAGAGGCCTTGTCGACAACCTTGTGATCAATATCTAGCAGTTCGAAAATCCTATGTGCCGCTGCAATACCAGTTTGCATTCGCGGAATAATTTTAGCGACGCTTTTGATAGGCTGATAAGCCAACATCACCGCAGTAATAAAGGCGAAAAAAGTACCCGGAGTCGTCTCCCCATCAATAACATTGGTTGCCCCGTAAAAAATAACGGCAGCTATTAGAATTCCGGAGAGCGTCTCAACGATCGGGCTACTCGTTGCTTCAATACGCAAGGCTTTAAATTGAGCTTTAAACCGTTCTTCAATTACGATTTCACCATGTTTGACAGCCTGCTTTTCACGTCCATACGCTTTTAGCACCCGAATACCCTGTATGTTTTCTTCCAGGAAGGCACTAAAATCTGAAGTCTGCTCCAGAACTTTGTGAAAGGCTTTACGTGATCTTTTGGCAAGCTGTCTGATCGCAGCTGCTCCAGGCGGCAGCGCAATAAGGATGAAAACCGCCATTTTCCAGTCATAGTAAAATAGCGAAGCAACCAGAAAAATGGCTGTCAAACTGTCCTTCGTCAATACGACAAGAGATTGGGTAGCTATTGTCTTCAGGTGGTTTGTGTCTACGACAAAACGCGAAATCAGGTTACCGGAAGACGTATCATGAAACCAGGCCAGGTCAGCAAACGCCAATTTGGAAAACAAATCTCTTTGAATGTCCGAAACCACACGCGTCCCTATCCAGTCCATCATCACCGTTTGGCCATAGGTGGCAAAGCCGCGCAATGAGAATATTACGACGACAGCAATAGTCGTATAAATTATATAAGACGCATTTTTCTCAAAGAAGACCTCATCAACGATAGGCTTCATAACGAAAGCGGTAGCCGCCGCCGTAAAGGCACTTAAGACCATAAAAATGATGGCGATAACGAGCCGAAACTTATACTGAGAAACATAATCGGATAATAGCCTGCGGTACAAATCCGCAGCCTTTGTCGGGCCCTTAAAATTCTGTTGTTTGTCAGTCACTTTTGACGTTACCTGCCACAATACATGCTCCGCAATTCCTAAGAAAAACAGAGATCTACATACCTGCCTACCACGCCGATTGGGGGATAGATAGAGATTTACGCTCGCTGTCTCTCTCTAACTGGCTCCATTTGGCAGAGATACAACAGTCCTATCTCCAATAACGCTCACTATTTTTGCTAATAATAATGATTATCAGATTCTTCTTGCTAATAGTTCTTAATAGCGATAATGCTATTCGAGATCATACCTGAGGGGGCTTTTCTCAGAGCCACGGTATCCAATAAATTGAAACGTGAAAGAGTGAATAATGAAAAAGGTAGTAATTGCCGTTCCTCTCGCTATCGCCATGTGCGGCGTTGCAAAGGCAGAGGAGCCTTCTTATCCCAGAATCTCTGGTGAACTGTCTATTGAGGTGGAAAATGACTGGACATATGATTCAGATGATCCAGATGGCGAAATAAACGACCTCTATCCAACCATCATTCTTGGTACATCCGTTGGCTTCACACGAGAATTTTCCTTGAACTTTGAAGCAACACTTGAACCTGTCGAAGATGCAACAAAAGACCGGGCGTTCAAGGATCTCGGCGGATATCTCAACATAATCACCCTTGACTATGATACGGACAGGTTTTCAGTCTATGGCGGTAAGTTTACGCCAAATTTCGGAGTCGCATGGGATCTGGCGCCGGGTATTTACGGTGTTGACTTGAACGAGGATTATGAACTGGCAGAAATGATCGGATTTGGCGGCGGTATCAATTTCTCTCTCGCAGGGGAGCACACGGTCTCTGCCAGCACTTTCTTCCAAGATACATCCTTCCTCAGTAATTCCGTCGGCAATAAAAGGGGACCGTTGGAGAAATCCGACGGCGGACCCGCAAATACCGAAGATTTCTCCTCTTACGTAGTCGCTCTTGATGGTTCTTTCATGGCAGTTGAAGGGCTGAATTACCATCTCGGCTTCTCTTCCCTTGCCCATGGGGAAGATGGAGACAAACGCCATTTGGGATATGCTATAGGATTTGATTATAGCTTTGAGATTGGAGAGGACCTCGCAATTTCGCCAATCGCAGAATATGTTTATTTCGACAATTCCGGAGGTGTAAGCAGTGATACGGCGAAATATCTAACAACCGGTGTCGGATTCAATTACGGAAACTGGCTTGCCTCTACAACTTACCAACGGCGCGATACGGAAGCTGGTGGCGTTTCTACAGACGATTATGTCGTCGATCTAACGGTCGGCTATGATTTCGACTTTGGTCTCGGCGTAGCCGCCGCCTGGCGCATAGCGGAAGAGGAAAATGTCAACTCAAAGGGCCTGGGTGTCCTCCTCTCTTATGCTATCGAGTTTTAACTCAGATAAACAATCAAACAACCGTATGTCTCAGCTATCCCAGGGCTGATTCGTCTGTGAGGCGCCACCAGCCATCAACCGGTCATGGCGCCTCACACGAACTAGCAAGATACAGGCGAGGACAAAGCCGATGCTTGAGAGCACGGCCATAAAGTAAAAACTGTAAGACCCATTCAACTGGTAAAGCCAGCCTGAAGCGATGGTGAAAACTCCAAAGAATATTCCCATAGACAAGCTGTCATAGAGGCCCTGCGCGGACGCGGAGATCGCCGGCGGGATGCGCTTGCCGATATAAGCGATATAGGCCATATAAAGCAGAGCAAATGTCAGGGAGTGCAGAATCTGAGCGAAAACCAGGACGAAATAGGATGTTGCAATCCCTAAAAGAGTCCAACGCACCATACCTCCTACGGCTGCGACAATAATCATCGGCGTAGCCCCAAAACGACCGATAATTTTTCCGGCGACAGCAAACAGGCAGACTTCCGCCACAACCCCGATGACCCATAGAAATGTGATTTCAGCATTGCTGAACCCCAAGGTATCCCAATGGATAGAACTGAACCCGTAGAGCCCTGCATGAGTTGAAATGAGAAGTGATACCGTCACTAGAAACAAGGGAAAGTTCGGCAGTGCGAGGGGTCGAAAAAAGGGAGCCTTACCTTTATCCGGTTCAGTGCGAATATTCGGAAGGGTCAGGGACGCTAGGATCAGGAAGGCAATGGTCAAAATCATGGCCACATATATTGCATCCAGCCCGAAAGCATCCGCCGCCCAACCCACCAGCAAGGCAAAGGCGATAAAACTGAGAGAGCCCCACAGGCGGGCTTTGCCGAAATCTACTCCGAGAGTTTGCTGAGCCCGCAAAGTTATGCCATCAGACAACGGGATTGCGGATGTAAAAGCGGCGCCGGCCACCCCCCAGAAAATCACGTAGATAATCCAATTCTGAGAGAAAGGTAGAACAACGACCCCAATGAGCAGAATCAGCGCCAATCCGATTAGGATAGATTTTCGGTTACCCGTCGCGTCCGCCACCCAGGACGTAGCCGGTACCAGAATTAATTTCGACCAGTAAGACACTCCAAGGACAAGCCCTACAAACTCTAAGGAAACCTGCTGTTCCAGCCATCGCGGCCATAAGGGAAGCACAATCCCGCCCACAGAAAAAAACGCAATATAATAAAGGGACAATCGCCCATATGCGGATCGCATACTGTAGGAGTTCTGGGACATGGCAAGCCGGCTTTCAAGAAGAGACCCGACTTTACCTACTCCGTCGAAAACGTCAAAGACCATTGTAAAAAATCATTGAGCTGTGATCTTCATCACTTACATTCCCAGGAATTTACTGATAAATATTCCTAAGAATATTAATCGGGAGAAACGATATGAACAGGCGCACATTTATTCGGACAATTGGTGGAACAGGAATCGTACTCGCGGCAAGCGGCGTTGGGCTGGCGAGCTGTGATCAAATGCCAAAGAGCGCAGTGGCAGCCTGGGAAGGTCCAGACAACGGATTGCCGGATCGGGAATGGATGCTGAGCTACGCAATGCTGGCACCCAACCCCCACAATATGCAGCCTTGGCTTGTCGATCTAACAACAGAGGGCGAGATCACCTTATATGTCGATCCTGAACGGCTGCTCCCTGAAACTGATCCTTACGGCCGCCAGATCCTGATTGGGCAAGGTACTTTTCTAGAACTTCTCAATATCGCTGCCCACGAAAAAGGATATCAGACGAAGATATCCCTGTTTCCAGAGGGCGAACCAAAGTCTGGGAGCCTTGAAATCGCCGGCAAGCCAGTTGCTCAGATAAAGCTTGAGAAAGGTGCGGAACCTTCAAAAGATCCTTTGTTCCGACAAATCCCGCATCGACGCTCCAACAAGGAGGGGTATGAAGAGCAGTACTTGGCACAAACCGATAGGGACGCCCTCGCCGGCCTTAGGCTAAATGAAGGTGAACGGACAGGCTTCGCAACCGCTGCAGAGGATGTCGCCCCACTTCGGGAATTTGCTCGTAAGGCCATTCTCATGGAAATGGAAACCCCGAGAACTTTATTAGAAAGCATTGAGAGAACCCGTATCGGCGCCGATGAAATCGCCAAGAATCCAGACGGCATTGATTTGAATGGCCCCTTATTCTGGTGGCTAAAGAGATTTGGACTGATGACGCCTGAAGAAGCAATGACTCCAGGGACAATGGCCTATCAAGGAGGTATTGACTATGCCATGGGCTGGGTTGAAGGCACTCATAATATGGGATGGTTAGTGACCAAAGGAAATTCAAGATCTGCCCAGGTCCAGGCAGGCCGCACCTATGTTCGCCTCAATCTGATGGCAACGGCACAGAATATTGCCATGCATCCTGTTAGCCAGGTTCTTCAGGAATATCCAGAAATGGCGGACATTCAATCCGAGTTTAATTCACATCTTGGAATAGGTCCGGATGAAACGGTGCAAATGTTTTTCCGTCTTGGCTATCAAAAAGCCGTTTCCCCCTCCCCACGGCGGAAATTGCCTGATATAATCATGGGATGAATGAGATAAAATCCAATACCGAATATGATCGCAAGAACGAGACACCGTCGCTGGATTTTCGTATCCTGAACTGGATCGGCATCATAGAGCAGTTGACGTCAACCAAGATGCGTCAGCTACTCGACGGGACAGATGTGCCGCCGCCACAATTTATCCTGCTCAATCATTTCTCTCATCGTCCAGAGGAAGGAAAAACTGTATCCGGGATCGCTTGGGCAATGCAGCAACCCCAACCTGGAATCACTAAAACCATTGCGAAACTGCTCGCAAAAGGATTTTTAAGGGCAGAAGAAAACCCAGAGGACGGTCGGTCAAAGACACTTTTTGTCACCGATAATGGGCTCGCTGCACATGCGGTGGCCAAAGGGCGGCTAGAAGAAGGGATGCAAGATACCTTCAACGGATGGCGAGAGTGGGAAAAGAAAGATTTCTTCGGCTTCCTTGATCGCCTTAAAATTTATCTGGACGATAACCGATAGCAGAAGACCCTTTTTTAGGTCGAGGCTTCTAGAATTCCGGTTCCTGATTGATCAGGGTGCTCTTTTTCGCTGATCTCAAGTTAATAATCAGCACACCGACAAGAGTGAGGGCGCCTCCTGCGAGGAATTTTAGAGTTATCGGCTCAGAAAACAGAACTACACCAAAAACAACGCCAAATATTGGGGCCAGCAGACCATAAGGTGTGAGTACCGCGACAGGATAGCGCTGTAGCAGGTAGAACCAGCTACCATGAGCTACAATGGTTGTAGCAATTACAATAAAGGCAAGTGCTCCTGCGGCCTCCCAAGTGATGGATAGAACGGATGCCCATTGCCCGGTCTCAACTGCAAAGGAGAATAATAGTAGCGGCGGAGCCGAAAGGACGCCGATCCATGCCTGCATTGGCATTGTCCCTACATTCTTGACTGCCCGCATCAAAATAAGACCGATGGACATGAAAAGCGCCCCCGCCGTTACCAATGCAATCCCTTCAAGTTGATCAAAAACAACGGGATCAAATCCAATGACCATGACACCGCCAAAAGCCATTGCAATGCCAAGAATACGGCGCCAGCCAACTGTTTCGCCCAAAAATAAAACAGCCATGATCAGTGAAAAGGGTGCAATCAACTGGCTGGCGATAGCAACAGCTGTGACGCCACCGGCGAAATAGATACCTAGATACATAAATGTGAAATGAAATACGCCAACAGTAATGGCGATCCAGAACACCATTTTCATACTGCCTTTAACCGGCTTCAAAAACGGAAACAGAATCACCGCGACAAGTAGAAACCTGAGTGCCGTAAAGAAAAGAGGCGAGAAATGGTCCAACCCGACCTTGGACGCTACAAACGCAAATCCCCATATGGCATTGACAAGCAAAGCGAGGGCAATATGTGGAAGAGTCATATATTGACTTTCAGGTTTGAAAAATGAACGCACCGTATAGCGGCTAGTCGTTTTTTAAGTTTGGCTTTGGAAAACCATTTTATTATGCGACACAACAAGTATGGGGCTGAATTGTTATCACAGTTTATGAATTGGATTACAATTCATATTCAACGGTGAGGACTAGATTAAAGGTATTTAGATGCGAAACGGGATAATCGGTTTATGGATTCAGTAACACAGTTTGCCTTGGGTGCCAGTATTGCCGGGGCTATGCTCGGACCTCGAGTTGGCGCTAAGGCGCTGCTCATCGGCGGGATTGTGGGTACTCTCCCAGATCTAGACAGTTTCATTCCACTGAGCGATCCCATTGATAACATAACCTATCATCGGGGCTTCAGCCATTCCGTTTTTGTCCAGACCCTTGTCTCCCCCCTTGTCGCATTTGCTATTGGCAAAATTGTGCCCGAAACTTGGGAAGACAAGAAACGCCTGTTCCTGACAGTCTGGATCATTCTAATCACCCATAGTCTACTTGATTCCTTGACGACTTACGGTACGCAGATATTCTGGCCACTTAATGTAGGCCCGCCAATTGCGTTGCCCGCCATCTTCATTATAGATCCTGTTTATACCCTGATGCTGCTGGCAGGCATGGCGGCCATCTTCTTTGGCAGAAAAACTAAAGGAAAAGGGCTTCGGGCAAATAGGGTTCTACTCGCAGCGAGCTGTGCTTATCTCACCATGGGGTTGGCAGGGAATGCATTCGTCTCATCGCGGGCTGCAGCCAGTCCGCAGTTTCAGGATATGCGTATCCATGTCCAGCCAACGCCTTTCAATCTGCTCGTCTGGCAAGTGACAGGGGTTTCCGACAGTAAGATGGCTACGGGTTTGACCAGTTTACTCCATGATTGCGATATTCAGCATGTCGTAACCGCTGATCGATCCGGCTCCCCAATTGATCTTGAAACTGTTCCAGACTCAGTCAAAAGATTAGAATGGTTTACGGATGGATTTTATTCTTACGGTGTTGAGAATGGCGAGCAAACCATCTCTGATTTGCGCATTGGCTATTATCCAAGCTATCCGTTTTCTTTCAAAATTGCCGAGGTAAATGGCTCCGGAACTGTGTCCATCCCACCCGAACGGATCAGAATTTCCTATGAAACCCGAGCGGGGGATATTTTCGGTCTGATAGGAGAAACCCTTGACGGCTGCAACTGAGACACCAAAAACACCGATGGAGATAGAGCGAAAGTTTCTTGTTGCTCACGACGGCTGGCGGAACCACGTGATTTCAAAGTCTGAAATCTCGCAATTTTACCTCACCGGTAAGGATCAGTTCCCCACAGTTCGCCTCAGAACCGTCGAAAAACAGGGTTTTCTTACCATTAAATATAAATCGATTTCCGACAGCATTCTTGCTCGCGCAGAATTTGAATATGCCGTACCTTATGAGGATGTGGAGCAGCAGATGCCTTTAGCTTCCGGCGCTGTCATTCGTAAAACCCGATTTCAGGTTGAAGGACCCGATAAAAAAATCTGGGAAGTCGATATTTTTGTGGAGCCTATCAGAGATCTCGTTCTCGCGGAAATCGAGTTGGACAGTATTGATGAAACCTTTGATCCCCCAGATTGGCTCGGCAAAGAGGTCACACAGAATCATAATTATAGTAATCTCGCTTTATCCTTCCCCGCCAGCGATCCCTTTAAGTGAACTTTCCAGTTTTCTGATCTTTTTACTAGTTCCACACGTATCTAGTTGAGTACGATTTGATAAGCTGGTAACGATTGGGGAGCCGTGCGTGCGGACAAATCTTCTTTCGTCCTTTCGGCTCATATTGATTTACACTCCCTCCTATCCGAGGCAATTTCACGGACGTTTAGATGTTTTCAGTTTTAGGACTTGGCTTTCTGATTGGAATGCAACACGCGTTAGAAGCGGACCATGTGGCTGCTGTCGCCAGCTTGGCAACAAAGGTTAAATCGACCAAGCAGGCAATTAGACAAGGGGCATTATGGGGCCTTGGCCACAGCATCTCGCTGCTCGTTATTGGAAGCCTTGTCATCCTGATGGGGATCGGCCTGCCCTCCACTGTCGCCCATTGGCTGGAATTTGCCGTTGGCATCATGTTGGTTATCCTGGGGGCTGATGTCATCCGCCGGCTGATTAGGGAGCGAGTTCATTTTCATCTTCACAGACATAGTACTGGCGAAGCTCATATTCATGCTCATTCCCATCGCGGAGAGGGTGCCCACAAGCTTTCAAGCCATGAGCATAGCCACAAAAAGGGTTTCTCTGGTCGGGTTCTGGCCGTCGGCCTCATGCATGGCCTTGCCGGTTCCGCGGCGCTAATGCTACTAGTGGCCGGAACCATCGAGAATCCTCTAACTGGAATTTTATATATTTGCCTGTTTGGCTTTGGGTCCATCGTCGGTATGGCAGCCCTTTCTGCCATTATATCCATTCCTTTCCGCTATTCTGCCAAATCCCTTACCTGGGCTCACAATGGTCTTCAGGCAGTCATTGGCGGCGGCACAATTATGCTCGGTGCCTATATCATGTATTCCTTGGGTCTGGCGTAATCCTCATGTTTATACGCTAACGTCACATGACACGGGACGCTTCACCGCTATTGCCCCATGTGGCGCTCCTTGTGTCAGCCACTTTGCTCGGCATGTCTTTTGTCGGCGTTCGGGCAATCATGGCAGATAGTGAGGCGCCAGCTACTCTTGGATTTTTGCGTTATGGCCTCGCTGTCCTTATCCTTCTTCCATTCCTGATGCGGATCACAATTCCAAGATTGCCCTTAAAGACGCTTATTCTCGTCGTCTTTCTGGGCGTCCTTCAGTTCGGGCTGTTTCATATTTTTGTCAATACGGCCCTTCAGGAAATTCCGGCGTCGCGTGGGGCCGTGATATTTGCCCTCATTCCCATTCTGACCACCTTGATCGCCGCAGCTAGCGGACGGGACATCCTGACAGTTCTAAAGCTGATCGCGGCAGCACTGTCTTTTGTCGGGGTGACCCTTGCGATTGGAGAAAAGGCCTTTGCTTCAGCACCC
Source organism: Pseudomonadota bacterium (assembly GCA_024743055.1). GTDB lineage: Bacteria > Pseudomonadota > Alphaproteobacteria > Sneathiellales > Sneathiellaceae > Sneathiella. Next base: position 146,276 of record JANSXH010000005.1, read on the forward strand.
AGCGGAACCAGCTGGATTGGGGAAATCCTTTTTTTTATGGCAGTCTGCTGCGGTGCTACTTATAACGCCTTCTCTTCACGACTGCTCAAGGAATATCCGGTCATACTCTTGACAGTAATCGGGATGGCAGCCGGAACCTTCACGGTTCTTCCCTTTGCGATCTCGGAGGGACCTTTAACGGCCCTTGCAAGCTATACGCAAGCAGACTGGTTGTGGGTTGTCTTTTTGGCCGGGCCAGCAGCAGCCCTTAGCCTGTTCCTGTTTAACTGGGGCCTACAGCAATTATCCCCGTCGAAAGCCGCGATTTATGTTCCTATTGCCCCTTTGATGGCGGCTCTATCCGGTGCAATAATTCTTAATGAGCATCTTTCAAGTCTCTTCCTGGCGGGTTTGGGTTGTGCGATCGCAGGGCTGATTTTGATGAATTGGAGGCGCAGCTGACAAGCTGTCTTCGAAACTTAATAAAAAAGTGATTACTCACTCACTTTTTTCCGGCCTAAACTGATCAGCACTTATTTCATCGGGATCTGAACAACATGTACGTCGAAAAATCTCTCAAATTCCTCTCTTTACTCCTGCCCGCATTGTTTTTTATCGAAACATATCAGGCTGCCTCAGCTGAGGAATTGCCTATTCAGCTCGGACCCCGCCCCCTTTATCTCATTGATGATATGGACAAGGGCGAGCTAAAAGATCGCCTGCTGCAATGCCAAGCCGGTCCTTTCACTTCCTCCAGCTTTTCCATTGGTCATCGTGGCGCAGCCCTACAATTTCCAGAACATACCAAGGAATCATATGTGGCGGCTGCGAGAATGGGGGCAGGAATTCTTGAGTGTGACGCGACATTTACCAAAGATAAGGAACTGGTATGTCGTCATTCACAATGCGATTTACATACGACGACAGATATCCTTCTGAAACCTGATCTAGCGGCGAAATGTTCGCAGCCATTTAATCCGGCGGATCCTGGTTCAGGGACGAAAGCCAGCGCAAAATGCTGCACCTCAGATATAACTTTGGCTGAATTCAGGACTTTAAAGGGCAAAATGGATGGCGCGAATAAGGACGCCAAGACGCCTGAAGAATATCTCAAGGGAACCGCCAACTGGAGGACGGACTTATATAATCCAAGAGGGACGTTAATGACACATGCGGAAAGCATCGAGTTGATCGATGATCTTGGCCTTATGTTTACGCCCGAGCTTAAATCCGCCTCAGTCGCAATGCCTTATGAGGGAAATTATTCACAACAGGACTATGCTCAGGCCCTGGTTGACGAGTATAAGACCGCCGGCATTGATCCCGAGCGCGTATTCGCCCAATCCTTTGATTTACAGGATGTGTTGTACTGGATCGAAAATGAACCTGCATTTGGGGAACAGGCAGTCTATCTCGATGGCAGATATCGCGGAAATAGCCTCAATCCAGCTGACCCGGCCACTTTTAAGCCGTCCATGCAGGAGCTGGCAGATAAAGGTGTCAAGATTATCGCGCCGCCTCTTTGGATGCTGCTGGATCTGGATGAGGATGGAAAAATTATTCCCTCTGTCTATGCCAAAGAGGCCAAGAAAGCGGGACTGGACATCATCACATGGACATTGGAGCGTTCAGGACCCTTGGCCTCTGGCGGTGGCTGGTATTACAAGACAGTGTCAGATGCAATAAATAATGACGGCGATATGATGGTGGCGCTGCATGTGTTGGCACAGGATGTTGGTGTAAGGGGAGTTTTCTCCGATTGGCCGGCAACAACCACTTATTATGCAAATTGTATGGGGATCAATTGATCCCCATAGGGTTTATCCCTCATTGGCGGCAAGAAGGGTAGCATTTCCACCTGACGCGGTTGTGTCTATACAGAGCGCTCGCTCTGAAACATAGTTCCGCCAGTCGCTTGGGTCGGTTATCAAAGGTATTATGGGACCTTCCCTATTCGCGAGGGCGATTTTAAAGGCTCTTAGCTCTGTCGATTCTGCATCTGTCGAAAGACCTGCAAAAGCAGGCATTGATTGAACGATTTCATCTGTCAGGCCGTCCTCAATACCTTCAACAAGGCCTGCTGGTGCTCCCGCCTTTTTCAATGCAGACACTAAGGCTTTTTCCTTATCTCCGGCCTCGGTCACCAAGACTGCATTACCAGTGGCCAGAGCTATAGCCGCATGCGAAAGGGAGTTCGGTCCATTGCACAGAATAATTCCTCGCCCCTTTAATGACAGGCGGTTACTTTCACCTGTCGGACCGGCAAGTTCCTGGGAGTCCGGATGATAATCCGCAGTTTGCGCAAGTGCTGTAATAATCGCTGATCGAACCGAGTCATTTTTTGCTACCTCCGCCGCTTTTTCAAGAATCTGATGGCGATCATCCATCACCTCCCATTTATCCTTAGCCTTGTTCAATACTTTAAGGGTCTGGGACATACTCGGAACATCTATCTTACCATTTGATGAAGGCTGTTGAGTGGTCTTATTCACGGATATATCACCGTGTTCAGAATTACGGGTAAAGCGATGCAAATACAAAAAGCCACCCGCCTTCGGCCCGGTCCCGGAGAGACCTTCACCGCCAAACGGCTGCACCCCAACCACGGCACCAATCTGATTACGGTTGACATACATATTGCCTACATGAGCCTTTTCTGTAACGTCCTGAACACGGGTATCCACCCGGGTATGGATTCCAAGTGTCAGTCCAAATCCCGTGGCATTGATTTTTTCTACCACATCGCCAAAGTCTTCTGCCTTGAAGGTGACAATATGAAGTACGGGACCAAAGACCTCACGGCTAAGTTCATGAATGCCCTCAAGGCGGAACGCAATAGGAGCCACAAAAGTACCTGCCTCAGCCTCTTGAGGAGATAGGGGGGCCACATGAATCAATCGCCCTTTTTCGGTTAAATCTGCGCAATGGCTGTCGATCATGGTCTTTGCTGAGCCATCAATCACCGGACCGACATCCACAGAAATATCCCAAGGATCCCCCACTTTAAGCTCATCCATCGCCCCTTTGAGCATGGTTACAATTTTATCGGCAATATCCTCCTGGACATACAGGACCCTAAGCGCTGAACATCTTTGACCGGCACTTTGAAAGGCCGACGCAACAATATCCCGTACTGCCTGTTCGGGCAGGGCACTTGAATCGACGATCATAGCGTTCAAACCGCCTGTCTCTGCTATGAGAGGTGCTTCAGGATCAGCCCCAATTGACATGGCTTTATTGATCCGTTGGGCGGTTTCCGTCGATCCGGTAAAGCAAACACCTTTGATCCCAGGGTCTGAGACAAGTCTGGCGCCAATGATACTTCCTTCACCCGGAAGCAATTGAATAACATTGCCAGGAATACCCGCTTCAAGCATCAATTCTATTGCTCTCGCCGCAATTAATGGAGATTGCTCTGCCGGCTTAGCAATGACAGGATTTCCAGCAACCAAAGCAGCGACAATCTGACCTGTGAAAATAGCCAACGGAAAGTTCCACGGAGAGATGCAAACAAATGTTCCTCTGCCAGTAACTTGACCAGACGAATATACCTTTCTCGCTTCCGCAGCATAAAATCGGCAAAAATCAGCAGCTTCCCGCACTTCGGATATTCCATCAAACACGGATTTACCCGCCTCCCGGCCCAACAACGCCATAAGCTCCACCCTGTTGGCCTCATAGAGGTCGGCAATTTTTTCAAGCATGGCGGCCCGTTCTTCTACTTCTCTGTCTCGCCATCCTTCCTCTGCAGCAATGGCAGTTTCAAGAGCTTGAGTAACATCTTCCTTAGTGGCATCTGTAACTGATCCAACATGATCCTTGTTAAGAGAAGGGTTAAAGACAACTCGACTATTTTCAGTGATCATTTTTCCAGCCATTATCGGGCCAGCGTTCCATTGATGGCTAGAAAACCTCTGCCTTTGCGCTTGAAACTCTTTCAAATCCGACGGATTGGGAAAATTAATTCCTGAAGAGTTATCGCGTGAACCGGCATACAGGTTTTTTGGTAGTGGAATCGTTGGATTCTCTATGGACGAGGCGCTTTCGATGGTCTCAACCGGGTCCTGAACAACTTCTTTCGCTGGGACCGACTTATCCAATACCCGATTGACGAAGGAACTGTTGGCGCCATTCTCCAGAAGTCGTCGAACAAGATAGGCAAGAAGATCTTCGTGGATTCCAACCGGAGCATATATACGACATCTGTTTTGATGTTGCTCCATAACCAGATCGTGCAGACCTTCTCCCATTCCATGAAGCCGTTGAAACTCATAATTTTCCGTGTCTTTTGCCATATTCAACACCGCCGCAATGGAGTGAGCATTATGGGTGGCAAATTGCGGGTATATTCTGTCCCGCATAGAGAGGAGTTTCTTGGCGCATGCCAGATAACTTACATCGGTAGAGGCCTTTCGCGTAAACACCGGATAGCCCTCATATCCGTTGACCTGAGATAGTTTGATTTCCGTATCCCAATAGGCGCCTTTCACGAGCCGGACCATGACTTTACGATCCAGACGATTGGAAAGCTCGTACAGCCAGTCGAGAACATGACCCGCTCGTGGCCCATAGGCTTGAACAACTACACCGAAACCATGCCATCCTTTTAGATCCGTGTTGCTGAGAACCGCTTCAATAACGTCCAAAGACAGATCCAGCCGATCGGCTTCTTCGGCATCTATATTCAGTCCCATATTGGCGTTCTTTGCCTGAAACACCAGACTCGATAATCGTGGGACCAATTCGTTCATCACCCGCTCTTTCTGGCTGAACTCATAGCGAGGGTGAAGTGCGGACAGTTTCACTGATATGCCGGGGTTTTCGCGAATGTCGTCCTGGCTGGAATGTTCCGATAAGGTTGAAATTGCGCGCGCATAGGACATGAAGTAACGTTGGGCATCCTCAGCAGTGCGAGCAGCCTCCCCCAGCATATCGTAGGAATAGGTATAGCCTTTTTCTTCCATGGCCTTGGCGCGATCCATGGCTTCCCCTATATCTCGACCCAGGACAAACTGATGTCCCAGTATTTTCATGGACTGGCTAACTGCTGTGCGGATCACGGGCTCCCCAACACGCTTGATCAGCTTGCGCAGCTGACCGACGACATCCCAATCAGCGGATTTCACCGGATTAACAACTTTGCCCGTCAGCATAAGACCCCAGGTGGACGCATTAACCAGGGGAGAGGCAGAATGACCCAGATGCTTGCTCCAGTCTGCCGGTGCGATTTTATCGCTGATGAGGGCATCAACGGTGATATCGTCTGGAACCCGCAGCAAGGCCTCCGCCAAACACATCAAAGCAACCCCTTCCTCTGTTGTCAGCCCATATTCACTGAGGAAGGTTTCCATGACCCCTGGATCGTCCGTCTCCCGCAATTGCTCAACAAGGGAGGTCGCGTCTTCAACTGTTTTTCCACGCTCAGAACTATCCAGGTCCAATTCATTGATCAGCTTGGAGACTGTATCGTTTTCATTGCAAAGATAGGCAGCACAAATTTCTTCACGGATTTGCTGATCCAGAGTCTTGGACATTTTTCAGTCACCTTTAAGTCTGAGGTTAGAAGAGCCTATATTACGGCATTCTTAAAAGACTATGTGACTATATTTTTGTGAAAACTACTTAATTAATACCCGTAAAAATAATTTTTACAGGATTTTCAACTACATATTTTGGAAAAATAAGGTCATAACCCTAATACCCTTTTCTCAATCGCATCTTATGAATGTTCCAAAAATTCAGCGGTGACGAAAAGCATATTGACTGTTTTCCCATCCGCAGACAGGGGCAGAATAACGTCTTCCGTTGCTTTAAAATCAGAGTTTTTGCCGACATAAGGAGTTTGTGCGGCAACGGGGCCGCAGGTTTCTACCGCCCTTAGGCAGTTTCCGAAAATCTTGCTGCCAGGACCCTGTCCTTTACTTTCAAGTTCGCGCATTGTCAGGCCCGTATTGTCGGTATGCAGCATCTGCAAAGTGACTTTTGTACCAATCAGACGATATCGAAAGTCCAATGGATCCCTTAAGACATCCAGTAAAATAATGTTTGGTAGAAAGGAAATCATGTCGGCTGGGGAAAGGTCACTCCGAGCCGGCATCAATTTGCCCCCTCTTTGTTGATACCAATAGGCCAGCGCCGCCTGGTTTATCGGGCTGGCCAATATAGTTTCAACTGGATCTGAGTTGAATAGGGCATTTTCCAAGGCACTATCCACCCAAAAATTTCAACAAAACTGTCATGTGTGTTTTGTAGGCAGGAATTCCTAAGAAGTGATTAAGTTATTCGTATTAATTAGAACAATTTAATACGACTTTTCAGCATCTGTCAGGGTCGAATCCCAAATTTAGAAATACCGGTTTTACGTAGGGGCGCCGCCATCTCCGCAAAATCACAGAGCAGTTTGCGTGTATCTCTGGGATCGATAATTTCTTCTATCATAAAGCGCTCCGCCGTCCGGAATGGTGACCGCAACCGGTTCAGTCTTTCTTCTATTTCCGCCAGCTTTTTCTCTGGATCTTCGGAAGCTTCCAGCTCTGCCTTATAGGCAGCTTCAAGCCCGCCTGCGATCGGAAGCGATCCCCAGTCCCCTGATGGCCAGGCATATCTGAAATTGAAGCGGCCGGAATTCATATGGGCGGCACCTGCTACGCCATAGGTCTTGCGTAAGATAATCGCACACCAGGGCATGGTTGCCTGGAAAATAGCCGTCATGGCTCTCACACCATGTCGGATCGTTGCCTGATCTTCCGCCTGACGCCCGACCAGGAAACCCGGAATATCCACGAGATGCACAACTGGCATATGGAACGTCTCGCACATATCGACAAAACGGATCACTTTTTGACAAGCATCAGCCGTCCAGGCGCCTCCATAATGATAAGGGTCACTGCCAATCACCGCCACCGAATGGCCATCAAGTCGCGCGAAACCCGTAACAATGGATCGACCCCATTTCTTTCCGATCTCGAAAAAACTACCGCTATCTACGACTGATTCAATAATTTTGCGGATTTTGTATACTTTGCGAGGGTCCCGTGGGATGGCTTCAATCAGCCAGTCATCACGACGCTCCGGATCATCTTTACTCTCCGTGCGTTCTGCGAGCTCATAGACAGACGGTGGCAGGTATGAGAGAAATTTTCGCGTTTTCTCAAACGCCTCTTCTTCAGATTTAGCCTCATCGTCGACAGCGCCGTTGCGAGTATGGATATCTGAACCACCAAGCTCATTTTTCGTCAAGTTCTCACCAGTTCGGGCGACCACTGGTGGACCGGCAACGAACATTTGCGAGGTTTCCTTGACCATGACGGAATAATGACTTGCAGCGACACGGGCTGCCCCTAGTCCTGCAGTCGACCCAAGCGCAAGAGCAACGACAGGCACCTTCGAGAGATTATCGACCACAACTTCCCAGCCAATAACGGCCGGTACATAAGTCCGGCCCTCGGTTTCGATAGTCTTGACAGAGCCACCACCCCCCGTGCCATCAACTAGTCTTACGAGCGGAAGCTGAAGCGTGTTGGCCATGGCCTCAATGTGATTGAGTTTCTCACGGATACCCGCATCATTGGCACCGCCACGAACAGTAAAATCATCACCAGCAACAACCACGCGCTTGCCATCTAACCTGCCTCGCCCGGTTATCAGGTTTGCAGGCTGCATGTCGACCAATTCACCGTTTTCGTTATATTCGACCTTGCCTGTGATGGACCCAACCTCTTCAAAAGAATCTGGATCCAGCAATTTGTCGATGCGATCCCGAACGGTCAGCTTTCCTGCATTGACATGTCGGGCAACTTTCTCTTCGCCTCCCATCTTCTTGGCAAGCTTTTGACGCAGTTTTAACTCTTCAATTTCTTTTTCCCAACTCATGGAAGGTTCCCTTTTTTCTTAATTATTATTCGGGTTGCAGCGGAGGAAACTGGTCGCTCTGTCTATTGGCAGGTCGGCTTTATAAAACACCCTTACGGCTATCCATAATCCTAAAAATTTCCTGATCTTCGAAGCCCCGTATTTTACGCATGCCTCGTCCCTCGATCATAAATTGTTCGTTCAGATTCTCTTTGACCACCGCGTTGGTCGTGATTTCCATAGCCTCCGAGCATTCCTGTAAACGTGAGGCGAGATTAACAGCGGGACCAAATATATCATAGACATATTTCTGAATGCCAACCACCGATCCAACAACGGGGCCAGATGCGATACCAATTCGGCACCGCCACTGATTAGGATGCCCTTGATTTCGCCGCTCCAGATAGCGTAAAAAGCGAACCGCTGTATTGGCGACAGCCCGGCAATGGTCCGGGGTTGGGTCTGGTAGGCCGGCGACCGTAATATAGGCATCACCGATGGTTTTGATCCGCTCACAGCCGAACTGCTCACCGATACGATCAAAGGCACTGTAAATATCATTGAGCTCACTGACCGTGACACTCGGATCTGCGGATGCAGCCATTTCAGTGAAACCAACAAAATCAAGCATCAATACCGACACCGGGTCATAGAGTTTTGGTGTGACAACGCCGAATGTCTTGAATTCTTCATAGACAGATCTTGGCATCATATTGAGCAATAACTTCTCAACCTGCTCTTTTTCCCGTTTAATTTCCCGAGTATTGCGCTCTACCATCATGGAATAGGAGTCGATCATTGATTCCATCTCCCTGATGCGCGAAATATTCTGACACACCAGAACAATGAAGTTGCCCTCCTGCTCGGACGTGAGCGTAAAATCAGCGGCAAAGATCATCGACCGACGTTTTTTACGGAAGCTCACTTCTGCTGTAAACCGTTTCGAAGCTTCGAGTTCCTTCCTCAGGGCTTCTGCGTCGAACTCTGGTAACAACTTAGGCAAAGTATCCTGGTCTTCCTGGGGGTTGAACCATTCCACAAAGGTATCGTTTTGAAACCGAAACGAAAGGTCCTTTGCATCCAGAAGGGCGACACCGACACCGATGGCGCGCAGGAGTTGTTCATTAATGGCCTCTATAGACATTGCTTATCCAACTATCATTGCTCTTCGGGCTTCAAGTTCATTCATCACAACTTCCGTGTCTTCTCCGGAAAAGCCGTGGTCTGTAAGCGTTCCTGCCAACACGGATTTCATTTCATCCATGTGGGGATCCTTAATATCCAGATGTGTATGGAGCTGTTTCAGCTGCTCGTCTGTGTAGGATGACGGCCCGCCAAGCAGGGAGGCAATGAATTTCGTCTGGTGATCCACTAGCTTACTCATGTCCGTGTTGTCAAAAAAGGGACCAATTTCGTCACTATCAAGCAGACGATCATAGAAATCCAGAACGACGCGACTAACGGCCGAAAATCCGCCATATTTTTCAAAAAGAGTCTGGGTGGCCATTGAACTTTTCCTTCGTTTTGACTGTATTTTCCTGAAGTGAAACACCACTCAAAAGGATAGTATCCAGTCCTGACGATGTCGAGAGATTCCTAAGTACGACAGGTCGAACATTTATTATTTGCATATCTACCACATTTACTGATGAATACTTGCTGTTTAGGCCTACTATTTTTAATAGATTTATCATTTTTCTAAGCAACCATTTTACCAAGGCTCGCTGTACCTGTATCTAGCTTTACTCGTTTTTCAGCTTTGCAATGGATAACTTGATCCAGCCAGTTGAAGTAAAACCGGGACCCTTGATGTTGCCATGGCGTATCATCTCGTCCGATCCAAAGATTTGCCCCCTTCCAACCAACAGGTTTATCAGGGTTCAATCCTTTGACCATATCACGCTGATACTCGTGATTAAGCGTATCGGCTTCGTATTCGAGGTGATTAAACAGGAAACTTGTCGCTGAATGTTCATCTTCGAGTAAAGCGGGACCGGTGTTGGTTGACCCCGCGACCAGCTTTATGCCGGTGATTGGGAATAACCGACTGTAATCCGTCGTTGTATGACGCGAAACAGGCATCGTTAAGGATTTCGAAATTCCTGATAAGAGCGCGGAGTTATGGTTCAGGATATTTTGTCTGAACACTCCAAAAGCCTTTTTTGGAAGCTCGGTCTTTTCAATACCGTAATGATGATACAGAGAAGCTTGAGCAGACCAACAAATCAATAGGTTAGGCATCCTCATATGCTTTACTTGATCCAATATAGTCACCAGCTCATGCCAATAATCAACTTCTTCAAAACACAATTTTTCCACTGGTGCGCCAGTAATGATCAAGCCATCCAAAGTTTGTAGTTTTTCGGGGGTCGCGTTTGAGTAATAAGCTTCAATATGTGCCGGGTCACTTGTCTGGCACTGCTGACTCTCCATCTTCATCAGGTCCAAAGAGACGGTGACATCTTCGCGGCCGAGGCGCCTGGCGAATTGTCGCTCGGCGATAGCTTTTTCCGGCATCAGGTTCAAAAGACCGATTCTCAGATCTGCCATACTTTCCCCTTCGAAGACCAACTGACCTTCCTGGCGAAGCTCCTGAGCACAGGGCAATCCCTTTTTCACGATTACTGGCATGTTACCTCTCCTTCTCAATGTGGGAACAGGAAGTTTGCCTGTTCCCTGCCAAATAGACCTTGATTCTAGGCTGCGTTGGTACCTACAGGGATACCGACGGACATCGTCGATTTTTCGAGGGCCTGGGAGATATCAGCTAAGATATCATCAATATGCTCGATGCCGACTGATAGCCTCACATATCCCGGTGTCACACCTGCGGCCTGTTGCTCTTCTGCTGTCAGTTGCTGATGGGTGGAGGTCGCGGGATGTATGGCCAGGGTCCGCGCATCGCCGATGTTAGCCACATGATATACGAGTTGCAGAGCGTCGATGAATCGCAGGCCTGCATCTCTACCGCCGCTAATTTCAAAACCAACCATACCACCGTAGCCGCCCGTCATATGGGTATCAGCCCGCATCTTGACTGCACCTTCAGTCTTCGACGGATGAATGACAGTCTCCACCATGGGGTGATCATCCAAAAAATCAGCGACAGATTGAGCATTCTTTGTGTGCTCCCTCATTCGGAGCGGCAGTGTCTCCATTCCTTGGATGAATTGGAAAGCATTAAACGGGCTCATACTGGCACCCATGTCCCGAAGCAGGGTCACACGGGCTTTGATGATATAGGCAACCGGGCCCATGGGTTTTGTTGCTTCCGTCCAGACGGCGCCGTGATAACTGGGATCGGGGGTATTGAGCATCGGAAAACGTTCTGCATTCTTTTCCCAATCGAAGGTTCCACCATCGACAATAATCCCGCCGATAGATGTGCCATGACCCCCTATATACTTGGTTGTCGAATAGACGACGATATGAGCGCCATGATCCAAGGGCCGGCAAATGACCGGAGCAGCAGTATTATCCATGATTAGGGGAACCCCTTCTTCGTTGGCAATAGCTGCGACATCTGTAATTGGGAAAACGTGCAGTTTCGGGTTGGGAAGGGTCTCCGCATAATAGGCCCGCGTTCTCTCATCCGTTGCTCTTCGGAAATTCTCCGGGTCAGATGGATCGACAAAACGAACTTCAATCCCCATTGTTCGGAAAGTGTTTGAAAAGAGGTTCCAGCTTCCACCATAGATATCTGTAGAGCTGACAATGTTATCCCCGTTCTGGGCGATATTCTGCAAGGACACCGCCGTTGCCGCCTGACCGGAGCTGACAGCCACTGCGGCGACACCGCCTTCCATGGCAGCTACTCTTTGCTCCAAAACGTCGACAGTCGGATTTCCAATGCGAGAATAAATTGGCCCTAAATCCTGCAAAGCGAAACGTGCACAGGCTGTTTCCACATCTGGAAACTGAAAAGACGTCGTCTGGTGGATCGGAACGGCAACTGATCCGGTTGTCGGGTCAGCGCGATATCCGGCATGTAAGGCGATTGTCTCAGGATTTGTATAGGTTGTCATAACTCACTCCTTTGTGTTTTCTGAATAGGGACTGGCAATCAGGCGACCCAGCGCACGGCGTTGACGCCAGTTACCCTGAATTGCTCAATTTCCGAAATGTGATGCAGTATCCGGGCGTTTACCCACTCTGCTGAATCAATGGGGGCCATATGACCAAGGCATGGCAACATGGCGAGCTTGGCCTTTGGAATCGCCTTGGCAATCACTCCACCTAAATGCTGTGTTGCGACCGGAGATTCCAGTCCAACCATGATCATTGTTGGAACAGAAATCTTTTTGAGATCTTCCGCTTTTGTCTTTTCTTCAAAGGCACGGCAAAAGTTCCGATTTACAGTCTCTGCCATGTCTGCGAACTTGTCCTGGACTGCTTCCGGCAGGGACAGCCACGCATCCTGGCCATTCCAGTAATTTATGAAATCTGCCATGCCGGCCTTTGCATCACCGGCCATGATTGAATTCTGAACACTGTTAGCGACAGTCGCGATTTCACCAAAAAGATTCATCTGTTTGACAGTTGTACCGATCATCAGCGAGAACATAACCGGCTCAAACACAGTTAAACTCAACAGCAGATCCGGGCGCATCATTGCAATCTTGAGTGCGATGGCACCCCCGTATGAATGACCGACTAAATGTACCGGCTCGCCGATAAGTTCGATTTCTCTGATGATAGGAGCCGCATCTCCTTCCAGACCTGGCAAGTTTCCAGTTTCCCGGTTTTTGCCATAGCCCGGTAGGTCCGGAGCGATGACCGTGAAGCGATCTTCTAAAAAATCCTTCAGACTTTGCCACTGCCGTGAAGACGATGCCGAACTGTGTAAGGCGACGACAGGGGAAGTTGAAAAATTAAAATTGGTCATTTGTTCGCTCCATGCGGTGTTTTGCTGTTGGAGAACAATTTGACCTTGGCGTGTTTCAGTATTTTGTCTGATTTAGCGCTTTAATGCTTCAATTGTAAAAATCCACATTTTCCTAACTTTGCCCGGTTTTCTGGTATTTTGTGGATTTTTTGTGGCTTTTTGTGGGTAATTTCTGAAACAATTGAAACAAAAGACCGCCTAATAGATAATCTACTGAAACAGAGCCGCGCTAACCTTCAATCATGAACGGTCTTGTACAAATGTTATTGTCTGCATCAAATACTCCGCAAAAGCCCACGACGTCATTCGCCAGCTTTGACGGTGACGGCCGTCTATTGTCTTCGTCTTCTGACTTTGATGACCTTCTTCCGACAACAGGAGAGCCTGCCAGTAAAGAACTGGTGATCGAGGCCTTTCTTAAACAGGTCGATTATTTCGACCGGCGCGAATTTATTCCAGGCGAAGAGAGCCTGCTGAATGCTGCGGAAAAGTGGCAGGATCAGTTTACTCCAGCAATCGAGGCCCGGATCGTTCGCAAAGGTTGGCGGTTGCTGTCAACCTATGACACACCCGATGGCGGGTCCATGTTTCTAAGCGTCGATATCAACAAACAGAAGCAGGAAAGCGAGTTCTCAGATTTCATGCTTCAGAATAGCCCTCTGCCGGTTTGGGCGAACGACGCGGAGACCGGGGAGCTGCTCTACGCAAATGAGGCTGCGCATCATCTCTACAAGAAAACGGCCGCAGACGAAAATGAGGAGGGGTTGAAAAAGTTTTTTACCAAGAAAGAAAGCGATCCCTCGACCCGGACTTTGATGAAATCCGGATATGACGACAACTATACTTTTGTTACTAAGAACGCAGAGGGCGACGAGCTCTGGTTTAGCGGCGCAGCCAAGGTCCTACATTCCGGCAAAAAGCGCATTATCGTCACTACGACACAAGATGTGACCGATAAGAAACGTCAGGAAGAAGAAGTAAACAAGGCCAAAGAGCTTCTCAGCGATGCTATTGAGAGTCTAACGGAAGGGTTCGCGCTTTATGATGAAGATGGGGATCTGATGCTCCTCAATGATCGATATAGGGAAATGAATTCTGGCATCGAGGATATTCTTGAGCCCGGATTGAATTACGAAATTCTGGTTCGCGAATCCGCGCGGAGAGGAATTTATCGGGATGCCATTGGCAATGAAACAAAATGGGTTCATGACAGCCTTGAATCTGGATCCCAGTTTATCCAGAATTTTGAGCTTTGGCATGCGGATGGTACTTGTTACACCGTGTCGCATCACCCAACAAAGCTTGGCGGTTTTGTCGTCACTCGCATGGAAATCACCGCTGAGAAAAAGGCCGAGGAAATTCGTCGCGAAGCCGATGTGCTTGTTCATAAAGTGCTTGAGGCCTGTCCCGCCAATGTTTTAATGGCCCGTATTGGCGATGGAAAAATAATTTATCGCTCTCCTGCCGCTCGTGAGTTGTTTGGAAGTACTCAATCAACAAAGGATCACTATGTATATCCAGAAGACCACGCAGACTACCTGACAGAAATTCTTCCTACCGGGCGAATTGACGACTTTAAAACCTATTGTCGTCGCCCAGACGGAAGCGAGTTTCCAGCCTCCATTTCAGCCAGGACAATCGATTACCGCGGAGAGGATGTCATCGTTTCGAATACGGTCGATCTGACGGAACAGATTGAAGCCCGGCAGGAAATCTCGACAGCGGCCAACAGGCTAACCGACGCCATCGAATCCCTGGACGAAGGCTTTGCCTTGTATGATTCCGATCATCGCCTGGTGACCTATAACAAGTTCTACGTCGAATCCAACTTACCGCTAAAAGATGTCATAAAACCGGGTGCCCACTATGAAGATATCCTCAATAAGAGGTTTGAGGAACGCGACCACAGAAATATCGAACCTTACTTGAAGCCATACGATAAACGGCGCTACACGGGCGAAGTTGAGCCAGGTCGATGGGAAATTCAGGAATGGGACGGCAAATGGTATTCCACCTCCATCAACCTGACGTCGGAGGGTGGATTCGTGGTTACCCGCCTTGACGTAACGCGTCAAAAAGAAATGGAGGAGGAACAAAGAGCCGCAGATGAGGTAATCCGTCAGGTTCTAGAGGCATGCCCTGTCCCAATTCAGATGACCAAATTTGATGATTTTGCTTCCCTTTTTAAAAGCCCCGAAACCCGCGCATTGCTGGGAGAACAATCCACAGCAAAATCTTACTTCGTCGATCCGAATGCCCGTGACGCATATCGATCTGAATTGAGTAAGAAGGGATCCGTCAACGACTATCGCATCCAACTATACAATGCCAAACGTGAAAAATTCTGGGGAGCCATTTCCTGCAGACTTATTGATTTCAAGGGCGAGAAGGTCATCGTTTCGAACACGCGCGATCTCACCGATGAAATCGCAATTCAAGAAGAATTGGCTCGGCAAAGAGAAATCCTGTTTCAAAGCGAAAAAATGTCGGCGCTTGGAGAACTGCTGGCCGGTGTCGCCCATGAGCTCAACAACCCACTGTCTATCATCGTGGGCCACTCCTTGATGATGCAAGAAGAAGTGACAACGCCAGAGACAAGCCGTCGTGTCGACATCATCAGTACCGCTGCCCAGCGCTGTGCCAAGATCATCAAGACTTTCCTCGCTATGGCGCGTCAGAAACCGGCAGAGATGCAGGATATTGACGTCAACCTGGTGATAGAAAGCGCATTGGATGTTACCGAGTTTTCTTCCGGCAAGGGAAATGTCGATGTGCAGACAACTTTGTTGCCGAATTTACCGCTCGTAAATGCTGACGCGGACCAGATCACCCAGGTTATTGTCAACCTAGTAATTAATGCGGAGCAAGCGATCACTTCCGCCCAGGACAGCGGAAAGGTAACCCTAGATACTTCATTTGACGAGTCTGCCAACGAAGTGGTTATTCGGATAGAAGATAATGGTCCGGGCATTCCAGAAGGAATTACAGCACGTATATTTGAGCCCTTTTTTACAACCAAGGAGGTCGGACAAGGAACTGGAATTGGCCTCGCCTTTTGCCATCGCATTCTTGAATCCCATGGCGGCACCATTACTGTCAAATCCGAGGACGGCATGGGGACCGTCTTCACACTCCGTCTTCCAGCAAATACAGGTTTGGTCACACAGCTGGAACCGGAGCCTCAACAGCAGCGATCGGCTTCCTCCTGCAACATCTTGGTCGTGGATGATGAAGAAGATGTAGGCGCATTGATCCAGGAAATTCTCCAAAAGGAAGGATTTAAAGTGGATATGGCGATTAATGGCGTTCAGGCTCTGGATTTGATCAAAGCAAATAACTACACCCTTATTCTCAGCGATCTCAATATGCCGATCATGGATGGCAAGGGTCTCTTTTCTGAAATTTTTTCCAACTATCCGGATCTCGTGAGCCGGTTTGGTTTTATTACCGGGGACACCATGAGCATTGATGCCCAGGACTTTCTTAAGCAATCAAAAAGACCAAGCATGGAAAAACCCATTAACCCAAGTGAACTGAGAAATCTCGTTTACGATATGCTGGAGGCGGTTGGCGAACCGGTGACGAATAAATGACAGTTGAGAACGCGCATATACTTGTTTGTGATGATGAAGAAGACGTTCGGGGGATGCTCAAGGAGTATTTAGAGAAACGTGGATTTCATGTCAGCGAGGCGGGCAATGGTGTGGAGCTACGCCAGGTACTCGAAACAAATTCGATTGATCTGATACTTCTGGATATCAACATGCCCGGGGAAGACGGCCTATCTGTGCTTCGATCCATTCGTGCTGAACAGAATGTCTGTGTCGTGATGCTGACAGCCGCTGGTGACGTTGTTGATCGGATCATTGGCCTTGAAATGGGCGCCGATGATTACCTCGGAAAACCGGTAGACCTGCGAGAGCTCGAAGCCAGAGTAAAGGCTGTTCTGCGGCGGCGTGAAGGAGCGGAAAAGACCGCTATTGCCGCGGCAACTGGAAAATCAGCAATCTTTGGCGACTGCGTCTTGGATCTTGAAGCCGCGAAGCTTTTTGATGGAGACGGTGGAGAAATCGCCATTACCGCCATGGAGTATAGCCTACTTAAAGTCTTTGCAGAAAATCCAAAGCGGGTTCTGAATCGGGACCAAATCCTGGAACAAGCCCACGATAGAGGCTGGGACCCATTTGATCGTAGTGTTGATATTCGAATTTCCCGCATCCGCCGGAAAATTGAACCGACTCCGGAAAAGCCGCAAATCATCAAGACGATCCGGGGAATCGGCTATCTTTATGATCCGGAAAATGGCTGAGGCAGAGAGCTGAAAGGCTCTCTCTAGCCATCAGGAGTCAGGAAGTGGCGTATAATCTTCATCGCCGGCCACTTTGTCGAAACGCTGATGCCGCCAATCATCCTTTGCCTGTTCGATCGCTTCTTTTTTGGTAGAGACAAAATTCCAATACATAAATCTGGGTTCCGGCAAGGCATCACCACCAAGAACAGCAAAAATAGACGGTCTCAAGGATTTGATTTTCACGATATCGCCAGCCCCCAATACAACTAACTCGCCTTCAGCTACATTCTCACCATCAATCTCCAGTGCCCCGTCAACCACATAGACAGCGACTTCCTCATAATCTGGCTCTAGGTCAAAGACCGCGTCGGCTTGCGCGCGAATATCAACGAAAAAGAAACGGCTCAATAGTTCTGCTGGAGATGTGTAACCCGAGAGGCTTCCAGCAACCAGACGCCCCGACCATCCCTCGCCTGAAATCTCTGGGAGGTCATTTTTCGGCACATGGGTGAAAAATGGCTCAATATCTTCATGTTCTTTTGGCAGAGCCACCCACATTTGCAATCCATTGATTCGTTCTTCCTTTTGCCGCGATTGATCACCACTGCGCTCGGAATGGGTAATTCCACGACCTGACGTCATCAAGTTGACGTCACCCGGATGTATTTCCTGTTCAGTGCCAAGGCTATCCCGATGCATTATGGCCCCCTCATAGAGATAGGTGACCGTCGCCAAGCCGATATGCGGATGCGGTTTTACATCCATTCCCTCACCGGCAGGCAAAACAACAGGCCCCATATGATCGAGAAATACGAATGACCCGACAGAACGTTTCTTTGCCACAGGCAAAAGCCGTCTGACATTAAAACCCCCTATATCCCGGGGCCGTCCAGCTATTCTAAGTTCTATGCGCCTGTCATTCATATGGCCAAGTCCAAACCGCTATTGGGCTGTCCATCCCCCATCAATGGATTGCAAACTGCCCGTAATATTCTCACCCGCATCACCGCACAGAAAGATCGCTAATGCAGCAACCTGTTCTATGGTTGCAAATTTCTTGGTCGCCGCCGCACTCAACATGACGTCGTTGATTACTTCTTCCTCCGTCATGCCGCGGGCTTTAGCGGTATCTGGAATTTGTTTCTCAACCAAGGGCGTCCAGACATATCCCGGGCAAATGGCATTGACCGTAATATTGTCCCTGGCCACCTCGAGAGCCGCTGCCTTGGTGAGGCCCGCAACGCCATGCTTAGCGGCGACATAAGCGCTTTTGTTGGGCGACGCGACGATGGCGTGAGCCGAGGCCGTGTTCACAATCCGCCCCCATCCCCGCTCCCGCATGATTGGAATACAGAGCCGCGTGGTATGAAATACGGAAGTCAGATTGATGGCGATAATGGCATCCCATTTCTCTACTGGATACTCGGCCAAAGGCGCAACGAACTGGATGCCGGCGTTGTTCATTAAAATATCCACACCGCCCATTGTTGCGCTTGCCGAGGCGACCATATCTTCTATCTCTTCGGCCTTGCTCATATCTGCCCCATGATAGTGGCACGCAACCCCATGGTCAGTTTCAATCGACTGCCGCAAAGTCTCAATCTCCCCGGCATCGCCAAAACCATTGATCATGACATCGCACCCTTCTGCCGCCAGAGCTCGGGCATAGCCCTCGCCGATACCTGAAGTAGAACCCGTAACCAGAGCCTTCTTTCCTTTCAGCATCACAATTCCTATTCCTGTCAAAAAATGTAGAAAAATCTCTGTTTTGTCAGCTATAACGGCCAGAAGAACAAAATGGCCGGAACGGCTACAGCGATGACCAGAATTTCAAGAGGCAGGCCCATTCGCCAATAGTCCCCAAACTTGTATCCGCCTGGTCCCATAATCAAGGTGTTATTCTTGTGACCGATCGGTGTTAGGAAGGCGCAAGAGGCTGCAACTGCGACAGCCATCAGAAATGGATCCGGATTAACGCCAAGACGCATGGCAATATCTAAGGATATCGGGGCACCGATAACGGCCGTCGCTGTATTGTTAAGAACGTCTGATAAGGTCATGACAACGATCATTAGGACAAACAAAACCGCCATAACAGGCAATCCTGCCGTCAGATCGACAATGCCTTGAGCAATGAGCGAGGTCCCACCTGAAGCTTCTAGTGCAGCGCCAAGCGGTATCATTGATCCAAGAAGAATAATAACTGGCCATTCAACCTGGTGGTAGACCTCCTGGATGGGAACAATATCAAGCGCTACATAAGCGGCTACTACAATGGCCAAGGCTACAGCAAGATATAATCCGCCAAAGCTGGCGACAGCGATGGCAGCCGCAAAAATACCGGCAGCAAGTCCAGCTCGGCGATATTGGGTAACAGAAAGACCGCGCTCAGCCAGCGGCAAACCGCCCAGCCATTGCGCGACTTCCGGAACCCGATCACTAGGGCCGAGCAGCAAAAGAACATCGCCTGCTTGTATATTCAGATGGCGAACCCGGTCCCGAAACTTGGCACCCTGACGAGAGACACCCAACAATGTCACACCATGACGGGAGAGGAGCCGGAAAGAAATAGCGGAGCGGCCTTCTATCCGGGAGTAACGAGGGACGACAACTTCCATCACTGTCATCCCGCCGGAAGCAACTTTCTCGTGACGCTTTTCACCATCAAATTCGAGTTTCAAGGCACCGCGGAACTGGTCGATAGCCTTGGGACCAGCATCGACCACCAGGATATCTCCGGCACGAATTTCCACATTTCGCGCCTGTCCGGCCAGCCTCTTATGCCGGCGGACTAGCCCCACCACAGCCACATCATTGTTATCTGCAATCTCGTCAAGCTCGCGCACCAATTGTCCGATCGCTGGCGAGGCTTCCGGAACAACGAGTTCAGCCAGATAGCCTTCTTCATCCATCAGGTCTGCTGTCGGGCTTTTATTATCTTTCGCACCTGGGATCAGGCGCCAACCTATGATGGCTATGAAGGCAATACCGATAACAGCGCAAACAATACCGACAGGGGCAAAATCAAACATCGTGAAAGGATCACCAAGCGCCTGTTCCCGATAGGACGCAATAATGATATTCGGCGGGGTGCCGATAAGAGTTACCAACCCGCCAAGAATAGTCGCAAAGGCGAGCGGCATCAGGGTTATGCGCGGGGAACGTTTTTCTTTCGCAGCAGCCTGCAAATCCACAGGCATTAGCAGAGCCAACGCGGCCACATTATTCATAAAGGCCGAGAATACTGCACCCAACCCGCTCATTGCCATGATATGGCTTGAGAGTTTCAGATCAAGGGCTGTCAATTTTCGGGTAATCAGATCGACGGCGCCTGAATTGACCAACCCACGAGAGACAATCAGAACAAGAGCAACAATGACGGTCGCAGGGTGGCCAAAGCCTGAGAAAGCGAGGTTAGTCGGGACAAGACCCAAGACAAGAGCGATGATCAGGGCAACAAAAGCAACAAGATCATAGCGCCATTTCCCCCAGATCAATAACGCAAATACAATACCAAACAGGGAAAATAGTAGAATTTGATCTTGCGTCATTCAGCTTATCCTATCCACATCAACTTGCGTCAACTTAGCTTATATATGTGACGATGCAAACAGAGCGGTTTCAGGAGGCTTTTTTAAGCATCTCAGCCATCATCTGATGAATGATATTTACCCCCTTCAAAGGTCGAAGCATAACCTTGAAATCAGTTATACGCCCGTCTTCCCCCCAGGAGATCATATCAACACCGTTGACGGTTATCCCGTCAATGACCGTCTCGAATTCAAGAACCGCATCATTCTGGCCGACGACTTCTCTGACATATCTAAACTCGTTGTTAAAAAACACAAAAAACGCCGCCGTCAAATACATCTGGGTTTTCGCCTTCCCTTCTTGCGGAGTGAAAACGACAGGTGAATGAAAGATTGCATCATCATGCAGCAAATCATCAAGCCCCGACGGGTCATTGGAAGCAACCAGCTGATGCCAGCGAGCGATTGTATTTTCTATCATGCTAATTCCTCAGATCAGTTCTGACCTAGTTTTTTGTTATCAATCATTTCTACCCGAATATCTCTTTGTGGGAAGGGGATATTGATGTTTTCTTCTTTAAAGGCGCGCCAGATCTCTACCAGAACATCACTGGTCACATTTCTACAGCCCGCTTCCGGGTCGGAAATCCAAAAGCGCAGTTCTAGATCAATGGAGTTGTCCCCAAACCCCCTCATCAGGCAGCGGGGAGCGGGTTCAGAAAGAACACGGGTTACTTTCCCGGCCGTCTTCTGAACAAGATCAATGACCTTTGGAACATCAGAGTCATAGGCCACTCCGATCGGCGCCCGCAATCTTACATTTCGGGAGCTGTAGGACCAGTTGATCACCTGCTGTGTAATCAGGTCCTCATTTGGAATAAGATATTCCGTCGCATCCCGGGTAATGACTGAGGCGTAGCGGGCTCCCATGGTATTGACCCGCCCATAGGTCTCATCGATTTCGATAACGTCTCCGGGTTTGATGCTCCGGTCCAGCAGCAGAATGATGCCGCTGATCAGATTTGAGACGATTTTTTGAAGACCGAAGCCAATACCGACACCAAGAGCGCCACTAAACACAGCGAAGGCAGTGATATTGATACCTGAATTAGACAGAATGATCAGGATAGCGGCTGCAATCAGCCCGACACGCACCAGCTTCGCGACCAGCACCTGAACAGACGGGGTCAGCGCTGTTGTCTTATGGATACGCGCTTCAAGGAAACGGGAGAGCCCGAAAGTTATCCAGAAAACAATGATACCCGCCACCAACGCCTTGGCGACACCCAGCATGGAAATCTGCGTTTCGCCAAGCCGGAAAGCCAGCCCCTCCAGAAAGACCAAGGTCGGTTCCAAAAGTCCTAGAATATTGAGGGCTGCAATCGTCCAGGCACAGACAGCGACAATGCGCGCCCAAATTTTGTTCTCTGCCAGACTGGTGACAATCGAAATGATGATCCAGGCACTCAGCAGAGAGCAAACAGCACTCAGGATGACCGATGGCGGACCAACCCCCTGGAAAATGGCCAACAGCGCAAATTCAATGACAAGCCAAATGAGAGGGATCGCCAGACCGGATAAAATCTCAACGCCACGGCCAAAGGGTGAGTTTTCTGGCAATCGATCTTGCAATGTTGCCAACATCGCCTGAAATCTTGTTCGAGCTATATAGGCAACGACCAAGCCAGCAATGACACCGCCTAACTGCGCCAGGACATCAAAGTCTGATCCCAACGCAATTACATGATCCCAAGCTTGCTGCAGGATTTCTTGAATCTTATCCATAGACATCAGAATTTAGCTTAAACTGATCTGACATGATTTCAATCAGCAAATACTTGATGCGCTCCTGTCTCACATTATGCTAACATGCTTCAAGTTCAGGATTTCTTCTGGTCACCCCCTATACCATCCCAAGGCCCTTTCGATGATCAAACGCACCCAAAATACGGTGTCAGGTTCGTCTGTGCTGGACAGCCGATACTCCTGGTTCCGATTGACCCTTTCGGTCCTGATTGCAACGATCGGGAGCGCCGGCATGTGGATTGTCGTAATTGTCCTACCGGAAGTGCAATTAGAGTTTGGTATCAACCGATCGGAAGCCTCGCTCCCCTTTACGGCCACGATGATCGGATTTGCTATAGGAAATCTTCTCATTGGTAAGCTTGTTGACAGATTGGGTATTGTTTTACCTTTGATAGGAGCGGCGATCCTTCTCGGCTCAGGCTTCCTCTTGAGCGCGATCGCGCCAAACATTTGGGTATTTACGATCCTGCAAGGCGTTTGTATCGGGCTCGGTTCAGCTGCCACCTTTGGCCCCCTGATTGCCGATATTTCACACTGGTTCGAACATCGCCGCGGGATCGCTGTAGCTGCGGCGGCCAGCGGCAACTACCTTGCGGGCGCTGTTTGGCCATGGATCCTCAAAGATATCATAGCCAACGATGGTTGGCGGGACGCGTATACTCTTGTCGGCATCGTTTCTTTTGTCGGGATGATCCCTCTCGCTTTGTTTTTGCGACGGCGGTTGCCCTCACGGATTGTTGATGGCGTCGAAGTATCTGATGTCAATGATGTTCCGACACGGAAAATTAACCTCTCCCCCCGTGCTCTTCAGGGGTTACTCTGTATCGCTGGCATCAGTTGCTGTGTTGCGATGTCCATGCCTCAAGTTCATATCGTCGCCTATTGTGCGGATCTCGGCTTTGGTGTCGCTGCCGGCGCAGAGATGCTTTCTCTCATGCTATTGGGCGGAATAGCTAGCCGCCTGGCATCCGGTTTCCTTGCTGACCATATCGGAGGGGTGCGGACAGTCTTGTTGGGGTCGTTCCTGCAATGCTCAGCCCTATTCCTATATCTGCCATTTGACGGACTGATGTCGCTCTATATTGTTTCCTTAGTTTTTGGCTTGTCGCAAGGAGGGCTTGTGCCGAGCTATGCCCTTATCGTCAGGGAATACCTCCCAGCAAAAGAGGCTGGTGAAAGGGTTGGCCTTGTGATTATGCTGACCGTTGTCGGCATGGCCCTCGGCGGATGGGTGTCCGGATGGATCTATGATCTGACGGGATCCTATCAGGCCGCCTTCATGAATGGTATCGCCTGGAATATGGTGAATATGCTAATAATGGCCTTGCTGTTATGGCGGACGCAGCAGCCAAAAGCATTAAGCGCATAATAACCAACGGGAGGATCCATGAAATGAAATTGTCAGTCAGTCATGAAGAGGACGCAGATTTTTCTGGAGGCCTGCGAGGCTTCTTTGAATATCGGGATCTCGGGATTAAGGAAGCAACAGACGGCCGCTTTGGCGCCCATGTCATTCGTGCGGTTCCTGGCAAACATGCTGTAGGTGATACCCATTATCATACCCTTGAATTTCAGATGGTCTATGTCCTCAAAGGATGGGTCAAATTCTGGTATGAAGGCGAAGGGGAAGTTCTTCTGAAACCCGGTTCATGCGTTCACCAGAAACCAGGTATTGTTCATCGCGAACTTGAACACTCGGATGACCTGGAACTAATTGAAATAACCCTTCCAGCGGACTTTGAAACAGATCCCGCGACTGAATAGGTATCACATATAGCTCAGACCACCCTATCATTTTGACATTGTAATAATGTGTGAGTATGGTTTTTAGACAGGCAAACTCATTCCATTAGATGAAAGTCGGTATGCCGAAACATCTTCGTTTTCTAACAGTTCCGCTGCTAGCTTTAGGGCTTTCCATCTCGTTGGTTCACGCCTCGGAAGGGCCTGTCCTCACACTTGAACAAGCGCTGAATATCGTTCGGTCCCAGAACCTTCAGGTAAAAAACGCTGATATCCAAATTAAGGCCCTGGGAGATCAATCAGAAGCGTTAAAAACAAAACGCTATCCGCAACTCAGCGCAAATGTGCGCGGCTTTCAGAATTTTGTCGATAATGATTATACCTTCAAAGAAGGGTCCCTTGGCACGGTCGGTGGCAATCCGGTTCCTTCCAGCGATGTAAGTATCGACACAACAGACGGTTTCAGCACCCACTATTCTCTGACCGCGAAGCAGCCCCTTTTGGATCTGTATGAGATTGGCCTCAATATCGATAAACTTGAGATTCAGCAGGATATTGCGCGTCAACAGCTTAGGGAAACCCGTCAATCCGTCTCCTGGCAGGTCAAACAACTCTATTATCAGATTCTGAGCAGCGAAAGTACGATTGAATCATCTAAAGCCTCAGTCGATTTCTATACGGAGCTAGTGAAAATACTGAAAGATGAAGTGGCCCAGAAAACGGCCCTTGAATATCAGCTTTTAAATGCCGAGGCTGAGCTAGCGTCATCTCGACATGATATTCTCTCCACAAAAAACGATATCCTGACAAGCAAGCAGCAGCTCAATTCGCTGCTCGATCGAGATATTTCCACGCCTTTTAGTGTCAGCCTGGCGTTTGCCGATCCAATGCTTCGATATAATCCCGCAACGGCAGAAGAACAGGCTCTTGCCAGCCGGCCGGAAACCCAAGAGGCCCGTCTCCAGGTGAAGGAAGCAGAAACGGATCTGGAGATCCAGAAAACTGATTACTATCCTGAGGTCGATTTGGTAGCAAGTTATGGACGCTCTGACCGCATCGAATTAATTCCAGATGAAAGCCTATATGTTGGCGTCATTGCGAAATGGGAATTCTTTACCTGGGGCCGGAATGGCGATCAGGTCATGGAAACCAAACGGGCGCTGTCGCAGGCTAAAAACTCACTTCGCGACAATGAAGAACAGATAAAGGCTGAAGTAAGCGAGGATATCCGCAATTTGGAAGTTGCAAAAAGCCTTGTTCCCGTCACTCAATTGGCACGAAAGGCTGCCGCTGAGCAATTGCGGGTCAGTTTCAATCAATATAAGGCCAAAACCATTCTTCTTAGTGATCTTCTGGATGCCCGATCCGAACTATCTGAGGCTGATGACAATTATCATCAGGCCCAACTTGCCGTGTGGAATGCCAGTGCAGAACTTGAAAAAGCCTTGGGAGAAGAGTAAATGCCGCTAAAGATTTTTGCGGTGGCGGGGCTCGTCTGTTGCGGATTGCTTCTACAAGCCTGTGATTCCGAAGATAAAGAGGCAGCAGCTCCCCTCACCCCTGTACGTGTTCAGGTTCCAGCGGTCACCGACCTGACGAATGCCGTAAGTTACACGGCCAATATTGAGGCCAACTCTCAGGTCAATGTCGCCTTCAAGGTGAATGGGTATGTAACAGACTTGCTGCAGGAAAAGACGGCAGACGGAGCCGATCGCCCCGTACAGTCTGGAGACATCGTCAAGAAGAATGCAGTCCTCGCCAAGGTTGACAGCAAAGATGCCAGCAACAGTATCAAAGAAACTAGTGCACAGGTTTCTTCCGCTCAGGCAAATTTCAACAAGGCTGCAAAAGATTATGAGCGGGCTCAGGCCCTGTTCAAGTCCAACAGTATGACTGCCCCTGATTTTGACTCTGCGAAACAGGAGTATGAAAACGCTGTCTCCCAGTTGAACAGCGCCAAAGCTCAGCAGAAAACAGCGGAGAATGACCTTCAGGACTTTGATCTGAAAGCGCCACTTTCCGGCGTCGTTCTACAACGCAATGTGGATATTGGGACTCTAGTATCTCCTGGCGCCGTCGGTTTTGTCGTCGCGGATACCACGGTTATGAAGGCCGTTTTCGGTGTACCGGATACGATTAGCCAAGGGCTCAAAGTCGGTGATCCTCAAAAGTTTATAGTCCAGTCTATTCCAAATCAGGAATTCAGCGGAAAGATATCTGAGATCTCAGCTTCTGCGGATACCAATAGCCGAGTGTTTGATGTCAAAGTCGATGTCGACAATATGGAAGGTTTGTTGAAAGTCGGAATGATTGCCTCCCTTGATATCAGCAAAGAGGCAGCCTCCCATTCCGCCGCTCTCATTCCTTTGTCCGCAATAGTAAAGGCGAAGGATGATCCAAACGGATATGCGGTTTTCGTTCTTAAAAAACAGGACAATACCCAAACCGTCTCCCTTCAGACCGTCGAGCTTGGTAAGGTTTATGGTAACAAGATTGATGTTCTGGGTGGCCTAACCCCTGAGGATCAAGTTGTGGTTAAAGGCGCGGCGTTTGTTGCTGATGGCCAGAAAGTGGCAGTTATTCCGTGACCGTAGCACAAAAAACAGGTTGGGGAATGGCCCGTGAGTGACATTACCGAAACCAGAAATACGGCGCGCTACTTTACGGAAAACAGGCATATTTCGTGGATATTGCTGATTGCCGTCTTCTTCTGGGGGGCCTATGGCTATATCTCGATGCCCAAAGCCAAAGACCCGGATATTCAGGTCCGGGTGGCTACTGCCATTACCAGTTGGCCCGGTGCCGATGCTTCTAAGATTGAGCAACTCATTACCCGCCCGGTGGAAGAAAAAGTGGCGGAAAGCTCTAATCTACACGAGACCAGTCCGTCAAAGTTCGCCATCAAATCCCTGACCTTACCTAACTTGTCGATCGTACAAATTCAGCTGTCGGAATCCCTGGACGATACTAAGCAGGCCTTCAACGAGATCAATCTCAAGCTCAATGACCTTTCGCAAACCTTGCCGGACGGCGCCGGGGAGATCCAGTTTAACGATGGCTTTGGAAATACAGCAGCAATCCTATTGACCCTTGCCAGCCCAGCGGAACGACCGGTAGAGATATCCTTGCGCGCTCGGGATATTGAAGATGCCATAGAAACTGTTCGCGAGAGCGCAGGATCGTCCGATGCCTTGCCACGTCGATCCCTTATTGTGGTGATGCCGCGGGATATCAATCTGGATGCCCCCAGCCGCAATATGGATTTGCTGAAGAACTATCTTCTACAAAAACGCTTGATCAAAAATGCCAGATCCATGCGAGGCTCTGGTTTTATCGGGATCGATTTTGCGACAGATCAAAGTGACAGCGCTCTGATAAATGAGCTGAATGAGTTCCTACGAACAAAGCTTGGTATGGTCCAGTTTCATGAGGACGCATGGCCCGCTGTCGTCATTGATAGCCCATCTGAAACAAATGCAAATTTACAGGCCTCCCCTGGTCAAAAATTCAGCTATCGTGAATTGAACGACTTTTCTGATCTGATTACCCGAACCTTGCAGACCATCCCGCTAGTGACTGTTGTACAGAGCTCAGGTGTTGTTGATGAACGGATTTTTCTGGAATATTCCCAGGACCTGCTTGCGTCCTATGGCCTGACCCCAAGCGACATCAATAACGCTATTGCCGCGCGCAACAGTGATCTGTCGGGTGGAGAATTCCACGCCGGTGGTTCCAATGTGCTGGTTGAGCCGGTTGGGCAGTATACGGATCCGGACCAGATTGGCGGTACAGCTTTTACAGAGTCCGCATCCGGCGCTCCTGTTTATTTACGGGATGTTGGAAATGTCGTCCCCGGCTATCAGTCTCCGCCGGAATTTCTGAATTACTATAACTGGCGGGATGACGGCGGGAAATGGCATCGCGGCAAGGCAATCTCCCTGGCCATTCAAATGCGCGAAGGCGGACAGATTGGCGAATTTGGCGAAGCTGTAACCCAAGCCATGACTGATGTCAGGCAGCATCTACCGGATGATCTTGTCATTGCGCGGGTATCAAACCAGCCGAGCCAGGTTGCTGAGAATATCGATCTATTCATGACAGCCCTGATTGAAGCGGTGGTGCTGGTTGTGATTATTTCGCTTCTCGGGTTCTGGGAATGGCGCTCTGCGCTGCTCATGATGTTGGCCATACCCATCACGCTGGCCATGACATTCGGGGTCATCGATCTTCTTGGCATTCAGCTGCAACAGGTCTCCATTGCTACTTTGATCATCGCCCTTGGCCTGCTCATTGATGACCCCGTCGTGGCAGGTGACGCCATCAAGCGGGGTATGGCGGCGGGTCAGCCTCGAAGTCTTGCCTCCTGGTTAGGTCCAACAAAGCTTGCCCATGCCATCATGTTTGCCACCATTACTAATGTGGTCGCCTATATGCCATTCCTTTTGCTGTCAGGGAATACGGGGGAATTTCTATATAGTCTCCCGGTCGTCATGGCGACAGCGTTGATATGCTCGCGGCTTGTTTCCATGAGCTTCTTGCCGTTTCTCGGATATTACCTGCTCCGACCCCGAAAAAAACCGGAGCCGACAATGGAAGAGCGGCGGACCAAAGGCTTTACCGGTTTGTATTTCAAGGTCGGCGGCATTCTGATCAACCATCGGAAAAAGGCCCTTCTGATTTCCTTCGCCTTTTTTGCCCTGATCATTCCCCTGAAGGAAACACTGAAAACGTCGTTCTTTCCAGATGATGTGCAGTATCTGTTTTACGCAGATGTTCAGCTTAGAAATGACGCAACCATTTATGAAACACAAGATGTGGTTCTGAGGGCCGAAAAAATCATACAGGAAGTGGCCAAAAAGTTTGGTGCAGAACTTGGCCCTGACGGCGGCGGTGACCCTCTGCAGTCAATCGCCAGCTTTATGGGAGGAGGAGCGCCGCGCTTCTGGTTCTCCGTCACCCCGCAACTTCACCAAAGAAATTATGCCCAATTGGTGATGAGGGTGAACGACAAGGATCTGACAAATAAACTCATCGGTCCTCTTCAAGAAGCCTTAAGTTCCCAAATCGCCGACGCCGTTATTGACGTTCGGCAGCTGCAAACCAATCCTGTTCCCTATCCGATTGATATCCGCCTCTACGCCAAAACCGCCGTGCAGTCTGATGGGCCTCAGGACGTTGCAGAGATCGAGGCGTTGCGAAAACTGTCAGCTGAACTTGTCAGCATCTTGAGAAATGCTCCCAATGCGACCCGAGCCCGTGACGATTGGGGTCGTGAGTCCATCAGGCTTCGTTTGGAAATCGATTCTGACCGCGCGTTTCTCGCCGGGGTCACCAATGAGGAAATCGCCGCCTCCTCTTCAGGCGGCCTAAACGGCAATCAGGTTACTTCTATGCAGCGAGGGGATAAAAACATCCCAGTGGTCACCATATTGGAACCTTCCGAGCGCGCGGAGATTTCTGATCTTGAGGACCTATATGTTTTTGCCACAACAAACAGCAACAAGATACCGCTCGGACAAATAGCTACCGTCTCCTATGACTTGCATACAGAGCGGATACGTCATTTGGAACATTTCAGAGCGGTGAACGTGCGTGCATTCCCGCTTCATAATGTCCTGCCTTCAGAAGTCATGGCGCTAGTAGATCAGGACCTCAAGGATTTCGAGAAACGTCTGCCGCCCGGATTCAAAATGGAGATTTCCGGTGAGCAGGCCAATGCCCAAAATGGCTTCAAGCAATTGACAAAAGTTATGGGAATTTCCACGGGCCTTATTTTCGTTGCCCTTGTCTTTCAGTTCAGAAATGCCGTCAAACCTTTGGTGGTTCTGGCAACTGTCCCCTACGGCATCATTGGCGCCCTGATCGCCTTGGCTGTTACCAACAGTCCCTTCGGCTTTATGGCATTCCTCGGTATCGTGGCCTTGATTGGAGTGATCGTCAGCCATGTCATTGTACTGTTCGATTTCATAGAAGAAATGCGTGAAAAAGGCGAGCCGCTTGAGCAGGCTTTGCTGGATGCCGGTATTGTCCGATTGCGACCAGTCCTGATCACTGTTGGCGCGACAGTTTTTGCTCTGGGCCCCCTCGCAATCCACGGCGGCCCGCTCTGGCAGCCTCTGTGTTTTGCCCAAATTGGGGGCCTGAGTATCGCCACCTTTACGACCCTGCTTCTGGTTCCGGTGATTTACTCGATCTTTGTGAAGGATCTGAAAATCATTTCCTGGAAATCTGAAGCTGTTCCAGCATAAAAACGCCTGCTGAGTTCACTTCTTGGTCAAGCTGGCTGCAAAATCCGGATCCCGAATATCCCGCTCACCGCGATCCATGCGCCCCATTTCCGAAAGTGCCCTTTCATCAACCATAAGATCGCAAAACAAGGTGCGTTCCTGCGCTAATCCATCCTCTGACGAGGATGTTGCCGCCCCTCGAACCAGCTTCTTTATGTGCGCGAAGGCTTTCGGTGATCTGTTTGCGAGGGCCTTGGCCACATCAAGTGCCTTGGCAACGACATCTCCCTCAACGCAATAAGCGGCCAGACCAATGTCCTTGGCTTCTCTCGGGCTCATGGTTCGACCAAGAAGTTCAATTTCCAATGCTCTTGATTCCCCAATAAGACGCGGAAGTCTTTGGGTTCCGCCTGCACCTGGAAGAATTCCGAGATTGATTTCTGGTAAGCCGAGATCATAGGGACCCTCTTTCACAAGGCGAATGTCACACGCCAAGGCCAGTTCAAACCCGCCGCCCATGGCACTGCCATTGATGGCTGCAATAAAAGCCTTCGGCATGGCTTCCATTCGGCGAAGGCACTGATGCAGTATAGGTTCAGGCACCGGACGGGAAATGTCAAAGCTCATGGATTTTTCAGCCATCGCCTTACTACGTTGATAGAGGACTGAGACATCATAATGGCGGATAAAAACGTCCTCTATTCCACCTGTGAAAACCACGGCCCGAATGTCATCGTCCATTTCAACTTCATCTATAAAAGCTTTCAGCTCCTTTTCAGTTTCCCCATCCATATAGCCAAGCGGTGGATTACAGAATCGAACTAGAGCTATGTTATCAATCTTCTCGATAGCGAGTTGGGTCATGCTTTGGCATCCTCATTGACAATTTGATGGACAACGTTCAGCCAGACAGGCGAATTTTCAAGATCGATGAATTTTTTCTCATCTTCAAGCAGGATGCGCCCTGCCTTCTTTCCTGCATCGGACGACATGGCAGCTTCAAGTTCAGCCATGTTTCGCCACCACATTTCCGCAACCCCATCATAGGGTTCTGGCCCGCCGCGAACTGTCGCCAAGGCCTCACCCAGAGCTGTATTCTGCCGATGTAGCTGGGTATATTTCCAGGTGTTCAATACATCTTTAAAAGATTGCACGAGCGGGCCGTGACTGTTGAGCCAATAATCGTAAAACTCCTCAGAGCTAAGATCCTGTCGTTTTCGCACACAGAAAGTCAATTTAACTGGATCAGCCATAGCAGGTCCTTTCGTTAGTTCTTATTAGTTTTCAGCAGGATTTTGCCGCTGCGCCCTCCCTTTGCCGCATGGGCGACGGCGGTTTTTATCTCATCCAGCGGATATACAGCCTCAACTGCACCGGAAATCTCACCATTCTGAACCATTGGTATCAACCGGCCATACATATCTGCAATATCAGGAGGTGTCGCTGTTTTGAACCAGTCAGCTAGCCAGAAACCCCGAAGTTCGATAGCCCGAAACACAAGATGAAAAGGATCTACTTCACAAGGCTTACCGCTCAATAGGCCATAATTATAGATTTTTCCACCATCGGCCAGACAAGCGGCCAATTGATTACTGGCATAGCCGCCAATGGCATCCATTGCCAGCTTTGGCCTGTTTCCATCACAGGCTGCGTCGAG
This sequence comes from Pseudomonadota bacterium, assembly GCA_024743055.1. Lineage (GTDB taxonomy): Bacteria > Pseudomonadota > Alphaproteobacteria > Sneathiellales > Sneathiellaceae > Sneathiella. Next base: position 178,245 of record JANSXH010000005.1, read on the forward strand.
CTTGCGAACCATGTCTTGAGTATGGGTCTGCGCATCAGCGATCAGGACGCAGTCCGCACCATCTGATTTAAGCATATCAACAAGGTTCTTCCGGCGAACAATGGCCGCAACATTCAACTTCTTTTGCTTGGCAATTTTTATGACAAATCGTCCAACTGCCGAGTTGCTCGCGTTCTGGATGACCCAATCCCCTTCTTCCAGATCAACCAAAGAAGACAGCATGACCTCGGCGGTTGCCGGGTTGGCTTTGATCATTGCGGCTTGCTGCAGATCGATGCCCTTGGGCAGTTTGATGGCCATGGTTTCCCGGCATCGAATTTTTTCTCGCCAGCTGCCACCGCCGAGAGGCAATACAATATCTCCGATTTTGAGGTTCCTGACATCCGGTCCAACCTCTGTAACCTTTCCAACACCTTCTGCACCAGGCGTATTGGGCAGTTTTGGCCGAATGCCATAATTCCCTTCTATGGTCAGTAAGTCTGCGGGATTAATGGACATGACCAGCATGTCAACGATGACCTGATCGCCTTCAGGCTTCTCAAAGTCAGGAGCGGATCCCAATTGAATAGCCTCTGCAGCAGGCCCAAATTCATAAAATTCGGCGATTTTGAACATGTTATTTTTCCTGTTGTTCATCCAGCTTGATGCGAAATAGCCGAACGATATTGTGAGCAATTTCCTCCGGTCTGTCCTGACCGGGTCGATACCATTGCACCGTTGCGTTAAGTGCGCCAAATAACGCAAACCGCAAATATTTTTGGTCTCTTGTTGTTGTATTGGGTAGGTCGTCGATCAAATTAATGAACAGTTTTTCATAGTTGTCCCGATGTACAATGAGCCGCCCGTCGATCTCACGATCTCCATTGGGGATTGTTTTGGCAACGACGATGGAGAAGTAGTCAGTTTCCAGAAGAGTTGTCAGATGAGCTGTCGACGCCGCCTCTAATCTATCCCAAGGGGAGAGATCACTTCGGATACTTTCGGTGACAGCGTCACGAATCCGTCGAACCCCTTCCACATAGACTTCCTCGAACAAGTCCTCCTTTGATCTGAAAAAATGATAGAAGGAGCTTGGTTGGACTTTGGCTGCACGTGCAATATCGCGAATAGAGGCGCCATCGAATCCTTGCCTGGCAAACAACTCGGCCGCTGTTGTCAGGAGTTCCAATGGTCGATTTTCGAGCTTGGGCCGTCCGACCGTTCTTACTATCGACACCCCGGATGTCCTTCAAATTAATTTATGGAACGAATGTTCAATATATCCCTTGTGAGAAATTAGGCAATCCTCTTGTTTGTTGTATTTTTGCTCGGCCTCAGGCTCAATGATATTTCATCTTTTGCAATTCATTAACAGTATCTGGGATATTTTCCCAGTCCATGTATTATTGGCGCAATTCATTGCAGTGGAACAGGGTTCAGGAGAGAATGAATGACAGGTGACTTATGGTCCAGACTAAATGACCATCATCGGGCAATCGAGAAAGTGTCTCTTGTTGAACTGTTCAATCAAGATCCAGCACGCTTTGAAAATTTCAGCGCCTCACTTGAAGGTATGCTTTTCGACTATTCCAAAACCAGCATCGACGACAAAGCGCTGACATTATTGCTGGAACTTGCTCAAACGAAAAGGCTGGAGGAGAAGCGCGATGCGATGTTTTCGGGCTCCATAATAAACCGTACAGAAGGAAGAGCGGTTCTACACACCGCTCTTAGAAATCTCTCGGACGATCCGGTGCTTGTTGAAAACGAAAATGTCATGCAAGGAATTCGTGACACCCTGCAACGTATGCGTGCCTTTGCAATGGGTATTCGAACCAGTGCCATTGCGGCCGCAGATGGCGGTCCCTTTACAGATGTGGTCAATATCGGCATTGGCGGATCTGACCTTGGTCCGGCCATGGCGACCCTAGCTCTTGCGCCTTGTCATGATGGCCCTAGATGTCATTTTGTCTCAAATGTGGATGGCGCCCAGATCTCTGACCTGCTGACCACTTTGGATCCAAACCGGACCCTGTTTATCGTTGCCTCAAAAACCTTTACGACAATCGAGACCATGACCAATGCGACTACGGCAAAAGACTGGATCACCAAGGCCTTGGGCCCTGACGGTTCAGCCCATTTCGCCGCTGTGTCGACATCTTTGGAAAAGACAGCCGCCTTTGATATTGATCCGGACTTTGTTTTTGGATTTGGAGACTGGATTGGGGGAAGATATTCCGTCTGGGGGCCAATCGGCCTCTCCCTTATGATCGCTATTGGCCCCGATGACTTTGAGGCTTTCTTGCGCGGTGGATATGAGATGGACAGTCATTTCAGATCCGCCCCTCTTAACGTCAACCTTCCAGTGATTATGGGGCTTGTAGGCATCTGGCATCACTCCATCTGTGGCTATGCTAGCCGGGCCATCTTGCCCTATGATCAACGTCTCGCCCGCCTGCCTGCCTATCTCCAACAATTGGATATGGAAAGTAATGGCAAACAGGTCGCTATGGATGGCTCAACCATCAACGGGAATACCGGGCCAATCGTCTGGGGAGAACCCGGCACAAATGGACAGCACGCCTTTTATCAGCTGATCCATCAAGGCAGCCGCGTCGTTCCTTGCGAATTTCTAGTCGCAGCTAAATCCCACGAACCCGGACTTGCCGAGCATCACGACTTGCTACTGGCAAACTGTTTGGCTCAATCTGAGGCGCTGATGAAAGGGCGTAGTTTTGCTGAAGCGAAACAGATCTTGCAATCAAAGGGACAGACAAACGATATCGAAATGCAGGCTGCCCATCGTGTCTTCAGTGGCAACCGACCATCCACGACTTTAGTATACGAAAAGCTTACACCTCAGACACTCGGTCGCATAATCGCGTTGTATGAGCATAGAGTTTTCGTCGAGGGGATTATTTGGGGTTTGAACAGCTTTGACCAATGGGGCGTAGAACTTGGAAAGGAACTTGCAACAGCGATACTCCCTCTCATCAAGAGTGGTGCTGGATTTGACGATAAAGATGGATCTACCCGAGGTTTGTTGCAGAAAATCACTGATCTGAAAAAGCAGTCCTGATTTTATTCATCCAGCAAATGACAAGATGCCATATGACCGTCACCACGGTCCTTTAGTTCTGGCGGAACAGAGTGACATTTATCAATCGCTACAGGACATCTGCCTGCAAATCGGCAACCCTGTGGTAAATTGACGGGGCTTGGTGGATCGCCTTTCAGCCGCACCCGCTCCTCACTGCCATCTCGCGCGCGGGCCTTGGGGACGGCCGACAGCAGCGCCTTGGTATAGGGATGTTGTGGATTTTTGAACAGTGAAATCCTGTCCGCTTGTTCCACGATCTGTCCTAGATACATGACCGCAACATGATCACATAAATGCTGCACAACTCCGAGATCATGGCTGATAAATAAATAGGTGAGCCCAAGATCCTCTTGCAGTTTGCGCATGAGGTTGAGGATCTGCGCCTGAACCGCCACATCAAGGGCAGAGACTGGCTCGTCACAGACAATCAAATCAGGTTTCGTCGACAATGCACGTGCGAGTCCCACACGCTGACGCTGCCCCCCCGAAAACTGATGAGGGAACAGTTTTGTCAATTCCGGCCTCAGGCCCACCTGGACAAACAGATCCCGTACCATCTGATCTCGGTCTTTCTCTTCGCCGATATCCATAAGGTCAAGGGGCTCACGGACAATCTCACCAACCCTTTGACGGGGGTCCAAGGATGAATAAGGATCTTGGAAAATCATCTGAAAGCGTTTGCGGGAATGTCTTAACTCATCTCCTTCAAGAGCACTGATTTCGAGATCGTCCAACTGGACCTTTCCCGCTGTAATCGGGACGAGGCGCAGTACCGCGAGCGCCGTTGTAGTCTTGCCGGAGCCACTCTCACCGACGATCCCAAGTGTTTTTCCTTTGGGTACTGTAAAGCTGACCCCATCTACCGCATGGACAACCATCGCCTTCTTGAACAGCTTCTTGCCGCCAAAATGAACTTTGAGATCCTGGACCTCGAGAAGGGTTTCGTCACTCATACTGCCACCACATATTCGACGTTGTGACAGGCAACCGCATGCCCCTCCGATATAGGTTCAATATCTGGCCTACGTTCCTCACACACCGGAGTCTTGTATGGACATCTGTCCGCAAAGGCACATCCTTTGCCAAGTTCTGTCAGGGATGGGACAACGCCCTTGATTTCACTAAGATAAGGTCGAACTTCCGTTGGATCTGTTTCCAGATGCGGCACGCAAGCGATAAGACCCCGTGTATATGGATGATGAGGATTTTCCAGAATATCCTTGGTCAAGCCCGACTCGATGATATGACCCGCATACATAACGGCAACCCTATCCGCCAATTCTGCTATGGCTCCCATATCATGAGTGATCATTATGATGGCCGTTCCGGTTTCCCGCTGCAGATCCTTAAGCAGGTCGAAAATCTGCGCCTGCACGGTCACATCAAGAGCAGTCGTTGGCTCATCAGCTATTAGCACTCTCGGATGACAGGAGAGAGCCATGGCAATCATCACCCGCTGACGCATGCCGCCTGAAAGTTCGTGGGGATACGCCTTTGCTCGAAGGGCCGGTTCTGGAATGCCTACTTTTGTCAGCATTTCCACCGCTCGTTCCCAGGCATCAGTTTTGCTAATGTCCTCGTGCAATAGGACGCATTCAGCGATTTGATCGCCAACCCGAAAAACCGGGTTGAGGGAGGTCATTGGCTCCTGGAAAATCATCGAGATAATACCGCCACGCACCTGGCGCATACGGGCATTACTAGCCTGCAAAAGATCTTCCTCTTCTAACAGGATTGATCCTTCTGAAACCTTACCCGGCGGGCTAGGTACCAATCCCATCACAGAGAGAGCGGTCATGCTTTTTCCGCAACCGGATTCCCCTACAATCCCAAGGATTTCACCGCTTTTAAGCTCCAGGGAAATCTGATTGAGAACTCGCGCATTCCCTGCCCGCGTCTTGAAATCGACAACCAGATCCTTGATGGTCAGAAGGCTCGTCATCAGCGCTCCCTCAGCTTTGGATTGAACGCATCATTGAGGCCGTCTCCAACCAAACTAAAACCTAGCACAGTGAGAAAGATCATGAAGCCAGGGAAGGTCACCGCCCACCAGGCATCAAGGATATATTCTCGCCCAGCTCCGATCATCAGGCCCCAGCTGAAAACATTGGGATCTCCGAGCCCAAGAAAACTGAGACCGGCTTCAAACAGAATAGCAATACCAATGGTTAGGGTGGCCGAGACAATCAACGGTGCCAGCGCATTGGGTAGGATAACCCGCCACATGATACGGCTGTTCTTCGCCCCCACTGAACGGGCAGCATTGACATATTCTAAAGTCCGAATTCGTAAAAACTCTGCCCGTGTTAAACGTGCCGTCGTTGGCCAACTGACAATGCCGATAGCAAGAGCAACGATATAGATACTTGGCGGAAATAAAGTGACTAGCACCATGGCAAACAATAGCGCCGGCAAGACTTGGAAGAACTCGGTAATGCGCATCAAAACTTCATCGACCGCACCTCGGAAAAACCCCGCGAAAGCTCCCATTAGAATGCCAATTGTAATCGTAATAAAGCCGGCAGCAAGCCCAACATATAATGTCGCCGATCCTCCGTGTATCAAGCCTGCCAGGATGTCTCGACCTAGATAGTCTGTACCGAGCGGTGCCCGCTCTGTTTCGCCGGGGGCAGTGAGCGGAGCCCAGATCACTTCGAACGGATCTACCGAATATAAAAACGGACCCACATAGGTAAAGAGAACTACGAGAATCAGCAGAATAAGGCCAAGCATACCCGCCCAGCTCTGGCGAAAAGCGCGCATCGCTTCGCGGATCGGGCTTTGGCTTTCAACAACAATGGGTTCGTCAACAGTTGCCATGTCAGCCTCCTGTCCGAATGCGCGGATCGACGATCCGATACACGAGATCTGTAATCAAGTTGGCGATAATCACCAATACTGAGGAGAAAAACAGAATGCCAAGGACAGTCGGGTAATCGCGGGCAAGAATGGATTCAAATGCCAGGGTCCCTAAACCTGGCCAGCTGAAAACCGTCTCAACAAGAACGGCACCTGAGACAATACTGCCAAACTGCAGTCCGGCAATGGTTACAACAGGCAGAATGGCATTGCGAAGGGCATGATGAGTGTAAACTTTGGTTTCTGCAACGCCCTTGGCACGAGCCGTTCGGATATAGTCTGAGCCAAGAATTTCCAGCATGCTGGCACGTGTCAGTCGTGCATATTGCGCGAGATAGACAATGCCGAGGGTCAAGGCGGGCAAAACCAGATGATGAAGAACATCCAGGATAAAGCCAAAAAATCCGGTATCTTTGGTGATGTCAAACATATTGGCGATGGGAAATATGGGAATGACCCAGGCAAACAGGATGACCAGCATCAGGCCCGTCCAGAAAATGGGCGCAGAATAGCCCACCACAGAAACAAGGGTCACCAATCCGCTGACTATTCCCTTAGGCTTGTGGGACGCCAGCACTCCCAGCAAGGTCCCCACGGCGATGGCAAAAAGCAGCGCCGTCACAACAAGAAGAATGGTTGCCCCGGCCCGACCTGCCACGAGGTCGAGAACCGGTGCATTATAGAAAAAAGACTGACCCAAGTCCCCTTGTAGTGCCCGCTCGAGATAGACGCCAAGCTGAACATAGATTGGTTTGTCCAACCCATAGGTCTTGCGGATATCGGCGAGCATTTCCTCGGTCGCTCCGCCCATCTCCCCGGCAATCACATCCGCCGGATCCCCGGGTGCAAGATGGATAAGCAGGAAGTTGAGCACAAGGACCGCAAGAACCAGCACAAATGCGTGGAACAAGCGACGGACAACCATCCACGCCATATTCATGTGGATGGTGTCCGTACTGTGTAATCTGGGTCTGAACGCATTTTACTTGAGGTAAATTTCGTCCATGGGGGCCATTGTTCCCCAAATCGTCATCGGCGGGTTACCAATATTTTTGGCATGGGCCGTGTGATAGGGGAGCATATTGATGTAGGCAATTGGGGCTTCATCAACAATGATTTCCTGAGCCTTGTTATAAAGCTCAATACGCTTAGCCTGATCCAATTCAGATCCAGCTGCCGCTAACAAGGCATCCACTTCCTCATTGCAATAGCTCTGAGTATTGGACCAGATCACGCCCTTTTTGATATTGTCGCACAGGTATGTGCGATGCACACCGATCACCGGGTCACCCCAGTTGAAAACGATATCCATGCTCATATCGAATTCGTGCCCGCTGACCCGTTTCGCCCAAGTCGGGAAATCAGGGGAGGCACGCAGTTCTACATCGATACCTACTTTCTTGAGCTGGGGCTTCAGATACTCCGCAACACCTTTTTGCAGCTCTGCAGCGTTCGGGATATAGTCGATGGTCAGCTTGAAGCGCATGTCGTCGTCACCACGCTTAAAACCAGCCTCGTCAAGCAACGCATTGGCCTTGTCGAGATCCAGATCATATTTGTTAGCATTAGCCGCATAGAATGGGCTGCCGGGAACAATAGGGCCGGTCGCTGCTTTGGACTGACCGCCATGCAGGGCATTGACGATAAAGTCACGGTCGAGCGCATATGCAATCGCCTGACGGACCCGTTTGTCTTTCAGGTATTCGTTCTTGGTGTTGAATTCCAGCCAGTTGACCGGACCAACAGCTTCGTAGCCGCGATCTGTGACAATGACATTATCGCTCTTTTTCAAACGCGCGATGTCTTTTGTCGTGGCCAGGAATGGATACATATTGACTTCGCCCTTATCGACAGCGAGGGCAAGACTTGTAGGATCCTTGTAGTTCTTAATGATGATTTTATCGAGATAGGGACGCCCCTCAATGAAATAATCGGGGTTTTTCTCAAGAATAATATATTCACCCGGCTTAAATTCAGAGAACTTGAACGGGCCGGAGCCCACTGGGGCGCTGTTCGCCGGATGACTTTTCGCGTCCTGTCCATCTCCATAAACATGTTTCGGGATAATTGGCAGCAAGGCACTGGACATAGCCAGGAAGGCTGCAGGATGCGGCTTTTCAAAATTGATCACTGCCGTATGAGCATCAGGTGTATCGACACTGGTTACAGGAGCAAACATGGATTTAAACGGGTGGTTGTCCTTCACTGTTTGCAAAGAGAAAGCGACATCCTCTGAAGTAACTGGCTTGCCATCATGGAATTTCGCGTTTTTGCGCAAATTCAAGGTAATGCTCTTTCCATCATCGGAAACAGTCCAACTTTCTGCCAGATAAGGTTGCGCTTCCCAGTTTTCATTAAAACGTAAAGGCGTCGCAAATATCTGTGTTCCCGGTACCGCGGTGGCGATTCCTGACTGAACTGCCGGGTTCAAATGGCGTGCCTTTTGGGTTGTGCCCACAACTAAAGTACCGCCACTTTTTGGCTCATCAGCCTGGACAAACGCGCTTGAACCAGCCGTTGCCATCATGGCTGCGGTCGCAACCATAATTCCAAATTTCCTCATCCCTGCCTCCTGTGACATCGAACATTATAATTTTGTATTTTTTTGGTTATTTGAGGCTAAAGAAGATTCAATCATCCGTAAAATATATTTTTATACTGTTATTATAACATTTTACCGAGGAACTAGCCTTGTGTTCCCTCCGGCAAGGTCGCCTGGTTAAAGGCTCCTGAATCCCGAAGTCGCACGCAAGTGTCGATCACTACATGAGCGGCCTTACTGAGCTGAACGTCGCTACGATGCAAGATTCCATATTCAACAGCAGTATAATGTGGTTTGAGCGGAATCCGCACCAGATCGCCAACTGTATATTGTTGTTTTTGAAGCGGACGCAAATTGAAAATGGAATATCCGAGTCCGGCAGCCACCATATTGCGGACCATCTCGCCGGTCTGAGAGGAATAGGCTACTTTTGGGGACAAATCGTCGTTGTTAAACAGGCTAAACATATACTCCCGTGTCTGATCTAGGTCCAACAGGACCATTGGCTCGTTGCAGACATCTTTCAGGGACAACAAGCTGCGCTTTGACAGGGCGTGGTTGTGAGGGAGGACAATATGAGGTGGGGCATTGAACAAAGGAATGAAGGCAACGTTCATGCTCAAACTTAAATTGGCGTCGAGGGTGAGGTTAGCTCCAATCGCCAGATCAATTTCATTATCCGCCACATGCCTCAGATTTTTTAGGGTGTCGCCTTCTGTAAGGTGAATTGAGATTCCCGGATAATTCTCTGCCACTGATTTCGTAATCATTGGAAGAAGTATCGGTGCCGCTGGCGTGAAGCATCCAAGGGTTATAGAGCCGTTAATCGTCTTAGCTTGTTCATCCATTGCTTCTTCGAAAACGGTATGCGCTTTTAGTAGATGCCGAGCATTCGAGAGGAATCCGTGGCCAAATTGGGTCGCGTAAATGCCTTTTGATGGCGAGCGATTAAAGATCCGCTTGTTGGTCTGGGCTTCTATGGCATCGATGGCTGATGAAATCGATGAAGGCGAGATATTGAGGGCTTTTGCAGCACCGGTAATGGATTGTTGACGAGCGGCGATATCAATGTACCTGAGCTGTTTGAGAGTATATCGCATCCATTCCTCAGAAAATTGTAGTAATACCCGCAGTATAATCTATTTTTCAGAGGTTAAAGCCCGCACTAAACTCTGTCCAACAAAAAACACCGTTGGGAGGAGCATACCTTGTCGGGCACTACAGTTTTCAAAGCAAAAAAAATAATCACGATGAACCCTGTTCAGCCCGAGGCCACACATGTCGCCATCCGCGATGGCCGCATCCTAGCGGCTGGAACAGAGCAAGAATTAGCTGGATGGGGAGACCATAATCTGGACACAAGCTTTGAGGACAAAATTCTCATGCCCGGCTTTGTAGAAGGTCACTGTCATCTGATGGCAGGCGGTATCTGGCAGTTTACTTATGTCGGTTACCAGGACCGGATCGATCCTGATGGGAAGCATTGGCCTGGCGTTAAATCCCTGGAAGAAGTTTTGGAAAGATTGAAGGAAGCCGAGGCCAAGCTCGGCCCAGAAGAGCCGCTGGTTGCCTGGGGTTTCGATCCAATTTTCCTGATGGCTCGTCGGCTTGACAAGAATGACCTGGATGCGGTCAGCAGTGATCGGCCAATCGCTGTCGTCCATTCCAACTTTCATTTGATGACAGTCAACTCAGCATCCTTAAAGTTGGCGAACTATGTCGCTGATATGGGCGTGGACGGGATTGCAATAGGCGAGGACGGCACGCCCAATGGTGAATTGCAGGAAATGGCAGCAATGTTTCCGATCATGCGTCGGCTGGGAATTAATTTGAGAGAGCTTGGCCGTTCCAGATCCAGCATCATCGATTTTGGCAAGGTCTGTAATCGAGTTGGCGTGACGACAGCTGCAGACCTCATCAACGATCTGCCGGATGAGGATGTAGCGGAAATGACATCGATCACTTCTGAGGATAGTTATCCGATCCGCCTGCTCTCCATGCTGAATGCTCTGGCACAGCCTGTTGATGAAACCCGAGATCGCGCGCTTGAACTCGCTCACCACTCTACAGATAAACTGCGATTGGGCGGGGTAAAAATTGTGACAGACGGCTCTATCCAGGGCTTTACGGCACGTATCAGATGGCCAGGCCATTTTAACGGTGCGCCCAACGGGATCTGGAACATCTTGCCAGACCAGCTCAATGAGCTGGTTTCCGTTCTCAATGATGCCGGGGTCCAAATGCATATCCACACAAATGGGGATGAAGCCATCGAAGCTGCCCTAGATGCTCTGGAAATCGCTAAAGCAAAAAATAACCGCCCAGATCTCAGGCATGTGCTACAGCATTGCCAAATGGCGGACAGAGCGCAATTCCGCAAAATGAACCGGCTGGGGGTTTGTGCGAACTTGTTTGCCAACCATCTTTATTATTTCGGCGACAAACATTATGAACTGACGATTGGACCAGACCGAGCGACGCGAATGGACGCTTGTCAGTCCGCCCTCGATTTCGGAGTGACTTTCACTATACATTCCGATGCGCCAGTGACGCCAATGGCACCCCTTTTTACCGCCTGGTGCGCTGTGAACCGCCAGACGGAAAGCGGTCGGGTTCTTGGGGAATACGAAAAAATTACCGTCGATGAGGCCCTTGAAGCCATTACACTAGGGGCTGCCAGCACATTGCAGATGGACCATGAAGTTGGCTCTGTGGAAGTTGGTAAATGGGCGGACTTCGCCGTTCTTGAAGACGATCCACAGAAAATTGCACCGGAAAGCCTTAAAGATGTAAAGGTCTGGGGCACGGTCCTGGCCGGAGAAAAATTTCAAACCCCATGACACCTCGAGAGACCCCTTTACCCATGACAGTTCTTTCCGGGTTTTTAGGATCGGGAAAGACCACCCTGGTGAACTATCTCCTACGGCATAATGAAGGGCAGAAAATCCTTGTTCTGGTGAATGATTTCGGTGCCTTGCCGATTGATGAAGACTTGATTGAATCTCAGGACGGCGAGATTCTCAGCCTCGCCAACGGCTGCGCCTGTTGTAGTATGGGGGGTGATCTGTTCGAAGCCTTTGACGCAGCCCTCAAATTTGAGCCTGCACCAGATCAGTTGCTTATCGAAGCGAGCGGTGTCGCAGAACCACGCCGGATCGCCAACTTCGCCCGAGCAGAACCCGATCTACAGCTCAACGGTATTGTGACAATTGTCGATGCTGCAAATATGGAGGACGGCCTTCAGGATCCGAGACTGTTAGACGTCATGAAGGAACAGATAAGCTCTGCACATATTTTATTGCTCAATAAATGTGATCTCGTATCTCAGGTGCAGAAAAATCGGGCAAGGAATAAACTTAAGGACCTTAACGACGAAGTGAAACCCATTGATATCAATCATGGAAGAGTTCCTCCGGACATCATATTTGGCAAAGGGAAGGCTGCTGATATGACTGCGATAGAGACCAAGTCGCAGCATAACCATGGCGATATATTCGACCATTGGGCATTGAAGTCACAAAAACTGTTCGAAAAGCATGCCTTGTGGGAAACCGTTTCATCCCTACCAAGCACGGTTTTGAGATTTAAGGGTATTTTCAGAAGCCCGGATGCAACAACTGCCTGGAGCATTCACAAAGTAGGCGCACATGTGGATATCGCCAGAATAGAAGAACCGTCTTTTGCAGAACCGTATTCCGAATTCGTTGCCATCGGTCTAAAAGAAGACAAAATCTCTGAAGTACTTGAAGCCGCATTTCAGAAAGATCAATGATTGCTCGATCGTGTCAGCTTTTCTTTCTGTTTAGTCGATAGAGCAGATTGATGAAGTCATTGTATCTGGTTGGTGTTAGTCGCTGAATAATATCAAGAAGCTTGGCGTCTCCGCCGATCAGGATGCGCTTTCGGCCCTTCTCGACCCCGGAAAGAATGACATTTGCAGCTTCCTCTGAAGTTGTACGAGCCCCCTTCTCAAAGGCACGGGTAAACTCCTCCATATTTTTGGCGCCAAAGCCGGGTGAATTGAAACGGGCGTTTCGAGCAATGCTCGTCTTTATGCCGCCAGGATGAACACTACAAACTGTTATGCCTTTTTTGGATACTTCCTGAGCTAGAGACTCGGTAAATCCACGAACGGCAAATTTACTGGCATTATAGCTGCTTTGCGAAGGAACAGAAATCAGCCCAAATAGACTGGAGACATTGATAATCGCCCCCTCTCCCCTTTCTAGAAAATGCGGTAGAAAGGCTTTACTACCATGGACCACGCCCCAGAAATTAATATTCATGATCCAATGAAAATCCTCGTAAGAGAGGTCATCGGCGGAGTTGACAACTGTGACACCGGCATTATTGAAAACAAAATCTACTGTTCCAAATTCGCTTACAGCATCCTGAGCCCAACTCTCTACAGCATCTCTATCGCTTACATCGAGAACCGTCAGTGAACATCCGACATTTTGATCCGCAATCAGTGCTTTCGTCTCATCAAGCCTTTCCTCGGAAATATCGCTGAGCGCCAGATTGCAGCCCTTACGTGCCAGGCTCAGGCTTAGAGCACGACCTATGCCTGAGCCAGCACCCGTAATGGCGGCTGTTTTTCCCTGATAGTCCATATTGCTTCCCTGTTATTTATGCTTCACTGACTAGGTATTTGCTGATTTGTCAGTTGTCGGTCGGATTTTTGACGAATATCGAAATCACTCAAACGAAGTCGGAGCTTTTCTCGTTTAAACTGTCGGCCAGCCCGAGGGTACAAAGTGCTAATTCTTCCTTCTTCATCCTTGTACCAACTGCTACAATCCGTTGCCCAGACAGTATTAGCGAGGTCATTTTGTAGTTTCAAGTTATAGTCGTCATAGGCGGCTTGTGTTGGTTCAATAAGCCTCTCTTTACCTGCAAGGCCCAGGCATTTCATGATAAGGGCAGCTTGGGCTTCAATCATATATATAACAGATGTGGACCCTACCCCTGTGTTGGGTCCAGTAACGAAATAGGCGTTTGGAAAGCCAGGAACCATTGCCCCTTGAAACGCTGCTGGGTCTTCTGCCCATAGCTTCTTTAGGGACAAACCCTCTCTGCCAATCATCTCGATTGATTGCATCTGTTTTTTAAGGTCGAAACCTGTCGCCAAGACAATTACATCGGCGTCGTGATGCTTCCCAAGCGCATCCACAACTCCCGTTTCATCCATATTAGAGATGCCATCCGTTATCACAGAAACGTTTTCCCGGTTGAGCGCAGGAAAATAGTCATCTGAAATAAGGATTCGCTTACATCCTAACTCATAATCAGGCACCAGCTTCTTTTGTAACTCAGGATCCTTGATGACATTCCGCATATGATCATTAACCCGCTTAGCGACAACTCTCCGTAGCCAGGATCTTCGCAAAAATAAAGGGGTGAGGAAAAACTCATAACGGAGGAATAAGCGAAGCCTAAGCATTTTCATGCGCCAAGCAGATTTGCGGAACATTTCTAATTCGGATTTGGTGTAGGCTCTGTCCAATCGAGGGGCGATATAATTTGGTGTGCGTTGAAAGATCATCACCCTTTTGGCAATCTTCGCCACTTCTGGCACGATTTGTACTGCGCTCGCCGCGCTACCAATTAAGGCTACATTTTTGCCAGACAAATCTACATCTTTCGGCCAACAAGCCGTGTGAAAAACTTCGCCTGTAAAATTTCCTAGACCGCTGAAATGAGGAATGTTTGGAGTATTAAGACCCCCAGACCCTATGACCACGTGCCGAGCAGAATAATCTCTGCCTCCGGCAACTGAAACATGCCAAAGAGCCGTGCTTTCGTCAAATCGGATTAACTCAACCTCGCTGTCAAAACGAATGTGGGGTTGAACACCAAATTCTTCCGCACAGTCTTTCAGATAGGTTTTAATTTCCATCTGCGGAGAGTATACATGACTCCAATTTGGGTTCGGCGCGAAGGAAAAGCAATAAAAATGGGAGGGAACATCACAGGCTGCCCCAGGGTACCTGTTCTTATACCAGGTACCGCCAATTTCTTTTTCCTTCTCCAGAATGATAAAATCGCGATTGCCAGCTTCAAGAAACTTAATCCCCATGCAAATGCCGGAAAACCCGGCACCAATCACGATAACATCCAATATTCGTGCGGTATCCAATGACAGCGCCCCCGAATTCACTTCAACGCAAAAATAGTAGCTTCGGCAAATCCGGTGTCAACTTTTCCGCCCGATCGAATAGAGTCAGATTTCCTGCCTTGGAAAAATTCAGACTCAATTGTCCGGAGCTAGCAGCATAGCTTCTGCCGTTCTAACAAGCTCCGACAGGGTCCCTTCCCCTTCCCAGAACTGCGCCTCCGGATTATTGTTTGAGATCGCTCTTTCCCGCGCAGCAAGAAGATTAAACACGTAATGTTGCATTAGATACAGGCGGCGCGCCATTGTTTCAGGGTTTATGTCACTCATAAAAATTTTTAAATGAGCTAGGCACCTGAAATAACCGATATCTCCTGTATTATTGACCGTTTCCTGAACGAAATTCGGATTATTCTGAAAAGCCTGTAAATACAACCGTACATTCGTCAAGGACCTTGGGTCAGTTTCTGGTAGAATGGCACTTTCAATAAAGATGGAAAGAACTTCGCGGGCAGATTTCGGGCCGCCGTTTGCCTCCAACTCATCCAGGAGTTCGACCCGTCGCACTTCAATGACTGCGGCGGCGTCCAGCAACAACTCACGCGCCAAATCTTGCTTAGTCCGAAAGTAATAATGCAGGGAAGCCATATTCTTCTGCTCAGCAGCAGCGACGATTTCACGTACACTGACCCCATCCATCCCCTTTTCGGCGAATAATTTTTGTGCAGCTATTTTTATTTTATTTCTTGTTGATATTTTCGCCATTTACTACGCCTACTTAACGACCTCATCAGGCATGCCGCAGATACTATCGGTTCTGGACCAAGAAGCAACTTACAATTAATCTTTCACCAAATATGATCTTCAGACCAAGGCTCGGAAGATGAAGCCTCGTATTAATGGTCTTTTTATTAGTATATTGTTATTTAATTATTGCTTAACAAATTAAGTATTCAGCGCTGAAATATTTTGCTGATGCTCGATACGTGTAATCGAGTATTTTTGACACAATAAATAAGTAATCAAATATAGAATCATAATAAAGGGAACGTAAAAGTATGAGACAGCCGTCATCTCTGATTCTGTAACGACTTGTCTTCCTTCACCGGCAATGCTCAGGAAAACGCCTGACGCAAAAATTCCTAGGCCGGAAACAATCTTTTTTGAAAAAGAGATAGCAGCAAAATAAAGGCCTTCCATCCTATGTCCCGTTCGCCGCTCCGTTTCCTCCACCAAATCCGCTGTCATGGAACCAAATACAGTCTGAAGGGCTACTAGAAAGCCAATATAGACCAAGTTATGGAAAAGTAATATGGGAAGGAGAATTGGATCTCCATTTTCCGGCAATAAATCTGCGAGCCGTAAGATGATTGTTATATTGCTGACAAGGAGCGAAGCAATAGCCAGAAATCGAACCACCTTCTTCTTTTCCTGGCCACGTGCAAAGCGAGGCACCATCCAAAGAGCGATAAGGGCGGAAAAGATCATAACGATCGCGAAATAGGCCACCTGTTGGGCGCTCAAGCCAAAAAAGAAAATGGCATAGTATATCTGCAAAGTGAAGATAGTACCAAAAGCAAGCATCGATGACATTGACGCGAAGAAAAGTGCCCTAAAGGAACCGTTTGCCAACACAAGCCGCAGGTTATCCAGAAAGCGGGGGTTAGATCCGGCAGTCTTTTCTTTTGGTTGAGGAAGAAAAGGGATCAGACGATGGGTCCCAAGAGCTGAAATTAGCATGGAAATAATAATGACGAAAGCGGCAAGGATCCCGAACGATCGATATCCCTCAGCATTCAAAACCCCCTTTTCAATAGTGTCCGTTGGTGTCAAGAAAACAGTATAGGCGATAATCGCCATTACAATTCCGCCGAGCCAGCCGAAACTGTTTCTAAGGCTCATCAAACCCGTCCGCCCATCATAATCCTGGGTTATCTCAGCCAGCATTGCTGCATTTGGTATCTCAAACAAGGTAATGAACAATCGAACAGCAATTGCCACTACAACCAGGAAGGCAAAAAGCTGCGCGGTAGAAAGGTCTTCAGGAGGGTTCCAAAGATAAAAGTAACTCAAAAGAATTGGGATAATCGCCGCATACATGAACGGGTGCCGCCGCCCCAACCGGGACCGCCAATTGTCAGATAGATGCCCTACATAAGGGTCGGAAAAGGCGTCAAATACCAGGGCAATAAGAATGGCCAGACCTGTGTAAAAGGGTGAAAGGCCGAGAACCTGATTGTAATAGATCATCAAAAAGGTAGTAAAACCATTATCTTTGACCCCATAGGCAATGGCCCCCAATCCATACAAAAACTTTGTACCGCGACCGATCTGCACAGCCATTAAAATTGCCTCATTCGTATTTTCAGCTTCGAACTTTACTGTAAGCGGGCAGGCTTGAATAGCCAAGCGTACTGTCACCGGAGGCGTTGCAAGACTTCACTTCAAATTTTCATTTCTTCATTTACTCCACACCCAGTAAATGTGAAACTCATAAGTACAGCTCGGGCTTTTAGGGGAATAAAATGAAACAGGCAATTGCTACCTGCTGGGTTTTTGCAACGATTATTATTGGCTTCGGCCAAATTTCAGGACATGCAGCTGCCCAATCAAATACCTCACAAAAAGCTGCTCCACCAGCCGTGCTTGTTTCCGTGGCCAAGAAGCAGGAAATAGCTGATCAGTTCGTCTTTTATGGTCGTGTGGAGGCAACCGCTCGCGTTGAAATTCGGGCACGGATAGATGGCTATCTTGGGCCTTTGGCCTTTGAGCAAGGTAGTTTTGTCAAGGAAGGCGACTTGCTATTTCAGATCGAGAAGGATCTTTATCAGGCAGCCGTTGCCCAAGCGAAAGCAAATCTGGCAAACTCTCAGGCCGCCGCCAAACTGGCAAAAATTGAACTTGACCGCTCAAAAGAGTTGAGAGGACGGAATGTGGTCGCTCAATCCCAATTGGACGAAAATTCCGCCAAATATGAAGAGGCATTGGCGGATGTGAAGTCCAATCAAGCTGACTTGGATCTTGCCGAGATCAATCTGGGCTATACGGATATCAAGGCCCCTATATCCGGTCGCATTGGTAAAGCTACAGAAACAAAAGGCTCGCTTGTCGGTCCGAGCAGTGAAGCATTGGCTCTACTGGTGGCGCAAGATCCTATTCAAGTCTCCTGGCCTGTTCCTGACAGACTGTTTACCGAGATAAGTCGCCGCCATGAGAGTAATGACAGCGTCAACATCAAGCTACGTCTGCCAGATGACAGTATTTATGAGCTGCCTGGTAAAATAATTTATTCCGAACCCAGTGCCAACAGCACGACCAACACGGTCACTGTCAGAGCAGAGTTTCCAAATCCAGAGTCATTACTTGTAGATCAGCAGCTAGTGACGGTTTTGATATCGCGAAAAGACACCGAGGAAAGACTGGTGATCCCCCAAAATGCGCTTTTGCTTGATCAGCAAGGGTCTTATGTCCTTGCCGTCAATGACAAGAATGTGGTGGAGGTAAAACGAATTACCACGGGAGCTCAGGAGGGTTCCTTGATGGTCATTGAAAGCGGTTTGAAGGAGGGTGACAAAGTCATTGTTACCGGTCTTCAGAAGGTACGTAAGGGCATGGAAGTTGATCCCAAGCCTGCTACTGCTGAAAGTGCGTCCCAATGATATTTGACTTTTTTATCCGGCGGCCGAAGTTTGCCATCGTGATATCACTTGTCGTTGTAGCTGCAGGCCTGCTCTCCATGGCAGTGATCCCGGTATCACAATATCCAGAAATCACGCCACCAACGGTTCAGGTGACCGCATCCTATCCCGGTGCAGATGCCGAAGTTGTTGCTCAGACCGTCGCCCAGCCGATCGAAAGCGCGATCAACGGCGTCGATGATATGATCTATATGAAATCGGGATCCAACGCCGATGGTACCTATAACCTCACGGTTTCCTTTGATGTTGGTACAGATCCGGATCTGGCGACAGTTAATACCCAGAACAGGGTGAGCCAGGCCCTCGCTGATGTGCCCGATGCAGTGCAGGAAATTGGTATCACTGTTCAGAAGCAATCAAGTGCAATACTGCAGATTTTCGGATTCTACTCTCCTGATGCCAGCCTCAGCCAGCTCTTTGTCAGTAACTATATCACTATCAATATTCTGGACGAAATCCAGCGAGTGCCAGGGGTTGGTAGCGCCAGCCTGATTGGCGGCTTGGATTATTCCATGCGGATTTGGGTCGATAATCCGACCTTGCTCAACAATCTGGGCATGACCAATCAGGATATCATCACCGCCATTCAGAACCAGAATATTCAGGCTCCAGCCGGTCGTATCGGGGCAGCTCCGGTGTCCGATGACCAGAGCCTTCAGTTGACGGTTCGAACCAAGGGGCGGCTGACCAGTGCTGCAGAATTCGAAAATATTATTTTACGGGCGGAAGAAGATGGATCAATCGTGCGCTTGCGGGATGTTGCCCGGGTAGAATTGAGCGCAGAGTATTTTGATACCGAGATTGTTCTTGGAAAAGCAGAGGCCGTGGGCCTCGCAATTTACCTCTCTCCCGGCGCCAATGCAGTGTTCACGGCGACGGCGGTAGAAGAAAAACTGGAAGCGCTTAAGAAGCGGTTCCCGTCTGGTATGACCTATCATAAGTTCGTCGACAGCGCGGAATTTGTCGATGACATGATCAGCAAAGTGATCGAGACATTGTTGGAAGCCTTTGTGTTGGTCGCCATTGTCGTTTTTGTCTTCCTTGGCCGCATACGTGCGACCTTGATTCCATTGATTGCTGTGCCTGTTGCCATTATAGGTGCCATAGCGGTGATCAATTTCATGGGATATACCGCCAATATTATCTCCCTGCTGGCCCTTGTTCTCGCCATCGGCATTGTCGTCGACGATGCTATTATCGTGGTGGAAAATGTCGAGCGAGTGATGGAAGAGGATCCGACCCTCTCACCGGCCAAAGCGGCCCACAAGGCAATGACGGAAATTGCTGGATCCATCATCGCCATTACCTTTGTTCTATTGGCTGTGTTCATTCCAGTCGCCGTGTTGCCGGGCTCCTCCGGCGTCCTCATCCGACAATTCGCGGTGGCGATATCCGCAGCGATGCTGATCTCCGCCATCAATGCGCTGACCTTGTCGCCAGCACTCTGTGCTCTGTTCTTAAGGCCAGGCAAACCAATTATATTCATGCGACCAGTGACCCGGTTCATTAACAAAATTGGTGACGGATATTCTGCCGTTGTCCGCAGGTTGGTTAGGGTCGCTGCAGTTTCCATTTTTATTGCAGTGGGTCTGGGGCTGACAGCTGGTTACGGGGTTCTAACAACGCCTGCCGGATTTGTCCCTCAGGAGGACAAGGGCTATATTATGGTCGTCTTCCAGCTCCCCCCTGGTGCGTCTTTCAATAGGACCGTCGCCGTATCGGAACAGGTCGCGACAGCACTGGAAGGAGATCCTGCCGTCGCGATCATCGGTCGGGTCGCCGGCATGGATATTCTTGGTGGGGGCAACGCATCGAACACAGGTGTTGTTTTTTTGAACCTCAAACCCTATGCCGAGCGTAAGACCAAGGACCTCTGGGCGCCCGCCGTTATCGCCAGAGCAATGCCAAAACTTGCCGGGATTGCAGACGCGGTCTTTATTCCCCTCAATCCGCCGACAATTGACGGCCTTGGGAATGCTGGTGGCTTTGACTATGTCCTGGAAGCATTGGAAGGGCAGGATCCCAATGAGATGGCCGCGGTCTTGCGGTCCGTTATCATTGAGGCAAATGCAGCACCAAGCATAGCGGCAGCCTTCTCAACTTTTGAGGCAGATACACCCCAAGTCCAGCTTGATATCGACAGGGATAAAGCTAAAACCCTAGGCGTGGAGATTTCCGATATCTTCAATGCCTTGCAAAGCCAGCTTGGTGGTTATTATGTCAATGATTTCAACTTGTTTGGGCGTACCTGGACTGTCTATGTGCAAGGGGCCAAGGAATATCGCTCTCGCATTTCTGATATAAGCGCGATCCAGGTTCGGAATGACAGCGGGCAGATGGTTCCGATTTCCAGCTTTGTCGAAGTCAAACTGACAAACGGTCCCAGGCAAATCGTTCGCTATAACAATTACCGCGCAGCCTCCATCAATGGCAATCCAGATCCTGGTGTTGGCCTTGGAAGTGCCATGGCGGCAATGGAGAAAATCTCTGAGACTACTTTACCCGACGGATTTTCCTATGAATGGACGGGCCTGGCACTACAACAAGTGGAATCGGCCGGAAAGATGCCGATTGTGATCGGCTTGGCCTTCCTTTTTGCCTATCTTTTCCTAGTCGCCCTTTATGAAAGCTGGAGTATTCCTCTGGCCATCCTGACTTCCGTGGTCGTCGCTGCCCTCGGCGCTGTGGCAGGTATCAAGATCGCGGGCCTCAGTTTTGATCTTTATTCGCAGATTGGGCTTGTTGTTTTGATCGCTCTCGCGGCCAAAAACGCCATCCTAGTCAATACATTCGCCCTGGAAGAAAGAAATACCGGAAAATCGCTTATCGAATCTGCGGCTAGTGGCGCGAGATTGCGATTCCGACCCGTCATGATGACAAGTTTCGCCTTTATCATGGGACTGGTGCCTCTGGTCATCGCCATAGGCCCAGGCTCCGGCGCTATGGTGGCCATTGGGGTGCCTGTTTTTGCTGGCATGCTGGCGGCATCGACCTTTGGCATGCTGCTCATACCGATGCTCTACGTGACTTTCCAATGGCTGCGCGAAAAAACCGGATGGCAGCCTATAACGGAAGGGTGACAGGACGCACTCTCACCTTTATTTTGCATTGCACGAGAAACTTTACCTGTGTTAGTCGCATGACCTCAGCAGGAGTAAAATGATGAGTGAGAGTATAGCAACGGCCTCGGAACGACAGGAGAAGGATCCGGTTTGCGGAATGTCGGTTACTGTTACAGAGGCATCACACAAAGTCGACCATGACGGGGAGACTTTTCACTTTTGCTCAACTGGATGCCAAGACAAGTTCTCAACGGATCCGGAGTTTTATATTTCAGGAGGGCCTACCAGAAAGAAAACCTCTGCTCCTGTAGGAACTCAATATACCTGCCCCATGCATCCGGAAATCGTCACGGATGAGCCAGGCGATTGCCCGAAATGCGGTATGGCCCTTGAACCCATGGGCATTCCGGATCCTGATGAAGGCCCAAATCCTGAGCTTGTTGATTTTACCCGGCGATTCTGGGTCAGCGCTGTCTTCGCAATCCCACTTCTCGTCCTCACCATGGGTCCGATGGTCGGCCTACCGATCCGCGAATGGCTCGGAGAACGCATTTCCGTTTGGTGCGAACTAGCGCTTTCAACACCTGTCGTCCTATGGGCTGCCATCCCGTTTTTCAAGCGCGGTTGGTCGTCCATTGTTAATGCAAGCCCAAACATGTGGACCCTGATTATGCTCGGGGTTGGGGCCGCTTACGGCTATAGTCTCGTCGCAACCCTTATTCCGGGCTCTTTCCCTCCGTCTTTCCAAATGGCACCGGATGTGGTTCCTGTCTATTTTGAGGCCGCAGCCGTTATTATCGCCCTGGTTTTCCTGGGCCAGATCCTGGAGCTGAGAGCCCGGGAGCGAACTGGCTCTGCCATTAAGGCATTGCTTGACCTTGCTCCAAAGACAGCTCGACGTATCAATGCAGACAGCAGCGAAAAAGATGTTCCTATTGAGAACATTCTGGAGGGAGACAGACTTCGTGTCCGTCCGGGAGAGAGTATTCCGGTCGATGGATCTGTTATCGAAGGAAGTTCGCCCGTAGACGAAAGCATGATTACCGGGGAACCGCTCCCCGTTGAGAAAACATCTGGTGACCTCCTGACGGGTGGCACCTTGAACGGGACTGGTGCCTTGATCATGGCGGCGGAGCATGTGGGCACTGACACCATGCTCTCCAAAATAGTTGAGATGGTCGCGTCTGCACAGCGTTCGAGAGCGCCGATCCAGGGTCTTGTCGATAAGGTCGCGAGTTGGTTTGTTCCAATTGTTGTTCTGATTGCCGTCTTTGCCTTCGCAATTTGGGCCCTGGTTGGGCCGAGCCCAGCCATGATTCATGCAATCGTCGCTGCCGTTTCTGTTTTGATTATTGCCTGCCCTTGCGCCCTTGGCCTGGCAACGCCCATGTCAATCATGACGGCGACCGGCCGCGGCGCGCTTGCTGGTGTCCTCATCCGGGATGCTGAGGCGTTGGAACGGTTTGCCAAGGTAGACATCCTTGTTGTCGACAAAACCGGCACATTGACGGAAGGTAAACCGAAACTGGCAGATGTCCGCCCCCTTGATCCGGTAACGGAAAAAGACCTTCTGTCCGTTGTCGCCACCCTCGAGAAAGGATCCGAGCATCCCCTGGCGGAAGCAATTGTCAGAGGAGCGGAAGAGCAAGGCATTATGACCAGCTCCACTCAGGATTTCGAAGCCATCACGGGGAAAGGTGTCCAGGGAAAAATTGGTGGAAATACCGTCGCTCTGGGTAACAAGGCGATGATGGCAGATCTTGGCTTGGCAATCGAGACGATTGAAAAAGAGGCGGCGGCCTTGCAGGAAGAGGGCAAGACGGTCATGTATGTCGCCATTGGTGGAGCCCTTGCCGGAATGATCTCCGTTGCAGATCCGATTAAAGAAACAACGGAAGAAGCGATCAATGCTCTTCATACTGCCGGCATCCGGATCATCATGGCGACCGGAGATAACGAACGCACTGCCCAGGCTGTCGCTGCTAAGCTCGGGATTGATGAAATCCGGGCGGACGTAATGCCAGCAGACAAAAAATCCCTTATTGATGACCTCCATGAAAAGGGGCATTTCGTTGCTATGGCCGGAGATGGGGTTAATGATGCGCCGGCTCTGGCAGCTGCTGATGTCGGTGTTGCCATGGGAACTGGGGCGGATGTGGCCGTTGAAAGCGCCGGGATTACTCTTGTAAAAGGCGACCTGACCGGAATTGTTCGGGCTCGCCTTCTTGCACGCGCCACCCTTCGCAATATCAAGCAGAACCTGTTCTTTGCTTTTGCTTATAACGCGGCAGGCATCCCGATCGCGGCCGGTATCCTATATCCGGTTACCGGGACCCTGCTTTCACCGATGATCGCGGCGGCGGCCATGAGCTTATCGTCAGTTTCAGTAATTTCAAACGCCTTGCGCCTGCGCGCCGTCAAACTGCAATAAAGCTTCCTAGCAGGTTGCGATAGTTTTAAGTCTTTAATTTACCCGCCGGGTTCCCTAAACTCCCAACACATCGGCATCTGTTGTGCCAAGGAGAACGCTATGAGTGAGAATACCCCCCCGGATTTTGAAGCCATGAAGAAAGCCATGGCAGCTGAATTGTCCAAGCATTGGAAGATGTTCCTGATACAGGGCATTGTCATGGGCATTTTGGGGGCTCTCGCCATTGCCTTGCCGCAGATTGCCACTCTGGCCATCGAAATTCTTATCGGCTGGTTGTTCTTTGTCGGTGGGATTGTTCGCGGCTTCACACTCTTTAGTGCCAAGAGATTACCGGGGTCGCTCTGGTCCATATTGACAGCAATCCTAGCGGTTGTTGTCGGCCTGATCCTGATCTTAGACCCCTTAAAAGGCACACTGACCTTGACCATGGTCCTGATCGCTCTGTTTATCGTGCAGGGGATTATCTCGATCATGCTGGCCCTGCAATTTCGGGAGCATCTGAACAGCTGGATTTGGACTCTGCTCAGTGGCGTGGTCGACCTCGTCCTGGCCTATCTCATCTGGAAAGGCTGGCCGGATAGTGCCAGTTGGGCCATCGGATTGCTCGTCGGTATCAATATGCTGTTTGCCGGTCTTTCCTTGGTCTTCACCGCTCTTGCTGCCCGAAATCAGGATCCGACTTAAGTCGTCGGTGCGATATAATCCGGGACAATGCCGGAGCTCTTGGTTAGCGCCGATATGTCCTGTCCTTTTAGGAGACCGTGATCGGTAATCAGGACCGTCCGAACGCCGACAGCCGCCCCGCCGAGAATGTCTGTATGCAGCGTGTCGCCAACCATGGCGATCCGCTGCTTCTCGATGCCTTCTGACACAAGGGTCGCCACTACCTCCTCAAACATATTGCCGAAGGGTTTGCCAAAGAAAATGGGATCGCAGTTGGTTTTGTCCGCAAGCTCATGCGCAAAAAAGCCAGGCTCCAGCGAGAGACCGTCTTCACGTGGTGCCACTATATCTGGATTACCGATCAGCAGCGGCCGCGGGCGCCGCCGGATACTTTCCAATAAACGCGCCTGCTGTTGATCTGTCCAGTTACTGGTACTGAGGAAGAAGAAGCCATCTGCCTGGTCATAGACATCCGCATCATCTTCCAGTCTCACTGTTCTGGCATTGATTTCCGATAAGCCGGCATGGGCGGGGGCGGCCACGCCCCAGAGGCCATCGGCCAAGTGATCTTTCAAGGCAGCAAGAGCGATTTGACGGCTGGAAATAATCTGGTGATCCGCGAAGTCATAGCCAAGGCGCAGAAATTTCTGCCGGGTTTCCTCTCGGGTGAAAGTGGCGCTATTGGTAACGACATAGAGCTTCTTGCCGAGGCTGGAGAGTTCAGCCATTCGCTCAATGGCCCCATCAATACAGGTCTCCCCGACATTGAGAACCCCAAATGCATCCAGCAGGAAAACGTCAATATTTCCTGCCAGGTCCGACAGGTTTTCGATATTTATGGAGGAAGTGGGGAACTGCGCGGTTGGCAGGCGGTGCCGGATTTCCTCATAGCGTGCAAAGGCCGCCATCGCGTCCATGTTCTTTCTCCAGTCTAAAAAATATGTCCGGCAATCCGGCAGCATGGTATAACACAGAAAAACAAGAAGAAAAGGGAGACAGATCTGTGAGTGATCTCGATTATACTGGAAAAACAGCCCTCGTTGTCGGCGGGTCGAGCGGCATCGGCAATGGCATCGCCCGATCCTTTCTGGATCGCGGTGCAGAGGTTCATATTTGGGGGACCCGGGCAACCGCCGCTGATTATGAGGATGAGGACGGATCCGATCTTTCAGGCCTTCACTATGATCAGATGGATGTTTCTGATTTTGAGGCGATCGAGGCCTATGAACCGCCATTTGACAGTCTCGATATCCTCGTCCTGTCGCAAGGCACCGTGATCTATCGACGCGGCGAATTTGAGATGGCGGGCTGGCGGAAGGTCATGGACATCAATCTTAATTCCCTGATGGCCTGCAGCCAGAAATTCCATCCAATGCTGGCGAAATCAAAGGGCTCTCTGGTCATTATCTCCTCCACCGCCGGCTTTCATGCGACCAAAGGCAATCCCGCATATAATGCCTCAAAAACCGGTGCGGTGGGCTTGACCCGCACCCTTGGTCAAGCCTGGGCGACGGATGGTATCCGGGTCAATGGGGTGGCACCGGGACTGGTCGATACCAAGCTGACCAAGGTCACCACTGATAACCCGAAGAGGCTGGCCGCGACGGAGGCTCAAATCCCGCTGCAGCGTCTTGGGCTGCCCGAAGAGATAGCCGGGGCCGTGCTGTTCCTGACATCCCCTCTTTCAAGCTATGTGGTCGGCCAAACAATCATCGTTGATGGCGGCCTGATCCTCTAACCCTCTGCCACACATAAGAAGAAGGAAATTTCCATGGCAAGACTATCCAAACTGAGCCGGTCGATCTCCGGCAAGATCGCCCATGTCACCGGCGGGGCCAGCGGTATGGGCCGGGCGACAGCCCATCTCTTTGCCGATGAAGGCGCCCATGTCGCGGTGACAGACCTCAGCGAAGAGGGGGTTCAGAAAACGGTCAAGGAAATCACAGATAATGGCGGCTCAGCGGAAGGTTGGGCGCTTGACGTTGGCGATCTGGATCAGATCAATAAGGTCACCGAGGAGATTGCGGCGAAATTCGGCGGGCTTGATATTCTCGTCAATAATGCCGGTTTTTCCAAGCATATGAATGTGGAAGACGAGGACTTTGAATCCAACTGGGCCCGGCATCTGGATGTGTTGCTGACGGCCCATGTGCGCTTGATCCGGGCCAGCCTGCCATATATGAAAAAATCCGACGGCGGCCGCATCGTCAATATCGCCTCAACAGAAGGCCTCGGTGCAACACCTGAGATCGCGCCCTATACCTCGGCCAAGCATGGGGTGATCGGACTGACCCGGTCTTTGGCGGTAGAGCTGCCGAAATACGGCATTACTGTCAATTGTATCTGCCCCGGCGCCATCCATACAGGCATCACGGCACGGATCAAGGATGAGCATAAGGAGATCTTCTCAAAACGGCGCATCCCGCTTCGCCGTTATGGGGAGCCCGAGGAAGTGGCACAGGCGACTTTAAGCCTGGTGCTGCCCGCCTCCTCCTATATCAACGGTGTCGCCCTGCCGGTCGATGCCGGACTGACCATCAAGAACGCGTAAACTTCGGCGGCGCGCCCGACAATCTGGCGGCAAACATATTTTTAAGCACTGTGGCCGCCGGACCAAGCTGCCGGTCCTCGCGGGTCAGGATGCCGACGGGACGCTGGATCACCGGATCCTTCAGCTTCAGGGCGACGATGTTCGATCGGTCGATGACCCTCAGGAAAGAGGCCAGGATGACCCCCGGCCCTGTTCCGGCTGCCACCAGCGCGGCAATGGTCTGAATGAGGGCCGGTTCCAGGGCTGTCCTGATCTGAATCTCCTGCCCGGCCAGGGCTTTATCGATGCTGCGCCGTACCGCTGTATCCTGAGAGGGCATGATCACCTGTTCATCGGTAATATCCCGCCAGCCGACGGATGTGTGCTTGGCCAATGGATGATCCCGCGGGGCGACCAGCAGGATCTCGTCATCATAGAGCTGCTGAAAGCTCAGACCCCGCGCCTCATCAGGAACCGAGGCAAGGGCAAAATCCGCCTGCCCGTCCCGCACCTTGTCAATTACCGCATCCAAGACCCCATCATGGAGCTGCACCTGAATATCCGGATATTTTTGCCGGAACTCGACAATCACCCCCGGCAGCTGATTGAGGGACACCGAGGGAAAGGCAGCGACCGACACCTTGCCCGAGCGCAAGCTCGCCAGGTCCCGCATATGGATCATGGCCGCCTCTGAATCCCGCACCACATTGCGGGCAAAGGGCAGGAATTCCGAGCCCATATCGGTCAGCTCCACCTGCCGGGTACTGCGTACCAGCAAGGTCACCGCCAGCGATGCCTCCAACTGCCGGATCAGCAAAGAGAGTGTCGGCTGGGTAATATTCAGCTCCTCGGCGGCGCGGGTGAAATGCAGATGCCGGGCGACGGCGTCAAAAGCACGGAAATGCTTGAGGTTCATTTATTTATACCAAAAATCTATCAATACAGATCATTATACAATTTTACATATGAGTTGTCCTTGCCTAATCTTGATCCCGCGCCAAACAACAAACAACGACAGAGCGGCGAACAGAGGAGGACTTCATCATGACCGCAGACAGCAGCCCGCTTCGGCTTGGCGATGATATTACCCTCCCCCTTGGTACAAGCTGGGATCTGGGAGAAGGCGCCGTCTTCTCCCTGACCAACCCGGCAAATGGCAGTTCCTTCGGATCCTTGAAGACCGCCTCCGTCACCCAGGTCAATAGCGCCATCGAGGCGGCCAATTCAGCCTCGCAAAAATCCGACTGGGCGCAATTGCCGCCCCATGAACGTGCGACCTGCCTCTACCGGGCAAGTGAGCTGATGACCGAACGCCGCGACAAGCTGGCCATGCTGCAAACCCTGGAAAACGGCAAGACGTTGAAGGAATCTCAGGGCCAGGTCACCAGCGCCGCCGGGATCACCCGCTATTTCGCCGCTGTCTGCGAAACCCTGACCGAGGAAATCTCCCCATCCCGCGGAAACTATCTCAGCGCCACAATGCATGAGCCCTATGGGGTGGTCACCGCGATCACGCCGTGGAACTCCCCGCTCACTATGGCGGCGCAGAAGATCGCCCCGGCCCTCGCCGCCGGAAATGCCGTGATCCTTAAACCCTCGGAGCTGACTTCTGTGGTCTCCATCGAGCTGGCCCGCTGTTTTATCGATGCCGGGCTGCCGGACGGTCTCTTAAGTGTGGTCCCGGGCGGCGCGGATGTCGGGGAGGCCGTTGTCAGTCATGACGATGTCGGCATGATCTCCTTCACCGGCGGCACGGAAACCGGACGGCGGATTGCCTCTGCCGTGGCGCCCCGCTTTCTGCCCACCATATTGGAGCTGGGCGGCAAATCCCCCAATATTGTCTTTGCCGATGCCGATCTGGAACTGGCCGCCAAAGGTGTGACCTCCGCCATTTTCGGCTCCGGCGGTCAGTCCTGTGTGGCCGGATCGCGCCTGCTGGTGGAAGCCGCCATCTATGATGAGTTTATGGAAAGGGTGAAAGCCGAGACGGCAAAGATAAAGGCCGGTGATCCTTTAGCCGAGGACAGCAATATCGGTCCCATGGCGTCTTTTGCGCAGCGGGAACGGGTCGAAAAATATGTCGATATCGCCAAAGAAGAAGGGGCGCGGATTACGGCAGGTGGCAGCCGCCCCGAGGGCGCCGCTTATGACAAAGGCGCCTATTTCCTGCCAACCATTGTTGAAGGGCTGCAGCCTACTTCCCGCCTGGTACAGGAAGAGATTTTTGGCGCCGTCCTTGTTGCCATGCCGTTTGAGGGTGCGGATCATGTGACCGCTCTCGCCAATGGCACGGATTTCGGTCTCGCCGCCGGGATCTGGTCCCAGGATGTGACCAAGGCCTGGAATATGGGCCGGCAAATGCAGGTCGGTACCGTCTGGATCAACACCTATAAACAGCTCAGCATCGCTGCCCCCTTTGGTGGCTACAAGGATAGTGGATTGGGCCGGGAAAAAGGCCTGCAGGGCCTGCGCGCCTATCAGCAGGCCAAAAGCCTCTATCTGGGCGGATTTCAGGGATAATAAAAGAAAGAAAAGCTCGTGACGGAACAGACAAGAACAGGATTTATCGGCCTCGGTGTGATGGGAGAGCCCATCTGCGCCAATATTATCAAGGCCGGATTCGGCCCGATGACGGTAATGGATCTCAATCCGGAACCGGTCGATAGAATGCTGGCGCTGGGGGCTGGAAAAGCGGAGAGCTTTGCTGATTTTGCCACGGCGTCGGACGTTATCTTCCTCTCCCTCCCCGGGGGGCCGGAGGTGGAGAAGATCGTGCTCGGACCCGGCGGCCTTCTCGAAAATGGACGGCCCAGTCAGATCATCGTTGATCTCAGTACCTGCCCGGTCGACCTCACCCGGGATATCCAGGCTAAAGCCGCAGATGCCGGGATTGAGTTCGCCGACGCCCCCGTGGCCCGGACCCGACAAGCTGCTATTGATGGCACCCTCAGTATTATGGTCGGCGGCAGTGCCGAATTGTTCGAAAAAATCCGACCCTACCTTGCCGCCGCCGCCGAAGAGATTACCCATTGCGGTGAGATCGGCACCGGTCAGGTGGTCAAGCTGATGAACAATATGGTGCTGTTCCAGACGGTGGTGGCTTTGTCCGAAGCCCTTGTGACCGCAGAGCGGGCCGGAGTATCGCGGGAGACGTTGTCATCGATCCTCAGCCTTGGCTCTGCCGACAGTTTTGCGCTCCGTAATCATGGCAAAAAGGCCATGGTGCCGAACCGCTTCCCTTTGAGTGCTTTCGCCACGGACTATGCCCGTAAAGACATCAGCTATGCGCTCGCATTGGCTGCTGATATGGGCGTTGAAACTCCGTCAGCCAAACTGGCGGAAGCGACCTTAAAGAAATCAAGCGACGCCGGATTTGGCGCCGAATATTTTCCGGCCCTGATCAATCTGGTCGCCGGAACTTCCTATGCGGATTACCAAAAGCAACTGGAAACAGATGATGAGTGATTTTGACTATGACGTGATTGTTGTCGGGGCCGGAAATGCCGCATTTTGTGCGGCTCTCTCGGCGGAGGAACAGGGCTGCCGGGTGCTGGTGCTGGAATGCGCGCCGGAAGATCTCAATGGCGGCAATTCGCGCTTCACCGCCGGGGCCATCCGTTTTGCCTATAACGGCGTCGAGGATCTGAAACAGATCATGCCCGATCTCACGGAGACCGAGATCGAGACCACGGATTTCGGTACCTATACGGAAGATCAGTTCTTCGATGACATGTTCCGGGTCACCCAGTACCGGACCGACCCTGATCTTTGCGAACTCCTCGTGCGCCGCAGTTTCGAGACACTGGACTGGATGCGCTCCAAGGGCGTGCGTTTCGTGCCCATCTATGGCCGTCAGGCTTTCAAGATTGACGGCAAGTTCAAGTTCTGGGGCGGACTGACGGTGGAATCCTGGGGCGGCGGGCCCGGCCTTGTCGATGCCCTGACGGAGAGTGCAACCAAGCGCGGGGTGGATATCTGGTATGAGGCGCGGGCGCTTCATCTTCTTTTTGACGGCACCAGAGTTACCGGCGTCCATATGCGCCATAAGGGGGAGTTGAAAGACGTCACGGCAAAATCTGTTGTTCTGGCCAGCGGCGGGTTTCAATCAAGCCCGGAAATGCGCACCCGTTATCTCGGCCCGTCCTGGGATCTGGCGAAAGTACGAGGCACCGCCTTTAACAATGGCGACGGGGCCAAGATGGCCATGGATATTGGCGCCAGCACGGCGGGCAACTGGTCCGGCTGTCATGCGGTTGGCTGGGACCGCAATGCGCCGGAATTTGGCGACCTTGCCGTCGGCGATGGCTTTCAGAAGCATTCCTATCCATTTGGCATTCTGGTCAATGCGGAGGGCAATCGTTTCGTTGATGAAGGGGCGGATTTCAGGAACTACACTTATGCCAAATATGGCCGGGTGATCCTCGCCCAGACCGGAAATTTCGCCTGGCAGATCTTTGATTCCAAAGTCACTCATTTGCTTCGCGATGAATATCGGATCAAACAGGTCACAAAAGTCTCGGCCGATAGCCTGGAGGAGCTGGCACCAAAACTGGAAGGGGTGGATGCCGCGCAGTTCCTTAAAGCCGTGGCCGACTATAACGATGCCGTGCAGACAGAGGTGCCCTTCGATCCCAATGTCAAGGATGGCCGCGGCACGAAGGGCCTCACAGTGCCCAAATCAAACTGGGCCAATACCCTCGATACCGGGCCGTTTGAGGCCTATGCCGTGACCTGCGGGGTGACCTTTACCTTTGGCGGCTTGCGCATCGATACGGATGCCGCCGTCCAGAGTACGGATCGGGTGCCCCTTCCCGGGCTGTTTGCGGCGGGGGAGATTGTCGGCGGGATCTTCTATCACAACTATCCGGGCGGCACCGGGCTGATCAATGGTGCGGTGTTCGGTAAAATTGCCGGGGCGTCCGCCGCCCGATATTGTAAAAGCTCGGCCTCGGCCGCCTGAGGAGGAGAAACATCATGGCCTTCAGGTCATTTGGCGAACAAAGCAGCTATTATTTCAAGCAGCCCCATACAGACATTCCCACGGCGCCAGTGGTGAGCCAGGCCGACTGGCGCGGGCCGGAGATGAAAACCCGCCCCGGTGACTGGACCGTTACCTTGACAGCTGAGGATATCGCCGAAGTGAGCAACGCTGCCGACACAGCGCAAGCAGCTGGCATTCCTATGGAAAAACTCAACCGGGATAATTTCCAGCTTGAGGCTCTCGGCGACAAGATTGCCGATTGGCGGCTGCGCATTCGAGACGGCGCCGGTTTCGTGCTGGTTCGCGGGCTACCTGTGGAGGACTGGGGCGTGGACAAGAGCACCCTCGCTTATTGGGGGATCGGCCATTATCTCGGGGTGCCGGGGGCGCAGAACCCGGACAACGAACTGCTCGGGCATGTCATCGACTATTCGGAAGAAAGTACAAACCCGCTCGTCCGACGCTATCGCACGGCGGGCAATATCGATTTTCACTGCGATGCCGCCGATGTGGTCGGGCTGCTTTGCCTGAATGCCGCGAAGGAAGGCGGGCAGAGCCGGATCGCCAGTTCTGTTGCTCTTTTCAACGAGACCTTCCGCACCCGCCCCGATCTGATCCCGCGTCTGTTTGAGCCTTTCATGACTGACCGTCGCGGGGAGGAAAAAGAGGGTCAGCGTGGCTGGTATCCGCAGGCCATTTGCCGCCATGCGGACGGGGTGTTGCGCAGCTTCTATCACAGCGAATATATGCGCTCAGCCGCCCGCTTTACGGACAGCGGCGCCTATGATGACGCGACTTTGGGGGTTCTCGATCTCTATGACAGTCTCGCCGCCTCGCCGGATTTTTATCTCGATATGTATCTGGAGCCCGGCGATATGCAATTCATCTCCAACCACAGCATCGTCCATGCCCGCACCGAATATCAGGACTATCCCGAACGCGAAAAGCGGCGGCATCTGTTGCGTCTCTGGCTGTCTCTCGCGTAAACTGCTGCCACCACTGAATTAAAAACAAGGAAAAATCATGGTGGAATATGCGAGCGGAAAAGTCATTGCCACAGCGGAGGGGCCGGTGACGATTGTCACCATCAATCGCCCGGAGGTGCGCAATGCCTGTGATATGGAAACGGTCAAAGGGCTGCATGACGCCTTTGCCGATTTTGAGAAAGACGACGATCAGAGGGTTGGTATTCTCACAGGTGCTGACGGTTATTTCTCCGCCGGCGCGGATCTCGCGGAGCTGGCATCGGGTGCCTCCATCGGCTTCAACTGGGCCGGGACCGACAAAGGGGTGACCCGGCGGCGGCTTAAAAAACCGGTGTTGGCCGCCGTGGAGGGCCATGCGGTGGCCGCCGGTCTCGCCCTCGCCGTCTGGTGTGACATGCGCATCGCCAGTGACAGTGCGGTGTTCGGGGTGTTCTGTCGCCGTTTCGGCGGGCCCATGCCGAATGGAGCAACGGTGCGTCTGCCGCGGATTATCGGGGAAAGCCGAGCGCTTGATATGCTGATGACCGGCCGTCCTGTGGACGCGGAAGAGGCCTACCGCATTGGCCTCGCCGACCGTCGATGCCGGACGGGCGCCGCCCTGGAAACCGCGAAAGAGCTGGCGCTGACCCTCGCCGGATTTCCGCAACTCGCGCTCAATTCCGATCGCTTTTCGGCCATCAGTCAATGGGATTTTCCGGAAATAGAGGCCATTGATCGGGAAATTGAAGGTAGTAAACCGGCCTTCGAGGAGCAGTTCCAATCAGGGGCCAGCCGCTTCGTCACGGGAACAGGTCGCCATGGGGAATTCGAAAAATAGCCGGTTTTTTGTTGACTCAGTCCACAAGTTTGTTGACTGAGTCAACTAGTTTTCGCCCTCATCGGTCTTTTTCGGCGGGAACAGATTTTCCCGGGTCAGCGGCCCCCCGACAAAAAGCAAGCTGATTATAAGCCCGAATAACGCCAACATCGCATCAAATTCGAAGGCCCGACGAATACCATCAGGCAAGGACGAAGCGGTCACTACCAGCGCTGTTGTCAGACCGAGTCCGACGGCACCGCCGGCATTCTGCACCATGAAAATAATCGCACTGGCCAGACCTGTTCGAGACTCATCAACGGACGTGATCGCAGCTGTCGTGATCGAAGAATAAAACAGCCCAAGACCAATACCGATGACAATCATCCCCGGCACCAGATGCAAAAAGGTGGTGGAGGCATCAAGACGCGACAGGATAAAGATGCCGAGACCAAGACAAAAAGTACCCAGAGATATGATCATCTTTGGTCCAAGCCGGTCATAAAGCGGCGCCGCGAAAAACGAGGTAACGGCAAACATGCCAAGGATGGGAACCAGCCCAACACCCGCCTCAGCCGCCGTATAGCCCAGCTCCTTGACCATGAACTGGGGCAGATAAAGCAGCGCCCCGAAATACACGGCAGAGACCGTCAGCACCACCAGATTGGCGGCCATGTAGCCTCGGTTATCCATAATATCCCGAGGCACCAAAGCATCGATTTCCGTGCGCCGTTCGATGAAGAAAAACAGTGCCAGAAACAGGACGGATCCACAGAACAGGCCGATAATCACCGGACTGAACCAGCCCAGATCGGCACCGATATCGAGCAACAACAGCAGCGCGAACAGGCCAAGGGAGAGGGCCATGATCCCCGGATAATCGACCTTCTCCTCCACCTCGTTATCCTTATCCTTTTCCACCACCAGATAGATAACGACAAGGGCGAGAACGGCCACCGGCACATTGATATAGAAGATCCAGCGCCAGCTCAGATATTCCGTGAAGACTCCGCCAAGCATCGGCCCCATGGCATTGGCCGCCCCTGTACAGCCCATCAGCAGACTGCCACCGAGGGCCGCTTTGTCCTCGGGCAGCAGACCATAGAGCATGGCAATCAAAGCGGGCCAGACCATGGAGCCGCCGATGCCCATAATGGCCCTTGCGGCCAGCAACATCCAGACATCCTCGGCCAGGCCTCCGATCAGGGAGAAAACCGCGAAAATGGTCATGCCGATAAAGAAAATGCGACGGCGCCCGAACATATCGGCGAGCCGTCCGGCCGTGACAATAAAAACACCAAAGACCAGGATATAGCCGCTGATCACCCATTGAACGGTGGTGACATCAGCACCAAAGGCTTTCTCAATAGCGGGCAGGGCCACATTGAGGGCCGTAAAATCATTGGCGATCACCATGGTCCCGAGCAACATGGCCGCAATACCACTGATCTGGGCGCCGGTCATTTTTTGGGGCTCTGCATTCATCGCGTCTTCCTTGCAAAAAAGGTCGGAAACCCGGGGGTTAAATCAGTCATCGGTGCTACCGGAATTTTCCGGTTTCTTGTTTAGCCACGGAAACAGTGTTTCCCGGGTCATCGGTCCGTCAACGAGAGAAAGGCAAATGATCAACCCGCCAAGCGCCAATACCGCATCCACGAGGAAGGCCCGTTCAATGCCAATTGTAAAGGTTGGAGCCGACACGACAATCGCCGTATTCAGGCCCATACCAATGGCGCCACCGGCAACCTGGAACATATAGACGATAGCCCCGGCAAGGCTGGCCCGCGAGGGGTCCAGCGCGGTGATCCCTGCCGTGGTAATTGAGGAGTAGAAAATCCCGATCCCGGCTCCCAAAATCACCATCCCCGGGACAAGAGACATATAATTTGCCGGCGCCAATGTCTGTGAGACCATCAAGACACCAACACCCAGACACAAGGCGCCGAGAGAGACAATCATCTTTGCACCCAGTCGATCATAGGCGGAACCCGCAACAAGAGATACCAGCGCAAATGTTGCCATCACAGGCAACATGCCAATCCCCGCATCCAAGGGAGAGTAACCGAGGCTTTTCACCATGAATTGCGGCAGATAGAGGATCGGCGCAAAATAGATGGATGACATCAGCAAGGTTGAAACAGCCGCCGAGATAAATTTGCTGTTGGACATGACTTCGTTCGGAACCAGCGCATCCATACCGGAGCGGCGTTCGATATAGAAAAACAGCGCGAGCATAACCAGCGAACCGGCCAACATCATCAGAATGATCGAGCTGAACCAGCCTAGATCGGCCCCAATATCGAGGAGAAGGAGCAAGCCGAACAGCCCAAGGGAAAGCGTGACGATCCCCGGGTAGTCCACCCGCTCGTCAATATCCTCGGGTGTATCACTCTGAACCACCAGATAGGTTACGATCATGGCGACAAGAGCCACCGGTATGTTCATGAAAAAAACCCACCGCCAGCTCAGAAACTCCGACAGGCCGCCCCCAAGCAAGGGACCAGCGGCATTGCCAAAACCCGCCGCCCCCATGATCAAGCTACCGCCGAGGGACATGCGGTCTTCCGGCAGAAGCGAAAAGGTAATG
Source organism: Pseudomonadota bacterium (assembly GCA_024743055.1). Lineage (GTDB taxonomy): Bacteria > Pseudomonadota > Alphaproteobacteria > Sneathiellales > Sneathiellaceae > Sneathiella. The sequence continues at coordinate 214,574 of JANSXH010000005.1, forward strand.
CCAAGGATCGCCGGCCACATCAAGGCGCCGCCAATGCCCATGATTGCCCGGGCAATCAATATGACCCAGATATCTTCCGACAGTCCGCCGATCAGCGAAAACAGGGCAAAGGTGGTCATGCCGATGAAGAAGACCCGCCGCCGGCCAAACATGTCCGCCAGCCGTCCCCCGGTAACAATGAAAATTCCGAAGACCAGGGCATAGCCGGTGACGATCCATTGCGAGGTTGTCACATCCGCGGAGAAACTCTTCTCAATGGTGGGCAAGGCGACAGACAGGGCAACAAAATCCGTGGCGACGACAAAGGTTCCAAATCCCATCGCCACAAGGCCGAAAATCTGGGACGCCCCGATTTCCTGCTTTGCTGAGCCCATCACTTCCCCCCATTTATTTCAGAAGCTTATGCTGCGTCCCTGCATTTAATCATTCTCAAGGGTGTGTAGACAATAACTGTTTCGCCTTTTTGGTTCACAATGTTGTTGCGGGTACGAACCAGACCGCGGGTTCCCTTGGATGTCAGCCGTGCCTCAATCACTTCGCATTCCACATGCAGCGTGTCCCCGGCAAAGACCGGCCCCTTCACATCCAGCTCCATGTTAAGAAAGGCCAGCCCCGTATGCTGCATGGTTGACTGAACCAGCAACCCTTCAGCAAAGGTGTAACTCAGCGCGCCGGGCGCGACCCGGCCTTTAATGTCGGAATGTGTTTTTACATATTCCGCATCGGTAAAAATCACTTCGGTCATGCCGGTGCAATTGATGAAATTGACGATATCCGCATCGGTCACCGTCCGTCCGACGGTCTTGAATTGCCTGCCCACAGGCAGATCCTCATAACAAAACCCCAGACCAACCGTTTCCATGTTCTTCTCCATTCTTATTGTTTTTTTTCCACAATATCCGACCCGCCGGCCCTTGTCAGCCAGAAGCCTCGGTCTTTGGCAATTTGATCAACAGCAGCATCAGGCCGCTCAAGACGGCGATACCGGCCAAAATGCCATAGGCAGCCCAGTAGTGATCGAGATGTCCGACGATCAGGCCAAAGCTGGTTGGCAGGATCAGGACGCCTGCAAACATGGCACTGGAACCAAGCGCTGTCGCCTCGGTTCGGTAAGCACCGCCATAGACAGCAAAGGCCCCGTAGGCAATTCCGGTAAATCCACTGGCCGAGGCCCCGGCGAGAGCGGCTATCAGCAATACCCCAAGGATCGGCCAGTCCTCAGAAAACTGACCGGCGGCAATTGCAGCAATCGCCATCAGCAACCCGAGAACACCGAGAAGCCGGATTGGAGCGAGAAAGCGATCTGCGATCCAGCCCCAAAGCGGTCGGCTGGTCACCCCGGCAATTTGATAGAGCGCCAGAACCTGCCCTGCCGCCACCAGATCGAGACCGGTTTCATCGGTGAGATGCAGGGCCATAAAGCCAATAAAGCACAGCTGGATCCCGGCGTAGCAGAAACTAGCCACCGACAGCCGCCGCATTAACGGATTGTCCCGGAGCAGATAAAGGGGCCGTAAGACCTCACTTCGGAACAGGGTATGGCTACTACGACGATCAGAATCCCAGTCCCGACGGTAGAACTGGAACAACAGGATCAGCAGGACGGCGGGGACAATCTGGACATAAAAAGCCAGGCGCCATCCGAAGGCCACAGTCACGAGGGGCAGCAACAGGGCCGCCAGCACTCCGCCCAAAGGGACGCCGATCTGCCGAATGGAAAAGACCAGATTGAGGACCTTGGGATCGGTCCGCGGGATCAGCAGATGGGTGGAAACCGGCGCCGTCGCCCCATACCCGGAGCCAAGGACAAACGCACAAAGCGCCAGCGCCGCGAGATCCCCGGACCCGGCCACCGCCAGCATGGCGACGACGCCGAGCATAACGAACTGCCCGACCCGCACCGCCCCGTATTTCTGGATAAAATCCGGCGACAGCAGCGCCGAGATGATGCCGATGCCATAGACGGTGGAGACGAATAGGCCGATCAGGGTACCGTCCACATTCAGATCCCGAGCGATCTCCGGGGCCAGGGTCGGGGCGGAAAAAGCGGCCATGGTGGCCAGAGTCTGCATGGCCAGGGTCAGCAGCAAAGGGCCGTAGGGAATCCCGCCGCGTGTATGTGCTTTTTCCTTATGATCGAACTCGGTACCGGTCATCAGATCAAGCTAGGACGTCGATTTCCAGGATCCTTTTGCCCGGGCCAGGAAGGCCTGGGTGTTGGGCTCGGCCTCCAGCTGGCGGCCCCATTTGGCACAGACTTTCGCAAGCCTTTCGGGCTGCACGCCTAATTGCACCATGGCGACACCGCCATTTACAGATTCGCGATAGTCCTTGATCAGGCCATCTTTAAGTTCAAACCGGCTCATGCCATCGATAACCACCTTCTGACCGGCAAATTCCGGCACCGTCGAGGTAAAGCTCGACAATGACCAGGCATAGGCCAAATCGCCCTCGCACATGGGATCAAACATCTCCCAGCGATAATCCTCTCCGGCATCGCGGTGGAACTGGTGGGCCATCATATGGGCGATGTCCGGGCGTCCCTGATGATCGCCATAGATATAATCATGATAGATGCCGTCTTCAGTGAAACAGGCGGCAAAAGCCTCCCCATCCCCTGCCTCTGCTGCGCTCGAAAACCGGCTGAGTAGCTGTTTGAATTCCCGGGTATTCATTTTGACCCCTTTTTATTGTTTTTCCTCTGCCAGCATGGGGTATGATTTGCCATCAATCCAGAAAATAACTCAAAAAAAGCAAAAGCGATTCTGACCATGACCTCTTCAAACCCGTCCCTGATCCACTATCATGTCGCTGATGGCATTGCCGATATCATTCTCGACAACCCCCCAGCCAATGTCATCAACCCGCAAATGACGACCGAGTATTTCGAGGCTTTGGATCGGGCCGAGGCGGATCCGGAGGTCCGGGTGATTATTCTCTCGGGCAAGGGCAAAGGCCTCTCCGGCGGTGTCGATCTCAAGCTTTTGGATACTTACGGTCCGACAGATATGAAGGCGTTTCTCGGGCGTTTTTATGTGGAGATGATGGACAAGGTCCGGGCGCTTTCAAAGCCGATCATGGCGTCGGTTCATGGCTATGCCATGGAAGGGGCCTGCACTCTCGCCTTTGCGACCGACATGATCATCGCCAGTGAAGAGGCTAAATTCGGCTACCCCGGTGTGCCCAATCTCGCCGCCCCTCCCGGCATGCATGTCTGGTTCCTTCAGCGCCTGATCGGGCGTATGAAAGCGGCCGAGCTGATCTATACGGGGGAGAGTATCTCGGCCACAGAAGCGGAGCGGTTGGGGCTAATCACCCGGGTGGTGAAAGCGGAAGATCTAACATCGGAGAGCCGCAAACTGGCGCTTAAAATCGCGGCCATGTCGCCGGTTGGCCTGAAAGCGGCGCGGGAGCTTATTTACCGTATGGAGAATATGGATTTCGCGACGGTGCCCGGCACCGCCCTCGATGCCCTGTCCCTCGCCTTCGCTTCCGAGGATAGCCAGGAAGCCCGGCGGGCCTTTGTCGAGAAACGCAAGCCGGTCTGGACAGGAAAATAGGCCGGCGCCCCGGGGCACCGGCCTATCAATTCATTCACTACTGTTAGGAGGCGAGCAGGGTTTCCAGCCGGCCTTTGATGATATCTTCCGCCTCAGTCATGATACGGTCGATCAGTTCCTTACAGGTCGGGTTGTCGTCGATGAGCCCGGCAACCATGCCACAGCTCCAGACCCCGGCATCCATGTCCCCTTCGGTCATGACTTTCGGGTAAACACCTCCAACCAGATCAACAATATCCTCGATCTTGGTGTTGGAGCCTTTCTCGCGCTCAATCTCCAGGACCTTTTCGGTTGCCTTGTTCATCAGCACCCGCTCCGTATTGCGCAAGGGGCGCATGACCAAAGCTGTATCGAGCTCGGAGGCCGCGATGATGGCGTCTTTCACATTCTGATGCACAGGTGCTTCTTTCGTCGCGATAAAGCGGGTGCCCATATTGATGCCGTCGGCACCAAGGGCGAGAGACGCCACCAGCTGCTGGGCGTTCCCGATACCGCCGGAAGCGACAAACGGCACTTTCAATTCCTGGGCTGCGCGGGGCAGCAGGATCATGTTCGGGATATCATCCTCGCCCGGATGTCCGCCGCATTCAAAGCCATCAACACTGACCGCATCGCATCCGATGCTCTCGGCTTTCAGAGAATGACGGACAGAGGTGCATTTATGAATGACCTTGATGCCCGCGTCCTTCATCAGCGGCAGATATTTCTCCGGATTACGACCGGCGGTTTCGACAATCTTGACCCCGCCCTGAATAATGGCGTCGATATATTCCGGGTATGGCGGCGCCGTAAAGCTCGGCAGGAAGGTCAGGTTAACGCCGAACGGCTTATCCGTCATGTCATTGCATTTGGCAATTTCCTTGGCCAGATCCTCAGGCGTTTTCTGTGTCAGACCCGTGATAATCCCCAGTCCCCCGGCATTGGACACAGCGGCGGCAAGCTCCGCGAATCCCACATAATGCATTCCGCCCTGGATGATGGGATGCTCGATGCCAAATAATTTTGTTATTCTTGTTTGCATAGATGTCTCCAATTAGCTACTGTTACCGTAGTTATATGAGGAGACGGACGACATCGCAACCGCTAATTTGCTTTTTCCGCCCCTGATTAGAAATAAAGTTCGATTAACACGGTATTTGACGCCATGAGCAGAACTGACTTGAAAAAATTTGATTGCAGCGTCGCCCAGACCCTCGACCAGATCGGGGAATGGTGGACCCTGCTGATCCTCCGTGATGCCTTTCACGGCATCAAACGCTTTGACGATTTTCAGGAGCAACTGGAAATCTCTCCCACCGTTTTGAGCGCTCGACTGCAATCGATGACGAAGAACGGAATCCTGGAGAAACGCAAAAGCAAAACCGATGGACGGGCCTTTGAATATGTCCTCACGGAAAAAGGCCTGGACCTCTACCCAGTGTTGCTCACACTCATGGCCTGGGGTGATAAATATTCCCCCAATGCCGCGGGGCCGCGCATGGAACTTCTGGACAAGAAGACCGGCAGACCGATCCAGTCGATCCATGTCCTCTCGGAAGATGGTCGGCGCCTGAGTGCAAAAGATGTTTATGTCAAAACCGCGGCCGGCACGGATCAGAGAATGGCGTCCCTGATCAATTACCGCGCCAAAGCCTAAGCAATTCCCTGGGCGCGGTTGAGAATGGCCTCAAAGTCCGTTGTCTGAGGTAAGGTGCCATAAGCCCCGAACCACTGATTGCCAAGACGACTTTCACAAAAGGCCGTAGAAACGGCGCTTGGTGCGAAACGCACCAGCAAGGACGCCTGCCAGGCCAGCGCCATCATTTCCGTGACCCGCCGGGCCCGGGTTTCCATATCCCCAAGCTCCTCAAACTCCGCTTTCAAATTCTCAATAAAGCGGTCCAAAAGATCATTCATTCCGGCAGCCTGCCCAATTTCCTCCAAGAAGGCCGGCAGAGCTTCTTTATCCCGATGCATAGCGCGGAGGACATCCAGGCAGATCACATTCCCCGATCCTTCCCAGATGCTGTTGACCGGCGCTTCCCGATAGAGACGCGGCAGAATGCTCTCCTCAATATAGCCAGGGCCGCCCAGGCATTCCATTGCCTCATAAATCATGCCCGGCGCCCGCTTGCAGATCCAGTATTTGCCAACCGCCGTGCCGATACGGGCCAGTGCTGCTTCCTTGGGGTCGGTCTCTCCTAGCCCGATGGCGCGCCCCAAACGCAGGAACAAGGTGGTCGCCGCTTCCGATTCGAGTGCCAAATCTGACAGCACATTCCGCATCAGCGGCTGCTGGATCAGCTTCTTCTGAAAGGCGCTGCGATGGGTCGCGTGATGCATCGCCTGCACGAGGGCTTGCCGCATCAGGCCGGAAGAGCCTACCGCACAGTAAAAACGGTTGCCGTTGACCATCTCGATAATCGTTCGAACGCCGCGCCCTTCCTCACCGACCATCACGCCCCAGACATCGACAAGCTCCATTTCACTGGAGGCGTTGGATTTATTGCCGAGCTTGTCCTTCAGACGCTGAATAAACAGCCCATTTCGAGTGCCATCTGGCCGCCAGCGCGGCATTAAAAAACAGCTGAGGCCATTCTCCGTATAGGCTAGGGTCAGAAAGCCGTCTGACATGGGCGCTGAACAGAAGAACTTATGGCCGGAAAGAATGTAGGGAGCGCCAATCCCTTCCTCCGCCCCTTCCGGACGGGCCTGGGTCGAATTGGACCTCACGTCGGATCCTCCCTGCTTTTCCGTCATGAACATGCCAAGAGTAAGACTGGTTTTTTCTGATGCCGGAATATCCCTTGGGTCATATTCCGTCCTCATCAGACCGGGTAGCCAGTCCTTTGCCACAGAGGGCGTCGTCTTCAGCGCCGGGAAAACCGAATAGGTCATGGCCATAGGACAAAGAACACCGCCTTCAACCTGATTGAGCAGGTAGTTAAAGGCCCCATGGGCGACATGATTGCCTTCGCGTGGGTTATTCCAGGCAAATGTAGGGACGTCATTGCCAATCGCCAGAGCCATCAGATCATGATAAGCCGGATGGAATTCGACCTGATTGATGCGCATGCCATTGCGATCAAAAGCCTTCATAACCGGAGGATTGGCATTGGCCTGATTGGCTTTCTCAACCGTCTCTTCCGCACCTGCAATTCTGCCGAATTCTGTGAGCGCGTCCAACGCCCAATCGGCTCCTTCCCGCTTCACCCCTTCAATCAAGGCGATATCGGTGGCGAAGAGGTCCTGATCGCCAATCGCTGGCGGCATGTTGGTCACATCATGGGTTGGCAAACTGGCGATGGGGTTTCGGGGGTTCATTTTCAGGCTCCTTCTTTCGGAATTCTCGGGCCTTTCCCGCGGCCCGCTGCCATCTCTTTTTAGAGATTGTGCCATCCTTTCCCGGATCGGACAATAGCTTCCCATATAGCGCTATGCTATGTGTTTGCCAGTCTGGCTTTTTGATTAACGGGAATGAAATATGGATATCGACGGAGTCATCGCAGCTGTACCCACGGCTTTCACCTGCAACGGCGCCCTGGATGCGAACAAATTCGCTGCCCATTGCCAATGGTCGTTAGAGAACGGGGCAGATGGCCTCAATATCCTCGGCACCACCGGAGAGGCCAATTCTCAATACCCCACCTTACGCAAAGAGGTGATGAAAGAAGCCGTAAACGCTGTAGGGCCCGAGCGTCTCATGGTAGGAACGGCGACCCCGGATTTTGAAACCACACTGGAGCTTACCCGATATGCTGATGAGCTCGGGTATCCAGTGGCATTGTTGCTGCCCCCCTATTACTACAAACCTCTGGCCGACTCGCAATTGTTTGGCTGGTTTCAGCAGCTGGATGCAGCCCTTGGCGATGCGTCTATCCAAATCTACCTCTATAATTTTCCGGCGTTAACCGGCATTCCTTATCCCGTGCCTGTTATCGAAGCCCTCGTAAAAGAGTTACCGGATCGTATCAAAGGAATTAAAGATTCCTCAGGCGACTTGCCATATTGCCGGGAGATCGTCGCCAAAATACCGGAGTTTAAGGTTTTCCCCAGCAGCGAGACCTGTCTGGGCTCGGCTCGTACAGACGGCTTTGCCGGTTGTATCTCGGCATCCGTCAATGTAACGGCACCGCTTTGCGAAAAAGTCTGGCATGGTAGCAGGACTCCCGATGATACTCTGCTTGAGGATATCAGCTTCATACGTCAAAGCATGGCCTCAGTCCCATTGATACCTGCGGTCAAATACCTGATCAGCCTGCGCGAAGGAACTCCGGATTGGGAATTCCTTCGCCTGCCTCTAGAACCCTTAACAATCGAGCAGAAACACGCTCTCGAAGCTGCGGTTCATAAACTCGGCTATCGGACCTAAGAGCTCCAGGTCACTTCATGTCGAACGGTATAGGGATCAAGTTTTTCCTTGATCTGCGCCCGCACCGCTGCCTCATCACCCCCACTGGCAGCAACAGTGGCCATGGTGCCGTGAATGGCATGGTTATCGACCGTGATCTCGATGCCCACACCTTCCTTTCGAAGCTCCTCAAGTTCTGCCCCAAATACCTTGCTGACAGCGCTCTGGCGTAAAGCTGGCTTGAAGATCTTACCAACGCCTGTAAGCGGCATGGCATCCAGAATAAGAATATCAGCAGGATTAGCAGCCCTTTCCGGGATTCGTTCGCGGGCAAATTCCCGCAATTCGTCGACAGTGGCATTCATGTCCGGCTTAAACTGGACATAGGCGATGGGCATTTCACCCGCATAAGAATCAGGCTGGCCAACCGCAGCAGCAAGCTCCACTGACGGATGCTCATGCAGCGCTTCCTCGATAATTGACGGGTCGATGTTATGGCCACTGCGAATGATAAGATCCTTGGCCCGGCCTGTCAGCCAGACATACCCTTCCGCATCAATCCGGCCCAGATCACCGGAAACAAGCCAGCCGTCACTGGTGAAGGCGTTCTGATTAAACTCCGCCTGAACATAGCCCGGCATGACGCAGACACCTTTCATGACAATCTCACCAATCTCATTAGTGTCCACTTCCCGGGTAATGTTGCCGCTGTCATCCAGCACCACTGCCTTGATGTCAACATAGGGAAGCCGCATCCCGACAGAGCCAAACCGGGCTTCTCCCTGTTGCGGCTGCATGGTGGTGAAGGAGGTAACTTCGGTCATGCCGTACCCCTCCATCATTGGGACACCCGATTGCTCGGATATGGCCTTGAGAACCTCCACTGGCGCCGCAGATCCGCCTGTCAATCCAACCCGTAAGGAACTGATATCAGCATCGCCGATGGGAATATTCAATAAGGCAGAAAGCATTGTTGGCACGGCACCGAGGAGGGTAATTCCGTATTTCTCCACCAGGCGCCAATAGTTGCCAATCACCAGAGGATCCCGGAATCCCATTGGGCTGGCAATAACCAGGGTTCCGCCGTTCAGGAGGGGAACCAAACCCGCAACGATCGAGCCGCTGATATGGAAAAGCGGCAAACCAGCCAGAATGACGTCATCCGTTGTGTATCCCATTCCGAAACCGGTAGAGGCAATTTGAGAGAGCTGCATGCGGTTAGTGTGGGGTGCCAGTTTTGGAACGCCGGTCGTCCCGCCTGTATGATAATAGCCAACTACATCATCGAGCCCTCTTCCTTCTATCCCGGCAATACTGGCTCCGTCATGTCCGGCGAGAGACTGATCAAAGGGGAGAATTTTCTCACTATCACATTCCGAGCTGCCGCCGAGCACAAAGACAGCCTTTAGCTCTGGCATGTTTTCGATGAGATAAGCTGCCTTTTCCCAGAGTTCCGGGCTAAGTGCCTGCCCCGTCGCCACGAGAATTTTGGCTTTGGCTGCTTTGGCAATGCCGAGAATATGCTCTGGCTCCAATAACGGATTGACGGCATTGACAATGCCGACCGCTTCAGCGCCCAGGGTCGTGAATATCGCTTGCGGACAGAGCGGCAGCAAATGCGTCACGGCTTCATCCGCTTCCAATCCCGCCGCTTTGAACATATTGGCAGTTTGATTAACCCGCCCGAGAAGTTGAGCGTAGCTGATAGTGATACCATCACCCATGGGATCACCCGGCGGCGCAGCAATCAAAGCCGGATCATCGGCGGAAGCACCAACCCTCGCGACTAACGCGTCATAGACGGTTTGGTACGGTATGCGCTCATCTACGGAGACAGTTTCAAATTGCTCTACATCAGCCAGGCTTGAAAAAGGCAAGTTAAAGTTCTTTACGGCGTCGGTCATCCATTCCTCCCAAAAGGCGCCTTCTTGCTTATTTTAGATTGGCGCGTGTTAACCAAAGTCCCAGAACTGTATGATGCCACAACCACCTGTACAGACAAGGATAATCGGAGATTATCTGATTGATGGAAAACCTTTGTACCAGTCCTTATGGCTGCCGCTGTGATTTGCCATACCCGGCTTGGTCAGGCACCCTTTAGGGGCGATATAGCTGTCGATGCGGTGGCTCGGACGTTCATGCCAACCAATATTGAAGGCCGCCATTTTCGGATAGAAATACAGGCTGCCATAGGGCAGATGATCATGGATCCACCAGGCCAGGGACCGCCAGTCAGCTCCTTTCTCATATCGATCAGCAAACCAGGGAATGACAATACAGGCCATAGCCCCGGCATGGCCGTTTTTATCGCGCCGGTCCCAGATATGACGGGAGGCGCCGCGTTCGTTCCGGGCGCAATTGAGGTTATGGATATTGCCAAAAGCATTGACCTCGGCACAGCGGTAGGCGCCGCGAATACGAAGGGGTCCAAAAGCTTCCTGCAGCGGTTCCAGCAATTCCGTGGCCAGTTGACGCCCCGCCCAGATGGCGAGATCAGGGTCATCCGGGATATTGGACATGCCATAAAAACTGGCTATTTCCGAATGCAGAAAATCGCGCATGAAGAAAGACTTGGACAACCTCACCCGCCCGAGATTTTCAAGCCCCCGCATGGATTTTGGTTTTTTCAATGTCCGCCTCCTGCGCCCCGACGCGCAACAAACGCATCCATTGCGGCTTCCATGGTCAGAAACTCCGCTCCTTTTTCAGCCAGCGATTTAATCAATTCTTCCAGCATCAACATCCGATGGCCGCGGCCGATACAGAAGGGATGACAGGTATAGGTGAGAATTCCCCAGTCGAGCTTGCGCCTCAGATATTCGAAATCACCCAGCCAATTGGCCAGAACCGCGTCGGTTGCTCGTAATCCCGGGGTGACCGAGGTTTTTGTCCTCACATATTCGAAATGGGGGAAGTCGTCGGTGGTCCAACTAATGGGCATCTCAATAAGCTCACTGGCCGGGCCGAAATCGACCCGGGCATCCGCATGAATAACATCGCCGGTGCGGGCATAATAGGGTGTGTAGTCATCACCCATCATACTGCTGTCATAACGAAAGCCCTGGGCCAGCAACAGCTCGACACTATGAGAGCTGAGGTCCCAGGAAGGGGATCGATAGCCACGCGCCTTCTGGCCGCAAAGCTGCTCGATCGCTTCATTACCAAGGGCAAGTTGGTCTTGCTCCTCTTCATAGGAAAGCGAGGCGGGCGGGATATGGGACCAGCCGTGATGACCGATTTCATGGCCGGCCTCGGCGATCTGGACGCAAATCTCCGGATAGGTCTTGATGGTCACGCCGGGAATAAACCAGGTACTTTTTATGCCATATTCTTTCAGCAGATCGAGCACTCGGCCGGTGCCAACAGCGCCAAACTCGCCCCGCGATAGCAGGGTTGGTGTTGTCCGCCCTTTAATAATCCAGCTTGATACGGCATCGAAATCGAAACTCAGGCAGGCGATGTGACGGGTCATTATGTCTCTCCCCATTTATTGGTTGTTGTGACAAGGATCCGGGTCTTAATGAGAGTAGCTTCCCTTGCTGCCCGCTGCAATCACAACGCAGCTTAAAATGGCAGGTTGCATTAGCCGCTCGTTTCGATTTAATGGGGTCAGACTGTCCTTTGTCCAATTAATGCGGAGGGTGTGCCATGAGTTTTTCGAAGATCGCTGTTCTCGGCCTTGGTAATGTGGGAGCTCTGGCCGCCACCTTGCTTGATGAGGCGGGGTTCGAGGTCACCGGAATTGATAGCCGGAAATTGCGGACGAAGTTTCCTTTTACAGTACTGTCGGCAGATATCTCGTCGACCGCAGATCTATCAGAAACTTTGAAGCCCTATGACGCGGTTCTCTCCTGCCTTCCCTATTTCCTGAATATTGATGTGGCCAACGCGGCCCATGCGCTTGGTATTCATTATTTTGACCTGACGGAGGACGTCCCAACCACCCAGGCTATTCTCGAACTCAGTCCCAGCGCTCAGGCAGCGATGGCGCCGCAATGTGGCTTGGCGCCGGGATTTGTCGGGATCGTCGGCTCAAGCCTGGCGGAGCAGTTTGATCATATCCGCTCCATCCGCCTACGGGTCGGGGCGTTGCCGCAGCATCCGACGGGTCTGTTGGGTTACGCCTTTAACTGGTCGCCCGAAGGAGTGGTCAATGAATATCTCAATGACTGCGAAGTGATTGAGGAAGGCGCGCGCAAATGGGTCTCGCCGATGGAATGGGTTGAAACCGTGTTTATCGATGGCAAGAAACTGGAAGCCTTCACGACCTCCGGCGGCCTCGGTACCATGTGCGAAACCTATGAAGGCAAGATTGATAACCTCGATTACAAAACCATGCGCTATCCGGGCCATGTCAAACTGATGAACTTCTTCTTCCATGAGTTATTGATGCGTGAGGACAGAAAGAAGGCCGGTGAAATCCTGACCCACGCCAAACCGCGGGTCGATGATGATGTGGTCTATGTCCATACCTCGGCGGAGGGGGATATTCAGGGCCGGCTGCAACGAAAAGAGTTTGTCCGCTCTTATTATCCGTTGGAAATCGGCGGTCGGACCTGGACGGCCATCGCCTGGACAACAGCAGCCTCAGTGTGCGGGGTAATCGAGATGGTCAGGGACGGTAAACTGCCAAACAAAGGTTTTATCCACCAGGAAAAAATTCCGCTACAACCCTTCCTGGAAACCCCGACCGGAAGCTTGTTTGAAAAGGCAGCGAAAGAGACCCAGACCCTTTCAGTTGCCAGCAGCCTTTAAAAGAGAGTCGCTTGAAATCCCGGCAGAATAGCGAGGATGGAAGCGATAATCAAAGCGGTGAAAGTCAGCCCCATTCCCACTGTTCGGGTACCGGTAATTTCCGGTTGGCGGCTCATCCCGAAGGCATGACAGGCCCGACCGATCAGAAGAAGAATCCCAACGAAATGGATCAGGTAGATAGATATGTTCTGAAGCTCCGCCAGCGCCATCAGGATAATCACCAACGGCACATATTCCGAGAAATTCGCATGCACCCGGATCGCCCGCATAAGCAGCTTGTCTCCGGCATCGCCAAAACCGGCATGACAGGCCCGTCGCAGCTGAATGACCCGTAAACTCAAATAAAAATAAAACAGCCCCAAAAGTCCGGCGTAAAGAGGTGTGATCACCATGTTGATTTCTCCAACCTGTTTCCTTTCGAATATGCCTCTTACGTCATGTACAAACATTCAGATCAGGACCAGTTGATTGACTGCCCGCTGGACCCGCTGCTCATATTGAAATAAGATTCCATATCTGCCGATAAAAAGGAGACAAGAATGAGCAGTGCCCAAATCGACCGCTATACCCTCATCGGCTCAAATGGTTCCCCCTATTCTCTGAAAATGCGCTCCGTTATGCGCTATCGGCGCTTGCCTTTTGACTGGATCCTGAGGACGGATCGAAATATGGGCTTGCTCGCCGGCATGAAACCGGCGCTCGTCCCGGTGCTTGTCTTACCCGAAGATGGCAGCTTGCATCTCGACAGCACACCAATCATTGCCATGCTGGAGGAACGTCATCCCGATGAACGATCCGTCATTCCCGAAAATCCCGCCCATGCCTTTCTCGCCCATCTGATCGAGGACATGGCGGATGAGTGGTGCACCAAGATGATGTTCCATTACCGATGGGCCTATGAAGCAGATATCAATTATGCAAGCCATTGGATTGCTGATGACTTCTTCCCTGATCTAACCGGTGAAAAACGCCATGCCGCCGCCCGTAAATTCGCCGACCGCCAGATCAGCCGCATGCCGCTGGTCGGCTGCACCCCGCATAATGCCCCGGTGATCGAGGCGGGATATCACCATATCCTGAAATTGCTGGAAAGCCATGTGGGACAGCATGAATTCCTGTTCGGTACCCGTCCCTCACTCGCCGACTTTGGCCTCTATGGCCAGTTCCGGGTGCTTGCCACAGACCCCACACCACTCGCCATCATGCGAGCTGAAGCACAGCGAACGGAGAGTTGGCTCCGGCAGCTCGACGATGCCTCAGGCATTGAGGGGGACTGGGTTGATGACGACAGCCTGCCTGAGGCAACCAAGGGTCTGGTTAATTTCGCTGCAAAGGTTTATCTGCCGTTTCTGGCCGCCAACGCTGCTGCCATCGCGGCGGAGGAAGACGGATTTGAGCTTGAACTCTTGGGTCGGTCTTACGCGCAAGGCACTTTCGGCTATCAGGTCAAATGCCTCAACATGCTAAAGCAGCGATTTGCCGCGTTGGATTTGGAAGCTCAGGCCAAGGTTTCCAGCTATCTGGACGGCTCAAAAGCCATGGATATTCTAAGGCCGGACTGAGCAAAGAGAGGCCAGCTGATTGTAGACACGGCTGGACAGATCAACCTGGGACAGGGTATATCTGCCTTATGATAGGGAAATTCTTCAAGACTGTGTTTGGCCTCATCGCTGTCATTTTGGTGGTCTTGGCCATCCTTCGCCTGACCCCGTTCTGGGACGAGATGCTGCCGGCCGGTACAATTGAAAGCCCGGATTTCGCTTCCCTGACACCGCCGGCAACGCCGAACTGGTATTTGGTCTGCCCATCTGAGAAATGCCTGAACATATCGGCCCAGTCGGAAGCGCCGGATTTTGATGTCCCGGCTGAAAGACTGCGAAAGGTCGTTACGGCAATGGTCCAATCCTTGCCCAATGCCACCCTGGTGGAGGAGACACCGACGCGGCTATATGTGGTTGACCGAACAGCTTATGTCCGCTGGCCCGATCATGTTGTTATCGAGATCCTTCCCGTCGGCGAAAACGCCAGTACCCTGATTATCTTCAGCCGATCGCAATATGGACGGTCGGATTTTGGAGAGAATAAATCCAGGGTGGAGAGATGGCTTTCTCGACTTGATCGGCTCCTCCCGGCTTCATAGCGCTAACTACTATTACAATGTACTAGCCCGGATTATCCCGGCATTTCAGATCCCGTTTCCTGAGATACTCCCCTTTGCCGCATTGAACGGAACAGTTCCTCGATTCCTGACAGGTCCCCTTCGCCAGTGAAATTCCAACTTTCAGAAAAGCGTCTTCCATTTCACCTTTTGTGCAGGCAGCACAGATCAATAGGGCTGTGACTGATATAAGGGCAAAGCGCATGATATTTACCGTTTGACAGATATTTTTTATCGTTTTACAGTAAACTTTGAGCTTTGAAAAGGCAAAATCACTCCCGCCCAAAGGGGACCCTATGCGGAAAATTCAAGTGACCAGTCTGGTTTTGAAATATCTGTCGACAGCCTGCCTGTTGCTACCGGTCGGTGTTTTTCTGAGTGTCGCTCTAGTCCCGGATTGGCTGGATCAGATTGTGGCACAACAGTTTTCTCACCTTCGCATAGAGACAGGGATATCCGGTTTCAAGCGGGTGCTCTTGCTCCTGCTCATCGCCGCCCCGCTCGCCCTGGCCACATATGGCTTGTGGCAGGTACGATGCCTGTTCGCCAGCTTCTCCGTCGGGGAAGTCTTTAGTGCGAAAACAGCGACCTATATTCACCGTACCGGGATCGTCATTCTGGCAAGCCCGCTGCTTAACATCGTCTTCGGTGCCATCATCTCGGTATTGCTGACCTATGATAATCCAGCCGGCAGCCGACAGCTGGCCGTCAGCATGTCCAGCAGCGCCATCGGCCTGGTGATTATCGGCGGGTTATTGATCGTCATCGGCTGGACCCTGCGCGAAGCCGCCCGCCTGCAAGAGGAGAACAAGCAGTTTGTTTGAAATATTCCTATGCCCGTAGTCGTCAATCTCGATGTCATGCTTGCCCGGCGAAAAATCCGGTCGCGGGAACTGGCGGCCCGCATCGGCATCACCGAGCAAAATGTCTCCTTGTTGAAATCCGGCAAGGTCAAAGGGATCCGTTTCGAGACTTTGGGCAAGATCTGCGAAATCCTTCACTGTCAGCCAGGCGATATCCTGGAATACCGTCCCGATGCGGACGATGGAGATGGCAGTTATCTAAAGCTCGTTGGCACTGGCTCCTGACCCTGTTTCACCCGGTGGTCAGGCGGCGTCTGCCGCCCGCAAGACCATGCCAAAAAGATCCCGTGGATCATCCGGATCCGCCAGCATATCAAGGCTATCATAGAAGTTCGTTCCGGCCAGTTTGCTTCGAACATAACGCAGAGCTGAGAAATCCTCGGTGGCAAAGCCGACAGAATCAAACAGGGTGGTCTGGCGTTCGCCATTGCGCCCCGTCTGCTCCCCCGCGATAACCCGCCAAAGTTCGATCACCGGATAGTCGTCAGCAAGCTGCTGAATCTCTCCTTCAATCCGGGTTTGCGGCGGATATTCCACGAAAATATCGGAGCGGAGCAGGATGTCTTTATGCAGCTCCGTCTTGCCCGGGCAGTCCCCGCCCACCGCGTTGATATGGATCCCTGAGCCGACCATATTGTCGGTCAGGATGGTGGCATATTGTTTATCCGCAGTCACCGTTGTGATGATCTGCGCGCCCTCCACGGCTGCTTCCGCCGTATCGCAGCAGGTAATATCAAATCCTTTACCTTGTAGATTACGTATGCATTTGTCCGTGGCATCAGCGTCGATATCGAAGAGCCTTAATTTCTCAATGCCCAGAATCGCCTTGAAGGCCATGGCCTGAAATTCCGATTGCGCCCCGTTGCCGATGATAGCCATGCAATCTGCCCCCTTGGGCGCCAGATATTTGGCGGCAACGGCCGAAGTGGCCGCCGTCCGCAAGGCCGTCAAGATGGTCATTTCGGAAAACAGAACGGGATAACCATTATCAACACTCGACAAGACGCCAAAGCCGGTGACGGTCTGCAGTCCATCGCGGGTGTTTTTCGGATGGCCATTCACATATTTAAAGCCATACACCTCCCCATCGCTGGTTGGCATCAGTTCGATCACCCCTTCGGCGGAATGGGACGCGACCCGGGCCGCTTTGTCGAACAGCTCCCAGCGCTTGAAATCCTCCTCGATATAGACGGCGAGCTCCGTCAGGAACGTCTCGATGCCGACATCGAGGACGAGCTTCATCATGTTGTCGACATTTACGAAGGGGACAATATTGATATCTTTTGGGGGTTTCACGGACATGATCAAAAACTCCAGGTACGACGGTCGAGAACTTTGCGACCGAACAGGCTTGCGATGAGATCCACGATCAGGGTGGCCGTGCGGCCTCGCTCATCGAGGAAGGGGTTCAATTCGGAAATATCAAGAGACGTGACAAGGCCGCTGTCATGCAGCATCTCCATGATCAGATGGGCCTCCCGGAAGGTGGCGCCGCCGGGCACGGTAGTGCCGACCGCCGGGGCAATTTCCGGATCGAGAAAATCTACATCCAGACTGACATGTAACCGGCCCTTCGCGGCCCGGACCCGGTCCAGAAAAGCGCGCAAGGGCTTGACGATCCCATGCTCGTCGATGGCCCGCATGTCATGGACTTCGATATTCGTGCAGGCGAGGCGCTTGCGTTCAGCGGTATCAACAGAGCGGATGCCCATCATGCAGATATTCTCAGGCTTGATCGGTTGCTTAGGGGCTGGAACCGCGCCCTCAAAATCCTTGTCGCCAATGACATAGGCGACCGGTGTGCCATGCAGGTTGCCGCTTTCCGTGGTCTCCAGGGTCTGGAAGTCCGGATGGGCATCGAGCCAGAGGACGAATTGCTCTTCGTTGGCCGCCTCTGCATCATGGGCGAGGCCGGGAAGAATACCGGAAGCAATAGAGTGATCGCCGCCCATAAAAATCGGAAAGGGCGTCTCCTCAGCAGAAATTTTGCTGAGATCAGCGAGCATCTCAATCAGGGCATTGTAATCCGCGAGATGATGGATGGATGAATTATTGTGGGTCAGCACCGACGTCGCGTCGCATTCGAAATTGCCGCGATCATTGATTTGATATCCGAGCTCTGACAAGGTCGTCTCAATGCCCGCTGTCCTGAGCGCATCCGGTCCCATCAGGCAGCCCGTACGGGCGCCCCCGGTATCCGCCGGAATGCCAATCAGGTTTATGGAATTATGTACTGTCATGATCTTCTTCTCCAACAAACGAGAACAGGTCTGAAACCTCATTTTGATCATTGGACTTCATATAAATGGCGACATCAACTCCAATAAGTGATATATTTTTTCAATAATTTATCAAATTGGGAGTTTTATTTACCAATATGGATGAAACTGATCAAAAACTCATTGCCGCCTTGCGACGTAACGCCAGGGCCTCCGTGTCTGATCTTTCCATAGAGCTTGGCGTCTCCCGGGCGACGGTCAGATCGCGCATGGAGCGGTTGGTGAAGGAGGGGGAAATCCTCGGATTCACGATCGTGGTCAAGTCGGATGCCAATGACATGCCGGTGCGCGGCGTGACCCTGATCGAGATTGAGGGCAAGGGGAATGAGCGGATCATCTCCAATCTCAGGGGGTTTCCTGAGATCCAGGCCATTCATTCCACAAATGGTCAGTGGGACCTGATTGTCGAGTTTGGCACCGAGACTTTGGCTAAGCTTGATGAGGCGTTGAAGCGACTGCGCCTGATTGACGGTATCAATAACAGCGAGACCAACCTCTATCTCGCGACCCATCGCAGCAGCCATACTTCAAGCGCCCGCAGGTCTTAACTCGCATCTGAGAAGCGCTATAGGACCTTGAAAGTGGCCGACGCTCTGGCGCAGATTACACCGTCCGCCGTGACCTTGCATTGAACAAAACAGAGGTTGCGGCCTGTCTTGACCACCTCGCTGACAATCTCCATCCAGCTGCCGGGGCGAGCGACCCCCAGAAAATCGACGGAGAGGTTGACCGTGACAAGCCCACCCTCAGATCCCAGGGCGGCTTTGCAGCTATGGCCCATGCAATTATCGGCGAGGGCCGAGATCAATCCGCCATGCACGAAGCCGCGGGCATTACAATGCTCTTCCCTCAGCCACAGGCCAAGATCCTCCCGGTCTGTTTCTTTACGGGAATAGATCGGCTCCCACGGATCGGTGAGCGGGCTCGGCCGGTTGCGAAGGGAAAATCCGCTCTTCGGCCCCTCCTGTTTTTCGATGATCTTGTCCATTATTATTTCCTTTGTCGGACAGGTTCAGAATCTATATAGAGAATCCTCTATATAGCTAAATGGCTATATAGAAAATCCACCCAGTTTGGTCTCCAGATATTCGAGGATCCCTTCCGTCGCACCTTCCCGACCGAGACCACTTTCCTTCATCCCGCCAAACGGTGCGGCGGCCGATGTAGGGTTGATATCATTGATGCCGATGATGCCGAACCGCAAGCCTTCATACATCCGCATGGCGCGCGAGATATCCCGTGTATAGACATAGGCGGCGAGGCCATAAACCGTATCATTGGCCTTCTCCAGAACCTGCTCTTCGTTATCGAACTTGATGATCGGGGCGACGGGGCCGAAGGTCTCTTCCCGGTAAATCAGCATATCCTCGGTGACATTGGCGAGAACGGTCGGGCTGTAGAAATAGCCTTTATCAAGCCCGTTGGATTTCAATACCGTGCCGCCAGTGACCAGTTCGGCACCTTTAGCGATTGCATCCTGAACCTGTCGATCCACCTTGTCGACCGCCGCCTGATTAACCAGCGGGCCGATGGCGACACCGTCCTCAAAGCCGCTGCCCGCCTTCATTTTCGACACCCGTTCCTCAAACACGGAGACGAAACTGTCATAGGCGGAGTCTTGCACAAAGAAGCGATTGGGGCTGATACAGGCCTGACCTGTATTGAGGAATTTGACCAAAGATCCGCCCTTTGCCGCGTGGGCCGGATCGACATCGTCAAACACGATAAAGGGCGCATGTCCACCGAGTTCCAGGGAAATGCGCTTCATCTGCGCGCCGGCCTCGCTGGCCAGCATCTTGCCGACATTGGTAGATCCGGTGAAGGTAAGCTTGGCGACCGCTGGATTGCTGGTGAACTCGGCCCCTATAGGTTTGGGATCCGCGGCGGTGACGAGATTGACAACCCCCGGAGGAATACCGGCTTCTTCAAATATCTTGAACATTTCCAGCGCACAAAGCGGCGTCGCCTCCGCCGGTTTCAAAACAACGGTGCAGCCCGCCGCTAGGGCAGGTCCGACCTTTCGGGTGATCATCGAAATCGGATAGTTCCATGGGGTAACTGCAGCCACTACCCCAACCGGTTGGCGCAGGACCATAAAACGTTGATCGGCACGGGATGAGGGGAGGATCTCGCCATTGACCCGCTTCGCCTCCTCCGCATACCAGAGCAGGAAATCGGCCCCGTATTGCACTTCGTTGCGCGCGGCTTTGAGAGGCTTGCCCTGCTCTTCCGTCATCACGCGGGCCAACTCTTCTTTTTTGTCGACCATAATCTGATAGGCCTTATAGAGAAAAGCCGACCGCTGATAGGCCGTTGTCCGGGACCAGGATTTAAAAGCCTCTTCCGCGGCAGATATCGCCGCCTTGGCATCCTCCACACCGCCATCAGGCACTGACGTGATAATGTCTCCATTTGCCGGGTTTGAAATGTCAAAACGGCCGCCAGACGACGCCTCGCGCCATTCTCCATCAATATACATTTATTCTTTCCTCTAATCGGTCCCGTGCCCAAAATCGGGCCTCGTCAAGGTTCATCCATATTCTAGAAGGCAGTGCTCCAATAGATGTCCTACTCTTGGTGTTGTTATCATTTTAGCAAATGACCTGTACCAGAGTTTTAGCGTAACTGCTTGGCAAGACGCAACCCGGGAAGCGACGCCATGCACAGAGGACCGGGTGAGGAACATCCACCGGAAAGAAAAGTCCGATTTCTGTTTGTTGGCTTAGGGAGAAACGCCAAGGAGAGGAAAGCCTGATTTACCAGCATCCACCGCGCTTGCTTAACGCTGCATCAGTTTTTTTGAATACGCTCAGTGAACAGGCCTGGGATCGCGACAACCGTCCGCAAACCTTTCGGGGTTGTCGACAATTATTGCCAGGGAGCCGGTCGCGCCAACAAGAACCCCTGTGCAAGATGGACGCCCTCAAGCTTTGAAACCATGTCCAGCTGCATCTCTGTCTCAATCCCTTCGACCACAATATCACAGTCAAAAAACTGGGCAAATTCAACGATCGCCTTCAAGGTCCGATAAGCTCCTTCATCCTCCTTAAAGGAGAGAAAAGATCTATCGATTTTAGCCCATTTGACGAGCGGGCTACTGAGATTTTCAAACCGCGACTGGCCGACGCCAAAATCATCCAGTGCGTATCGAATACGATCGTCTTTCCCTGTTTTCTCATAAAACTCATCCAGAAGATTACAGGGGAATACATTTGCCTCAGACAACTCCAGCACAAGCAGGAACCGGTGGCTGGTGAGATGAAGGAACTGGTTTACCAAATCAATGCAGGTCTGGTCCGCCAGGCAAGCTGGCGAGACATTCACGGTGTAGGAAAACTGGGAGGACACTGCCGAACCATCGGCAGGCATTGATTTTTTACCAAATGCTGGTGCTGCGGACCGCGCCCTTTGAAGGACATCTTTCAGGACAACCTCTGTTATACGGGGAACAAAATCATGTTCCTGCGCATACTGAATAAAGTCCTGCTGACTCATACCCTCAGAAATTGTTTGTGGACGTATGAGAGCTTCTGCCCCCATGCTCACACCCGTATGGATGTCAATGATCGGCTGATAATGAACAGCGGAGCTGTTGACGGCTGCAAGAAACCGCTCATACCGGACTTGTGCCGGCTCGTGGAATTGAACGACGTCAGCAGGAGTCTCATGCTTCAACTCTCTTCTGTCGACTTCATATTCGGTTAGTTCAGCAGCCATATTACAGCCTCGAATAAATTACGTTGCTGAAAATATGGTTGGATCGCTCTTCTTTGTCATTAAAGACATTGTACGCGAAAGTTGTTTACTAAAGCTTTTGCTTTAATTTGTGACTTACTTATTTTCCGATTAATCCACCAATAAAATTCATGGGAGATATAAATTATGAAAAACAGTTCGGACGCATAATCTCAAATATTTTCTGAAGCTCAATTTTATTAGTGCCCAGGCCATCAATTTTCTTACCCTCATCACCATATTTAGTTTTTTTATTTTAGAGATTTTGGCCTAAAACTCCCGCCTGCCCCCAGTCTATCGCATAGATTTTCTCAAAACTACCTGACCCGGCTGAGGTAACATTCCTTGTTTGTGTGGAACGACATTACCAAGATTCCACCTCTGATACTAAATAGCGTAATAAGACGATACCTTCTTTTACAAGAAGTCAATTTGCCGCCAAATTAGGATAAACACCGTGGCTTCATGAAAAGCTTGCGCCTCTTCTGATTCTCTCCTTTCTTACTAATATAGGGTGAATAGTATTGAGAAATTTCGTACAACACAAAAACCGTGTCGATATAAAAATTGACAATAGAGACGCGGATTTGGAGCATCACATACGGCCACCACTTCAAAAGCCAAAGCAATTTAGGGATGGATAACGCCGCTTTTCAGCCAGTTTGGCGCCTTCTTTCAGAGACAAAGCAGTCCGGAAATTGTCGACAACCTTCTCCGCAAACCCTGATTTTATACAAGTTACAAATTTAAGTTTTGTACTGTACAAATCGAATTAATGTAATTGATATTTAATATACACCATACGAGTGTTATACATAAAATCATACTTTTAAAGCGAGTGTTTCATTTTTGTTCAGCCACTTTTGAGGAAGTTTGCGAATTCTGACAATAGAACCGGAAAAGGCGTATTTCCTGGTTTTCAAATTCGCTAATTCGTTATCAAAAAAAGCATGGACCTATTATTGGAGGAGCCGGTTAGGATCAGATGGAGCAACTAAAACAAGCGAGCATTTTCAATAAATTTGCGTTTGCAAATTCCCGGGTCCTTTTGATTGATGGCGATCCATCATTTCTCTCGGAAGTATCGGAATATATGAAGCTGGGTGGCTTCATGGTGGATGTGGCGCCGGACATGCAAAGCGCCATCAAGATGGGGGCCAACAGT
>JANSXH010000018.1 GCA_024743055.1 Pseudomonadota bacterium
AATGACAGAGCGCATGCCGGCATTAACAAGAGCCGAACGAGTAGTATATTGAACTAAATTTAACATACGCTCCTCCTTTTCCGCGAAAACATTCCGGCTTTTTGCAGGGGCGCAAAAATCTTGGAACTTTCGCTATGGAAATAAATATAGCCAGCAAAAGTTAATATTCGATATACGGCATTTATCTAAAATATTATTTATCTAAAATTTGCCGTGAATTGGGAGGAAATGTGGAAAGGAAACGGCTAAATTCTGCCGTTTCTTCAGGTTTAGTCGAGAGCGTTCAAACCGTGTCAACAGGTCGTTATTTGCCTTTTTTATGCCGTATTTTTGCCTATTTTTGGAATTTTCTTACGTTTTTTTCGACTTTTTTTATCGAAAAATTCACGTCAGATTCACCCAATATTGCCACAGGATTCCAGTGCCGATGGATCCAAGGAACCCAAGAACCAGATAGGTAGCGAAAATCTGGCGCTTTACCAGGCCGAAGACGGCTATGGCAGCAGGGATGGAGGAAACCGCACCTGCGGTCATAAAGGCCATGGCCGCGCCTTGTGACATACCGAGATCCAGCAAACCGCTGACCAGCGGGATAGCGGCGTAGCCGTTGAGATAGCTCGGAATACCGATCAGAACTGCAAGCGGAATGGCGAATATATTTTCCTGCCCTACAAGTTCCTCAACGAAAGTGGTCGGGATATAAGCAACCATCAGGCCTTCCAGAATGAAAGCCAGGACCAGCCAGCGACCGATCAACCAGCCATTGGCAAGGCCATCCGTGACAAAGGTTTGCCGACGCTCTTGCTGATCCCAGATTTTCCAATGCACATTGACCGGACCATGAAGATCAAGTTTGGGGCGGCATCCACCCGCCATGTCTGGCCGCAGAGGATTAAGGGCCAGTCCCCGCTTCTGTAAAAGCAGGATGGAAAAACCGGCAAACAGACCAAGGCCGATTGCGATGAGGGTTTTACCCGTGGCAAAGCCGACGCCAATGCCGACAGAAGTCAGCACATAAATCTCCGGGTCCATAATCGGTGAGGCAATCCAGAAGGCCATGACAGGCGCCAATGGAACTCCTGCGACCAGCAAAGAGGCCACCAGAGGAATAACGCCGCAAGAACAGAATGGCGATAGCGCGCCAACGATGGAGGCACCGACAATTGCTGTCATCGGGGTTCCGGAAAAGGCCTTTGCGATGAAGGCATCGGCTCCGGACGCCGAGAAATAGGCCGCCAGCCCCACTGCTACCAGGAAGAATGGTGCCATACCCAGGATCGCGTCCAGGGTAAATTGCAAACTAGAGGGAACGGTTTGCGGATCAATCAGGGCCTGGGCCGCTATAATAAGGAAACAGGCGACAATGACTTTGTCAGTGAAAAATGTCCAAAGCTTGGAGCGGCTATGGGACAGGGTCTGCAGAGCTTCATTCAAGGACATATCTTTATTTCCAGAATTATCGAATTAATATGCATAAAGTATCACTGAATTTCTATATGTCAATTATTAATTCGATAATTATCGAAATATCATAATATTTGAAAGACTGTCGATAAAATCGACACAAACAGGTCGTTAATCAGCCTTCACTGTCTATTTTATCGACATCAATACCAAGGCAGCATTTGTCGGTAAGCAATTCCACCAGCCCTGAGAGCTTGTCATAATTAGCTACACAATTCAGGCTTCGACTCTCCCGATGCTTCAGAATCAAATCGCCGCTGACCAGATGGGATATGTGATGTGATAGTGTCGAGGCGGGAATTTTGACCAAAGCCTGTATCTCACCAACAGAAAGCCCCTCTTCCCCGGCCTGAACAAGGAACTGCACAATTTTAAGACGGATGGGATGGCCGAGTTTTGCCATGGCAAAGGCAGCATCCTCGGTGCTCATGAGACTATCGGAAATGGAGGCTGTCATCCGGGAGGTCAAAGATCCTCCACTTTCTCTTCAAGACCGGGCAGGTTGAGGGATTTGATCAGATGGCGCAGCTCGTGGCGAGCGGCGACATGGCTCATGGACATCTTGATCCCCACGCCCTTTTTATTGAGGTCCAGCATGGTCAAGCCTTTCAGGAAAAGCTCGCGAAAAATCACTCGCTCCCCGAAACCTGGAGCCGGACGGAAGGAAATCCGGGAGGCCAGCTTGGACAGAATTTTCTCGATGTGACGCTTGTTATGAGCGTCTGTGTGGGACAGCCGGTTGCGCATGACAACCCAGTCGATTTTATGCTGGTCAATCAAGGCACGGCGTTTGCGCTGCTCCCAGACCATTTCGCTATACCAGCTTGGCCGTTCAACCTCGAGGCTGGTTTCATTGACCTCGGCCAGCAGGTCCAAGTCGATGAAGCTGTCATTCATGGGTGTCAGCAGCGTATCGGCGAAGGAATGCCCGAGTTTTGAAATAAAACTGTCCGCACCCGGACAATCGACCACAACAAAGTTGTTGGAATAAACGAGTTCCTGCAAGGCTGCAACAAAGCGGGCGCGTTCATCGGTCTGGGCTTCATCCATGTTCTTTTTCGGGCTCGGCTCAATCACCTTGAGCGAGGGCATGGGTAGGTCCAGGTCCTTTTTATTGATAAAATTCTGGCGGTTCTCCAGATAGCGACCAAGGGTCTTCTGCTTACCATCCAAATCGATGGCACCCACTTTAAACCCGAGCGATAGGAGCGAAACAATTACATGCATGGCTGTCGTGGATTTCCCGGAACCGCCCTTGGCATTGCCAACAACTATAATATGCGCGCGTGTTGGTTGTTCGTCGGTATCAGCCTTTGTTTCTTCCACAGTTACCGTCACGTTTGACACGTTGCTTTGCTCCCCGAAGTCCTCGTCACCCTAGTTGGAGTTTCATCATGATGATTGGCGCACCTGTTAAGTAAACCAGCCATCCGAAACTGACAAGCACCATAATCTCATCAAATTTAAGAAGTGTTTACAAGTTACAATTGCGGAGAGCTATTTGTGAATAATCGGAGTGTCCGGATGGAATGCATAATGGGCAAAGGCAAAATCGACTGTGTACAAAACATCTTCATAGACGCCGTTATTCTTTCGCCTCGCCGTGACATTTCCAATATCAACTCCTTCGCCAATGACACGAGCATCAAGCGCAGAATTCTGCCCTTTTTCCCATTCCAGGATCAGGCCGTCCTCGGTCTCGATACGTTTTGAATCGCGTAAAAAGTCAAGCGCCCATGCCTTTCCTTCCGCCACAACAACCCGTGATAAGGGCGGCACGGCGCCTGGCAAATCACCATTATAGAGGAACGGTTGATACAGGCTGTCATACCCCTCATAAGGATTAATTCCATAGCGACGGAAATTTTCATTATTCGGAACCAACACCAGGCCGTCCGGCTTTCTTTCAATGAATTTTGCGAAAGATTCGATTCTGACGGGAATCATCTTTAGATCCATGCCCGTCAATTCCCCGACAATGCCGCGACCGAGGAATTGCTGCCACCAGGTTTCCGTCTGCCGGTCATACATCACCAGATCCGACTTGCGAAGTTTTCCGGTTGTTCCGAAATCCAGGACCATGGGCCCCTTCTCAGGATGCTCAATCCGCCGATCAAATACCAAAGAGGCATTGCAAAGGGGACAGAAGGTCACAGAGACGGGAATACCATCAATCTCGTCATTAACGATCTCATGCCACATCAAAACCTGTAGCGGATAGGCTTTGGCCTCATCCCCAACCACTAGCCCGATGACCGGCTCGGTCGGTTTAAGGTGAGTCACCTCCCCCGCCGGAACGAATTTCGGATCATCAATGGCTGGAATGCCATCTTTTGGAGGGCCTCCGGAGAGGATTTCCTCAAAAGCAATTTCCGTTTTGGTAAAATCGGTATTCGGCCACTCCCGTGACCAGTAATCTGGATTGGACTGCGCCGTTAGCGGTAGCAGCAGAACAACACCCATCAGGGCCAGCCCTATGAAACGTATTTTAGACATAGCTAAAGGTAAACCGGGTCGGAATTTCTTCATAATCAAGCCTTTGTGATAGCTGGTAAAACTGATAAGGAACTTTTATGAGCTATGATGTTGAAAATATTGTCATTGGCGCCGGAGTGATCGGGCTTGCCATTGCGCGGGAGCTCGCGGTGAGTGGCCGTGATGTCATAATTCTGGAACGCGCTTCACACTTTGGCAGCGAAACCTCTTCGCGCAACAGTGAAGTCATCCATGCGGGCATCTACTATCCAAAAGGCAGCCTGAAGGCGAAGTTCTGTGTAGAGGGAAAATACCTGCTATATGACTATTGCCATCTCCACCATGTCCCCCATCGCAACTCAGGCAAGCTTATTGTCGCGACTTCCGAAGAGGAACGGCCGATTCTGGAGGAGCTCAAGAAAAAAGCGGCAAACAATGGCGTTGAAGATCTGACATACCTGTCAGAGAGGGAAGCCGCCGCTCTGGAACCGGCGTTACGATCATCAGGTGCATTGCTCTCACCGTCCACCGGGATCGTCGATAGCCATCAATTGATGCTCTCCTATGTCGGCGATATTGAGGACCATGGCGGATCCATCGCTTATAACGCCCCATTTGACAGATCTGAAACCTATAATGACGGACATCGGGTTTATAGCGGTGAGACCGTTCTTACCTGCCGTAATCTGATCAACTCTGCGGGTCTTTATGCTCAGGAAGTTGCCGCAGGTATTGGTGGCTTATCGCAGGACTCTGTCCCCGATCGCTATATCACCAAGGGCAGCTATTTCACCATGAACGCGCCTTCCCCTTTTTCCAGATTGATTTATCCGGTCCCGAACACGGCGAGCCTGGGTATCCATGTTACCCTGGATATGGCCGGGCAAATCCGCTTCGGTCCGGATCAGGAATGGGTCGACCACATAGACTATGAGGTCGATCCAGCCCGGGCCGACGGATTTTATGAAGCGATCCGTAAATACTGGCCGGAACTCCCGGATGACAGTCTGCTCCCCGCCTATTCCGGCATTCGACCAAAAACACAGTCCCCAGCCGATAGCATGATGGATTTCGTGATTGATGATGAACGAAAACATGCCGTACCCGGACTGATAAACATGTTCGGGATGGAAAGCCCGGGGCTGACCTCAAGCCTTAAAATAGGGGCTCATGTCAGAGGTCTTTTGGAAGAAACCGGGCGCTTGTGAATCGCCAATTTTCCTGAATATTTTTAATAGCTGCGAAAAACTCGCCTCGAAAAATTGCGCGAATCATGGAGGATTGGAAACAAACCAATCCCCTAAATCCGGCATTGCGCAAGTATCCTGCGAAGTTCAAAAATGGTGCAATTTTACATTGATTTTTCCCGTATTTAGGAAAAATTCATAAGTATACGGCTATAGTTTAGCGATTACTAATGAGGTCTGTCATGGCGATTTTTACCCCTGATGAGTTTGACGATCATGAATCCGTCCTGTTTTTTCACGACAAAAAATCGGGCCTGAAATCAATCATTGCCGTTCACGATACCACCCTTGGTCCAGCTCTTGGCGGCACCCGCATGTGGTCCTACGACAATGAGGGCGACGCCATTGAAGACGTTCTTCGATTATCGAAGGGCATGACCTATAAATCCTCTCTCGCCGGCCTTAATCTTGGGGGTGGTAAATCCGTCATCATTGGCGATCCTCATGAACACAAGACAGAAGAACTTTTTGAGGCCTTTGGCCGCGCAGTTCATCAATTAAGCGGCAACTATATTGCGGCAGAAGATGTTGGAACGACGGTTGAGGATCTGGAAGTTGCCCGCCGTGTAACTCCACATATCTCTGGTATCAGCGAAGGAAATGTCGGCAACCCCTCACCGGCAACAGCCTGGGGTGTCTATAATGGCCTAAAAGCCGCCGCCCATTTCCGCCTCAAGAAGCAGGATCTGCATGGTCTTAAAGTCGCGGTTCAGGGATTGGGGAATGTGGGATTTGGATTATGCCAGCATCTCGCAGATGCAGGTGCTGAACTGGTGGTCACTGATATCTATGACAAGGCAGTCACACGAGCCGTAAGCGAACTCGGGGCTACAGCGGTCGATGCGGACAAGATTTTCAACCAGGATGTTGACATCTTTGCACCTTGCGCATTAGGTGCTGCCCTCAATGATGATACGATCCCACAGTTAAAGGCCAAGGTTGTCGCTGGCGCCGCCAACAATCAGCTGGCGACAGACAAACATGGCGAGGACTTGATGAATAGAGGCATCCTGTATGCCCCGGATTACGCCATCAATGCAGGCGGGATCATCATCATCAGCCACGAGGGGCCAAAGTTTAATCGTCAGAAGGCCATGGACCAGGTCGCAGAGATTTATGATACTTCTCTTAATATCTTCAAACGGGCTGAGCGCGAGAATATCCCAACAGCAAAAGTAGCGGATGAAATCGCCCTTGAGCGCATTCAAGTAGTGAAAGAAGAGCAAGCTGAACTCGCTCTTGCCGGATAAGCGCATCAAGTAGAGTGATGGCTATCAGTCAATCCAGCGATTATGCACCCAGAACCAGTGGTCAGGCCGCTCTCTGATCCAGTCCTCATAGCATTCGTTGATTGCCTTGAGGATCGCATATACATCTTGTGTGCGATCTCCCGTAACCTCAATGTCCAAAGGCGGATAGATTGTCAGCCTGAATTTGCCATTCCCTAGCCTATCATTCCGTGTGGGGTAGATCGGGATCTTCTTTTTCAGAGCAATCTCGGCGATGGCAGGCGCGGTCATCGCGTCCCGCCCGAAAAACGGGACGGAAATCCCCGTATTCAGTTTTTGATCATTGAGAAGGACAATATTTCCTTTTTCCCGGACCAGCGTGAGAATTGAGCGCGCGCCTTCTGCCCCTTTCGGCGAAAATCCATAGTGATCGCTTAGCCTCTTGTTCTGAAAAAACGCGTCAACCAGCGGATTATTGGCGGCACGGTAAATTCCCATGGTTTTGACACCGGAATAAACCCCTACGTTGCCGACCAGTTCCCACGGTCCATAATGGGCGGTGGCAAAAAAGGCCGCTTCATTGGCCTCTTTTCTGGCATCAAGATATTCGGCGCCGACTATTTCTATTGCTTCGGGATCCGCAAGAATATCCTTTAGAAACGGAATTTCTGCGACATTGCGGCCAAGGTTGTCCCACATCTGAACGAGATTCCTGTCAATCTCAGTATCATCAAGTTCCGGCAAGGACAGTTTCATATTGCGACGAGCCAGTTTGTGGACAGATAGCCTCGGCCCTATTTTCCGCGATAGCCATCCGCCCAGATTTGATGCTTTTCGCTGACCCAGCCTCTCAAAAATCCAGACGATAAACCAAACAAGAACCCATTCCAGCCGGTACTGAATAGCTTTATTCGCCATGAACGATCTCACTTTGTACCAGGGATGACAACATTGCCTGAAGCTTTTCGGGTGCCTCAAAATTCAGTTCTACATCAAAGACCGTTACCATCATCTTTGCATCGTCTTCCAACCTGACAAAATCTTTACGCGTTGTCACTAGAGCGGCGCCATTAGCGGACGCCAGCTCCACCATTTTCATAATTTCCTCTTTTTTATAAACATGATGGTCGGCATAGCTAAAGGATTTTATGAGATGGCATCCGGCATGACGCAGGCTGTTGAAAAACTTTTCAGGTCGGCCGATGCCAGCGAAAGCAACAACATCTTCTTCGGCAATGACTGAACCTGCCTGCCTCGGCATTAACTCAGCCCGGAATACGGGCTTGCCCAATTCTGCAGCGTCAAAGGACTGCCCTTCGGTTTTTTCCCCGACGACAATGACGGCATCTGCCCTATCAAGCCCTTCTGCGAAAGGCTCTCGCAAGGGGCCGGCAGGAAGCAGCCGACCGTTCCCAATGCCAAAGCCGCCATCAAAAACCAGAAGGGAGAAATCCTTAAAGAGACTTGGATTTTGAAAACCGTCATCCATTATGACAACGTCCGCGCCTGCTTCTTCAGCCGCTTTTGCCCCGGCAGCTCTGTCTTTGGCGACCCAGGTTGGCGCTGTTTCAGCCAGTAAAAGCGGTTCGTCCCCAACATCTTTATAGCTGTGAACATCCAACACCACCCGAACCGGCCCAGTCAGACGACCGCCATATCCTCTAGACAGGAAATGTGGTTTCTTTCCTTCTTTCAGAAAAAAGCGGGCCAAAGCAATGGCAACCGGTGTCTTGCCGGCCCCACCTGCGACGATATTTCCAACACAGATGACGGGGACGCCAATTCTTGCCGCTTTCCGCCCGGACCGATTAATACGGTCTCCTGCCGCATAGAGCCAGCTTATCGGGGTCAACAACATCGCAAATATGCCACCACCGCCTCGCTGCCAAAAATCCGGAGCCTTCATGCCGCCCCCTTAGCCAGGATCTCTTCGACTTTGGCTACCGTGCTATCCAAAATCGCTGCACCCGTCGAAATTACACCAGCGGCATTATCCGCAGCCTGGGCTCGAAGTTTATCGTCCGCCAAGAAGGCCGAAACTTCCCCGGAAAGGTCCTCAGCATTACGAACCTTTATCGTAGCCTTCTCCTGTTCCATCTCCGCCGCCACTTCTAAAAAATTCTCCATATGGGGCCCTTGCAGTATGGCACAGCCCAGGTGTGCAGCCTCCAGCGGGTTTTGTCCCCCTTTGTCCACCAAGGAGCCGCCAACAAAAGCGATACCCACTAGCCGATAAAACAGGCCCAACTCCCCAATTGTATCGGCGATATAGATATCCGTCTCCTCGGCAGGAAACTTGCCTTTCGACCGCAAGGCTGTTTTTAACTGCTTTTGTTCAGCCATTGCTGCAATATCGGATCCTCGTTCCGGATGTCGCGGGACGATTATTGTCAGAATATCTGGTGCCTCTTTTTTCAGCTGCTCATGGGCTTCGACGACTACTTCATCTTCTCCCGGATGAGTGCTGGCAGCTAACCAGACTTGTCGCTTAATCAACGAGATTGATAATTGGTCAAGTAGAGCACTGTCAAAGGGAAGTGGCTTCGATGCAAATTTCAAATTTCCGAGGGTCTCTACATTTCGGGCGCCCAGGTCGCTCAATCGTTTCGCGGACAATTCGGATTGGGCTGAGCAATAGTCAAACGTTCCAAGAAGCCGTTTTGAGAATCCCAGACTGCGCCCCCACATTTTGTAGGATTTCTCTGTGATCCGGGCATTTAACAACAACATGGGAATATCCCGTGAAGAGGTTTCACAGATCAGGTTCGGCCAGAGCTCAGATTCCATCCAGATCGCGAGGTCCGGCTGCCAATAGTCAAGGAACCCTTCCACGCCAGGCTTGCGGTCAATCGGTACAAATTGGTGAAAGGCACGGTCCGGCAAACGCGTTTGCATAATCTCAGCCGAAGTCCGAGTGCCCGTGGTCACCAGAATGTGGCGTTCCAATTCATTGGCGAGGAGCGCCTCGATCAAGGACAGGGCTGAAACCGCCTCCCCGACTGATGCCGCGTGAATCCATATCAATTGGCCTTTTGGCCGGCTATGAGACGGCGTTCCTAGACGCTCACCGAAGCGAGACACATCCTCTTTGCCTGATTTCAGCCGCTTACCCAGATGATGATCCAATAGCGGTGCGCCTGCCCATAGCAGACTGTTATACAACGCCATATGCATCAGGCATCCGCACTTTTTTTGTGGGGCTTAATCGCTTTGTCACGGCTTTCCGGTTCAACCGTTTCCCGGCCACAAAGGCGATCAGCTTCATAGGTAATCGAGTTCAGACTGGCTTCAATTTCGTCCCGTGCTTTTTCAAAAGCGCCATCCTCGTCCTTTTTTGGAACTAAAACAGGGTCTCCCCAAGTTACGACACCCCTGTTAAACGGCGCCGGGACAAAAAACCTGTCCCAACTTCCGAGGATTTTACCGCGTTTGACCGAGTAACTTACGGCAAAAACCGGTACATCGGACATCGCTGCCAATCGAACCGCGCCATCTTGAACTCGCATTCGTGGTCCTCTGGGGCCATCCGGCGTGATTACAGCGACTTCGCTGCGGCGGATTGCCTTCAGCATTTGTTTAATGGCCGAAGCCGCCCCTTTTGTCGCCGATCCGCGAACACTGTCCTGACCCCAATGCTTAATAGTACGGGCAATGATTTCTCCATCGCCATGATGGGAAATCATCACATTGACCTTGGTCTTTCGCTGCACGGAAATTGGCATCATCAGAAGCCGACCGTGCCAAAAAGCCAGGATAAAGGGCTTACCCTCATTCATCAGTTTATGGGGTTGCTCACCATTGATGACCTGCCATCGACTGGTCCGATAGACCAGCCAGATATATCCCGCCGCTATAAAGCTGAGGACTGCTTTCGCTCCATCACTTTTCAGAATTTTTTTAACGATGCTCAATAATCACTACATCCGCATGGTTTCTTTCAGGCTTGGATATATCCCGCCCGCCCCGTCAATTCCAGTTTAATTGACAAATTCCAGACGGGCTTGCATCAGAATTGGCCAATTTCTGCGCTTCTTCCAATTCTTGAATTGCAGGAACTGTGTTTTCTAACTAGTCTTCATCGTTCAAATTTGTGGTTAGCGCTGTAAATAGTAGATTATCGAAGAAACGGTTTAAGAATGAACTCAGCTTCACCTATTGAAATCCGCCGATCGGCCTGCCCCCACGATTGCCCGTCAACCTGTGCCCTTGAGATAGAAAAATTGGGCGATGGGAAAATTGGTCGGGTCCGGGGCGCCGGTGAAAACACCTATACCTCCGGAGTTATCTGCGCGAAAGTCGCTCGTTATGCCGAACGGACACACCACCCGGATCGCCTGACCCATCCCTTGCGTCGGGTCGGCAAGAAAGGGTCCGGTGAGTGGGAACAAATCTCGTGGGATGAGGCACTGGATATCGTCGCTGAGGAACTTTTGAGCCGTGAAGCAAAATACGGGGCAGAAACAGTATGGCCCTATTATTATGCTGGAACCATGGGCCTCCTGCAGCGGGACAACATAAATTGTCTTCGCCACGTCAAAAAATACTCCCGCCAGAAAGAAACCATTTGCACGACATTGGCCCGAACCGGCTGGATGGTGGGCGCTGGTGCCTTACATGGCTCTGACCCGCGGGAAATGGCAAAATCGGATCTGGTTGTTATCTGGGGAACTAATGCGGTGCACACCCAGGTTAACGTCATGACCCATGCGACTAAGGCGCGCAAAGACCGGGGCGCCAAGATCGTTGTCATCGACCCGTATCGCAATCCAACAGCGGCGGCGGCTGATATTCACCTGATGGTTAATCCGGGAACGGATGGAGCCCTCGCTTGCGCCGTCATGCATATACTGTTTAAGGAGGAAATGGTGGATCGCCCCTACATGGCGAAATACACCAAGGACGCGGACCGGCTTGAGGCGCATTTAACAAGCCGAACACCGGAATGGGCCTCTGAAATTACGGGTCTCACTGTCGAAGAAATCTATGAATTTGCAAGGCTTTTTGGAAAGACTAAAAAGTCATTCCTGCGGTTAGGTTATGGATTTGCCAGGGGCCGGAACGGCTCTGTCAATATGCATGCAGCAAGTTGCCTGGCAGCTGTCACAGGTTCCTGGCAGTATGAAGGTGGTGGCGCCTTCCATACAAATGGCGGAATTTATCATTGGAACAAGACATTGATTGAAGGGCTGGATGTCGAGGACAAGTCCGTCCGTATACTAGATATGTCGCGCATCGGCCCTGTCCTGACCAACGATCCAAAAGATATTGGAGATGGTCCGCCGGTAACGGCCTTGTTTATTCAGAACACCAATCCTGTCGAGGTCGCGCCGGATTCCGGTAAAGTCAGGGATGGATTTGCACGAGAAGATCTATTCGTCTGTGTCCATGAACAATTCATGACGGCAACTGCCAAAATGGCTGACATTGTTCTTCCAGCTACGACCTTTGTTGAGCATGATGATTTCTACCAGGGAGGTGGCCAAAACCATATCCAGGTTGGACGGCAAATTATTGATCCAATTGGTGAATGTCGGTCCAATCACGACGTTTTGGTTGAGCTGGCCAAAAGGCTCGGCGCTGATCATCCGGGCCTGAAACTTCCGGCGATGGAATTGATTGATGAATCCCTGAAAGCCTCAGGCTGGCCCGGCGCAGAAGAACTTGAGAAGATGAAGTGGCATGATTGCCAAATTCCTTTTGAAAAAGCCCACTTTCTCGACAAGTTCGGACATTCAGATGGCAAATTCCACTTTGCCCCGAATTGGCAGAAGGCAGGGTCAGATTTCAAGGATGTCCCACCCCTGCCCGATCATTGGGATATTATTGATATCGCCACTGAGGAACACCCATTCAGACTGGTCACGGCACCCGCCCGTAACTTCCTCAACACATCTTTCACCGCAACACCGACCTCCGTTAAACAGGAAAGCCGGCCGACTGTCATGATCCGAGAAGATGATGCCCGCTCACTGGGGACGGCGGATGGGGAAACTGTCAGGATAGGCAATAAACAAGGATCTGTTCTCATTCATGTGCAGATTTTTGACGGCCTGCAGCCCGGAACCGTGATCGTCGAGGGGATATGGCCCAACAAATTCTTTATCGAAAAAATGGGAATCAATGTCCTCATCAGTGCTGAAGCTGGCAAGCCAGCAGGAGGCGCAATTTTTCACGATACGGCTGTCTGGATTAAACCTGAATCGACCAGCGACTAACGAATTTAGGGAAACAACAGCCTGATATTGAATTAGCGGAAGGTTTCAGAGGAGTCCCATGGATCGTAGCTCGGCGGCCATTTCTTCCGACAGTTCACCCTCTGACTCTTCATCTTCATTGGCTTCATCAACAAGATCCCTGAGATCTCGCGGCGCATCTGCGTCTTCGAGATAACGCCAACCCTGATGTGGTCCGCGGGAGAACAATTCTGTTTCCACGAGCTCAGGGTCGAGGATCAGTCCGCACTTTTCACCTTCATGGTCAAACAGCTTTTCAAGGGCTGTTACCTTTTGGCGAACAGCGATATTCCCTTTGATGATCCAATAGACAGATCCCCCGTCCAGGAGCTCTGCTTCCCTCTGGGGGCGTTGAGCGGTGACATGGCACAAATCTCCCGCGATCAGTCGGCGCGATTGGGTTGAACGCAACTGATCAACGGATTGATTTCCAACGCTGACAATAAGAAGATGAACTGGCATGGCGTCTAAATACCCCGAAGCAGACCCATTTGTCCAGTTTTGACAATAGGGATAGTGACTAATTCAATTTGTCCTTGAGCGCTCTCGCAACACTTGACACTGGAGGCCGCCCCAGAAAATCAGAGATAAACCAGGCGGTTTTGATTAGCTTTTTCAGATCTATGCCACTATCGATCCCCATGCCCTCCAGCATATAGACCACATCCTCCGTGGCCACATTGCCTGTGGCACCAGGTGCATAGGGACATCCGCCGAGGCCCGCAACAGAGCTGTCCATGCGGGTTATCCCCATTTCCAGGGCAGCGAGATAGTTCGCCAGAGCTTGTCCATAGGTATCGTGAAAATGAACCCCGATCTGCTCTATTGGTACAACCTTGGAGACAGCTTCTATCACTCTTTTTGTTTTTAAAGGGGTACCAACGCCAATGGTGTCCGCGATGGAAATTTCATAAGAGCCCATCTCTAGAAGTTTTTGGCAGACATCCGCGACAGCCTCCGGCGTGATCTCATCGCCAAACGGGCTGCCCAAAGCACAGGAAACGGAGGCACGATAAGGTTTGCCGTCCCTCTGCGCAGCTTTTGTCACCGGTTGGAACCGCTCCAGGCTTTCGGCGATGGAACAGTTGATGTTCTTTTGATTGAACAGTTCCGATGCGGCACTGAAGATCTCGATTTCATCAGCGTCAGAAGCTGCAGCCCCCTCATAACCTTTCATATTCGGGGTCAGAACGGCATAGGTGACATCATCCTTGCGGGTAAGCTTTGTCATTACATCGGCCGTGTCGGCCATTTGCGGGACCCATTTTGGTGAAACATAGCTGCCGGTTTCGATTGCCTTGACCCCGGCATCGACCAACCGTTCAATCAATTCGACCTTGATATGGGTCGGCACCTGCTGCTTTTCATTCTGCAGGCCATCTCGGGCGCCTACTTCGAACAGTCTTACGGCTGTTGGATATGACATTATCCGTCCTCGCTTTCCACTCTCACCAAAATATTGCCGTCTTCGACTTGATCCCCCACCTCGTGATAGATGTCCGTGACTGTACCAGCCGCCATGGCGGTTAAGGTATGTTCCATTTTCATGGCTTCCAGGACGATCAAGGGATCTCCCCGCTCTACGTCTGCACCTGCCTCCGTCAGAACCTGGATCACCTTGCCAGGCATCGGCGCGACAATGGCACCAGACCCGCTATCTTCAGCTGCCCCTTCAAAATCGTCGGACAACAAACTAAAGCTGACCCGTCGACCTGTTGTCAGGACGGTCATCTCCGAAGCGTCTTTGACAACTGTCGCTGAAACCTGACGGTGGTTGAGAGTTGCGATGATCTCACTATTGGCACCGAATTCGCCCTTTACTTCAAAGGTTTCTCCATTGACCGCGATCTGATAGCCATCGGAATTAAACAATATTTCAACCGGAACTTCCTGGTCATTTGATTTGAATAAAAAGTCATCATGACCTGCATCGTTGAGGCGCCATCCGCGCATATCGTTCCACGGAGACAAGGGATCTGCCGTCAATGCTGCTTCCGCCGCAAATTTTCTTTCCCTATCCAGCAATAGATACAGAGCCGCCAAAGCAAGTTCCCGATTGTCAGCAACTGCTGCTTCCGGCACCAGGTCCGACTTGAATCTGTCAATAAAGCCTGTATCCAGATCCTTTTCCGCAAAAGCAGCATGGGAAGCGATTTGATGAAGAAACTCAAGGTTGGTCGCGACCCCTGCCAACCGGTAATCCGCAATCGCCGCTCTTAAACCCCGAAGGGCACTGTCGCGATCCTCATCCCAGACAATCAGCTTGGCTATCATCGGATCATAAAAGGGGGTAACGCTATCCCCTTCCCGAACGCCCGTATCCACCCGAACTTTGTCGTTCGCCTCAGGGGGCTGCAGGCACAGCAGTTTCCCTGTTGCCGGAAGGAAGTCATTTGCCGGGTCTTCGGCATAGAGCCTGACCTCAAAGGCATGGCCGGAAATTGACAGCTCCTCTTGCGTGCATGGCAGAACGCCACCAGCCGCTACTTCCAGCTGCCAGCGCACCAGATCCTGCCCAGTGATCATTTCAGTAACCGGATGTTCCACTTGAAGACGCGTGTTCATCTCCATGAAATAAAAGGCATCTTCCTTTAGGCCATCTGAAACATCGGCGATAAATTCAATGGTGCCTGCCCCGACATAATTGATGGCTTTCGCCGCGGCTACCGCCGCATTTCCCATGGCGGCACGCATAGCAGGCGGCATGTCCGGTGCCGGTGCCTCCTCGATCACCTTCTGATGGCGGCGCTGTAGTGAGCAGTCCCGCTCAAACAGATGAACCGCGTTGCCATGGCTATCTGCAAAGACCTGAATTTCGATATGGCGCGGTTTTGTTAGATATTTCTCGATTAATACCCGACCATCACCAAAGGCGGATTCTCCTTCCCGAATGGCGGAGGCAAGAGCTGACAGGAATTCGTCAGCCGAATGAACCTGTCGCATACCTTTTCCGCCGCCACCAGCGACTGCTTTGATCAGAACCGGAAAGCCAATTTTCTCAGCTTCTGCGGCCAGCAGATCTGGGTCCTGGGATTCTTCATGATATCCGGGCACCACGGGGACGCCTGCTTCGACCATCATCGCCTTAGCCGCATCTTTCAGACCCATCGCCCGGATCGCTGAGGCAGGTGGGCCAATGAAAACAACGCCCGCTGCCTCACATTTTTCCGCGAAGTCAGCATTTTCAGACAAAAACCCATATCCGGGATGAATGGCCTGAGCGCCCGTTTCATTGGCGACTTCAAGGATTTTGTCTGCCTGCAGATAGCTCTGTGAAACCTCAGCAGGGCCGATACAAACGGCCTCGTCTGCCATCTCCACGTGACGGGCGGAACTGTCCGCCTCAGAATAAACGGCAACGGTTTTCACGCCCATCTTTTTTGCCGTTTCCATGACCCGGCAGGCGATTTCACCGCGGTTCGCAATCAGTATTTTATCAAACACGATATCAAGTCTCGCTTTTGTTTAGGAAATGAACCAGGACGGTTTTCGTTTTTCAAGAAAGGCTGTTATCCCTTCAACGCCCTCTTCAGTCGCCCGGCGTGCCGCAATCCGGGCGGCGGTTTCATGAATGACAGTGTGGTCAATCGGTCGATTGGCGACGGTGTAAATCAGGTCCTTGGAATCCGCCATGGCACCAGGTGCGTTTTTCCCAATCTGCTCCAGAAGGGCATCTCTCGCCCCTGCTAATTGGTGGACATCGTCCACAAGTTCATGGAGGAGACCAAGCCGATGAGCCTCATCGGCATCAAAAACTTCCGCAGTCTGGAAATATCGGCGACAGGCACGGATCCCAATCGCTTCAACCACATAAGGCGAGATCACTGCTGGCAACAAACCCAATTTTACCTCCGAAAGGCAGAATTTGGCACCTTTAACCCCGATAGCGATATCACAGGCCGCGACAATACCAAGGCCTCCGCCATAAGCAGGGCCCTGGACCAGGGCGATCGTCGGTTTGGGAATGGCGTGCAGGTTCTTCAGCATTTGGCCGAGGGCAATGCTGTCCTGCCGGTTGTCTTCTTCGGTAAAATGGGCGGCTCGCTTCATCCAGTTCAAGTCGGCGCCGGCGCAATAGCTCTTGCCTGCGGCGGCGACGACAACCGCCCTCACCCCGTCCTGATGACCAACATCGGCGAACATATTAGAAAGCCGCTCAATCAGCTCCTCATCAAAAGCGTTATGAACCTCAGGGCGGTTCAGGGTTATCGTCGCAATGCCTTCAGTCGAAAAATGTAATACCGCAGATTCTTCACTCATGGGGATCTCCTACATTCGGAACAGGCCAAATTTGGTGGGTTCTATGGGGGCGTTCAGGGACGCGGATATACCAAGCCCGAGGACTTTACGGCTTTCCGCCGGATCAACAATTCCGTCATCCCAGATCCGGGCGCTGGCAAAATAAGGATGTCCTTCCTGCTCATACTGCTCTTCGATCGGAACCTTGAAGGCAGCCTCTTCCTCAGCGCTCCAGGTCTCCCCCCTCGCTTCCATACTGTCCCGTTTAACAGTGGCGAGAACGGAGGCTGCCTGAGGGCCTCCCATCACGGAAATCCGGGCGTTCGGCCACATCCAGAGCATGCGTGGGCTATAAGCCCTGCCTCCCATGCCGTAGTTCCCTGCGCCAAAAGATCCACCAAAAATCATTGTGAATTTAGGAACCTTCGCTGTTGCAACTGCAGTCACAAGCTTAGCGCCATCCTTTGCGATACCGCCGGATTCGTATTTTTGCCCGACCATAAACCCAGTAATATTTTGCAGGAATATGAGAGGGATATTGCGCTGACAGCATAACTCAATGAAATGCGCGCCTTTCAGGGAAGATTCTGAGAACAGAATACCGTTATTGGCGAGGATTCCCACCGGATAGCCGTGAATATGAGCGAAACCAGTCACCAATGTCGTGCCATAGTTCTTCTTGAACTCATCGAATTCCGAACCATCAACCACGCGGGAGATAATTTCACGGACATCAAAAGGGGTCCGGACATCTTTGGGAATTAGTCC
The DNA here is from genome assembly GCA_024743055.1 of Pseudomonadota bacterium. Classification (GTDB taxonomy): domain Bacteria; phylum Pseudomonadota; class Alphaproteobacteria; order Sneathiellales; family Sneathiellaceae; genus Sneathiella. The sequence continues at coordinate 17,656 of JANSXH010000018.1, forward strand.
ATAGATTTCCTTGGGATCGTAGAGCGGCTCTTTCGGCGTCCTCAGTTCCAGTTGCATCGGTTTTGGCCGGTTGAAGGTCGCCACGGACCGGCGAGCGATTTGCAAGGCGTGGGTGTCGTTTTCCGCCATATGGTCAGTCACACCGGAGGTTCTTGAATGAACTTCCGCACCGCCCAGATCTTCTGCCGAGACAACTTCACCGGTCGCTGCTTTTACCAACGGCGGCCCGGCGAGAAAGATAGTCCCTTGGTTGCGTACAATAATGCTCTCATCGCACATGGCCGGAACATATGCCCCGCCCGCTGTACAGGAGCCCATCACCACCGCAATTTGCGGAATGCCCTGTGCCGACATATTCGCCTGATTATAGAAGCTGCGGCCGAAATGGTCTCTGTCGGGAAACACATCCTGTTGATTGGGAAGATTTGCCCCACCAGAATCCACCAGATAAATACAGGGCAGGTTATTCTCCTGCGCAACTTCCTGTGCCCGCAGCTGCTTTTTCACAGTCAGTGGATAGTAAGTACCGCCTTTGACCGTAGCATCATTACAAATAACGACGCATTCCCGGCCTTCGATGCGACCAATACCCGTGATGATACCAGCAGAGTTGATATCCCCGCCGTACATATCCCAGGCTGCCATCTGACTGAATTCAAGGAATGGAGACCCCGGATCAAGGAGCTTTCTCACCCGCTCTCTCGGTAGGAGCTTACCGCGAGAAAGATGTTTCTCCCGCGCCCGCTCCCCGCCACCTTGTTTGATCACCGCAACCTTCTCTTTCAGGTCCTCAACCAGGGAGGACATATGGGCCGCGTTGGCCTTAAAGTCATCACTGCGGGTATTTAGATTACTCTTCAGTACAGGCATTTAGCACTGCCTCCCTCTCTCGCTTATCAAGTAAGTCATGTCTGTTCCGTCAAACCTGTCCCATATTCCCAATCGATGGCTTGGCGAGCGTTGAGCTTTGTGCTACGCATTTGCCTCCAACAAAGAAATAAAAAAGGAGCCAGGAATGGCCTATAAAGCTTTTGACCTTAGTGGCAAGGTCGCTCTCATCACCGGCGGAAATGGCGGAATTGGTCTTGGAATGGCGGATGCCATCGCTCAGGCTGGTGGCGACGTTTGCATCTGGGGCACGAACGAGGCCAAAAACTCGGCCGCGGTCGAGCAGCTTAAAGCCCATGGCACCAAGGTATCTGCCTTGAGCTGCAACGTCTCTGATGAAAAAGAAGTGCAGGATTGTTTTGCTGAAACCCTGTCTCAGTATGGCCGGGTCGATGGTTGCTTTGCCAATGCCGGTGTGAGCTCGGGCAAGCGATCTTTCCTTGATATTGATGACGCCGAATGGCATCGGGTTCTTGGTGTCAATCTGGACGGTGTTTTCTACACGGTTCAAGCGGCAACGAAGCATATGGTTGAACGTGCGGAAAATGGCGATCCAGGCGGACGGTTGGCGGTGACCGCCAGCCTTGCAGCGATCTCCGGCGCGGCCCGAAATCAGCATTATGCGGCCACCAAGGGTGGTGTCATTTCGATGATGAAAGCCATGGCTGTCGAATTCGCCGGCAAGGGAATTACCGCAAATTCCATTCTTCCCGGCTGGATTGAAACCGCGATGACGGAAAATGCCATGGCGTGGGAGAAATTTGCGGATGCGGTGAAACCCCGTATTCCGGCAAAACGCTGGGGCAAGCCCGAAGACTTCGGAGCCATTGGTGTCTATATCATGTCCGACGCCAGCGCCTATCACACCGGGGATACATTCCTGATCGATGGCGGTTACTTCCTGTTCTAAATCTTGTGCTGAAGCCAGTCTTTGTCGCAAATGACTGGCTTCAGCGTTTCCATTTTGCGCCATCTTTACCAGCCCCCTACCTCAAGCCATCTATCAAGCTGAGAAACCCGATCCGCCCCCCAGAACGCCTCACCATCGACGATGAAAAAGGGGGCGCCAAATACCTTTCGATTATGAACGATATCCTCAACTGACTGAGTGAAGGCCTCCTTCACGTCAGCACCTTCTATGTCCTTTAGAAACTGATCCCGGTCCAAACCTACTCCCGCTGCAATATCCGCAACAAGATCTTTGTCGGATATGTCTTTTCCGTCGACGAAATAGGCAGTGAATACTTTTTTGGCAAAGGTGATCGCCTGTTCCGGATCTTTCTTTGCAATTATCAGAAACCCACGAGAAGCAGCCAGGGTCAGTTTCGGAAACTCATCGGGCATATTGAACGGAATGCCATAGAGCCGCGCTGTTCGATCAAAATCCATACGCGAATACTCACCCTTCAGCGGATATTGGGTGAGCGGAAAGGTTTTTTCTCCTTTCATAGCAACACCGAGCATAAAGGGATGCCAGTTCACCTTGCGCCCGTGTTTCTCAGCGACAGTTTCGATCAGGCAGCTCCCGAGATAGGCATAGGGGGAGGAGAAGTCGAAATAGAAGTCAATTGCGCCGGTCATAACTGCTCCTTCAGGCCGCCGCCAGATTGCGGGCAATTACCAGCTTCTGGATGTCGGACGTTCCTTCATAAATCTGACATACCCGAACATCCCGATAGATTTTTTCGACTGGGTAATCCGCGATGTAGCCATTGCCACCGAGGGTCTGGATCGCCGCAGAGCAAACTTCCTCAGCGATTTCAGAGGCAAAGAGTTTTGCCATGCTCGCTTCGGTCAGACAGGGAAGTCCCGCATCCTTATAGGTCGCGGCGTGCAAAACCATTTGCCGGGCCGCCTCCACTTTTGTTGCCATATCTGCCAGGCGGAAGCCAACCGCCTGATGATCAATGATCGACTTGTCGAAAGATTGCCTCTCTTTCGAATAATCGAGGGCGAAAGAAAGAGCCGCGCTTGCCATGCCAACGCTTTGGGCACCGATACCAATCCGCCCTGTTTCAAGATTGGCAAGAGCAATGCGATACCCTGCCCCTTCCTGACCCAGCATATTGGCCGCAGGCACCCGAACATCGTCAAAGGCAATCTGACAGGTGTCTGAGGCTTTCTGACCGAGCTTTTTCTCAATTGAGGCAACCCGATACCCATCGGCAAAAGTCGGAACGATGAAACAGCTGATGCCTCTTTTACCGGCATCGGGATCGGTGACGGCGAAAACCAACGCCATCCCGGCAAGCTTGCCCGAGGTGATAAACTGTTTGACCCCCGAGATGATATAATCATCCCCGTCTTTTCGAGCTCGGGTTTTAAGGGCCGAGGCATCCGAGCCTGCATGAGGCTCAGTGAGGCAGAAGGCGCCGATCATCTCCCCCTTTGCCAGCGGGACAAGATATTCCTGCTTCTGCTCTTCCGTCCCCTCTTTCAAAAGGGCTGCGCAACAAGGAGAGTTATTGACGCTCATGATCGTCGAGACAGCACCATCCCCACCGGCAATTTCCATCAGGGCAAGGGCATAGGACACAAAGTCTGTGCCGGCCCCGCCATAGCTTTCCGGCACAGTCATGCCGAGCAGGCCAAGTTGACCCATCTCTGTAAACACATCCGGAGAAACCTCTTCCGCGGCTTCCCAGGCAACGGAATTGGGGGCCAGACGATTGGCCGCAAAGTCGCGGGCCATATCGCGGATCATTGTCTGTTCTTCAGATAAAATCATGATCTATGTTCCTTCATCCGGTCCCCGTTTCCGTTTTCTTAGTCAGCCAGTTCCAGCGCCATGGCCGTTGCTTCACCACCACCGATGCAAAGGGCCGCGACACCCCGCTTCTTGCCGTATTTTTGCAGCGCGGATAGCAAGGTAACGACGATACGCGCGCCGGACGCCCCGACAGGATGGCCGAGGGCACAAGCCCCGCCATGAACATTGACCTTGTCATGATCCAGTCCCAGATCTTTCATGGCCGCCATGGTGACCACGGCAAAGGCTTCATTGATCTCGAAAAGATCGACGTCATCCTTTGTCCATTCCACCTTGTCCATCACCTTACGAATGGCATCGATCGGCGCCAATGTAAATTCGGAGGGTTTGCGGGCATGGGTTGAGTGGGCGAGGAACTTGGCGATGGGTTTAAGGCCGCGTTTCTCTGCCTCACTCTGCTTCATCATCACCAATGCCGCCCCGCCGTCAGAGATAGACGAGGAATTGGCCGCTGTGACGGTTCCATCCTTGGCAAAGGCGGGCTTCAAGGTCGGGATCTTGTCCGGCCGTCCCTTCAAGGGCTGCTCGTCCTTGTCGATGGTCACGTCACCTTTGCGGGTTTTTAAAGTGACCGGTGTAATCTCCGCATCGAAACTGCCGTCTTCCGTTGCCTTCTTTGCGCGGGCTAGGGATTCAATGGCATAGGCATCTTGATCCTGACGGGTAAATTGATAAAGACCGGCTGCTTCTTCTGCAAAGCTGCCCATCAGGCGTCCCTCTTCATAGGCGTCTTCGAGGCCGTCCAGGAACATATGGTCCTTGACCTCGCCATGGCCCAGCCGCAGTCCATCGCGCATTTTGGGCAGAATATAAGGGGCATTTGTCATGCTCTCAAAACCACCGGCGACCATGACGTCCGTGCTCTCGGCCTTGATCGCGTCATAGGCATACATGGCGGCGCGCATGCCGGAGCCGCACATCTTGTTGACGGTCGTACAGCCGACGCTGTCAGGAATGCCCGCACCGAAAGAGGCTTGCCGTGCTGGTGCCTGGCCGAGGCCAGCTGGAAGTACGCAGCCCATGATAACTTCATCAATATCGTCGCCGGTAACGCCAGCCCTTTCCATGGCGGCTTCGATGGCGACAGCGCCCAGCTCAGGGGCTTTGGCGCCGGTCAGATCGCCCTGGAAACCGCCCATCGGGGTGCGCGCCATTCCGACGATGACAATTGGATCTTCACTCATGATTTATCTCCATTCTCAATAGTTTATCTATTCTTCTTAAGAGGTTTCATTAAAAAGTTCACGGCCGATCAGCATCCGCCGCACTTCGCTCGTTCCTGCGCCGATTTCGTATAGTTTTGCGTCCCGCAAGAGACGTCCTGTCGGATATTCATTGATATATCCATTCCCGCCCAAAGCCTGAATAGCTTCCAGTGCCATCCAGGTTGCTTTCTCTGCGGCATAGAGTATCACACCGGCCGCATCTTTACGTGTTGTTTCGCCGCGATCGCAGGCCTTGGCCACGGTATAGACATAGGCGCGGCAGGCATTCATGGTCGAGTACATATCGGCCACCTTACCCTGCATCAGCTGGAAGGTGCCAATGGGCTGGCCGAACTGCTCCCGGTCATGGATATAGGGAATGACGGCATCGAGACAGGCCTGCATAATGCCGAGTGGTCCGGCAGAGAGGACAACCCGCTCATAGTCCAGCCCGCTCATCAATACCCGAACACCTTCATTGAGCGGACCGAGAATATTCTCCTCCGGCACTTCGCAGTCTTCGAACACCAGCTCGCAAGTATTGGAGCCGCGCATGCCGAGCTTGTCGAGCTTTTGCGCCGTGGAAAATCCCTTGAAGCCTTTCTCGATGATGAAGGCCGTAATCCCGCGCGGGCCGGCATCGGGTGCCGTTTTGGCATAAACAACCAGCACGTCGGCATCGGGCCCGTTGGTGATCCAGAACTTGTTGCCATTGAGGATATAGGTGTCGCCCTTCTTGTCGGCCCTCAGCCGCATGGAGACAACGTCAGACCCGGCGCCCGGCTCACTCATGGCCAGCGCCCCGACATGTTCGCCGCTGATCAGCTTGGGAAGATATTTATGCTTCTGCTCCTCCGTCCCGTTGCGGCGGATCTGGTTCACACAGAGATTGGAATGAGCGCCATAAGAGAGACCCACCGACGCAGAGGCCCGGCTGATTTCTTCCACGGCGATGGAATGCTCGAGATAGCCAAGACCGGCCCCGCCATATTCCTCCTCAACCGTGATACCCAGTAGGCCGAGCTCCCCCATCTTCTGCCACATATCCATGGGAAATTCATTGGTCTCATCAATCTCGCCGGCTCTCGGCGCCAGCTCTTCCGCCGCGAAGCTCTTGACCGTATCCCGGATCATATCGGCTGTTTCACCGAGACCGAAGTTCAGGCTGGGAAAATGAATGGCTGTCATTGGATGTCCTCTTTGATCTGTGGAGCAGCCCTGTCATTACAACTGTCGGCGGCTCCTATTAATATGGTGTTCCTCAGGCGCTACGTCGATGCTTTTTCCCGACCGAGATTTGCCTTATCCTGCTTGCCCAGCAGGCACATCATGGTGAATAAACCGGTCAGACAATGGGTTTTATCTCCCGCCTCCTCCGCATACACATCTGCTTTACATACAAATAGCGTTTTTCCAGGCTTGATAACTTCTGCCCTGGCCGTGATCTGAAATCCTTGAGCGGGCTGCAGGAACTTTACATTGTAATCCACCGTCAGGACCGTACTATTCGCAGGATACAGCGAAAAAGCGGCATACCCAGCTGCTGAATCGGCAATCGCTGCGACCAGGCCCCCATGGAAAAACCCGTGCTGCTGGGTCAGGCCCGGTTCTTTGGCAAGGCTGATCTCGCAGATCCCCGGTTCCAGATGGGTCAGATCCGCTCCGACTGTCTCCATAAACGGCTGACGGCTAAAGCTGTCTCTAACCGCACTGTCATAATCCGGATTTTTTGCCGTCAACACGCCCATATCGCTATTTGCCCTTGAACTTTGGCTCACGCTTTTCAAGAAAAGCCGCGATCCCTTCCCGGCCATCTTCCGTCAGACTGGCGGCGCCAATGCCCCGGGCTTCCATTTCCATCTGGGTTTCGAGGCTGTCGCTGAAGGTATTGAGCAGCAGGTCCTTGACCAGCCCATAGGTCTTGGTCGGCCCGGCCGCCAGATTGGTTGCAAGGGCCATTGCCTCTTCCATCACCTTGTCAGCGGGAACCACGCGATTGATCAATCCCCAATCGAGCGCCTCCTGGGCTGTCAGAACCCGGTTTGTGAAGATCAGCTCCTGTGTCCGGCGCAAACCGATATGACGGGCCACATAATAGGTGGAGCTGCCATCGGGCACCAACCCGCCCCGGGTATAGGCCATGGTGAATTTGGCATCCTCGGAGGCGATGCCCAAATCCCCGCAGGCCGAGATGCTGAACCCGGCCCCGGCGGCCATCCCATTTATTGCGGTGATCAAGGGCGCATCCATGCGGGCAAAACGGGACAGCGCTGCATGAAGATAGACCGTCAGCTCTTTCAGGACCTTGGACATATTGTCTCCTGCCGCGGAGAAACCCGACAGATCCCCCCCGGCCGAGAAGAAACGCCCGGCCCCGGTCAGGATCACAGCCCGGATTTCCGGATTTTCATCACATTCTATGGACAGTTCCATCAGTTCCTTGCCCATGGTCATATCCAGGGCATTGGCACTGTCCGGCCTGTTCATTGTAATAACGGCAACATTCCCAGTTATGTCAAAATCCACGGCTTCATAGGTCATGAGTTTCTCCTTTTAGTTTTATGAAATATACGGAGATTCATTCGATAGATAAAATCATTTGTTTCGATCACAACTATTGATACTATCTATAGTATGGATATTTATCAGCTTCGTTATTTCCTCGCCCTTGTCGAGACCAGCAACTTTTCCAGAGCAGCCGAGCGTGTGTTCGTCAGCCAGCCAACTTTGTCCGCCGGGATTAAAAAACTCGAGACGGAGTTGGGTGCCCCTCTTTTTAACAGGGAGTCCCGCAAGATTTCCCTGACGGAGGCTGGACATCGGTTTCTCCCACGCGCGAGAACCGTCATCTATGAATGCAATGCGGCAAAACAGGAGATCAGCAGAAAGGCACCGGTTAAAAGACTTCAACTGGGTATCTTGAGAAGTATTCCGACTGCCTCCCTCGCCGCTCTGCTGGCAGACTTCTCAAAAGCGCACCCGGAAACCCAAATTTCCCTGAAAGAAGGATCGGTTACCCAACTCCTTTCCTGGCTGGGGGAGCGGCGCATAGATCTGGCTCTTTCTGTTGCGCCAGACCCGGAAGAAGAAATTTCCTTTGAGCGACTCTATAGCTGGAAATACATTCTGGCGGCACCGGAGAGGCATCCCTTTGCCAATCGAAGCTCCGTTCCGTTGTCTGTACTCGACCGCCTGGATTTTGTTCATCGCACCCATTGCGAGTCCGGCACGGATATCACCCGCACTTTCGCCAATGCCGGGGTGAATCCCCATATCGTTTTCCGAACGGATCAAGATGAAAAAGCTTTGGCATTTGTGGGGGCAGGTCTGGGACTTTGCATGATGCCGGACTTTCACCTAGCGCCAAATGTGGTCCAAATTGCGGTGGAAGGTATTTCCATTGGCCGCACCATCGGCCTTAACTGGCATAGCGCCCAGGACAATGAACTTGTCCAGTCTTTCCGGCTGTTCGCAGCCAGCCATGACTGGCGCGCGGATCGCCCGGCCGCACAAAATCTGGGTTGGGCGCGGTAAATACCGTCCTAAAGCAAAACGATTGTCGCCAGGCCGAGGAAGGCAACGAAGCCGATGATGTCTGTCGTGGTAGTCACAAAAACACTGGACGCCACAGCCGGGTCAATATTGAGCTTATCCAGGGTCACCGGCACCAGCATGCCTGCGGTCCCCGCCACCAGAATATTTGTCACCATCGCTGCTGCGATCACCAGGCCGATGATAGGATCCCCAAACCAGCCCCAGGCAATCAAGCCGATCATCACGGCAAAGAACGATCCGTTCAGGGCGGCAACAATCATTTCCTTGCCCAAGATACGCCACATATTGGCGGCGGTCAGTTCCTTGGTCGCCAGCGCCCGCACGGCAACGGTCAGGGTCTGAGTACCAGCGTTACCGCCCAAGCTGGCAACGATTGGCATCAACACCGCAAGCGCGATAATGGCTTCCATGGTGGCATCAAACATACTGATGGCGACGGATGCTGCTGTTGCCGTAAACAGATTGATCAGCAGCCAGGGAAATCTCGTCCGGGCCGTGGACAACACATTTTCAAACAGGTCATCCTCGGAGACACCCGCGAGAAGCAGCAAATCCTCCTCCGCTTCCTCACTGATGACGTCAACAATGTCATCGACGGTGATCACCCCGATGAGCATGCCGTTGGCATTGACCACGGCCGCGGACGCCAGACTGTATTGCTGGAAAAGGTAGGCCACTTCTTCCTGATCCATATCGACAGGAATAAGCTTTTGCTCCGTATCCATGATATCCCGCACCGCCACATCGCGTTTGCTGCGCATGGCGCGGTTCAGCGGGATAGTTCCGATCGGGTGGTGGCGTGGATCGACAACGAAGATTTCGTAAAACTCGTTGGGAAGATCATCCGTGTCTCTCAAAAAATCGATTGTCTGGCCGATATTCCAATATTCAGGGACCGCGATCAGATCCCGCTGCATCAGACGACCGGCTGAATCCTCCTCGAAGGACAATCCTTCTTCAACGGCCGCTCTGTCTTCAGCCGAAAGTTCCTTCAGAACTTCTTGCTGCTCTTCCTCCTCCATGTCCTCGAGGACATCGACGGCGTCATCAACTTCAAGCTCCGTGATAACCGCGGCGATTTCCGCCGGCTCCATGTCCTCAACAAGGTCATCACGCACATTCTCATCGAGATCCGAATAGACATCGGGCTCGATCTTATCGGCCATGATGTCGAGGAAGGTGCTCCGAAGCTTGGGCTTGAGCTGCTCAATAAGGTCGGCGATATCAGCGGAATGCCAATCGTCCAGTTTCGCATGCAGGAAATCGGCATCTCCCGCTTCGACAGCATCCTGTAACTCCTGAACGACCTCATCACTGAGGCCATACTGGATGATCTCCTCTTCATTGCTGTCATCCGGCGAATTGGACGCATTCATGCGGCTAGTCTCCGTCAATCAGCTGTTTGCGGCGGGCTACCGGCCCGGGCATCATCTTCCCATCCTTCTGATCCTGGGCATCTACGGCTGCGACGGCGGTCATATTAACAAGACCACGAACGGTCACCGAGGCGGCGGTGATATGGACGGATTTTGACATGCCGATCAGGATGGGACCGACCGCAATGCCATTGCCGATACTTTTGGCAATGTTGTAGCTGATGTTGGCGGAATCCAGGTTGGGCATGATCAGAAGATTGGCCGGGCCATGCAGGCGGGAGTTCGGGAAAATCGCTTCCCGGATCGCCGGGATCAGGGCCGTATCCGCCTTCATTTCCCCTTCCACTTCCAGCTCCGGTGCCAAAGTTTCAATAATCTCCAGCGCCTTTTTCGCCCGCCGTGCCGATGGCATATCGGTCGATCCGAAATTCGAATAGGACAAGAGCGCCGCCTTCGGCTCAATACCAAAGCGCCTCACCTCATCCGCCGAGAGAATTGTCAATTCCGCCAGTTCTTCCGGGGTATGCTCGTGACTGACCTGGGTATCGGCGAAAAACAACGTCCTGTCCGCCAGGATCAACAGATGCAGGGCCGACGCATCGCGGACACCTTCACGGAACGGGATGATATCGGTGACCCGTCTGTAATGCTGATCATATTTTCCGAAGGTGCCGCAGATCAGGGCGTCCGCATGCTCCAGATGGACCATCATAGCGCCGATGATGGTCGTATTGGTGCGAATGCGCGCCTTCGCCGTTTCGATATCAACGCCGTGGCGCTCCCGCAATTTGTGATAGGCCTGCCAATATTCGCGGTATCGCGGATCATCCTCCGGATCGACAATTTCGAAATCCTTGCCTGGTTTGATACGCAGGCCAAGTTTTTCCAGGCGATACTCAATGACTTTCTGACGGCCGATCAAAATGGGGGTGGCGAGGCCTTCATCGACAACGGTCTGAACGGCCGAGAGAACCCGCTCTTCCTCCCCTTCCGCATAGGCGACCCGCATCACATCGCTCCGGGCGCGATCGAACAGCGGTTTCATGACGAAGCCGGTTCGATACACGAAATTGGAGAGCTTCTGGTAATACTGACCGATATCCTCAAGCGGTCGGCTGGCGACACCGCTTTCCATGGCCGCTTTTGCAACCGCAAAGGAAACTTCCAGATACAGCCGCGGATCGAACGGTGTCGGGATCAGATATTCAGGGCCAAAACTGCTTTGGACACCGCCATAGGCCTTGGCGACGATGTCCGATTGCTCGGCCTGGGCCAGATCGGCGATGGCCTTGACCGCGGCGATTTTCATTTCCTCATTGATCTCCGTCGCCCCGACATCGAGGGCGCCGCGGAACAGATACGGAAAGCAGAGGACATTATTGACCTGGTTTGGATAGTCAGAACGGCCAGTGGCGATAATCGCGTCCGGTCTCACCTCTTTCACTTCTTCGGGCAGGATTTCCGGGGTCGGGTTGGCGAGCGCCAGAATGATCGGCTGCTCCGCCATGGTCTCGACCATTTCCTTTTTAAGCGCGCCGGGACCCGAGCAGCCAAGAAAGATATCTGCGCCTTTCATGGCATCCGCCAGGCTTCTCTTGTCCGTGTCCACGGCGAAAACGGATTTATAAGGATCCATTTCAATCTCGCGGCCCTGATAGACGACCCCATGGATGTCGCAGACCGTGATGTTCTCTTTCGGAAGACCGAGGCTGACCAATAGATTAAGGCAGGCCAGGGCCGCCGCCCCGGCACCGCAGGCCGTCAGCTTGACCTCGGCAATATCCTTCTCAACGATACGCAGGGCGCTGTAAATCGCGGCGGCAACGCAGATCGCGGTGCCATGCTGATCATCATGGAACACCGGGATATTCATGCGCTCCCGGCAGAGTTTTTCGATGATGAAGCATTCCGGCGCCTTGATATCCTCAAGATTGATACCGCCGAATGTGGGCTCCATGGCGCAGATGATATCCACCAGCTTTTCCGGATCGGTTTCGGCGAGCTCAATATCGAACACATCAATCCCGGCAAATTTCTTGAACAGGACCGCCTTGCCCTCCATCACCGGTTTCGAGGCCAGCGGACCGATGGCGCCGAGGCCGAGGACGGCCGTGCCATTGGTCACCACCCCCACCAGATTGCCCCGCGCCGTGACCTCGGCGGCGACCGCCGGATCCTCTGAAATGGCGAGGCAGGGATGGGCGACACCGGGCGAATAGGCAAGCGATAAGTCCGTCTGCGTATCCATCGGCTTCGTCGGCGTGATCGTCAGCTTTCCCGGTCGCGGAAAGCGATGATAATCCATCGCCTTTGATGAAGTTTCCTTAGCCATCCCGTGTCATTCCTCCCTAACGGACAAGACCTAGGGTTTAACCAATGCCGCCCCGTAATGCCATTAAAAAGTACGGAGGGAGGCCTCAGACAATTCACCGAAATTCCCAAGGCGCCCCTGGATTTTTTAAAGGAAGATACGAGGCGTATATTGCAGAGGAATGAACGCACCCTCGCCGCCCCACCCATTATCAATAAAAATAATTCGATTATCAAAATAAATTTGATAGTGAAAAGATCGGGATTTGATGCGTGCGTTATAACGCACAACGGGATTCGGAGGCTTTATTTTTTAAAGGCCACGAAGAGCGCGTCAATGGATTTGCGCAAAGACGGGACGGTCTCTTTTCCTGTCCGGAGCGAATAGAGTGCCGCCTCGGCGACCAGGGCATTGAGCAGTGCGGCGATCAGTTTGACATCCCCCTCACCGATTTCACCGACCGCAATCGCCGCTTCAAGCTCCCGCTCCATCAGAACCAGACTGACTGAATCTTCAATTGCCCTGGCCTTTTGCATCCCGAGGGCCGAAGGACCAATGTCGAACAGGATCCTGGAGATATCCGGCGTCTGAACTTCTTCCATCCAGGAAAGGCATGCGCCTTTCAATCTCTCGAGCGGTGAAGAGAGATGCGCGACCTTTTGCATCGATCTTTCAATGGCACCGTGGGATTCCGCCTCATAGATGGCTTGGGCGATGTCGGTTTTGCTGCGAAAATGATGATACATCGCCCCTTTGCTGAGGCCGATGCTGAGGAGAACATCATGGGTCGTTGTCGCCTCCAGCCCCTTTTTGAGGAAGGAGGCGCGAAACGCCTTAAGAAGTTGCGCCCGAGTCGTTTCAGAGCGTTGTTGCTGTGTTGCCATACTTAAGCTTTACAACAGCCCGGTAATTTTGTAAAACAAACCGTCGGTCGGTTTTATTTGCGAGCCCAACAAAAGGAGATCCCCATGCAGACCTATGAGGACAATCTGAATAAGATGCTGACCGTGTGGAACACGACCGATGAGGCAGAAAAAGTGGCGCTGGTGGACGCCGCCCTCGAACATAACGTTCATTTCGTCGACCCCAATCACAACATCATCGGACGCGACGCGTTCCTCAAAATGGTGAAGGAGGTCCAGGAAAAGGTACCCGGCGCCGTCTACTCACGGGCCAGCGACGTTGATGTCCAGAACAACTTCTGCCGCTATCACTGGGCCGTCCATCTGAAGTGCGAGCATGTCATGTCCGGCTTCGATGTCACGGAGGTCAACGACGCTGGGAAAATCGTCAAGGTGATTGGTTTTTTTGGCGAGTTGCCTCGCCTGTAAGGCCAACAACAGTACCAATCCTCCCCCCGGCGCTTGCAATAGCGAAAAATTGCCGCATAATATCAATAACAAGATGAGCCAAATATTCTCTTTAACTAGGCCTTAATCTATCTCAAATACACTGCGCGCAAACAGCCAAGTATATATGAGATTACTAGTATGGAATTATGCTAGAGAGGGATCCAACGATGACTACATTTGATAATGTCACCCTTGCACTCACCATTCGCGAAACCTATACGCCGACGCTCAAAACGTTGGACTCTATTTTGGAATATACTCCAAAAGACGTAAAAATCGTGTTTGTTGCGTCCAATATACCTCCGGAAATTATGAAAGGTGTTGAAGAGCGGGCGCAATCGAACAATATCGAAATTGTGTATGTAGACAGCTATCTCAGTCCGAACCAGGCGAGAAATTTGGCGACAAAAAACATACAGACAGAATATGTCGTCTTCATCGACAATGATGCGCTCGTTTCCGAAAACTGGCTTGAACCGCTTATTCAATGCGCCGAAGAGGAAAAGGCTGCAATCGTTTCACCCTTAATATTCGAACGTTATCCAGTCTGGAAATATGTTCATATTGCCGGTGGCGAAAGTAAAATCGAAATCCGAAACGGAACCGAAAGAGTGTGCTACCAGAAGCCATTTTTTACGCATCATGATCTCGTTGAAAATCCCATAGACTTTGAGCGGTCGGAAACCACCCTGGTGGAGTTCCATGCCGTCCTTGTGAGAAAGGATTTTCTTGATAAAACAGGCGGCCTCGATGAGAAGATCCGTTGCATGTATGAAGAATGGGATATGTGTATCCAGGCGCAAGAGATGGGGCTGAAAATATTCTTCGAACCCAAATCAATGGTCGCCTACCTCGCGCCGCTTGAGGCAAGCGAGGACGACATCAGATACTTCGATCTGAGATGGTCCGAGCTATGGCTGGAGGAAAGTATCGAACGTTTAAAAACGAAGTATGACCTGACCCCTAACACCGGCAATCTTAAGGTCGGAAAAGGGTTTGTGAAAGATCATCGGCTGCACAAATACGGCAACCTCAGAAAAATGATTGCCTCAGTCCTCGGACCAAAAGTCTCGAGCGTCATAATGAACCGTGTTGTCGGAAAATGGGAACGTTATACCAACAGCTTGAAAATCCGGCCGCAATATAAATCCTGGAAAGAATATACTGAAAACATGCAGTCTTAAGGGAGTACCGGCGCAAGGGCGACGAATCTCAACTAGACTTGATTCCGCAAATCATGAGCACGTAAGTTGCAAACGTCTTCAGGCTTGGAGACCTCACCAACTCTTGCCGCAACTGTTTTTTTGCTTCTTTCCCGTCGCCAGAACTCATAAGGCTGTTTGCATGCCTTCGCGCTGATATGCGGCGTAATTCTTTTAGGTGTTTCACCTCTCCCTCGGTAAAAGGTATCCTGTTTGCCAATTGAATTAGGGAGTCAAATGCGACCCCCCGTGACAACCACACCTTGACCTGATTTGACGAAATATTATTGTCGCGCACCAGATACGCGCCCATTTTATTGCGTATATAATATACATCGTTCATAGCAAGAAGACGGACGAATAGATGAAAGTCTTCGTTACCCCAGACATCCCGGGGAAATACTTCGCCGTCCACTTTTGCCTCTTCCAGCGCGGTCTTTCGCAAAAGGACAAAGGAGGGCAAAAACATGCCGCTTCTTTTTAGATATAGCGACAACCCTTCACCTCTGGGCATCCGTATGGCATCTGGATCAGCTTCCTCATATTCGGCCACGAACATCGCGGCCTCTTCAGCGGTGCACGTTTTAAAATCACTAAACGCAGCCGCGATATCCTTATTCTGCTCAAGAGTATTGGCCAGAACCTGTAAAAAATCGCTGCAGATAATGTCATCGGAATCAAGAAAATACACATATTGACCTGTTACCAGCTCGTAGCCGGTATTTCTGGCGATATGTACTCCCTGATTGGTCTCATGACGGACTATTTTTATGTCCGAATACTGAGGTCCAAGCGTATCGGCAACAGGGACCTCACTGCAGTCATCAACAATAATGATTTCACTGGCAGGCAATTTCTGATTCAGTAAGGCATCCAATGTTGTGCTGAGTGTTTCCGCGTTGTTATACGTCGGAATGACAACAGAAATAAGAGGATCAGTCACGTTACTTGCTTTCACTTTTAGCTACCGTTCTAGTTTTCGGACAAAACTGTCTCAAAGTAAGAAATCGTCTTTTCCAGCCCCTGGCGCAGTTTGACCCGTGGTTCCCAGTTCAGGGAAGCTTTTGCTTTGGATATGTCCGGGCAGCGCTGCAACGGATCGTCTGTTGGCAAAGGGTGAAATTCAAGCTTGGAGCTTGATCCAGTTATTTCGAGCACGAGATTTGCCAGTTCAATCATCGTGAATTCATCCGGATTTCCGATATTGATAGGGCCCGTAACTTGATCTGGTGTCTCCATCATGGATGTTAATCCGGAAATCAAATCATCCACATAACAAAAAGACCTTGTCTGCGTTCCCTCTCCAAAAATGCTGATGGGCTGATTCTGAAGCGCTTGAATAATAAAATTGGAAACCACACGGCCGTCATCTTTTTGCATGTTCGGACCATAGGTATTGAATATTCTAACAACCTTAATGTCCAAATTATGCTGCGTATGGTAATCATAAAACAGCGTTTCGGCGCATCGCTTTCCTTCATCGTAACAGGCGCGCGGTCCGAAAGTATTCACCCGTCCCCAATATTCTTCCGTCTGAGGATGTACTTCAGGGTCGCCATAAACCTCACTGGTCGAGGCCTGTAGGATCTTCGCTTTGAGTCGTTTAGCTAAACCAAGCAGATTGATCGCCCCGTGCACACTGGTCTTCGTCGTTTGTACAGGGTCAAATTGATAGTGAAATGGCGACGCAGGGCAGGCAAGATTATAAATTTCATCAACTTCGACATAAAGGGGAAAGGTGACATCATGCCTCATCAACTCGAATGAGTTATAACTCATCAACGGCTCAATGTTTTTCTTTGTGCCGGTATAGAAGTTATCAACGCATAAAACATCATGTCCCTGCTCAATAAGCTTCTTACACAAATGCGAACCAAGAAATCCTGCTCCACCCGTTACAAGTATTTTTCGTTGTTCACTCACTGGATTTCTCCACTTGATAAATTGGCACTAAATTACTTCAACTGAGTCTCTTGCGCAGTATTGTCCATCTGGAGTTAATATATGATTATAATTGTGACTAGAATAATTCACTCTTCAAAATAGGATTTAACTCGCCTAAAGGAGCGTGTAAACAGCTTTACTTCGCCGCTTCTTTTTAATCCGCTGTTTTCCGGTGAAATGAGCTGCTCCTCGCCTATCTTTGGCCATGCAGTTGAATACCTCCCAAACTACCAAAATCACGGACTTATCGGATGGAGGGAAGGAGTATTCATTTTTCAGCGTATCCTGCCCCCAGTGCCCCGCGTTCCTCCTGCTGGAGCGCGGGGTGGTGGTGTTTATTCGCTTTGAACCAACTCGCTATAGTCGCCTTCAAGCTGCAGGGTGATGGTGACGGAGGAGCTGTCGCGATTGCGCCAGAACCAGCCATGGTCACCGGCAAAGGGTGCAACAATCTCGCCTTCGCCGCCGGTTGCCCCCCGACCCTTCTCATAACTGTGGTCCTTGCCGCTTGCATGGGCATGAAGGTCAAAGTTTATGCGGCCGCCTTTTGCCACCCACATATATCGAACCTTGTCGCCTTCAGCCATCACCAGCTTGATTTCGGTATACTTCCCTGGCTCAAGAGAAAATGTGATGGTATCCCGCCACTGCTCTTGAGCCTCTGCCGTGCCGACAAACAGGCCGAAAATACCGTTCAGCAGACGGGACGACTGGTCCCCGCCGTGGCGCTCTCGGTCCTGTTCGGCTTCCTCTTCAAGCTCCTGTTTGATCTCCCCCATTTCCGTCAACCCAAGGACACGACCGGCACCGGTCGGGTCCAGGCCATATTCGGCGGGCAAAACAACAGTAACAAGAATGACCGCCGCACTGATCGCGGCGATAATTGTGGATCGAAGAAGCTGGGCAGAACTTGGCAGCTTTTCGAGGTCAGGTTTTTCTGTATTAAACATGCGTTTTCCTTTCAAGCAGCCACAAAGTAGCCGGTAATCTGATCGCCCATCAGGACAAAGCCGAGGAACATCATGATGACATTTGCGGTATAGGCTTGCTGAAAGAAGCCCAGTGTCTTGCGCCAATATCCCATAACGATGAGGATGACAGCAAGGGCCAGGAGCTGGCCGATCTCAACCCCGACATTAAAGGCCAGAAGATTGGCCAGCAGCCCGTCTTCCGCAATCTGATATTCAAGAATTTTGGTGGCCAGCCCGGTCCCATGAAACAGGCCGAAGATGAAAGTCGCCGCCATGGTATTGGGCTGGACCCCGAACCATCGTTGAAAGGCCCCAAGATTGTCGAGCGCTTTATAGACAACCGAAAAGCCGATAATGGCGTCGACGATATAGGAACTAATCCCCCAGCCAAACCATACACCGGCCAGCATCGTAATCGAATGCCCTATTGCGAAAAGGCTGACATAAATGGCAACGTCCTGCATCCTGTACAGAAAGAAAACGACACCGAGAAGAAACAGGATATGGTCGTATCCGGTGATCATATGCTTGGCCCCCAGATACATGAAGGGGATGATATGGACGCCCCATATTTCCTGAATATAGCCTGCGTCACCCGGGGTCACATCATGGGCAAGGGCTGTACTGACCGAAAAGGCCAGCAGGGATAGAATGAGGCATGTCATGCGGATCGCAACGCATTCCCGCCTCGATTGGATATTTATCATGGATTTACTCCGCTTATGTTAGTTGATCAAAAATGCGCGACAGTCGCGCCGAATGATCAGGCGCGCGGAGGTCGGTCTATTCGAAACTGGGGCGAGGGTCCGTTTTCGGAAGCCTTGAGGCGCCAGGTTTCACTATACCAGGTCGTTGGAAAGGACTCACTGCCCAGCAGGAAAAATGCCTGCGAGTGATCATGGTCCGCTTTGTCGTGACTATGGCCATGCAAAGCCCAGAACAGGTCTTCCTCAAGGCCATGGGAATGACCATGATCCTCAACCATTTCAAGATGCTCTTGGAGCGTGTCAAGGACTGAAGGCATATGGGAGACGGGCGGTATGGCTGACCAGATAACAAGTGACAGGCAAAGAAGCACGGCAATGCCGTTTTTCCCATTAGCCTGAAATCTTCGCATCGATCATCCAGCCCTATTAGTCATTAAATGGTGCGGTCGAGAAGACTCGAACTTCCACCCGTGTTACCGGACAGCGACCTCAACGCTGCGCGTCTACCAATTCCGCCACGACCGCACAATGGTGCACGGGAATAACAAATGTTTTCTTGTCGTGCAACAACTGAATTGCGGTTCGTTCCGATTAATTCAATATCCCCTCACCCCGGTTGCCTTATCGGGGATTTTCAGACAACAAATTGAACAAATTTGGAAAAATGCAGATTTGCCGTATTGACAGGTTTTGTCATTTAGTTTTTGTTATGTTATAACATATCATAATTTGAGGCTAACATGTCGAGACTTTCCCTTATTCCGCTTTTTCTCATTGCGTCCCTGCCCGTATCAGCTCTTGCCGAGGACAAGCATGATCATTCTCATGATCATTCTCATGGTGGACAGACCGGCTTTTATGGCCATCTTGATGCCGTCATCCTGTTTGATCATGTCTTTAAGGCGGCCGAGGCAGATGAGGAAATCAATGAAGCCTATACCCATTCTCATTTCGAGTTCGGATACGGATTTGGCAACGGCCTCTCCATTAATTCAAACATCCAGCTGGAAGGCGAGCCGGCCGGACATGACCATGGCGGCGGCGGAAATGCCCCGGATGGCAGTAACCGCTATTTTGAAGACACGCCCCTGTTTGTCCGGAGTCTGACGGCAAATTATGACAGCGAGCATTTCGGGGGCTATATCGGAAAGTTCGACCCGATATTGGGCTTCGGCGAACATGATCTGCCCGGCATTTATGGGTATCAGATCGTTGACGACTATATTGTCCGAGAAAGAATCGGGTTTGGCGGTTACGGCAGACTGGACGCCGGCAATTACGGAACCCACCGCGTTGACATCAGCACCTTTTTTGCCGACACGACTTTCCTGAGCAACTCCATTCTCTATGAGCGGGGCCGCACACGGGAGGCCGATGGAGGCGTTTCAAACACCGAGGACTTTTCCTCTTTCTCAATCGCCGTAACGGGATCAGATTTTTATTCCCTTAACAGCAATATTCCTGAGGGCCTTTCTTATCATCTAGCATACTCGAACCAGGCAGCTGGGGAAGGCGATGATACAGCGGAAAAGCGCTATATCGTTGGGGGTCAATACCGACATATATTCAATGCGGACTGGAGTGGCCGGGTCCTGGCCGAGATCGTGCATATCAATCACCTGAACGGTGAAGAGCCCCATGACCGCACCTATAACACATTAGGTACGGAGCTCTCCTACGGCTCCTGGACATTTGGTTCGACCTATACCTTCGTCAATAATTCCAATCCGGTGGAACCGGACGAAGCCCAGAACGGCAGAATTTATCAGGCCTCCCTCGCCTATACCTTCGACATCGGGATTACCGTTGGCGCGGGATATAAATATCAATTGGAGGAAGGGGAGAAAAACCACCGGATTGGTGCGTTGGTCGGATATTCCGTGGCCTTCTAAACGCGCGAGACTTTAATAGTCAGGCTGATTGCTTTTGGCGTTGTTGGTGATGGAGATACCGATATTGTCCTCGACAATAATGATTTCGCCATAAGCAATCGGCTTGTTATTGGCGAGGACAACGGCATCGTCATCCGCACCGGCGTCAAGCTCGATAACCGCCCCGCGACCCATTTTCAGGAGTTGGTGGATGGGCATAACCGCCTTTCCCAGAACGACTGAGATTTCGACTTCTACGCCTTCAATTGCCTTGTCTTCCATACCGGATCCCGATTAATGGTGGTAATACTGGAGCTCAGTATGGAGAAACAGGGTTAACAGTCCCTTAACAGGGGGCCGCATTGATCCGCTTTCAGTCCAGAGCAGCCATTGTTGTTTTGCCAAGACCTGCTATATATCTGGAATGCATGATATCGAGTGGAAAATTTCAGAAGAACTCGTCCCATATGAAGAGGCAATCTCATATATGGAACAACGCGTTGCTGAAATTCGTTCAGGTGAAAGCCGAGAACTGGTTTGGCTGTTGGAGCACCCTCCCCTCTATACAGCCGGAACCAGCGCGGACAGCGATGATTTGATCGCCCCTGACCGCTTTCCCGTCCATAACGCGGGCCGCGGCGGCCAATATACCTATCATGGGCCCGGGCAGCGGGTAGTTTATGTGCTGCTGGATCTGAAAAAACGGAAATCCGATATCAGGGCCTTTGTTCAGGATCTCGAGGACTGGACCATCGACCTTCTGGCGCAATATCAAATCAAGGGAGAGAAGCGCGACGGCCGTGTCGGTGTCTGGGTCGACAGAGGACATCGGGAGGACAAAATCGCTGCTATTGGCGTGCGGGTCCGGCGTTGGGTCAGCTTTCACGGGATCTCGATTAATGTGGACCCGGAACTCGCTCACTATGAGGGCATTGTGCCCTGCGGGATCGCTGAGCATGGCGTCACCTCCCTTACCGACCTTGGCATCCCCGTGAGCATGGAGGAGGTCGATATGGAGCTTCTGGCGAGCTTCAGGAAGGTATTTTTAGAAAACGGCGTAACCGGAAAGATTACGCCGTCCGCCTAACCGGATAATTCTTATTCGAATTCCAGAATAACGTCATCGACAGCCAGGGTATCCCCGGCGCCCGCGTTAACTTTCGCCACAGTACCATCCTGCTCCGCCCGAAGAATATTTTCCATCTTCATAGCCTCGACAACAGCAAGCGCCTGCCCTGCCTTCACCTCATCCCCCTCACCGACATGAACGGCGACGATCATCCCGGGCATGGGACAGAGAAGGTACTTTGACATATCCGGCGCCACCTTTACTGGCATCAGTTCTGCCAGTTTGGCGACTTCTGGCCGCTGAACACTCAATTTCAGAACGGCTCCGGCATGGGTAAGGACAATCACGCCGTTGGAAATCTCTAGCTGGGCGATCATCTTCTCGCCATTGACCTTGGCTTTGACCAACCGCTTGCCCGGTGCCCATTTGCTTCTGACGGCGACAATCCGGTCACCAAACTCAACATCAATGCCCCCCTTGGTATCCTCAGCCGTGACCGTCGTGGAGATTTCCTTGCCTTCACTAATGACCCAGCTGTTGGATGTCTTGGCGACAACATCCTTAAGGCTGCGGCTTTCATGGCGAAGCTGAACCAGAAGAGCCATGGCCTGTAGGCCTTCATAGGTGCTTTGATCGAGGGTGACACCGCTAAATCCATCGGGATATTCCTCGGCAATAAAGCCAGTCGTTATATTTCCGGCGCGAAAACGAGGATGGCTGCAAACCGCGTTCAGGAAGTTGATGTTATGGGCAATCCCTTTGACCTCATATGCATCAAGGGCATGACCCATCTCGGCAATCGCCTCATCACGGTCCTTCCCGTAAGTCACCAGCTTGGCGATCATGGGATCATAGAACATGGTAATTTCCGAGCCTTCGGTCACGCCGGTATCGACCCTGACCTTCTTGCCAGTTGGCACCTGATATCGGCTCAGACGGCCAATAGACGGCAGGAAGCCCCGATAAGGATCCTCTGCATAGAGCCGGCTTTCCATGGCCCAGCCTGTCAAGGTGACGTCTTTTTGCTGAAGGGTGAGTTTTTCACCGTTGGCGACGCGGATCATCTGTTCTACCAGATCAACACCGGTGATAAGCTCGGTCACCGGATGCTCCACCTGCAGGCGGGTATTCATTTCGAGGAAGTAGAAATTCCGGTCGCTGCCGACGATGAACTCCACGGTACCGGCAGAATGGTAATCAACTTCCTTGGCGAGAGCGACGGCCTGCTCGCCCATGGCTTTTCGAAGTTCCTCGTCCAGGAACGGGCTCGGCGCCTCTTCGATGACTTTCTGGTGACGGCGCTGAATGGAACATTCGCGCTCCCCCAGATAGATGCAATTGCCATGCTTGTCGGCCAGCACCTGAATCTCGATATGCCGGGGATCAACAACAAATTTCTCTATGAAGATACGATCATCCCCAAAGCTGCTGATGGCCTCGTTCTTGGCGGATTGAAAGCCTTCACGGGCTTCCTCATCATCGAAGGCAACCCGCATGCCCTTGCCGCCACCGCCAGCGGAGGCCTTGATCATCACCGGATAACCAATTTCTTTTGAAATCTTGACGGCATGGTCCGCATCTTCGATGAGGTCCATATGTCCCGGGACCGTGTTGACACCGGCATCGAGGGCCAATTTTTTAGAGGCGATCTTGTCGCCCATGGAGGCAATAGCTTTTTGGCCGGGTCCGATAAAGGCAATGCCCGCCTTGTCGAGCGCATCGGCAAAAGCCTGGTTCTCGGACAGGAAACCGTAGCCCGGATGAACGGCCTCAGCCCCCGTCTGCTTGCAGGCGTTGATGATTTTGTCGATGACCAGATAGCTCTCAGCGGCGGCGGCCGGACCGATATGGACGGCTTCATCCGCCATGCGCATATGGACGGCGCCATCATCCGCATCGGAATAGACTGCAACCGTTTTTATGCCCATGCTTTGAGCAGAACGGATGACCCGGCAGGCAATTTCTCCACGATTGGAGATAAGGATTTTCTTGAACATTTTCTTTTCCCTCTTGCCCGATCCTAAAGCGGAATGTTGCCGTGTTTTTTCCACGGATTTTCGAGTTGTTTATTTTTCAGCATACGCAGTGACGCCGCGACGCGATGCCGGGTATTGTTCGGCATGATCACATCATCGATAAAGCCGCGATGACCCGCGATGAAGGGGTTGGCGAACCGTTCCTGATACTCGTCGGTGCGTTTCTGGATCTTTTCCTCATCACCAATCTCGGAGCGGAAGATGATCTCCACAGCGCCCTTTGATCCCATCACCGCAATTTCTGCGGAAGGCCAGGCATAATTGACGTCTCCCCTCAAATGCTTGGAGGACATCACGTCATAGGCTCCGCCATAGGCTTTACGGGTAATAACCGTAACCTTTGGAACGGTTGCCTCAGCATAGGCATAGAGCAGCTTGGCCCCATGTTTGATAATCCCGCCATATTCCTGAGCTGTTCCCGGGAGAAACCCTGGAACGTCAACAAATGTCACGATCGGGATATTGAAGCAGTCACAGAAACGCACGAAACGGGCGGCTTTGCGGGAACTGTCAATATCAAGGCAACCGGCCAGAACCATTGGCTGGTTGGCGAC
Organism: Pseudomonadota bacterium; assembly: GCA_024743055.1. Taxonomy (GTDB): domain Bacteria; phylum Pseudomonadota; class Alphaproteobacteria; order Sneathiellales; family Sneathiellaceae; genus Sneathiella. The sequence continues at coordinate 41,467 of JANSXH010000018.1, forward strand.
AATACCAACGGTCTGGCCTTCCATACGGGCAAAGCCGGTAATAATGTTTTTGGCGAAATCTGGCTGGATGCTGAAGAAATCCCCTTCATCGACAATTTTTTCCACCAGTTCCATCATGTCATAGGGCTTGTTCGCATTATCAGGAACAAGCGTATCCAGGGAGGGTTCGCGCCGGTCCGGATCATCAAAACTTTTGCGGTTCGGAGACTGGTCCTGATTGCTCGCCGGCAGGAAATCCACAAGGCGGCGGACTTCGTTCAAGACCTCCACATCGTTGTCATAGGCGTTATCCGCCACGGACGACTTGCTGGTATGGGTTCCTGCCCCGCCCAGCTCCTCCGCTGTAACCGTTTCATTGGTCACTGTCTTGACGACATCGGGTCCGGTCACGAACATATAAGAACTGTCCCGAACCATAAAAATGAAATCTGTCATGGCCGGGGAATAAACAGCCCCTCCCGCGCATGGGCCCATGATCACGGAGATTTGCGGCACCACGCCAGAGGCCATCACATTTCTCTGAAACACTTCGGCATAGCCCGCCAGGCTGTCAATGCCTTCCTGGATACGGGCGCCGCCTGAGTCATTGAGGCCAATAACCGGCGCGCCAACCTGAACTGCCTTGTCCATGACCTTGCAGATTTTCTTGGCATGATATTCTGAGAGCGAGCCGCCAAATACTGTGAAGTCCTGACTGAAAACAAAGACCAGCTTGCCATTAATGGTGCCATGGCCGGTGATCACGCCATCGCCGATCACTGCTTCTTTTTCCATGCCGAACTCGGTGCAGCGATGTTCGACAAACATGTCCCATTCTTCAAAGGAGCCTTCATCCAGCAAAAGGGTAATTCTCTCCCGCGCTGTCAGCTTGCCTTTCGCATGCTGGGAATCTATGCGCTTCTGGCCGCCTCCCAGCCGCGCCTTAGCCCGTTTCTCTTCCAGTTGCTGAATGATATCCTGCATGTTCTCTCCTCAGGCAATTATGCCGGTTAGTTCTAGAAAGCGCGTGCTCGCGGCCAGGCTTTCCTTATTATTTTTTCGTCTTTCCATCGCTTCTGCGTCGATGCCCCATTGTTCCATCACATGGGTCTCATCCAGCTCACTGATCTCAAAGGCTTCTTCGGCATTGACATGTCCATCCAGGACAGCAAGCGCGACAACCAGGGAACCACATAAAGCAGTAATATTATAAAGTGGCGACAAGGTCATATCTTTTTGCAAACCAACAATTTCCAACATTTTCGTCAGAGCTTCTTCTTCCTGATTAATGTGGTGGATGGAGTTGGTGGTCTTCAGGGTTATCTGATGGCGGGTTTCAATCCACTGCAGGAGAGGATCCCAGGCCGCAGATTGCTTTGCGACCAGACTATCAGGATATTCCGCGCGATAGCAAACAAGGTCCGTACCACCATACGCAGCAATATCTTGAATGACCTTTTTCCGCTGTGGTGTAACCCGATCAATGGCCGTCGCGGCGGCCTGCATCAACGGCATGGAGGCAGGATCTATCTTGGTTTCCTGACTATCCCACTCTTCAGCGATTGCCTTTGCCAGCTCCCGCGTGGGTAACAGAAGGGCCGACTTCGCAGGCGTCTTGATCGCTCGCCCATCCAATTGAATGGTGTAAGCGTCACCCGCTCCTTCGACAGTCACTTCCTTGTATATACGATTCATATGGCGGCCAGCAGTTTATCGTCACCTAACAGTCGTTAGGTTTATAGCGATTATGAAACAAAATGCAAGTATGGCTTTGCCATTTATTTGCTAAAAATCAAGGCAGTCAGTTCGGCAAAATCCTCAATCAGATGATCTGCCCCGCTATCACTTAGCTCTTTTAACTCGTGATACCCCCAACTGACTCCAACAGCATGACATCCTGCATTTTTTGCCAGCATCATATCAAAACTTGTATCCCCAACCATATAGGTATTTTCGGGCCCTGCTCCGGCATCCTCCATGGCTCGCTCCAACATTTGGGGGTGGGGCTTACCGGGATTGTTGTCCGGCGTTTGCAGGGAAATGAAATACTCTTGAAGGGAATGCTGCTCAACCACTGCATTGAGGCCGCGCGATGACTTTCCGGTGGCAACTGCCATCAGGCAGCCCACGGAAGATAGCTTTTCCAGCACCGCCAATGCTCCGGGATATAACGGCTCCTCATGATCCGGATGAAGTCTCTGCTGAAAGAAGGCTTCCTTGTAAGCAAGAACAACTTTATTCAGCAGATCTAAGTCTTCCTGGTCCGGCAGCAAACGATGAATGGCGGTTTCAAGATTGAGGCCAATGGAAGAGCGAATGTCCCGATCTGATGGCGCAGCCAAACCATGGGCCTGAAAGCTCTCGGTCATGCAGGTAATGATATTGTGCTGACTGTCAACGAGTGTCCCGTCGCAGTCAAAGACGACCAGTTTGCGTACCGATATATCGGTCATCTCACCTCACAATATATAAAATAGCCGGCGGTAACGGTCCGCCGGCTTTTCGATTTAGTTGGATGCGCGATTTACAGCGCTGGTAATGGCTTTTAGGGATGCCGTCACGATATTGGCATGACGGCCGACGCCAAATACAGGCTCACCGTCGGCACCTCGCATTTCCACATACGCTACAGCAACCGCATCGGCGCCAAAGCCTGTGGTATGTTCACGATAGTCATTCACCTTCAGATCGAGACCGTATTTAGCTGTGAGTGCGGACATATAGGCGTCAATGGGACCTGTCCCCTCGCCTTCAATCACGGTTTCAGTTCCGTTTTCACGAACCTTTGCTGACAGCTTGCGACGCTCCGACGCGTGGGGATCGACAGTTGTCTGATGGTCGACAAATTCGAGGTCTCCCGCCGCATTGAGATACTCTTTCTCGAATATCTCATAGATTGTTGCCGAGGACAGCTCCTTGCCTGTCGCATCGGTAACCCCCTGTACCACCTTACTGAACTCCACCTGAAGCAACCGCGGCAATTCAATGCCATAATCTTCCTCCAGAAGATAAGCAACACCGCCCTTACCGGACTGGCTGTTTACCCGGATCACCGCATCATAGTTCCGACCCAGATCTGCAGGATCGATTGGCAAATACGGGATTTCCCACAGGTTACTATTGGCCTTTTTAAGCGCGCTGAACCCCTTCTTGATGGCATCCTGATGGGAGCCGGAAAAGGCCGTAAAAACCAGGTCTCCACCGTAGGGGTGCCGCGGATGCACGGGTAACTGGTTGCAGTATTCCACTGTCCGCACAACTTCATTGATATTGCTGAAATCGAGATTTGGATTAACGCCCTGAGTGTACATATTCATGGCGATATTGACCACGTCCACATTTCCCGTTCGTTCGCCGTTGCCAAACAAGGTTCCTTCCACTCTGTCCGCCCCGGCCATAATACCGAATTCAGCGGCAGCAACGCCAGTCCCCCGGTCATTGTGCGGATGCAGGCTCAGGATAATTTTTTCGCGCTCAGGAAGATTGCGATGCATCCATTCAATCTGGTCCGCATAGATATTGGCACTTGCGACTTCCACCGTTGCTGGCAGATTGAAGATAATTTTGTTATCGACAGTCGGCTTCCAGATTTCCATCACAGCAGAACAGACCTCGCAGGCGTAATCCATCTCGGTCTGTGTGAAGCTTTCAGGAGAATACTCCATCTGGATCAGGGTTTCCGGCATTTCGTCGGCCAGTTTGCGAACCAGCTTTGCCCCCTCGATGGCAATCTGCATGATCCCGACCTTATCAAGGTCAAAGACCACCCGACGCTGCAGGGTCGAGGTGGAATTATAAAGATGGACAATGGCCTGCTTGGCGCCTTTGATGCTTTCAAATGTCCGTTCGATCAGTTCTTCCCGGGCCTGGGTTAGCACCTGGATTTTGACGTCATCGGGGATTTCCCCCTCATCAATCAGAAACCGGACGAAGTCAAAGTCCGTTTGAGACGCTGATGGAAATCCAACCTCGATTTCCTTAAAGCCAAGTTCAACCAGATGACGGAACATGCGCAATTTACGCTCATGCCCCATAGGTTCAATCAAAGCCTGATTGCCATCCCTCAAGTCAACACTGCACCAGATCGGCGCTTTGTCGATAACCTTGGTCGGCCATTGTCGATCCGGCAAGTTGATCGGTTCAAAAGATTTGTATTTATCTCCAGGTGTGAATGTCATTTCAAAACCCTCATTTTCTTCTGTCGGCGCGAGGCGCCATATGTCGTCGTAAAAAATTTATGCAGCTAACTACGGTCGCAGGGTGCCACTTACCGCCCGCGACCGTTTGGAAGTCGAGAGAGCCCCCCGGAAGTAGACGCAACTACTTCCTGCCGTAAAAGAGTGTTAAATTTTGAAATGAGTGACCCGAAGGTCCTTGCTAAATACATTCGACTACCTGAAATTTGGTCAATAGGACGTCCCTTGCCCCGGCACTGACTTAAAGCGCCGGGCCAATAAGTCGTAGGCCCAAAAGTCGATTTGTATTTGTCATGGGGGAAATCTATCCAAACCCTGCCAATAGTCAAGGCAAATTCTGAAATCTGAGAATCAGCACATTCAAAGATCAAACTCGATAAACGGATCCTCATACTCACTTTCATTAAAGCCGAGAAGCTTCCAGGTGTCCTTCATATGGCTGGCAAGCGGTGCAGAGACAGTTACGTCTTTTCCATCCGGATGAGAAATAGTGATCTCCCGCGCATGCAGATGCATCTTCTTGCTAATAGCGCCATCGAGGAAGGCTTCGGCCCCGCCATATTTCCCATCGCCAACGATGGGGGTTTCCATCGCGGCAGTATGAACCCGCAGCTGATGTGTTCGCCCTGTTAGAGGTTTGAGGGCAAGCCAAGCGGCCCGCTGACCCGCAACAGAAATCACAGAATAATCAGTGATGGCTTTCTGCCCGTCCCGATCGACAACAACCTTCTCGCCATTCGCAGTGACAATTTTTGACAGGTTGAATGAGACAGTCGCCTGCTTTGGCCGCGGAACACCTGCAACCAGCGCCCAATATATCTTCCGGGTTGCCCGGCGTTTAAAGGCTTCTGCGAGATGTTTGGTGGCCTGCCGAGTGCGGCCAACAACCAGGACACCTGAGGTATCTTTGTCGAGGCGGTGGACCAGCCTTGGCTTTTCAGGAAAATCAAACTGTAACCCTGCCAGCATCCCGTCAATATGACGGCTCTGCCCGCTGCCGCCTTGTACGGGCAATCCCGGCGGTTTGTTGAGAACAATCATTGCGTCATCCATATGCAGGATCATCTTGCGGATTTCGGCAATATCACGATCAGAAAGCGCCTCTTTCTCACCTTGTTGAGCATAGTTACGCTGGAGAGGGTTGCTGAGTTCATCGGGCAAAGGAGGCACCCGAACGACTTGCCCGACTTCCAAGCGAATGTTTGATTTCGCCCGTTTTTTATCGACCCTAATATCACCCTTGCGTAGATGCTTTTCCAGCTGCCCATGAGTCAGGCCCGGGAAATGGGCCTTGAACCAGCGATCCAGTCTCAGGTCTGCTTCGTCGGGTGTAACGGTAATCAATTGTACTCTACTCATGTCAACACCATGCGCATCAGATGCAGGCCCGCGAACAAGGCACCGATGGAAAAAACGACTGATATCAAAATATATCCGGCAGCCGCGAAAGTTGCACCACGCTCAATCAGCAACGCCACATCAAGGGAAAAAGCTGAGAAGGTGGTGAAGGCGCCTAAGAAGCCAGTAATCATTAGAACCCGCATTTCAGGTGAGACGGACCATTTCAGGGCCATCAGCTCAATCAGGATACCCATCACAAAAGATCCGACGACATTCACAAAAACGGTCCCATAGGGATAGCCCGGCCCGAGATAGCGCAGCATTAACTGGGCTACGCCATATCTGGCGCAGGCGCCAAGGGCACCACCGACCGCAACTGATAGAAGCATATTCATTCTTTAGTCTTCTCTGCCTGCTTTTTGGCCCTTAGCTTAGCCCAATATTCAAGCCGTTTCCTTACTTCCCGCTCAAAACCGCGCTCAGGTGGGGAATAATATTGCTCCCGGCGCATCTCATCCGGAAAGTAATTCTGACCAGAAAATCCATCTTCATCGTTATGGTCATAGGCATAGTCCTTCCCATAACCCAAATCCTTCATCAGGGCCGTAGGGGCATTCAATATATGCTTTGGCGGCATATGGGAACCATGTTTTCGGGCTGCCGACTTTGCCAGCTTGAACGCGGCATAGCCAGCATTGGATTTTGGCGCTGTTGCCAGATAGATCACGGACTGGGCTATCGCCAGTTCCCCTTCCGGCGAGCCCAGAAAATGATAGGCATCCTTGGCCGCATTGGCCTGAACCAGTGCGTTGGGATCCGCCATACCAATATCTTCAACGGCAAAGCGCACGAGCCGCCGCGCGAGGTAAAGAGGGTCCTCCCCACCATCAATCATCCTTGAGAACCAGTATAAAGCCGCATCGACATCTGATCCCCTCAAGGACTTATGCAGAGCACTGATCAGATTGTAATGCCCTTCCTTGTCCTTATCATAGGCAGGCGCCCGTTTTGAAATAACCCGTGTCAGGCCCTCCACATCCAATTCCTGATCGCCGGACCTAAAAACCGTTTCCGCCATATTGAGGAAAAACCGGCCGTCCCCGTCAGCAAGATGCAAGAGCGCCTCTCGCGCATCAGCGGTCAAAGGGATCGTCCGCCCCTCAAGCTCCTCCGCACGTTCCAGCAAAGCTGCAAGGGAGGCCTCATCATGTCGCTCCAGCACCAGCACCTGGCATCGGGAAAGAAGCGCGCCATTGAGCTCAAATGAAGGGTTTTCAGTGGTCGCGCCCACCAGGGTTATCGTTCCATCTTCCACATAGGGCAGGAACCCATCCTGCTGAGCCCGGTTGAAGCGATGGATCTCATCGACGAAAAGCAGGGTCCGCTTACCGTCCTGCCGCCGCAGTTTAGCTGCTTCAAAGGCTTTGCGTAAATCAGCAACACCGGAGAACACCGCCGAAATCTGCTCGAAATACATATCCACTTCCTGAGCCAGGAGTCGGGCAATGGTTGTCTTTCCACTCCCTGGAGGACCCCAGAAGATGATCGAAGCCAGCCAATCGCTGAACAACATACGTTGAAGCGGCGCGCCTTCTTTCAACAAATGATCCTGGCCCACCACTTCGCTGAGGCGGCCCGGTCTCAAACGATCCGCGAGAGGCCGCGAACCCGGTTCGTTATCTAGTGCTTTTTCGAAGAGGCTGGTCACAAGGTAACCTTGAAAGACAGCGTTCGCCCTTTCCGACGGATACTAATCTCCCAACTGTCATTTGCCGCCAGCAACTCACTCTGGGCCTGGGTGACATCGACAATCTGCTGATTGTTGATGGTCAGAAGGATGTCTCTGGGCCTCAACCCATATCGGGCGGCGACGCTTCCATTGTTGATTCCCGTCACCACAACCCCTTCAGCGAAAGCAGACATACCAAGCTCCAATGCATGGGCCGGGGAAAGATTCCCAACGATGGCGCCGGATAGTGGTTGGCGGCCGCTCAAAGTCATAATGTTCCTGGGCGGGTCTTCAGGAGCCGGTTTCAACTCAATCACCATTTCCACCAAAGTCCCGTTGCGGATAATCTCCAATACGGCCTGGTTGCCCAGGACGCCGGAAGACACCCTAAAAACCAGTGCTTCGAGGCCAAAAATATCCTTATCGTCGATAGAGATAATGACATCCCCGACGCGCAATCCGGCTTCATAGGCCGTCCCAGACTTATGAACCCGGTTGACTAAAACACCGCCCGGACGGTCTAATCCAAGGCCATCAGCCACATCACTGGTGACCGCTTGACCGGAGGCGCCAAGCCAGGGCCGAACAACTTTTCCTGTTGCCAAGCCATTTGTCAGGACAGCTTTGACCATATTTGCCGGGATCGCAAACCCAATGCCGAGGGATCCCCCGCTTTTGCTGAAAATAGCCGAATTGATGCCGGCGAGCTTCCCATCCATAGTCAGCAAGGCACCGCCAGAGTTTCCAGGGTTAATGGCGGCGTCAGTTTGAATGAAGGACTGGATATCATTACTGACAGCAGCACTGCGATCCAGGGCCGAAACAATACCGCTGGTCACTGTCTGACCGACACCGAACGGGTTTCCGATGGCGACGACAAGGTCTCCAATTTCCAGAGTATCTGAATCGGTAAATTCAAGAAAAGGAAGCGGCTCCCCTTCCACATCGATTTTTAAGATGGCGAGGTCCGTCCGCTCATCCTCGACAATCAGTTTCGCGTCAAATTCCCGTCGATCCTGCAAGGCAACGGTAATCTCATCCGCATCACCAACGACATGAAAGTTTGTGACAATGATACCAGACCCATCAACAATGACGCCGGAGCCGAGTGAATTTTGAATTTGCGGCCGGTTCTGCTGCGGGCCAAAATTCCGGCCAAAGAAGCGCTTGAAGAACGGATCATCAAAGATCGTTCGACGGCTCTGTGTCACAGTCTTCTTGGTGAAAATATTAACAACAGCCGGAGACGCCTTTTTGACCAATGGCGCAAAGGACAGCATGATTTGCGCCTGGCTTTGCGGAACGACATCCTCGGCTTGGCTGAAAGCGGGCATGGAGACTGCCATCACTAATGCCATGAGCATAAGTCGGAAATTCCAGTGATGCAGATACATAGTGATGTGACCCAACTTTCTGTCTCTATTGTAGCGCTATGATATCTTAGATACTAAGATGCCGCCAATAACTAGATAGTATTCGAGGGTTCCGATCCCAACAAAAAAAGGCAGCCCTGAAGACTGCCTTTTCCACATTCGAATTGGATAAGCTTACGCGACAGCTTCAGCTTCCAGCAATTCTTCTTCATCCGCGTTCTGATCTGGACCGGAATCCTGCCCTTTGGCATCAACGTCACGGTCAACGAGTTCGATAATGCCCATGGCAGCCGCATCACCTGTTCTGAAACCAGCTTTCAGCACCCGTGTATAGCCGCCCTGACGGTCAGCATAGCGCTCACTTAAGGTAGTGAACAATTTATCGACGGCTGATTTCTCAGTCAGCTCTGCCAGAGCCTGGCGACGGGCATGCAGATCGCCGCGTTTGCCCAGACTAATGAGCTTCTCGACAATCGGACGCAGGTCTTTAGCCTTTGGCAAAGTCGTCTTGATCTGCTCATGCTTGATAAGGGACGCCGCCATATTGGCGAACATTGCCTTGCGATGAGCGGAGGACCGGTTGAGCTTACGCCCGGACTTACGATGACGCATTTTTCTTACTCCACAGCTATCAATGCTGTTCTAAAAAGGTTCTTCCAGCCGTTTGGCCATATCTTCAATATTTTCAGGCGGCCAGTTTGGAACTTCCATACCAAGATGCAAGCCCATCTGCGCCAATACTTCTTTGATTTCATTCAGGCTCTTACGCCCAAAGTTAGGTGTCCGCAGCATTTCTGCTTCGGTTTTCTGAATGAGATCACCAATATAAACGATGTTATCGTTTTTCAGGCAGTTCGCCGAGCGAACGGAGAGTTCAAGTTCATCCACCTTGCGAAGAAGGTTTCTATTGAACTCCGGCTCCTGGCTCTCTTCCTTGACAACCACTTCTTCCGGCTCGTCGAAATTCACGAACAGCTGGAACTGCTCTTGCAGAATTCTGGCCGCGAAAGCTACCGCATCTTCCGGGGAAACCGTTCCGTTGGTCTCTACCTTCAGAGTTAGCTTGTCATAATCCAGGACCTGACCTTCACGGGCGGCTTCCACTTTGTAGGAAACTTTGCGGACCGGACTGTAGAGGCTGTCCATTGGGATCAATCCAATGGGCGCATCTTCCGGACGGTTTGCAGAACCGGGAACATAGCCCTTCCCTGTATCCACATTCATTTCCATGGAAATGGTCGCACCGTCATCGAGGGTCATCAGAACCTGATCGGGATCCATGATTTCAATGTCCGGACCGGTTTCAATCATGCTTGCGGTCACTTCACAAGGACCGGATGCCTTCAACGACATGCGTTTCGGGCCTTCCGAGTGGCTCCGGATTGCCAATGTCTTGAGGTTAAGGACGATATCCGTCACATCCTCACGAACACCTGCAATCGACGAAAACTCATGGAGTACATTGTCGATCTGAATGGAGGTGATGGCAGCACCTTGCAGACTAGATAACAACACACGGCGAAGCGCATTGCCCAATGTCAAACCGAACCCTCTTTCCAAAGGTTCGGCAACAATGGTGGCTTCCCGATCGTTTTGATCTCCCGCTTCCACGGAGAGATTAGCCTGGATTAGGTCTTTCCAGTTTTGCTGAATCACGGCATTGACCTCATAGCTTTGCAGGCCCACCATGGACCTGCGTTGTCTCAATAACTATTTGCCGACCATGTGGCCGGGCAGCATAAGGGTCCGAGGCTTAAACGCGGCGGCGTTTCGGCGGACGGCATCCATTATGCGGAATTGGTGATACATCGCGAATTGATGTAATATTAAACCCGACGGACTGAAGTGCGCGCAAAGCTGATTCGCGCCCGGAACCTGGGCCTTTAACTTCAACTTCCAGGGTCTTCATGCCATGGTCCATGGCTTTCTTTCCGGCATCTTCCGCTGCAATCTGAGCAGCAAAAGGTGTCGACTTACGAGATCCCTTGAAACCTTGTGATCCGGCTGAAGACCAGGCAATTGCATTGCCCTGGGCATCTGTGATCATGATTTTGGTATTGTTGAATGTCGCGCTGACATGGGCAATACCGGAAATGATGTTCTTGCGTTCGCGGCGCCGAACGCGTGTCTTTTCACGAGCCATGTTACTTCTTCTTCCCAGCAATTGCTTTGGCCGGACCCTTACGGGTGCGGGCATTTGTATGCGTGCGCTGTCCACGAACCGGCAGTCCCCGGCGATGGCGCAGGCCACGATAACAACCAAGATCCATCAGGCGTTTGATATTAACGGAGGTCATCCGCCGCAAATCACCCTCAACAACATGGTCGCTGTCGATGGTTTCGCGAATCTTCACGACTTCTGAATCACTCAGCGCATTGACGCGCAGTTCAGGGGCAAGGCCAACAGCCTCACAGATTTCCTTGGCCTTAGCCGGGCCAATTCCATGAATATAGGTCAGTGCAATAACAACCCGTTTGTTTGTCGGGATATTTACACCAGCAATACGAGCCACGCTAGTCTCTCCTCATCACCAAAATCGGGTCGTCCTGACCCGTTGTCTCAAGCGCTTGCGGGAAGCGCGCGATTATATAATTTTGTTCTACCTAGTCAACACATTAGATTGACTGCAATGCAGCTTCCATCTCCTGTGTCACTACATCTATATCAGCCATCCCATCAACCTGCTTCAGCACCCCTTTTCCTTGGTAATAAGGAAGCAGTGGTGCGGTTTGATCATGATAGGCTTTTAACCGGGAAACGACGGTATCCGCATTGTCGTCACTCCGGCGCTTAAATTCCGTCCCGCCGCATTTATCGCAAACACCTTCGACAGCGGGTTTCAGGAAAATATCGTGATATCCGGTTCCGCAGGTGGCGCATGTATAGCGACCTGTAATCCGCTCAACCAGAATATCGTCATCTGTTTTCATCTCGATAACCGCGTCAAGGACCAGACCTTTCGCCGCCAGCATCTCGTCTAGGGCCGCTGCTTGCGCTTCGGTTCTAGGAAAGCCGTCGAGAATTACACCGTTTTTGCAGTCCGGCTGATCAAGCCGATCTGAAATAATACCAGTCATGATTTCGTCGGAAACCAACTCACCGCGATCCATGACTTTCTTCGCTTCTAGACCAATCTCGGTTCCTGCGGCAACGGCTGCACGCAGCATGTCGCCTGTTGAAAGCTGGATGAGACCGTGCTTGTCCTGAAGCCGCTGGGCCTGTGTTCCCTTGCCGGCTCCGGGCGGACCTAAAAGAATAAGTATCATTTACGTCGGCCCCCCAGCTTCGACTTCTTGATCAATCCCTCATACTGGTGCGCCACCAGATGGCTTTGCACCTGGGCAACCGTATCCATGGTCACCGACACAACGATCAACAGCGACGTACCGCCAAAGTAAAAAGGAACTGCCCATTGTGACACGAGAATTTCAGGCAAAATACAAACCAGTGACAGATAAGCTGCACCAACCACCGTCAATCGCGTCAAGACATAGTCGAGATATTCTGCTGTCCTTTTACCAGGACGAATCCCAGGCACAAAGCCGCCATGCTTCTTGAGGTTGTCAGCTGTGTCATCCGGATTGAAAACAACGGCCGTATAGAAGAAACAGAAAAAGACGATACCGGCGATATACAGCATCATATAAAGCGGCTGTCCATGACCGACCATCGCCGTCAGCGTGTTGAGCCACTCTGGACCGGCGCCGGAACTGAAGCTGGCGACTGTTGTCGGCATCAGCAACAGAGAAGACGCGAAAATCGGCGGGATCACTCCGGCTGTATTCAGCTTGAGTGGCAAATGGGAATTCTGGCCGCCATAAGTCTTATTACCGCGCTGACGCTTTGGATACTGAATGAGAACCCGACGTTGCGCCCGCTCCATGAAGACGATGAAAGCAATAACCGCAACAGACATGACCAGCAGGATCAGGATTACGAAAGTAGACAGGGCTCCTGTCCGTCCAAGCTCCAAAGTTCCAACCAGAGCACTTGGCAGTTCTGCAACAATCCCTGCAAAAATGATCAGTGAAATGCCGTTTCCAACTCCGCGAGCCGTAATCTGCTCACCCAACCACATCAGGAATACGGTTCCGCTAACCAGCGTGATCACAGTGATCATGCGGAAATGCATGCCCGGATCAATGACGGCTGACTGTCCTGTAGACAAGGACATGCCTTCCAATCCTGCTGCAATTCCGTAGCCTTGCAAGGCGGCAAGAAGAACCGTTCCGTAGCGGGTATATTGGTTGATTTTCTTACGCCCCTGCTCGCCTTCTTTCTTCAATTGCGCCATTTGCGGCGAAATTGACGTCATCAGCTGCATGATGATCGAGGCAGAGATGTAAGGCATGATGTTTAGTGCGAAAATTGTCATGCGGCCAAGTGCACCGCCGGCAAACACATCGAACATACCCAGAATGCCACCGGCATTCTGTGAGAAAACATCTGCAAGAATGGTGGGATCAACACCCGGGATCGGGATATAGGTTCCGATCCGGTAAACCACCAGGGCAAAAAGCGTGAACCATAGCCGCTTCTTAAGCTCCGTCGCCTTCGAAAAGGCGCCAAAGCTCATCGTAGAAGCCATTTGTTCTGCAGCTGATGCCATGTAGTTTTACTCCAGATAAAGTAAACCGAACCTCAAGTTCAATTCGAGAAGGTTCCGCTATTCGCTTTTTGCCGTCTCGGCCCCAATTAAGGTAACCTTTCCGCCCGCCTTTTCAACCGCCTCAACAGCAGCCTTGGACGCACCGGAGACTTCGAAAGACACCTTCGTCTTTAGCTCGCCTTTGGCTAATAAACGAACGCCATCAACGACTTTACCGACAACACCGGCTTCCTGAAGCATGGCAATTGTCACGGTTTCCTTGGCGTTCAATTTTTTGGCATCAATGGCTTCCTGAACCCTACCGAGATTGGCAACAGCAAATTCCTTGCGGAAAATGTTGTTGAAACCCCGTTTCGGCAAACGCCGATGGATCGGCATCTGACCGCCTTCAAAACCTTTGATGGCCACACCGGAACGTGACTTCTGGCCTTTTTGACCCGAACCGGAAGTTTTTCCTTTTCCGGAACCGATACCGCGCCCGACCCGCATCCGGTTTTTTGTGGCGCCTTTGTTATCGGCTAGTTGATTTAAACGCATGTTCGTATTCCTTGACTGAAACAGGTGAGAGCCTTAGCTGGCTTCTTCAACCCGAACCAAATGATGTACCTTGTTGATCATGCCACGAATTGATGGCGTGTCTTCAAGCTCAACAGTGCGATGCATCTTGTTAAGACCCATGCCGACAAGGGTCGCCCGTTGCGACTTATGCCGCCCGATCGGACTTCCTGTCTGGGTAACCTTAATCGTTGCCTTAGCCATCGACTTTTTCCTTTCCTGCATCGGCGGAACGGCGTCCGACAATTTCAGAAACCTTCTTGCCGCGCTTGGCAGCAACCATCCGCGGAGAGTTCATGGCTTTCAGCGCCTCAAATGTTGCTTTCACCATGTTGTATGGGTTTGATGTGCCGATAGACTTGGTCACAACATCCTGCACGCCCAATGTTTCAAACACGGCACGCATCGGACCACCAGCAATAATACCTGTACCAGCTGGGGCTGCCCGCAGAACAACGCGACCGGCACCGAAACGACCGTCCACATCATGATGCAGTGTCCTGCCTTCCCTCAAGGGAACGCGAACCATGTTGCGTTTCGCAGCTTCCGTCGCCTTACGAATAGCTTCCGGAACCTCACGGGCCTTACCATGTCCATAACCAACACGGCCTTTCTGGTCACCAGCAACAACCAGAGCAGCGAAGCCGAAGCGACGGCCACCCTTTACAACTTTTGCCACACGGTTGATGTGAACCAGTTTATCGACGAATTCTGAATCGCCTTTTTCATTTTGATCAGGTCTCAACATAATTGGCTCCCCTAGAAGGACAGTCCGCCCTCACGGGCGGCTTCGGCGAGGGCTTTGACCCGGCCATGATATTTGTACGCACCGCGGTCAAACGCGACTTCCTTGACGCCTGCTTTGATTGCACGCTCTGCAATGAGTTTGCCAACTGCGGAAGCCGCATCAACATTCCCACCGCTTTTAAGCGACCCGCGCAGATCCTTTTCCAGAGTAGACGCTGAAGCAAGGGTCTTCCCTGCGGCATCATCAATAACCTGCACATAAATCTGCTGCAAAGTTCTGTGTACAGACAGCCGAGGCCGACCAGAAGATACTTTGCGAAGCTGCGTCCGGTTTCTCCGCCGACGACGGTCGAACAATTCTTTTGTATTTGCCATTGTCGGTTCCTACTTCTTCTTGCCTTCTTTGCGGAAAATAAATTCATCCGCATATTTGACACCTTTACCCTTGTAAGGCTCAGGTTTGCGATATGACCGGATAACGGCAGCCACCTGGCCAACCTGCTGTTTATCAGCGCCGGAAATCTCTATATTTGTTTGCGTCGGACATTTGATTTCAATCCCGTCCGGGATCGGGAAATCAATGTCGTGGCTGAACCCGAGGCTAAGCTTCAGGATCTTCCCCTGCACTGCTGCACGGTAACCAACACCAACAACCTCAAGCTTCTTTGTAAAGCCTTCAGAAACGCCCTCAACCAGGTTATTCAGCAAAGTCCGCTGAAGACCCCACATCTGACGGGCACGGGTGCCTGAATTGCGTGGCTTCACCCAGATTTTATCATCTTCGCGGCTAACCTCGACGTCATCGACAAAAGTCATGCTCAGCACGCCTTTACTGCCTTTAACCGTCACGTCCTTATCCGCCAACTGTACGTCAACGCCAGAAGGGATCGTCACCGGATGTTTTCCAATACGAGACATAATTCCTCCTAGTAGACTTCACAAAGCACTTCGCCGCCAACATTGGCTTCACGTGCTTCGCCGTCCGACAAAACGCCGTTCGGAGTTGAAAGAATGGCGATGCCCAGACCGTTACGCACGGTTGGCAGGCTCTTGACGCCAGAATAAACGCGACGTCCTGGCTTAGACACCCGGCTAACATGCTCAATCACGGCTTTGCCCTGATAATATTTCAACTCAATTGAAATCTCAGGCTTACCCTTTTCAGGCTCTGACGTTTCATAGCCACGGATGTAGCCTTCACGTTTCAGGGCCTCAAGAACATTGGTCCGCAGCTTTGACGACGGGCTTTTCACTGTACTCTTCATGGCGCGTTGGCCATTGCGGATACGGGTCAGCATATCGCCGAGAGGATCACTTAAAGACATATCTAAATCCTCCTACCAGCTCGACTTGACCATTCCCGGGATCTGACCATTTGACGCCATGTCACGAAGGCCGATACGGGAAAGTTTCAATTTGCGGTACACACCCCGAGGACGCCCGGTAAGCTCACAGCGATTGCGAACCCGTGTCCGGGAAGAATTCCGAGGCAATTCAGCCAACGCAAGACGCGCAGCAAAGCGCTCTTCCTGCGGCAGATTTTCGTCTTTGCTGATGGCCTTTAGCGCAGCGCGCTTGGCGGCATATTTCTCCACCAAGCGACGACGCTTAAGATCTCTTTCAACAGCACTTTTCTTAGCCATTTCAATTAACTCCTAGGATCAATTAATCTTGAACGGCACGCTGAAACCAGACAGAAGCTCACGAGCTTCCTCGTCTGTTTTCGCTGTGGTACAGATCACGATATCCATTCCCCGAACATCCGTTACATCATCGTAATGGATCTCCGGAAACACAATTTGCTCTTTCAGGCCCATGGCATAATTGCCGCGACCGTCGAAGCTCTTAGGTGACACACCGCGGAAGTCCCGAACACGGGGCAGCGCGATATTTACTAGCCGATCAAGAAACTCATACATCTGGTTCTTGCGCAGCGTTACTTTTGCCCCAATCGGCATGCCTTCGCGAAGCTTAAAGGTCGCGACGGATTTCTTGGCGATTGTTACAACCGGTTTCTGGCCGGAAATCTTGGCCAGTTCTGATTCAACCGATTTGATCTTCTTTGAATCAGAAACAGCTTCACCACAGCCGACATTAATGACAATTTTTTCCAGCTTTGGAATTTGCATGTCATTGGCGTAGCTGAACTTTTCTTTCATCTTCGAACGAAGTTCTTCGTTGTACAATGTTTTAAGTCTTGGCGTCGTCATCGAAATACCCTCTAAATATCAATGACTTCGCCGGAGCGCTTAGCAAAGCGAACCTTCCGACCGTCATCGAGATGTTTGTAACCAACGCGGGTTGCTTTGCCGTCTTTCGGATCCTGCAACGCGATATTGGAAAGATGAATCGACGCTTCCTTGCTGATAATGCCACCCTCTTCGGTCTGGCTCTGCTTGGTATGGCGCTTCACCATATTGATACCTGAAACAATCGCACGGCGGTCGTCACGAAGAACGGATACAACCTCCCCCGTGCGGCCCTTGTCTTTCCCGGCGAGTACGATGACCTTGTCACCCTTTTTTACGGCGAATTTTTCAGCCATTAGAGGACCTCCGGCGCAAGTGAGATGATTTTCATAAAGTCCCGGCTCCGCAGTTCGCGTGTTACCGGACCAAAAATACGGGTTCCAACAGGCTCGCCTTGCTTGTTAATCAAAACAGCGGCGTTGCTGTCGAAGCGGATTGCCGTACCATCTGTACGACGAATTTCCTTCTTTGTGCGCACGATGACAGCCCGCTGGACATCACCTTTTTTGACACGGCCGCGCGGAATGGCTTCCTTCACCGAAACGACAATCACGTCGCCGATGGAAGCTGTTTTCCGTTTTGATCCGCCCAAAACTTTAATGCACTGCACCCGTCTCGCGCCGGAATTGTCGGCGACATCCAGGTTGGTTTGCATTTGAATCATAGTCGTCTACCTTCTTTGGTACTAACAGGCTTCATTAAGCCGCGTCGTAAAGCACTTCCCAACGTTTCAGTTTTGAACGAGGACTACATTCCTGAATGCGAACAACGTCCCCTTCCTTAAACTGATTTTTCTCGTCATGGGCATGGTACTTTTTTGACTGGCCAATATACTTTTTATACAGCCGATGCATCACCTGACGCTCGACTTTGACAACAACAGTCTGATTGTTCTTGTCGCTTACAACTGTTCCTTGCAGGATACGCTTTGGCATCGCTCTCTTCTCCTATGACGCAGCGTTCGCCGACATCACCGTTTTAATACGGGCGATATCGCGGCGGACCTGACGTTGGCGCGCTGTATTTTCCAATTGTCCACTGGCTTTCTGGAACCGCAGATTAAACTGTTCCTTCTTCAGCTGAAGTAACTCGTCCTTCAACTCGTCAGGACTTTTGCCCAGTAATTCCTGTGCTTTCATGGTCAATCCCCTTCGCCAAGACGGGTCACAAACTTCGTTTTAATCGGCAGCTTGGCTGCCCCTCTTTCAAATGCCTCTCTGGCAAGTTCGAGGGGGACACCGTCCAATTCAAACATTACTTTTCCGGGCTGGACACGGACCATCCAGTATTCTGGAGAGCCTTTACCCTTACCCATGCGAACTTCAGTAGGTTTCTTCGATACCGGAACATCCGGGAAAATCCGAATCCAGACACGTCCAGCACGTTTAATGTGACGTGTCACCGCCCGACGAGTTGCCTCAATCTGCCGCGCCGTAATACGACCAGGCTGGACAGCTTTCAAGCCATACGCGCCGAAGTTCAGCGTTGTACCTGAAGTTGCTATTCCCTTCAAGCGCCCTTTATGCGCTTTACGAAATTTTGTGCGCTTCGGTTGAAGCATAAGATCACCTCTTTACCTTAATTGCGACGTCCGCCTGGACGACCTGCTGGACGGCCACCGCCTGGACGGCCCCCGGCTTGCTGCTTTTCCATTAACTTGTCCTGGGCCATTGGATCATGTTCCATGATCTCACCCTTGTAGATCCACACCTTGATCCCGATGATCCCGTATGTGGTCAGGGCAGATGCCGTTCCATAATCGATATTGGCCCGCAAAGTGTGCAAAGGAACCCGACCTTCACGATACCATTCCGTCCGCGCAATTTCAGCGCCACCCAAACGACCTGCGCAATTGATACGGATACCTTCTGCACCGAGGCGCATGGCAGACTGAACAGCCCGTTTCATGGCACGCCGATATGAGACACGACGGGTCAGCTGCTGTCCGATATTCTCGGCAACCAGTTTGGCATCAATCTCTGGCTTACGGATTTCAACGATATTGAGATGAACATCCGATTTGGTCATTTTGGCGATCGTAGAGCGCAGCTTTTCGATATCCGCACCCTTCTTACCGATGATCACACCAGGACGGGCTGAATTGATCGTTACCCGGGCTTTCTTCGCTGGGCGCTCGATCACGATCTTGCTGACCCCGGCCTGCTCCAGTTCTTTTTCCAGAAATTCGCGAATTCGCACATCTTCATGAAGAAGCTTGGCGTAATCGTCTTTTGCGTACCACCGGGAATCCCAAGTACGGTTGATCCCGACCCTGAGGCCAATTGGATTTACTTTTTGACCCATTATTCCTGCTCCTCGCGCTCACGAACAACAATCGTGATATTGCTAAAGGGTTTATTGATCGGGCTCGACCGCCCGCGTCCGCGCGGACGCATACGTTTCATGACCAGTGACTTACCGACATAGGCCTCAGCCACGAACAGCTGATCTACGTCGAGCTGATGATTGTTTTCCGCGTTGGCAATGGCTGACTGCAGAACCTTTTTCACGTCGCGAGCAATCGCCCGCTTAGAGAAAGCCAGTTCGGACAGTGCAGCCTCAGCTGATTTTCCACGGATCAGACCCGCCACTAGATTAAGCTTCTGAGGGCTGACGCGAAGGCGGTTACCAATGGCAACTGCTTCGGTATCCATGAGCTGGCGTTCAAGAGACTGTTTACCCATGATTAGTTTCTCCGAGCCTTTTTATCAGCCGCGTGGCCGTAATATGTGCGGGTTGGAGAAAACTCTCCAAATTTATGCCCTACCATATCTTCGTCAACCAGCACGGGAACGAATTTCTGGCCGTTATAGACACCGAACGTCAATCCCACAAACTGCGGAAGAATTGTCGACCGGCGAGACCAGGTCTTGATAACTTGTTTTCTGCCACTTTCCCGGGCGGTTTCTGCTTTTTTAAGCAGATATCCATCCACAAAGGGGCCTTTCCATACAGAACGAGACATGATGCGCTCCTATTTCCTCCGCTTTTGCGGACGGCGCCGCATGATCATTTTATCCGTCGACTTGTTCGACCGTGTCCGCTTGCCCTTTGTCGGTACACCCCAAGGAGTAACCGGATGGCGACCGCCGGATGTCCGGCCTTCACCACCACCATGTGGATGGTCAACAGGGTTCATGGCCACACCACGAACAGACGGCCGCTTGTCGAGCCAGCGGCTACGGCCAGCTTTCGCAAGCTTGATGTTTTTCTGATCCGGATTGGAGACAGCACCAACAGTCGCCATGCATTCAGCCGGGACAATCCGCTGCTCACCTGACGCAAGCCGAAGCTGCGCATATCCGGCGTCCTTACCGATCAGCTGAACATATGTTCCAGCTGCACGGGCCAACTGGCCGCCTTTACCTGGTTTCATCTCCACATTATGGATGATGGTTCCAACGGGCATGTTCTTCATCGGCATCGCATTACCGGGCTTGATATCGACATTGTTGCCTGAAATCACCTTGTCGCCGGCAGAAATCCGCTGAGGCGCTAGGATATAGGCAAGCTCACCGTCGCTATATTTGACCAGTGCGATAAAAGCAGACCGGTTCGGATCATATTCAAGACGCTCTACTGTGCCCTGGACATCAAACTTTGACCGTTTGAAATCGATGACACGATAGGTCCGCTTATGACCACCACCGCGACGCCGCGCAGTAATCCGACCGTAATTGTTACGACCACCTTTGCTTGACAATCCTTCAGTCAAGGACTTGACCGGCTTGCCCTTATGCAGATCCGACCGATCAACCAGGATCAGTCCCCGCTGCGAAGGTGTCGTCGGTTTATAGTTTTTCAACGCCATTATTAAATCCCCGTCGTCACGTCGATGGCCTGCCCTTCAGCAAGGGTAACAATGGCCTTCTTATAATCTGACCGTTTGCCGAGATGACCCCGAAAACGCTTTACCTTCCCCTTAGTGCGGTTGGTATTGACGTTTGTCACCTTCACATCAAAAAGCTTTTCGACAGCTTCCCGGATCTGAGGTTTGGTGGCATCCAGGGTAACGCGGAACGTGACCTGATTAAATTCCGATCCCATTGTGGACTTTTCAGTCACAACCGGACCAAGCAGGACATCATATAAATTTTCCTGGTTCATTTCAGTCGAGCCTCCAGGCTTTCTACTGCGCTTTTAGTCAGCACAAGGACATCACGACGCAAAATGTCATAAACATTCGCACCGTTCGATGTCAGCAAATCTACCCGAGGCAGATTGCGTGCAGACAACGCAAAGTTCTTGTCCATTTCAGCACCGTCGACGATCAGGGTTGAATCCCAACCCAAAGACTTGAATTTACCTGCGATGACTTTCGTCTTCACATCCTTGGCTTTCAACTCGTCAACGATAACCAGCTTGCCTTCTGCCTGCTTTGCCGACAGAGCGGTTTTAAGAGCCAGTTTGCGTACTTTCTTTGGCAGGTCATGAGCATGGCTGCGCACAACAGGACCATGGGCAACCCCACCGCCACGCTGAATTGGCGCCCGCTTCTGACCCTGACGAGCACGACCGGTGCCCTTCTGGTTAAACGGCTTTGCGCCCGTACCAGCAACTTCAGCAACACCTTTAGTTTTGTGGGTGCCTGCGCGGCGGGACGCCAGCTGATATTTTACCATTCTCTGAAGCAGATCCGCACGCGGAGCCAATCCAAAGACCTCGTCGGCCAGCTCAATATCGCCGGCCTTTTTGTTTTCGAGGTTGATTACATTTACCTTCATTCCAACGGTCCCTTATTCTTCAGCCGGTGTTTCATCAGCCGGCACTTGTTCCGCCGGGGTATCAGCGGCACCGTCTGCTTCTTCAACCGGAGCTTCTGCAACCGCGGAAGCGGCGACACCAGCCGGATAAGGCGCATTGTCTGGACGCGCCTTCTTTACAGCATCAGCCACAAACACCCAGGAACCTTTGGAACCCGGAACCGCGCCACGAATGAGGACAAGTCCCCGCTCCGTGTCAGTTGAAACAACTCTCAGGTTCTGCGTTGTTACCCGTGCAGCACCCATGTGACCGGCCATTTTCTTGCCTTTGAAAACTTTACCCGGATCCTGACACTGACCTGTTGAGCCATGTGCACGATGAGAGACGGACACACCATGGGTCGCCCGCATGCCACCGAAGTTATGGCGCTTCATGGCACCGGCGAAGCCTTTACCAATACTTGTACCAATGACATCGACATACTGATCTGGAACAAAATGATCAGCTGTAAGTTCCGTTCCAACATCAACAAACGCATCGTCGTTGACCCGGAATTCGGCCAGCTTCATTTTTGGCTCGACCTGAGCTTTGGTAAAATGTCCGCGCATGGCTTTATTGACATTTTTGACCTTGGCTTTGCCGACACCAAGCTGCATGGCATCATAACCATGTGTTTCGGTTTTGCGGTGGGCTACCACCTGGCAGTTTTCCACCTCGAGAACCGTTACCGGTACATGTGCTCCGTCGTCTGAAAAGACACGAGTCATGCCCAGCTTTTTTGCGATCAATCCACTACGCATTTGGCTCACCCCAACAACTTAATGGACACGTCTACGCCAGCGGCGAGGTCCAGTTTCATCAGTGCGTCCACCGTCTGAGGCGTAGGTTCGACGATATCCAGAAGACGCTTATGGGTCCGGATTTCGAACTGTTCCCGTGATTTCTTGTCGATATGCGGACCCCGAAGGACCGTATATTTGTCGATATGTGTCGGCAGGGGGATAGGTCCACGAACCTGAGCGCCTGTGCGCTTGGCCGTATTGACGATTTCACCTGTAGACGCATCAAGAACACGATGATCAAACGCTTTTAGGCGGATGCGGATATTTTGGTTTTCCATTACTCTGGTCACTCCAGAAGAGAAACAAAGCAGCCCCGAAGGGCTGCAAATTCAATCTTATTTAGTTACGTTAGCGACGACGCCGGCGCCGACGGTCCGTCCGCCTTCGCGGATGGCGAAACGCAGGCCTTCGTCCATGGCGATCGGGGCAATCAGCTCCACATCCATGGTCACATTGTCACCCGGCATT
>JANSXH010000022.1 GCA_024743055.1 Pseudomonadota bacterium
AACGAGAGATCATGGATATGGCGTGCGATAGCCCGGATACTGGACATCTGCGACAGAAGTCGGATCGGATTTGAGCGCCATCGCTGTTCCTGTATTTGTCGGCAATCAAGTCAAGGCTTGTATTAATCTTCTGTGGCCGGAAGGGTTGATGACTGTCCCACAATTTGCAGATCAGTATCTTTCACAATTGGCAGGAGCAGCTGCAGAACTTTCTGAAAAGCTGACGGCTGGTGCCAGCCCCACAAAAAGGGGTTAGTTCTTGGCGATAATATCGCCGGGAATGACGAGGCCCATTTCCTCAAAATATCGCTGTGCTCCCGGATGCAGTGGCGTACTCATTTCTGTAAGGGCGGTATCCAGTTCAATAGTGTTCAGCCAAGGGGCAAAGGGATGAAGCTCGTCCAGATGTTCAAAGAACGCTCTGGTCATATTATAGACAACCTGCTCTGGAACATCCTTATGGGTACCTAGGCCAATCCAAGACCCGATTGCTTGAACCGGTTCGGTATTGACGGTTCCTTTGCCATAAACAGCAGGATCAATACTCTGCAGTGTTCGACCCGGCATTTTCAGTTGCGTCACTATCTCGGGCGCCTTGAAATCCTCGTCCACTAGCCCAAAGAACCGTATCCTTTCGGAAAGAGTGATCTCTCGGATTATCGGGCTTGGATTTGTCGTCGGATTGACATAAAGAGCCACCTCTCTTTTTAGAAGGGCCTGTGCACCGGCACTCCATTCCATGCTGACTGTTTCGAAGTCTTCTCCTGCCTTCAGGCCGGACATCCCTTCAACAATGGTGGTAGCAATGATCTTGGCGGCGCCGGAGGCGGGACCAACAAAGACCTTTTTGCCTTTGATGTCTTCCATGGAACTGATGCCGGAATCCGCGAGAGCCAAAACTTGATATACACCTGCTGGAAAACTGAAAATCGCCCGCAGGTTTTCAGACAGTTCTGGTGCTTCCGGAACTGTTTTATACATAGCGGTGCCAGATTTCATGAAGGAAAGGGCCGTGGGCGAGAGTAGGAAGAAATCTGTTTCCCCGCGCCCGGCATCGAGGGCATGTCGGGTGGCAACACCAGCTGCACTGATTTCGACCTTGATACCGGGAACATGTTTATTGGCAAGCTTGGCAAAAGTCGACATGACCAGATAGGACGGTGTGTCTGATTTAAGGGTCGACATCTTGTAAAGGGTCGGTTCTGACGCCTGTGCACCTGTCCCGGCAATGACAAAACCAGTAAGGCACAACCCGAGGATTTTTTTCCAGCGTGTCATTTTCTCTTCCCCCTCATTGGTCAGAACAGGTACTAAAACAACGGCTTACAGAACTAACTTAGAAATACGCCCTAAATGCGGCAGGTTAGGACGTTTTTGTCAGGGCATTAAGGGGTGGTCAAGGCGATCGCGATAGAAAGCGACATAATTCTTAATGGCCAGCATTTCCTGATAAGGTTCTTCATAGGACCAGGCCACATTCGCTTCCCCTGCAAAGCCAAAGTAACTGGCATGTCCTTTGAACGGACAGAAGGTATCCTTCTCCGACGGGATGGCGATATCCATATTGACGTCTTCACGGGGAAAATAGACTACGGGAAGATGGCTGGATTCCCGCAAAACAAGCGCTTTGTCACTTTTGGCAATTGTCTGCCCCTGAATGGTCGCGACAATTTCGTGGTCCGCTTGCTCTATGTCGATGGCGTAGTCAGGTTGTTTCCGAAAACCTGGTGCTTTTTCAACAATTTCATTGAGTTCCATGTTTAAAGCCCTCTATCCTGTTGGCGACAGACTACATCTTTAAGTATGACCCACGCCTGTCGGCAAAGCAATAGAATCCAAAAGAAGGCAAAAACCGTGAAGATATTTACAGCTGCGCTTGGCACAGAAACCCATACCTTTGCACCGCTCCCCACTGTGACAGCCTCGTTTGAGGAATGCTATCTGGTTCGGGATGGCAAACATCCTCTGCAGACTCATATGATAGGCATGCCAGCAGTCATCTGGAAAAGGCGGGCGGAAGCCCGCGGGTGGGAGGTGATTGAAAGCCTTGTCACCTTTGCGACGCCATCTGGAATTACCCTGCAACAGACCTATGAAGATTTTCGTGATGAGATATTAACGGACTTGCGGGCGGCTATGCCGGTGGATGCTGTGATGCTGTCCCTCCATGGCGCCATGGTCGCCCACGGGTATGATGATTGCGAAGGGGATCTGGTCCATCATGTCAGGGACATTGTTGGGCCTGATGTCGCCATTGGCGTAGAGCTGGATTTACATTGTCATCTCGGTCGCCAGTTCATGGAGGATGTGACGGCCCTGGTGATCTACAAGGAATACCCCCATACGGATTTTGAACCGAGAGCGGAAGAGCTTTGGACAATTATGGAAGGGGTACTAGACAAAAAGCTGGATCCGAAGATCGCCACTTTTGACTGTCGAATGATTGGTGTCTATCACACCACCCGAGAACCGATGATGAGCTTTGTTGCCCGCATGAAAGAGTTGGAGGGCACTGACGGTATACTGTCCATTTCGCTCGGCCATGGCTTTCCGTGGGCCGATGTGGAGGAAGAGGGAACGCGGCTAATCGTGATCACTGACGGAGATCAGGCGAAGGCTCAAAACGTTGCTGAGACCCTCGGACGAGAATTCTGGGCTCTGAGGGATGAAGTCACCCCGGTCTTCGATGATGTTGAAATTGCTGTAGAAAAATCGATTGAGGGCAGCTCCGGGCCCATTGTACTGGCGGACATGTCTGATAATCCAGGTGGTGGTGCTGTTGGTGATTCTACCTTTATCGCGCGCTCTCTTTTGGACAAAGGCGAGACGAATTTCGCTGTCGGTTCGATCTGGGATCCTGTGGCAGTTGATATTGCCATCAGTGCCGGGGAGGGGGCAGAGCTAAACCTTCGTATCGGCGGTAAAATAAGTCCAGAATCCGGTGACCCTATCGATATTCGGGCGAAGGTTAAGAAAATCGTCAAGGACTGCTTGGTTGATGGGTTGGGCGGATCGCAAAATTATATGGGTGATGCGGTCAGTTTGGAAGCGGACGGGGCTGAATATATCATTCATTCTGCGCGCACCCAGAATTTCAATCCCTCAGTCTTCACGACCATGGGCATCGACTACGCCTCAAAAAAGGTGCTGATTGTAAAATCCATGCAGCATTTCTACAGTGCCTATGAACCGATTGCTGGAAAGATTATCTATGTATCCTCTCCCGGCACTCTGGCCTGGGATTTCAGCGTTATGCCCTATACGAAAGTCGCCCGCCCAGTCTGGCCAATTGATGCAGACCCGTGGACAACGAATGAAGAACGCCCCTGGTAGGACGTTTCTAAATTACGGCAGCAAACCTCTGGCTTCGTTTGGACATAAAACAGTGTCATCGTAGGCATTTCTGGCGAATACCTCATGTACTATGGGAGTAAAATATTCCAACGGCTTGCTTTCAAAAGCTGGGTCGAAGGATGACTGATCCCAAAGCTCGCAGAAATCCACACATGTCTGGTAATAGGGATGGGAAGCAAACTTTTCCCGCTCATTTGGATCCCAGCCATAATGTTGGCCGTAATAGACCATCTGAAAGATACCATGCTGCTCAACAACCCAGGTGACTTCTTCGCGCACAAAAGGCCGCAGAACTTCGGCGGCAAATTTATCGTGGTTTTGAGGCGCCAGTCCATCTCCGATATCATGGAGGAGAGTGGCCACAATCCAGTCAATATCGGCACCAGCATCGACAGCGCGGGTCGCGGATTGCAAGGCATGTTCCAGTCTGGTCACTGGATAGCCAGGAATAGTTTCTTCACCCTGTAAGGATAGTTCTCGCAGCAATCGGTCTGCAGTCCCGGCGAAATGGGCTTCTTCGTGGTCCCGCAGCAGTAAGTAGTCGTCACGTGTCCCGTGCTTCATTTCTGTGAAAGATACTGTTTTCATACCGCTTCTCCTCAGTTGGAGGACTATCTTTGCGGCATCTTGATCATCCTGCTGGGCCCTGTCAACGGGGAGGGGCAGTCAATCGCAATTTCAGCCTTTGTAATTGGATGTGTAAAAGCGAGGCGTTCCGCATGAAGCTGCAAGCGTGGCACGGCTGATGCCAGTTCCGGAGGGGCATAAAGGCCATCTCCCAGAATGGGATGACCTATCGCTTGGAGGTGAACCCTCAACTGGTGGCTTCTCCCAGTCTTAGGGAAAAGCGCTAACCGGCTGGCGCCATTGCGTATTTCAACGCGCTGCCAATGGGTGAGGGAAGGCTTTCCCAGGGCCATATCGACTTTCTGGCGCGGTCGGTTAGGCCAGTCCTTTATGAGCGGCAGGTCAATCTCACCTTTCTCATCACTTACTTCACCTGCGACCCAGGCCTCATACCGTTTTTCGATTTGGCGCTCCCGAAATAGACGGCTCATCTCTTGTTGTGTTTTTGAACTTAGAGCAAGTAACAGGATGCCGGAAGTTTCCATATCCAGACGATGGATGGTGAGCGCGCTAGGATAGTCTGCGCGGCAACGGCTTTCCGCACAATCCTTGCGCTCTTCGCCGTGTCCCGGCACCGACAACAGCCCGCTTGGCTTATCAATGGCGATCAGATACTCATCTTCATACAAGATAACGAGGGGTTGGAGAGGGGGAGAATAGGGTGTC
Source organism: Pseudomonadota bacterium (assembly GCA_024743055.1). Classification (GTDB taxonomy): domain Bacteria; phylum Pseudomonadota; class Alphaproteobacteria; order Sneathiellales; family Sneathiellaceae; genus Sneathiella. The sequence goes on from JANSXH010000022.1 coordinate 4,648, forward strand.
ATGACGGCTCAATCACTTCCCGTCTTTTGCTTTTGAAATTTTTGGTTGGCGGTGTGTATTCTGCCGATTGCTTTTTTATGTTTAAGAAGGACCTTCCTGAAACTGTGTGATGCCCTCGGGTATTTTTTCCCAAGCCGCCTTGGATCCCACAAAGATATGCTGGCCGATTTCAACCTTTGGATCGCCATCCACGCATCCCAAGGTCACCCCGTGGATTTTTCCCTGGTAAATACCGCATAGAGTTGATCCACAGCAGCTACAGAACTGAAGTCCAAAACCCTGCTTGCTTTCATAGGAAGTCAACAAGTTCTCTCCGGAAAGCCACTTGAATGTGCCGGGTACAACTTCTGCATAAGCTGACGCTTGGGCACTGAACGCTTTTCTGCAACGTGAGCAGTGGCAGGACCTAGCATCTCTTAGTGCCCCATTGATTTCGTATGTTATTTTGCCGCAAAAACATCCACCGCTGAGAGACATTTTTTTTCCATTCTTGTCTTAGTTTAGGTGTCATCGTCTTATTGGCTTTTAACGATTAAAATCAATTCTGGAAAGCTCCGTTAGAATCACGGTAACAAATTGACGGAGAATAAAGCAGGTTAGTCGCTCAGCATGTCTTTGCTGATAATCTGCTTCATGATTTCTGAGGTGCCCCCGGCGATACGGGACATGCGGTTATCGGCCCAGGCGCGGGCGATGGGATATTCCCACATATATCCATAGCCGCCAAAGAGCTGCAGGCAATCGTCAAGGACCTGACACAACATTTCCGTCGATTGCATCTTGGCCATGGCGGCATCGACGGCATTGAGTTCGCCTTTCAGATGAAGCTCAATGCATTTATCGACATAGACCCGCAACATCACCGCCTGTGACTTGACCTCGGCCAGTTTGAACTGGGTATTCTGAAAATCAGCAATGGATTTGCCAAAAGCCTTGCGATCCTTGGTGTATTCCAGGGTCCAATCAAGGGCGGTTTCGATGATGGTGGCGGAGCGCACGGCAATAACCAGACGTTCCTGGGGCAGTTGTTGCATCAGCTGCTTGAAACCACGCCCTTCGACGCCAAGCAAGTTACTCTTCGGGACCCGGACATCATTAAAGAAAAGCTCCGACGTGTCCTGAGCTTTATAGCCGATTTTCTCAAGGTTACGGCCGCGTGTAAATCCTTCCCGGTCGCCTTCCACCAGAACCAGGCTCACACCCTTGCCTCCGGCAGCGGGGTCTGTCTTACAGGCCAGCACCACTAAATCGGCGATTTGGCCATTGCTGATAAAGACTTTCTGGCCATTGATGACATAGTCATCGCCATCGGCGATAGCGGTAGTGCGGATATTCTGCAGATCCGATCCGGCACCGGGTTCCGACATGGCGACAGCGGTGATAACCGAGCCATCGACAAGACCCGGTAGCCATTTCTTTTTTTGCTCCTCCGTCCCGTAGGCCATGATATAAGGCGCGACTATTTCTGAATGCAGGTGAAATGCGGGACCCGTTGCTCCGATCCGGCCCAGTTCTTCGGTAAAGATGGCGCCGAACGTAAAGTCCCCGCCAGCACCGCCATATTCCTCTGGCACCGAGCAACAGAGAAAACCCCCTTCACCGGCCTCTTTCCAGATTTCACGACTAACCTGTCCGGCTTTTTCCCACTCCTCATGAAACGGGACGATCCGCTCTTCGACAAAGCGACGAGCGGAGGACCGGAACAAGTTATGTTCTTCGGAAAAAAGAGTACGTTCAATCATGGGGCCATCTTGTTTTTATTATTAGGTGAAGGGAGAGGAAGATATAATACATTTATGAATGAATGTAAATTGCGCATGCTCAAAAATCTGGAACGTGACTTTTACTCAAGCAAATTATTGCGGCATATTTAGCTAGGATGCGAACGTCAATACGAGTCCGCCGTTACAATTCCCTTCCGATGCCGACCTTGTCGCCCTGTTCGGATTGCTGCGTCGGAAGAAGGCCAAGACTGATCTAGCGACAGTGTATTTCGATAGGCATATTGAATAGTAAACCTGGCTTTCGCCGGGTTTTTTGCAGGCGGCAAAGTAATTGGTGATTGTTTTTTGCCTTAAATTGTAACGTTACAATCATTCCTGTAAGGGTTACTCACCCTGCGTTAGAGGCATAAAAGATGAGGGAATTCAAGCGTTCGGCTTCGATCACTTCTCCTGTACTACCGTTGACTATTGACCCAAAAACTCGGTAAGCTTGGACATCGCTGGTAAACAAAAAAACCCTAATATCCGGCCATTTTGCGTGAACAGAGAAAAAATTGGGTCGCAAAATGAACAAAATGCACATGATATTAATGTGAGACTATTTTTTGGGAGAATTGATACAAACAAAAAATCAGTTTCTATCGGAATGAACCATACAGGGAGTCTAAAGTATGACTGGGAAGAAAATGGAACACGAAATAGAAGGTCGTGTTCATCCTTCAATCGAAGGTGTAAAGGAACAGTATAAAAGCGGCAAAATGGACCGCCGCGAATTTTTGAGAACCTCCACCTTATTAGGCCTGTCCGCCGCCGCCGCTTATTCATTTGTTGGCGCGGTTGATCCAACTATCGACGCTGCAGCTGAGACACCCAAGAAGGGCGGCATTCTTAAATGTTCCATGCCGGTTCAGGAAATGGCCGATCCGGCTATTTATGCCTGGGTGGAAAAATCAAACGTAGCCCGTCAGATCTGTGAGTTTTTGACCATCACAGGTCCGGACAATGTGACCCGTCCGTATCTTGCTGAAAGCTGGACGGCCTCTGACGACTTGAAAACATGGACGTTCAATCTTCGCAAGGGCGTTAAATGGCATAACGGCGATGAGTTCAACGCCGATGATGTGGTCTTCAACTTTACGCGTTGGCTGGATCCAAAAGTCGGATCGTCCAATGTTGGATTGTTTGCCTCTATGGTGACGACCACCGGCGAAGGCGACAATGCAAAGAAAACCATGACACCGGGTGCGGTTGAGAAGGTTGATAGCCATACGGTTCGCTTGAACCTGAATAACCCAGTTTTGTCTATTCCGGAAAACCTCTACAACTATCCAACCATGATTGTCCATCGTGACTTCAAGGGTGACCTAACAAAAGATCCGAACGGTACGGGTCCTTTCACCTTGACGGAGTTCGTTGTTGGTGAAAAAGCGATCTTGCGTCGGGTTGATCAGCCTTACTGGGGCGGAGAAGTTTATCTCGATGGTATTGACTACTACGATCATGGCGCTGCCTCTGCTGCTCAGCTGGCTGCGGTTGCCTCTGGTCAGGTTGATATGAACTACGAGTTTGATATCGCTTCGCTTGGAATGGCAGATTCTATCCCCGGCATGACAGTTTACAATGTACGGACGGCTCAAACCGGTGTGATGCGTTTCCGCACGGACAAGAAACCGTTTGATGATCACCGGGTCAGAAAGGCGATCCAGCTTTGCTGTAAAGCTGATCAGTATAATGAACTGGTTTATGGTGGCCGCGGTGATATTGGTGAGCATCACCATGTTTCGCCAATTCACCCGGAATATTTCGCTCTTAATCGTATGGAGCCAGATGTTGAGAAGGCCAAACTGCTTTTGGCTGAAGCCGGTTACACAGACGGCCTGACAATCACGATTGATCTTGGCAATACAAACGGTCCCTGGCAGCAGCAAGTATGCGAAATCCTGAAAGAACAGGTAGCAGCTGCGGGAATTAATCTCGAACTGAACTTGATGCCAGCCTCCAAATATTGGGAAACCTGGCAGACAGCGCCGTTCGGCTTTACTTCCTGGACCCATCGCCCGCTTGGCACAATGGTACTAAGCTTGGCTTATCGCGCGGGCGTTCCTTGGAACGAAACTGCTTATGACAATCCTGAGTGGGAAAAGGCATTGGACAAAGCAGAATCTCTTGTGGACGCAGAAGAACGCAAAGCAGCGATGAAGCCTGTACAAGAAATGCTCCAGAATGACGTCATCATGGTGCAACCTTTGTGGCAACCGAAATTCTTCCTGGCAAACTCCAATGTGAAGAATTTGAAGGCGCATCCAACCCAGTATCACCAGCTCTACAAAGTCTGGATTGATAGCTAACATCAAGTAACGAAAACAAGGGCGCCAAAAACGCCCTTGTTTTTTTTGATGCTTTTTTTTCCTGCGGGGGGAGCCTTCCATGTTAATTTTGGCGGCACGTAGATTTGTATCCATGGCTTTGATCATGGTCGTGATTTCGTTCACTTTATTTGCAATTTTTGAATCCGATAAGCTGGCTGTGGCCGGTAAGGTTCTCGGACCGTATTCTAATACAGAACAACGGGAACTTTGGCTGGAACAGAATGGCTATAACGAGCCATTCGTTGAACGCTATTTTACCTGGGTGTTCAATGCCATGCGGGGTGACTTCGGAGATTCCATTCAGTTCAAGGCTCCTGTTGCAGACATAATGTGGCCGCGGCTTGGTAACACTGCCATTCTTGCAGGACTATATATGCTCTTTATGATCCCACTCTCCCTCACGTTAGGGGTGATTGCGGGCATGAAGGAAGGTTCTTTTCAGGACAGAGCGGTCTCGGTGGGATCGGTGCTGACAACGTCAGTGCCGGAATTTGCTTCAGCGACCTTCTTTACCGCCGTATTCGTCTTTGCCCTTGGCTGGTTCCCGGGAACCGCCGCCATGACCGATGGTTTCAGTTGGGCGGAGATATTCCTCCCCGTGCTGGTATTGGTCATGTATGGCTTCGGCTATACGGCCCGAATGACCAGGGCCTCCATGGCGGAGGTCATGACGTCCCATTATATTCGAACGGCGGTGCTGAAAGGCATTCCCTACAGAAGGGTCATTATGAAGCATGCCTTGCGCAATGCTTTGATTGCGCCGTTTACGGTGATTATCCTGCAGCTTAACTGGTTGTTGTCCGGTGTGATCGTGGTCGAGGTCTTTTTTGCTTACAAGGGCTTCGGAAAACTGCTTCTGGACGGTGCCTTATTTGGCGATATCTATGTGATCGAGGCCTGTACGCTCGTTGCCGTGTTTGTCGCGGTGTTCTCCCAGTTTATTTCGGATATAGGCTATACACTCCTAAATCCACGTATCCGGTTTACATGAGGGGGCTGACATGACTGCAGAAACACAAAACAACGATACGACCCCGTCAGCTTTGGGCAAATTCTTCACTTCAGTAGGTTTACTGAGAGAAAGTCCCATTGCCATTTTCGGCCTTTCGCTGATCTTGTTTTGGGTCATCCTGGCAATTCTGGCGCCAATCTTGCCGCTCTATGACCCGAACGCCCCGCTGGAACCGTTCAAGTTCCCGCTGGATGGCTCGGCCAAAAATGACGGTCTTTACTGGCTTGGCACAGATCACAAGGGCAGGGACATTCTCTCTCGCGTGATTTTCGGCGCACAACAGGTGCTGGTCTGGGCAACGACGGCAACGGCCGTGGCCTATATCGTCGGTATGTTGATGGGCGTGGTAGCCGGCTATCTCGGCGGCTGGTGGGATGAAGTGATTTCTTTCATTTCCAACATCCTGTTGTCCTTCCCAGTGATCGTTCTCTACATCATCATCATCACCTATCTGGGTGCCACTGGCTTTAACATCGTTCTCGCGGTGACCTTCGCGTCGGCGCCGGGCATCATGCGTATTGTACGCGGGTTGGTGCTGGATCTGCGAACACGGGATTATATCTTTGCGGCCCAGACACGCGGCGAAAGCCCGCTCTATATCATGATCGTAGAGTTGCTTCCCAATGCCCGCGGGCCGCTGATTGTGGATGCCTGCCTGCGGCTTGGCTATACGACCATCACCATTGCCATGCTCGGATATCTGGGCCTTGGACTGCCACCACCAGATCCTGATTGGGGGAAAATGATTGCTGAAACACAACCTCTTGGAAGCTTCGCCGGTCATATGGCGGTTGTCCCGGCTGTTGCGATCTCATCCCTGGTGCTTGGCTTTAACCTGCTGGCCGACGGCCTGCGCGAAATTTCGATGAAAGATTAGGAGAGACGCGATGGAACAGACACCCATTCTGGAATGCCGCAATCTATGTATCTCCTATGATACGCGCGGCGGGGAAATCCCGGCAGTCATCGATTTCAACATGAAGGTGATGCCCGGCAAAGGCGTCGGTATCGTGGGCGAATCCGGCTGCGGAAAATCCACGGTGGCCCTTGCCATCATGCAATATCTCGGATCCAACGGCTATATCAAGAGCGGAGAGATCTTCTTCCATGGGCGCGATATGCGGACCATGTCGGAAGAGGAACTTCGAAGTATCCGGGGATCCAAGATCGCGATGATTTATCAGGAGCCCATGGCTTCTCTCAATCCGTCCATGAAAATCGGGGAACAGTTGGCGGAAGTGCCTCTGTACCATGAGGATGTGACGAAGGAAGAAGCCATGCAGCGGGCACTGGAGCTGCTGGAAGCGGTGAAGCTGCCGGATCCGCCTCGGATCTTGGATAGTTATCCGCATCAGATTTCCGGTGGTCAGCAACAGCGTGTGGTCATTGCCATGGCATTGTTGTCGAAGCCGGATCTTTTGTTGCTGGATGAGCCGACCACGGCCCTCGATGTGACAGTGGAACGGGGCATTGTTGAACTGGTCAATGAAATCTCGGCCGAGTTCGGTACTGCCATGGTCTATATCTCCCATAACCTGGGCCTGATTCTTGAAACCTGTGACCGGGTCACGGTGATGTATTCCGGTGAAGCGGTCGAGGATGGTACGGTTGAGGAAGTCTTCGATGATATGAAGCATCCTTATACCAGCGGCCTGTTCGCGTCGATCCCGCTTCCCGGGGCCGATAAGAACGAGAGACCGCTGGTGCCGATCCCGGGCCAATTACCCTTACCTCATCAACGACCGACAGGTTGTTATTTTGGCCCGCGCTGCGCTTTCTTCCGGGATGGACAGTGCAACCAGGAAAAGCTTCCCATGCGGACTGTCGAGGGGAATGAGGGACATCATGTCCGCTGTGTTCGCTTTGAGGAAATCGATTGGTCTGAAGGAGATCATACTTCGGTCGCCGTAAAATCTGTAGATTCCGGTAAAGTCGTCCTCAGTGTCAGGAATATGAAGAAATACTACGAGATAAAGAGTTCTTCAATTCTGGCGATGATCCGCGGCGACAATGTCAAGACCGTCAAGGCCAATGAGAACATCAACTTTGATGCGCGCGAGGCAGAGACAGTAGCTATCGTCGGCGAGTCCGGCTGTGGTAAATCGACTTTTGCCAAGGTTCTGATGGGGCTTGAAGATGCAACGGATGGGGAAGTGATCCTGAATGGTAAGGATCTCGGACAGATTCCCGTTCAGAAGCGCAGCCCGCAAACAGTTGGTCATCTGCAGATGGTCTTCCAGAACCCGTTTGACACCCTCAATCCCTCACACTCTGTGGGCAGTCAGATTGCCCGGGTGATCCGGAAATTTGGTGTTGAAAAAGACCCCAACAAGGTCCGGGAAAAGGTCAATGACCTGCTCGACCTGGTCAAGTTGCCTCGAGATTTCGCTCATCGGCGACCACGTCAGCTCTCTGGTGGTCAGAAACAGCGGATCGGGATTGCCCGTGCCTTTGCCGGGAACCCGGCAGTGGTTGTGGCCGATGAACCTGTTTCCGCGCTTGATGTGTCTGTTCAGGCCGCGGTGACGGGTTTGCTTACGGAGATCCAGAATGACCTGAGATCCACATTACTGTTTATCAGCCATGATCTCAGTGTTGTCCGCTATCTGTCTGATCGGGTTGTGGTTATGTATCTGGGGCATATCGTGGAGCAGGGGACAACGGACGAGGTCTTCTCGCCGCCCTATCACCCTTATACGGAAGCCTTGCTGTCAGCGGTTCCCATCGCCGATACCTCAGTTGAGCAGAAACAGATCATCCTGGAAGGAGATATCCCCTCGGCTGTTAATCCGCCGCCGGGCTGTCCGTTCCAGACCCGCTGCCCGCGCAAGATCGGCAGCATCTGCGAAACCGATGTGCCACCGGTCAAGGATATGGGCAACGGCCATATGGTCACGTGCCATCTGGACACCGATGTGTTCGAGGCCATGGAACCGGTCATCGTCATGCAGGAAGGTGAGGCGGCGGAGTAATTTCTGTCTCCCTTATTTTCCAACCTATTTAGGCAGTCGCTTTCGAGCGGCTGCTTTTTTATGAGTGGGTGTTAGCCAGCCTTAGAGCGAGAGACTTCCGCTTCTTCAAGCAACCAGTTACGAAAGGCGGTGATCTTGGGCTTTTCCATACTCTCCTTGGCGGTCAAAAGATAATAGGAAAAGGTAAGCGGGGTGCTGAGATTGGCATCGAAGGGACGGATAAGACGTCCGGCAGCCAGGTCGTCTGCCGCCAGAACATCTCCGATCAGCGCGACACCTTGACCATCAAGCGCCGACTGGACCGCCATGCTTTCCATGGAAAACCGGGGGCCGCGTGTCGGATCAATATCGGTCAGTCCCGCCGCCAATAGCCACATGCGCCAGCTCGCTTCCGCGTCCTTCCAATCGATATGAAGCAATGTGTGATGGCGTAAATCATCAGGGGTAGTTAACGGATGCTCCCCCTCAAGGAGGAGAGGGCTGCAGACCGGAGTATTGAACTGGCTGAACAGCCAGTCAGACTGTACCCCTGGATAACCGCCCGGGCCGTAGCGCAGGGCCATATCGGCTTCACCCTTTGCAACATCGACAAGATGATCGGTACCATCGAGGCGGATATCGATATCCGGATGCCGGCGACGAAATTTTTCCAGCCTTGGTACAAGCCACATAGCCCCAAAAGAGGGGCTGACACTCAAAGTAAGTTCATTGCTGTTCTTCTGGGCACGGATCTTGTCGATCCCTTCCGATAGAGTATCAAAGCCCTGACTGAGCGACGGCAAGGCGGACTGTCCCGCCTCGGTTAGTCGGAGTGCCCGGGTTAGCCTGTAGAACAGAGGAGTCTCCAGATACTCCTCCAACGCTTTGACCTGATGGCCAATGGCCGCCGGAGTGACATTCAATTCCTCTGCTGCCTTGGTAAAACTCAAATGTCGGGCAGCAGCCTCAAAGGCTCTGAGAGCATTCAGGGGAGGGAGTGATCTTGACATTCTCTATATCCTAGTAAATCTATTTCATAGATCTAGATCTTCTCGTTTGTTGAGGGCCAGTACTCTGCCCATACTCATATAAATATAGGGCAATTAGGGAAGGCTGCAAGGTGGTCGAAAAAAACATATCCAAGAAATTATATGCCATCAACGACAGACCTGCCGCCGAATATTATCTTGGCATGGGGCTGATTATGCTGTCAGCCCTGACTTTCAGCACGGCAGGTCTTTTTACCAAGGGGGTTGCCGCCGGTGCCTGGGAAGTTATTTTCTGGAGAGGTATTTTTGCAGTGGGTTTTACGGTCTGTTGGAGCCTGAGCCGCGGTACTCAGCGCCATAATTACAAAATGGGCGTAAGCGGAATTGGGATTGCCGTGGTGGGTGCTTTGGGAACCGCGGCTTTTATCTCCTCCTTCAAATTCACCTCCATCGCCAACGTGTCTCTGATCTATGCCATTTCGCCCTTGATCGCAGCCCTCCTGGCCTGGTTTGTCATGGGGGAGAGGATATCCGTCCGCATGTTGATCGGCTGTCTGACAGCGCTCATTGGAGTGGCGATAATTGTTTCCGGCTCCCTCGGACAGATCAGCCTTACCGGGGATATGCTGGCCCTGTGGATGACTTTCGTCATGGCCCTGACCATGGTTCTCTACCGCAGATTTCCGGCAACGCCGACTGCCGGGCCAGCAATTCTTTCGTCTCTGTTATTGCTGCCCGCTGCTCTTTTCTTCGGGGCACCATTTGCTGTAAAGCTATCGGAGATCGCCATACTGGCAGCCTTCGGACTACTGTTCGCCATTGCCACAGTTACCCTGGCGGAAGGGGCCAAGCGTGTCCCCTCTGGTCAGACGGCCCTGCTAAGCTCTCTTGAGACGCCGCTGGCACCGATATTTGCTTTCCTGTTATTGGCAGAAGTCCCGAACAGCGCCACCTATATCGGCGGTGCCCTGATCCTCATGGCCGTCCTGCTTGCAATCCGGCGAGAAGCGCCTTCGTCTTAACACCGCCGCCCATGCTCAATCGTAATTAACTTGACCTTGAGTATAATATTTAACACCGTAGTCTCTGCTGGCTAAGGCAGTCGTTGCAGCTTTTTAACAAGGTACATGATGAAAATTTGGCGACTAACCGTTGTAACGAAATTGGACAGGAACCAGGCGATTACGGTCGCCCGGGAATCCCTCTCGCGCCAGGGCGGCTGGATCACTCATCACACATTGTTTTCGAACCATGCGGCTACCCTAAATTTTGAGCTGCCATCGACTTCGGCGACTGCTTTTATTGAAAAGCTCGCGGAGGCTGGGCTTGCCGCCAAATATGACGGTGAAATCCCGGGTGGAGATAGCGGCGACCTTCAGGGCAGCTTACAGATGACGTTCCTCCACGATGATCCGGACCTCAAACGAGATGTACCTGCCTTCGGATAGGGGTGCTCACCCAAACATTGGTCCAGGGACTTTACGGAGCTTTCTAGTCTCGCTTGGATATGCTCTTGAAGGATCTCAAACTCTGGGTCCATTCATCCCACAGAGAAAACCGAAAGAGTGAAAGGCTTTCCCAGAGACTTATGCGGTTGACCTTTTGCAGCATCGGAAGATCATCAAGGCAGGAACGGAGATTGTAATTGGGAATTCGGCTGCTGAGGTGATGAATGTGATGAATGCCGATATTGGCAGAAAACCAGCGGAGCGGCTGCGGCAGATCGTAATAACTGCTCGACATCACGGACGCTTCATGAAAATCCCAATTCTTGTCCTTGCGCCAATAGGTGTTTTCGAACTGATGCTGGACGTAAAATAACCAGATGCCGACAGTTGAGGAAATGACCACGATCGGGGTTTGTACCATCAGCACCTCGATAAATCCGAAACCGAAGCTCAAGCTGCTGAGAATGGCGGCAATGGCAAGATTAGTGATCATGACACCGATCAGAAGTCGGCGGTTGCGCCGGAGAAGATCAAAGGGAAGGCGGTATTTGATAACAAACAAATAAACCGGGCCAATTCCCAGCATAACCAGCGGATTGCGATAGAGGCGATAGACCAGACGCTGCCAGCGCGACAGGGCGAGATATTCAGCAACGGTGAGGGTTTTTATGTCTCCCAAGCCCCGCTTCTCCAGATTGCCGCAGGTCGCGTGATGAGTGTTGTGCGAATATCGCCAATATGCGTGGGGGGTAAGTGTGATCACCCCGATCAGGTTGCCGATCCAGTCATTCAGGCGGCGTGACTTGAAAAAGGAACGATGACCGCAGTCATGTTGAATGGCGAACAATCTGACCATGAATGCCGCGGCCGGGATGGAAAGGAGGAGGGTGAGCCAATAAGCGCCCTCGACTGTTCCATACATGGTAATCATCAATCCGAGCAACGGTGGTATCGTTGTCAGCAATTGAAGAATGCTCTTGCGATTTTCAGGAACGATATGCTGGCGGGCTACTTCCGCCCACTGGCGCGCTTCTGATGCCACAGCACTTTGTGATAATGCGCGGCTAATCATTTCGCCCTTATTTTGGGGCGTGTCAGGTGAAATATTCATATTCCTATTTCTATAGGAAAAGGTAGCTTATACAAGCTATATAGAGCGGAAATGCCATATCCGTCCGTATATAGACATCACGAAATCGAGTGTTTCACCTATAGCGGGAGTATGACGAATTAAATACGCGTAGTGCAACGTCAGCCATGTAGATCGACACTGTCTTTTGGCGCTTCAGCGCGATCCTGCATGCTGTAGTCTCTCATGACCTTGGCTACCCGAAGGCGATAATTGTCGAAAACCGCTTTACGGCTGCCTGCCTGGATACGCCGATGCTCGATGACATTGCGCCAGGCATCAATGGCGGCCTCATCCCGCCAGAAGGAGAGGGCGACAAATTTTCCCGGTTCCACCACACTCTCGAAACGCTCGATGGAGATAAAGCCATCGAAATCATCCACCAGTGACATCATGCTCTGCCCCATATCCAGATAGGTGTCTCCGCTTCCAGGCTTAGGCCAGGATTCAAAAATAACGGCAATCACGATACTTTCCTTTCCTATAAATCATGTTTTCAGGGCGTCAAGGCTCACTATAGAGACATTTAGATCCCTGTATATTGTGGTGGCCGCCTGTCGATCCAGGCCGCCAGACCTTCATGAACATCGTCTGTCGCTGCCATGCGGGCAAACTGTTCCCGCTCTATCAGCAGGCCCTCTTCGATGGTTGTATTCAGCCCGCGTGTCACGGCGCTAATGATGCGAGCGGCGGCGAGGGAAGAATGCCGGAGTATCCGTTCTGCCAGCTCGAAGGCCTCTGGCAACAACTGATCATGGGGTACGATCTTATTGACCAGGCCCATTTCAAGGGCACGCTCCGGCGAGAAACTGTCTCCGGTCAATAACAGTTCGAGGGCGCGTTTGCGTCCGGCCAGACGCGGCAGCCTTTGGGTTCCGCCGAAGGTCGGGGGAATGCCGATATTGATCTCTGGCTTGGCAAAGATTGCGCGCTCACTGGCGATAGCAAGATGCACGGCTTCTGTAATTTCACAGCCACCGCCATAGGCAATGCCGTTGACGGCGGCAATCACCGGTTTCGGGAAGGATTCGAGCCGGGCAGTCATGGTTTGGCCCCGCTTGCAGAACTCTCGGACGGCGACCTCTACACTGGCTTTGACGCTCGTTGAGAATTCATGAATATCCGCACCGGCGGAGAAGGCACGGTCCCCGGCGCCGGTCAGGATCACCGCGCGGATTTTCGGATCCTCTTCAATCCAGTTCAGCAGAGACATCAGACGCTCATTTGTCGCGTAATTGAGGGCGTTCAGTTTTTCCGGCCGGTTCAGGGTGAGAAGGGCGATGGCCCCCTTTTTTTCGTATGTAATCAATTCAGGCATGCAATTCTCCGTTCAATTTTGAGGGAGGCTAGCAAGCGCTGATCTTGACGTATACTCACTGTGTAGTATACATGGAAATGGTTTCTGGAAATATCCCTGCAAAAGAACGTATTCTGACCGCTGCCAACCGTCTGTTTTATGGGGAAGGCATTCGGGCCGTCAGTGTTGATGCCATTGCCGCCAAGGCAGGTTTGACCAAGAAGACCCTCTATTATCATTTCAAAAGCAAAGACGATTTGATTGAGGCCTATCTGGTAGCCCGCGATCAGCCGAACCTCGCGCTTTACAAGCAATGGTTTGACGAGGCTGAAGGCAGCCTCGCTGATAAGGTTGAGGCCATCTTCACCAATCTCGGCAATTCCGCCCGGCATCCCAAATGGAAAGGTTGCGGTTTTCTGCGCACGGCGGCGGAGCTCGCCAATATGCCGGGTCATCCGGCCATGAAAGTGGGGGCGGCTCATAAAAAGAAATTCGAGGCCTGGCTCAAAGACACCTTTGCGGGTGAAGGCATTGCCGCGCCAGATGATCTCGCGCGTCATATCGTCCTTCTCATGGACGGCGCCTTCTCAACCGTCCTCATCCACAAAGACCCCGCCTACATAGACGCCGCCGGCCGCGCCGCCCACGGAATGGTGGCGGCGAGCAAAGCCAATTAGCACATAATTTCTCAGAAAGAGTTGTTTGATTGAACGCCTGCGTTAACCATAACCGAGATTTAAACTGCCATCATAGATAGAAGAAAATAATTTTAACTAAATATATTCAAAAATGTTTTGGAAGGGTTATGTTTCGTTTTACTAATGTATTGGCGGCCTTCGCTTTAACCGTAGGGGTTGCGAGTGGTGCTCAAGCTGCATCTTATAGTTTTTCGACGGCGGATTCACCGATTTATGTGATCGACCCAAATAATCCGTCTCCTGCTGATGCAAATCAGGGATGGTGGTCAAATGGTTATGGCGGGAGTAATGACAATCCAAATGCAGTGGCAGGTGACACTACCAACTACCTTTATAGAAATTTTTTCACCTTTGACTTGTCCGGATTGTCCCTTGGAGCAAATGAGAAGATTGTGAGTGCTTCTTTGTCAGGTTTTACTCATTCCGTAGAGGTCGCTGGCGGTCCGTATGAGACTTATGCACTTTATGATGTGTCCACAGACGCTGCGACTTTGAACTTTAAGAGCGGAGTTAATTTAGCCATTTATGAGGATTTGGGCACTGGTGATAGTTACGGCAGCCGTAATTTCTTTACAACTGACTCCTATAAAGATTTTTCTATGAATCTCAACGAATTTGCGTTTGAAGATATATTGGCCGCGCAAGGTGATTTTTTCTCTATCGGGGGTGCCCTTTTAACACTTGATAATTCAGGGTTTAGAGAGTGGGTGTTCGGTTTTTCTGGTGATTTCCCCTTTAAACTCAATGTAGAAACCCAAATCTCCGCAGTGCCACTTCCGGCGGCATTCCCGCTATATGGCGCAGGGCTTGCTGTCATGGGCTTTCTCGGCTGGCGCAAGCGTAAAAAAGCGGCTGTTTGAATATAACCCGCATAGCGAATTCGAAAACGGCGCCCTACGGCGCCGTTTTTTGATGTCCATTCCAGGCAAACCGAAGGCGGATTCGGGACAGTTTCTCGCCCAAAACAGGTTTTAAGTGAACTCATCCTTTAGCGAGGGAGGGCGGTATGGATTTTGAGTTTGAAACCCTGGGATCTTCTGTCATCGTGACCTGGCCCGACGGCCAGACGACTGACTATCCCTTTATCTGGCTGAGGGACAATTGCCAATGTCCCAAATGCTTTCATCCCTCGACCCATGAGCGGCTTTTGTTCACCGCCGCCATCGACCCCGAAATTACCCCGACGTCCGTTGAGCGTGCCGATGATGGCATACGCATTCTCTGGAGCGAGGGAGAGGGGCATGAAAGTATCTTTACCGGCAAATGGCTCTATCACAACTCCATCGCCTCGCCGATAGGCGGGACGGTGCGGGAAAGCGCAACCCTCTGGGATGCGGCGTCGATCAATGAACTGCCGATGTTCGACTTTGCCGATTGTATGAGCGATGAGAAGGTCCTGATCCGCTGGTGCGCGGCCTTGCGCTCCCTCGGTGTGGCGATTGTCCGCAATATGCCGTCCCATGACGGCGCGGTGATCGAATTTGCCGATCATGTGGGCTATGTCCATGACACCATTTATGATCGGCTTCACAATGTCTTTTCCGACCCCAATGCCTATAATCTTGCCTCCACCTCGGAAGAGTTGAAACCGCATACGGATATGCCCAACTATTTCTCCCCACCCGGTGTGCAGCTCTTGCATTTCCTTGCCAATGAGGCGGAGGGCGGGGAGACGACCCTGGTCGATGGCTATCAGGCAGCGGTCCAGCTTCGCGAAGAGGACCCGGAGGCCTATGATATTCTTGCCAAGACCGATGTCGGCTTTCGCCTTGCCAGCGAAAAAGGCGATATCGTCGGCCAGGCGCCCCTGATTGAAGTGGATAATCGCGGCTTTATCCGCACCATCCGCTATTCCAATCAGTTAATGCTGCCCTTGCTCATTCCGGGGGCGGAGGTCAAGGGCTTCTATGACGCCTATCGGAAATTCACCAATCTCCTCAATACGCCAGAAAATCTGATCCGCTTTAAAACCCAAAGTGGGGATATGGTGGCGGTTCACAATCACCGGGTGCTCCATGGCCGGGCGGAGTTTCAACCGGCCTCCGGTGCCCGTCATTTGCAACTCACCTACCTCGATTTTGATCTGGTGATGAGCCGCTTACGTCAGGAACGGGTCCGCGAAGCCGGCGAAGACCAGGTGGTCGAACGGTTTTACTGATCAGGATTGCCGCCGACTATCGAGGCGTTTTTTAATCGCACGCTGTTCCCATTGGATGCCGAACAGTCGGAAGGTCATATAAATGGCGAGGACTTGAAATAGAATGGCGACGAGCCAGGCGGCAGCGGCATATTGCACCCAGAGATGACCCGGTGAGATATAGACATCCAGTAGATAGAGCAGGGGTAGGAAGAAGATCGCGCAGATGATATTCATCTTCAGGCCGCGGATATTCCGCACATAATCGCGGGCCTCTTTTTCTTCGTCACTTCTATCCTGTATGTTCGTCGCTTTTTGGGGGCTCGGATCGGTCATAATGCTCTCCTGTCGCAGGGTGGCCAGATCGGTTCCGAAGGCGGCGGCGAGGGCGTTGAGGCTGTCGAGCCCGGCTTTCCTACCGCTTTCGATCCGCTGGATCGTGCGGAGACTGAGGCCGGACATCTGCGCCAAATGCTCTTGTGACCAGCCCCGTTCGAGGCGATTTTTCTGTACGCTCATGTCCGTCTCCTGTTCTCCTATTCCACTCGACAAATAGGGAGTATTTCCTCCCCAAACCACGTCACTGTCACGACAGGCGGCATCCAATCCTCAAAATTCTCAAATATGCGCCAGAATATTGATGACTTTGCCGAAGGGGTCCGTGACATAAAATCGGCGCACACCCCAGGGCTCATCTACCGGACCATAGGAAATCTCAAATCCGGCCGTCTTGAACTTCTCATGCATCTCATCGACATCCTCCACTTCAATGGAGATATCCGGTGTGTCGGTGCCCGATCCGCCTTCCTTGGCGACAGTGATCTGGACGGTCATTTCGGTATCCGCGCCATAGGTGACGACCCAGCCGTGATCCATCAGGACTTCAAGCCCCAGAATATCCCCGTAAAAGCGCTTCGCGGCGGCGGGATCGGGGCTGTGGATATTGGTGACGATGCGTTTGACGGTCATATGTTCCTGTTTCCTTTTCTCTGGCCTTTCGAGAATTGTCGGAATTGCGTGGAATTTCAAGCCCTAAGAAGAAATATCTCAGTCCCAATCAGATGCTAAAAAATACGGTCAAATTAACGGTTTCTTTATCCTGTTTCTTTATCTTTTGGCCATAAATCGCAATTTCTGGCGGAAAAGTCGAGTATGGGTATGACCGAAACGGTCCATGAATTTAGCCATTATGTGGTGCAAACCCTGGTCTCAGAGACCTGGCGCAGCTTCGATCGGTATGACGACGACGAAGAGGCACAGGATATTGCCCGCAAACTCGTTCCGGAATGGGGCGCCCCGAGGGTTCGCATTCTGGGTGGCTATTTTGATCCTTTTAAAAACCGCAATGTCTACCATTTGGTGGAAATTACGGAAGCGCCCGAAATTCCGGGAATTCTAAGCCGTTTCAACGCCTCGAAACTGGTACTGGGCGGATCCGCGGTAAGCGGGGCAGTCCTTGCCGTTGTGATGATCCTCTATGCCGTTGTTTCGCCTTTCTCTTCGTTCGCGGATGACGGCAAACCTGAAACTGTTGTTGCGGAAAAACCGGTGACGGAAGAACCCGTTGTCGCTTTCGCCCCATCGGAAACCACCATCATTGCTGCAATAACTGCCCCGAGCAATAAACCCATCGATCTGCGTGAGCGGTTCGAGGATATTGCCGCGCTTCCCTATGGGAAGATACAGGAACTGGACACAGTGCCCCTCAGGCTGCAAGGCCCCTGGAGCACTGCTTGCGAGAGCGGCGCGGGTACACTCATCATCGGTGAACATGATCTTGACCGCAGTGCGGGCAGCGGATTCACGACACCTCTCAACGCCGTCTGGCAATCAGGCCAGCGCTATGGCCTGGTCCTTGAATCCGGTTCTGTTTTTATGGTCGACATGATCTCGGCTGATCAAATCCAGAGATATGGGACCATGAACCGGTCCGGCGATTTTACCGCCGATCTGTCGGGAACCGTGCTGAAACGCTGCTTGTAGACCGACCTCATTGCAGATCTTTGCATCTCAATCCAAAATCCTGACAAGTTAATCTCCGGTACAAACAAACACCGGAAACCCTCTTACATGTACATGGAACTTTGGCTTGTTAGGGTGCCAACCCCTCCGGTTTCAAAGGCGTCCCTTTGATAACCTTAGAGAGAAATAGTACAACAATTGTTCTTATTTTGCAAGTTTAATCGGGAATTACAAGGTAACAAAGATTGCTACATTTTTAGTCTTGTAGCTGTATTGGCCTAAATTACACGCTGTCACAAAAAGCTGCCGCAATCGCATGGGTATCGGTGAATTCCTGAAAGCGGATGATTTTACCGTCTTCCATATAGTGAATTTGCACCCAGTCGGCGGACCAGCTGCGACCGGTCTTTAATACCGTCATGGTTTCAAATCCCAGCACCGTCACCTGACTACCGGCACCTGTCAGGGAGCGGATGGAAAATTCCTCAACCCGGACATTGGACCGGATCGCCTCGAAGAAGGACCTGACGTCTTCAATTCCCGAATATCTTCCAGCAAAGGGAATGACAGCCGGTCCATCAAACACCCATTCGATCGAGGGGGATAGCGGAGCCAGCGCTGCCTCGAGATCGCGGCGCCCGATGGCCTGATAATGAGAGCGAACGAGCTCTTCCATTTCAGTCGTCTCCATCTGCTGCCCCTTCGTCGATTCACTGTAAGAGCAACATTATCCGGTTCGGAAATTTTGGTCAAAAATGGATGTGGATATTCATCCGGCAGCGATAACCTCTACCTCGACCAGCCAGTCGCTCTCCAATGTTTCCGCGATAATCGCCGTTGTCGGCACCCGATGATCGCCAAGTGCGGCCATTCGGGCATCCTGATTGGCATCGGCAAATTGGCGGTCTCGCAAGTAACTGGTGATGCGGACGATGTTATTGGTCGTCATATGGGCGCTGTTGAGGATGATCTTGATATTGGACCAGATTAGATCCAATTGCTGTTCGACTGATTTTCCGGCAGCAGAATTTTCATCCAGACCAATGGTGCCGGAGACAAACAGGAACCGCTCCGGTTGCTGGACTTCAAGCCCGTGAATGTAATCCTCGGTCGTTGGGAAAATTCCCTCTGTCGGGTCATGGGCAACGAGTTTCATGGGCTGTTCCTTTCGAAGGAATTTGAGGACACGGGGAGGGGGTCTCGGTTGGACTTCCGTCGTAACTGGAAACCATCGGCGAGGGCCGGCAATATGCAAATTGCGGCAAGCAGGGAGCAGGCGAGAAATCCGTACTGGATAAAGACCGGACGGAACAAGGCGGTGCCAAGGAACATGGCGAGGTATGTGATGCCGCTATAGAGCCCCATGATGGCGCCCCTTTGGGTTTCATCAAGAGCCGTGAGCCGCCCGACAATCAGGTTAAGGCCGAGATGATTGACCAGGCCCCAAAGCAGGCAGAGCACTATGACCAGCGGCGCTAGCAAGGAAGACCCAGCAAACAATAGATAGACGCCAAGCAGGGCCGCAAAGATCACCGGGGCCAGGCGATCACTGCCATAGGTATCGATGGACCGCCCGAAGAAAGCGGCGAGGCCAAAACCCACTCCATAGGCAAAAGGGGCGAGGCTGGCTACAGTCCCGTTCAGACCAAGTGGGCCCTGCAGATGGGTGCCGAGATAGGCATAGAGACCGTAGAAGGCCACCATATAGGCGGCGCAAACCATCAGGGCAGGATAGATTCCCTGCACCTTTAACGCCGTGAAGGGTGAGCTGGTGGCCGTAATGTTGGGACGTCCCGCCCAGTTTCCGGCCGACACCAAAACAATACTGATCAGAATAGCGGCGCCGCCCATCACCAGAAATACACCACGCCAATGGACCAGATCAGCAAGCAGTGCCGACAGGCTCACACCGGCAACCATACTCAATGTCCAGCCGGTCAGAACTTTTCCTAGCGTTTCGGATTCCTTGCCCTTAGGAGAGATTTCTGCTGTCAGTCCATAGGTGGCGGGAAGGGCGATGCCCGCTGCCAGGCCCGCTAATGCTTGACCTATACAAAGCCAGATGAAGGTCGGCGCGGCCGCACTTGTCAGAAGGGCGATGGAAAACAGGACGAAGGCCCACTTCAAGGCACGCGCCAAGCCGATCTGATCTGCCTTTGGGGCGAGCAACACGGCACTCAGGGCCGTAAAAACACCATAAATCGCAGACGCGGTCATGACATCAGCAGCATCCGTTCCAGCAAAGGACTGTGCCACAGATGTGGAGATCGGACTCAGGACCAGAGAGTTTGATCCGACGATGGCGATGGAACTGGTGAGCAAGAGGAGGGGGCGGCGCATTTTCTTCATCCTTGAATTAAATTCGTCAAAACTATATAAATGCCGAATAAAATTAAGAGAATAGGAAAATATAGCGATATGGAAAAAACAGACAGCGTTCAGCAAAAACCCAAATCGGCCAAGCCCCTGGACCCATTTGACCGAAGAATATTAAGTGCCCTCTCGGAGAATGCCGATCAGAGCTATCAGGATCTCGGCGCTCTTGTCGGTCTGTCGGCGCCCGCCGTTCATGAACGGGTGAAGCGTTTGAAGGCGGACAAGCGGATCCGCGGGACCGTCGCCTTGCTCGATGGCAATGCTATCGAAAAACCGCTGCTGGCTTTCGTTCATGTGGATACAAAGGGATGGGGCAAGTCTCAGCAATTGATGCAAATGGCAGAGTTTCCGGAGCTGGAAGAAATTCATTCGGTAGCCGGGGACACCTGTATGCTGCTCAAGGTCCGGGTGGCGAGCAGTGATGCCCTCGAGGGGTTGCTGGAGCGGATTTATGCCATGCCAAGCGTCGTAAGTACTCGCAGTTATGTGGTTCTCTCAACCTATCTTGAACGCCCGGTTCAGGGGGGTATAACGCCTGAGTTTGCTGATGCGAAGGATGCTTTTCTAAGTGAACAGGCCGGGTAACTTTTTTAGGTTTCCATGACAGTTACTCGAGGCCCAATCACCGCCCGGAGTTACAGTCCGGACGGTGAGGTATGGATACTTTGTCAGGCGGCTTTTGATCGGGCCAGCATTCGAACCAGCTCATCCGACACCCCAAGGGAAGAGGCCGGGTTCTGGCCGGTGATCAGAGTGCCATCCACAACCGTGTAGGGGGTCCAGTCAGCCTGTTTGGAGAAACGCGCACCGTTACTCATAAGCATATCCTCAACCAGGAACGGAACCACCTTCTCGAGACCGACGGCTTCCTCTTCCGAGTTGGTGAAGCCTGTCACCCTGTGCCCATCGACGATGGATCGGCCATTGGGTCCAATCACATGGCGGAATACGCCGGGTGCATGACAGACCGCTGCGATGGGCAGTTCATTGGCGGCAAAATGCTCCAGCAAGGCAATACTGTGACGATCTTCCGCCAGGTCCCATAATGGCCCGTGACCGCCCGGGTAAAAGACAGCATCAAACCGCTTATAGTCGATATCCGAGAGCTTCTCGGTGGTAGCGAGAAGGTTCTGGGTCAACTTGTCGTTCTGGAACCGGCGAGTTGCCTCTGTCTGCATATCCACGATGTTACTTTTCGGATCAAGCGGCGGCTGTCCGCCTTTCGGTGAGGCCAAAGTGATGCGCGCGCCTGCTTCCTTCAAGGCATAGTAAGGTGCGGCAAATTCCTCAAGCCAGAAACCGGTCTTTTCGCCGGTGTCGCCCAAAGTGTCATGAGAGGTTAAAATGATAAGAATGTTCATGATCCTGATCCTTTCAGGGTAAGTTTTACTGTTCGCCGTCCCAACATCGAAACGGCGGTCCTCCCGGCGAAAATAAATTTGGCAGACAGCCCTAAATCATTGACCCAACTAGGAGTTTCCTGTTGGGCCGGGCCTGATATTCGGGCTGGATTTTCGTCCTGCCCTGTATCTATGTGCCCAATTGTGGCGATACTAGGGGGTGGTGAAAATAATTCGAAGAAAAGGGAAATTTGAACGAGAGGGATACTTGTGGACAGATTTTCACAGGTGGCCTAACGTCCATTCTAGCTGATAAACTTGAGGGGCAAATCATGACACCGGAAGATATTGAGAAACTGGCTGCCGCCTATACTCAGGCGTGGTGCGATCGATCGGCAACCGCAGTGGCCTCCTTCTTCGCAGAGGACGGTGTCAGTATTGTCAATGACGGGGACCCGGCTGTCGGACGGACGGCGATCTCCGAGGCGATGGGCGCATTCTTCGCAGACTTTCCGGACCTTCATCTGACTCAAGATGTGGTGCGCAGTGGCGGTAATAAGGTGATTTATCTTTGGACATTGGAAGGCAGCAACAGTGGTCCCGGCGGAACCGGAAACAGGGTCAAGATCAGCGGCTGGCAGAACTGGCGGCTCAATGATGACCTTCTGATTACCGAAGCGGATGGCGGCTATGACGCCCTCGAATATGACCGGCAGATTGCAGGGGCCGGCTGATCATGACCCGGGTGAGGGGCACCGAAGGCTATACGGAGCAATCGCAAGAGCTGTTTGATCTCTATGACGCCCTTGAGTTCGAAGAATTACATGCCAGCATCCTCTCTCTGATCCCGAAACCTCCTGCTGATATTCTCGATATTGGCGCCGGGACGGGTCGCGATGCAGCCTATCTTGCTGGTCAGGGGCATCGGGTCGTCGCAATGGAACCGACAACGGCTCTCCGGCAGAAAGCGCAGGCTCGTTATGCTGACTCCACCATAACTTGGCTAGACGATGGCCTGCCGGACCTTAAGAGCTTGCAGGATAAGCCCGATAAATTTGACCTGATCATGATGACCGCCATTTGGATGCATCTCAATATAGCGGAAAGGGAGAGGGCGATTCCTCAGATAGCTTCGCTGATCAAACCGGGCGGTCAATTAATTCTGACCTTGCGTCACGGTCCGATCCCCGCCGGACGGCGCATGTTTGAGGTCAGTGGATCGGAAACCATCGCTCTGGCCAAAAAATCCGGCCTTCAGATACGGCTTCATCTGGAGGACGAATTCAGCCTGTTCAACCGGGCCGACGTAACCTGGACCCGACTCGCCTTCTCTCGCTAAAAGACTGAAAGTGACATCATTCCCGATCCAGTACCCGGCCCATGGAATGAGCGTCGCCATAGGCGCCATTCGTGAAGACATAGGCAGGGTGTGTGCCTTCGATGGAGAAACCGCAATTCTCATAGAGGCGGATGGCGGACTGGTTGGTGGTCCAGACTTCCAGGCTGAGGCGTTTGAGGTTGAGCCAGTTATCGGCAAGATCAATGACGGCATTCATAAGCGCCCGGCCGACACCTTTGTCCTGATGGCTCTCATGGATGGCAATAAAATTGATATCTCCGGCATGCTTATGACGGGGGTACAGGGGATAGGTCTCAAGCTCGATAAACCCAACAACCTTTTTGTCCTTTAAAGCCACCAGTCGGTGATAGCCCGTGTGGGACTCGACCCTGTTCCGGGTCGCCTCGATTGACTGGTTTGGCAGGCGCATGGTGCCGTCAATGACGGATTGTGAGAGCATAATTTGGTGAACCGCCTCTAGATCATCCGGCACGGCATGCCGAATTTCATACTCCATGGACCCCTCCTTGCAGATTATTTCTCTTCGGCCATCCACCAGTCATGCATGGCCCGGAACATGGGCGTCAGATTAACGGCTTTTTGCGTCGCTGTATATTCCACACGTGGGGGAACTTCCGGATAGACTTTTCGGGTGACAAGACCATCCTTTTCGAGCGCCCGGAGCTGATTTGTTAGCATGGTCTGGGTAATACCATCAATCATACGTCGCAACTCATTGAAGCGTTTCATGCCGCGGAAAATAAGAATTTGCAAAATAATGAGCTTCCATTTTCCACCGATAATCTTTGCAATATCCGGCATGGGACAGAGCGCCCCAGAATCTTGGTTTTCTGCGGTTTCTGACACGTTTTCCTTAGGAGTCATGACATTCATTTTATTGGTCCTAAAAAGATACTTAGTATAGTAAAAGATACTATATACGAAAAAACTGCCTTCTTGTGAAAAAAGACTACAGGCGTATCTTTACGATACCAATCTCAAACAATGAAGGAAAACCATGTCAATTCTTGTTCATCTTGTCAGCGGAGCGCCAAGGCCCTGGCGCGTTCTCCTCGGCTTTACATTCAAGGGTGTGGATTATGACACGCACTATCTGGAGGCCTCAAAAAGCGAGCATAAATCCGATGGCTATGCCAAACTTAACCCGCGCCTGACCGTCCCGACTGTCGAAGCCGATGGCATGATCCTTCGCGATTCCATTGGCATCCTCGCCTGGATGGATCGGCGCTATCCGGACAAACCCTTGTTCGGCAAAACCGCCGATGAAGCGGGGCGGATCTGGCAAGTGACGATGGAATGCAATGACTATTTACGAGCGGCCATGGGAAAGCTGCTTGTGCCGATCCTGGTCAAGAACGAGCCGATACCGGCAGAAGGCAGCGGGGAGCGGATCCTGCAGCAACTGGCGGCAAATGAGTTGCTGGCTGAATATGATTATCTGGAAAATCTGCTGGCCGGTGGGCCGTATCTCTGTGGGGCCAAGGTCAGTGCAGCGGATGCCATTGCCTTTCCGGAAATCCGAGTCGTGCAACGGGCGATGGAGCGGAAAACCGAGCATATGGATGCCCTTGGAGTCACGGAGTTAAGCACCCGCTACCCCAAGATCGAGGCCTGGAAAAATCGCATCGAAGCCCTTCCGGGTGTCGAAAAAACCATGCCGATCCACTGGTAATGAGCTGAGGAGGAATTTTTCATGACTGAGCAAAACTATGCACGGACTATTTCTGTCTCGGCAACACCTGAAGAAGCATATGATGCCTTTACGACTGGCTATGCTAACTGGTGGACACTACCTGACAAGCCTCTGAAAGAGGTCGGCGATCGGGCCAAATTCACCTTTCCCCCCGGTATTTCCTATTGGACCTTCAAGGCCACCCGTCTGATTCCTGGCAAAGTCGTGGATATGGAATGCGTCGATGCGCTCCACATACATGAGGGGCAGCCAAAGGAAATTGAAACGGAATGGCTCGGCACCAAGGTGATTTGCCGCTTTGATGAAATACCAAGCGGTACAGATATTTACCTTGAACATATTGGCTTGACGAAAAATCTGCATTGTTATGAGATTTGTGAAGCCGGCTGGGATTTCTTTTTTGTTGATAGCCTAAAGGCATACCTTGATACAGGCACGGGAATGCCGCATCGGGTGCCTGCCTAAATATTCCGTCAGCTGCGCTTGATCAGGCCTTTTTCCTCCAGGAAAGATTTGAAATTGACGTCACCTTTCACGATATCATCGATGAGAAATTCGAACATTTCGTGACAACAATCTTTCAGATTTTCGCGGGTGCCGATCTCTTTACACACATCTTTCACCGATTGCGCCCGGCTAAGAAGTCGGGCGTGATAATCTTTATGAATAGCGGCATTGGGATAACCCGTTTCCTCCAACAAGGCTTCTTCGCGGGTGAAATGGTTTTTTGAGGCGACAACCAATTCGTCGAGCAAGTCTTTACAGGTCTCGAATTTTGCCGCATTTGCCGCTGTCTCAATCTGCTTCATGATATTGAGTAAATGTCGGTGATCCGCATCAACAGACGGAATCCCCAATTCAAAGGTTTCTAGCCAATCAAGCTTATCCATACTATTCCCCACTAAGAGCCGTGGGTTAACAAATAAGTATGATTTTTTAAATCCAATTGATTGAAATCAAGGAAGCGTTCGGATT
Organism: Pseudomonadota bacterium; assembly: GCA_024743055.1. Taxonomy (GTDB): domain Bacteria; phylum Pseudomonadota; class Alphaproteobacteria; order Sneathiellales; family Sneathiellaceae; genus Sneathiella. Next base: position 30,108 of record JANSXH010000022.1, read on the forward strand.
TTCATTAACGCCTGTTTTTACACCGATAGAGTTTATCGTCCCCGATCATATAATAAGCTGTTTGTAATAGATCTTGCTGTGCTCAGTGTTTTTTGCGCATCGGCGCGGGCTTTGAGAAAATTTTGAGGCTGGAGTCGGATGCCAATACTATCATGATCGGAAGTCCGGCCGCTTTCCAGCTTTCAATGCCGCCATCCAGATGGGTTATGTTTTGAATACCGGCTTCAATCATGATCGGCACTGATTTTCCACTGCGATGGCCTGTTCGGCAATGGAGCAGGTAATTAGCCTCTTCGTCGAGAAGGGCAATTTGCTCTTTAAAATCATCGGCGTAATAGTCGATATTGATAGCGCCTTTTATATGGCCAGCCTTGAATTCTTTCGGTGTTCTGACATCCAGAATAATAATATCCGGAGTTGTCGAAATCACTTTTTCAGCCTGCAGAGCATCGACATGCCGAACGCCATTTTCAGCAATGGTTCCGATTTTTTCCTCAGCCTGAGCCGCCGGTAAAACCGCCACCGCGAGAAATACGGCCATAAATGCGCTTTTGAGAATGTTTAACTCCATTTTCCAACCTTAAACGTGGAAAGAAGATCCGCAGCCGCAACGGCCTTTTTCATTGGGGTTTTCAAATGTGAAGCGAGATTGCAGGCCTTCTTCAAGCCAGTCCATTTCTGTTCCCGCCACATATTGTACCGCATCATGATCGATTAACAGGGTGATATCAGACCTGGTGACGATCTCGTCATCGTCTTTTCTGTCTTCGGCAAAGTCCATAGTGTAGCTGAGACCATTGCAGCCCGTATTGGTAATACCGATGCGCAAGCCCAGGGTCTCACCGTCATTCTGGCTGAGCAAGGTCCGGACCCGTTCTGCGGCCCGGTCTGTCAATGTCATAATCTGTGTGTCACTCATATTCCACCTGTATACCTTATTTAGGGTGCGCCCTAAAACATTCCAAGATCAAGTTTGGCCGCTTCGGACATATTGTCCGGCGTCCAGGGCGGATCCCATAATATCTCGACATCCACTTTTTTAACGCCATCGACCGGCATAACGGCATCTCGAACCCAAATAGGTATTTCCCCGGCAACCGGACATCCCGGAGCCGTCAGGGTCATGCCGACAAAGACGGTTCCATCGTCGTCAATATCAATCACATAGATTAATCCCAGGTCATAAATGTTAACTGGAATTTCGGGATCAAACACGCCGCGAATGGCCTCAACAATTGGCGCTTCCAGGGGAGAACTGGTGGTTCCTTCCACAAATGGCCCGGTTGCCTTCGGTCGTTCAATATTTTCAATGACAGTCATGCAACAATCCTATTCTGTCGATGCTTCTTCTTCGCCGTCCATAGCGGAACTCATGGCATGCCAGGCGAGGGTGGCGCATTTGACCCGCATGGGAAACTCCTTCACACCAGCCAGGACCATCAGCCGTTCCGTATCGTCCCCAGCGTCAATTGTCGCTTCTTCGCCTTTGACAAGTTTCTGAAAGCCATCAAACAACACCTTGGCTTCCGTTTCCGTCTTGCCCGTAATAATTTCCGTCATCATCGAGGCGGAGGCGAGGGAGATGGCGCAGCCTTTGCCTTCAAAAGCCGCATCCTCAATCAGCCCGTTATGGCCCATTTTCAGATAGACGTTCAATGTATCGCCACAGAGCGGGTTATAGCCATGGGCTTCATGGTTGGCATCATCTGGATGCCGGAAGTTCCTTGGATGCTTGCTATGGTCCAGAATGACTTCCTGGTACAATTCACGTAAATCATCGAACATTAGCCAAAAAACTCCTGCACGCCACGAACAGCGGTGACAAGCGCGTCCACATCCGCGCGATTGTTATAAAATGCAAAAGACGCCCGGGCCGTTGCCGCCACGTCAAAATGATCCATCAAGGGCTGGGCACAGTGATGGCCGACCCGAATAGCAACACCGCCGCGATCGACAATGGTGCCGATGTCATGGGGATGAATGCCTTCCATGGTGAAGGAGATAATGCTCGCCTTCTGTTTAGCCTGGCCAATGATCCGGACACTGTTGATCTGCCCTAGTTGTTCCGTCGCATAGGCGAGGAGAGACTGCTCATGGGGGCCTATTTTATCGAAGCCGATTGTATTGACATAGTCAATAGCCGCCCCGAGACCGATGGCCTGAACGATGGGCGGGGTGCCCGCTTCAAATTTGCTATGGCCTTTGGCGAAAGTGGTTTTCTCGAAAGTCACTCGCCGGATCATATCACCGCCGCCCTGATAGGGAGGCATCTTGTCCAACAGCTCTTCCTTGCCATAAAGAATGCCGATGCCTGTGGGGCCAAAGACTTTGTGCCCCGTAAAGACGTAGAAATCCGCACCAATCGCCTGCATATCGATCTGCATATGTGGCGCCGCCTGGGATCCATCAATTAGAACCACCGCGCCGGCGTCGTGGGCCGCAGAGATAATTTCATCGATGGGGGTAATGGTACCAATGGCATTTGAGATATGAGTGACGGCCACGATTTTCGTTTTCGGCCCCAGCATCTCCAGATAGGTATCGAACATAAACTCGCCATGCTCATCAATCGGAACAGCTTTAACAACGGCTCCTGTCTTCTCTGCAATCAATTGCCAAGGGACAATATTCGAATGATGTTCGAGGGTTGAAAGGAGAATTTCATCTCCTTCCTTAAGATTAGCACGACCGTAGGAATCGGCCACCAGATTGATGGATTCCGTCGCATTTTTGGTGAAAATTACTTCATCCAGGCTGGCGGCATTGATATGGGCACGAATTGTTTCCCGGGCTCCCTCATAGAGCTCCGTCGAGGCCTGGCTGAGATAATGCACCCCGCGATGCACATTGGCATAGGTATGGTCATAGGCCTTCTCGATGGCGTCCAGCACGGCTTTTGGTTTTTGGGCAGAGGCGCCGTTGTCCAAAAAGGCGAGAGGCATGCCATGGATTTCCCGGGACAGGATCGGGAAATCTTTGCGGATTTTCTCTACATCGAATGTTGTCATGTCATTCATGGCCAATCCTTAAACCCCCTCGAGCCAGTCTGTGGCGATTTTGGCGAAATAGGTCCGAACCGCCTCAGTTTCGATCTCATCAATAACGTCGGTCAAAAAGGCGGTAATGAGAATCTTGCGGGCCTCATCTTCTTGAATGCCGCGAGACTGCATGTAGAAAAGGGCATCTTCATCCAGCTCCCCGGATGTCGCGCCATGGCTGCATTTTACATCATCGGCATAGATCTCAAGTTCAGGCTTACAGGCGACCGTCGCCCGGTCCGATAAAAGCAGGGCCTTGCTGAGCTGATCCCCGGCAACCTGTTGTGCATCTTCAGCGATATGGATCTTGCCCTGAAAAATGCCGCGAGACTCTCCATCCAGCACACCTTTATATATCTGACGGCTATCATTTTCCGGCACCAGATGGCGGGTCAGGGTGGTCGTGTCGCAATGCTGCTTGTCCCGCATTAGATAGGCCCCGTTGAGGGCACAGGTGGCGCCAGATCCTAAGATATCTGCCGAAATTTCGTTGCGGGAAAGCCGTGCGCCTAACGACAGGGTGAAATTATCATAGAACGCCCCGTCCTTAATATCGCAGTCTACCATGGATAGGTGAAAAGCGGTTTTGCTCTCATTTTGTAGGCGGTAATGATGCAGCTTGGCCCCTTCCTCTAGACTGATTTTAGTCATGGGGTTGGAGAAATAGGCATGGCCGCCATTGCTGACATGTTCTTCAACAAGGGTTGCCTCAGCGCCCGCTCCGAGGTGAACAATATTGCGAAGATGCCGGGCATTGGTGGGGGAGCCGCCATTACTGACAAACCGGATCAGGATCGGGGCGTCAACCTTCACATTTTCATCCAGCTCAAGGACAAAGCCGTCTTCCATAAAGGCCGTATTGAGGGCCACAACCGACCTGTTTTCAGCCGCTTCCGTTTCGAGAAGCTCCGTGCGGCCCTTTGCCAGTTCAGTGGCAAGTGAGGTAAGCCGCATACCTTCTGGCAGGTTGTCCAAAACGCTGTTTCCAAGATCGATCTGACCATTCACCAGGGTAAAGATGATATGTGCGTCGAATGCTTCGCTTCTGGCAATGGGTTCCGCCAGGACATCATCTGTGATCCCTTTGGTCAGGGCATTGAGATTGGTAAAACGCCATTCTTCAATCCGGTGATTGGGAAAATCAAGCTTGGAGAAAGTCTCAAGCCCTGATTTACGCAATGCGGTGATGCCCGGGTTATCATGTCCCGGCAAGGACTGCAGCGCCGTATCAAACCGGCCAATATAATCCTGGGCGAGGGGGGTGAGCTGTTTCATATCAATCGTTACTTTCCCAAATCCAACAGAGGCGCCGGTCAGGCCGCGCTCATCTCCGTATAGCCTTTTTCTTCCAGCTCGAGAGCCAAAGACTTATCGCCGGACTTAACGATACGTCCATCGGCCAGAACATGTACAAAGTCCGGGACAATGTAATCCAAAAGGCGCTGATAATGGGTAATAACCAGTCCGGCCCGTTCCGGGCTGCGCAACCGATTGACGCCGTCCGCTGCAATTTTAAGGGCATCGATATCAAGTCCGGAATCTGTTTCGTCCAGCAGCATTAGGTCCGGCTCAAGCAGAGCCATCTGCAGAACTTCATTCCGTTTTTTCTCACCGCCGGAGAAGCCGACATTAACCGGGCGTTTGAGCATATCGTCCTTGATACCAAGCTCGTTGGTTTTTTCCCGTATCAGCTTCAGGAACTCCATCGCATCGACTTCCTGCTCCCCGCGATATTTGCGTTGGGCATTATAGGCGGTCTTGAAGAAGGTGGCTGAGGCTACACCCGGGATTTCAACCGGATACTGAAAGGCCAGGAAAATACCCATATTAGCCCGCTCGTCGGGGGAAAAATCCAAAAGATCCTGTCCCTTGTAGAGAACCGATCCTTTCGTCACTTCATAACCATCGCGACCGGCCAGGACGTAGGAGAGGGTACTTTTACCCGCGCCGTTCGGGCCCATGATGGCGTGAATCTCACCGGCATTGATGGTCAGATTAAGGCCTTTAAGGATTTCCTTGCCGCCAACTTCGGCATGTAAGTCTTTAATTTCTAACATTTTTCTCTCGTTCATTCAGTGAGCTTTGAAGCTCAATTCCTTATCCGACACTACCTTCGAGACTGATGCCCACCAGTTTCTGGGCTTCGACGGCAAATTCCATTGGCAGCTTCTGCAGGACTTCTTTACAGAAGCCATTGACGATCAGTGCCATGCTTTCCTCTTCGCTGAGGCCGCGCTGCTGACAGTAGAAGAGCTGCTCTTCGCTGACTTTTGAGGTGGTTGCCTCATGCTCGATTTTCGCCGTGCGGCTCTGGTTCTCGATATAGGGAACCGTATGGGCACCGCATTTATCGCCGATCAGCAAGCTGTCACAGACCGTATGGTTGCGGGCATTATCTGCCTTGCGCCCCATGCGGACCAGACCGCGGTAGGTATTCTGTGCCCGACCGGCGGAGATCCCTTTGGAGATGATGGTGCTCGAGGTGTTTTTCCCGAGATGAATCATCTTGGTGCCGGTATCGGCCTGTTGCAGGTTATTGGTGATGGCGATGGAATAAAACTCGCCCACCGAATTGTCCCCTTGCAAAATACAGGACGGATATTTCCAGGTGATAGCCGAACCGGTTTCCACCTGGGTCCAGGAGACTTTCGAATTCTCCCCGCGGCAGGCCGCCCGTTTGGTGACGAAATTATAAATCCCACCAACCCCGTTCTCATCACCGGGATACCAGTTCTGCACTGTGGAGTATTTGATCTCGGCATCCTTATGGATGACAAGCTCAACAACCGCGGCATGCAGCTGGTTTTCATCGCGCATAGGCGCCGTGCAGCCTTCCAGATAACTCACATAGCTCTCATCATCGGCGATGATCAAAGTCCGCTCGAACTGGCCGGTCTGGGCTGCATTAATCCTGAAATAGGTGCTGAGTTCCATGGGGCAGCGCACCCCTTTAGGGATGTAGCAGAAAGAGCCATCGGTAAAGACAGCGGAATTGAGCGCCGCATAATAGTTATCCGTATGAGGAACGACGGAGCCGATATATTTCTGCACCAGTTCCGGATGGTTCTGAACGGCTTCAGAAATAGGACAGAAGATCACGCCTTCTTTCTCCAAACGCTCCCGGAAGGTGGTAGCGACGGAGACACTGTCAAACACTGCATCGACGGCCACATTATGGGCGCCTTCGACACCAGCCAGCACTTCCTGCTCTTTCAGGGGAATGCCAAGTTTTTTATAGACTTCGAGAAGTTCGGGATCGACCTCATCCAGGCTTTTCGGCTTTTCCTTCTGAACCGGAGCGGAATAATAGTAGATATCCTGAAAATCGATTTTCGGAAACTCGACCTTGGCCCATTCAGGCTCTTCCATGGTGAGCCAGTGGCGATAGGCTTTCAAGCGCCATTCCAGCAGCCATTCGGGCTCTTCCTTCTTAGCCGAGATAAAACGCACGATATCTTCGTTCAGGCCGATCGGGGCTGTATCTGCCTCGATATCACTGACAAAGCCGTATTTGTACTTCTCCGAAACGGAGGCAACCTGTTCTACGGTTTCCTGGCTGATGGCCATCTCTTTAACTCCGCCTAATTTAATCTGACCGGCACGGGCTTAGCCTGCGGCTGGTTTTGAAGGGTAAGTTTTTCGGTATCCTGACACATGTCGGCGAGGGTAACTTCCTCAAGGGCTGAATTCAGCGCCCGATTGATCTTTTCCCAACCGCCCCGCATGGGACAGCTGTCCTCAACCGAGCAATCATGCTCGCTTTCATCCACACAGGAGGTGACGGCAACAGGACCTTCCATGACCCGAACAATCTCGGCAACGGAGACCTCCATTGGATCACAGCTCAGCTCATATCCGCCATGCGCCCCGCGATGTGAAATCACCAGCGGGCTCTTGGCCAGCATCCTCAGGATTTTGGCAGCTGTGGGGACGGTGAGCCCGGTGTGAAGAGAGACATCCGGCGCCGTCATGACACGCCCCGGAATACGGGCCATTTCCGACATGATCACCAC
>JANSXH010000026.1 GCA_024743055.1 Pseudomonadota bacterium
CGCCTTGAAGCTGGTCTGGCGGACTTTGTTTTCCAACATGAAGTCACGGGTGAACTTACCTGTCTGGATATCATCCAGAACCCGTTTCATCTCAGCTTTAGTTTCTGGCGTGATAATCCGAGGACCGGTTACATATTCGCCATATTCAGCCGTATTGGAAATTGAGTAGTTCATATTGGCGATACCACCTTCGTAGATTAGGTCTACGATCAGCTTCACTTCATGCAGGCATTCGAAATAGGCCATCTCTGGCGCGTAACCCGCCTCAGTCAGTGTTTCAAAACCAGCACGGATGAGTTCTACAAGGCCGCCACACAAAACCGCTTGCTCCCCGAACAGGTCGGTTTCACATTCCTCACGGAAAGTGGTTTCGATTATACCGGCACGGCCACCTCCGATTGCGGATGCATAGGACAATCCGATATCCAGCGCATTACCGGATGCATCCTGATGAACCGCGACCAGGCAAGGAACACCCCCGCCCCGCTGATATTCAGACCGCACAGTATGGCCAGGGCCTTTCGGGGCAATCATGAACACATCCATATCATCCCGCGGGACAATGAGGTTGAAATGCACATTAAGACCATGGGCAAAGACGAGAGCAGCGCCAGATTTCATATTTGGTGCCAGTTCTTCTTCATAAATGTCAGCCTGAAGTTCATCAGGCGTGAGCATCATAATGACATCGCCCCACTTCGCAGCGTCAGCCGGTGTCATCACCTTTAGGCCAGCAGCTTCTGCTTTGGCTGCAGAGGAAGATCCTTCCCTGAGAGCAACAGCGACATCATTTACACCAGAGTCATTTAGGTTGTTGGCATGAGCATGTCCCTGGCTACCATAACCGACAATAACAACCTTTTTGCCCTTGATCAGATTAACATCGGCATCGCTGTCGTAATAAACGCGCATCTTTCGTTTCCTTCTATGTAGTGAAATTCTTTGCAGAATTCTTTTCAGTTTTTTCGTTTAGCTTAAATAGTCTCGATCCCACGGCGGACGGCAACGACACCTGTCCGGCAAACCTCTGCTTTACCCAAAGGCTCCATCAGTCCTATGAAAGCTTTTACCTTGTCCCGAACGCCTGTGACTTCGAAGACAAAGGAATCTTCTGTGGTATCAACTGCCCGTGCCCGAAAAATATCGGCCATACGCAGGGCTTCTACCCTCTTTTCCCCTTTGCAGACCACTTTGACCAAAGCCATCTCGCGCTCGACACTGGGGCCGTCCATCGTGAGGTCGGCAATTTCATGCACAGGAACAAGTCGGCCAAGCTGCGCCTTGATCTGCTCAATCACCATTTTGGTGCCGGAGGTTACAATTGTAATCCGAGACAAATTCTCATCGTCGTCCACTTTGGCCACCGTGAGACTTTCAATATTATATCCCCGGCCAGAAAATAGTCCGACAACACGCGCCAAAACCCCAAACTCGTTATCAACAAGTACGGCAATGGTATGACGGAAAATTTCGGTATCCTTAGTCATTTTCCAAGCAATCCTTCTGCTTTCGCGGGTCTCTTTTAACCCAGCGTAAAGGTTTAATCCACAGATATTCGTGTGATGTTTTTCAGGCTTAAACGAAAGACAATCCGTCGGACGTTACTTTGGGGCCTTCGTCTTCTTTTTCATCTCCGAGAAGCATCTGGTTATGGGGGGCGCCAGAGGGCACCATCGGAAAGACATTCTCAGCCTTGTCGACCACCATATCCACCACCACGGGTCCTTTGGTTGCCATCATTTCCTTGATGCAATCATCTACTTTCTTCGGATCAGTGCATCTCAAGCCCTTGGCGCCGAACGCTTCTGCCAGCTTGACGAAATCTGGAAGGCTTTCCATGTAGCTTTCAGAATAGCGACTCCCATGAAGGAGTTCCTGCCACTGGCGCACCATTCCCATATATTCGTTGTTAAGAATGAAAATCTTCACCGGCAGCTTATATTGGAGGATTGTCGACATTTCCTGGATATTCATCATCGTCGACGCCTCACCGGCCACATCAATGACCAAAGCATCCGGATGCGCGATCTGCACACCCATTGCCGCTGGCAAACCATAACCCATGGTGCCAAGGCCGCCCGAGGTCATCCAGCGATTGGGCTCATTAAATTCCAAATATTGCGCTGCCCACATCTGATGCTGGCCAACTTCGGTCGTGATATAGCGATCCTTGTCCTTCGTCAGCTCATTCAGACGCTGCAAAGCATATTGTGGCTTGATGAGTTTGCCTTTTTGTTCGAACTTCAGGCAATCACGCGCCCGCCATTCCTCGATCTGCTCCCACCATTTATCAATGGCAGACACATCCGGTTTGCGAACTTCTGATTTCCAAACCTTGATCATGTCCTCTAGAACATGCGCGACATCCCCAACAATGGGAATATCAACCGGGATATTCTTGTTAATAGAAGACGGATCAATATCCACATGGATCTTTTTGGAGTTTGGGGAAAACGCATCAAGATGCCCAGTGATCCGGTCATCAAAACGCGCCCCGATACAAACCATGACATCACAATCATGCATCGCGTGATTGGCTTCCCAGGTTCCATGCATCCCCAACATGCCGACAAACTGCTTGTCTGTGGCCGGATAGGCACCCAGACCCATTAACGTATTAGTGATTGGATAGCCGGTCATGCGCACAAACTGCGTCAAAAGCTTTGAGGCTTTTGGACCGGAATTGATGACCCCACCACCTGTATAGAATATTGGCTTCTTGGCACTGGCGATCAGCTTGACTGCCGCCTTGATTGATTTCAGATCCCCTTTGATCTTCGGCTTATAACTCTTGTGTTTGACCATGGTCGGTGGAACATAGGCACCGGGCGACAATTGAACATCTTTCGGCAAGTCAATAACGACCGGGCCTGGACGGCCGCTCGTTGCCACCGCAAAGGCCTCATGTACCGTCCGTGCCATATCATTGGCGTCCTTGACGAGATAGTTATGTTTTGTGACAGGGCGCGTGATACCAACGGTGTCAGCTTCCTGAAAAGCATCATTACCGATCATATGGGTGGCAACCTGCCCGGTCAGACAGATAATAGGGATGCTGTCCATCAGGGCATCGGCAAGGCCCGTGACAGCATTTGTTGCCCCAGGCCCAGAGGTTACCAGCACAACACCGGGCTTGCCGGTCGAGCGGGCATAGCCTTCTGCAGCATGCACAGCACCACCTTCCTGCCGCACAAGAATATGCCGGATGCTGTTCTGCTTGAACATTTCGTCATAGAGCGGAAGCACAGCGCCACCAGGATACCCGAAAATCACTTCCACGCCTTGATCTACCAAGGCCTTCATTACGATTTCTGCTCCTGTTAATTCCTGGTTCGCCATCTGATTTTCCTAACCTGTGTGTTTGGCAATGAGTTAATACTGTCAACAATACCGAAAAAAAGCGCCCGGAAAACCCCGGGCGTTCCAACCAAAAGCATTGAATTTGTAAAATGCCCTTGATTCTCGGGGAAACTAGACCTTCATTTCCCCTGGGTCAACAAAAATCGGCGAATAATTGGAAAGAAATAGCGCTTTAAACTTTCCAAATCTTGCGTGAAATGGCAATTTGCTTCGCACATCTTATTCCTGATCCAGGTCATTTGGCGTTTCGCATAACGCCGAGTGAGCATTTTTATGCGATCTTTTGCCTCTTCTAAGTCCATATCACCATCAAGCACTGACATCAGTTCAGGAACACCCAGCGCCTTCATAATTGGCAGGGATGGATCCAGTGAAAGTTCTTTCAGCGCTGTGACTTCTTGTAAGGCGCCCCCCTCTTCCAGCATCCAGTCAAGCCGCTGATTGCAGCGCTCGTACACCCATTCCCTTTCAGGGGATAGCGCCAGCCAAAGCCTCTCGCCATCAAGTATCGGGCCAGTCGGTGCTTTCGCTTGCCAATCTAGTAGAGAAGTACCCGTTTCCTCGATGACTTCTAGTGCCCTGAGCAGTCGCTGGGTGTCTCCCTCTTTCAATCGTGCCGCCATTGCAGGATCCTTTTGCTTCAGCTGCTCAAAGATTATTGCTGTTCCTTCATCGCGCTGCAGGCCCCGAAGACGGTCCCTAACGTCGCTAGAGATTGGAGGTATCTCTGCGATACCCTTTGTCAGAATATCGAAATACAGACCTGTCCCACCAGCTACGATAGGAAGCTTGCCTTCCGCACGGGCAGCTTCGATTTCCCTTAACGCTGCGTCTCGCCAGCTGGCAGCCGTACAAAGCTCTGTCGGTTTCAAAAAACCATATAACCTATGCGGCAGTTTCTCCTCGTCTTCAACGGAAGGCCGTGCCGTTAAAACACGCAGTCCCTGATACACCTGCATACTGTCCGCGTTAATTATGACACCATCAAACTCTTCTGCGATTGCCATGGCCAATGCGGATTTGCCGCTGGCTGTTGGCCCTGCTAAAAGAACACACCCTTCTTGTCGTTCAAGCTGGGGCTGATTGTTGTTCATAAAGGAAATACCCGGTTCGTATGATGATGTCTGAGACAGTTTTAACAGTTGTTGCCGATAATACAGGCGCAGCATCAATCCGCAATGTTGCTGACGGTGCTGTTGATATACTCACAGAGAATGGCGCGACATGCGAGCCTCTCGTCTGGCTAAAGGAAGGCATTGCTTGTGATGTGATCTTCAGCGGTCTTGGCAGGAAAACATCAGAAGCCATCCTTGATGATCAAGGGCTTTTAAGCTCGGTTGACTATTGTATTCAGGCGGCCACCAACAGGCGTAAAAAACTTTTCCTCGCAGATATGGACAGCACCATTATCACAGTTGAATGCATTGATGAGCTGGCGGATTTTGCCGGTCTGAAGGCTGAGGTCTCAGCCATAACCGAACAAGCAATGAATGGGGAAATCGAGTTTAGTGACGCCTTTAGGGCCCGGGTTGCTATGTTAAAAGGGCTGAGACGAGAAGTTCTACAACAAGTATTTGAAGAAAGGGTGACATTGACGCCAGGCGCACAAACCCTTGTTCAGACAATGCGCGCTAATGGGACTTATTCTGCCCTTGTCTCCGGAGGCTTTACCTTTTTCACTAGCCTAGTTCGGGAATGGGTCGGCTTCGATATGGACATGAGCAATGAATTGCAGTTTCAGGGAGATGAGCTGACAGGAATAGCGTTGGAACCAATTCTGAATTCAGCCGCTAAATTGAACACACTCGAGCGCCTTTTGTCAGAGAAGAGTATCGATCATACCGAAAGTCTAGCGGTTGGCGACGGCGCTAATGATATTCCGATGATCGAAGCCGCCGGACTTGGCGTAGCCTTTAAGGCTAAGAAAAAAGCAGCAGATGCCGCAGATGCCCGAATTCACTATGGCGATTTAACCACCCTCCTCTATTTCCAGGGGTATCGGGCAGAGGAATTCATCGGGGCATAAAAAATGGCGCCGCATCACGAGGACCGGCGCCATTGATTGCTTGAGGTGCTTATCCCTCTTTCTTATCGAGTGCTAATGCAACAAACCTTGAATTCTGACCACGCTTCAACAGCATTAGGACAGATTTCTTTTCCGTACTTTCGATGGCTTTGAGCTGTGACTTCACCTGTTCCGTATTTGTGACTGGCTCAAGCTGCACTTCCAAAATAATGTCGCCGGGACGAATGTCTTTCTCGGCCGCTTCTGAAGCCGGGTCGACATTGACGATTACGACACCATCGGTATCTGCACCAAGATTAAACTTTTGACGCAATGGCTCCGTGATAGTTGCGAGTTCCATGCCCAGTTTTTCAACAGACTTGCCATCATCTTCTACAACGGGTGCGGTTTTGGCCATCTCAGTTTCAGCTTTTTCCAGTTCGCCAAGGACAACGGATTTCTCAACTTTTTCTCCGTTCCTCCATAGCTCGATGGTTACTTCACTGCCGACATCTGTTTCAGCAACGAGGCGTGACAGCTCTCTTGGCTCTTCTGTAGGTTCATCATTAAATTTCAAGATGACGTCACCTGCCTTGATACCGGCGGCAAAAGCTGGGCCATCTTCCGGAACACCTGCGACAAGTACGCCGTCGGTATTTTTGAGATCAAGGCCCTCAGCCAATTCTTCCGTTACCGGCTGAATTACCACGCCTAACCAGCCGCGTCTGGTTTTACCAAACTCGATAAGCTGCTTGACGATCGGCGTAGCAAGCTCCGAAGGAATAGAGAAGCCGATACCAATGCTACCGCCAGATTGAGAGAAGATGGCAGTATTAATACCGATCACTTCACCATCCATATTAAATAGTGGTCCACCAGAATTGCCCTTATTGATGGACGCATCTGTCTGGATATAGTCATCATAAGGACCAGAACGAATATCACGGCCGCGGGCTGAGATGATACCAGCAGTCACGGTTCCACCAAGACCATAGGGGTTTCCGATGGCAACAACCCAGTCACCGACCCTTGAGGCGTCGCTATCGCCCCAGTCCACGTCAACAAGCGCATGACCATTCGGATCGATTTTCAAAACCGCAATATCTGTTTTCGGATCTGTTCCCACAAGGGTTGCGGAAAGCTTCTCGCCATCCGTAAAGACGACCTTAATTTCGTCAGCTCCATCAATCACGTGATTATTGGTGATGACATAGCCATTCTTGGCGTCAATGACAAAACCAGAGCCTAGAGAAGTGGCCTTACGTTTGCGATCACCGTTTTTATCTTTCGGGCCAAAATCCTTGAAAAAATCCTCAAATGGATGGCCTTCGGGCAATTGCGGAAAACCTCCCCCCTTGGACGCATCGACTGTCTGGGTGGTAGAGATATTAACGACCGCCGGTGAGAGTTTCTCGACGAGATCCGCAAAGCTTTCAGGTGCATTGCGGGCTTTTGCATTAAAAGCGAAAATCGCCGACAAGGTAAATACAGTTAGGGTCGCCAGAATCAAAACACCAAAGCGTCGTTGCTTCATGTCCTGACTATCATGGCTGCGGACAACTACTTCCGCAGATTTGCGAACTGCTTGAGATCGATTATACAAGACTCTTTTTCCTCCAAATTGACCACCTGCTGCAGGGAAGCCTACTCTTACTTATACTGCCGGTAGAGATACTGCTGTTTGCTTGATCCACCTTTTTGCCTTCCCCGATCAACGGCGAACGCATCCTGTGCTAGTACCTAGAAATCAAATAAGGCAGAAATGTGCAAAAAACATATGCCATCCATAGAATTTTATATATCTCCCGATAACTTGATCAAACCAGTGCTAACCTTGCACAAGCCAAACAATCACAACTCCAACTATAGCCGCTAAAATACCGAATATGCGCAAAATGTGGCTAGGTGTATCTAACACGGAAACCATCATTTTTTTCATTGCCTCCGGAAACAAGGCATATAGCGCACCCTCTACGAACAACACCAGCCCAACGGCTATAATCAATGTACTCAACACGATTTCACTTTCAAAAAAGCCCGCGAAATTTCTGTTCCGCGGGCTTTATGATTGGCATGGTCAGTTTACTGTGTCCGGGTTTACGCTCTCCTTGTCGAAGAAGCGGAAAAACTCGGAATCAGGAGACAGTACCATTGACGTGTCATCATCCGATATGGACTCGCGATAGGCCTGCATTGATCGATAGAAAGAGAAGAAGTCAGGATCTTTGCCGAAAGCTTCGGCAAAGATGCGGTTCTTTTCCCCATCCCCTTCACCTCTCAGGATTTCAGACTCTTTTCTGGCATTCGCCAGGATAATGGTCCGTTCCTTGTCAGCATTTGCCTTGATTCTCTGAGCAATCTCAGCACCGTTTGCCCGGATTTCCTTTGCTTCCTGTTCACGCTGGGTGCGCATCCGGTCAAAGACCTTCTCACTGTTTTCTTTTGGCAGGTCAGCACGAACAATGCGGACATCAACGACTTCGATACCATTCGCCTTGGCCTCGGCGTTCACCTGCTCCTTGATACGGTTCATCAAATTTGACCGTTCACCGGAGACGATACTCGTTAGGATCTGACGACCCAGTGTCTGACGCAGCTGGGAATTAAGAATCGTCCCCAAGCGATCATAGGCAATCTGAATACTGCCGAAGGCCTGATAATACTGCAGCGGATTGGAAATTCGAAACCGTGCAAAGCTATCCACCATCAAACGCTTCTGATCCCGTGTTACCACTTCTTCACGCTGTGTGCTGACAGCGAGGACACGCTTGTCGACAAAGACCACATCCTGCACAAATGGCAGTTTGAAGTTCAACCCAGGCTCTTGAATAACCTTCTGCGGTTTACCGAACTGCATGACGATAGCCTGCTCAGACTGATAAACTGTGAACATTGAATTGGCCGCAACCACCCCGCCAATAACGAGGACAATGGCTATCACTGAAAGGAATGTCTTATTCATTGCTTCGAAGCTCCTTTCTGCAGTTCATTGAGGGGCAAGTAGGGCACAACGCCACTTCCGCCTGTTCCTCCGTCTATGATAATTTTTTGTTTGCCTGAGAACACTTCCTCAAGGGTTTCCAGATAAATACGTTGCCGGGTCACATAAGGCGCCTTGGCATACTCGTCATAAATCGAAATAAAACGAGCCGCCTCACCTTCTGCTTCAGCGATAACTTGTTGCTTATAGCCTTCTGCCTGTAGCCGGACTTGCTGTGCCTGGCCACGGGCACGCGGTACGATATCATTTGCATAAGAAAGGGCTTCGTTCTGTACACGCTCTTTGTCTGCTTCAGCAGCCTGTACATCGCGGAAGGCTGCGATAACCTGACTAGGAGGATCTGCACTCTTGAGCTGAACCTGTGTAATTTCAACGCCCGTTCCATACTCGTCCAGTACTTGCTGCAACCGTTCACGCATTTCTGTCTCGACAAGTAGCCGACCTTCCGTGATCGCGGCCTGCAGCTCTGTCCGACCGATAACTTCACGCATAGCGCTTTCCGCAACAGCCTTTATTGTCTGATCAGGATCATTAACATTAAAAAGGTATTTACCGGCATCCTTGATCTTCCAAAGCACTGTAAACCCGATATCCACAATGTTTTCGTCACCTGTCAGCATCAGACTTTCCGCCTCAACAGGCGTCTGTCCTCCGCTGCGGGTTGCTCGGAATCCGACCTCAATACTGTTCACTTTGGTTACCTGAGGTGTGAGAACTGACTGAATTGGATAGGGCCAGTGATAGTTCAGGCCGGGTTGTGTGGTATCTGTCCATTTGCCAAATGTCAGAACAACCCCTTGTTCGGTGGTTTCAACTTTATAGAACCCACTCAGAAGCCACGCTGTGACAATAACCAGGAGGATAATGACCAAGCCAATTTTTCCTCCGCTCCCGCCAGGGATGACATCTTTGAACCGTTCCTGACCCTTTTTGATAATATCTTCAAGATTAGGGGGTTGCTGACCACTTGGTCCCTGCCCCCAAGGTCCACGGTTTCCACCGCCGCCTTGCCAGCCTCCATCATTACCACCCTGATTGCTCCAAGGCATAAGATCGTGTCTCCTTTATGACTGCGCCAATTTGCGCGTTTGCTAACTTTTCATAGTCGCGTTATATGACACCCTGCATTTTTCTGCAACGTACCTACATAAGTAATTATGGTCGTTATGCTATTCATTTTGTGTTCAAGCCGGAGTTGTCAAGCATGTCTTTTATAAATGAGCAAGCCGTGATGGAGTGCCTTGCAAGGATTATCGACGAAAAATCAGGTCGAAATGTCGTCGATTTGGGGCTTATTACAGGTCTTGTCATCAAGGAGGGCAATATTGGATTTGCTCTTGAGATTAATCCGGACGACGCAAATGTTATGGAGCCCTTGCGTAAAAAATGCGAGGACGCAGTATTTGCAATGGATGGCGTAACTTCGGTAAGTGCCGTTTTAACTGCAGTACAAGCGCCACCCGCCCAGCCGCAGCAGCCTCAACAACCTCAGCAACCACAGCAGCAACAATCCCAGCCGGCTCAGAAACCGGAAGTTCCAGGCGTCGCATCAATTATCGCCGTAGCGTCTGGCAAGGGCGGCGTTGGTAAATCGACCTGCGCCGTTAACATCGCGCTTGGGCTTCAAGCCCAAGGTCTCAAGGTTGGTATGTTGGATGCAGATATTTATGGGCCTTCCCTTCCCAGAATGCTGGGTCTTTCTGGAAAACCTTCCTCTGAGGACGGCAAAACACTGCAGCCTATGGAGAAATGGGGTCTGAAGGTCATGTCCATGGGATTTTTGGTGGAAGAAGACACCCCAATGATCTGGCGTGGCCCGATGATTATGAGTGCCCTGCAGCAGATGGTTTTCGATGTCACCTGGGGAGAATTGGATGTTCTGGTCGTTGATATGCCTCCTGGAACGGGGGATGCCCAACTCACGTTGGCACAAAGGGTGCCAGTTACAGGTGCAGTCATTGTGTCTACGCCACAAGATATCGCCTTAATAGATGCACGCAAGGGCTTGAATATGTTCAAGAAGGTTGACGTTCCAGTGTTTGGAATTGTCGAGAATATGAGCTACTTCCTTTGCCCCTCCTGCGGGGAACGCTCAGATATATTCGGCCATGGCGGTGCCCGGGAAACGGCATCCGAGCTTGGTGTGGACTTCCTCGGCGAAGTCCCGCTACACATGGATATCCGACAAACCTCAGATGCAGGGACACCGATTACAGCGACCGCTCCTGAAAGCGCTCACGCGGAGATTTACAGGGCTCTTGGGCAGAAAATCCAGGAAAAGATTTCCGGCAGCGCCGCGCAGTCCGGTCCAAAGATCGTTATTGAATAGAGCGTTGACGTCCTATTAGGCTTCTGAAACCCGCTGCAAACCCAAAGCGGCCTGCGCAGCAGCGAGGCGTGCGATGGGCACCCGGTAAGGCGAACAGCTGACATAGTCAAGTCCGATACGCTCACAGAAATCGATGCTGGACGGGTCACCGCCATGCTCGCCGCAAATCCCGAGCTTGATATCCTCACGGGATTCGCGCCCCCGTTCAACGGCAAGCTCCACCAGTTCTCCGACGCCTTCCTGATCAAGGGAGACAAACGGATCTGTCTCATAAATGCCCTGATCGACATAATCTTCAAGGAAGGAGCCTGAATCATCACGGCTGATGCCATAGGTGGTTTGGGTCAGATCGTTGGTGCCGAAAGAAAAGAATTCAGCTTCTTCCGCGATATGGGCAGCCCGCAGAGCAGCGCGAGGGAGTTCAATCATGGTACCGATCAGATATTCGACGGACTTGCCGCTTTCCTCTTCAATCGCATCGGCAACCGCTTTGATCTTGCCTTTGAGGATTTCCAATTCCTTTTTGGTAGCAACCAAGGGAATCATGATTTCAGGAATGACAGTCTCGCCTAATTCCTTGCTGACTTCTGCCGCAGCTTGCAAAATGGCGCGGGCCTGCATTTCGTAAATCTCCGGGAAGGAGATCCCGAGACGGCATCCGCGATGACCCAGCATCGGGTTAAACTCATGCAGTTGCAGAGCCCGATGTCGAAGGGCTTCCGTATCCGCGCCGAGAGCGTTCGCAAGATCAGCAATTTCTTCATCTGTTTTCGGCAAAAACTCATGCAGAGGCGGGTCAAGAAGCCGGATAGTTACAGGCAAGCCTGCCATGATCCGGAATAGTTCCACAAAATCGTCTCGCTGGAATGGCAGGAGTTTGGAAAGGGCTTCACGGCGATCCTCAATGGTATCCGCCAGAATCATCTGACGTACAGAGACAATCCGGTCCGCGTCGAAGAACATATGCTCTGTGCGGCAAAGTCCAATGCCTTCGGCCCCAAATTTGCGTGCTGTTGTTGCATCCAGTGGTGTTTCAGCATTGGCGCGCACATTCATCCGGCGGATTTCATCGGCCCAGGACATGAGCTCCCCAAAATCCCCTGAAAGCTCGGGCATGATCATTTCGACGGTCCCGAGCATAACCTCACCTGCCCCACCATCGATGGTGATCGTCTCACCTTTTTTATAGGTTTCCCCAAGCACACTCAAAGTCTCGTTCTTGTAATCAATATTCAGGGAACCAGCACCCGAGACACAGGCCCGGCCCATCCCGCGCGCAACGACTGCGGCGTGACTGGTCATGCCGCCGCGGCTGGTCAAAATGCCTTTGGCGGCGTGCATGCCATGGATATCTTCCGTGCTGGTTTCCACGCGGACCAGAATGACGGATTTGCCCTCGCCTGCCAGTTTTTCCGCTTCATTGCTGCTGAAGACAATCTGCCCGGAAGCCGCGCCGGGACTGGCGGGCAGACCCTTGGCGATTACATTCCGCTCAGCGTTTGGATCCAAAGTTGGGTGCAGCAGTTGATCAAGGGAGGCCGGATCAATGCGCTTGATTGCTTCTTCTTTGTCAATCAGGCCTTCTTCTACCATATCAATGGCGATTTTGAGGGCGGCTTTGGCGGTGCGCTTGCCGGAGCGGGTCTGCAGCATCCAGAGCTTACCCTGTTGGACGGTAAACTCGATGTCCTGCATGTCGCGATAGTGAGATTCCAGCCGCTGATAGACGTCCACCAGCTGCGCAAAGACCTCCGGGAAGACTTCTTCCATGGACGGTGCCTCGGCGCCGGCATCCATACGGGATTGCTTAGTCAGGTTCTGCGGCGTGCGAATACCGGCAACCACGTCTTCGCCCTGGGCATTGACCAGGAACTCACCATAAAAAAGTTTTTCACCGGTTGAGGGGTCGCGGGTGAAGGCAACACCGGTGGCGCTGTCATCGCCCATATTGCCGAACACCATGGCCTGGACATTAACGGCGGTACCCCAACTTGCCGGAATTTCGTTGAGTTTACGGTAAGTTATGGCCCGCTGATTCATCCAGGAACTGAAGACGGCCCCAATGGCACCCCAGAGCTGATCCTGGACGTCTTGCGGGAACGGGCGGCCCAGTTCCTCCTCGACCTTTGCTTTATACTGCCCGACCAGGCGTTCCCAGTCATCCGCAGTTAAATCAGTGTCGAGGAAATAGCCGTTTTCTTCTTTCAGGATCTCCAGCAGTTCTTCAAAATGATAATGCTCAACCCCGAGAACCACATCGGAATACATCTGGATAAAGCGACGGTAGCTGTCATAGGCAAAGCGTTTGTCACCGCTCTGGGCTTCAAGACCTTTGACCGTTTCATCATTGAGGCCAAGGTTGAGGACCGTATCCATCATGCCCGGCATGGAGGCACGGGCGCCGGAGCGGACGGAGACCAGCAGCGGCTGTTCCGCATTGCCAAAGCCACCGCCGACAGATTGCTCAATCTGATCAATGGCTGCATCTACCTGGTCACGCAGACCGTCGGGATAAGTTTCATCATTCTCAAGAAAGGCTGTGCAAACTTCTGTTGTCAGGGTAAAGCCCGAGGGTACCGGCAAACCGAGATTGCTCATCTCTGCCAAGTTGGCTCCCTTTCCGCCCAAGAGGTTCCGCATATCCGCGGTGCCGTCTGCCTTACCGTCACCAAATGAATAAACCCACTTCGTCATCTTAATTCCAATCCTTCAGATTTTCTGTGCGTAGCCAATACAGGAGAAAAGTAAATTTTAGCCTTCTATTTTCGATAAATCCGCCAGCTGATCGAGAGAATTACGGATGCTGGAGAGCAGCCGAAGCCGGTTGGCCCGAAGAGCGGGGTCCTCGGCGTTCACGGTTACCTTGTCAAAAAAGTCGTCCACGGGCTTGCGAAGGGTCGCCGCTGCAGTACTTGCCGCTTCAAACTCATCATGAGCGACCGCACCAGAGACAAGGCCCTGCACTTCATCTATACGGCCGGACAGCGCAACTTCAGCCGGATCGGCCAAAATGCTGGCATCGACCTCTGCGTCATAGGCCTGACCATCCTTTTTCTCTTCGATGCGAAGAATATTGGCAGCCCGGCGATAGGCGGTAAGAAGATTGGTCCCATCTTCCGAGCCAAGAAAGCTGGAGAGCGCTTCCACGCGCTTCATTACCCGAACCAGATCGCTGGAATCCCCAAGGGAAAAGACTGCCGAGATATGATCATGGCGGACATCCTGCTCCTTCAGATGGACCTTCAACCGGTCTTCAAAGAAGCTCAAAAGCCCATCGGCATCCAATTTATCCTCAACAATCTGAAGAGCATTCGCGGCCTCAAAGATATCGACCAAAGGAAGTCGCAGGTTATTTTCCAGCACCAATCGGATCACGCCAAGCGCAGCACGGCGCAGCGCATAGGGATCTTTCGATCCCGTCGGCTTCTCATCAATGGCAAAAAACCCGACCAGGGTATCAATCTTGTCGGCAAGGGCGACAACAATACTAGTGGGATCAGAGGGGCAACTGTCCTTTGGCCCAAGCGGTGAGTAATGCTCTTCAATCGCCTGAGCAACCGCCGCATCCTCATTATCGTTCAAGGCGTAATACCGGCCCATCAATCCCTGCAAATCGGCAAATTCACCGACCATCTCCGTCGACAGATCAGCTTTTGCCAACAAGGCTGCACGCTCACAGAGTTTCTCATCTGCACCGGGCACAAACGGGGCAATCGCCGAACAGAGCTTGACCATACGCCCGACTTTTTCACCCACGGTTCCCAGCTTGGCATGAAAAATGATTTTCTCCAGCTGCGGGACGCGGCTTTCAAGGGTCTGCTTGCGGTCCTGATCCCAGAAAAATTTGGCGTCTGACAGACGGGCACTCAAGACCCGCTCATTTCCGTCGGTGATCAGCTTGCCACCGTCCTCGGCGCGAAGATTGGCGACAACGATAAAGCGCGGAGCCATTTTGCCGTCTGTGTCCTGTAGGGAGAAATATTTCTGATGACTGCGCATGGCCGAGATCAGGGCTTCCTGCGGCACATCCATGAAGCTTGTATCAATGGAACCGATCAGGCTTTCCGGCCATTCCACCAATCCGGCAACTTCAGCAAGCAACGCTTTATCCTCGATCAAGGCAAGGCCTTCTTCCTCGGCAAGGCGGGCTGCATCCCTGGCAATGATCTCCTGTCTTTCGGCGTGATCGAGAACGACATAGGCGGATTTCAAATGGGCCTGATAATCGGCAAAATCTTTTACCGTAAAAGCGTCCGGTGCCATAAAGCGATGGCCGAAGCTTTGATCATTTGCCGTCAAATGCTGCCACTGAAGGCCCACAACCTTGCCATCAAACAGGCAGAGAATGTTGTGCAAAGGGCGGACCCACTGAGCGTCATAGGCGCCCCATTTCATCGGCTTCGGCCAGGGAACAGCGGAAATCGCTTTGGAGAGGAGTTCCGGTAGCACATCGGCTGTGCCATGGCCTTTTTTCTCGATGACAGCGTAATAGAAGCTGCCCTTTTCCGTTTCCCGTTCTTCCAGATCATCCTTCGACAGGTTGGCAGATTTCAGGAAACCATTCACGGCCTGTTCCGGTGCGCCGACACGCGGTCCGCGCCGTTCCTCTTTGGTATCCGGCTGCGAGACCGGCAATCCATCCACCACAAGCGCAAGACGTCGCGCGGTCACGAAGGGTTGGCAATCTTCGAATTCTAGCCCAGCAGCCTTCAAACCGTCAGAGACAAGACGGGCGAGATCGGCAGCCGCCTTAGTCTGCATGCGAGCAGGAATTTCCTCGGAGAATAGCTCCAGTAACAATTCAGCCATTTTCACGCACCCTCTGCCAGATGGCCACGGCCCTTGAGCCATTGTTCACAACAGCCCTTCGCCAGGGCCCGCACCCGCCCGATGTAAGCCGCCCGCTCCGTCACACTGATGACCCCGCGGGCATCCAGAAGGTTAAATATATGGCTGGCCTTCATGCATTGATCATAGGCTGGTAGAGCCAGACCGGCATCCAGGATCTGCTGACACTGGGTTTCTGCATCTTTGAAATGCTGTAGCAGGATCTCGACATTGGAATGCTCAAAATTGAAAGCGGAGAATTCCTGTTCATTTTGCAAGAAGACATCGCCATAGGTCACGCCATCGTTGTTCCATTTAAGGTCATACATGCGATCAACCCCCTGCACATACATGGCAAGACGCTCCAGACCATAGGTCAGCTCTCCTGAAACCGGATTACATTCAAAACCACCAACCTGCTGAAAGAAAGTGAACTGACTGACTTCCATGCCATCGCACCAGACTTCCCAGCCAAGTCCCCAGGCGCCCAGGGTCGGGCTTTCCCAGTCATCCTCGACAAAGCGGATGTCATGGTTTTTAGGATCGATGCCGAGGGCATAGATGCTTTGCAGATATAATTCCTGGATGTTGTCAGGGGATGGCTTCAGGAGAACCTGAAACTGATAATAATGCTGACCCCGGTTGGGATTTTCACCATAGCGGCCGTCTGTCGGGCGCCGTGACGGCTGAACATAGGCCGCATTCCAGGGCTCCGGCCCCAGGGATCGCAGGGTTGTTGCCGGATGAAAAGTTCCTGCCCCCACTTCCATGTCATATGGCTGCAATATCACGCAGCCATGTTCCGACCAGAAATGTTGTAATGTCAGGATCAGGTCCTGAAAGGAAGTCGACGGCGCGGACGCCACATTATCCGCCATAATATTGACCATACGCTCGTTGTTGCACTGTGCGGCGCAACATAATCCCCAGAGTGTCTAGGGTCAACAGAGCTCTGGGTTCAGGGGCGATTTCAGCTTTTACAGCTATGGTCTTCCAGATCGGCGACGAAGGCCCCGCAGCTTTTGCATTCCTGAAGATCGAGCATTTTATCAGAAGACCGCCCTTCAAATTCCCCGTTCTTCTTGCCTTTTTCAAGGTTCGGCTTGATTGTCGTCCGGTAGAATCTCATGCCGAAATAGGCAATGGCCAGGGCAATGACAATGAAGATGATTTTTGTCGGAGACAGCATCTTGATCTACCTTCCTCTGGCAAGGAGCCGAATCATAATCCAAATCTCCCCCAGGCTGCTTGATCTCGCACTTTGGTGACGAGAGCGTTGACGGCGTCTTCGCCGATGGATTGGGATCCCAATCCAAGCTTTCTCTGCAAGAAGCCTTGCCGTCCTTCAAAGCGCTTGAAGCGGACCTCTTCACCATATTTTTCCCGCATGAAGGAGCGCAAGTCCCCTATCCCATCGACGAGGCCAAGATCGACGGCTTTTTGGCCAGTCCAGACATCGCCGGAAAACAGTTCCTTGTCTTTGCGCTTTTTCAAGCGCTCACCGCGGCGGGTTTTCACCAGCTCTTTGAAGCTTTCATGAATATCCCCCTGGATACTTTTGAGCCAGGTAATATCCTCATCTTTTTCCGGGCTGAACGGATCCAGTTTGACCTTGTTATCGCCAGCAGAATAGAGACGTCGATCGACGCCCAGCTTCTCCATCAGGGCCGGAAAACCAAATCCGGCGGAGACCACACCGATAGAGCCAACCACCGAATTCCGATTGACATAAATCTCATCCGCACAGAGGCCGAGCCAATAACCACCGGACGCCATGACATCCTCTGCAAAGGCATAGACCGGGACTTCCTTTTCATCGGCAAGCTGACGGATCCGATCGAACACAAGCGATGACTGGACCGGAGAGCCGCCGGGGGAATTGATCGGCAAGGCGACCGCGGTCAGCCCCTTGGTCTTGAAGGCGGCTTCGATCTGTTCGGCGTAGTTAGCCAAATTGATCTGCTCTCCCCTGAGCTTTCCGCCGCCCGGGGCGATGACGCCATAAAGCGGAAGGACAGCGACCAGCGGAGATTTGTCCACCAGGCGCTTCAAGGGTGTTTTGGCAATAAGTTCTGAAATCTTCATAGGCGATAAGGTAAGGATTTCAAATGCATGTACAAGCTATTTTGTTACAGGACGTCATCCAGGCCACATCCTTCCCGTAACAGCCGATTGGCATGATCAGTGGGGCTGCCGTCCATATGGTGCAGAACAATGCCGTGATTGAGCTCCAACGGGGCTTTGCTGCCCTTGATCGCTCGAACGATGACGCGCTTGGCCGGCGTTTTCGCATCCGGCCATAGGGGGATAACCTCGATATTCCCGCAACCGACTGAAAGAAATGAGAGAATTTCCGCTAACCGATCTGCTCGATGGATCAGGGAAAGCTGGCCTTTTGGCTTTAGCCGGGCTATGCAGAATTCCAGCCAGTCCTTTAAATCCACGTTCCCCTCGATATGAGCAATCGACTTGTTTTCGGTCTCTGCCGGTCGCGCCCTTCCCTTTTCATAAAAAGGCGGATTGGTAATCACCTGATCAAATCCGGTCTCCAGGAGCGGGCTTCCCAAGGGCCCCGCAATGGTTTTGAGGGAGCGTCGGTCTGAAATATCCGCTGGGCTGAAATGCGCTCTCACTTGGTGGCCATTGGATGCCGCATTGACAGTTGCCAACTCCGCCAGCATTGATTGCAGCTCAAGACCCCATAGCTCGATATCCGGCAACCTGTGTAAAGCGCAGAGCCCTGCCGTCCCTACGCCGCACCCCACATCGAGCAGGGTTCCCGTCTGGAGGACCGAGGCGCCCAGCAGAACAGCATCTGAACCAGCCCGAAACCCGGATTTCGGCTGCTTGATTTTCAGGTTGCCGTCCAGAAAGCCATCAACGGACAGGCTGTCCTCAACAGGAGGTGCATTATCTGACGGGTTCGAAGTCATAAATCAGGAATGGTTTTCATCAATATCAAGATCAGCAAGGACACGCTTTGCCCGAGGCAGATCTTCGCTCAGGACCATGACCCGTCGCTGGATGGCTCCGATGCTGCCTTCCATAACGGAAGCATGCTGATCGAGCACCACCGCCTCGATATCCTCATCGGCCAGGGAGGCCAGAATAAAAGAAATCAGAACCGGATCATTACTGCGCAATAGCTCGGACATTAGGGCTGTTTCCGATAGGAGATAGCTATTGTTGAATTCAGATTCTTCATGCCCGACAAATATCCTGCAAAATGTGATGGTCATTGGCTTGACCCGGGCCAATCTTAAGCTATGCTCTGGGCTAATGAAAGCCCTATAAATCCCCAAAAACAGAGGTAGATTTGGCGATTATCGTAAATCTTGAAGACAGGAAAGAGCAACCGGCGAAGGCCTCCCTTGCCCCGTTGATGACTATTGTCGAAACCGACCTGGCGGATACCAACCAGATCATCATTGACCGCATGCATAGTGAGGTTGAGCTCATCCCGACTTTGGCCAAGCATCTGATCGCCGCTGGTGGTAAGCGGCTTAGGCCGGTTCTGACCCTGGGCGCAGCGAAGCTTTGCGGCTATGAGGGGGATCGCGCCAAGAAGCTGGCGGCCTGTGTCGAATTTATCCATACCGCAACCCTGCTGCATGATGATGTGGTCGATGAAAGTGATTTGCGGCGCGGCAATGAAACCGCCAATGTCCTCTGGGGCAATCAGGCCAGCGTTCTCGTCGGTGACTTTCTATTCAGCCGTTCCTTTCAGTTGATGGTGGAAGACGGCTCACTCGCGGTCCTCTCTATCCTCTCCAATGCCTCCGCGGTGATTGCCGAGGGGGAAGTCATGCAGCTGATGAATGTGGGGGATACCAATACCACGGAAGATTCCTATCTACAGGTGATCTCCTCGAAAACTGCGGCTTTGTTCGCCGCGGCCTGTCAGGTCGGGGCTGTCGTCGCGGATCGCCCGAAGGTGGAAGAAGAGGCCCTGGAGAGCTTTGGTCGCAATCTCGGCATTGCTTTTCAACTCGTCGATGATGCTCTCGACTATTCCGCTGAACAGCAGGCCCTTGGCAAAGCTATCGGTGATGATTTCCGAGAGGGCAAGGTCACCCTCCCCATCCTGCTGGCGTTCCGTCGCGGCAATGAGGAAGAGCGGGAGTTTTGGCGGCGGGTCGTTGAAAAAGGTGATCAGAAGGACGGCGATCTGGAAATGGCCCTTGAAATCATCAAACGCCACGGCGCCCTCGACGACACCATCGAAAGGGCCCGCCATTACGGCGCCATGGCCAAAGACGCCCTCGGAATTTTTGAGGACAGTGAGATCAAAGCGGCCCTTCAGGATGCCGTTGATTTC
>JANSXH010000007.1 GCA_024743055.1 Pseudomonadota bacterium
GCAGCCAACGATCCCAACCTCAAGATCAATTGGAATTTGTTTTCTGAAACCGGAAAGATCCTGAAGATTGCTCATCAAGAGAAATCCGTTTTTCAATCCGTAATCGGAATTTCGTGGTTCTGGATGCTTGGTGCAGTATACCTCACTCAATTTCCAAACTTCGCCAAAACAATACTGGGTGGCAATGAAGAAGTCGTCACCCTGCTTCTTGTTACCTTTTCAGTCGGTGTCGGGATCGGGTCACTGCTGTGCGAGAAACTTTCGGGCAGGTTAGTTGAACTTGGTCTCGTGCCGTTCGGATCGATCGGTCTCAGCATTTTTGGATTTGACCTATATTTGGCGAGCAACAATATAGAGGTCACAGGATTAGTCGGCGCAGCAACATTCCTGTCAGACATTTCTAACTGGCGCGTTGTTTTAGATTTACTACTGATTGGCATATTTGGTGGCTTTTATATTGTACCGCTCTATGCAATCGTTCAAAGCCGGTCTAACCCTAAGCAGCGTTCCCGGGTAATCGCGGCCAACAATATCCTAAATGCCATCTTTATGGTCGCTGCTGCTGGTCTTGCCATTGGTTTACTTGCCTTGGGCTTAAGCATCCCGCAGTTATTTTTGGTTATGACCGGATTGAATGTAATTGCGGCAATCTACATCTACACTCTCGTACCAGAATTCTTAATGCGATTCCTTGTATGGATTATGATCTCCATCATGTACCGAATTACACTTAAGAAGGTAGAAAATATACCTGATGAAGGCGGTGTCCTGCTGGTTTGCAACCACGTAAGTTATGTCGACGCAATGGTAATCGCCGGATCAATTCGTCGGCCTGTTCGATTTGTAATGGACCATAATATTTTCAAAATTCCCGTATTCGGGTTCATCTTTCGAACTGCCGGTGCTATTCCAATCTCCTCTCGGAAAGCCGACGAAGAAACCTATGAAGCTGCTTTCAAAAAAATTGCTGATTACCTCCGTGATGGAGAAATCGTATTAATTTTTCCGGAGGGCATGCTGACCCCAGATGGAGAGATTGCTTCATTTCGTCCAGGCGTCGAGCGAATTCTGGAAGAAACACCTGTTGCTGTTATTCCCATGGGGCTTTCCGGATTGTGGGGAAGCATGTTCAGTCGCTTCGGAGGCGGTGCATTTAGAACCCTTCCCAGGATCCGAGCGAAAATTACATTAACTATTGGACCACTTATACAGCCTGAAAAAGCAAGTGCCGCGTTATTGGAAGAAAAGGTTCAAGAATTACGGGGAGCACATAAATAGGAACGCCAAAGGCGTTTAAGAACGGTGTCAAACGGTGTTATCAAATTTATTCAGTGGCACGAATATTAGTGATGACCTAGCATGGAAAAAATCTCATATTCCGGGCATCGCTTTCCCTGTGATACCATTCGACATGCATGTCGGCTTTAGCGAGCAGTTGATAATGGGTGTGAGACTCTGGAATTCATCATATAATATCAATTAATGAGTTCCATGATTAAGAAACTCTTCGACTAATTGCTCTTTGTTGACTTCACCGCAAAACAACAGAATTGTTAGGAGTACTCTAGCGCGGCAACCGTCCAGCCGCCCGGCCGGGATTAATCCTTTTGCGAGGAGGTCAATTTCTGATCCCTCGAAACCATAGGTATTTGTCAATGTTTCTCCAGCGCCAGTTCTCGACGCTAAAACCACCGGTATATCTACAGTTGCTCGGTCCAGCGCACTCGCGGCACTAATGGATGTGTGACCTCCTCCTAAGGCTTCAATAACAAGACCTCTATAACCTGCGGCAACAGCAGCATCTATCATCGTTCCATCATCACCCAAGCCTAGCTTGACAATACCAACACGAATATCCTGATCGAAAATCCCAGATCTCGCGAGGGGCAAGCGATCAACCTTTTGGGCAATTCTTACTTGATCTTCAGCCAGCCATCCGATTGGACCAGCCGGATCAGATCGAAAGGTTGACACATTACTAGTATGTGTTTTGCGGACATAGCGCGCCGCGTGAATCTCGTCATTAAACACAACGAGGGAGCCAAGTGATCGCGCCGATGGATGGCTAGCCACCAGCACGGCCCCCAAAAGGTTGGCCGGCCCGTCAGCTCCCGGCCTCGTTGGGTTGCGCATGGCTCCGGTTACAACAATGGGGATATCTAGATCCAACAGCAAATCCAGTGCATAGGCTGTCTCCTCAATCGTATCCGTACCTTGTGTTAAAACGATGCCTGTGGATCCTTCTGCCGCCAATCTCTTGATCTCATCCGCAACGGTAAAGATATCTCCGAAAGTCAAATGCGCACTTGGGACATTAAATGGTGAATGCGTTCTGATTTTCGCAATTTCACTAAGCTGCGGAACGGCTTCTACAAGATCCTCCGCCGTCAAGGTGGGTACGACACCAAAAGTCGTATTCTTCCCTTTCATGGCAATGGTTCCACCAAGGGAGATCACATCAACTGTTGGTTTCATCAGCTTACTCTTTCGTATTTAGCTTCTGGGATCTGTTGGAAAGCGGTTCAATTAAAAAGCTTTGTTTGGTCCACGGCAGATTGAATATGATACCCTTCCGTAGTCAACCCTAGAAATTGTAAGAGAGATCTTCGAATAAGGTCTTCATGAATAGCTCGTGTAATAAAAATGATTTGCGAATACCGGTTTTCGTCCGGCCATTGGTCCAAATGAATGGGTGGATGCATAGTATGTTGGACACCGTTAATAAATACAGGCGTGTTTGACTCGCGGACATCCAGTATACCTTTAACGCGCAATATGTTCTCGCCATGAACATGAAGTACAGCTGTTAGCCACACCCCAAATGCGACCCAGTCTATGGGAACTGAGAATTCGACACTGAAACTCGATATCTCGTGATGGTGTGCAGAAGTCTCTCTTTTCATCCGTTTCGGCAAAGAGGCATCTCGTTTAAGCATTGCCAGAATTTCATCTGATCTGGTCGCCGGGTCCCTAAACTCATCAAGAAATATGTGCTTTGCGTCAAAATTTTTCCCAGTCGAATTTCGAAATGATGCGCTTGGATTTATGCGAACAAGAGTGTTCTCCAGTAAACCTCTTTTTATGGTATCAGCAATATCGGTCTTGGTGATCAAGATACGATCAGCAATCGCAACCTGTTTTGAAGCCTCTGGCGAAGACTGCAAATTTGATAATCCGGTGAGGCTATCAACTGTACAGATGATATTGCCAACGTAAAAATGCTTGTTGATAACTCTTTCTGTGGAGATCGTTGAGACGACCGGCGCCGGATCAGCAATACCCGTTGTTTCAATAATCAAACGCCGAAATACCGGAATTTCTCCGTCGCTTACCTTTTTTTGTAGATTGCGGATTGTTTCCTGAAGATCGGATCGAATTGTGCAACAAACACACCCAGACTGCAGGAGTAATACCCCCTCCTCCACTTCTTCCAACAAGATGTGATCAAGACCTATTTCACCAAATTCATTCACGATCACAGCTGTGTCAGAAAATTCAGGCCTCGCCAATATTTCCTTAAGCAAAGTCGTTTTACCGGAACCGAGGAACCCGGTCACAATATTGACCGGGATCATGGGCTTTCTCCGAAAAGATGATCCAAATAGTCTGGATCCAGTGGATCAACAGGGCATGCCGAGATATTTTCCACGGCTACCCACAGTGACTGGATATCGTGAACAATCTCTGTTCGGCCTGTCGCAGAAGTCAGAGTATAGCTCGACGCCTGGAAATCCCTTACCCGCATCTTAAGAGGTCCCAGCGCTCTGTTTATTAATTCAACCCGATGTGCGCGTTCATTGCGGATTGACCGATTGGTATCTGAGATGAAAGCTTCAGAATTTGCTGAAGTTTCCGTCCAATGCTCAATACCCATCAAGCCGCATAAACCGCACATCAGTTGATCCCCTTCAAATCAAGTTCGAGGAGAACGCTTGGCGAAATCATTTGCGATCTCGTCAAATGTTGTGAATTTAACACCTGGATGGCTAATAATGTGATTGTACAAACGCTCCAGCATCATCAGAACGTGGGGTTTACCGGATACATCTGGGTGAATTGTAAATGTGACGACGCCGTAGTCCATTTCGCGATACACCCAATCAAACTGATCCCGCCACATCTCCTCCAAATGCCGTGGGTTGACAAAACCGTGACTGTTGGGGGCGGATTTGATGAACATCATTGGTGGAAGGTCATCCAGATACCAACTTGAAGGAATTTCGATCAAGTCTGACTCTTCCCCACGAACCAAGGGCTTCATCCACTCTTCCGCTTTTTTGGTATAGTCAATTTTTGTCCAGCTGTCTCCGACTCTAACATAGTAAGGGGTGAAATCACGATGCATCAGGGAGTGATCGTATTTAATCCCTTTCTTGAGTAAGAGCTCATTGGAAACGTGGGAAAATTCCCACCAGGGCGCGACATAGCCTGTGGGCCTCCGCCCGCATAGGTCCTCAATCAGTTGAATAGATTTATCCATGACAGCCTCTTCTTGTTCCGGCGTCATGGCAATGGGATTTTCATGGCTATATCCATGCATACCAATCTCATGTCCGGCATCGGCAACGGCTTTCATTTCCTTTGGGAAAGTTTCGAGGGAATGCCCTGGAACGAACCAAGTAGATTTAATACCCCAGCGCTCAAATAGCTCCAATATCCGCATGGACCCCACTTCGCCGGAGAACATTCCTCTGGAGATGTCGCACGGGCTGTCTTCACCGCCATAGGATCCGAGCCAGCCGCCAACAGCGTCCACGTCCACTCCAAAAGCGCAATAAATTTCTTTAGCCATTTTTTCCTCCATTTCTAACGATTTCGTATTTGAGAATTTCTATTTGATTTATGCGCCCGCCCGATATCGGTTACGTATGTCCAGAGACCACAGTTGCCCTGTTTGTCTGCCACCGCAGATCAACGGCTTCCCCTGGAACTAAATTTCTTGATTTCATTACCGTTGCGTCGCTCTGCAATCTAAGAGGCGTTTCGTCTTTTAGAGCTATGGACAAGTGGGCATCGCGACCGACAAAATCTATATCGATCAGAGTTCCCTCCAGGCCAATTGGGCTTGAAGTTTCTTGACGATCTGATGATACCGTCACGTCGACAAACTCGGATGGGACGACTACGGATGCGTCCGCGCCTTTACTTAGAGTGCCAGCCTCAAAAACCGGGATACCTTCAAATTGGCCCGTTGAGGTATGGACAGAAGCGTTCCCTTCCGCAGTTGATTGGAGCTTCCCTGGAAAGATGAGGTTTGAGCCAATGAATCTGGCCGTAAAGGGTGTCTGTGGTCGAGTATATAGCTCCAGTGGCTCAGAAATCTGCTCGACTGCGCCAGCATTCATGACAACCACTCTGTCTGATAAAGAAAGTGCCTCCGATTGAGCATGAGTGACGAAAACGAAGGTTATGTTGAGACTTCGTTGCAGGAGTTTCAGTTCTTCCTGAATCGATTTACGAAGATTTGCATCCAGCGCCCCGAGCGGTTCATCTAGAAGCAGAATTTCAGGCTCAATAACCAGGCTACGGGCAAGCGCAAGCCGCTGTTTTTGTCCGCCTGATAAAGATTCTTCCTTAGCCGATGCGACTTCAGACAAGTCCAGCTTTTCAAGGATTTCACCGACTTTTCGATCGATGACATTTGTCGCAAGGTTTCTCACCTTCAAACCAAACTCGATATTCTGGCTGACAGTCATGTGAGGGAAGATGGCGTAATTTTGAAAGATCGTTGACGTGGGCCGTTTTTCAGTTGGCACTGTGGTGACATCTTCACCGCGGATTTTGATATGTCCGGATGTAACTGACTCCAAACCGGCAATCATCCGCAAGGTCGTCGTTTTACCGCACCCGGATGGACCGACAAAAGATACAAACTCTCCTTGTTTGACCTGTAGGTCAAACTCGCGGACTGCCACCGCGCCACCAGGATAGGTTTTTGAAAGCCTGACCAGTTCGAGATCAAATTCACTCATTATTACGCCTTTCACGTCGGAGAATTGACGGCTAGGGTCATGGGAGACGGCTTGTATTCCGCCTCCCATTACGCCACACCGTTACGCGCTCAGGAATTCATCCCAGCGAAGGATGAGATGGTCATATGCATCTGGCCACTGGTGCCAGTAAGCGACATGCGACGCCCGCTCTTTCAAAGACCCACCATCACGCAAATCACCTTCCTTGATGCCACGCTCAGCTGGACCAACCCAGGGCTTGCCCTCATACCAGAAGGCATACTTGTTAGCCGGCATGGCGTCTTTGACATTCGTTGTCGGAGAGTAATATCCCTGTTCAGAGACCGTTACAGCTGGTGGCCCAGACAACCAGTAATCAGCATAGGCTTCGACAGCTTCAATATTCGGCGAGTTTGAAATCGCGGAAATTCCGATGGCCCATCCGCGATATCCTTCTTTTGGAACAGCGTAGGAGCATTGGACACCTTGCGCTTTAACGGCCATCACGGCTGGCTGCCAGGCGTCCGCCAAGATCATCTCACCGGAGGCAAGTAGATTGACCAGCTCCCCGAAATCCCCCCAAAGCGCACGGAACTGTCCTTCTTTCTTCTTCGAAATCAGGAATTTTGCTGCCTCATCAATTTCCTCGACATTTGGGTTGCCAGGATTTGGTACTTCCAATAATCCGAGGGAATTCATTGCCAGAATTGCCTGACCAAACGCGATCAGAGGATCGACATTGAGGCCCGTTTTGCCCTTGAATTTTGGATCAAACAAGGCTGTCCAGGTGTTTGCTTCTTCGGCACTTACCAGATCAGAGCGATACCCGATGGAATCATAGTTATATACGGTTGGTACCATCCAAAGCTCGGATTTGGCATCATCCGCCCAAATCTGCCCGGAAACCTGAGCCCTCGGCTCCATTCGAGGATCTACCTTGGTGAAGGTATCCCGAATGTTGCCCCAATTGGATAAAGTGCTGGTTGGGATTGGTCGAATTGTCCCCGTTGCTGTCATCGCCGGCAGGCGCTCGCCGATGGTTTCCCAGCAGTCATAGGCGCTTGATCCGGACAACAATTCCGTTTGGGTATTCGGGAATATATCTGCTTTCCCGTTTACCTCGCCAACGCCAGATTTTTCCTTGAAATCATTCAATATTCTTTCCTGAACAGTCACGGATAGACCGACTGTTCTGAGGGCTTGATCTCCAAGACTGGCTGCGAAAGCGAACTGGCTGTTCAACATCCCCGTCCCACCGAGAACAGCTGCCGTACTGGCACCTGCCAAAACCTGTCGGCGTGTTGGTTGTAATTTGCGACTCATTTTTTATCTCCCTGATTGGTAGAGTTAAAACTGGTTGTGACTGGTCAATACCTCCCCACGAGTAGCCCACCATCGACAACCACAGTCTGACCAGTCATGTACCGGGCGGCGTTGGAGGCTAAAAACAAAATAACGTCGGCGATTTCATCAGGCTCACCGACCCGTCCCATCGGAATAAATTCACCCGCTTTTTCAAGACCTTCTGGCCCGAGTGAATGTTGAACTGAGAGTGATTGGGCGCTCCGGATATAGCCTGGTGCAATTCCGTTTACCCGAACGCCATCACCGGCGAGTTCTACGGCAAGACCCCTTACGAGCCCGACGACACCTGCCTTTGCGGCTGAATAATGTGCATGCTCATCCCAGCCGTAGGCGACTCCCATAATGGAAGACACCGCGATTATTGCGCCGCGCCCGGCAGCTCTCATTGTCGGTGCGGCCGCGCGTGCTACACGAAAGATCCCTTTCAGATCGATGTCAAAGGTTTGATCCCATTTCTGGTCGGTCATTTCACCAAGCGGAACCCGATGTGCTATCCCGGCATTACCGACAACAACATCCAGGGCACCCCACATTTTTTCGATTGATGCAACCAAGGCATTCACCTGGCCTGTCGAGGTGACATCCAATTTATGAAACTCCGCGCTGCCGCCCGCCTCACAAATAGTCTTCACGACCTCGTTTCCCTCAGCTTTAAGAATATCGGTGACGAAAACATGGTATCCGGCCGCGCCAAAGGCGAGGGCCGTTGCCCTACCTATGCCGATGCCCGCTCCTGTAATGAGGACTGTTTTTTTGTTTTCCACCTGTATCTCTCCTTAAAGCATCACGTCGCCGGAATTCGGCCCGAGTGTTTGCCCGACGAAAATCTGTGAGTCGTCGGATGCCAAAAAGGCGACTGACGCAGCGACATCTTCAGGCTCTCCAAATCTTCCCAATGGCAGATCCCGAGCTTTTGCGTCTCGCCATTCCTTGGATAGTGATGTCACGAGTTCCGTGTTGATCGGTCCTGGCGCTACGGCATTTACGCGCACGCCAGTTGACGACACCTCTCGCGCCAAAGCCTTAGTCATGCCAATAATTCCAGCCTTGGCAGCGGAGTAGTGAACCAGCTCCACGCCCCCAATCTGACCTAATTGAGAAGCGATATTTATGATCACGCCTTCACCAGTTTCTTGCATGGCCGGTAACGCCCGGTGACAAAAAAGGAAGCATCCTCGAAGGTGAACGGAAATCATTCGATCCCAGTCCTCAACGGTCATCGCCTGAAAGGCAACCTGCTGTGCGATCCCAGCGTTATTGACAAGAAGGGTGCAGGCGCCCCAGGCTTCCTCACAAGCCGCAAAGGCTTTTTCAACATCCGCAGGATCAGACACATCCCCTTGAACGGCGATTGAGATATGTCCGGCATCAATAATTTGACGCGCGGTTTCCTCTGCGGCAGACAAATGTAAGTCAGTGACGAGAACTCTCGCCCCTTCCTGTGCAAACCTGTGAGCAATGGCACGACCTATTCCGGCACCAGCGCCCGTTACAATGGCGTTTTTGTCCATAAACCCCGTCATGCGATTTCCTCTTGCAAGCCGGAGCTTTGAATTTTTGCGCGTCGAACAGAGAGCGCCATCAGGACACCGTAAATTGTCAAAAGCGCAAACGAGGCAAGGGTTGTCAGGACACCAAAAGCAAAAAGGTTCGGATGAATTTCAACCGCAAAAGTTCCGTAAATGGCGATTGGCATCGTCGCCTCAGAGCCACCGGTAAATAGGGTTCTCGGAAATTCGTCATAGCTGAGAGTGAAGGCGAACAGCATGGACGAAAGCACGCCCGGAAAAATCATCGGAAAAGTAATTTTCCTGAAAGTCTTTACCGGATCGACACCGAGCATCCACGAAGCTTCCTCCAAAGATTTGTCAAACCGGTTAAAGATGGCAAGCATGACAAGGAAGGAAAATGGAAAGGTGTAAACCACATGCAGTACAAAAGCTGTGCCCCACCATGTTCTCGCGATGTCAAACTGATCGGCAACCAGCGCCATACCCAGTCCCAGCAGCACGCCGGGAACCATCATGCCAAGAACGATGAGATAGAATACGACACCAGAACCTTTGAAATTCTGTCTGAAGGCCTGTGCAGATAGCGTCCCCAGCAAAGTCGAAACAACCATCGTAGCAAAGGCAAGTGTCAGCGATCTGATGAGTGCTTCCCCTATCGGAAGCGGTGCGACGCGAGACGGTTCAGCAATCGACAACACGTGCTGGTACCAAAAAGTTGACCATTCAATGATGGGGAACTGAGGTCCTCCTTCCGGCCCTTGCTGAAAACTCAAAATGGTCATCACCACGAAGGGGCCATACAGGAAGACGAGAAACAGGGCCGTAAATATACCGAGGGTCCAGCGCAGTCCGTTAAGATGATACATGCGGATCCCTCACAGTTCTTTTCTGAGATTAACGACACGAAGAAGCGCGGTTATGACAAGCGCCATGACAACGGTCAGGACCACCCCAACGACTGCAGCGAATGCCCATTTCAGGGACCCCACCTGCGTCACGATGATGTTTCCGAGTAAGTTGACTTTCCGGCCGGACAGCGCCGCAGGCGTTGCAAACTCGCCCAGTACCATGACTGACACGAAGATTGCACCGACTGCAACGCCCGGGAGGCTGAGTGGAAAGATGATTTTTCGAAAAATGGTCCAGGTCGAAGCGCCAAGATCTCTGGCTGCTTCAATAAGGTTGTGATCAATCCGGCCGAGCATAAAAGCAATTGGGCCGACCATGAACACAACGTAGATCTGAACCAGTCCGATAACCACCGATACTTCAGTAAAAAGAAGGACTTCAATAGGTGTATTGATGATGCCGAGTTTCTGGAGCACGATATTGACCGCCCCTTCTTTACCCAACATCGGCCGCCAGGCCAAAACCCTAATGAGGAAGGAAGTCCAGAAAGGAATGACGCAGGTTACCAACAAAATTGTCCGCAGGGTTTCCGAGCGGATGAGCTGACCAACATAAAGGGCTACGGGATAGCCAATGATAAAGGTCAGGGCCAATACGGTTAGCCATAACCTGCCCGTCCTGAACAGGGCATTCATATAGGTCTCGGATGAGAAGAACGTGACCCATGACTTCGTGGTTAAAGTCGAATTGACAGCAAATGTCGTTTGCGTCCAAAAGCTGACATATACCATCATCGCCAGGGGAATGATGAGAAACAGAACCATCCATAAGACGCCAGGTGCCAGGAGGAAATAACGACCTTTATCAATTTTGGCCTTCAGAGAACTGCCTTGGGTTCCGCTCTTTATTTCAGTAGGGTTTGAGACGTTGATGTCGGTCATTTTGCGACCTCCCCACGGGCATTAGACTTGAGCAACTCCCCTGAGGTGTCAAAAAGCAAGACCTCTTTTGGGTCCCAGCTCACTTCGTAAAACTCATTTGGTGTAAGGGTGATCGGATCGCCTTCGCCTAAATGCATCTCCGCCTCAAAGACGCCGCCATCAGGCCGTTCAAACAAGTATTTGATCCGAGCACCTTCAAACTCGCTGGCTAGGAATTTTGCCTTGAAACCTGCCCCGTCATCATTACCAGTGATTATTCGAATATGGTCGTATCGAATGCCGTAAAAATGGGCTTGGCGGGCGTCGCATTTGATAGGAAGTAAGTGCCCCGAATAAGCAAAACCGTCTAGCTCCCCTCGCCCCGGAAAAAGGTTATAGGCGTTTAAGAATTTGGCAACATCAATGGACGTTGGGGCGGAGAACACTTCCTCCGGCGCCGCCACCTGACAGATGCGTCCTTTGTCAAGAACGACAACTCTATCGCCCATCGCTAAGGCCTCGGTTTCATTTCCTGTGACATGAAGAAAGGTGACCTTGAGAGCTGCCCGAATTCGCCGCAACTCAATCGCCATGCGCTCCCGCAAGTTGGCATCCAGGGCCCCCAGCGGCTCATCTAGCAAACAGATCTTAGGCTCGCATACTAAAGTTCGAGCAAGAGACACCCTTTGCTTCTGGCCGCCAGAAAGCTGACCGACCATCCGCTCTTCATATCCGAGCAAGCCGACAAGTTCGAGAATTCTGGAGACCCTGTCATGAACTTCAGAGGCATCCTGCAGAGGGTCTTCCTGTCGATAGCGCAATCCAAATGCGACATTGTCAAAAACCGACATATGCGGAAACAACGCATATTTTTGCTGAACAAAGCCCAAGTTACGCATGTAGGCGGGCCGCCCATCCAAGTCCTCACCTTCCAACTGGATACTACCGTCATCAGGTTGCTCTAAGCCGGCGATCAGTCGCAACAAAGTAGATTTCCCAGAACCGGATGGCCCCAACAATGTCAGATATTCATTATCCATCACGGAAAGAGATAAATTCTGGATAGCTGGATTTCCTTCATAGGATTTTTCCAGCCCCCTCAATTCCATCATCCTGTCTACCCCCAAATACTTCTATAATTTTCCCTGCGTTGAGTTCGTAAATAACGTACTTTATATTCGAAAGTCAATTTTATTGTGCATATTTTTTTTAAATACCCCGTATACGAAATTTTAATGCACTTTTTGTATACAAAAATCATTTATGGAAATTATATTTAATTTGCGTCATATTCATCTCTTCAAAGCTACCCTTGAATCTGATTTTCAGTCATGAGATGTAGAGATATGGAAAGCACAAAGCCCGTCATCTCAAAGCGCCCGTCCCCCAGATATCTTGAAATCGCCGAATTGCTATCGAGTGCGATAGACAGAGGCAGCCTTGCCGTCGACACCGTTCTCACTGAAGAGCCGATTGCCAAGCTATGCGGCACCAGCAGAACCCCTGTTAGAAAGGCCCTCTCTGAGCTTTTCGAAAAAGGGAAATTAAGACAGTTTGGCGGACGTGGATATGTAGTCGCAGGGGCATCGGAAAAATCCGACCCTCAACGCATACGGCTTACGCCAAGTCATCTCGGGCTCGAAAAAACAGATGAGCTACGCCGTCAACCGCGAGTCATCTCTCAAAGAATTGCAGGGGATTTCGAAAAGACCCTGCTCGGCGCCCTACCATTTGGCGTCTATCAAATTAATGAGCAAATGGCAGCGGACCACTATAACGTCAGTCGAACAGTTATTCGTGAGTTGCTTTCCCGCCTCAACCAGCGAGGCCTTGTCAATAAGGGGGAACGTTCACATTGGCTCCTAGGGCCACTTACCACTCGCGACGTGGACAACTATTATGCCATCCGGAGCAAGCTTGAGCCGCTTGCATTGATTGAAAGCGCAAAATCTACGCCGGCGACTGAGATCCAAGCAATGTGGGAGCGTGCTCAAAAAGTGTTTGAATCAGGCTCCCAGCGTATTTGGGAGGAATGTGAAAAGCTGGAAACTGACATTCATGTCGATTTGTTGGCACGGTCAAAAAACAAGACACTGCTGGCAATGATCAATCAAAGCCAATCCTCTCTGGTCATAAATACGCTCTTCTTTTCCACCGTAAAATCGACGCCGCCTCTTTCTGCTATCCGGGAACATATAATTGTTCTCGATTTCCTGATGCGAGGGGCTTACGACATGGCGGCCCAGGCGCTTGAGCAGCATATTCTGTTAGCAGCCGGGCGAAGTCGCCAGCGACTTAAAACCTTTTCTGTTTTTGTAGAACCTGATTTGCCACAGTTTCTCGTACCGCAAAAATACTAGCGGAAAACTCCCCTACAGTCCCAGCGCATAATCCCAATGCCTCACCAGGTAATTATGCTCATCCATAATCGTATCCCAGACAATCACTCGAGACATTCTTTCTTCATAGTTACCGCCGGAACGAATATCCCCAATACGAAAAACCGGAGCGCCAAAGGCATTTCGAATAATTTCGCGAGCTGGCTTTCCTTCGTACCAAAAGTCCCATTCAGCCTCGGACAGGTGGGGCTTAGAAGCCTCCGGGTTGGACATATACGCACCGTTCCGAGTTGCAAGAGCGCCAGCTGGCCCAGATAGCCACCAGTTCAAATACTCATAGGCTGCATCTTTCATTCGATCGTCCAGCCGGTTCGAAATCGCTATTCCGCCGAACCAACCTCTGTATCCTTCAATAGGTGTAGCCATGGTTACAGGAATTCCCTTGGCACGAAGCGCAATTAGTCCAGACCACCACATTGAACCAATGACAGGAACACTTCCATCAATCACTGCGATCGCATCAATTTCATCCGCCCAAATGCTTCTGAAATGACCTTTTGTTCGATATTGATGGAGAATTTTTGACAGCTGATCAATTTCTTCCAGCTCGAGATTACCGATATCCTGTGCTAAAAATTCTTTCTTCGCAGATAGTGCAAGCAAGACATCCAAGCATCCGATCGCAGCATCTCGTTGCAAGACGACTCTGCCAGACCAAGCCGGATCCAAAAGGCTCCCCCAACTTGTTACCTCGTTTTCCATACCTTCTGGAATAACGAAACTGTCAGCATTATGCACGGTTGGCAACATACTGATTTGGTCTGTCGGTGCCCGCCCCAGGGATCCATCAAGCTGAATAAATAGCCGTTTGCTTGGATCACCGTGCAAACCCGTTCTCGCATTTCCGTTCAGTCTACCTGTTTTTGGCAACGAATTGATTTGCTCCCAGTTATCAATCCTATTGATATCAATCGCACCGATTGATCCTGCCGGCCAGATCAGATCGAGATCATGGAACCATTGGTCATAAACGTCGAAGGATTCAGGTTTCAAAGCTCCTCGGCGCTGCGCCTCCGTACCATCCAAAATGGTAAAATCGAGATGAAGGCCCAGGTCTTGCTCAGCCTGTTTTCTGATAGGCTCGATAAGCGTAACAGAAGTTCCAAGAACACGTAATGTAGGCTTGCCATCGATTATATTTGGTGCAATCGCCATACTGTAAACTCGGCTTGGGACTTAAGCCCGTTAAGTGATCAATATCCCTTTCCGGCCGGGAGGGAGATCGGACTATATTTTTTTTAAATTTACTTAGCAAGGTTTTGCGCCAACGCAAATCGTCAATAATAAACTGAAATCCTAACATGAGGCATTTCGAACTTCACTCTTGAACGCCGAACATATTGATAACAAGCGAACAAAAAATATGGCGGAAAACTCGCACCTTCCAATAAGGAGAAGAGAGCGAAAAATGCAGAAATTTAAGCCATGCGCCACTGACTTTCGCACTTATGGTCATTACCGGATCGAAAAATGTCCGTGTTCAGGCTCCTGCACATACTCAACTGCAAGCATTAAGTCCTCACCCCCAACATCGCCCACGTTCAGGTGACCACCGATAGTTTCGGTCATAGTTCTTTTAAAACACCTACTAATAGTACCAGCATTTTCAACGATCCGCTTGCAAGAAGGGGCTAGTTATTTTTGACTAGCTCCAAGTCGTCTCGCCAAGGGGGCTTGGCTCCGGTCTGACCAACTGTATAGGCTGCGACCTTTGCTCCGTATTCCAATGCAGACATAAGTGCGTCTGGACCAATTGTCTTGAGATCATCTTTTGTCAAAACTTTGTTTGATCTAAGGCTAGATAAAAATCCGGCATTAAATGTGTCCCCAGCACCAACTGTGTCCACAACTCTTACTGGCGTTGCAGGGCAGGTTACATCGAGCTTTTTCGTAAGGCTTCTTGCACCGTCTTCACCCATTGTTAGGGTGACAACAACCGCACCATCTTCAATCCAGTTGTTTGCGATATGCTCAAAACTAGAACCGGGTTCAAGCCATGCCATATCTTCTTCAGAAACCTTGATGATGTCGCTCATGGCTATCATCCTTCGTAACCTCTCCCGATAAGACGTTTCATCCGTTATGAATTTTGGACGAATATTAGGGTCGAAGGAAATCACAGTAGAACTGTGCATTCGTCGCATGAATTCTTCGAAAGCAGAACCACATGGCTCATGGATCAAGCTAATGGCACCGAAATGAAGCGCTTCTATTTCGTCCGAAATATTCGGCAGGGCTTCAATATCAAGCATTCGGCCAGCGGATTTTTCATCATAAAAGTTGTACTGAGCTGTCCCTTCCCTCATCGTGACCAACGCCAGGGTGGTAGGTCCAGGATTTCGTCGGCAAAAAGCTGTTCCAACGCCGGAGGATTCCAGGAAAGAAATTAATTTCTGTCCAAAGGGATCGGTAGATATGCCTGATAAAAAACCAACATCTTCACCCAACCGACCAAGGGCGACCGCTGTATTGAAAACGGCACCACCTGGGACAGGCAGATAGGCCTCGCTACCGTCTGCCAAAGACTTGGGTATCAAATCTATTAACGCCTCTCCGCAACAGATAATCACTTGGAATTTCCTTTGGCCAGGTATGTTTCCAGTGTCGCCGATGTCCCTTTTTCCCAAATTGATCTCAGAGCTTCCGAAAATTTTTCTGCAAAAATTTTATTCTCAGCCAAGGATCCAAAAATATCTGGCATATCCAGAAATGCCTGAGGATTGTCCTGCGCCAACCGGGCCTTATCCCGTAAACGTTCTGCATTTTCATCAACAAGATGAAGAGTGTTACCTTCTTCATCTCTCCCTGAGCAATACCGGCACCAAAGAGCTACTTCCAAAGAAAGCCCGGAAATATCAGACCCTTGGCTCAGCCTTTCTTCAATTGCGGGAAGAATAAATTTCGGCTGGCGATTAGATCCATCGAGGCAAAGCCGAGCAACTGTATCGCCGACTTCGGCGTTGGAAAACCGGTCCATTGTCTGACCGAGATAATTCTGAAATTCAATACCATTCACTTTCGGCAACGTAGGAATGATCTCCTCTGCTTCGAGTTTATGCAAAAACTGCCTGACAAGTGGCATCTGCATAGCTTCGTGTGCATATTCGATCCCCATGAGCGCAGAGGGATAGGCAATAGCGGCATGCCCACCATTGACAATGCGCAACTTCATTTGCTCATAGGGTCCGACATCCGATACAAATTTGACACCGACTTCTTCTAGAGCCGGCCGCCCTTCAATAAAAGAATCTTCCAAAACCCAATGACGGTAAGGCTCACAAACAACCAACCCCTCATCTTCTATACCAAATCGGTCATAGGCCATTTGTCGTTCTCGATCGCCTGTTGCAGGCGTAATGCAATCCACCATACCACTCGGAAAGGAGACATTTTCTAGAATCCAGGATGCCAGACTGCCCGAGACCATTTCGGCCAAGCCCAGAACTGCTTGCCGCGTGACGTGCCCATTTTCAGGCACATTGTCGCAGGACATAATGGTGAATGGGGCAATCCCTTTTGCCCTTCGAATTGCCAACGCCTTGACTAGAGCTCCGAATACGGTTCTTGGAGGTTCCGTGCTCACCGCATCCGCGATTATATCCGGATGATCTGAATTAAAACTGCCGGAACCTTGCTCTAGAAAGTAGCCGCCTTCTGTTATTGTCATTGAAACAATTCGGATTTCGGGCTTTGATAATGCCTGAACTAAACTTGCTCCGGAAACATCTGCATAGGCGA
Source organism: Pseudomonadota bacterium (assembly GCA_024743055.1). Lineage (GTDB taxonomy): Bacteria > Pseudomonadota > Alphaproteobacteria > Sneathiellales > Sneathiellaceae > Sneathiella. The sequence continues at coordinate 16,734 of JANSXH010000007.1, forward strand.
TCATCGCCCCGACGACACGCGCGTTATACCCATTTGGATCTAGCTCAATTACAGTGCTCAACCAATCCTGTTGCGCGAGCAATTTCCTCATTTTTGTATCATAGGGCATGACGCCAGCGCCCATTATTCCCCAATCGAGATCGAGACCTTTTGCAAACAGATTATCCAGATAGACAGCTTGATGAGCGCGGTGAAAGTTGCCGACACCGATATGCAGAATACCTGGAGATACTGAACTTCTCTCATAGACTGGAAGTGACACCGTACCTGCAAGACTGCCAAGGGAATTAGGGGTTATTTTCATTGCTTGCACTAACTCATCCAATTTCCGCCATCGACGTTGAACGTCTGGCCCACGACATATGCACTCTCAGCGGAGGCCAGGAAAGTGGCCATACCAACCAGGTCTTCTGCTTGGCCCATCCGGCCGTACGGAACAGCCTCTCCGACTAGCCGCTTTTTCTCTCCTCTTGGAAGATTTTCATATTTGGAGAACAAGGCATCGACAGCATCCCAATGCTCTCCGTCGACAACTCCAGGCGAAATTGCGTTCACATTGATCCCATATTGGATTAAATCCAGCCCAGCGGACTGGGTCAGGCTTATGACTGCGGCTTTGCTTGCGCAGTAGACTGCAACCAACGCCTCGCCTCGTCGCCCGGCCTGACTGGCCATATTGATAATTTTACCGCCACGCCTATGGTCTTTCATAACTTCAGCAACCGCTTGAAGGGTCAAAAGCGCTCCTTTGACATTAATGGCAAATACACGGTCGAAGCTTTCTTCTGTGATGTCAGATATGGGCGCCAGATCAAAAACGGCGGCATTATTGACAAGAATATCTATACCGCCTGATCTTTGGGATACCACTTCAACAGCCTGCTCAATTGAGGAGATATCCGAAACATCCATTTCCACCGCAAAGGCGTTAGGATGTAGTTCAGAGGCCACTTTTTCAGCACCCTTCAGATCTATGTCGGCTATGGCAACAATTGCGCCCTCTCGAACGAACGCTTCCGCGAACGCCCTACCAATGCCGCGCGCTGATCCTGTAATCAAGGCTGATTTACCATCCAGACGCACCGTTAGAGGGCCAATCCATTGGCGTCAAATCGGTAGATTTTTTCGGATTCCGCGGAGACAAAAACCGTATCTCCATGTCGAATATCCACTTCTCCTTCAGCACGTACTGTAAAGTGGCTTCCCTCATCTAAAGTGACATACAAGAACGTATCTGAACCGAGATGCTCGGCCACGCCGACCTTCCCTTTCCAAAGCCCATTTTCCTTTGACAATGTTAGATGCTCGGGGCGAATTCCAATCGTATGCGCATTGTAAGCTTCAGCGCCAGCACCGCTCAGAAAGTTCATTTTCGGAGAACCTATAAAACCTGCAACAAAAAGGTTTCTGGGATTGCGATAGAGCTCCAGAGGTGACCCGACCTGCTCAATCCGGCCGTCATGTAAAACCACAATTTTGTCTGCCATTGTCATGGCCTCGATCTGATCATGGGTCACATAGATCATTGTGGTGCTCAGATTCTGATGGAGCTCAGAAATCTCAAGCCGCATATTCACCCGCAAAGCCGCGTCCAAATTGGATAAGGGCTCGTCAAATAGGAACGCTTTTGGTTCGCGGACAATTGCCCTGCCAATGGCGACGCGTTGTCGCTGTCCACCTGAAAGCTGTCCGGGGCGACGATCAATGTAGCTTGAAAGATTGAGGACATTCGCAGCACCATCTACTTTGCGATCGATTTCTGCTTGATCCATGCCCGCCATTTTCAACGGGAATGCAATATTTTTGCGAACCGTCATATGCGGATAGAGAGCATAGGACTGAAAGACCATAGCAAGGCCCCGCCTGGCTGGCCGAACACTTGTGGCATCTTCTCCATCAATTGCGATGGTGCCCGATGTGACATCTTCCAATCCAGCAATCAACCGCAGAAGCGTTGACTTACCGCATCCCGACGGACCAACAAATACAACGAACTCGCCTTCATTTATTTCCAGATCGAGAGGAGGAATAACCTCAACATTTCCGAAACTTTTGGTCACATTCTCAAGTCTGATACTTCCCATGGTATCCTCCTATTTCACGGCGCCGAATGTCAGACCGCGGACAAGTTGTTTCTGACTGAACCAGCCCATGATGAGGATCGGTGCGATCGCCATCGTTGAGGCCGCAGACAGCTTTGCGTAGAAAAGGCCTTCTGGACTGGAATAACTGGCAATAAATGCAGTTAAGGGTGCCGCATCCGCGGCAGACAGGTTGAGCGTCCAGAAGGCCTCGTTCCAGGCAAGAATGATGTTCAGCAACAGGGTAGAGGCTATCCCCGGTACAGCCATTGGTGTCAGGACATGGACTATTTCTGCAAAGAGAGTAGCGCCGTCCATCCGCGCCGCCTCCAGGATTTCACCCGGAATTTCTTTGAAATAGGTGTAAAGCATCCAAATGATGATCGGTAGATTGATCATTGTCAGCACCAGAACCAAGCCGGTTCTGGTATCCAAAAGACCCGTATCCCGGAAGATCAGATAGATGGGGATAAGAACACCAACAGGCGGCAGCATCTTTGTGGACAGCATCCACATCAACACATCTTTGGTCCGCTTCGCAGGTACGAAGGCCATAGCCCAGGCCGCAGGGATTGCAATCAGCAACCCCAGCAAGGTCGACCCCACAGAGATAACAATTGAATTCCAGAAATGCCTGAAATAGTTGGATCTTTCTTGCACTTCACCGTAATTTTCCATGGTCCAGTCAAAGCCTAGAAAAACTGGTGGTGATGCAATTGCCTCCGCTTCGGTCTTGAAACTGGTCAGGAAAGTCCAGAGGATTGGGAAGAAAATCAATATCCCGACACTCCAGGCGACGATGGTGAAGACTATTTTCCGTTGATCAATGTTGCTGTTTGACATGAGATCAAGCCTCCAGATTCTTGCCAATCATCCGCATCAGGAAGATGGCGACGATATTGGCGAGGATGACCGCAACGATACCTCCGGCCGATCCCCCACCGACATCGAATTGCAGTAAGGATTGAGCGTAAACGAGGTAGGTTATATTGGTCGATGCATATCCCGGTCCGCCATTGGTAGTCACGAGAATTTCCGCGAAGATGGATAGCAGAAAAATGGTTTGGATCAGAATGACGACCGTGATCGCCCGTGACATATGGGGCAGGATGATATGAACAAAACGGCTGACTTTTCGTGCGCCATCCATCTTTGCTGCTTCAAGTTGTTCTTGATCCAGCGATTGGAGAGCGGTCAATAGAATAAGAGTCGCAAAGGGCAGCCATTGCCAGGCAACGATAATGATAATCGACGATAGGGGTGCATGGGCAAAAAAGTCAAACGGCTGCAATCCTATTGCTTTGGCGGCGTGTGCAAATAGTCCGTTGACCGGATTCATAAACATATTCTTCCAAACAAGAGCGGAAACAGTCGGCATCACGAAGAACGGGGCGATGACCAGTATTCTGACGATCCCCTGCCCCCACATCGGCTGATCCAACAACAGAGCCAAGGCAATCCCGCCAACAATCGTAATAAGCAGAACGCCGACGACGAGCAGGATGGTGTTGCCAAGGGCTGCAAAAAAGGCTGGGTCAGTCAGAAAGAACTCATAATTAGTGAACCCAATGAACTCTTCCATCCCCGGAGACAGCAAGTTGTAATTGAGGAAAGAAAAATAAATCGTCATCGACAGAGGAATAATCATCCATCCCAGCAGCAGTATAACTGCTGGAGAAATCATGAATCGTGCCGCAAATCGGGAATGGGTCGTCGCCATGGAAGGTCTCCCCTATTCGGAATTCGATGAAATGGAATGGGGTCGACTAGTTAGGGTCGGCCCCATTAGGAGGAAAGGCTATTTGATATAGCCAGCCTTCTTCATAGAACGTTCTGTCAAGGCCTGAGCATTGGAGAGAGCTTGATCCGCCGTGATGTTTCCGGCAAGAGCCGCAGAGAACTGCTGCCCTACAGACGTAGCGATCCCCTGAAATTCAGGTATAGCGACAAACTGGACGCCGACATAAGGCACTGGGTCAACTGTCGGGTTTTTTGGATCAGCCGAATTGATGCTGTCGATCGTCATCTTGGCAAACGGTACCTTTGCATATTCAGGGTTTGCATACAGGGACGCGCGTGTGCCCGGTGGAACGTTCGCCCAGCCTTCCTCGGCAGCGACGAGATCCAGGTATTCCTTGGACGTCGCCCAGGCAACAAACTTCTTGGCGCTTTCCATTTTCTGCGTGCCTGCAGGAATAGCCAGACTCCATGCCCAGAGCCAGTTTCCTCGTTTTCCAAGGCCTGCGTCAGGGGCTAATGCGAAACCGACTTTATCGGCAACTTTACTGTTTTCAGGGTCCGTCACAAAGGAAGCTGCAACAGTTGCATCAATCCACATTCCGCATTTTCCGGACTGGAAGAGTGCCAAATTCTCATTGAAGCCATTGGAAGAGGCACCTGGAGGTCCGGCGTCATTCATCAGATCAATATAGAAATTAAGTGTTTTCTTCCAGGGCTCACTGTCAAACTGGGGGTTCCAGTCCATATCAAACCATTTGGCGCCGAACGAATTGGATGTCGCCGTCAGGAAGGCCATGTTCTCGCCCCAACCCGCTTTACCACGCAAGCAAACACCGTAAATCTCGTTATTCTTATCGGTCATGGCGCGGGCGGCCTTGGCAATAAAGTCCCATGTTGGCGCATCCGGCATTTCCATACCTGCTTTTTCCATGAGGTCCTTGCGATACATTACCATCGAGCTTTCGCCGTAAAACGGGGCTGCATACAGATTGTCATCAACTGTCAGACCACCTCGAATGGCTGGCAGAATGTCATCAATGTCATAGGAAGCTGGTAGGTCGTTGAGGGAAACAAGCCATCCCTTTTGACCCCAAATCGGGACTTCATAGGTACCAATGGTCATGACATCATATTGCCCGCCTTTGGTTGCCACATCCGTCGTCACCCGTTGGCGTAGCACATTCTCTTCAAGCGTGACCCATTCGAGTTCAATCCCAGGATTCTTCGCTGTGAAGTCATCAGTCAGTTTCTGCATACGAACCATATCGCCATTGTTTACTGTAGCGATGGTAAGTGTTTCCGCGAGAGCAGGTGCTGCTATCATGGATAAGATCGTCGCGCCGATTAAGGCACGGGTAAATTTCTTCATTGAGTCCTCCCAGTTTTAAACAAGCATTTGAGCATTTGCTATTTATTTGAATAAATGCTCACACAAGATCAAATATAAGTCAAGACTATTATTAGCCTGTCGCCCGCCCGGACCAGGCGTATTGCAGAAAGTTTCTTTTCTTCAATAGGTTATATGAAAAACTAAGGGATCAGCTTTGAAGCAGTCGCTCTGCAGTATACTCATTGGTAATCAGAGAATTGATCAAATTCCCCAGCATCGCCCCTCGAATCGCTGCGATTTTACTCTGCCCAGCCGCCAGTCCAAAAACCGGGTTTTCAGGATTTATAGTGAGTGGAGCACTCGCAACTCTGGCATTCAAAGGGTGCTTCAGGATGGACCCTTTTTCATCAAATACCCAACCAACAATCTCACCAACAGCGCCAGCCCTCAATAAGCTTTCTACGTCACTCGCGTCCAAGAATCCATCTTCATACATTGGGGCGTGATCCCCAAGATGCCCAATACCAACAAAAGCCGCATCTGCTCGCCGTGCAAGCTCCAGATTACTCTTTATCGGCTTTTGCTCGTGAAGCATTTTAAGCTCTTCTATTGAGCTGGCTATCACCGGTAATGGCATTGGGTAATGGACGGCTTTCACTTTATCAGCTAGCCGATTAATAACATTGTAGGCGGAAGCCGACCCATCAGGCATCATATTGCCGACAAGGGACACAATTCTGTGCTGGGGGCAGTCCATTGTTGAAATTTGGGCAACACATGCCCTCAAAACACGTCCAGTGCCAAATGTCAGGATTTTTGGTTCTTTTGCTCGCAACTGCTGTTCTATATACCCGGCTCCAGATTGAGAAAGACCAAGGGTAGAGTCAGGAGCTCCTGGATCACTCGGCACGATTTCACAGTTTAAAAGCCCGTACTTCTCCGTAAGACGATGAGCAAGTTCCATACATCGCGCAATTGGATGATCCAGTCGAACCTTAATCAATCGAGATTTCGTCGCAAGAGACACCAACCTCTGTGCGGATTGGCGAGAGACACCGAGCTTGATGGCAATTTCATCTTGCGTATTGCCAGCAACATAATAGAGCCATCCCGCCCGAGCAGCATCATCCAAACGCTGGGATTCCATGTCGTTTTTGGTTGCCATCTCTCCCCTTACGCCTTTAACTCTTTAACTTTAGTGATGGAGCTATTTCAAAGAATTCCGACCATTTGTCAAATTTGACGATTTCAGGAAACTCCTCTTTGACCTTTTCTGAAACAGGTTTTAGATGGCTCCCTCCGCAAAACTGCCATACGGACATCCCGGCTGCTTTACCAGCCAGTATCCCACTCGGGCTGTCCTCAATTACCAGGCAATTTTCCGGCAAGTATCCCATTTTTTTTGACGCGTGAAGAAAGAGGTCTGGAGCTGGCTTCCCATTTCGAACCTCAGAGGCTGTATATAGTCGCTCACCTATTGTTTCCTTCAAGTCGACAATTTCCATAGACCTCATAGCTCGTACTGGGCTGCTGCTTGTCGCCACACAGTATGAAACCGATAGATTTTCCAGGACCTCCACAACTCCATCCATTAATCTAAGTTCCGTTTCAAATTGCGCCAAAAGATGTTGGAGATATAACTTCTCAAAATCGGAAGGCAAATCTCGCCCGTATGTTTGCGAGATCACTTTCTTAACCGAAGAAAAACTTCTACCGATGAAATTGTTCAGGACATATTGAAGATTGACGTCAAAACCACAGTCCTTCATCTGGCTGACCAGAGCCTTAGCACTAATAATCTCACTGTCAATAATGACGCCATCACAGTCAAAAATTACAAGATCAATCTTCAATTTATCCTCTGCTTCGGTCTACTATCCACCCGCTTACTAACTAATTCAGTAGTATACTGGTATTGTCGGCAATGTAAGACGAAAACGGGCATTGTCATGTTCATCCGCTTTTTCAGCTTTTCTGAATTCCTTTTTAGATATCGGCATTACAACACCGCGATTAGTGGACGGCTTTAAGACATGGAACCTGTAACGACTGCATATACGAGAGCAACACCAATCATTAAAGAGGCAAGCGCTGACAGGCCGGCACCGACGGCGCGCATCAATACAAAAATCTTTTTTCTGCCCTGTACTCCAATAAGGTGAGAACCTGCTTCATTTGCGAATCCCGCGATATGTGACAAGCGCGCGGCAGCAAACACTATTGCTGACAATAATGCCATCGCCGTCTGACCAAGAAGCAATTCGTAGAGCGTAAGTACGATAATAAAAATCGCAGCATTTTCTGCTAGGTTGCCATGACGGCGCACGCGGCGCTCAAGCGTCACATCGCCATCAATACCAACACCTTTTTTCTGGTTCGTTCGATAAAGACCGACATTGAGCATCAGGACATTTTGAATAACGATCAGTGTGCCGCCGAGGAGGGCCGCATAAACTGGCATTTTTAGCGCTATTTCCATTTTATTTGCTTTCTTTCCATGTGTTTTAGGGAGGATTCAGATGAAACGAGTAATCCCCCCTTTGCATTTCCTCAATCGGCGTTGGGCGTCAGAATAACTTTGCCGTCACGCCCACTTTCAGACGCACGCGTAACCGCTTCTCTGATTTCTTCTAGTGGAAATCGGGAGTCGATCCGGGTTTTCACATGACCACCAGCAAACAAAGGCATAAGAGTACCGAATGCAGCTTGCCTGTCCTCCTGACTGGCCATTTCATACCATTTGGCGAGCCAGAAACCACGCACATTGACGTCATTGGCAATCACCGATGTCAGGTCCAACCGAGGCAGTTGGCCGGAAAGATTGCCATAGGAAACAATGGTCGCATCGAATGCCAAAGTGCTTACAAGCCGCTCAAAAGTTTCACCAGCAACACTATCAAGCGCAAGTACGATTGGTACGCCTCCAGTCTCCGCCTTCACCCTCTCCGCAAGGTCTGGGCCATCGGCCAGGACGACATCTCCGCCCATGGATTTCAGGCTGGGAATTAAGGTTTCGCGACGTATGACATTGACTGTCCTAATACCCCGTTGAGCAGCAAGCTGAATAACTATTTCGCCAACTGCGGAATTGGCGGCACTTTGGATAATCCATTCTCCTTCTTTCAAGTCCTTGAACTTTGTCAAAAGTAGATGCGCAGTCAGGGGGTTGACTGCCAACATGGAAAGTTGCTCTGCATCACCTGGAGGCGCAGGGATAAAGGCAGTCGCCGGTGCTATTAATTCATCTCGCCAAGTACCTCCAGCACCGGCCATCAGCACTTTTTGTCCTAGCTTGAAATGCTCGACACCGTCGCCGATCTCTACGACCTCAGCGACACCTTCTCCTCCAGGAATAGAAGGCAGATCCGGAGTAACAGCATATTGCCCGGCAATCTGCAGCAAGTTAGCGGGGTGAATGGGTGTAGCAATTATTTTTACGCGAATTTCACCTGCAGCCGGTGTGCGTGAGGGTATTTCTTTAAGTTTCAACACGTCAGCCGGATTGCCGAGCTCTGCAAATTCAATAATTTTCATTTCCTGTACTCCAATCAAAAAAAGGAATTGTTGTCGTACTGGATATAAGGGCGGCTAAATTGATAGATAATTAGGCAAATATGGCGAATTATATTGTCTTTTTGACAATAATAGATGAAATTGAATTGGAGAAGGGTAATGGATAAGGGACTAAGATGGATCGCCTGCGCGCCATCAACTATTTTATCAAGGTTGCGGAACTTGGCAGTTTTACTGCCGCCGCCAGGGTCATCGGGGTTCCTGCATCGTCTATTTCACGCAGGATACAGGATTTGGAATCTGATCTCGGTGTCTCGCTGCTGCTTCGCACTACCCGCGTCGTACGCCTAACGGAGCTTGGTAATTTTTACCTCGAGCACGTTCGATCTGGTGTAAAAACGCTCGATTACGCGCAGGATCTCATAAAGGATCGGGCTGCCTCTCCATCCGGCTTGCTGCGCATAACCGCGACTCCCGGATTTGGTGGAGTGTTTCTTATACCCGCAGTCAGACTGCTCCGGCGTAAGTATCCAGATTTGGTAGTTGATGTAGAGCTTACCGAACAGTTATCCGATTTGGCTGGGAACGAAGTGGACATTGCAATTCGGGCCACAGCGGAACCTCCAGACCGCGCCATTGCTAAAAAGCTGACCGATGAAACCTATGTGCTGGTGGCCTCGAAAACCTACTTGGAGGAATACGGGACACCAGAAACACTCTCAGACCTGCAAAGACACAAAACGCTCCTTTATCGCGGCCCTGGACGCATCATTTATTGGCAGGCGAAAACCGACGAAGGATGGGTTGATGTCCTGTCCAGCCCCGCGTTCATCAGTAACATCGGTGCGGAATTGGTTGCGGAAGCTGTTGACGGTACGGGCCTGGCTCTTGTCCCAAAATGGGGTGTCACAAACCAATTAAACAACGGTGAGTTAGTTGCAATTTCGCTGCAAGACGCGGAACTGTCGCTCACAAGAAGAGCGTCACCCGGTATTTATCTTCTCTATCATAAACCCAAATATCGTCTGAATAAGATCAAGGCAACTGTCGATTTTCTCTTTAATGAATTGACGATGCGTTCAAGTCATTGATTGGGCTTTGTCAGAGAAAAAGTGTGTGCGCTTATTTGAAGCAGAATATAGCGCCATCTCCATAGCTGCATTAGCATAGAGTTCAAATGTGCAGTAGTATTTATAGACTGGCGACTACTTGTGGCATAACTAGAAATGCCTCACCTCTTTTCGTTGAATATCGACTCTCCCCTGACAAAACCGTCTCCTATACTGGTATATTTTTCTGAGGCTGAAACGATTATGCACTTATTCTCATGCCGGCAGCTGTATTTTCCGGAAACTTATGAAACTTGCCATCTTTCATAATGGCGACAAGGCGCTTCTTGTCCTGAAGAACACGAACATCGGTCGATGGGTCACCGTCTACCAGCAACATATCCGCAAGATACCCTTCTCGAATAAGACCCAATTCATTCTCCATTTGCATGATCTGTCCGCCATATTTGGTTGCCGCCTGAATGGCCTCCATAGGTGTAAATCCAAGAAGATCGACAAAATATTCCAAATCCTTCGCATTCGTTCCCATTGGCGTCCATGCAAAACCGTAATCACCACCTATCAGGACCCGGATTCCCCTCTTATGCATTTTCTTCATTGTCTCAACGGCATTTTCGAGCTCTCGTTCGTAGGCGATCGATAACGGTTCCCCAGGTTTAATGCCATATTCTCCTGCGTTTCTCGCAGTGTTAATAAGCCAGGCCAGACCAGGAGCCACGATGTGTTTGTCTTTTGCAGCCTCCAGCATATCAAGCGCTTCTTCATCGGAAAACGACGCATGATAGATAATATCAATTCCGTGCTTTACACAGAGTTTGATAGATTCAGCAGATCGTGCATGGGCTGCCAGTGTCTTTCCCCGGCGCTTGGTCTCGGAAACCGCCATGGCAATTTCTTCATCAGACATCTGATTGACTTCCGCCCCCATCCCCGCGACCTCTTCGCCGGAAAGGTTGAGCTTTATAGTGTCATTGCCCCATTTGAGCATTTCCCGAACGGTGGCACGGATTTCTTCCGGACCTGAGACGACTATTCCAAGGTTCAGTCCTTCATGCTGAATATGCGGAGGCACCATATCGCCCAGGCCCCCAATGGTGGTAATTTCAGGGCTCGCTGCCGTATAGCGTGGACCGGGAAATCGGCCAGAATTTATGGCATCCCGGATCACGACGTCCAGTCTTGGCTTCGCTGCCGCGGCTCCTCTTCCTGCTGTAAAGCCTGCGTTAAGAACAGTTTCTGCCATATCGATACAATTTATGACATGCTCTTCAATTGGCATCATCTGAATTGGGGCTATCCCTGGTGCGTTATTCCAACTCAAATGCAGGTGAGCATCAATGAGGCCTGGCATTAGGGTCATGCCGCGGCCGTCAACCCGCCGGCCACCATTGCTACTCAAACTAGAGCCCATACCACTACGACTAATCGTCTTTATTCGATTTCCGGAAACGGTAACTTCTCCTGAATAAGGCGCTTCTCCTGTTCCGTCCAAGATCCGAACATTGCTGAAAATGATGTTAGCGTCTCCGCTACCAGTGATGCTTCCGCCGCTCCAGTTAGTAAAAGTGCTTTCTGACATGGGTCCGTCTCCCTATTTTTTGTAACATTCGTCCAAATGTTTGCGAAGCAACTCCGCAGAGCGATCTGGTGCTTCCACCATCATCCAATGCCCGACTTCAGGAATAATCTCCATGCGGGCAGTTGAAATATATTTCTCTAATTCCTGAACCATAGAAACAGGTGCCACAGGATCTTTTTCTCCGGCTATAAGCAATGTCGGGACATTTATAGCTGCATGGTCTGCAGCTGATGCAGCGCTAAGCGCCTCGCAGTGGCTCGCATATCCATTTGGGTCCTGGCGCAAAATGCTCTCGCGAACAAATGCCCCTGCAACAGGCTTGCCCTGAGAAACGCTTGCAGTTGAAATGCCATCAGCGATCTGAGCCATTTTCCCTGAGCCAGCTTGATGTGCTCTGTCCTTCAGGGCCTGCCGCGCTGCTATTGGAGGCTCCAAAATGGGGCCAAACAATGTCATCCCTTCAACAACGCCAGTCGAACCTGCAGCGAGATACTGACATATGAGAGCACCCATAGAATGCCCAACGAAATAGGCCTTCTGAATTCCCGAAGCCTTCACCATATCCAGAACTGCAGATGCCAAACCATCCAGTCCTGACCGACCGGGCTTTAGCTGAGAACGGCCAGCGCCCGGCAAATCTGGTCGGCATACATTATAATTCTCTAGGGCAGGCATCAAGGTCTGGAAACTGTTGGAAGTTCCGCCGAGGCCATGGACCATCACGACAGGCAAACCCTCTCCTTCCACTTCCATCACCATACTGCCAACCGAAACATCTGCCATATTTCAGATATCCTCTACCGGATTTTCTAACGTCCCGATGCCTTCTATTTCAATTTTAACAATATCACCTGCGGCTAGGTATTTGGGTGGGTTGAAGCCAATACCAACCCCTGCTGGTGTCCCTGTTGCAATTACATCACCGGGATTTAGGGTGATACCATTGGATATCGCAGCTATGATGGTCGGGACATCAAAAATCAGCAAACCCGTATTTGAATCCTGACGCAAGTCCCCATTTACCCAACATTTTACTGTCGTGTCAGCTAAATCAATTTCATCTGCTGTTACTGCCCAGGGACCCATTGGGCAAAAGCTGTCCTGCGATTTACCGATCAGCCACTGGCTATGATACCCCTGTAGATCCCGTGAAGTAACATCATTGACGATCGTGTATCCCCAAACATACGACATCGCTTCTTCTTTTGAAATATTGCGACCTGCCTTGCCAATGATAACGGCCAGTTCCGCTTCATAATCAACAGTGTTTGTCACCGCAGAGTCCAGCCTAATTGAATTTCCCGTCGCCTCTACTGTTTCAGGAAGCTTGGAAAATACAATTGGAGCTTCCGGCACGGCACCTTTGGCAGCAGAGCTGTCAAATCCAGACGCCGCAAATTCTTCTGCATGAGCATAGTAGTTCTTCCCAACACAAAATATATTTCTGCGCGGTCGTGGAATTGGCGCAAGCAGCTCAACATCGGAAACTGGAATTTTTGCTGTGATATCTGGTAAAGGTCGATCAATCAAACTAACAACACCATCTTGTTCGATAGTACTTTCTGATACATCAAAACGCTCCAGAAACGCGTCGTTCTCTACGAGCCTTCCAAGACATGTTTTTGAGTTGTGAATAAAAGCCGCGAATTTCATTTCCTACCTTTCAATAACTCATCGGGAACAAGAATGCTCGAACCAGTCGTGTGCCGACCTTCGAGCTGTCGATGTGCTTCCGACGCTTCCGATAACGGGAATTTTTGGCCAATTTCGATAGAAATAATACGCTTTTCAAGGGCACTAAAGAGCCTATCCGTAATAGCTTTTATCTTGCCAGCTGTATCGGTGTAATGGCCAAAATTTGGTCTTGAGATGGTTGCGGAGCGTGACGCCAAAGACCCAATATCATAAGCTCCGATATCGCCAGACGCTTGCCCAAAACTAACAAGATGGCCACAGCTTGCAAGTGCCGCTACTGAATGCGAAAAACTGTCTTTTCCAACTGCATCATAAATAACATCTGCACCATGGCCCTTTGTCAGATCTGAGACTTGTTCCTCCAAACTTGCCCCATCCGGTAATATGACATGATGAGCTCCGGCAGCTCTGGCAATGCGTGCTTTTTCTTCACTGGAGGTCGCACCGATTACTGTCGCGCCGAGGTGATTGGCCCATTGGCACAAAATTCTCCCTACCCCGCCTGCGGGCGCATAAACAAGAGCAACTTCACCTGGCTTAAGAGAGTGAACGCGATGCAGCAGAAACTCCGCAGACATGCCCTTTAATAAACCAGCCGCTGCGGTTTCATCATCAAGATGATCCGGCAAAGGAAACACCAGTTCTGCCTTCATAGTTCTAACCGAAGCATATGCGCCAACTGGAGGGCAGGCATATCCAACACGTTGACCCACAGACAAGTGCCGTACACCTGCGCCTACTGACTCAACTATACCAACGGCTTCCATGCCAGGGATGCCTGGTGGCTTCAGCAGATCGAAATAACCTGACCGACAATAAACATCGATATAATTTACGCCAATGACAGTCTGGCGAATGCGCACTTCTCCAGCGCCGGGCGCTGAAGCTAGAACAGGGGCGAGATAAAGCTCTTCCGGTCCGCCATGGCGATCAATTTTAATAGCTGTTCCTTCGAGAGAAGGATGATCAATAGAGGTCGATGAACTGCCTGACGGTGTTCTCTCCACAAATGAGCGTATCGCATTAAATCCGTCTTCGTAGACGCCCTCCGCTACAAGCTCTGCAAGCTCCTTTTCTTGCCCACGTGGTGTTTCAAACTTTGACAACCAATTCCAGTAGGTTTCATTCCCGTCTGTCACCGGTTTTAGAGAAACTTCAGCCACATAGTTCTTTAGAGGAATTTCACTTTCAACGATGGCGTACCTAAAGCTATGTTCCTTGTCTGACATAGACAGAAGCTGCTCTCGGAGCCTCTCTCCACTGGTAAGTTGAAAGTTACGTACTGCACCAACCTGATCGGTTTGTTTTTCGTTATCTAAAACGCTCGCCGCGACGGCAGGATGCCACCGATCATGTCCATTGAAATCACGTAGTATTTCCCAGACTTCATCGATTGGGGCATTGATTACCGTGCTGCGTTGAACCGTAACCATTTTAAGTCTTCAGTCGTTCTTTGAGGTCATTTATGCCGCCCAAAAACACGTTTTCGCCTATATGCGTCTCCAATTCAGTCTCCCTTTCCGGAGCGCAATCGAATTCGGCGGACCATTCAATGAAAGTCCGCTCACCGTCGGTAATAGGCAATAATTTCAACGTCGCCACATAGTTTTCAACTCCCATTGGACTTTCGAGAATGGAGTAGGAAAAGCTGTAATCATAGTCGGAGAGAGCAAGCAGCTTTTCCCTTATGTAGCCGCCATCCGTTAGCCGAAATGCTCGGATACACCCGATTTGGTCCGCAGGTCTGTCCTGTTCAATGCGACTCTCGGCAACAAAGGATAACCAGTTTGGCAGGCCGTTGAAATCTCGTACAACCGGCCACACTTTATCCACAGAAACAGCAAGAACCGAAGAAACGTACACTTGCACCATACTCAGTCTTTCTTTTTCTTATCATCGCTTACGTTATTAGCGAGGCTTTGAGCATCTTTTGCAGACCGGAAGATGTCCCCCATTTTAGAGACACCCGCATCGGGAATGCCAATCTCCTTCATCATCTCGTCAATGAGAGGGGCTTGCGCACGATACCGAAGCGCACTTTCAATGACTTCATCTGTTGGAGAGCGCTGTCCGCTGCCACTTCCTCCAGAAGTGAGACCGTCAACATGGAGTATTTTTATACCCTCGATATTCTCCATTGGTTTTACACTCTCGCGAACAATACCCTCGAGGCGGTCTAGCAGTTTTGCTCTCAGCTTACCTGCGCGAGCATCTTCACTGAGTATGTTCTCCGCTTCATTCAGCAAGCGTTGTGCTTCAGCAGAAACAGCAGCTTTGATCTTATCCGACGCCGCTGCAATTTTTGCTGTGTCCGCATCTTTTTCGGCGAGTAATTTGTCCACTGCGGCTATTCGTTCCGCAATTTTTGTTTCTCTAAGGGTAACGACCTTTTCTGCAGCCTCAACAGCGGAAGCCTCCGCCGTTTCAGTTTCAACGCGCGCATTGGCTTCAGATGCCTTTTTACTCAGGACGGTTATTTGACGATCAATTTCTGCCAACTCCAGGGCCTGATTACGCTCAATTTCCAATCTCTTCAAATCACGCTCTTTCAGAATACGCGCTTCGTCCAACCCTCGATCTGATGCAATACGAGCTCTTTCCAACTCTTCTTGAGCGGATATCTCGTTTTCTTCGACCGACTGGCGAAGAGAAATTTGCTGCGACCGTAAGAGGCGATCCCTTTCAATTCGTGCTTTATCCAGTGCCTGCTCTTGAACAATACGAGCCGCTTCTACCGCCTTATGCGCGGAGATTTTTGCAGTTTCTACTTGCTGGTTGCGGGCTATGTCACGATTTTCAGTTTCCTCTTCTCCGGCAATTCTAGTTTCTTGCAATAACCTGTCAGAAACGAGTTTGGCGCGTTCAATGTCTTCATTCGCTGCAATTTCTGCTGAATCAATTTCATGGCGCTGTTGGATTTGCTTCTCCCGAATTTTCTTCTCCCGTTCAATTCGAAGAACTTCAAGCTCTTGCTCTTGAGCAATTCTGGTTTTCTCAACCTCTTCCTGTGCTTCTATTTCTGCAGCCTGAAGGGCTTTTTGTCGCGCGATCTCCAACTCACGTGTTTTCTGCTCATTGGCAATACGTGATTTCTCAGAATCCGCCTCTCTTGAGGTCCGAGTATGAACAATTTCCGCTCTCTGCTCAGCCCTCAAAGCTTCCAGTTCACGTTCTTGCGCGAGTCTTGAGCTCTCACTTTCCTGCTCCAGTTTGAGGGTTTCTTTCTCCGCTTCAAGATTTCGCGTGCGGATCGCAACTACTGAGGATTGCTCTATGTCATTTCGCATTTTCCGACGTGTTTCGATAGTATCGATCAACTGCGTAAGACCCTCTGCGTCGAACCGATTTGCCGGATTGAAATACTCAAGGTCTGTTTGATCCAGATCAGTAATCGCTACTGTTTCCAGCTCCAATCCGTTGCTTGCGAGAATGTCTGCGGCCCGTTCGTCAACCCTGGATACATAGTCGCCCCTCTTTTCATGCATTTCATCCAGGGTCATTTCAGCGGCTACAGAACGTAGCGCGCCAATAAACTTACCTGACAAAAGATCTGCAAGTTCTTCAGGGTTCAGAGTTTTCCGACCAAGGGTCGATGCTGCTGCTGCAACTGCTTTTTTCTCCTGAATGACACGAACAAAAAACTCTGCATTTATGTCAACGCGCATACGATCCCGGGTGATAATCGCGCTTTCTTTGGTCCTCTGTACGGGAATACGCACAACATTGAGGTTTACTGGTGTGATTTCGTGAACAATGGGTAAGACCAGGGCGCCGCCATTGATGACGACTGTCTCCCCTCCGAGCCCGGTTCGGACAAAGGCGACTTCTTTAGTAGATCTATGATAAAGCCAGTGTAAAAGATAAGCCGCTATAACGATAACGACTATGGCAATTATTAGGATCAGGATAATCGATCCGGCAAGACCAGTTGTCATTTTTTACCCTCTCTTTAGTCAATATTTAAAGCCTTGAAGGCCTTTGTTTGTTCTGTGAGCGCCCGTTCTGTCGGCAAGCGTTCCATTGAAGATGCTCCATAGAATCCGTGGCACGTCTTGGTGTTGTCCAAGACATATTGGGCATCTTCGGGCATCGAGACCGGCCCGCCATGCACAAGAATAATAGCGTCAGGATTAACGTCCAACGCAGCACCCGCCCATTTATCCACAAGGGCCGGACAATCCTGCAATTTCAATGCTGTATCAGCGCCAATCGAACCGCCTGTCGTCAATCCCATATGGCATACAATAATATCCGCACCCGCTTCGGCCATTGCAGCCGCATTCTCTTCATTGAATACATAGGGTGTCGTAAACATATCTTTCTTATGAGCTTGATTGATCATGTCTACTTCAAGCGAATAAGACATGCCGGTCTCCTCCAGGTTTTCCCGGAACGTCCCATCAATCAATCCTACTGTCGGGAAATTCTGGACCCCGGAAAACCCAATTGCCTTTACCTGATCCAAGTAATAATCGAACTGGCAAAATGGATCCGTTCCGTTAACGCCGGCAAGAACCGGTGTATTCTTTACGACAGGTAAAACCTCCCGCGCCATTTCCATAACAATGTCATTTGCGTTGCCATAGGCAAGTAAACCGGACAAGGATCCCCTCCCTGCCATGCGAAAGCGACCAGAATTATAGATCACGATAAGATCGATGCCCCCGGCTTCCTCGCACTTTGCTGACAAGCCTGTACCAGCGCCACCGCCAATTATCGGAATGCCCTGCTCCTTCATGGACTGGAATTTGGCCATCAAGTCTTTACGCTCAATACGCGACATGTCTATTACTCCTGGTCATCGGGCTTATCTCTTCTAAAGCGTTTTTAAATACTGTCGTAATTTCGGGATCGTTGATGTTGTGAGGACTTACGATCAGACGACGGTTTGATGTTTCCTGTATCCTGCTTTTAATAGCGTCAAACAGCGCTTTGTCGGCGGCAGGATCATGGAAGGGTTGTCCAGGTGCATCCAATGCAGATACGCCTCCTTCAGGAATGATAAAGCGGACCGGACCGTTCATTTGATTTATGCGATCTGCAATCCATTCACCCATTCGAGTGTTTTCTTCAGGTGTTGTTCTCATCAATGTCACTTGCGGGTTATGTTCAACGAACAATCGGCTCCTATAGCGTTCAGGAACGGTATCTTTAGGTCCAAAATTGACCATATCCAAAGCGCCAACAGAGCCTACCCATGGGATACCTGTTCGAATGAATGCACCAAATCGGTCTTCATTGGCAGGGAAAACACCCCCCATCATCATGTCGCAAATTTCAGTTGTCGTGAGGTCTATGGCTGCTTCAATTAAGCCGCTATCCGCCAGCTTTTCCATGGACCGCCCGCCGGTCCCAGTGGCATGAAAAACCAGACACTCATATATTGGATCAAGCTCAGCCGTCAGCTGTTGAATGGCCTGCGTCGTCACGCCAAACATAGTCAGGCCCAGACCCGGCTTATCCTCTATAATTTCAGTGCTTCCAGAGGATTTTTTGTTCTCCTGATACATACCCACCATGGCATTCGCGGCATTTGCCAGGACCTGCCGTGAAATCTTGTTCAGGCCTTGAACATCTGTGACGGAATACATCATCATAATATCCGTCGGCCCAACATATTGGCCAACTTCACCAGATGCCACGGTCGACACCATTACCTTCGGTATGCCAATTGGAAGTCGTCTCATCGCAGGGGTTGCGAGAGATGTGCCGCCTGACCCGCCCGCAGAAATTATCCCGCCAATATTGTGCTGCCGAACAATCCAGTTTTCGAACGCAAGTGCCATAGCCTCTACTGATTTACCACGATCACCAGTGAAAACAGCATTTGCACCGCTCGGATGAAAAGCTGCAATCATGTGCGGAGGGATATCCGCAGAAGAAAGGTTTTGCGAAGTCGATACATCAATTGTTTTCACAGCAATATCATGCCGCAGGATTTCGTCGCGGATAAACTCCAGTTCCAGCTTCTTGGTATCGAACGTACCAACGACATAAACTTCCTTAACTTCAGATGGATCAAAGGAAACTCTTTTCTCCTGAAAAATTGGAGTTGGTACAACATCAAATGGACGAACAGTCTGTTCCTCTGAAATCTCGGGAACTTTAGTCTCTTTCCAGGTTTCCTTCGACCAGCGTGTGGGCGGCTGATAGACAGCAACTTTTTTGTCTGAGGTCGGGGTTTCTTCTTTAAGAGCCTTTTCCTCTTCCTCCACAGGCGGGGCAGGCTGTTCGAATTCAGGAATGGGCTCCGAAATCTCCACATCTTCATGAGAATGCCGACCGACACCAAGCAACCTCTCCTGAAGTGGGCGGTCTGACGCCAATTGCTGAGACGGAATAACACGGCTGATCCTGCCATTGACCATGATGGCAACATTTTCGGATACAGCCGTCGCGACGGCTATGTTCTGTTCAATCAGTAAAATGGCAACATCAGAGTCAGAGGCGAGATCCACGAGCAGTTTTTCCAACTGACTTACGATAACTGGAGCCAAGCCTTCAGTTGGTTCATCTAAAATCAGCAACTGAGGATCTTGCAGAAGCGCCCGAGATATTGCGAGCATTTGCTGCTCGCCTCCGGATAATTGTCCAGCTCCATTGCGGCGTCTCTCGTACAGTCTGGGAAAAGTTTCGTAAATCCGATCAATAGTCCAAGAGCCACCGCTGTTGCTTAAACGCATATGTTCATCGACACTCAAAGATGGCCATAGACGCCTGCCTTGGGGGGTGTATCCAATTCCCTTGTCAGCTATTTTATAGGGCGCTAAACCCGACAGTTCTTCCCCATGAAACTTTATGGATCCGCGCCGTGCGGGGAGAAGTCCCATAATCGTATTGCACAAGGTTGTCTTGCCCATTCCATTACGGCCGACAACGGAATGAACGCCGTGATCTAGCGTAAGATTTACGCCCTGCAAAACGTGCGATTGCCCATAATAGACATGCAGGTCTCTTATATCCAAGGCGGCAGCCGGAGTTCTGCGATTGTTGCTTCGCTCAACCATGTCCATGCCCCAAATAAAGCTCCTGGACTTCCGGATCGCTTTCTATTTCTTCAGGTGAGCCTTCCTTAAAAATGCGGCCATTGTGCATCATTGTCACCGATTCAGCGACGCGAAGGGCAACATCCATGTCATGTTCAATAATGATAAAGCCGATATGTGCAGGCAGGCTTTGGAGTATTTCGATGAGTTGGGTGCGTTCAGTCGGCGATAGTCCTGCCGCAGGTTCATCAAATAAAATTAATCTCGGTGCACCAGATAGTGCCAGTGCTATTTCAAGTTGCCGTTGCTGGCCGTGACTAAGTTCCGATACTAGAGTTTCAGTAACATCTTCGAGATGTACTGCATTTGCCAGAACTTCCGCGAGCTCCATTGCACTGTCGTCTCGCTTCGGTCGGCGTAGAGAAAACCTGCCGCGGCTAACCCCACGGCAGGCGAGATAAATATTGTCGATAACCGTCAGGCCATCAAACAGGAGAGAAATCTGGTATGTGCGGCGTAAACCACGTCTGATCCGCTCGTGACTTGGCAGATCCGTTACATCTTCACCAAAAAGACGAACACGACCAGTTGTCGTTGGGAAATCTCCCGTGATCGCATTAAAAAGTGTCGTTTTTCCAGCTCCGTTAGATCCTAAAACCGCACGCCGTTCCCCTGCCTTAACGGTCAAATTAATGTCCGCTAAGGCAACCAGTGCACCAAAATGGCGGCTGACGGCTTCAAGTTCCAGCGCAAACTGGCCAGTACTTTGAAGGCGGGAGAGGGCGTCGGTTCCAGGCATTCTCGTCAATTTCCCTTAATCACACTTGGGATTTTCGCGGCTGACTTGTCCGTATTCAAGGAACTTGTCATAGCTTACACCGAGTGTTTGATTGACTTGTGGGATGACCTTGATTGTCTTGTTGACTAGGTTCCCATCTGGTCCTTCAATCACTTCTGTCAGGAAGATATCCGCAATTCCATTACGACGCTCATCAACACTCACCATACCAGTAGGTGTTTCAAATGAGAGTTTTGACAGAGCTGCACGGAACTTCTTTTCACCATCAGACAAGTCACCATTTACTTCGTTCAAAGCCAAAAGAGCGGCTTTGGTATTGATGTAATAGGCATGCGCAAAGAGAGAAGGAGACGGGAATCCATCCGGGAACATGCCCTGATATGTCTTCACGAAAGCATCCCAACGCGGATCATCCCAAGTGTCTGACATTGGACCACCTGATGGCGTGCCAATGATAGATTTTCTGATATTTCCTTTTGAACCCAGGACCGATTGGTCGACGGTGATTGATCCACCAACAAGTGGAAGATCGCCGCCTGACTGCTCATACTGAGTAAGGAAGTTTACCGCGTCGGCGCCACCAAGAGCTACGAAGATCGCATCTACATCATCCGGCAAAGCCGCAATGACGGAAGAATAATCCTTGTTCCCAATTGGGACCCAAAACCGGGCATCAGCAGGTGCTTTTCCACCCAAGCGACAGAATGGCTCCAGGAAACCGAAAACTTGTGTGTAAGGGAAAGAATAGTCTTCCGCCAATACGGCCATATTCCGGTAGCCTTTTTCATTATAGGCATATTCGCCCAACCCGGCCATCCATTGAGCTCCCTCCGTGCTGAACCGGAAGAAGTTGTCAGCTGGACTGCGCAAGGTTGTATCCTGCGCCGCTGAGGAACCATTCAGGAAAGTTACGTTCGGCTGTGTTTTAGCATAATCTTTGACGGCCAAACCTTCTGATCCGGAAAGTGGGCCAATTAGGATTTGCACACCGTCTTGCTCAACGAGTTTACGGGTTGCACGAATGGCACTGTCTGGCGTCGCATCGGAGGAGCCGGTAATCAATTCGATTTCCTTCCCTCCCGCTTTATAGCCAAATTCTTCCAACGCCATTTTTACGCCACGCATACTATCTTCACCGAGAACAGCAAAAGCTCCTTCAAGCGTTGCCAAAGCTCCCATCTTGATTTTGTCCGCTGCAACCGCGGGACCGGCTAACGATACCGCTACCGCCGCTGCCATTGTATATTTTAAGATTCCCATAGCTATGCGCTCCTCCTCTATTTAGTTTTTATCAGACGATCCGGCTTCTACCGGCTCGCCTCTTTCAACACTTCCAGCGGAAAGCTGAGTGTCTCTTTTGAACCGAAGTTTGGGACGAACCCGGTTCCAAAGTCCAAGTAAGCCATCGGGCGAAAAGAGCACGACGAGCAAAAACGCCGTTCCGATCACCATATTGAAACGCTCCCGATCAATCAGGTCGATGGCAAAATTTTCGAGTAAAACAAAAGCAATGGCGCCTAAGAACGGTCCAACCGGATGGCGCATTCCGCCCACAACGGCAATGACCAAAATATCGATCGCGACATCTACGCCAATGGTGCCAGGTGAAATTCGACCGTTAAACCAGACAAGAAGAACACCTGCGACACCAGCAATAAGGCCTGAAAAGAAATAAGCCGTAATCCGGTGTAGGGTGACATTGTAGCCAAGCGCCCTCATTCTGCGTGGATTGTCTCGAATGGCTTGCAAACTAAGCCCAAAAGTGGATTTAGCCCCATAATAAACTGCCCAAAAGAAACCAGCCGCCACAAAAAGTGTCAGGTAGTAAAACGGTGTTGGATTGCGCCAGTAGATACCGAATATGGTCGGTGGCTCGACGCCTGCAAATCCGCTAAATCCATTGAACAGAACGTAGTTTTGTCGCACAAAGAAGAAAAATGCCACCGCCACGGCCAAGGTAATCATAATGGTATAGATACCTTCTGTCCTCACTGACACTGCACCAATAAAGGCGCTAAACAGAGCTGCACCGATTACGGAAACGATAGCTGTTAGCCACCATGGCCAGCCGAGTCCCATAACACCAACACTGTTTTCACCTAATATTGCCATCAAGTAAGCAGCAAAGCCGGCAACTGTAACCTGCGCCAAGCTAACCATGCCGCCGTAACCTGCAAGCATCATCAACGACAAGGCAATCGTACCTAGGATTAACGTATAGGCTCCTATTTGAAATACAAAGAAATCACTGGCAAAGGCCGGATATGCCAGGAGAAATACACCGGTCAAAAGGGCAGCTGGATGAACATCGGTTAGGGAGAAAGATCCAGAAAAAAAGCTGCGTGAGGCCATTTACCGCTCCCCCATGATGCCCTGCGGCCTAACCGCGAGGACGACTACCATTATGAGGAATGTCAAAACGACGCCATATGTTGGAAAATAAGCAAGTCCGAACTGTTCCGCCAATCCGATGATCAAAGCGCCTATTGCCGCACCGGATATAGATCCCAGGCCGCCGACGATGACCACAACCAATGAAGCCAGGAGATAACGTACGTCTTCTCCTGGGGCGATAGACAACGCTGTACCACCTATAACCCCCGCAAACCCTGCGAGACCCGCACCCAGAGCAAAAACCACAGAGAACACAAGTTGTACATTAACTCCGGAGGCGGAGAGCATTTCTCGATCATTGACCCCTGCCCTTATCATCATTCCGATTTTTGTGCGGTTTAAGAACAGCCACAAACCGACCCCCACAGCGACTGCAACAACAAGCACAGCCAAACGATAAATTGGGTATTTGATATAAACTTCCGCACCGGATGACTTTATGACCGAGATAACTGGCAGCACGGTTGCACCAAAAAGCCATTCCGGAGGTGAGAATTGATAAGTGGTCCCCGTCCAAACAGCGAGCATGACATCTGCAGCGATAATGGAAATTCCAATTGTCACCAATGTCTGGCGAAGATCATCTCCTTCCATCCTGCGAAAAATTAGGACCTGCAGCAAAATTCCGCTGATACCAACTGCCAGGAATGCGACCGCCAAGCCCAAAAACCAATTCCCGGTATATTCAGATATTTCGTAACCGATGTATCCGCCCAACAAATACATAGCACCATGGGCAAGATTTACATTTCGCATTAACCCGAAAATTAAAGTGAAGCCGCTAGCGACAAGAAAATATAATCCCCCCAGCGTGATTCCGTTCAACAGTGTGTTTACGAATGTTTTTTTCCGGCCGAGCATCTGCACCAGCCAGTCAGGCCAAACAGCGAATATCATCCACACGAGCAATGCTGCAGCTACCAGTATCACGATAGCCCAGAATGTATGCCGCTCTACAAAATTTCTCATTTTGCAGGCTCGATTGGGCGCGCCCAAATAGCGGGCGGCTGGCTACAGAAACTATCTATCAATATTTTCCCTTAATCACGCATTCAGGCATTCTGAATGCGTCCTCCCAGTTATAGAATCGACATTTGAGGTTTAGTATTCCCCTTGTTTGTCGAGCTTTTTCGCTTTCTATTTCTTAAAGCGTGCCTCAAATATTAGGCTTTACGCAATAGTCAGTATTTGTCCAATCGGGTAATATTGGGTAATTTTTGTCCTTTATAGTTGAATCTTGGTGAGTTAATTTCCCATTCAGCTGCCTTAAACTTCTTCTTGTTTAGACGAGCCAAGCTTTTCTGCACAAATCTAGAAAGAAAAATCCGATTCCACCTTTCTTATCCAAATTGGAGTTAAAATTTTAGTACAAAAATAAAAATTGGTGTCAAATTTTAATCAGATTTCAAATTTTATTTAATATTATCAGTATGTTAATGAATATTAAAAATCATACCAATTTAAAAATTGGTATGTTATAAATACCGTATCCTTATGAATCAGAAGAGTGTCATTTCAGTGAAAGCAAGAGATACCGCGACAATTAAACTTGAAAAGCTAATTGAAAGTGGTCATTACGCCCCACAATCCAAGCTCGCCACCGAACGCGAACTTGCAGAGCAATTGCAAATGTCCCGATCAACAATTCGGGCGGCCCTAGCAACCTTGGAAGCGCAAGGGAAGGTTTGGCGCCATGTCGGACGCGGTACGTTCGTCGGCAAACGGCCGCCAGAACGAGAAGATACCTTCCCCCTTCCCGCTGACATGACTAATCCTTCTGAAGTTATGGAAGTTCGTTTAATCATCGAACCACAAATTGCTGATCTTGCCGCCCATCGAGCAACTGTTGCAGATATCACGTTTATGAAACAATGCTTGGAAAAAGGAGAGGCCGCTCGCGATACATCAACCTATGAGATGTGGGACGGCGCGTTGCATCGTGCCATCGCGGAGGCTGCCGGCAATTCCCTGCTACTTGCCTTATTCACCGCTGTAAATGCTATTCGTGAACACGCGGTTTGGGGTAAGCTAAAGGAAGCCACCTTAACGGATCAAAGACGAACTCGATATTCCATACAGCACAGGAATCTTGTTCGCGCTATAGAGCAACGCGATGCAGTAGATTGTAAGCGACTTATGCGTGAACATCTGTCAGCCGTGCGAGACGATATGTTGAGCCGCCGTGCTTAATAGATACAGAGACAGCATGGCGCATTTCCATCATCGGACCATATAATAAATGCCCAACGTTGAAATACTTTCATGGAAAATTGTACTGCGCGCAGAGATCGCAGAACGAAATTCTGACCTTCCCCAAGAAATACTGACGATTGCTCCGACTTTTCGCCATGATGGGATGCCCTTTGAAGTTGGCTTGTTGTTGTCAACGAACATGGGGCCTAGACAATTTCTCAATGAAATCAATCAAAACCTTCCGGAGAACTCAAATACAATCCTCGGATTATTCCTAAACGATCCTTTACTGAATATCGCTACGGAAAGTGCTCGTCTGTTAAAGTCGGGGTTTCGTTGGGTTACCAATCTGCCAAGCGTGGAACAACAGGATCTCGATTTTTCTCAACAGTTATCTGATGTCGGCCTTGACAAACAAAGGGAATTTGATCTTCTCGCCCATTTGAAATCCAATGGGTTTAAAATAGCGGTCGTAATTGCAGACGGCGAAGCGGTGTCCAATGTCGCTAAGCTAAACCCGGAAATTATCATTGTAGTACCTAGAGTTTCTGACTTTGCGGCAGGTTTTCCCTCACCTCGCCAGCGCGGACAGGCAGCGCAAAACGTATTTCAGGCGGTCCAGGATCAGGGTTTGACGGGACTATTGCTTGGACTAGGTGAACATAGTGAGATAGACCACGAAAACCTCTGGCCCAATTGCCTGAACGGTCTTCTTTGTCGGCCAAATCTGACGTCGGTCTGACTAACCAGATAACTCAAACTTCTTAATCTTATTGTAAAGCGTTTTGCGTGACATACCTAAAGCCGCTGCCGTCTTACCCCTATTGAAGCCATTTCGCCAGAGGGCCTCCACTATCCGGTCTTTCTCTGGAAGAGTGTCGACATAGCCTTGGTCTTTATCAATATAGCTTAATTTACCGACGAGTTCTTCCGGTTGAACCGGTTGCTTAGACGGCCTTCCTTTTAGGCTTCCGATCAATTTTAGGAGTTCTTGCTCATTTCCTGGCCAGTGATAGGCCCGAAGTTTCTGGATAGCGGCAGAGGAAAAAATGGATTCCGTAGAGCCTTTCCTTTCCTGCTCCGACAAAGCGTCAATAATGGCTTGTAAATCTGTCAATCTGTCTCGTAGCGGCGGTAACCGCAGAGTCCAGCCTGATATACAAGACAAGAGTTCCGGCTCTAATCCCGCTGCTAAAAGATCCTCTTCTACTCGGTCGTTACGGACAGACAAATGACTTAGAAAGACAATACGTGGCTCCAAAGGAAGTGATTTTCGAGAACCGGAAACCTGGAAAAACCCGTCTTGTAAGGCGCGTGCCAGCCGTCGCTGCAACGCACCGGTTAACCTCTCAGGAGTATGGATGACAACGAGGTTTACATTGTCATCTGATAAAACGGGTTTTTGCCTGCTTATACTATCGCGATGGCCAAACAGGACATTTCTGGCACGAGCAGGAAAATTCTGCTCAGCAACGTCTATCTGAGTGAATTTCATTTCGGTGCCTGGTTTTTGCGCCCCGCCTAGAACCTTGATAACCGGTCCCGTAGACTGCCCTGGTTCTGCAACAATTAAAACCGGGTTCCTAGAGACCGCCATTTGTTGCAATCGACGTAACATAGCCAGATGTCTCACAGAATGACCAACAAAGCCAAACCGATCCGCCCATTGTATCAATTCCTGATCCTCATTCTTTAGACCAGCGCGCGCTGAACTCGCCTGTCGGAAACCATCTATCAAACTTGCAACAGAGGATTCAAGTGGCATCCGATCAATGGTTGAACCGCCTACATATCCATCTAACGGGGCAAGCTCCAGAACTCTCGAAAGATCTTCGGGTGTTGCAATTGGGCCCCCTTCTACCAGGAATTTTGAATTAGGATTGATACGTTTTACAAGGCGGCCAATTTCGCGTGCAGTGACAGCGACTTCCTCGATGGACGAACGGCTTATGTGACCCAAAACGCCACCTGCGTTCCAACCAATATTCAGGCAAATCATGTCTATCCCTGCATCTGCAGCCAACCTCGCCTGCGTCCGGCTCGCACAATAGAACATGGCTGTCAAACCGGTATCCTGGACAGCCCGCAAGAGTTCAACTTCCTGTTCGATCCCGCGACCTGCACGGGACAGGATCTGTTGCATCGGTCGCGAGTAATGCAGGCAGCTTGGGAAATTTACAGCTCCCGCAAATCCAGCCTCGTATACTTCTTTTGCTTTGCCAACCGGATCGAAACTAGCACCCCAAACATTCGTTCCCAGAAGCACGGGTATTTTACATAGGGCGAGCAACTCTTCCTTTGCGAAACTTTCAGTAATAGAATTAGCGTCATAAACAGGAAGCATACAGGCGATTGACGGCACACCCATGTTCCGAAATCTCCCAGCATTGATCGCCAGCAGAAAATCCGCGCCACCATGTTCAGCTGCTAGCGCGTTACTCCCTGACCCTATTGCTGCTCCAATTAGAAAGCCCAACGTCGATAACTCTCATTCTTCTTGTTTGCATATTGTGAAAGAATGCAAAAATCACGTTTTAGCTAGTGTACAACAAGTAACCAGCCCTCAATATCCCATCTACTTTTATAATATACGTTCTGCTACAGAATTATCAGAGGAAATTGGCTATTGCCGTGTTGAAGCTGGATTTACGGTCGTTTCATTCGTCCAAAGGAGGCTAGCGTGACAACACCCAATTTAGTACTTCAACAAAAGACACACCACCTCCCAATCACAGCACAAGTGAAAATAGGCATAAAATTATATGCCGATCTCTATGGCAAAGCTGTCTTGGAGATTAGCGAACTGCGAAGAATTGAGCTAAATACATAGTCCAAAGACAAGGCGCCAGCACCTTTCACAATTAGGTAGACCAAGGGAAATATCCAAAGGAGTCTTTGATCTAGGATTACACTATCTTGTGCCCGATCAAAGAACTGACCAATTGTTTTGGCATCGATTTCATGTCCAAAGATATCGACAACGCTCATGATAAATATCATAATTAGCATTCCAAGAGAGGCTAATCGGGTTGCTAGGCCAATCAGAATAAGGGCGGGAAGAATGAACTCCGCATAGGTCGCGAAAAAGACAACGAGCGTGTGTATTGAAGAGAGTTGATCGGTATCATATTCGACTGCTTCAAGTGTTTTTGGAAATATCTGAGCATAGGCGCCTACTGTCGGCGTGAACAGGCCATCACCAATTTTAGTCAGAGCTGATTGCCAAAAAAAGGCAAGCAATACACTGGCAAAAACGAGTCTGGCGGAGAGCCCCAAGAACCAATTTTGTAGCTTCAACTCTAAATTTTCGAATACTGCAGAATAAATGCCGTTCAGAACGTTTATCAGATTTGCCATGGATCAACTCCGTAAGTTTACGGCTGTTACCAACCGGGTTTCAAAAAGTGTTGTAAGGGCGGCTGTCAGATCAAAACCAGGGGTAGCACTTGCCTCTTTTGCGCTTTCGCCCAGCGATAGGCCTTGTTTCAGGTTTCTGAGAAACACTTCAATGCCGAGAGGAAGCAAGCGCATTCTGACTTCATTATTTACACGCCAAATCAACCCACTTTCTCTAGTAGAGAGTATGTCTTGTTTCTCCCTGTTTCCCTCGACACTGTTCCAGTTCCAAATAGAAAAAGTCGGGCTTTGAAAAGCGGCGATTTCCGACGCTGGTTGCAAAGAAACGGATGTTAGAAAAAGATCGCTCTCTGCAATTTCTGAAAAAACGTCAGAAGACAGAGAAGGAGCATCAGCCGCGTGATAAACCTGTCTCCGTAACTGCTCAAGCCGAGCAACGTCAGAGAGATAGGGCAAAGCCGATACAGGCGCAAAACCCCTAAGAAACATAGGAAACTCATCGCCGTAAAACATAAGCACCGGTGACTTTGGCGGGTACTGACGAACATAAACTGCAGCCATTGCCTTAAAAAATTGATCTCCAACAATTTTCTCTACGGTTGGAAAAGCAACAGTCAAAGCAGATACAAGGCTGGACATAACGTTATTGCGATAAACAGAAAAACGTTTCTGAAGATCAATTTTTTGATCAGATACGAGTCCAGTTGGAAGCACTGCATCAGGCGCCAGCAACGACTTCACAAAGGAGTATTGCAGTCCAATGTTAGACATTTGCCACCTCTCCAAGTGGAAATGCAGCGTCGAGAATTTGACCGGCTTTTTGCACTTCAGCGTTCAACTCTATCCAGGATGGTATGTTATTGTCCCATTCAATAAGTGTTGGCACAGGGCCGATGCGGCCAACCAAGCTCATGAAGAGGCGCCAAATGGCTTCGGCTGGCGCCCGATCATGTGCATCAACAAGCAATGATTCATCAGAGGAATCCTGATCCTTGGAGAACCCAGCAAGATGAATTTCGCCAACCTTCTCCACTGGAAATTCGGTGAGATAATGTTGTGCGTCAAATCCAAGGTTATTTGCTGAAACAAATACATTATTGACATCCAACAACAATCCGCATCCTGTTCGGCAGGCGACCTGGTTCAAAAACTCGACTTCCGTAAAACTGTTTTCTTCAAATGTCAGATAGGCAGACGGATTCTCAAGCAGCAACTGACGCCCCAGGGAAGTTTGGATCTGGTCTATATGGCTAACGACAAGGCTCAGAGTTTCCTTGGTGTAAGGCAGTGGCAAAAGATCATTGAAAAAACTGTCGCCGTGGCTGCTCCAGGCAAGATGTTCGGAGAAAATATTAGGCTGATACCGATCGCACAGATTTTTCAAGCGTGATAAATGAGTTGTATCTATCCCATCAGCCGAACCTATGGATAGTCCAACTCCATGGAATGACAGAGGGTAATCAGCACGCAAACGCTCCAACATTTCATGAGGGCGTCCTCCCTCTCCCATATAATTTTCAGCATGAACCTCAAACCATCCAGCAGCATGGTCGCCGTTCAGAATTTCATCATAGTGTACGGACTTAAATCCGGCACCAGCGCGCACGGGAATACATGGCTTGATTCTGGGATTTCCTGTTATCATTTTCAATTCCTAGTCCGGGATAGAAACCCCTTATCGCTGCTCAGATCGGAAGAGTATCTGAGAAAACAATAAGGGGCCTAAGCTTGGGATAGCCCCACCTTTTATGCCGCTGGATCGCGCTCTAGTTCGCTCAACGAACCCTGTCGTGCATTGCCATCGCTGTCGTTAGGCAGCTCCATGGTCAGACAGCTTCCTTTGGGAACCAGCTTCCAAGCATTACCCTGATAGTCGACCGTTGAAGTTCCGGCACAGGTCGTTCCTGGTCCCGCTGCACAATCGTTTTCACCAGCAAGAGAAACGCCGAAACATTTTTCCTTAGCGGCCGCTTCTGCCGTATTAGCTGTCAATGCGGTAGTTGTTAGGGCGGCCGTTACGGCACCTGCAAGAGCAATTGCTATTAGTTTGCTTGAGGCCATGTCAGTTTCCTTTCTTATGTATGTTTTCAGTAGGCTGGAGACTGCGAGGTGCCGGGCATACCACCTGGACCTCGCAGGTTTATTAGCGTTTAGCCAGACTATTGAAGCGATTCTGGAGACTTGTCCTTAATGTCGATCCATTTGTTGTCCGCTTGTTCGATAAATTCTGCTTCTTCACTCACCCAACGCTTTTGAACGGCCGGTGAAAGGTTGAGATAGAGCTTCTTGTCAACAATTTTCCAGACTGAGGGATCTCCATCGAATTTAAAGCCCATAGCCGTTCCAAATGCACAATACCCTCCATAGGCAGGGGCAAATGCGGCGGGATCTGCTTCAAATTGCTCTTTGTTTGCCTTGCTTGCAAAACGATAGGTAGCACCATTAAATTCTGCTGTGTATTTCAGATCCCCTGCAACCGGGCCACTGTCCTGAAAATAGGAAACAGGATCAAAACCCCTCATTGCAAGACCGGTTGTCGTTGCATTAACATCATTTCCAGCGGCATAAGCCGATGTCAGCAGTGCTGCTGATAGCGCGAAACCCATTAGTACGGTCCGTAAAAACTTAATCATTTTTTTCTCCTGTTATTGCGAATATCCTCGCCTTCGTATGAGCTAAAACTAGCTGTCAGCTCTCTATTAAAGAGGTGCTTGCTAACAGTTAAAACGACATATATTATTAGGAACCAATTGGTACAATACACATGCTTGTGAACAGTTCGTGAAGAGATTTACGCGTATATAAAGTGGCACCATGGAGAAAAAAGATGGCCAGACCACGTGAATTCGACATTGAAGTTGCCCTTGAAGGAGCTATGCAGATTTTTTGGAAAAACGGTTATGGCGCGACCAATTTGCCAGACCTGTTGAAGGCGATGAAGATCACACGTGGATCCTTCTATAAAGCTTTCAGAGACAAGAGGTCTGTCTACATTGATGCTTTGAGAAGATATGACAGATTATATATTCAAGCGGCAGCTAAAATGCTCGTAGACTCAAAGAATGGGAGTAGCTTCGACCGGCTGGTAAAGCTGTTCACTGGCAATATCTGCGATGCAGCCCCTCGCGAAGAAAGACGAGGTTGCTTAATGTGCAATGCCATGGTTGAGCTTGGTCCCACTGATGCAGCAGTCGCAAGCCTGACAACAGCCATGTATGGCTCATTGCAAAAGGCTGTTCTGCAAGCTCTTTCCGACATTGAGACTTCACCTGTTGTGGACAAATCTCTGAGCCAGGAAAAATCAATTGTGCTGACCAACCTCTATTTTGGATCCCAAGCGATAAGCAAATCAGGCCAACCTGCTCCTAATTGGAAGGAGATTATTCAGGCTGTTATCGGCATTTGAGACCCTGTTCGCACATAACAGCTTTCCCCTCTCTTAAGGCGGTGTTGTCACATTAACCCAACACTCGTTCAATTTTGGCTTGATCGAAGTAATTGAGAGCGTCTTAAATCATTGATTTACAAATCAACATTTTTTCCAAAATCTAGATTTGCGCTTAATAGGTTAATGTGACAAAGCCATGGAATGTTGAAGATTAGTTATTTGAATGGGAGTCGTAGACTTTGCTACTGATCTTCCATTGACCCTCATGTTTGTAGAGAACGAAGAAATCAGTAAATCGAAAACCACCCCAATTAATAAACTCAACCTTTGCAGCCGCTGCCGGTCCGGAAATATCTATCCATGCAATATGATGCTCTATTTCTGGAGACGGTCCACCTGAAGTGACCATCTCAGCAAAAGTGTCGGCATTGGGCTCGTAATACTCTCCTCCAACCGAGCCAACGATATTGGCGTGATCGTAAAATGCAGTTCGGCTCAATTTTCCATCTCCGCTTTTCGCTGCTTCAATGTAGGGCTGAAGAGCGTCTGCTACTGCTTTATGTTCTCCAAAGCTATAGGCTTCATCTGCTTTGGTTTCCTTGGTTATCTCTGTTTGCTGCATGAGTGCATTCCTTTTGCTTTCAGTTTGTGAATAAGTGTTTGATGTTGAAAGAGTGAGCAGTCCAATAGCGAGTATTAGGGGGTTCGAATTTTTCATCTGCAATCCTTTACCTGCATACAGGTAGGTAAAAAAGTTAAAATTTAATCGTTTATGTAGCTGGTCAACATATTCCGCACGACATCCGGATCTTTTCGCAAGCGAGCAAGCAACAAGGACCCCTCAAGAGTACTCAAAAAAGACATGGCCTTATTGTCAGAATCGCTATAACCCATTTCCTTAAATTGCTTTGCAAGCCATGTTTGAAAATCATTGAAGTATGACTCTAAACGTTGGCTGACAATTTCGCTGACAGAATTAAGCTCTGCAGCAAGCATTCCGCAAAGACAGAATTTTTCTTCGACAACATAGCTTTGAAAGTACGCAATTACAGCTTCCAACCTGCCTTTAGGGCGATCGATGGAGGTTTGCATATTTTGAAATCCATCAGTATGCAGCTCATGTGTGTGCTCAACTAGCGCAATTGCCAGATCATCTTTGCTTTTGAAGTAATAATGAATACTCGCAGCCTTAATGCCAATTTCATCTGCAAGATCAAGATAGCTGAAACCGCCAAACCCTCTTTGTTGAGTATAGATAGCTGCGACTTCCAGAATTTTCAGTTTTGTATCGTTCATCTTCATCTCGCTAACATGTGCTTCCATCAATCTGGATGTTTTAGAAATTACCGCATAGACTAATTCTTGGCGTCAACAGCAATCCTATAAAAAAACATCAAACCATCCTTGCGTTTCTACCTGCATGTACATAGATAAAGGAAGCTGATCAGAAATTTCAAGTGAAAATACTAAATTCATTTTGCCACCTCTGTTCAAGTTGGTTTCGGTAGTCACAAATAGGAGAAGAAAATGCCAATGACACGCATTTCATTGCGAAGAGGTAAGTCGCCCGACTTTCATAAAACGCTGATGGACCAAATATATCATGCCATGCGAGAATCTATATCAATACCCGAAAATGATCGCTTTGCGACAATCACAGAACATGATGAGAGCGGTTTTAACACAAGTGGAGACTATGGCGGCATCGCTAGAACTGATGATCTAGTTATGATCCAGATCATCTTGAACAAAGGACGGTCTGTAGAGCAAAAGAAATCTCTGTATGCTGCAATTGTAGACCGGCTTACAGATAGCCCTGGCCTACAGCGAGAGGATATTTTAATAAATTTGGTCGAAGTCGCGACCGAAGATTGGTCCTTGGGCAATGGAGAGGCAACTTACGCTTAGCTAGTTTTTCGCTTCATAGTTAGTCATCTAAAAAGTGGGGTTAAAGGGCGAATCTGGGTTGGAGCCAGTCTCGCTCTTAAATGAGTGGTAGAGTTTGTAGTTTCAAGCCTACACGGCTCCGTAATCTTGCCTCATAAACAGTGAATTATATTTCTATTTCTGGGAAAAATTATTGAGAAAAGGAGCAAAAAATTCGCGATCTAGGCTGAGAAGTTTATATGGCTCGCGGCATAATGAGGCGGAAGATTGTATATTTCTGATAATGTGTCCGCAGAAATAACTTCTTTACTAGCTCCGCATACTTTAACAATGCCATTTTGTATGAAGTAGCTCTTATCCGTATTGTGATATGCAATATTGAGATCATGCATGACAATGATGACTGTAAGAGCCCTTTCGTCACATTGATTACGGACAAGCTCCATCAATTGATACTGATGCTTCAAGTCTAGGGCTGATGTCGGCTCATCGAGAAACAGGTAAGCTTCTCTCTGATCCCAGATTTGCGAAAGCACTCTTGCAAATTGGACCCGTTGCTGCTCCCCACCGGATAAGGTCGGAAAAGAGCGGTCCCGAAGATGCCAGGCATCCATCATATCCAAAGTTTCTTCTGCAATTTCGATGTCTGAAGCAGTATTGCCGTTCAGGGTATAAGGATTTCTGCCCATAAGGACAATTTCCATAACCGAAAAAGGAAAACTCACCGCCGTGTTCTGGGATAATACAGCGCGCTTGACCGAAAGTTCAGCGAGAGAATAACTATCCAGTTTCCTGTCCTCTAGCCATATGGTGCCAAAGTCAGGTTTGAGGGAGCCAGTAATGCATTTAAGCAAAGTCGATTTTCCTGCGCCATTCGGACCCAATATGGCACTGACTTTTCCGGCATCGAAAGTTGCGCTGACATCATCAAGAATTTTCTGCAGTGAGGCTGAATAGCTTACATCGCATACCGAAATCATAGGCCGAACCGTCCCGAATACTGCTTGATTAGCAACCAGAGGAAAAACGGGCCTCCAATCAGACTGGTCAAAATACCAACCGGCATCTCAGCCGGAGCGACAACCGTTCTGGCGAGTGTATCGGCTGCGAGCAGAAGGGAGGCACCCAATAGACCTGAAGCTGGCAATAGTAGCCTGTGATCGGGCCCTAACAGCAACCTCACTAAATGCGGGACAACCAAACCAACAAATCCGATGATACCGCTGACGGCGATCCCGGCACCGACTGTCAGGGCAGTGGAGATAATGATCAATCGCTTTAGTTTTTCTTCGTCTACGCCGAGATATCTTGCTTCATCTTCACCCAAAAGGAGCAAATTCAATTCGCGGGCGCTTTTGATCAACAGAAGGCAAGACGGCACCACGATTGTCGAAGCCACGATGACAGACGGCCAAAGGGCTCCGCCCAGGCTTCCCATAGTCCAGAAAGTCAAAGTTCTGAGCTGTTCGTCATTACTCAGGAACGTTAAAAAACCGACGCCAGCCGCGCAGAGCGCATTAAGAGCAATGCCGGTGAGCAGCATATAGGTGACGGAGAATTTTCCCGAAAGCTTCGCAAGCCTGAAGATGAGAAAGCACGCAATCATCGCACCTAAAAAGGCGGCAATGCTGAGGCTATATAGACCGAGCATTCCAGTTAGAGGTCCTGCAAAAACAATGACGACCGCAACTGCCAGGGCAGCGCTTGTGGAAATACCGATCAGCCCCGGATCGGCCAAAGGGTTTCGAAAAAGGCCCTGCAATGCGGCACCTGAAATCGCCAGGGCAACGCCAACCACGACGGCAAGCAGCACCCGAGGCAACCGGATAGAGAGTAAAACCGCCTGCTGCTGCTCGCTGAGACCTGCTGTTACCAGATCCAACGCTGGTATTGACACAGCCCCAATGGAAATTGCCAGCACTAGTATTACCAGGAGCAACAGCCCTAATAGCAACAGAGCTGGCATTTTCATCCTGAAGAACGGCAAGAAAACCGAAACTCGCTTGGTCAACAAACTCATAAGTCGGAAGCCCGCCGGTTAAGCTCAAGCGCCGCTTCCGCAGTACGCGGACCAAACCCCAGCAGCAGCAATGCATCCATCGCAATGACATGCCCCTGCTTTGCCGCTGGTGTTAATCCAATACCTGGTACCTTCAGCAACGATTCAGGCCCACCAACCTGTTCCAGCCCCTGTGACGTGACCAAAATGATATCGGGCCCGATTGACACTGCTGATTCCGGTGATAAAGGCTTGTAACCCGTGTAATCAGCGACTGCGTTTTCGGCGCCTGCAAGTTCAATAATACTACTCGCAGCGGTATCCATTCCTGCAACCATTGGCGCTCCGCCGCTATGCTGCAGGATGAACATGATTCGCTTGATTTTCCCCGTACTTGAGACAGCTTCTTTCAGTTTTTTTTCTGACACCGCCATTCTCGAGATCAAGGCTTCAGAAGCCTCTTCCATTTCGAGGGCCCCGCCGATGGCACGTATATTCCCTTGAATATCAGGCAAAGATCGACCGGATTTAACCTGCAATAACTCTACGCCTGCTGTTTTCAGTTGCTCCAACACTGCGGGTGGCCCGGCCTCATCTGTCAGAATGACAAGGTCAGGAGACAACGAAAGAATCCCTTCTGCTGACAATGTCCGCTGATATCCGACTTTTGGCAATTGAGCCGCTTCGAGTGGAAAATAGCTTGTTGTATCGCTTCCCACCAATAGATCGCCGGCCTCCATTTCATAAACAATCTCTGTCAACGCACCGCCGACCGAGACAACACGTTTTGGAGGTTCCGCGAGTGCAGAGGTAGAAAAAAGAATGAATAGCGCTGTGAACAGGACTTTGATCATTCCTGTGACTCCTTTTGCATTAATATGTTCGCGGCGTCGATACCCTGAGATTGCAGATATGTCAGCACTTTGAGGAGATCCTCTATGGCTATACGCTTATCTCCGGCGACAATCAGTTCGTGATCCGAATTCAATGCGATTTCTTCCTTGAGGGCGGATTTCAATGCCTCAAAATTATCAATGGCTTGACCGTTTAGTGCATAGGATCCTTGACGGATTTCAAGCATGATATGCTGAGGTGCGTTGACAAGTTCAATTTCCTCTTCAACGCTTGAGGGCAGCTTCAAATCCAATGATTGAAAGACGGCGCCAGCCGTCAGAAGAAAAAACACAAGCAGAATAAAAAGAATGTCCAGCATCGGCGTCAGGTCCGGCGCCAGATCCCGCAATGTTCCGCTATGAGGATCTTCAGTATCCAGCCTAATCATTGCCGTCTTGCTCCGGCGCTAAGTTCGATAATGTCTGAAGATTGAGGCTCTTGTTCCATCTCAAGAGTAAGGGACAGCCTGTTTAACTCCAGGCAGTAACCTTCAAGGCGACGCTCACTGAACCCGCCCATGATATGGGCTATGATGAGTGCGGGAAGTGCTATTAACAGACCGACAGCCGTCGTTAACATCGCTTCCCACAACCCATCGGCAATCAAGGCCGGGGAGACCGGACCTGTTTGCACAGCTATCACCTGAAATGCCGCAATAATACCAAGAATTGTCCCAAGCAAGCCAAATATGGGGCTGATTGTTCCGATCATCCTCAGTATCTTCAGCCCGGAAAAATAAGGCCTGCGCATCTCGTTTAACATGAGCCCCACCAGCTCGTCCCGAACTGCTTTTGGCTGGCCACGGTTTTCATGGAGCGTATCCATAAGGTGCTGAAGTTCGGATCTGGATCTGAGCAGAGACCGGATCACAAAGACCAAACGCTCCAACCCAATGGCTAAAGCAAACAGCGAACAAATGGCCAAAGGCGGCCCCATCAGACCAAGCTGGAAAAACCAGCCTGGCAAGGTCACAAACTCGATTCCGTCAAGCGACATCGGAACCCTCTTTAGGTGTTAGCTGGTCGACAATCTGGCGCCACAGTACTAATTCAGGTTCTCCAGGTTTGCGCTTGCCAAAGAAAGTGACGATCGCCTCCCCTTGCGCGTCAAAAACCTCAACTGCAGTAACTATACCATCCTCGGTCGGTTTACGGGTTGCCCAGCTATGGGAAATATCCGCTTCACTTAGATGCAGATTGAACATTGGATCGAGTACATTGTACCAGTGTCCATGTTCCACAAGTTTCTTCACAGGCCCGGTATGAATCTGAATACAGCCCCGATTGCCGACAAAAACCATGATTTCGCAATTTGTGTCTCCCGCGAGTTCCAGAACCTTTCGCGCGGCACCATTATCCAACTCTAACGCCAGATGGGGTCCGACATTCCGAAAGGCCTGTTCCCGAGTGACCTTGAACTTTCTGAGCAAGGGGAAGAAGTCGTGGGTATCTTGCAACTCTTCCCAGGCGGTACGGAATGCCGGCCAGTCAATTTCTGAATCTGGCGTCTCCGGCTCTCTTGACGGATATGGTTCAATCTCGATTGATGTCGCTTGTTTAGGATGGCGATGCTTTGTAACCAGATCATCATAAGCTGCCTCATTGGATTTATGGGTCAAATAGACCTTGTGGAT
The DNA here is from genome assembly GCA_024743055.1 of Pseudomonadota bacterium. GTDB lineage: Bacteria > Pseudomonadota > Alphaproteobacteria > Sneathiellales > Sneathiellaceae > Sneathiella. The sequence continues at coordinate 55,272 of JANSXH010000007.1, forward strand.
GGCCTGTCCTTCTTTGTCGAAGAACTGGAGGCTCTTGCGGTTGCCGGACTTGGTCGGCTCAGATACAGCAAAGATAAATATCCAATGGGGCATGAACAGACGCAGGTCTATGTCCGGATTAACGAACAATCCAGTTCTCATCGGACCATGCGTAAAGAAGCTGGGGTTTTCATAAATACCCTTGCGCTCGTGCACACAGGACTCATTCCTGGTCAGTGCCATAACCTCCCGCAATGCCACAATGTCCTTCAAAACAGCTTCTGCGTCATCAACAAGACGGGTGGCTCCTTTCCCAACTTTGGCAGCAAGGAGATCACCTTCAGATATACCAAGTTCAACCGCAGCATTACGCGCTCGAATTTGAGGGCTTTCTTCTTTCAAGCGGGCGTGACGGGCATTTATTTCATCCGCAGTGGGCGATCCATCCCGGCTTAATATTTCGTTCATCGGATTTTCCTTCTATTTCATTGAATGACAAAATTTACGGGTACGCGCACCCAGCTGACAGTCGCGGTTCCGCCCACGCTCGTCGGCTCAAATTTCCATTTTTTGACAGCAGCCATCGCTGCGCGATCTAGCAATCGATGTCCTGAGGAACGAGCAACCTTTAACTCGCCTGGGCTTCCATTTGGCAGCACTTTCGCATGCAGGGTCACAGTTCCCTGTTGCCCCATATCCAAGGCCCGGCGAGGATAGATCGGAGGGGTTTGGTGCCGGTATTTGGCCTCCTGGATCACAGTGGATTTATTCTGACCGGTCGCTCCGCTCGCCTCAGATAAGGTAACATCGGTATTCCGCGGAACGGGCTTGTCCGGTGTCGGTTTAGCCACTGTAATTTCCGAAACTTTTTTGGTCGGCTGGACGTCCTCGTTCATCGGTTTTTCCGGCAATTTTTCAGGCTCAACCAGCGGCTCTTTAGCGATGATTTTTTTTGCTTCAGGTAGATTCAGACTAGGTTTTTCCCTGGGCTTTGGAGCTGCTACATGAGCTACGGTTTTTTTCTCAGCACGCTTTTCCAAAACAATAGGTTTTGTGATTACAGGCACCACTTTCTGAGGCTCCACTACTTTTGCAGGCTCTGGCACGGATACCAGCTTCGGCGTTGCAAGAGGCTTTGCTAACGTCATCAGGTTTACTTGCAGCACCGGCACTTCCAGAATTGGCGCTTCCAATTTTTCCAAGGTCATATGAGAAACAATCATGCCATTCACACAAAGTGACAGCAGGAGATAGAGTGCCCATCTCCCACTGCCTTGATCTTTGTATGGAAGGGCTGCTCCTACCATTTATAGGCAACCCTGATATTGTAACTACGCCCCTCTTCTAGAAGGCTGGCAAATCGTGTCGTGTAAGCCTTGTCAAATATGTTTGAAATGCCAAGGTCGACTGTCAAAGTATCAAGCCCTGGTGCGTCAGGCACCCAACGATAGTAAAGGTCATAGACTGCATATCCGGCAGTTTCTACATCGCTTGCCCCTACTCTGTCATTTGCAGCCGCAAATCGCCCTCTAACGCCGAAAATACTCTCGATTTCGTCGACCTGGTAACCGATATCCGTGACAAATGTCAGCGGTACATTGTTTGAGAGATATTCGTCAGTATCTCTATTCTCAGCTCTAACATAAGAGACACCCGCTTTTGCAGTTACAGGATGAAGGCGATATTCACCGTCAACTTCAAATCCATATAGTCGGGCGTTGGGAATATTGACAAACTCCGTCGTCCCGGCGGCGATGCTTACCTCCTGGGAAATAAAGTCATCACCTTCACTGATAAACCAGGAGCCTTTGACCTGCATTTGATCCTGCTTGGCAAACACTCCGTCGTAATTAACACCAGCCCCAATCTCAAAGGTCGTTACAGTTTCTGGCCTTAAATCAGGATTTGGTACGAAGAAATTGTCCGGCGGAAACGGAAAGGACCCTGGGAAATGCAAACCAGACGCATAGATTTCCGTCAGATTGGGTGCCCGAAACGCGTTTGAGAGGCTACTGAAGAACATCAGGTTATCATTGGGCAGATAACTCACCGCCAGCTTTGGGGACACCTGATGCTCTGACTGAGAATTACCCGCGTCATCACTGCTTCGATAGGAGTCAAAGCGGGCTGCTGGAATGATCAGAATTCTTCCAACCGAAGTCTCAATGGAGACTTCATCCTGCAGATAGAATCCATAATTAGTCGCGTCTGCATTTGGAACACCTGGACGCGTGCCGCCATTAGATGTGAAACCTGTCTGATCGTCATGATAAATCTCAAAGCCGTAGGAGAAAATATGCTGTTGGCTTTCGCTGACATTCATCCTTGTCTGGTTATCAGCCGTGAAGCCGAGAGTGTTGATATCCCGATCCTGGATGCGGCCAGCATTGGTTCCCGTCAGATCTTCTTCGCGTACATTGGTGTCGTTAAAATAAAGGTGGAATTTCGGGTTCAGCCAATTGTTTTCGGGATCTTCATATTCGTATTTCAGGCCATACTGATTGTCTTTAACCTTCTTATCAACGACTGGATTGGAAGAAGTAATCGGGCCCGCCCCGTTGTTAGGCTCCTTTCCGTCATTATTCAGTCCTTGATAAAGAAATTTTACCGTATTGAAGTCGTTGAAGTTATAGCCAATCTTAAATGATCCAGAGATCAGCCTGTCCTTTGTCGTCAGTTTATTACCATCCCCTTGCTCAATGTCCCCTGAGTTACGCAAAGCGGCAATTCCGATGACATCAATCGCCTCGGTTCTGCCGTAGACAGACACCACTGGTGCGTACTCTTCGTTGGCAGAGCGATACCCCATGGCGGTATAAACACCGAAATTGTCTCCAGGCTTGAGCAAATCGGCTGCGTCCTTGGTTTCAAAGGCAATGACACCGCCCACAGCCCCTCCCCCATAAATGGAGGAGGAGGACCCTTTAACGATTTCAACCCGTTTCAGAAGCGACGGGTCGATGAAGAACCGGCCGTCATGTGCAGATTCAAAATTCTGCCTCCGCCCATCCATCAGCGTGATGATGGATTCATCATCGAAACCGCGGATCGACACAGTTTGGCCGTTACGTCGTGGGCCGTTTTCAACTTCGACGCCAGGGGTGAATTGTAGTAAATCTCCAGTATTCCCCGCCGTCGCATTCCCTGGAGCATCCGGATTGACGTTCGATGTCATCGCGGGAACCTCAAATGAGGATTGAGGGGATCTGGTTGCATAAACGGTTATGGAATCTAGATTGACCGTCGACGGCGCTTCCTTCTCCTGGGCGTTTACAGCTGGTGACAATATTGTGGTAGATAAGAGAACACCCAAACAGGCGCTCGGCAACATCCGTCGCATAACAAACAACTTTCTTAGAGATGAGTCGCTTTTGCTTGCTGCCTGGCTACCGTGGTCGGGTTGGCTGGGTGGCGGGCTATTTGCTTATTTCGTTAAAATCAGTTTCCCGTTTCCTGTAACGCGCAACTTGTACTCTTCGCGATCGTGGATGATCTTCAGTTCCCGGCTCTGCAGGAACAACTCGGAACTCAGCAGAGTATTATCCTCAAGCGAAATTTTTCGCTCGGCATTTTTCTGACTGCCATTGTTGTCCGGCATCGGTAATTCAATCCATTCAAAAAGAAATCAAGAAGCGTATTTCTTATTGGGAATGATTATCAATTGCGAAAATATGAGTCAAGCGCCTTTTGCGAATTATTATTAACTGAGTGTTTCTATCCGCGCTCGTTTTTTAATAGTTCCCTTCAAGTTTTAACACATAAGCCGAGAGGAAATAGTCGAATTTCTCATACAGAGCGCTTGGTTGCGCCCCGTTGCTCTCGAAAAAATTCTAAAGTTTTCCATTAGATTAGATGGGGTTGCTCTCCTTACAACAACCGCCGGCATGGCAAGGTCAGTTGCTAATGAACACTGATGTTAAAAAAATATACACAGCTCGATTTGGCAACGCCGGGCTATTTTTCTAACGCAATCCCAGCTTACGCGTGAGCCGATCTCGCTTATCAAGCCAGTAACCGAATTCTTCGTGCCACATGGCATAATCAGTGTCTTCGCCGAGCAATGCGGCGGCGTGCAAAGGCCAGTTTGGATCGTCAAGCAACTCACGAGCCATGGCAATCATATCGGCGTGCCCATTTTCAATAACCGCCTGACAAGCTGTTGCATCCCAAAGAAAACCGACAGCCATTGTAGCTATGCGGGCCTCCTTACGAATGCGAGCTGCAAAAGGGACCTGAAAACCCTGTTCAATTTTCATTCGGCGCGGCCGTTCCCGTCCCCCAATTCCGCCAGAGGAACAGTCAATCATATCGACACCCTCAGCAGCAAGTACTCGGGCAGTTTCGATAACTTCTTCTACCTCGAGCCCACCCTCAAGCCAATCTGTTGCGGAAAGGCGAAAGATAAGTGGGTACTCCTCGGGCCAGTCTGATCGCACCGCTCGTGCAACTTCTACCGCGAAGCGACGCCGGCGTTCTGCATTCCCGCCCCATTTATCTGTTCTTTGGTTGGAAATTGATGATAAAAACTGATGCACCAGAAAACCGTGTGCGGCATATATTTCTATGACTTTAAAACCCGCCTCCTTAGAGCGTCTAGCGGCAGACTTAAACGCTAGAAGGGTGGTCTCTATGTCTGTTTCCGACATCTCGATTGGGGCTGGCCACCCATCTGCATACGGAATAGAAGAAGGAGCCATAGCAGTCCAGGGTGCTTCATTCCTTTCATGAATATCAAGCTCATCTACAGGCGTTTCTCCATGCCAAGGCCGCCTTTCTGAAGCCTTTCGACCCGCATGTCCAAGCTGGATTCCTGGAATTGCGCCCTCTGCAGCAATAAATTTGGTTACAGGTAATAGCGGTTCGATCTGTCGATCTTCCCAAAGCCCAAGATCGCCATGTGTCCTTCGGCCAGCCTCTTCAACTGCAGTAGCTTCGGCAAAAACCAGCCCCGCGCCACCTAGCGCGAAGCGTCCCAGATGAACAAGATGCCAGTCGTTAGCTAAACCGTCCTTGGCTCGATACTGGCTCATTGGAGAAACCGCAATACGGTTTTTAAAAGAAACACCGCGTACTTCTAACGCGTCAAACATTCCGCTCATATGCAAATAGGTCCATCAAAGAGTTGCCTCGAAGCTAGTTCATAACGAAAGCTTGTACGGATAGACAATCAAATAATCGTTGTTATCTTTCTCACGATAGCGATGTCAGGTAGGAATCAAATAAATTCAAAAAGGTGTTCTACTTACAGAAAACCTTGAATATCGTCTCCAGGAGATAAGACGCTAGAAGTTTCCGAACTTACTAAAAGTAGATGCGACAACGACTGCGTTACTTCATAAGATGTCCAACAGTTCAACAAAGCCCTCCAAGAGCTAGCGTGGTATTCCTTTCACGTCAACGTCATCGCAAAGTTACTTGAGCCCGTTGATGTACATATCTAAATACTGATCAAGAGATCAGCTTTTCGTATTCTAGGCGTGGACCAGGGATATAAAGCGATTAGAGCGACAAAGATTGAATACAAAACCATAAGTTTTTCTATATAGGCAACGGACGAATTTACTCAACCGTCAGCCCCCGAAAGGAGCCGGAATGAGAGCTATACCAATAGCTTTTACAGTCCTGATCATGGCAGTAATTCCCCAGATAGCTGAGGCTTATTTCGATCAGTTGGATGAGTTACTCAAAGCGCATGTCGAAACTGTGACAGTAGATGGCATTGTTTACAATGGCGTAGACTATGATGCTTGGGGTAACGATCCGCAACATACTCTTGTCCGGGACACAATCTTGGAAACAGATCCAAAAACGCTGCTTTCGAAAGAAGAAATACTAGCATTTTGGATCAACGCCTATAACGTCCTTACTATCGATTTAATTATTCGTGAGGGTGAACGCGACAGTATTAAAAATCTCGGAGGGATATTCAGCAGTCCCTGGAGTAAACACACATGGGAAATCGCCGGGAAATCTTACACCTTAGACAATATTGAACACGATATTATTCGGCCTCTTGGAGAAGCCCGCATCCATTTTGCAATAAACTGTGCTGCAAAATCTTGTCCGGATTTGCGCGTAGAAGCCTATCACCCAGAGAAGCTAGACGCGCAACTGGCAGATCAAGTCAAGCTAACATTCAGCAACAACACTAAAGGTTTTTACAAAACGCCAAACCAAAACACCGTTCGCGTTACAAAGGTCATGGACTGGTTTGAAGAAGACTTCAATGATGGAGACTTGCACAGTTGGTTAAAGCCTTATTTTCCAGAACTGATTATCAATGAAACCGAGGTAAAGTTCTTTAGCTACGACTGGTCGTTAAACAAATTATAATCGGTTTTGCCACATAACCTTTGTGGCGAGAAATATTGAACTCAATTGAGCAACGGCATTTGCTGAATATATAACAGGGCCTCGTCTTAGTTTTTTATCAAAGGTCTTGCCTATAGCTACACCCTCTAATGTGATATCATCCAGGGGCGTTTGCTGGGAAAGCTCTTCGAGCCGTCTGGACGGTAAAGGGTACTGGAATTGATTTTTTTACTGCCGCCCCCACAACATCCGCAACCTGGCCCATGAGAGGACGTCTTTGGCTCATGAGAGCTTCGCTCGTTGGTTGCGTGGGCATGGCGTTTTCCCGCTTCCATAACAGACAAGCGTGGCGTGGAAATCATCCTTTCGGAGCTCGCACTACAAGACGGGCAGCTTCCCGGCTTATCGTAATCAGAAATTGGCGCCATATCCTCAAAAGGTCCGCAATCCTTGCAGTAGTATGAGTAAATTGCCATTAGATATCTCCTAAAAAGCGGGTGAGATGTATTCTCACCCGCTGTTCGTTTAAAAAAAGACTTAGAGATCAGGTGCAAGCGGGACGTCGATTGAACCATCGAGGAATTTCTTAGGTCCCTCCGCGTTCGGCATGACATCCCATTCAAAAATATCTGTCGGCAACCAGAGGGTTGCACATGCATTTGGTATATCGACAACCCCGGATATGTGGCCTTGAACAGGTGCTGTTCCAAGAATGGCATAGGCTTGTGCCCCGGTATACCCGAACTTCTTCAAGTACTCGATCGCGTTTAGACAAGCCATGCGGTAAGCAATGTGAACATCAAGGTAATGCTGCTCACCGGCTTCATCAACGGAAATTCCTTCGAAGATCAAATAGTCATCATATTTCGGTGCGATTGGCGATGGCCTGAAAATGGGATTCTTGATCCCATACTTCTGCACGCCCTCTTTGATAAGGGAGACCTTGATATGAAGCCAGCCTGCCATTTCGATAGCACCGCAGAAAGTGATTTCGCCATCGCCCTGACTGAAATGAAGGTCGCCCATGGAAAGACCGGCGCCGTCAACATAAACCGGAAAATAAATTTTTGACCCGCGGGAGAGATCCTTGATGTCACAGTTTCCACCGTGCTCTCTGGGCGGAACCGTTCTGGCCGCTTCCGCCGCAGCTTGGGCCTTGGCTTCCCCAGTCATCTTACCCATATGCGCAGTTGGACCGCCATCTGGTAAGGTGGCAAGTTCCGGAACCCGGTCCGGGTCTGTCGCCACGAGCGCACTCTCCCGGCTATTCCACATATCAAGCATGTTCTTGTCCGGAAGGCATCCAATTAATCCTGGATGGATCAGCCCGGCATATCTTACTCCAGGAACATGCCGGGATTTTGTAAACATCCCTTCAAAGTCCCAGATGGACTTTTGGGCTTCCGGGAAATGATCGGTTAGAAATCCACCTCCGTTCTGCTTAGAGAAAAATCCGTTGAACCCCCAAAGACTCTCCTCTTTAGTCCCAATATCAAGGATATCAACGACCAGTAAGTCACCAGGCTCAGCCCCCTCAACACCGATTGGTCCTGAAAGATAGTGAACCTGCGCGAGTTCTACATCGCGAACATCAGAGGCATCGTCATCATTCTTGATCTGACCGCCCGTCCAGTCATATGTCTCGACTTTAAAATCATCTCCTGGCTTAACCCAAACGGCCATGGGAATATCAGGATGCCAACGGTTATGTATGTTCTCATTTGTGAGAGGGCTTTCGCTCAAGTCCACTTCAATTAGGGTATCAGTCATTTTACCTCCTCAGGCTTACCAGTGATTAATTAGACGGACAGGAATTTCGAGACTTTTTCTTCGTCGATGCCATCGCGTGGTGCTTCATGCACAAATTCTCCATTTTCAAGAACCAAAACCCGATCTGCGACATCAAGCGCGAAGCTAAGAACCTGCTCAGACACGATGATGGAAAGGCCTCGTTCGTCGCGTATACGGCGTAAAGTTCGTGCCATTTCCCGAATGATAGATGGCTGGATCCCTTCTGTTGGTTCGTCCAGTAACAGGACCTTGGGATTTGATGCTAAAGCCCGAGCTATGGCTAACTGCTGTTGTTGGCCGCCAGAGAGGTTCCCGCCCCGACGCGACTTCATTTCAACTAAAACCGGAAAAAGCTCGTAGATATCGTCATTGACCGTTTTGTTTCCTGTGACAATCAGGCCCGTTTCGACATTTTCTTGTACCGTCATGGTTGAGAAAATCTGGCGGCCTTGCGGTACATAGGCGATCCCTTTCTCCACGCGCTCGTAAGACTTCAGGTTCTCAATTGCCATGCCATCCACAGACACACTTCCGTTCTTTGTTGGGATGATCCCCATGAGAGTTTTCATGAGAGTTGTTTTTCCCATGCCGTTGCGGCCCATAACCGCGACAATCTCTCCTGGAGAGACAGCAAAATTCAGTCCGTGTAGAACTTCGGATTCACCGTACGCCGATCGGAGACTATCTACTGCTAACATCATTCCCTCCTTTAGTGCCCAAGATAGACTTCAATTACTTTTGGATCGGCCTGAACATGAGCCATGGACCCTTCTGAAAGAACCTTGCCTTGGTGCAAAACAGTGACCCGGGTTGCTATGTCCTCAACAAATTTCATGTCATGTTCGATAACGATAACGGATCTGTCCTTGATGACCCTGTTCAGGAGCTCCGCAGTCTGTTTTCGCTCTGCGACTGACATGCCGGCAACTGGCTCGTCCAGCATCAGCAGTTCCGGGTCCTGAATGAGCAGCATGCCAATTTCCAGCCATTGTTTTTGACCGTGGCTCAGGAATGCCGCCTGTTCGTCTAACAAGTCTTCCAGAAATACTGTTTCCGCAATCTCATCTATGCGGGAGATCACCTCATCATCGCGACGGAACATCAGCGCACCAAATACGCCATGCCCTTTTGGATATGAAATCTCGAGATTTTCAAAAACCGTCAGATCTTCATAAACGGTTGGTGTTTGGAACTTGCGTCCTACACCCGCATGGACAATTTGATCCTCGCGCATTTTCAACAATTCCTGATTTTTGAATTCAACCTTGCCGCCGGTTGCTTTTGTACGGCCGCAAATCAGATCAAGAACAGTTGTTTTACCTGCGCCGTTGGGGCCAATGATCACCCGGCACTCATTGGGCTCCACATAGAAACTCAGACTATCCACCGCCTTAAAGCCGTCAAAAGATACTGTCAGATTTTCAACAGTGAGCAGGAAATCAGGTCGTGCATCCATTTTTCTAACCTCCTATTCAGCCGCTTCGGCAGCGGTTTTTGCTGGATCAAACTTTCCCGGATCCTTCGATTCAGGAAATTTTCGTTTGAAAATTGCGGTGATCCTCGGCTCAATATAGTCGCTGTATAAACCGGCAAGACCGTTGGGGAATATCAAAACAACAGCTATGAAAAGCCCACCAAGGCCTAGCAACCAAAGCTCCGGAAAAAGTTCAGAGAAAGTAGTTTTCGCGAGATTGACCAGCAACGCGCCGTAGACAGCGCCAATGATTGACAATCGACCACCCACTGCACACAAGATCACCATTTCAATAGAAGGGACAATGCCGACGAAACTTGGCGACATAAACCCGACCTGAAGGGTAAACATGGCCCCTCCAATCGCCGCGAACGCCGCTCCCGCACAGAAAACGAAAATCTTGAAATTTGCGACGTCGTAGCCTGAAAACCGGACCCTGTCTTCCTGGTTTCGCATAGCGATGAGAATGCGGCCTAGTTTTGATCGGCGAATGAGCTGTGCAAGGAAAAGGCAAGCGAAGAGCAATCCCCCATTAACAAAATACAGGAGGACTTTGGCATCATCGGTTCTGATATCCCAACCTTTGAGAGTGCGAAGATCGGTAATGCCATTTACACCACCCGTGTAACCCTGCTGGCCGATAATCAGAATAGTCAGAATTGCAGCAATGGCTTGGGTAATAATCGCAAAATACACCCCGCCAACACGCCGACGGAACATGGCAACACCAATGATAAAGGCGAATATGACAGGCACCAGAATGACGGCAATCAAACTGAAGGTCAGGCTATGGAAAGGCTGCCACCAAATAGGGATCTCTGTAATCTGGTTCCAGTCCATAAAGTCTGGAATACCTGGGGTCGACTGAATTTTCGTCGCTTCCGGGCTGGAAGCCTCTAGCTTTAAGAACATGGCCATGCAATATCCGCCAAGACCAAAAAAGACCCCTTGGCCCAGACTAAGGATACCGCCAGCACCCCAGCACAGAACCAGTCCTATAGCGACGAAAGCATAGGTCAGATATTTTCCAAAGAGATTGAGACGGAAAGTGTCCAAACCGATTGGCAAAACAACGAAAATCAAGAGCGCGAGAAGGCCGAAGCCAATCAGATCTGTGGTTGAAAAGAAACGATTTTTGGAGAGCAGCATTGGACAATCCTCACTTACGAAGCTTGAGAGCAAAGAGGCCCTGTGGGCGCAACATCAGGATTCCGACAACTGTTAGCAATGTCAGAACCTTCGCCATTGATCCAGAGAGGAAAAACTCCATTACAGATTGCGCTTGAGATATGGAGAAAGCTGAAGCAATGGTCCCAAGAAGGCTTGCTGCCCCGCCAAAGACCACGACCAGGAAGGTGTCCACAATGTAAAGCTGTCCAGCAGTCGGCCCGGTGGATCCGATCATTGTAAAGGCAGATCCCGCGACACCTGCGACACCACAACCGATGCCAAAGGTCAATCGGTCTGTGCGCGCTGTATTGATCCCCACAGCGCCTGCCATCACCCGGTTTTGGGTAACAGCCCGCACCTGTTTGCCCCAGGAAGATCGAAACATCATTATGTAAACCGCGAGCGATATGCCCACAGCAAGAACCATTACAAATATTCCGTTTATGGGCACTTCGATCATGTCAGTTAGGGGTAAAGAGCCCATCATCCAGTCAGGAATGCTAACCCCGACTTCTCGAGCCCCGAATACAGACCTGTATATTTGCTGTAAAATCAGGCTTAGGCCCCAGGTCGCTAGAAGAGTATCAAGCGGGCGCTTGTATAAATGCCGAATTAAAGCCCACTCCACCAACATGCCAAGACCGCCTGCGACAAAGAAGGCCAATATCATGGCAAGGAAGAAATACATGCTAAAGAGCGCAGGGAGATAATCGGCGAACAAATTTGACGTTAAATAGGTAACGTAGGCGCCTAAAATCATAAACTCGCCATGGGCCATATTAATGACACCCATTTGGCCAAAAATGATAGCCAACCCCAGCGCCATTAGAACAAAAACCGAGAAAAGAATTAAGCCGGCGAACCCCTGCATGGCAAAAATAGCCCCGAGTTCCCCCATTGTGTAATCGGCAAACATCGCCTCTCTCCTAACTGCAATAAATCAATCTGCTAATTCAAAAATGCTTAGGGCGGCCCGCATCACAAGACACGAACCACCCCCTACGCAAAGCCTATTGATATCCTTCAGGGAATGGATCCGGCTCTACCAGATCTGCAGTCTCGAAGACGACTTCATACTGGCCATCTTCTTTGGCGTGTCCGACACGGGTCTTTGACCATAGATGATGGTTTTCATGGACTTTGACATAGCCCTCTGGTGCCGTGGTCAGTTCAATTCCAGGGCTGGCCTCCCGAATTTTATCGATATCGAAAGATCCTGCTTTTTCAACTGCGGCTTTCCAAAGCCATGGCCCCAGATAGGCTGCCTGTGTCACATCGCCAATAACGATGTCCTCACCCCACATCTTCTTGAATTCCTCAACAAAGGCCACATTGTTCGGATTGTCGAGGCTTTGGAAATATTTCATACAGGCATATGCGCCGACGATGTTTTCCCCGCCAATTCCGCGGATTTCGTCCTCAGTAACCGAGATAGTAAGAAGCAAAGGCTTCTCTTTGGTCATGTCGATCCCAGCCGCTTTAAGCTGTTTGTAGAAAGCAACATTGGACCCACCTACAACAATAGCGTAGATCACATCAGGTTTTTTAAGCCTAATTTTGTTGATCACAGAGTTAAACTGAGTGTGGCCTAGTGGGTAATATTCTTCACCCACTACTTTTAGACCCAGTTTCTCGATATGCTTACGAGCAATTTTGTTCGACGTGCGCGGCCAGATGTAATCTGATCCGAGTAAGAAGAAAGATTTTGCACCTTTTGTCTGGGTTACCCAATCGATACCGGCAATGATTTGCTGGGTAGCCTCCTGCCCGGTATAGATCACATTGGGAGACTGCTCCAATCCCTCATAAAAGGTAGGGTAGTACAAAAATCCGTTATATTGTTCAAATACAGGCAAAACAGCTTTGCGGCTCGCCGACGTCCAGCAACCCATGACAGAAGCGACTTTATCATTCACCAGCAGTTTCTTCGCTTTTTCGGCAAAGGTTGGCCAATCTGAGGCGCCATCTTCTTGAATATATTTGATTTTGCGGCCCAGGATACCGCCTTGGGCATTTATTTGATCGATCGCTAATTTTTCGGCCTGAACGGAACCAGTTTCAGAGATCGCCATTGTACCAGTAATGGAATGAAGGATGCCGATTGTGACTTCATCATCGGTTACTGCTAGTCCGGTCGTATTGACTGCCGCAGTCGGATAGTCACTTGCGGAAAGGAATTTCGGTGCGAACAATGAGGCGGCGACAGCTGTCCCGCCCATCAATACGGCTCGGCGCGACGCTTCCATCGGCTTTTTTGGGTTTTCTGGTGTATCGGACATTATAATCTCCTTTGAGCGTAGCTGTTCAATCCATGTTGACAGCGGCCATCGCTGTCGAATTCGAAAAGCTTGGAGAAAAATGTTGCAATGCAACATACGTCGTTTAACGTATGTGCATGCGCCTTTTAACGGTGCATATAAAGTTTAACAAGAAAACGGGCGTCAAAAGACGGGAGGATACGCCTTGTTGTGCATTTTTAATGTGAACGGAAGGGTATGTCCTGCTCCAAAAGAGTCAAAAAATGAAACCGGTATTTGGCGTAATGCGGGAGCGACGGCGATACAATCAGTGGGTCGCCAATGAGACCCTAGAAGATTTCGCCTTACGATATACTGCCCGACGCGCAAGACGCTGGTCTTATTTAAGGGTTACAAATACCGCGCTTGGGTCCATTTCCTTTCTCGCTTTGGAAGCGATTGGAGGCGCTATTACCCTCCGATATGGCTTTGACACCGCCATCACTGCCATCATGCTTGTCGGGTTTATCCTATTTCTCACCGGAATCCCCATTAGCTACTATGCTGCCAAATATGGGGTTGATATCGATCTTTTGACCCGTGGTGCCGGTTTTGGGTATATCGGATCGACCATCACATCCCTCATCTACGCGTCCTTTACATTTCTTTTCTTCGCGCTGGAAGCTGCGATCTTGAGCTTTGCTTTGGAACTATGCTTCGGCATCCCTTTATGGCTTGGCTATATTCTTAATGCATTAGTTGTCATCCCGCTCGTAACTCACGGGTTTACAAAGATTTCAAAGTTTCAAGCCTGGACCCAGCCATTTTGGATAATTCTGCAAGTCGTCCCATTTTTGTTTTTAGCCTACGCAGGTTACACAACGGAATCCTGGACTACGTTTCCCGGAATTGGACCTGCTGAAGCGGGAGGTATGACGCTGGTAATGCTTGGGGCAGCCTCTGGCGTTGTTTTTTCTTTGATTGCTCAAATTGGGGAGCAAGTGGATTTTCTGAGGTTTCTACCTGAGCCAAAAACCAAAATTGAAAAAAGAAAGTGGTGGGCTTCGGTTCTGGCTGCCGGTCCAGGCTGGACTATCCTTGGTGTCGGCAAAATGCTCGCCGGATCCTTCCTACTCACTTTTGCCATATCGCTAGGTGTAGGGCCAGATGTGGCAAGCGATCCAAACCAAATGTACTTCGCAGCCTTCAACCAAGCGATTGAAAATCCGCTGCTAGTTCTTGGTCTTACGGGTACTTTTGTGATTCTGAGTCAATTAAAAATTAATGTGACAAACGCCTATGCCGGCTCTATTGCTTGGTCAAACTTCTTTTCCCGGCTAACTCATAGCCATCCAGGCCGGGTGGTTTGGATGGTTTTTAATGTTGCCATTGCTCTAATGCTTATGAATCTTGGAGTGTTTGGCGCCCTTGAAGCCACTCTCGCCTTTTATTCACATGTTGCCCTCGCCTGGATAGGTGCAATCGTTTCAGACCTCGTCATCAATAAATCCATCGGTTTGAGTCCTCCTCATATCGAGTTTCGTCGCGCTTACCTCTATGACATTAATCCAGTTGGCCTGGGCTCCATGGGTGGTGCATGTGTTGCCTCTTTCCTTGCTTATTCCGGTCTGTTTGGTGAGACTGCGATGTCTTTGTCGTCATTCATCGCTCTTTTTACGGCTGTGGTATTGGCCCCGATTATCGCCTATGCAACCAAGGGCCAATATTATATTGCCAGGACGCCTCTAGATCTTCCAAAGGATTTGCATTCATGCTGCATTTGCGAGTACCGGTTCGACGCGGAAGACATGGCAGATTGTCCTTACTATGAAGGCCGAATATGCTCGCTGTGTTGTTCTTTGGATTCAGTTTGTCGAGACGCTTGCCGACCAACCGCCAGCTTAGATACCCAGACAAACACTTTTCTCAATTGGCTCTTTCCCCAAAAAATAGTTCTTCTGTTGCAATCCCGTATGGCGCATTTTTTAATTCTGGCGTCGATAATTTCTGGGCTAATTGGTGTTCTGCTATGGATAATACGGAGCCAAGCTGGAACGGATTCTCTGGATATAACATTGGCTCTGATTTTTTGCGGGCTTATCTTTATCGTTGGTGTATCTGTCTGGCTTTACATTTTAGCTCATGAAAGCCAAGCAGCGGCGTGGCGAGAATCAAACTTACAATCTCAACGGCTCATGAGGGAAATCCGGGCCCATCATCGCACGGACGCTGAGCTCCAAGACGCACGAGACAAGGCTGAAGCTGCCAATCAGGCAAAAAGCCGTTATATGATGGGGTTAAGCCATGAACTTCGCACACCGCTAAACGCTATCTTTGGATATGCCCAAATCCTGTACAAGGACCCAAACACGCCGCCAAATCGACGGGAGGCCGTTTCCGTTATACGCAGATCTGCGGAACATTTATCGGGCTTGATAGAAGGCCTTTTAGATATATCAAAAGTAGAAGCAGGTCGGATAGAGATTTATAAAGATCGCATAGACTTTGCCCTCTTTATGTCGCAACTCGCCAGTATTTTTGAGATGCAGGCTGCAGAAAAAGGTATCGGCTTTAGCTATAAAGTGATGTCCAAATTGCCGGCCTGGATCGCAACGGATGAAAAGAGACTGAGGCAGGTTCTTATGAATTTGCTGTCTAACGCCATTCGCTATACAGAATCCGGCGAGGTCAAATTGATCCTGTCTTACCGGAATGAAGTGGCCCATTTCGAAGTCATTGATACGGGTATCGGCATTCCCACAGATAAAATCGACAATATTTGGAAACCCTTTGAACGGGCTGGCGTAAAAACAGTTCGGGGTACAGGTCTCGGTCTGACAATCACCAAACTTCTCGTCGAAATGATGGGAGGAGAAATACGGGTGCAAAGTACTCCTGGAAAAGGGAGTGCTTTCAATCTTCGAATGATGCTGCCAACGGTCCACAGAAATAGCGTTCCTAATGAGTCCCTGAACTCGCGAATAACAGGCTATTCTGGAAACCGTCGAAGTATCTTTGTTCTGGACGACGAAACAGATCATTTGAAACTGATAGAAACCCTGCTCGAACCTCTCGGTTTTAAACTTTATCTTGCATCGGGTTTGGACATCGCTGAGGACATGTTAAAGATGTCGACACCGGACCTGTTCTTGCTTGATGTGGATCTTCCCGACGTTTCAGGTTGGGACTTCGCCGCTAAGCTTCGCCAGGGCGCTTATCCTGCAAGCCCCATTGTCATGGTATCTGCTCACGCTCTGGAGGGCGAAAACAACCAGAATGGTCATCAGGAAGCGTTACATGACGCGTTCATTGCCAAGCCTGTGAGCTTTTCCATTCTTCTGGAACAAATAAGGGTTTTGCTCAATCTCGAATGGACAGAAGATATTCAAAAAGCAAATACGGATGCCACAAAAGTAACCCTTCATGAGATTGACAGAGCTAAGATCATCTCAATGGCTAAAATCGGCAATGCCTCGGCAATAAGATCGCATCTGGATCAAATGGAAACCGATGCGCCGGATTTGCAATTGGGTCTGAAACCCTTGCGCCAACGACTTTCAGATTTTGATCTTAAAGGATTGATAAAAGACTTAGAGGCACCTGCAGATGACATTGCCTGAGTTTGACCAAGTTCGTCAGATCGTACTGGTCGTTGATGACAGCCCAGAATCCTTGTCTATGGTCGCTAGCGCTATAGAGGAAGCAGGAATGACTGTGCTGGTAGCCCGAGATGGCCAGACAGCATTGGAACTTACAAAAAGAATTCAGCCGGATGTCGTTCTGATGGACGCGCTCATGCCAGGGTTGGACGGCTTTGAGACTTGTGAACGTCTCAAGTCAGGGCCGGACATGATACAGGCTCCGATCATCTTTATGACGGGGCTCAGCGAGCCACAACATATCCTGCGGGGATTGGAAGTCGGTGGTGTGGACTACGTGACGAAACCCGTCAATCCAGACGAATTGATTGCACGCTTAAGTGTCCATTTAACAAATGCCAAGATGATTGAAAGCGCGCGGAACGCCCTGGATGCCGGGGGTAGGCCCGTCTTGGCCGTAACTCAGGCTGGTAATTTGATCTGGACTTCACCCGATGCGAAAAAGCTGACGGAGGAACTATCAGGGTTCATCAACACGGATAACGCTATTACCGATACTCGGTTTCTCGAATGGTTGTCTGAACTTGTCAAAACACCTCTTTCAAAATCCCTTCCACTGGAACTGGGGGAAAAAGAAAATCGCATGGAGTTTTGCCTATTAGGTGTTCGTACACGATCAGAGATTTTACTCTCAGTAGAAAAAGTATCTGATTCAGAACCAGAAGAACTGCTTATCGATGAGTTTTCGCTTACAGCACGTGAGGCGGAGATACTGATTTGGCTGTCCAAAGGGAAAACAAACCGCGATATCGGTGACATTCTCTCGATCAGTAATCGCACGGTCAATAAGCACCTTGAGCAGATATTCCAGAAATTAGGCGTTGATAACAGAACTTCCGCAGCCGTCATAACAGATAGAATTTGCAGACAAATGGAAGCATAAGGGGTCGCCGCTGTCACATAAACTTTGCGGTGAGAAGATTAATGATGATCTGGTCTTTGTCTCATTGGCCCATCCCCATTTCCTTCAATCTTTGTGCGCGTTCTTCGGGGAAAGGATGGGTCCTCAAGATCCCGTTGGTTAGTTCATCAAACCCGTTTCCTGCGCCGGCCTGCTGTCTAAGGATCTCAAAAAGCCGGACGGAAACGTCTTTTGATCCATTGGCTTCCTTGAGAATACGGTACCCCCAAGCATCGGCCTCAAATTCCTGCTGGCGTGAATAGCCGCTGGCCAGAACTGATTGCGTGCTGTCGGTCACCGACGGCAAGACGCCGAGGAAGGACTTGAGCAGACTGAATATCAATTCCCGCCCCATGGAGCGAAGATGATCCCGCCCCGCAAAATGGCCTAACTCATGGCCGAGTACGAAGAGCAGATCATCGTCATTTTTGACCAGTTTCATTAGCCCGGAGTAAACCTCTATGCGGCCTCCGGGTAGCGCCACAGCGTTTACCGTCGGATTGTCGACAGCAACCGCGTAAAATGGGTAGGCGGGAAGCTTGAGAAAAACCTCTTTTGGGATTCTGGCGAATACCCGGTCAAGTCGTCGCTGATCCGCAGATTTGGTCTTGGATTGCGTCCTGTCATTTTTACCCTGCCAGATTTTCGCTTCGAGCTCCGGGGGGATGTACGGGACAATCAGGTTGGCAACAGCGCCCGAGGCAAAATAAAGAAGCGCCAGAAAAACCAAAACACCAACCAGAAGTTTACCAAACTCGCGGAGGGGAGATGTATTTGATACATTTGCAGCTGTATCCAAATCTACAGCCTTAAATTCAACCTTTTCCTCGTCCTTTTTAGTTTTCATCCTGATCAATTTTCATCGTCATATCCTAGGGTTTTGATAAACGGCAGTCCCATAGGCAACAGCTTCAAACATTCCCGGCCGTATGCTCGACGTCGCAATTCTGCAGCAAGCAATTTCGATGCAGTTATCGCGGGCGTTTTCCTTCATCCGCAGGATAGCTTCTCGCCTTGCGCGATCCAGAAGTGATTCATAAGCACTTATATTGCCGCCAAACAATCCCTTTAATCCCGCGAAAGCTCGTTTAAAATAGTCCGATCCTATGACGGCGCTCCCGACAACCAATTCCGTTTCGGCGAGGCCGTGCTCTGCAAGAATTTCATCATTAATGGAAACGGGAATGGCCCTGGCTGCAGATTCACGCCTCGACAAGTTCCTAAAATGTCTTTTTTCAACAAAGCTGCCTGTTAAATAGGTGAGTACAATGGCACCCACTGCGAAGATGATTTCGATATATCCAAGCATTTTATTTAACTACGACAGCGGTGCCATAAACATAAATTTCTGCGGCGCCAGATGTTATCGCCGAGGTCGCCATACGAACATTGATAATCGCATTCGCGCCGGCTTGTTCCGCCTGACTAACCATACGCTGGACAGCTGTTTCTCGAGCTGACTCCAAAAGATCCGTATAGGAGCCAATTTCACCACCGAAAAAGTTTTTGATACCTGCAAGGATGTCGTTTCCCACATGCTTCGCTTTGACCGTACTCCCTGACACAACACCAAAATGCGTAACAATCTTCATTTCGGGAACGTGATTTATAGTTGTAATAATCAATGTCTATTTCCTTCTTTAATCGTGCCAAAGCAAATTTTCAACCCAACCACAAATGACACTCGCAACGATTTTATATATATCAGGAAAACAACTAAAATATCATTAATTATATTCTTCTTGAAAGCTATCTCCTTAGCCGCAAAAAACTCGAATTTAAACGCGAAACCGCTCTTGCCGAATGGCGCCCGATTGCTGCATAAATTGCACAGTCCCGCCTCTTTTCGTCGCGTGCTGGTTTTCCTCTGACAATGCCCGTCTAGTTTTCATAAATATCGGCAAATGGTATCGGCTGAAAAGGCGCCGCATTGTTGCCCTGGATTTTCATGCCCCACCAACCGACGTCGTGCCAACTTCCAAGCTTAAATCCGACGTCTTTGTAGATACCAATTGGTTTGAACCCCATTGCTTCATGAAGTCCGATACTCGCTTCATTTGGTAAGGTTATTCCGGCAAAAGCGTTGACAATGCCCTGCTTGACCAAAATTTCTAACAGTCCAGTGTAGAGCGATCGTCCAACGCCCTGTCTGTGTGCTGATGGATCAACGTATATGCTGACATCACAAGACCACTGATAGGCAGGGCGACTACGATGCGGTCCTGCATATGCGTAAGCGACTATTTTTCCGGAATCCTCTGAGACGAGCCAAGGATACTGTCGCAATGTTGCTTTTATCCTTTCGGCCATTGCCGCCGGTTCCGGAATTTCGGTTTCAAAAGAAATAGCTGTATCGCTTACGATGGGGGCGTAAATGTCTGCAATTGCTTCCGCATCGGTTACTCTGGCCACTCGAATGTTCAATTTTTTACTCCCCTGACGAATTCCCGTCACCTAATCAACTGGAATTACTCTAACGGCTCCTTTAGACGCACTTGAAACAAATTTTGAATATTGCCGAAGCGCCGTTGAGATACGTCGCTCCCGGTTGGCCGGACGCCATACTGAACCCAAAATATTTCTCCGTCTATCGAGCTCTTCTTTTGGAACAAGCAATTCAAGTCGCCGACATTCAATATCAATCGAAATCTTGTCACCATTTTTCACCAGCGCAATCAAGCCACCCTCCGCGGCTTCCGGAGAAATATGGCCGATTGATAGTCCGGCAGAACCTCCTGAAAACCGGCCGTCTGTGATGATGGCGCAGCGCTGATCAAGACCAACAGACTTTAGATAAGTCGTCGGATACAACATTTCCTGCATCCCTGGTCCGCCCTTGGGACCTTCATACCGAACAACAACAACATCTCCGGCAGAAACTTTACCTTCTAGGATTCCTGCCACGGCTTCTTCCTGAGATTCAAAAACGATCGCAGGCCCCTCAAACAAAGCAAGTTCCTCGGTGATCGCTGCCGTCTTGATGATGCAACCTTCCTCAGCCAAATTGCCAGACAAGATCGCCAACCCTCCATCCTGTGAATAGGCATGTTCCCTTTGCCTTATGCATCCCTTTTCACGGTCCGTGTCAGCGTCCTCATAGGTTTTACCCTGGCTGAACGGTTCAATGGTTCGAATACCCCCTGGAGCCGCTTTGTAAAACGTTAGAAGTTCCTTAGAATTGCTTTGAATGATGTCCCACTGTGCGAGATATGCACTAACCGATTTACTATGGCACATTGGTATATCTTGATGGATGAGACCGGCGCGATCCAGCTCCCCAAGAATACCGGCGATTCCGCCGGCCCTATGGAGGTCTTCCATGTGATACTTCGAAGTCGAAGGTGCCAGTTTACACAGATGGGGAGTGTTCTTTGAGAGCCTATCGATATCTGCCATGGAGAAATCCACACCCGCTTCGTTTGCCATTGCGAGCACATGAAGGATCGTATTTGTTGACCCCCCCATTGTGATATCCATGACCATCGCGTTTTCAAATGCTTTGAAAGAAGCGATACCCCTTGGAAGAGCTGTACCGTCGTCTTTTTGATACCACCGATTTGCGAGATCGACGATAACACGACCCGCCTCCTCAAACAGGTGCTTTCGGTTTATATGCGTCGCGAGTATCGTCCCATTTCCCGGAAGTGCCAGCCCCATCGCCTCGGCAATACAATTCATCGAATTTGCACTGAACATACCTGAACAGGAACCGCATGTCGGGCAGGCAGAACGTTCCAATACATCCACATCTTCCTCCGGAACTTCTGGATCCGCTCCGGCCACCATCATGTCTATCAGGTCAGTTGATTTCGTACCGGTTGAAAGTTCGGATTTGCCGGCTTCCATAGGGCCGCCGGAAACGAAAATGGTCGGAATATTTAGACGCATAGCCGCGATCAGCATGCCGGGTGTGATCTTATCGCAATTGGAAATACATACCATGGCGTCCACACAGTGAGCGTTGATCATATATTCGATCGAATCCGCAATTATTTCACGCGATGGAAGACTATACAGCATGCCTTCATGACCCATGGCGATCCCGTCATCAACGGCAATGGTATTAAATTCTCGGGCCACACCTCCGGATTTCCAGATTTCACTGGCTACGATATCTCCCACATCTTTCAGATGGATATGTCCGGGTACAAATTGCGTATACGAATTGACTACAGCGATGATTGGCTTTGTGAAATCCTCATCTGTCAAGCCAGTCGCACGCCAGAGGCCGCGTGCCGCAGACATTCTTCTTCCGAAAGTCGATTTTCTAGATCTTAATTCAGGCATCTGAAATCCCTTTAATTGAACATTCTGTTTGGCAGCCACATGGCGACGTCAGGAACAGCTAAGACAATTGCAAGGGCAATTACTTGCAACATGACGAAGGGAATTATTCCCCGATAGATTTGGCTAATAGTGACCAGGTTTCGCGCCGTTCCCTTGAGATAGAACAGCGCGAAACCGAAAGGCGGTGTCAGAAAGCTGGTTTGCAGATTGAGTGCGACTAGAATGGCGAACCAATAGACTGAATCTCCGCTGGAAATATGTGTGCCGAATTCCAGGGTTTGGATAATAGGTGCGAAAATCGGCAAAACGATCAATGTGATCTCAATCCAGTCGAAGAAAAAGCCCATCACAAAAATCATTAACATCAGCATGGCGAGAATGCCCCAGGGTCCGATATAGGCAGTGTCCATCAATGTCAGGACCAGTTCTTCTCCGCCAAATCTGCGAAACAGGTAGGAAAATGCCGTCGCTCCTACAAAAATAAAGAAAATCATCGACACGGTTGTCAGGCTTCTGCTCAGAACTTCATTAAGGGCCGATAAATTGAGGCGGCCCCGAAACAGGGCAAGTATCAGCGCACCCAGGGCCCCTACTCCGCTCGCCTCCGTAGGTGTCGCAAATCCGCCAAGGATTGAACCCAGAACCAATGATATCAAGATCGCTGGCAGGACAAAGCCGGACATCAGCTTCACATAGAGCCGTGTGTGCTCCTCATATTGCTTGGTTTCTTTTAGTCTTGGCGCAATTTCCGGCTTTATTGCGCTCATGATGATGATGTAGAGGGCGTAAAATGCAGACAGAAGCAAGCCGGGGAACAACGCCGCCATAAACAACTTGCCGACGGAAATCGTCAGCAAGTCTCCCATTATGACAAGCATGATTGAGGGGGGAATTAAGATACCCAAGGTGCCTGATGCAGCGATCGTTCCCGTCGCCAGGGAAGGGCTATAGCCCTGGCGAAGCATCAGTGGTAGCGCCAGCATTGTCAGCATGGCAACCGAAGCGCCGATGATTCCGGTAGACGCCGCTAAAATTGTCCCCATCAAGGTCACCGAAATCGCCAGCCCGCCTGGGACACGCCTTAAGAGGAGTTGCAGGCCTTCCAACAGGTCTTCTGCAATTCCGCTTTTCTCTAGTAATGTTCCCATGAGTACGAACATGGGGACGGCGACCATGACATTGTTTGACATCACGCCGCTGTAAATCCGGTTTACGAGAAGCGGCATTTGGGCCAGCCGGAGTTCTCCCAAAACAAGACCAATCATCGCAAAGACAAGTGCGATCCCTCCAAGAACCACACCAACCGGCAATCCGGAAAATATTAATATTGCCAGGCTGACAAACATCAAGACAGGTAAGAACTCAATGACCATGAGAGGTCCCCATATTTAGACAAGCGGCTCAAATGGAGAGCATTCCTGTGCCTGAGCCCTCAGGCAGACAATGCATCTCGACAGAACCGAACAAGCAGAAAGAATCAAAAGACCCAATCCGATTGTTAAAAAAGATTTGATAATCCAGCGATGGTCGAGGCCGGTGCCTCCGACGGGGCCTTCATTTGTGACATAGGAACGGAGGGCGTAATCAACGGAGAAGTAGGCAAGCATGCCGAGGTAAGGGATCATGAATACGATGATGCCAAAGATCTCCAGTTTGAGCTTACCCGACGGTTTGAATTTTTCACGGACAAGGTCGACCCGGACATGTGCATCCTTCAGATAGGCGGCCCCGAAGCCCAGCATGACTGCCGCGCCATGTAGATGCCATTCCAGATCCTGAAGTACGATGGAACCCGTGTAAAAGAACTTGCGGCCAACGACGTCGTATCCAATGACAAA
Organism: Pseudomonadota bacterium; assembly: GCA_024743055.1. Lineage (GTDB taxonomy): Bacteria > Pseudomonadota > Alphaproteobacteria > Sneathiellales > Sneathiellaceae > Sneathiella. The sequence goes on from JANSXH010000007.1 coordinate 78,920, forward strand.
TGCCAGAAGCAGCAGCAGCCAGCGTCCAACAAAATGGCCAGCATGCGGCAGAACCGAGAGATATTGAGCAAGTTTTTCCATTATTTCCGTTTCCAGTAGGGAGAAAAAGTGAGAGCCGGACGCAAGAACGACTCTCATTCTTAGCGTTGACTAAAGAGGCATCAACGCATGTATCCTAACTCGCGCCATTTTGCGTAGGAGGAACGAAAGGCGCTGTAGGAATCCCAAACTCTCTTGAAGTCGGCATCGGCGGCGGATTGCTCTTCAACAACTTCCGCCCAAGAGGCTTCCATAGCCTCCAGAATTTCAGGAGACCATCTGTGGAAGACCACCCCTTCGCTCTCAAGTGTCTTAAGGGCTTCAAACTGAATTGCCTCACCCCACGCAACTGACTCAGCTACCGCCGAGCGACACACTTCATTGATGGCGAATTGCTCATTTTCCTGCAGGTTGTTCCAGACTTCCAAATTGATCAGCAACGAGAACAGACTGGTTTGTTGATGCCATCCCGGAAAGTAATAGTGCTTTGCGTAATTCTGCATACCAAGACGCAAGTCCAGTGCCGGCATGGATACTTCCGCCGCATCAATTGTCCCAAGCTCCAGCGCTGGCACCGTATCGCCGACCGGAAGCGTCAGCGCCGAAACACCCAGCTTCTCCATTACTCTGGCACCCAATCCGAAAAAGCGCATTTTCATGCCTTTAAGATCTTCCACCGAGTTGATCGGATTTCTGAACCACCCGGATGCCTCTGGCGGCAGGGTCGCGCAGAGAATGCTTTTTATATTGTGCCCTGCCGTAATTTCGTTCCAGATTTCATCCCCGTCCCCAAAGTAATACCAGGCGAGGTACTCGGGTGCTTCAGGCCCAAATGGAACTGAAGTAAACATGGCGGCGGACGGAATGATACCTTGGGCAAACCCTGGTGAATACCAAGCCGCATCAACAGCACCTGTAGAGACAGCATCCCATGCCTCTGGTGCCGGCACCAAAGCTCCAGGCTCATGGAATTTCAGCCCCAGATCTCCCCCGGTCAGTACACTCACGCGACGGCCAATATCTTTTCCGATATCTCCGACAATTGGAAAGGAGCCCGGATAGACGCTTGTCATATCCAGTTCTTTCGCAGTTGCATTTGTGCCTGCTGTGATAGCTGCTACCAAAGCAGCAGCACCCATTATTTTCGTTAACTTGTTCATAAACTTCTCCCAATTTTGCTTATCTTTTGCTCAGCTGTTTTGACACCCGCTGAGAGGCACCCACCAATGACGCCATGCATTTCTCCATGGACAAAACTTGACGCTGGTGAAGCTCGGCAGCCGTTTGCTTCGGCTGGATCTCTTGGTTTGGAATTGCCCTTGAAAGGAAATCGCTGACACCAGGCGGTTTCAGTTTCTATGAGATGGCGCTCGCTAATCATGAATGCCTTCTCAAGGCCCGGTGTGATGACTGCATGATGAATACAGACAGAAACCAACGCCTCAACGCCATTACTCTTCAGATTTCTATGATTTGAATGCGACCGACATATATTGTAAACAGCCATTGTTTCCTCCCGATTTCCGAGAATGATACCGACTGTTATTGGTCTATTTTGATCTTTTTTATTGCCCTTTTCATACAATTGAGAATTAATTAGACCGTTTTTAACCTGTTTATGGAATAAATTATGCGAACGCTTTCTGACACGGATCTACGAATTCTAAGGACAATGCAAACGGACGGTTCCTTATCGGTGTCCGAAATTGCAGATCGAGTAGGAATGTCCCAATCACCCTGCTCACGTCGTATCATTCAAATGCAGAATGAAGGAATCATTCTCGGCAGATCGTTATTACTGGATCGCAAGAAGCTTGGTTTTCATGTTCTTATTCTGGTGCGCATAAAGCTCACGGACCATGGCAGGAAATCAATTGATACATTCCAGGAATCCGCGCTTCGAATTCCGGAAGTTCAAGTGGTTCATTTAATGCTGGGCGATTTCGATTTTCATTTACGTGTCGTTGTGCGTGATATGGACCATTTTCAGGTCCTTTTACGCAACAAGCTCGTTATGTTGCCTGGTGTACATGAAATCCAAAGCACGGTGTTGCTGGAGGAAGTCAAATACACGACAGAGCTTCCGATCTAATGAGGCAAAAGGGTGTTTGAGAGTTTAGTTAGCCTTCAGGCCAGCTCGAAGGGATAATTGTGTTTTATAGGCATATTCAAATGAAAACTGGATAGGCCGCCTTTTTACAATACAGCTCCATTGAGTCAAAACTCATCTCATCTTTTGGGTATTACTGCGACAATACTTCTCGTTGAGTGAATAATATCAGCCCGATCGCAGCGATTGCAGCCGAGCCAATAATGACAGGTATGAGCTGACTGCTGAGGAGACATAATCCGGCGGCTACCAGGCCCAATCGATAGTAGGATCTAACCGGTTTGAAGAAAAAACCTTCGGCTGCCACAGCGATAACGACTAATCCTACTGTTACGGAAGAGACTGAAAACAGAATATCCAGAAAATGGCCTTTCATTAAGATCGCATCATTGAATACAAATGCGAACGGCACCAAAAAAGCCCCAATAGAGATTTTCACAGCATCCAGCGCGATTGTTAACGGATTTGCTTGTGCAAGGGCACTCGCCGCATAAGCGGCTACGGCAACAGGGGGTGTCAGTGCCGACATTACGGCAAAGTAAAGAAGGAACATATGCCCCTGCAAGGCAGGTATTTGTAGTTTCACCATTACTGGGGCAATCAGGACAGCGGCAAGAATATAGGCGCTGGGAGTAGGCATCCCCAGTCCCAATAACAGGGTCAATGCCGCAGCAACCACAAGGCTGATAAACACGTCCTGGCCTGATATAGCAAAGACGAGCACCCCAAATTTAGACGCGAGTCCCGTCATCGTAATACCGCCAATAACAAGGCCGGCCGCCGCACAGGCCCCTGCGACCGGAACCATCCGCGTTGCCGTTTCCGATAGAATTTCAAGCAACGCTTTGAGCCCCAGTCGCGTAGATTTTTTGACTGATGAGACGATTAGGACTGCAAGCAATCCAAATACAGCTGAATAGGTCGGCGTGTAGCCGTCAATCAATGCCCATGATATTGCAACAAGTGGAATGACAAATAGGAAGCCTTGCTTGAAAACAGGCGTGAATTTCGGAACATCTTCCTTGGAAAGCCCCTGAAGTCCCAATCTTTTCGCCCGCAGGTGAACCTGAACATAAATTGGAATGTAATAAAGCAATGCTGGGATCAGGGCTGCAATGGCAATCTCGCTATAAGGAATGCCCGTATATTCAGCCATGATAAACGCAGCAGCTCCCATAACCGGTGGCAAAAGACTGCCTCCCGTTGACGCCGCGACCTCCACCGCGCCTGCAAATCTGGCGCTGTACCCAAGCCGCTTCATCATTGGAATTGTGATAGCGCCTGTAGTCACAACGTCAGATGTCGGACTTCCCGAAATTGTTCCGTAGAGCCCTGATGAGATGACGGCGATTTTTGCCGGCCCACCGGCTGTTCGACCTGTTAGGGAGGCTGCGAGATTAAAGAAGAACTCAGACCCGCCACATTTTGCCAATGCTGTCCCAAACATCACGAACAGGAACGCATAGGTGGCGGCAACACGCAACGGCACTCCAAATAGACCGTCTGTCGTAAAGGTCATCACATCCAGGAAATGGGTATAAGAAATAACGCCGTGGGACAGCACCCCGGACAGATGGTCCCCATAGAGATTGTAGGCCATGAACAGAATGACAATCACAGTCAAACCCAGCCCAACCGTGCGTCTCATAATTTCAATTGTGAGAAGGATTACCAGACTACCAAAGGCAATGTCATAGTTTGTCAGGGGATCGAGCAGAGTAATACGAGCCGCAATCGTATCTGCATTGTATAAAAAATAGGCGCCGGTCACGAGCGAGAGAATGGAGGCAACTATATCTACAATGCCTACTTTTTCTCCGCCTGTGGTCGCGGAGGGGCTGACAATCAAAAAGGCAAGTGCCAGCATGCCTGCGTAAAAGCTGATCGTTATCGAAAGGGCGTCCAACCTTGAATAGGTGGCGGAATATAAAACCCATAGGCTTAAAGCAGCGCCAAAAAAGCGAATAAACTGCCCAATCGCGCCAGATGGACGTCTTCGGATACCTGTATCAAATGCTAAACTTACGAAAGACACCCGAAATTCCCCTGACAGCAGTTTTGAGATCCATAAAAAATACGGCGAGAATTAAAGCATATTCTCGCCGTACCGTGATCGGCAACTGCTATTGAAGCCCTTCGGCTTTGTAGACCGATGCAGCCGCCGGATGGTATTCAATCGCTTTTCCATCTGCCATCAATTTGGTGGTCAATGGCTTCATCGCTTTATGGACCCCCTGGATCTTGTCAGCATTTTTGACCAAAGCAGCTGTGATTTCCTCAACCATTTTAGGGTCGGCGTCATCGCGAACGAAAAGTTGGGCAGACAGGGTGACAGTTTCAGTATCGCCCTCTTTCCATTTATAGGCATCTGCAGGGATCATATAGGTTCCGATACTCCATTTATCAGAGACCTCACCAAGGGTATTTCCCGTGGCATCCAGCAATTTCAGATCAATTGCATCGGCAAGCTGCCGAATGGACCGGTGATTAACAAACAGGGAATTTAGAATAACATCTGCCCGGCGATCCCTCATAAGCTCACCCTGCTCTTTCGAGGCTGCATAAGTGACGCTTCCGCCCCAAGACTCGATGTCCTCGGGGCTGGCACCAGCGGCGGTCAACATGTCAGCACCGACCTGACTGGCAACGTTTCCACGCTTGTTCAACAGAACACGTACCGGAACTTTCTTCGCCGCAATGTCTTCAATCGAATTAACACCGTGCTCTTTGGCGAAATCAGCGTTCATGATCATCTGCATTGGTGCCCAGGTGTATAGCACGGCAATGGTTCGGATGTTCTCAATCGGAGCATTGAAGGGTTTCCCTCCTTGCTTGGCGACAGCGGCTTCCGCGTCATGGACAATAGCCAAATCACATTTGTTTTGTCCCAGCAAGGCGATATTCGCAAAGCCTCCTCCGGATGTCTGATACGTAACGACAGAGCCCGGATAGGACTCTTTCACCGCGGCATCAATTCCAGATCCCAGTAGTGACCAGAGCCCGCCCGGGCTGGCACCGCAAAGGGTCAGATTGTATTCCGCTTTTGCTGGACTTGCGGCGACGAACGCACCAAGCAGTATCGCCGATAACGTAGCAATTTTCTTTGACATTTTGGTTCTCCCAGACCATCTGCACTTTCCGTGCATGATTTGTTTATTTGCGAGCGAGGGCAATACATGTAAACTTAGCCATCTAACTTAAAGACTGGCTTATCCCCTGAAACTTGTCAAGGGATATGCATTTGGGGGCTTTTTATGGGGAAAAATGAAAAATGAACGCTAAATCAGGCGATAAGGAAGACTATTCAGTTCCAACCCCCGACCCGGCGGATATTCAAAATTTGGTGTTTGCCAATCGAATTTTATATAAGTATGGCGTTGTAGACGGGTTTGGACATGTAAGCCTTCGTCATCCCCAAAGCCCGGATCACTTTCTCCTTTCTCGAAATCTGGCCCCTGATCGAGTGACAGCCGACGACATTTTTATTCATAATTCTTCTGGTGAGATCGTCGATGCAACCTCGGCCACACCTTATCTTGAGCGATTTCTTCACTCGGAAATTTATAAAGCGCGCCCTGACGTCCTAGCGATAGTCCATAGCCATGCCAATACTGTCATCCCCTTCGGTGTCGTCAAACAGCAACCTCTGCGTCCCCTATGGCATATGGCAGGGTTTTTAGAAAAAGATGTTCCCATTTTTGACATTCGCGACCATGCAGGGGACGGAACAGATTTACTTATTACAGATACGAATTTGGGGGCGGCGCTTGCGTCCGATATGGGAGATGCTTCTGTCGTACTTATGCGTGGCCATGGTGCCACGGTCGTTGGAAAAGATATACCCGAGGTTTGCTTTCGTGCGGTCTATACCCAGTTAAATGCAGACATTCAGTTGAAAGCGCTGGCGTTGGGCGATATTACTTACCTGACAGAACTAGAAGCATCAGCTGCAGCAGAAAATATCGGCGGGCAAGTGAACAGGGCCTGGAACCTTTGGTGCAAGGAAGTGGATCCAGGTTTTGAAGAATGAGTGCAACGGGCAATGACGGATATATCCAATTCTGAAAAAAAGAAACTGGCTGCAGATCTGACAACTCTGGCTATCCTTCAGCATTGGGAACAAACCAATCCCGAGGATCGGATTGCCCATCTTGTTCGAGATTTGGCGCGAGGCTTTAACCGGGCTCTGCAAATTCGCTTGTCCGAATATGGCGTTTCCTTTGGCCACTGGGTTTTCTTGCGGGCATTGTGGGAAAAAGACGGGATTACGCAGCGGGAATTGGCGGTCAAAGTTGGCCTGACAGAACCTACAACGCATACTGCCATAACCAAGATGCTGGATCTTGGCTATGTCTCGCGCAAACATCGGGACGGTAATAAGAAAAAACAATATATTATCCTGACAGAGGCAGGGCGGGTTTTAGAAGAAAAGCTTGTACCATTGGCCCAGGAAGTGAACGATATCGCGATTTCAGGCATCGATGACAAGACGGTAAAGCTCATTCGCTCCGGTTTGCTGGAAATGGTCAGAAATCTGGCTGTAGATGAAGCTCAGATAATGGAAGATGGTAAAAAACTCCCATCAACACGTAGCCTTAACAACAAAACTTAATTTAAAATCACAAGTACTCAGGACGCTCTCTCAGCAAGCTCTGAAAGGACTTTCTGCTCGGTTTCGACTGTGCCCAAGGTAAGCCAGTCCGTCCCTTTCGGCACAATTCCCTGGAAAGATGTAATTTCCGCCTGTGGTATGTGAGTACCAGAACGACCTATGGCCTGAGAGGACCCATTTTCGAAGCCCTTCGCCGCCTCAACCATTAAACGCCGAAACTCGACAACTGCAAGATCACTTGCCCCTAGAATATCCGTTGTTCGATCAACGATCTTTCCCATGCTCACCCACATGGAAATATCCTGATTAGGTATCCCTTTAATTCCCGTAAAATTGCCAGATTTCATAAGCTCACGATCCTGATTGAAGTCATTCTCAATAGAGCTCTTGGTACTGTAATCACTTTCTATGTCCTTACCCATGACCAGTCGATTAAACTCCCGCCATTCATAGGTCCCGATGATGTCTTCACCGCCCCAGGCAAGGAAGTAAAACCAGCTATTCTCATCATCGACAGGAACAACAACACTCGCGACATTGTATGAGGAATTCGGCGGGATCAGAGAAATAAAGGGAGCCACATAAACTGTGACCCGCGCATAATCATGTGTGGATGAATTCTTTATGGGGCGGCGCAAAGCCACATACCGGAAACCATAAGGAGTCGTCCGGTAAGTCATCCTTGGTGCTTTATCTGTAGACGGTCGCGTCCAATTTGTTTCTGTCGCCCCTGCGCTATCAACCCTTGCCGGCACCATATCCGACGAATGCAGGCTTGAGGAATGAGCCGAGTCAATCTGGCCTTCCTGCACCTGCGCCCAGTTACAAGGGATTTTAACCTTTGCAATAGAGACCTTTGTATCCTCAGTTGGCGCAAAGGGTGGACGTTCAAACTCCGGCTTTTCATCTGCCGGTCCCATATAGGTCCAGATAAAACCGCCAATTTCCTCAGTTGGATACGATTTTATCTTTGTCTTTTCCTTGAAGCTGCTCTCTGCCGGTTCAGAGGGCATCTCAACAACATTTCCACTGACGTCAAATTTCCAGCCATGATAAAGGCAGCGCAATCCGCAATCTTCATTTCGTCCGTATACCAGTGACGGTCCACGATGGGGGCAGAACTCATCCAGCAGGCCAACTTTTCCTTCGCTGTCGCGAAAGGCAACCAGATCCTCACCAAGTAATCTTACTCGAGTGGGCTTGCCATCTATTTCCAATTCTTCGGACATAAGCGCCGGAATCCAGTGCCGCCGCATCATTTGCCCCATAGGAGCATCCCCTTCCACCCGGCACAGCAATTCGTTTTCCTCAGCGGTTAGCATCCAGCTCTCCCATTAATTTAGATATCTAAGATAATACTATAGAATATTACCTGAAGCCTTGTCTAGCTTGCAATTTAAGATTAGATATCTAATATAATTTGTCAAAAACTGTTTGTTTGGATTGGGAATGAACTCAGATTTAATTTCAGTAAAAGTCGTCGATAAGCGCCTAATTGATGACGATTATTGCATCATGAAGCTTGCCGCAAAAGATGGGTCCCCTCTTCCGGAGTTTACAGCTGGGGCGCATATTTCTGCCAAGACGCCGCAAGGAGGAATGCGGAATTTTTCCCTTGCCAATGACCCAGAGCAGCGAGATTTCTACATACTCGGCATAAAAGCTGAACGGGAGGGTCGTGGTGCTTCCGCGAGTATGGTAGATGCTGTATGTGACGGCGACACACTCGAAATTTTACCTCCGGAAAATGACTTCGAACTAGTACCCGCTGACCAATATCTGTTTATTGCCGGAGGTATTGGCATAACGCCTATTATGTCCATGTGCCGTCAACTTCTCAGGCAAGGGCATACGAATTTTAAACTGATTTACTGTTCTCAGGCACCAAGCACAACTGTATTTCTCGACGAAGTAAAGGCGGCGGATTTAGCGCCTTACGTGACTCTGCATCACGATAATGGTGACCTCTCGGCGATTTACGACTTCTGGCCGCATTTGGAAACACCCGACAAACGGCATATTTATTGTTGCGGCCCGAAGCCAATGATGGAAGACATAAAAGATATGTCGGGCCACTGGCCAGAGAACCAAGTTCATTTTGAAGACTTTAAACCTGTTGAAGTCCGGCAAGCTGAGGACAAGGCGTTTAAAGTCTATTTGTCAAAATCTGACAAGCAGCTGGAAATACCAGAGGATCAGAGCATTCTGGAAACGCTGCGGGATGAAGGGTACGATCTCAAGTCCTCCTGCGAAAGCGGGACCTGCGGAACATGTAGAACGGGCCTTCTTTCAGGGGAAGCCGATCATCGGGATCTTGTTCTGACCGACGCAGAAAAGGAAACATCAATCATGATATGTGTTTCACGCGCCAAGGATGGAGACCTCATCCTTGACATCTGAGCCCGAGATCTCATCAACCACACCGGTTGGATTAGCCGTCGTCGGTCTCGGGCGCGGTTTTATGCTGACTCTTCCCTCCATTGTTGTGGACCCTCGGCTAAAACTTGTCGCAGCGTGCGATCCACGACAAGAAGCAAGATCTGCTTTCGAGGAGCAGTTCAACGGAACAAGCTCCACTAAATTTGTCGATGTGCTTAATGATCGAGCCGTAGAAGCCGTTTATGTTGCCTCCCCTCATCAATTTCATAAAGAGCACGCGATCACGGCACTAAAGGCCGGTAAGCACGTTCTCATCGATAAGCCCATAGCAATAACGCTTGCAGATAGTCGGGCAATTATTGAAGCAGCTGAAAAGTATGGTCGCCATGTCGCAGTTGGCCCCTGTCATAGCTTTGACCCACAAGTAAAAGCCAGCCTTCAATTAATCAGAACCGGCAAATATGGGCGACTAAGAATGCTCAAGGCAAGTTACTATACGGATTTTATGTATCGACCCAGACGCCCAGAAGAACTCAAAACTTCAGACGGCGGAGGTGTGATTTTTAGCCAGGGGGCCCATCAAATCGATATCGCGCGATTGTTGGCAGGTGGCCTTGTGGACAAGGTGGCAGCTTTCACTGGAAATTGGGATAAATCACGCTCATCAGAGGGCGCTTATTCGGCCCTCATGCAGTTTAAAAACGGGGTTTGTGCAAACTTGACTTATAGCGGTTACGCCCACTACGACAGCGATGAGAATGCTGACTGGATAGGTGAACTTGGTACCAAAAAAAGCGCTGACGACTATGGCCTGGCAAGGAAGAACCTGGGAAACATTCCAGAAGGTATGGATGAAGCTGATTTAAAAGATGGGCGAACTTTCGGCCGGGCCGAATTATTACCAGCAAGTATCGAGAACGAGCATTTTGGCGATCTCCTTCTCAGCTTGGATCATGCGGACATACGGGTGACCCCAGGGAAGTTGAAAATCTATGGGGATGACTTCCGGGAAACTGTTCCAGTTGATAGAGGAAGCGGATCCAGGTCAGGGGTCATGGATGCAATATGGCAAATGGTTCGCGAAGATCGCGCGCCCATGCAGGATGCGCGCTGGGGACATGCATCACTCGAAGTTTGCCACGGGATCTTGGAGGCAGCAAAGACTGGCACTTGGAAGGATATGGAAGAACAAGTCTCTGTCCCAGACTACCCTTCTGGCGGAAATTAACAACTTTTGGAGTAGAAAATGAGTAACCTCAAGCTGTCGATAGCCATAGGTGATTATGACCGCAATCGAGCCCTTATGGATGGCCGGGTTCAAATTGATGGTGTCGACCCGATATTCATGGCGCTTTCACCGGAAGAAATGTTTTTCAGGGCGTTTCGGCATCAGGACTTCGACATTTCAGAAGTTTCCTTTGCCAGCCAAGTTGTTAGCATTTCTCAGGGAACCTCCAAATATCAGGCACTCCCAATATTTCTGTCCCGCGCCTTTCGCCATAGCGCCATCTATATCCGCACAGACAAAGGTATCGATAGCCCTGAAAAGCTGAAGGGTCGCAAGATAGGAATTGCTGAGTATCAGTTAAGCGCCAATGTTTGGGCGCGTGCAATACTCGAAGATGAATATGGTGTGATGCCTTCTGACATCACATGGGTTCGAGGCGGGATGAATTCAGCAGGCCGCCCAGAAAAAATTAAAGTTAAACTTCCAGACGACGTAAAAATGGAATTGGCACCTGAAGGCAGATCATTGAACGATTTATTGATTGCCGGTGAGATAGATGGGTTTATTGGGCCTCGCAGTCCGCAGTGCTTTGATGATCAGAACCCAAGTATTGGGAGGCTTTTTGGTAACTCCGTTGACGCTGCAAGCAATTATTGGCGCAAAACAGGCATTTTCCCCATCATGCATCTGCTTGGTGTCCGACGTGAGTTATTGAAAGATCATCCATTCCTCGCTGGTGCCCTGATGAAAGCCTTTAATGCTTCCAAAAAAGCAGCTGAGACGCTTCTGGCCGATACGTCAGCCACGAAAGTGACCATGCCATTCGTAGAGGATCACTTACTTGAAGCTAAAAGACTGATGGGAGAGAATTTTTGGTCGTATGGTATCGAGGGGAATGAAGCAACTCTCAATACTTTTCTAGACCATCACAACCGGCAAGGTTTATCCAGTCGTAAAGTAACAATTGAAGAGCTATTTCCCAAGAACACCCTAGAAAGCTATAGCCTTTAGCCAGTATCTATTCTGGGTGAATGTCGATGGGATCGTCTCTGCTCTTATCGATAACAACCAAAGGCCCCGGAACTGCGGGGGTCAGAGGCGAAACTGGACTGGAGCCAGGTTCGCCTCAGAATAAGTGATGAAGGTGGCAGTCTGAAGCGAACTCATCTCTGCCGTTTTCTCTGTTAAGCAGGGAAACATTTCGTCATTCTTCTCCAAATTGAAGATGAATAATTACTGCCTTAGTTTTCCTACAAGACCAGCTCTTTTTGTAGTCAGGCTTGCTTCGATTTAGTTCTTCTATTGGGTTGAGTTGCCTTTCTGACCTCCAGATAATTGGAAAAACGATACAAGATTGGCGCCATAACCCCTTCATAGGCAAATGTAGCAAGCACCCTGATCATCGGATTATCAATTGCCCTCGCTGCCCAGCGATATTGGGGCATTTGGGACCAGATTTCCTTAAATGCCTCAGTCCCAGCCTTCAACCGTCCGTCCGTGCCTAAAACATACATCCTCCGTTTCAGATCATCCCGTGTCAGCCCGTAGTCTCTCAGTTCAGGGTCTGGCCCTTGAACGCCGATAAACTTGACTTCAATATCCTGTTTTTCACAAACGGATTTGTAATGATCAATCTCCGCACTGCAGATCGGGCATATGTCGTTGTAATACAGGGTACAGTCATTGCCAGTGGGAGCCAGATTAGACGCCTTGCCGGTCAAATTGTTAAGCGCCGGTCCCAATTGGGGAAACTTAAATTCAAAACCCCAAGACAGTGCTCTCGTTGGAAGTACTTTCTGGCTCCTAATTAACAAGTCTGCCATTTCTCCAAGGCCAAGCCGCAGAAAGACCTCTGGGATCTTCAGCAATACGGGTCGTTTGAGAGCACTTCCAGCTTCCTTGAAAAAATCCCTATTTCGAACAGGGCTTGGAGCGACAGCATTTACGGGCCCACTCACCCTTGGATGATCAAGGACATATAGGAAAAGTTGTACAAGGTCTTCCTGATGGACCCATGACATCCATTGATCTCCACGCCCTAGAATAGCCCCTATTCCAAATTTAATAGGTCGTGCGAGTTGTGGAAACGCACCTCCTTTCTTTGACAACACCAACCCAATTCGCATTAACGCAACTCGCAGGCCGAGTTTGGACGCCGTCATAGCTCGCTCTTCCGACTTTACGCATAGTTCTGACATAAAGTGATCGCTCGAAGGGTCATTCTCAGTAAGTTCTTCTTCCCCTCTTGGGCCATAAAAACCAATTGCAGAGGCACTGATCAAGACCTTTGGAGGGCGCGCCAGGCGGGCACCCAAGGCAATAAGATTACAGATAGTTCTTATACGGCTTGAAATCAGCTTTTCTTTGCGCCTTTTGGTCCAGAGACCACCCATTACAGGTTCACCAGCGAGATTGATGAAGGCATCTACAGGCTCACTTGCCTTGATCTCAGTAAGTGAGGTCACGATTTTCACCTGCGGCCCGAACTTGTAGTAAGCTTTGGCAAAAGATCGGCTGTGGACGATCACCTGATCACCGCGTTCAACAAGTTGACGGGTGAGCGCCGTCCCGATCAGACCCGTGGCACCGGTGATCAAGACTGTTTTGGCTTCCTCCCGCCTACCTCGTTTAAAGGGCTGCCGTTTCCAATCCGGCATGCTGAGCCTTTGAACGGCAATTAGATCATAAACTCCCCAACCGAAAACACCGATGCCGATCACCATCATGATCCAAGACAGCAGCCCATAATCGACAGGCACAAAGGCCGTCGAGGCATTAGCCCAGCCAACAATAATTGGGGCAAAGAGAGTTAGAATGATACCGAAATTAATTGCAAGTATCGTATGCAGAACTCGCTCAGATGGGGGCAGGTCGCGCGTCTGGTCCTCAATCACAAAGTCCCAGAGTGTTATGATCACCTCGATGACTATTAGAATGACGAGCAGATAAGCCCATATTCCTTCCCAAGCCACCCAGGCAAGAGATACGAAGATAACGCCATAGATGAGTTCGCGCACGGAATGCAAGGCGAGTTCATTTCGTGCTGATGGATCTGAGGAAAGTTTTTCAGTAATTTCATGGTGCCAGAGATTGTCAATTCCGCCAATCAGGCCTTGAATTACAAACATTGTCAAAAGAACTTCCATTATTTTGCCTCCTCTTGAAAAACCCCATCCTGATAGAACATGCGTCCAAACAATTGATGGTCGATTGTCATGGTGAAGCGAAAGAGACCGCCTCCCTCGTCCGTATGGGTGACATGTGCGATGCCAGGGGTCATAAAATGCGGCAGAGGCAAGCGGACGCCCCCTATTTGCCAAAAATACCGCGTACTTCTGAAGTGCAGTTTGTGATCCTCTTCAAAAACATCGAGCTTCATTCCAATACCGCCGCCTACGCATTCGACCAGAAAGCTCTTGCCTGTGAAATGCTTGGTCGAGCGGACCGTGAGAGGGCGTCGGTTCTTGAAGTAGTAAACCCTCTCCCATACGGTTCCTCCAGTTTTCTTATCCTCGAAGACCTTCACATCCATTGGAACATCCCTGCCGCGATGAGGCGCGAGCGGGGTCCCGACGACACGGGCGGCCTGAGCCAAAATCCAGCCCGGTGTTGAGCAGGTGACTTCTTCCATGCTGCCGGCATAATGAACGACTTTTGTCTGGGCTTTGCTGGCAAAGCGACTGCGAATATCACGGGTCAGTCGAGCCCAGCCCCTCTCCCCGACTAGGGCGCGAAACGTAGCAAATTTCCTGTAGCTGACCTTTTGTCCAGCGGCGCTTAAAACCTCTATCCTCTCACCTAATACCTGGCTCATTTTTTTACCCTTATTCCTGTTAAATCTGTTATTTCTGTATTGACAGAAATTAAAAAACAAAAAAATTTCCGTCTCAGATTTCTTGGATATCAAACTTCAGCAAAGCAAGTGATCTATCCCTTGGTTACGAACTTGGACACCTTGCTGCCCATCTTCATGAGCTTTACCAGTGTCGGCTTATTCAATTTGCTAACCTGACTGTACCAAGAGGCCAGAGTATCGACGAACTCCTGCATTCTCTCGATCTTGGCGAGTGCATAGTCAGGAGTCTCTCCATCCATCTTTGCCTCTTCTGCGCACCCACGAAGCATCTCCAGCGTTGGATCGATTTCGCGGGTCTTACGCCCCTCAACGATGGTCATCAGCATTTCCCAAAGGTCAGTTTTTGCTTCGAAATGATCACGGCGATCCCCCATTACATGGGTACGGGTAATCAGTTTCCACGACTGCAATTCCTTCAAGCTATTGCTGACATTGGATCGGGCGATACCCAGAGTCTCTGCTATGACTTCAGCTGACAGAGGTGTTGATGACAAATAGAGCAGCGCATGAATTTGTGACACAGACCGATTTACACCCCACTGGGTCCCCATCTCGCCCCAGTGCAATACAAATTTTTCCATAGCTGGCGTTAAGATCATTGGCTTCTTTCATTTCTGTTTAGACAGAAATTACTGAACATAAGAACAAATGTCAAGTTAATTGCCCAACAGACCACAACAAATTTAGTCACTTAATCATCTTGACGCTAAGCCGCATGGCTGTTTAATAATTGCACGCAAAGGGACAGCAGATCCCAGCCCCAAAAATAAAAAGGATAAAAAAATGACAGGCGCGTTGGATGGCATCAGAATTATCGATATGAGCACAGTAATCCTGGGTCCATGGGCGGCACAGCAACTGGGTGATATGGGCGCAGATGTTATAAAAGTGGAAACTCCGGACGGAGATCTGACTCGAAAAGCCGGTGCCGAGCGCAATGAAGGCATGGCCTCCTTCTTTATGGGCGCGAACCGCAACAAACGCTCGATCGTTTTGGACATAACCAAATCTGAAGGACAAGAAGCCCTATTTAAGCTAATCGGTACAGCCGATGTACTGCTGCACAATTTCCGGCCCAATGTCGCAAAAAAACTTAATATGACTTATGAGAGATTTGCGACCAGCTATCCTGAACTCGTTTATTGCGCAGCCTTCGGTTTTCGATCAGATGGTCCCATGGCAACTAAACCGGCTTATGACGACATCATCCAGGCCGCTTGTGGCATAACGGATCTGCAAAAGCTTATTTCAGATGAGCCGCGTTTTGTTCCAACAATTATTGCGGACAAAACAACATCTCATTATGTGGTTTCTGCTATTCTCGCCGCCCTTCTGCACAGAAGCAAAAGTGGTAAAGGTCAGGCTGTTGAAGTGCCCATGTTTGAGTCTTTAGTAGACTTTATGATGGTAGAGCATTTGGGCGGAGAAGGATTTGTCCCTCCGACCGGACCAATGGGCTATGCACGCCTTCTAAATAAAGAGCGTCGCCCTTACGCTACTAAGGATGGCTACCTTGCTGTCTTGCCCTACACAGATGCCAACTGGGAAGCCATGTTTAAGATTTCTGGCAGAGACGAACTTCGCGATGACCCTCGCTTTGCCAATCATTCAGCGCGCATAAAGAATTCAGGAGACATCTACCATATTCTTGCAGATATCGTTGCTACAAAGACTACTGCAGAATGGCTGGATGCTTTGGAAAAAGCGGCGGTCCCCGTACAGGCCGTCCACTCTTTCGAGGATCTGATAGACAATGAACAACTTGTTTCCACAGGTTTTTGGCAAACGGCTGAGCACCCCACTGAAGGCACCCTAAGATACCCTGAACCACCCGTCCGGTTCTCAGAGTCCCCTTCCTCCGTTCGTCGCCTTCAGCCAAGGCTTGGCGAACATAGCGCCGAAGTCCTGACAGAAGTTGGATACTCAGAAACTGAGATTTCGGACCTTTTCGATAAAGGCGTGAGTAAAACCGTCGACAGCCAATAAAACATCAAGACGTTATCAAAAGTAACGGCTTGACCGGTTATAATGTAAATTCGATATCCATTGGTGTTATGACAGGCAATAGATACGGCATTGTCACATTAAGTTCCTAGCAAAGAGACCGCGATTGAACAATTTTTCTTTGATGAAAAAGATCTCCTATTCTCGGCACTGATTTCCACCTCATGTCATTCAACATGCAGTTTTGCTTTATGCTCGATTTACGCTGCGCTATCGGGATATCGAAGATCTGCTTGAAGAAAGAAGCCTAGATATATCATACGAAACCGTTCGACTTAATTTGGAGCGCCACCTCATAAGCAGCCTTCAATTCAAACTTAATCGAGAAGCTGCTCTTGCTGTTTGGCATCAGTTCGCTGCATGATAAATAACATAGTGCTACTTTTTAGCGCTTGAATATCTTACTCTGACAGTGCCTCCCAAATATATTGATAAACTGGACCCTAACGCAGAGTGACAGAGACGAATGCCGAAATCCGGCTTAATTGTTCTGATCGAGGCGCCTCTGTTTATTGCAGATACGGCCAAAAGCCCCTGTTCCGTGGGGTTCAGGGGTGAACCTGGGCTGGAGCCAGGTTCGCCTCAGAATATGTGTTGGTGGATGGGGTCAGAGGGAAACTCGTCTCCGCATTTTTGTCTTATTTCTCCTGAATTCTCCTCAAATTGCGCTACAATCTATTGTTTTTATTACATTTTTATCGATATACCCCAATTAAGATAACAGGGAAGATTATTTAAACTGCAAGGAAAAATTATACAGGAGCAGGGCACTACATAGCCCATCCTACTCTAACAAATCCAAACTGGCTTGTTTTTCAACAAAATGGCAAGCCGCCATATGCTCTTCTGTCAAAAAAACTTCTGGCGGCGCGAGCCTAGAGCAAACATCTTTTCCAACAGGGCACCTACCATAAAAACGGCAGGAATTGGGGTCCGGGTCAATGGGGCTTTGAGGATCACCTTCAAGCCGCAAGGCCTCACCGGCTCGGAGCTTTCCACCAGGCACGGCGGCATTCAATGCTTTTGTGTACGGATGTGCAGGATTTGTGAAAATCTGCTCAGTTGGCCCCTCCTCAATTATTTGTCCTAAATACATGACAATAACCCGGTCGCATAACAAGCGAACCACATTCAGGTCATGTGAGACAAACAAGTAGCTCATCCCGAGATCTTTCTTAAGTTTAACTAAAAGTTTCAAAATAACAGCCTGTACCGATACATCCAGTGCAGACGTGGGCTCATCGAGGATGAGTAATTTTGGAGAAACTGCGATCGCCCTTGCTATATTTACGCGCGCCTTCTGCCCCCCTGAGAGTTGATGAGGAAACCTTCCGAGTAATGCGGCTGGCAAACCAACTTGCTCGGCAAGCGCTCCGACTTTCTCAGACAATCCTGATTTCTCTGTCAATCCCTTCAACCGTTTTAGAGGTTCGGCAATTGTATCAAATGCCGTAAATCTGGGATTCAGACTCTCGTGAGGATCTTGAAAAACAATTTGTAGTTCGCTCCGCTCCGGCTCGGCATGAAAGCTCCTTGCGGGAACTGCGCTAATATCTCGACCAGAAAATTCTATTTTTCCACTGGTACAATCTGCTAAGCGAGATAGCATTGCAACAAGAGTAGATTTTCCACACCCGGACTCTCCAACCAAACCCAAGCTTTCGCCCTCGGATATCGAGAAACTGACATTATCCACAGCATGTAGCATTTGCCGCAGGTCTGGTACATTCTGATTGAAGCTGCGAAGCCAACTAGCAATCATGCTTCCAGATGGCCCTTTTCCGGCGATGGGAAAATATTTTTTAAGCCCGTTTACTTCCAAGAGTACAGTCATAATGGCTTCCGGCAGGACAGGAAATGCCCTTCACTCACTTCGTCCAAGGTGAGGTCAGGTGTGGAGCAAATTTCCTCAAACCTGTCGCATCTCCCTGAAAAACGACAAGGTGGGAGTTCTCCGCGAAGATCTGGCAAGCCCCCGGCAATAGATTCAATATCATCCAGTGACCCTTCCCCATGTGGCGTCGCCTTCATCAGTTTCGCCGTATATGGATGGCGAGGTGCCTCAAAAAGGTCTTCGGTTGAGGCATTCTCCACCACGTGACCGGCATGCATAACGACGATACGATCACAATAATCTGCAGCCATGGCGAGATCATGGGTAATCAGCATGGTTGCCATATTCCTCTCCTTCGATAAATCTCGGATCAGATCCATAATTGCAGCCTGGGTCGTAACATCAAGGCCTGTAGTCGGCTCGTCGGCGATAAGCAATTCTGGCCTGCATGACAATGCCATAGCAATCATAATTCGTTGACACATACCACCGGACATTTCAAAGGGAAATGCATCAATTCGCCGCTCCGGATCCGGTATTCTGACCGTTTTAAGGGCGTCAATAACGGCTTCGCGAACAGTCTGACGATTGGCATTTTCATGCCGTCTCAATACATCCCCAATTTGCTTGCCAACTGTCCGTATGGGATTTAGTGCTGTTCTTGGGCTTTGGAAAATCATGGACGCCTGGCGCCCACGTGTTTGCTGCATTACACCTTCGGTCGCTGTCAAAACTTCAAGCCCGCCTAGATTTATAGAGCCTGATGTAACATGGCCTGCTGGATCAAGAATACCCATCGCAGTCAGGGCTGAAACTGACTTTCCTGATCCGCTTTCGCCGACCACACCAACAATTTCCCCGCGGTGCACTTTCATAGAAATGTTTTCAAGAGCCCGCACTATGCCACTTCTGGTACGAAATTCTACGCTGAGTTTTTGAATTTCGAGTAAAGGGGCAGGCATTTTCATACGTTCCATATCATGTTCTTCGCCGCGGATCGATGAGGTCCCGCAATCCGTCACCCAGCAAATTGAAAGTAAAAACAGCAAGCATCAGTGCAGCGCCTGGAAACAAGGCCAACCACCATTCTCCTGAGACAATAAATCCAGCCCCTTCTGCGACCATAATGCCCCATTCTGCGGTCGGCGGTCTAACCCCAAGGCCAATGAAGGAAAGACCCGCGGCATTCAGGATAGCCCAACCCATGTTCAGAGAAACTTGCACCATTAGAGGTGGCAGGGTATTTGGATAGATATGCATGGCGAGCAAGCGAAGGGAAGAATTCCCGGCAAGGCGAGCGGCCAAAACAAAATCCGCAGATCTTCGAATATTGACCTCTGTCCGCGATACACGTGCATAAAATGGAAGGTTTATTATAGCGGTCGCATAGACGATGTTTTCAACGGTATTTCCCATTGCCGCGACAATCCCCATGGCAAGGACAAAAAGTGGAAACGCCATAATCGTATCCGTCATACGCCCGACAAGCCGATCTGCCCATCCACCATAAAAACCGGCAAGGGAGCCTAATAAACTGCCGATGACAAAGGAAATAGCAACCGCGGAAACGGCAATTGCCAGATCGAGGCGCGTCGCAACAATAATCCGGCTAAATACATCGCGGCCTAATTGATCTGTTCCAAACCAATGGTCCAGGGAAGGTGGTTTAAGTGAGAGCGCCGAATTACTTTGCATTGGATCGTAAGGCACCAAAAATGGCCCAAACAGAGCGGCAAGCACAAGCAAAACGAATAATGCTCCGGCGAAAAGCGTAACTGGGTTTTCAGTCAGGATATATTTAAGATGCTTAAGAAACTCCCTCATCGATTTTCTCTAACCATCCAAACCAACGCGAGGATCGATAAGGGTATATGCAATATCAATTGTCAGGTTGAGCAACACATATAGGATCGCCATGGCGAGCACAAACCCCTGAACCGCCGCGTAATCTGAAACGATCAGCGCTTCAATCGCAAAGGAACCAATGCCTGGCCAAGCAAATACCTTCTCAACGAGGACGTTTGAGCCCAACATAAAAGAGAAAACCATCCCTAAGGTGGTAAGAATTGGTAGCAAAGCATTTCTAAAAGCATAGACATAAAGTACGGTTGATCGCCGTAATCCGGACGCTCGCGCCGTTCGAATAAAGTCACTGGAGAGAACTTGCAACATTGCCGCCCTGGTCATCCGGGCAAGAGGTGCCAAAGTAAAAATTCCGAGCGTAATCGCAGGTAAAATCAGCTGGGCCAAAGCCGCCCCAAACGTCTCAAAGTCTCCATCTAAAAGGGCATCTATAGTATAGAAGTTTGTAATTGGGGGTGGTGATAGAAAAATAATATCCAATCTACCTAAAGGCGGTGGAGCGACACCCAAAATATAATAGAATAGATAGACCATAAATAAGCCGGTAAAGAAAACGGGCAAAGATACTCCTGCTGTAACCACTACTCGGCAAAGCTGGTCGACCCAGGTATTGGGTCGTGTAGCTGCGGCGACTCCGAGAGGCAAGGCGACGGCCAAAGAGAAAAGTAAGGCAAGAAATGTCAGCTCCAGAGATGCTGGCAGTCGCCTCGTCAATTCTTCTGCGACCGGCAAACCGGTACTAACTGATACGCCTAGATTCCCGGTTGCAAGGTCTGTGATATAGATCCAAAATTGTTCAGGCCAGCTTTTGTCCAATCCTAGCGACACTCGAATTTCCTGTATTGACTTTTCATCAGCCGCGGGACCGGCGAAATAGACGGCAGGGTCTCCTGGAAGTGCACGGGTCAGGACGAAAGTGACAATTACGATACCGATGATTGACGGGATTGCTTGCAAAAGCCGCCCCAAAATCATCTTCAATTTGTCATTTCCGTCCATTCCAAGCTGAAACCTTCTGCCGCCGTTTTCTGACTATTTTCGATTAGCTGGTCACTTTAGTGAACAAGCGACAATCGAGTTGTCGATGCGCATAGTATTTATAGCCCGTGACATCCTTCTGCATCGCTACGTCGAGATATGGCTGGTAAACAGGAATTAGCGGGACATCATCGAAAAAGATTCCTATCAGCTCTTTGATTTTGGGAGCGTATTCAGGATTATCTACTTCCATATGCAATGTGGCATTGGTTAGCTCCTGAACTTTTGGATTGTCATAATTCATTGAGTTAAATAGCCGACCCTTTTCGTAAACCCAAAATGAGTAATAGTCCGGATAGTTAAGCCAACCGCCGAAGTTCTTGATATGCATAGGTAGCTTCTTTTCGACCAATGCCGCTGTCCGCCAGTTTGCACCCGGGATCTTGTCAATGGTTACGTTTACCCCCACTTTCCCCAAACTCTCTTGCAGAAGCAAACTCATAGGTTCGGACCATTGAGCTAGTCCGAGGTTGAAAGATAATGGAACGTCAAAACCATTAGCATATCCTGCTTCTTTCAAAAGGTCCTTAGCTTTGTCATAATCTGTGTCATAAGGAAAAGGCTGCGGCCATTCGATGGTTGCAGGTGTCTTTGATTTTCCACCCCACATAGGAATGCCACGCTCGAAAGCCGCTTGTTTGAATATCTGATCATAAGGAACAGAATAGGCGATTGCCTGACGGACAAGTTTATTTGCGAAAGGCTCAAAATTAAGATTTAGACCTATTGCTGTCATGGAATTTTCGATCGGGACACCGGAAATCGAAAATTTCCCAGAAGCGCTCAATTCTGCAAAATCTTTAGGCGGCAGATCAAGAGATACATCTGCATCGCCGCGTTCAAGAAGTGCCCGACGTGTTGAAGCAGACGGCACTTGACGAATGATCACGCGTTCGACCCCCGGAAGCGTGCCATTTTTCCATCCATCAAAACGCTTATAGACTGTTTGCTGACCCGGATCCCAGCGCTCAAGCATAAATGCACCACCGCCGGCTGGTGTTCGATGAAGGTACTCTGTCGCCCAAGGATCATCGGCCGTCGCGTTTTTCTTTGCCAGTGTTGAATTGAAAATAATCGGAACTGGAACGCCAAGGTCCGGGAGAGTTAGCTTGCTGGGCCGCAAAAGTTTTATAACAAAGGTTTCATCATCAACCGCTTCAAATTGTTCTGGCTTTTCTAGGGATCCGGCTTTCATTTGAACTGTTGGAAAACCACCAAGACTCACAGCGCGATCAAATGACCATTTCACATCCTGTGCAGTGATAGGCGTCCCATCCCAAAAAGTTGCTCCTTTGCGCATCTTAAATGTGATCGACTTACCATCTGGAGCGATGGTCCATGATTCAGCAGCTTCAGGTTCCAAGGATGTATAGTCATACATCAAGGTCCCATTCTCCAACTTCTTCGTTGAATATCCAACCAGGCGGTCATAGAGATTGACAGCGATTTGATAGCTGGGGCGATTGGTTCCTTTTCGTTGTATGTCCATACTGTTCGGACCATTACCTGTCACAACAACCAACGTGCCATCGCGACCCGCTGCTTCGGCAGGCATGAATTTTAGAAACGGTATTGTTGAAGCGCCTGCGGCAATACCCATCGTTTTAAGAAAGTCCCGTCTGCGCATAGTTTATCTCCTCAGTTAGACAATTATATTTGTAGGTCTGTTGAGGATTAGTAGAACAGGTATTAGTGATGCAGTATGCTGCTATTTTTTGTTAGGTGTAGTGCAACATTTGCAGCGCAACAAAAGAGACAGCGGACAAGTTATGGATAGCGTGCCTGTAAAATCTTTATAATCTGGTCTGCGAAACGGGCCACGGCTACTGGTAGCGTTCTGCCTCTAAGTTGGCCAAAATAGATCAACCCTGTCGGCAGGTCTCGTGAATCAATTGGTCGGATAACGGAACCTTCGGGTATATCTTTGGTAGGCAAGCCAATAGGTATCTGAAATGAGATAACGCCCTCTGCCAAGGCATGGTTTCTCAGAAATTCAAAACTGTCAGATTCAATTACCGGATCAAGAGTGATAGTTGAATCCACCAAAGCCGTTTCCATAAGATTGCGAACTCCATATGAAGTCGTCGGCAAAGCAATAGGGTGTTGTAAACAATCGCGAAGCCTTAACGTATCTTTAGTTGCAAGCGGATGATCCTCTGACATGACACCATATACCTGCTGCCTCACTGTCAAGAGCGTTTGAAATTCAGCAAGCCTCACCGGTTCGAATACCAGCGCCAGGTCAGCTGTGTGATCAACAAGGGCTTGTTCCGCGGCGGCCCGATCCCGCAAATATACACCGAAAGTGACCGCCGGATGTTCTTTCCGATAAGTGGCAATCTGCTCAGGTAGAAAGAACGGAAGCAATGCCTGACTGCAGGCGATCGATACATGGCCTCGACGCACCCCTGATAAATCTGCGATCTGGGACTGCACCCTTTCCATATCGGAGAGCTGGTTGCGGATATGATGTACAAGTATTTCGCCTGCGCTGTTCAACCGGACACCGCGCGGCAGCCGTTCAAAGATGGGAACACCAAGTTCCTCCTCCACTGAGAGAATACGACGATTAAGCGCGGTAGATGTCAATGCTAATACTTCGGCAGCTTTACGAATTGAGCCAATTCTCGCGACTGCGTCGATGTATCGCAAAGTCATTAAATGTTTCAATAATCTGGCCTCGCAACATATGTGATGCGTTTTTTGCACCGAATTGATGAAAATATAGCAGAAGACAGACTCGGTCGCATCTGCAAACTTCACCTGCCAGTGCCAAGAGGAAAAACTAATGAATACCATTGATGCAGACCCATACCATTGGCCGTACAACGGGGATCTTAGACCCGAGAATACCGCCTTTATAATAATTGATATGCAAACGGATTTCTGCGGCATCGGTGGATATGTGGACCAGATGGGGTATGACCTGGGTCTAACACGCGCTCCTATTAAGCCCATTCTAAATGTCTTGGGCTTAATGCGGGAAAAAGGGTATCACATTTTTCATACCCGCGAAGGCCACCGACCGGATCTGTCGGACCTTCCTGCCAATAAACGTTGGCGTTCCCAACAAATTGGTGCTGGGATCGGCGATCCTGGACCATGCGGAAAAATACTGGTTCGCGGCGAACCCGGATGGGAAATTATTGACGATCTGGCCCCCCTGCCAGGTGAGTCTATTGTCGACAAACCCGGTAAAGGTTCTTTTTGTGCAACCGATCTAGAATTGCTGCTGCGCGTTCGCGGTATTGACAACATTGTTCTTAGCGGAATTACGACAGACGTTTGTGTACATACCACCATGCGCGAAGCAAATGATCGTGGGTTTGAGTGTTTGTTGCTGGAAGACTGCTGCGGTGCTACTGACCCGGGAAATCATGAAGCCGCCATAAAAATGGTAAAAATGCAAGGCGGTGTTTTCGGAAGCGTTTCCAATAGTGTGACATTTACCAGTCAACTGCCCTGATGACGGAAGTGCAATCCCAACAGTCTTTATTTTGGAAGAGCTCAATGGCTGAATCTTTGACTTATACAAATTTAGCAAATCATGGATGGCGAGAGTTCGAATTCGAACCCTTCAAGCCAGGTGTTGAAATCTACCGGTTGTCCCAGGGAAAACCTGAGGCCGCTCTATTAAGATATGCCCCCGGTGCCACCATCCCCCGCCACCGGCATACAGGGTTGGAAACCATTCTCATATTGGAGGGATCCCAATGCGATGAAAAGGGACGCTATGAATTAGGCACATTCATCCTAAATCCCGCCGGAACAGAACATACTGTTTGGACCGAGGAAGGTTGTGTTGTCCTCATACAATGGGAAACGCCCGTAGCTTTCCTCTCTATACCTTCAGATACGGCGGAGGCGGATTAAATCAATGGAAAACCTTTCATTTGATATAGCTTCCCTTCACAAGGCATATAAAAGCGGCGTATTGGCGACCGAAGTTATTGCAGAATGCTATCGTAGAATTAACGATCAGGACGATGACGGTATCTTCATAACCCTGACCGACGAAACAGCTGCCCTGTCTGCAGCTCAATCAATTGGGCCATTCGATCCCATTACAAAACCACTTTGGGGGATTCCATTTGTCGTAAAAGACAATATTGATGTAGATGGAGCCCCGACTACAGCTGCCTGCCCAGCCTATGAGTATGTAGCTGAAAAAGACGCATTTGTTGTTGCAAGACTACGCGACGCTGGAGCAATTCTGATTGGTAAGACAAACCTGGATCAATTTGCAACGGGTTTGGTTGGAATAAGATCACCATATCCACCACCAAAAAACGCAATTGACCCAAATATTGTGCCAGGCGGTTCAAGTTCAGGCTCCGCTGTTGCTGTAGCAAAAGGTCTAGTGAGTTTTTCGCTGGGAACAGATACTGCTGGTTCAGGGCGTGTGCCTGCTGCACTTAATAATATTGTCGGCCTTAAACCAACGCTTGGCGCCCTTTCTGGCACCGGTGTTGTGCCAGCCTGTCGAACTCTAGATACAGTTTCAATTTTTGCGCTGACTGTAGACAATGCTTATGACGTATACAAAGTCACCGCCGTATTCGATCCTGAAGATGCTTATGCTCGTACAGTGCCAACACCAAATTTGATCAATACACCGCCTTGTTTCACCATAGGTGTTCCTTCCCCAGGTTCCCGGGAGTTTTTTAAAGATACAGTTCAGGAAGTGTCATTTGAAAGGACGATTGAAGTAATCGCCCAAATTGGAGGAAGAGTTCGGGAAATAGATTTTGCGCCTTTCTACGATGTCGCAAATTTGCTGTATGAGGGCGCCTGGGTTGCGGAAAGATATACTGTTGTTGAAGAATTGATGGCTCAAAGGCCCGATGCCTTATTTCCTGTCACTAACGATATCATCAGTGAGGCAAAAAAGCTTTCTGCGGCTGATACATTCCGAGGAATTTATAAACTTCAAGAGCTAAAGCGACTGATAGAACCTTTGATTGAGGCTATCAATATAATTTGCGTTCCGACTATCCCAACCTTTTATTCACTAGAAGATATGAAGAAGGACCCTGTCGGCCCGAATTCACGCCTTGGTACCTATACTAATTTTGTCAATCTTCTTGATTTATGTGGAATTGCGGTTCCAGTTGCCCCTCGATCCGACGGCAGACCGGGTAGTGCAACGCTTTTAGCAAGAAGGTCAGAGGACAGTCTTGTCGCAAGTTTAGCCGCACTCCTTCACCAACAATCAAATGTCACATTGGGGGCGACAAACTGGACTTTGCCTGAACGCAAACCTCTCGTCCCATCTACCGCCAAAGACGAAATTTTAATTGCTGCTGTCGGCGCACATATGTCTGGCCTACCTTTAAATGCTGAGCTTGTTAAACTTGGAGGCCGGTTTCAAAGAAAAGCGAAGACCGCGCCGACCTACCGGTTATATAGCTTGAACGGCGGCCCACCCTTTCGACCTGGCCTCATGCGAGACAAGAAGGGGCAATCAATCGATCTCGAAATATGGTCTCTGCCGTCTCACCAGTTTGGAACTTTTTTGAAAGGAATACCGGCACCACTTGGGATCGGGACTATAACTCTCGATGATGGAAATGAAGTCAAAAGTTTCATTTGCGAAGCCATTGGGCTCGAGGGCGCCAAAGATATTACAGAATTTGGCGGATGGCGAAATTTCCTTGCCTCCTGATGGTGTTGTCAGATTAACTTAGTGGAAATGAAACCGGGGCGGTGGCTGAATTATAGAGCAGAGAATTCGCATCAACCGTTCCGGCGACGTGAACGAAAAATGCAGGAGTTTAAGTCGCCAGGCACCGCTCAGAAATTCCTCAATATTCACTCTGCAGCCTACAATAACTGTTACACTTACCCATTAAATTCATTAGATGAATCAAAGAGGCTTTGACCCGTCTCTACCAGTTCTTCAAATATTTCGAAAAATTAGGAAAACTTGCTATCGTAGGGGTTTGAGAGACATAAACTGGTCGTCGTTTCGCAGCAATTCAACTGCATCATACCTCAAAAAACCCTGTGATAACATGGTATTAGTGGTAGAGTTAGCAGTCTCATGCGAACCCGTCTCCTAGTTTTCCCCGTTAACCAGGGAAAAAACAGGGAATTTCAGCGATTTTTAGCAGAAATATGCTCTGTATTTTACATAACCGCCTATTTTAATTGTATTTTCGGCAATTAATCATGACTTCCAAAGCAGGGAATTTTATATTCCTGACAATTAGACTGAGGTTTCTCTGCGACTACAGTTAGTTAATGTGACAATGACCTTCAAATGACCTTTTCCCAGAAATTACCCGAGCTAGTCAATAATGGCATCATAAACCCAGTTCCTAACTAGTGGTCGATATGCTGTTCGTTGATCTGGCTGTTGAATCATGAAAACAATGATCAGCTCTTCAGCCGGATCAATCCAAAAATAGGTGCCAGCATATCCACCCCACCAGTAGCTTCCTTTAGAGCCGGCTGCGAACCCTTGGTCCTCCAGGCGCACTGAAAAGCCATATCCAAACCCATTTTCATCGGTAAGAAGGTCGTAGTTGCCCGGGCGAACATTTTCGAGCTGATCTTGGGTCATCAAGGTCACCGTCTCCTCTTTCAGAAACCGTTTTCCGTTATAGAGGCCTCCGTTCAACATCATGGAGGAAAATATGAGATAATCGTCTGCGGTCGACATCAAACCCCCTCCCCCTGAATGCAGTTTTGGTTCTTTGCTTGGGTCGGACAGCCCCTGGAATTCCGGTTCAACAATTCTACCTTTTTTCTCTTCCGCTACATAAAAAGCCGTATCTTTCATACCCAGTGGAGTTAAAATTTCTTCTTCCAGAAATTGATCGAGCCGTTTGTTGGACACGACTTCAATGACCCTACCCAACACATCTGTTGAATGACTGTATTCCCAAGCGTCTCCTGGCTGATGCTCGAGAGGGAGAGATGCTAACTTGCTGACCATCTCCGCCGTTGTCTGATTGACATCATACAAATCTACTTTTTGGTATTCCGCGCGCACCTCAGTATCTCCAAAGAAGCCGTACACAATCCCAGATGTGTGGCGCAAAAGATCTGCAATTGTGATGGGATTGTCCGGAGCGTACAGCTCCCCAAGCTCCATTACCTTTGTATCCGCAAAAGCCGGTATAAACTTTGCGACGGGATCGTTGAGGCTGATTTTACCCTGCTCGATCAACATCATGATGCCAACAGATGTAATCGGTTTGGTCATTGAATAGATACGGAAAATATCGTCTATTTTTAAGGGTCCTGGCGCTGCTCCCTTTCCCCGAGTCCCAAAGGCTTTGTGATAGACAAGCTTTCCCTGCCTCATTACCGATAATGTCGCACCGCTGATGCTTCCGTTTTTAATATCAGCGCGAAGGTTGTCATCAATGATTTCCAGTTTCTCGGAAGAAAGGCCAATTTTTTCAGGCGTAGTTACACCTTCCGCAAACGCACCATTTGAGAAATGGGCAACTGCCAATAGCAAAATCATGAACCGTAACTTCATTTTCAAACTCTCCCGATTTTCTGTTCTGAGTAAGTCTCGAATCTTATTCTACCCGCCCTTCGGATCCAAAATAATTGACAATTAACGCTCATTCAATTGACATGCGCCGGGCTCTAGTCTTTGATTCCTGAAAGTCGTCGGGCAGCGGCCTTTTTTCCCTGCAGATCCGCACCTCTGGCAATCTGAATTCTTTGAGCTTGCGGCGAACCTGCACCATGTAGGGACTCCGTCAGATAGCCAACGGCATTGCGGCCCAATGTCATATTTTCGATCAACCTTAAAATGCGCATGCGATCTTCAAGTTTCGTATTGGTTCGGCCAACCAGATATTTACTGACTAAGTGCCCGATTTCGCTGTTTCGTAAATCCTGCTCAGAAGGCATGGTCACCATTAAGCCTCCGGCGATGTCCTGTGCGAGACGGCTGATTTCATACGGAAATCGGGTAACATTCTGCTTACAAACATTGGCAAGCAAATCGTTATTGAGATAAACGCCTGACTTCATCGGCTTCGCTTCATGAGCAGATGCGAGCGCACCGGATCGAATGGTTTCATTCAGGTGAACCATTTCAACAATTTTGTCCTTTATATGAGAGGCATTTTCAACACCATTCATTTCTGCGATTTCTGCTGCTGCGCCGATCAGAACATTCCCTACTCCTGATTTACATACGTAGCTGCAGCGATGATATGTCGTAAATCGTTCGACAAGCATTGCGGCAAACTCAAATTCGCCATTCATGAATACATGGTCCCATGGAACGAAGACATCTTCGAAAATAATCATTGCCTCCTGGCCCGCATATTCAGCATTCCCCTGATCAATCGTTCCAGGTTCAAGACACCGAGTGTCACTGGACTGACGGCCATAGATATACGTAATCCCGCTTGCGTGAGCAGGAACAGCCCCTACAAAAGCGTAGGCTTTATCTTTCTCTCCGAGCCTCAATGTAGGCATCACCATTAGCCAATGGGAATTAATACAGCCTGTTTGATGCAACTTGGCACCTGAAATATAAACACCATTGTCTGTGCTTTTAGAGACATGAAGATAAAGGTCAGGATCTGCCTGTTCATGAGGTGCCAGTGAGCGATCTCCTTTGGCATCCGTCATCGCACCGCCGATGACCTGATTGCGTTTTTGTAGAACCTTTAAGAAAGCAAGAAAACGCTCGTGATAGTGAGTCCCTTGGCTTTCATCAATTTCATAGCTCACCGAATGCAATGCGTTTAAGGCGTCAAGCCCAACGCAGCGCTGAAAGCAGGTTCCCGTTTTTTGCCCTAATGCATGTTGCATACGTGCTTTATCAACAAGGTCACCCGCAGATCCTGCTATGTGGAGAAACCGATTTATTCGGGTGTCTGCCATCGGAGAGTGGACAGTGCCAATTTCTTCCTCCTCTACAGCCAATTCGTATGTTGCCGCCATCGCGTTAACGGAGGGGCGGATCAGGGGATGCTCTGTAGGCTCCTCGATCTGCTCCCCCATTAAGAAAACTCTCAAGTTACGCCCCATCAGGCTTTTCTTATATTCCTCAGCTGTTGTGATCGTTTCAACATCGCCCCAAAGCCTGGGGTCGCTGTTTGGATCTATATTCTGAGTCATGATAAATTCCTCTCCCTGTCGGAGTGGAAGGCCTTCCAGAAAAAATTTCCTCCGAATGGCCTCCCCGCGTGCGACTATCTAATTGCTGTTGGGTTAATCATCATTTGAACAGCGCCGCGCATCCGCGTGACCCCCAGAACGAACATGAACTCATATGCTTGGTCTTTTGCCAGCTCACGGGTATCCATATTCTCTAAGATGAAGATGCCATTTTGCGGTATCAAGATCTGATGAACCTTAAAAATTCCATCTGCCCCTTCTTCAAAGGGCAAGGCTTCCAAGCCCCAGGTATCTGCACCGACAGCAACAACTTCCTTTGAAGCGAGATACTCTGCACCCGTGATTCCAAGACCTGGCTCAACAGATACGTACCGCTTGTGGTCTGGGTTTTCACCATCCAGCAATTCCAGCCAGCCTGAATGAAAGAGCACGACATCTCCTTTTCGGATTTCAACTCCCTGTTTCTTTGCCGCGCCGATAACATCTTCTTTCGTGTAAGGAGTTCCCTCTTTTACAATATCAACGCCATAGTAAGCAGCCATGTCCAGAAGAACACCGCGAGCAACAATCGGAGGGAGTTTTTCCAGGCCAAGCTTTTTAAGACCATCCGCTTTGGCAAATTCAGAAGCTTTAAACCCGTTATAGTAAATGTGTTTAACACCGATATGGCCGAGGCCGTCAATCTGCGGGCCGATACCAAGCCAGCCGGCAAAGATGTCGTCGTTATAGGTCATACCATTGGTGCCCAAACCGTCCGTCTCAATCTGATTTGGCTGTAAAATGGTTATGCTCATAGACCGCGGCGCAAAAGCCGGTGTTTCCTTATCTACAACAATGCCAAGGTTATAGGTTTTGCCGGTTTTTACCAGTTTTGAGGCGTCTACGACACTTTCCGGTGTGATGAGATTCGCCGCCCCGATTTCATCGTCAGGTCCCCATTTGGATTTGGTCCATTCCTGCGCATCGACGGACACAGCAAACCCGCAACTCAAAGCAACTCCCATTGCGATCAATTTTCTCATGATTTCCTCCTGTTTGGTCGCGACTTCTGATAAATTTGTATGGGCTAGTCGCATCCCCATTGCATATCTCAAATTCCGGCCGTCATAGCGCCTTGCGATAGATTGCCTGGGCGTCACCGAGATTTATCTTTCGCGGATTGTTGATGAGCAATCGAGACTGTTTCATTGCATCCGTCGCAAGCTGCTCGATATCATCCTGCACAATACCAACACCCTTTAAGCAAGTCTCAAGACCAAGATCTGCAGACAACGCCGACAACCGTTCGATAAATTCAGAGCACACAGCCTGATTGGATCGAGACAAATTGATATCTGGGAAGACACAAGGAGCAAGTTCTGCATATTCGTCGCCGCAACCTGGGGCGTTGAACTGCATGACTTGGCAAAGTACCAGAGAATTGGACAGGCCGTGAGGAACATGAAAAAGGCTTCCGATTGGATAGGCTAGCGCATGAACACCCGCTACCGGGGAATTTGCAAATGCTTGTCCAGCCAGCATCGCACCAAGCAGCATGTTCGACCGGGCAGTAAGATTTTCCCCTTGGAATACTGCGTCGCGGATGTTGACTCCCAGCAACTTCAAGGCCTGCTTAGCAAGATTTCTGGAGATCGGATTGTTATTTGCATTTCGCGAGGTAAAGGCCTCTATGGCATGCACCATTGCATCTATCCCGGTCGCCGCAGTGATATGAGGTGGCAAGCCCAGGGTTAGTTCTGCATCTAATAGAGCGATATCGGGAAGCAGACATGGCGAGACAACACCTTTCTTCTCACTTTCCCCTGTGGTTACAATGGAAACGGCTGTTACCTCAGATCCAGTGCCTGCTGTTGTTGGGACAAGTATCAATGGCAGCCGAGGGCCGGTTGCCTGATTGACACCATAAATGTCTTCAAGCTCCTGATCAGAGGCAAGCAGCAAGGAGGCTAGTTTAGCCGCGTCCATGGAACTACCGCCGCCAAACCCGATGACGCAAGTGACGGACTTTGATCTAGCGGCATCTACAGCATCCAGAATTGTGGTTGCTTTTGGATCTGCTTCAATCTGATCATAGACAACAACCTGATAGCCGGCTTTTTCCAGATTGACCAGCGCCGGTAAGGTGAGCCCCAGCTTCATAATTCCGGGGTCTGTAACAAATAGAATTCCGGCTCCTTCGCGAACCGATGGTAAGCTATCAACTAAATCGCCTAATTGCGCCGCGCCTCCCCAACATTGTTGTATTCTGGGAGGTGTGTTGAAAGCAAAGTCTGTCATTGTCATGATCATGTCACCAGCTCATTCATCAAATCGATATGCCCACGCTCGATCGAATAGACTTTGTCCACGACTTTTTCTGAATGTGTATAATCTGATTCCGAAATAAGAACGGACATGTTCTCTGCCTTCAGGTCGGAAATTACCTCCATTAGGCGTTCTGCCAGTGCAGGTGCAACGCCCTCAAAAGGTTCATCCAACAATAAAAGGTTTGTTCCGGATACCAGTGCCCGCGCGAGCGCCACCAGCTTTTGCTGCCCCCCGCTTAAGGTCAACGCCTTTCGGTCGGCAAAACGACCAATTTCCGGCATCAAGTCGTAAACCCATTTCAGTCGACTGACATCTTGTTTATTGATCGCCCACAATGAAACCATGATGTTTTCCTGAACCGTAAAATGTGGAACAAGGCGTCTATCTTCCGGAAGATACCCAATGCCGAGGCGCGCGCGCTCATGTGCCTTAACCTGTGTCAACGAGGTACCGTTAAACGTTATGCTGCCTTTCTTCGTTGGGAGCAGACCCATGATAGCGCGCATTACGGTCGTTTTTCCGGCGCCATTGCGCCCTATCAACCCGCATGTAGATCCCACCTCAATTGCAAGGGATGCATCCCGCAGGATGGGAACATTTTGAATGGACAAATCGAGGTTCTCTATCGTCAACATCATTCCTCTCCTTTTTCAGAGGAGGAAGCTTCGCCGATATCTGACTTCCTGTGAAATTCGCTCCCGATGACAAATTCTCTGACCTTGGCATTTTCCAAAACTTCCTTGGTCGGACCGTCCGCCAGGATTTTTCCTTCATAAAATGCGATCACTCGCGGAGAGAAAGTTTCAACGATCTCCATATCATGCTCGATAAACAGAACGGCCGTTTTCGTCGCTTTTAAGGCGTTGATCAATACCTCCATGAAATGCATTTTCTCATCTGCACTTACCCCACTTGTCGGCTCATCAAGAAACAGGAGATCTGGATCAGCGACTGTCGCCATGGCAATATCAATCAGCTTGCGGACCCCTTGTGGAAGGGTTGCAACTTCCTGGTCTGCATAGCCATCGATACGAAATCGTGCCAAATGATCCATGGCCGCCCGCTTAATTGAGGATGTTATTGCCGGACGTAAAAACACTGGTTTTTTCTGTTTTGCAATCGTTAGAGCAATGAGCATGTTGTCAAGCGCGGACAGTTCTAGAAACAATTGGGGAATCTGAAAGGACCGACATATTCCCAGCCGCGTGATGTCTCGCGTCGGTTTGCCGGTGATATCCCTTCCACGATATAGGATTTGTCCCGAAGTTGGCTTGAGATATCCAGTGACCATATTGACAAATGTCGTTTTTCCGGCCCCGTTAGATCCAATCACACCCAGCACTTCACCTGCGTCAATTCGCACATTGATGTTGGAGGCCGCTGTTACCGCACCAAATAGTCGCTCCAAATTTGAAGTCTGCAATAAAGTTGTCATCTCTTACTCTCCACCAGGTCTAACTTCAGAAGTTTTTTGGCGCTGTGTATTAACGGTCGTCGATTTTCTGATTAGTGACCAAAGCCCCTTTGGGAGAAAGATGATTGTCAAAAGCATGACAATTCCGAGGATCATTTGCCAGGTGTTGGGCGATACTTCAACAGCGTAAACCCGGACTATTTCCAGAATAAAAGTACCAAATAGTGGCGCTACAATATTTCCGGTACCACTAAGAATGGCAATAAAGACGAACTGCCCGGATGTTGTCCAATTGGTCATTTCGGGATCGACATGCCCCAGGGCGAGCGCCCACAAGACACCCCCAATTCCGGAGACAGTTGCAGCAAGCACATATTTAATGTGAACGGCACGGTGGGCTGATGTTCCCAGATATTCAACCCGCAATTCATTTTCTCTAATCGCCTCACCGATAAAACCCGTAGGGCTACGCAAATATCGATTTAACAAAAAGGCACATAAAATCGTTGGGATACATGTCGCGATATAGAGAGCATATTTTGCTGTCTCATCCTGTGGCGCCCAACCGAAATAGGTGGCCGCTGGTAGGTTGAAGCCATCCGTACTCCCCAACTCTTCAATGCTGGATAATAGGCCGAACAGGATCATCGACACTGCCAGGGACAGCATCGCATAAAAAATCTCCCGATACCGTCTAAGAAGGAAACCCAAAACAAAGGAAACAGCGACGCTGGCGACAATTCCCAGAGCCAACAGAAGGAATATATCAGATATACCGGCAAACTTTCCTGCGAGACCTGCTGCATAGCCGCCAATGCAGAAATACAGGCCCTGACCGAAGCTTACCAGGCCGGCCCGCATCTGGATCATGACACCCAGTGCAACGAGACCTGTCCCGAGCGATACCTGAATATAGTTTACGATCCATTCGGGCAGAACAAAGCCAAGGGCAATCAGAACTGGCAGTCCAGCCATCAGGCTGATCTCCGTACGGTCCAATGAGCGGGTCATATCTTTCTCCCTTCAGCGAGTGCAAACAGGCCATATGGCTTTACAGCCAACACCGCCGCCATAACCAGATAGATGGAGAAAAGTTCTGCTGGAGGATAGATATGCACTGAAGCCGCCCGGGCGAGCCCGACGATGACCGCGCCAATCATGGCACCGCCGACACTTCCCATTCCTCCTATAACGATCACGGCAAACGCCATAACGATTACTTCAGCCCCGATGCCGGGCGACACGGATATCTCGGGTGCGGTAATCGCTCCCCCCAATGCTCCTAGTGTTGCCCCAATGACAAAAGTTACCGTGAAGAAAAGAGTTACATTGATCCCCAGCGCAGAGCTGATCTCGCGATCTTCAATAACGACGAGTAACAGCTTCCCGGATCGCGTGTGTGTAAGGACCAACCACAAAGACAGGCCACACAAAACCGCGACCCCAATGATCAGAAATTTGTATACCGTATAAGGTATGTCAAAGACGTCTATGGTTCCCAGATAATATGCCGGTTGAAAAGCAACATATGATTCTGTCCCCCAGATCAGCTTCGTAGCATCCTCTAGGATAAGAAACAAAGCATAGGTAACCAGAACCATTAGTACTTCATCCCGCCCATACATGAAGCGCAAAACACCTCGTTCAATCAACAACCCGGCCACGACACCAACAACTATTGCCGCGGCGGGAATCAGTAGATAAGTGAAGGCAACATTGGATCCGGTCTGGACATAGAGGCCCACAGACCAGGCTGCAGAATATGCGCCGAGTGCATAGAACCCCCCATGGGCAATATTTAGAATTCTCATTACGCCATAAATCAGCGTCAGTCCCACGGACGATAGGAAAAGCCAGGCAGCAAAGCCAAGTCCGTCCACTGCTATCGCGACTGCGGTAAGCATTTCAAACTCCATTATCTGTTATGCGATCCAGCTCGCTCAGGAACAAAACATCGTATCGCAGCCCATTGCTGTCTGATGCCAGTTTTGCGGGAAAAAAGTCTGGGTCCTCTAGAGGGAGAGGACCCAGGCTGACAAAGAGTTTCGGCATGACAGGGTCACCGTTACTTCGTCAGGGAGTCCTTTTTCTAGTTGCAGTTCGCCCCTTGAAAGCCACCCTCAATCCATTCAATTGAGGTCACGCCCGCTGGGGGATTGACGCAAGTTGCGTTAAAGCGCTTTATATCGACAAGCATCGCTTTACCGCTGTCTTTATCATATTTATACGTCCCGTAAGCCGTATCTTGGATCGCTTGATGTCCATTGGAAAGTGCCATGGAAACCATGCCGCTGGGACCTTCCCACTCTAAGCCCTTTAGCGCACCGATTACCGCTTCCTGATCCGCAGATCCGGCCTTATCAGCCGCGGCCTTCATCCCCAAAATAGCCTGTGCCATCTTGTAGGATGGGTATGTAGGCAGTGTCCCAAAGCGATCGAAATAAGCTTTACGAAACCAGTCATTCAACTCCGAGTCCGGGGCCAGATCGCCATGCGGGCCACGAGCTCCGATAATAGTTCCATCTGGCATCTGAGCGCCGAGTCTGTGCATCGCGGTTTCACCTGTTGTCAAAACTACCTTTGAACGATCAAAAATACCTCGGGCGGCCCCTTGCAGGATGAATGCCTCCATATCGCCACCCCAGAAACTTGAGTGAACTACGTCAGGCTTTTTTGTAAGCAGGGCGGAAATTTCCGATCCATATTGACCGGAGTATATTTTGGGGAACTGTTCTGTGGCAATCTCCGTCCCTTCTTCAATGACCTTCATAGAGGCTGAAAAATCACGCCAAGAGTCCTGACCCCAGGCATAGTTCTGGTTGATACCGGCAATTGAATCCGATTTCACGCCCGATGCCTCCAGATAGCGAGCGGCGGCAACGTTATCCATAGTTGCATGGCCACCTGTCCGGAACGTATATTTGGGGTCAGTAACAATTTCCTCAAAGATTTGTGGGGTTCCACAATCGAAAAGAATTGTTAGTTTCTTGGCCTCTTCCGCTGCGGGCGCAATCGCCTTACAGCTGCCTGAAGAGATATAACCTACAATCATATCCACTTCATCTTTTTGAACGAGTTTTTGATAATCTGCCACTTTTTGCTTCGAGTTTTCATCGACAAAGATTGGATCAATTTTAGCGCCTGCAAATCCGGCAGAGTTATAGGGTGCCGGAACGGCACCTGCATTTATTGACTGGATCATTAATTCAGCGGCATTTCGTGCAGGCACACCAAACGGACCTGCCGCACCGCCAGACAGGAAGGTCACGAAGCCAACCTTAACTGTTTTCTCTTCCTCTGCCATTGTTGGCGATGCCATAACTGCGAGACCCAATGATCCAGCAATGGCAACGGCACTAAGAGAAATCCCTTTCCTTATTATTGTCTTTACGGATTTTGTCGTACGAGGTGATATCCTCATCTCTGTTCCTCCAATTTCTATCTAATCTGAGATAGAAGTCCGCGGCCCGGCATTCTTTGAAATATCTGTAAATCGGTATTCCTGTCCGGTTGTAAGCGGAGTCCTCCCATACGTTTCACTCTTATGAATACGTGAGCGGATCCTATTGAGAGAGGCCTGCAGCAACAATTAGGTGAGAGGAGAAAAATGCGCGAATTTCGCTCATTCAGCCCCAAATCCGAGCGCTAAACGCCCTATTTCAGTTTTTTTGCTTATTTTTTTCTATAATTTCAGTCGGCCAGGTTTCTGGCGGATAATAAACAGACCAGTCCCCGAGCTGGACGGTTGCTGGCGGATAGCTGTTATCGAACACTGTTTTGCCGATAGCCTGCACTTGCAGCATTTGATGGTTCACAGGATCCATATGAGATTGAAAGCCCGCTGGATCTTCTGGAAGCGTAAGCGACAGACTTTCAAGTTTCTTGCGTAAAAGGTCTTTGTCATTCGTACCTCCAGCCTGACGTACCGCTTCAGCAATGGCCAGTATCCCGGTGTAAGCGCCTTCTGCAGCATAGCTCGGATATCGCCCAGCTTTTTCATAAAACCGCTGAACAAAACTTCTGTTGAGTTCAGTATCCGGCCAGTTCACATGATGGCGAGCAGACAGTACGAGACCCAACGGCATGTCATTGCCGAGTTCTGCCAGAACTTCATAATTTCCGCCGGCATCAAAATTCATGAAAATCATATTGTCGAAAAGACCCAATTGTTTGGCTTGCTTGACAAATGTAACAAGATCCAGACCCCAGTGACCGTTCACGACAACATCGGCACCACTGTTCTTGATATGCTGGATGTAAGTGGTGAAATCTGTCTCGAACAGCTTTGGCCAATAAATGCCCACCACCTCATTTTGGACATTGTCGGCTTGCAGGAATTTTTTTAGGTCATCCCAAGCCTGATATCCATAATCATAATCAGGGCCAATAAACACAATTTTCAAAGGTGTTTTTTCTGATCCAAAATTCTCCTTTATATATTTTGCCCCGGCACGCATTGAAAGCCGTGTCCCATTATTGACCCGAAAATAAAAAGAATGCCATCCGGTTAATGTCAGATTGGGCGACGCATGATCCGTTCCTATAAAAAAGACCTGTTTTTCCTTTGCGAGTTGAGAGACCGTGCGCGCTATACCGGAGCTGACTACACCGCATAGGAAATCCACCTCATCCACTTCGACAAACTCTCTCGCAATCTGTAAAGATCTAAGTGATTTAGACCTTGTATCTTCGACCACGACTTCCAGCCTCGGATATAAATATTTCTCAGAGGATTGAAGAAACTCTTCCGCCATATTGATAGCAATGACACTGTCCCTGCCATATAACCCGCCCGGCCCGGTGAGAGGGTAAAGACAACCGACTTTGACAGACAGTGCTTCTTGAGGTTTTTGGGTGTCTTCCGCAAAAGAAGTTCGTCCCAAAGCTGTTAAACAGAACAATATCAGAAGGATGTATTTGGTCGAAACGCTCATGATAGCTCAAGTTTCTGCATCCGACGCTTCAATGCATGTCTAGAGATACCCAAACGCTCCGCAGCCAATCCCTTCTTGCCACGGCACTTTATCAGGGCATCCTGTACAAGACCTCGTTCTATACTGATCAATGATTCCTCAATTGTATGAGGCTTCTTCCTACTCAAATTCCTCATTTCCGACGGAAGCTGTTCTTCAATAATTTTTTGACCCGGATATAATATTGTTAAGCGTTCAATCAGGTTCTTGAGTTCTCGAACATTTCCTGGCCAATTATATGTGTAAAATATCTCCCGAACGGCACTCGAAAATTCTATAGAGCAGCAGCTAGCGTCCCGTGAAAATTTTTTTGCGAAATGCAGACTTAACAGTCCGATGTCTTTTTCCCTTTCCCGAAGGGGAGGAATTTCAATTGGCATGACTTTGAGTCTAAAATAAAGGTCCTGTCTGAACGATCCATTTTCAACCGCTTCCTCCAGGTTGCCGTTCGTTGCCGCTATTACACGAACGTCTGCATGATGCTCCCTGACAATTCCCAAGGGTCGGTAACTCCTGGTTTCAAGAAATGCCAAGAGCTTGGATTGCACATTCAAAGGCATTTCCCCAATCTCATCCAGAAACAAGGTTCCACCATCCGCGATCTCCACAAGCCCTCTGCGCTTAGAGATGATTCCTGGAATAGCACCTCTTTCAGCGCCAAATAACTCCGCCTCAATTTGATTTTCCGGTAAGGTAGCACAATTTATTTCGACAAATGGTGACTCCCTTCCGCTCCCTCTGACATGAAGGTCTCGTGCAACCACAGCCTTTCCAACACCTGTTTCTCCTAACAGCAGTACGGTTTTTATGTTGCTGGAGGAGATGCGCTCGAGACACTCTCGTAGAGTTTTTATCAATGAGCTGTTGCCGATGAAAGTAGCTTCCTGTGTGTATCTTTCCCTCAAGTACTGGACTTCGGATTTTAAAAGGCGATTAGCGTTAGTCTCTTTGATCAACAATATCAATTCGTCAATGTCGAAGGGCTTCGACAGATAGTCTGCAGCCCCCATCTTCATAGCGTTTACAGCATCCTGAGTGTCGTCAAAAGCCGACATCATGATCACAGGTGTATCTGGCAAGTCACCGTTCAATCGTTCCAGGACATCCAATCCGGACATTCCAGGCATTCTGACATCGAGCAAGATTATGTCCGGGCTTTCTTTTTTCGCAAGCTTGCACCCAACGTGACCATTTTGCGCTTCTACACAATCAAAACCAGCCTGGCGAAGTGTAAATGCAAGGGATCTCCGTAAGTTAACTTCATCGTCGATAATTAGAATATTCATGATTTTCTCAAAGTTGCCTTTGTTCGAACTGGAAATGTCAACTTCACTGTTGTGCCTTGACCCGGTTCGCTTTCAATTTCAAGCTTGCCGTCGTTGGCTTCCACTAATTGGTTTGTGATTGAAAGTCCGAGTCCCGTCCCTCCCGGTCGAGTACTGAAAAAAGGCTGTAAGACTTTTTCCAGGTCTTCATCACTCAGGCCGATACCGTCATCACTCACCGAAATTTCAGCAAGCTCTCCGTCTCGAAGTGCACGCAATGTAATGTGCCCTCCATTCGGTAGTGCCTCCACTGCGTTCAGGGTGAGGTTTAATAAAACCTGCCGAAGATGCGCATTGTCTATTTCTATTTCTAGGGCCGAGTCACCCACTAAGTTGAAAATAATGCTTTTCTCATGCGCCGTCGCCGCCATGAGCGTCCTAACGCTTCTAAAAACCTCCCGCAGTAGAACCTTCTGGGTTACGGGTTCGCTGGGCTTCGCATAGCGAAGAAACTCTGAAATCGTGTTGTCAACTCTGGCAATTTCGTCTGAAATCACTTGATACATTTCTTGTCTATTCGGGCTTTTCTCATTTCGGCTTAAGCCATGTACGGTTGTTGCGACAGTTGCCAGAGGGTTTCGTATCTCATGGGCAATTCCAGCTGCCATATTTCCTAGAGCGGCACGGCGCTCCACATCGACACGCGACTTTATCAATGTGCCAAGCTGAGCGCTCATCTTATTGAAGGATCGCGCAAGCATACCCAATTCACCTGGCCCGTTTTCAGCCACCCTGAGTGAGAAATTTCCGTTAGCGACAGCCTGCGCCCCTTCATTCAATGGCAATAGAAACCTACTCAAACGGTCAGACATGTGAATAAATAGCCAAAGTATGCTCAATACGGATACAACAGCAACAACCAACAAAATGTAGCGAATTTGTACTCGAGGTTCATCAAGACTACCGCCTCGTTCTACAAGATGGACTTTCCATCCCGGCATTATCTGTCGTGATTTTGCCAGAACATCTCCTGCAGCTGCCAATGTGCCAACTGCCGAAACATGAATACGATCAAAAATCACAACTTGAGGATCATAAACGTCAGGCTCAATCAATGAGACGGTCTTTTCAGTCAGGGACGCAAGTCGTGTGCGCAATGCAACCAAGCCGATTTTTTCTTGATTTAAATAAACGGGCATTCGAATGAGAAACCAGCCCGGACGCCCATCTGTCGGCAAGATAGGTCCAAGAACCTCTACATTATTGTATTGGATTATGGGAAGCGTTCCATGATCAATGGAAACAGGTCGCCATCTTGCCGCAGGAATCGTAGCAACAGTCTGTCCTTCGACATCAAAAAATTCTACGGAATATATATCAGGGCTTTCAGTCTCCAATAGCAGAAAATCTGAAAGCTGCTGCGACATGGATTTGTGTGAATTCTCAAGAAAGAAGCGCGTTGTATCTGGCAGATCGACAATATTTTCCAGCTTATTTACTTGAACAGAGACAAAATTGTTCATCCTCAAAGCGACCGTTTCCAGATTTCCCTCCACCTTGTTGGTCAGAAGCGTGTTCAACAAGTTTGCGCTATAGCGATCATATAAAACGGCCATAATTACGAACGGCACGAGAGCGACGATAAGGGCCCCTAGCAAATATCGCTTCGCAAGGGTTAGTCTTTTAACCTCAAATCGCACCGATAATCTTCCTTCCGCTTACAACAGTTTCTCCTAGTATCAGCAAATCTGAGCGAAATACGATCACTATTTTGAGGCAATTTGAGCGGATTCCGCTCATTGTCTGGCTCTGTAACGTTCCCTTTGGAGAGCAGTTGATTATTAAGGTGAAGCCCTAGATTTCCTCGCGCAATCGAGGCGAAACCCCAAAGCTGCGTTTAGGCTGATGAGAAAATTATTGAAGAAACAAGGCTTCGCGCCGACGCAGATCGTCACAGATAAACTGAAATTCTATCACAAGGCATTTAGAGTTCTGGGCTTGAACGCCGAGCATATTGACAACAAGCGATCTAATAATCGTGCCGAGAATTCACATCTACCCGTCAGGCGACGGGAACGAAAAATGCAAAGGTTTAAGTCATCAGGATCTGCCCAAAGATTTCTCAATATCCAGTCAGCCGCCTACAATAACTTTTACTTTCAACGTCACTTAATCAACCGATCTCGCCTCAAGAAATGCCGGGATGAGGCTTTCCGCATCTGGAAGCGTGCAAGTGCTGCAGCCTGAACAAACGCAACTGGGAAAATCTGCGTCTGGGGCAAGTTAATGTGACAATGCCGTTGAATGTCAAAGGACTAAAAAGAATTAATCCGTTGCCGACAGGCATGAGCAGAAAAAGCGGCCCGGATACTCCAACTAATCCCACAAATATCTTCATGAACTGGACCCTGAAACAGGGCGACAGAGACGAATGCCGAAATCTGGCATATTCGCTCTGATGTGAGCGTCTCTGATCTGGTCGGATATCGCCAAAGGCCCCGGAACTGCGGGGTTCAGGGGCGAACCTGGACTGGAGCCAGGTTCGCCTCAAGATTAGTGGTGGGCCCGGTAGGACTTGAACCTACGACCAGTCCGTTATGAGCGGACGGCTCTAACCAGCTGAGCTACAGGCCCGTATTCTTTATGCGAATTCCCATCAAAGGGACGCTAAATTCGGGTATTCGTGACTATTTAGCCTGTTAAACAGCCGGACGCAATCGGCGAAATGAGACTTCGGCGATTTTGTTACGGTTGAAGAACGGGTTTAGGTATCTAAGAAACTCCGGAGTTTGCGGGACCGGCTTGGATGCTTCAGTTTCCGAAGCGCCTTCGCCTCAATCTGGCGAATACGTTCACGAGTAACCGAGAACTGCTGACCGACTTCCTCAAGAGTATGGTCCGTATTCATTCCAATGCCGAAACGCATTCTGAGCACACGCTCCTCGCGCGGCGTCAGGGAGGCCAATACACGAGTAGTCGTCTCCCGCAGATTTGACTGAATAGCCGCATCCAAGGGCTGAACCGCATTTTCGTCTTGAATAAAGTCGCCAAGATGGCTGTCTTCTTCGTCCCCGATCGGAGTTTCCAGGCTGATCGGCTCTTTCGCGATCTTCATGACTTTACGCACTTTTTCAAGCGGCATGCCGAGTTTCACAGCTAGCTCTTCCGGCGTTGGTTCGCGACCAATTTCGTGAAGCATCTGACGTGAGGTCCTGACAAGCTTATTGATTGTTTCAATCATATGGACCGGAATACGAATGGTCCGTGCCTGATCGGCAATGGAGCGGGTAATAGCCTGACGGATCCACCAGGTTGCGTAGGTGGAGAACTTGTAACCGCGGCGATACTCAAATTTATCAACCGCCTTCATCAGGCCGATATTACCTTCCTGGATCAGGTCCAGGAACTGCAAACCACGGTTTGTATATTTCTTGGCAATGGAGATCACAAGCCGAAGGTTGGCTTCAACCATTTCCTTCTTAGCCCGGCTCGCTTCCCGCTCACCCTGCTGAACAGTGCTGACAATCCGGCGAAATTCCGTCATTGGCATACCGAATTCAGAAGATATTTTGATGATTTCACCGCGAATTTCTGTAATGCCGTCTAGCTCGTTCGACGTGAAATCCTTCCACCCCTTGGCCCGTAATCCTGCGACCTTCTCAACCCAGCCGGGATCCAACTCAGAGCCAAAATAGTTTTCAAGGAAGCTTGCGCGGGCGACTTTATGCCGCTCAGCCAAACGCAGCAATTTGCCTTCAAGGCTCATAAGCCGGCGATTGATGCCATAAAGCTGGTCCACCAAAGCCTCGATCCGGTTATTCGTAAGATGGACGTCGTCCATCAACTTGACCAGTTCAAGCTTCAGCTTCTCATATTTCT
Source organism: Pseudomonadota bacterium (assembly GCA_024743055.1). Taxonomy (GTDB): domain Bacteria; phylum Pseudomonadota; class Alphaproteobacteria; order Sneathiellales; family Sneathiellaceae; genus Sneathiella. The sequence continues at coordinate 122,820 of JANSXH010000007.1, forward strand.
TTTCCTGAGCATTGGATACAGTTTCATTTTCAAGAGCAGCAGTAAGGCGGGCTTCCTGAAGCTTGTGCAATTTCTTGTATGTTTTGGCAATCTCGTCAAAGCGTTCGAACACTTCAGGTTTCAAGGTCTCTTCCAAAGCTGCCAGAGACATTGTGTTTTCTTCAGCGTCGTCCTCTTCCTCTTCACGGGCCTTTTCGCTGCTTTCACCTTCTTCGCCTTCTTCCTCCTCCTCGTTGTCATTTTCAGACTCTGTTTCAGATTCGGAATCGTCGTCACTCAAACCAGCAGCTGGAAGCTCATCATCCTCGCTATCCTCGCTGAAACCTTCCTGCAGGGCTTTCTCTGCCGCGGCACCGGCACCGTAAGTTGCATCGAGATCAATCACGTCCCGCAGCAGTAATTGTTCCTGCAGCATTAGCTCTCGCCAATTGAGGATGGCGCGAATGGTCAGCGGGCTTTCACAAATGGCCCCGATCATTTTTCCACGGCCCGCCTCAATGCGTTTGGCAATGGCGATTTCACCCTCACGGGAAAGAAGCTCAACTGTCCCCATTTCCCGTAAATACATCCGGACAGGATCATCAGTCCGGTCTCCTGCGGTGGATGCCGGTTTTTCAGCAACTTCCTTTACGGGTTTTTCTTCGACATCTTCATCATCATTGTCGGCAGCAGGCTCTTCATTCGCCTCCTCGTCATTTTCGACAACATTGATGCCCATTTCTGAGAGGAGCGACATAGTGTCCTCAATCTGCTCAGACGACATTTGATCCTGAGGCAGGACTTTGTTCAGTTCGTCAAATGTCACGTAGCCTTTTTCTTTGGCTTTCGCGAGCATCTTCTTGACCGCAGCCTGAGATGCATCAATTAACGGGCTATCCGGAGAATCTTCTCGTTGATCAGATGTATCAACAGCTTCCGCAGTTTTTGCCGCCATTAAATTCCCACTCCTCGAAAAATACCTTTGAACACTACTCTTGCCGAGAATTGTATAGGTAATAAAAGTTAAATATTGTTCTTACGTCCTGAGGCAAGGCCAAAGCCATCCAGATCAGCTTCATTTCCTTCTGCTTCAAGTAGCGCAGTCTTTGCCAGTTTCAATCGTTCAAGATTCTCAGAAGTGACTTCCGTTCCAAGTTGCCTTTGCGCTTCATCCAGATCTCTTTTTAGCTCATCCCGTTTATGTCTTGCCAAAATATGGCGCCATCCTGTCAACGCATCTTCATGTGCCGCGGATGGGTCGACGAACCAATCCATCGACAATGACACAGATTCCTCTACGGCTTTAACTTGCTGAGACAATTTACGTTTAGCTAAATGGTGCGCAAGGCTATCATAGTCAAGGGCTGATTCTATAGCCGCAATATCTATTATTGACCGCCGCAACCTGTCAAGTTGAGGCGAGGAAAGGGTCACCGACGCAAAGTCTTCAAAGTGATTTTCCATTATTTCTGGGTGGTTTATGACAGTTAGGACCAATAATTCTTCCCGCCGCCCGGCAGCCGTGATGGAAGAGCTTTTAAGGCGAGAAGAGCCAAAACGACCCGAATCGGGCTTCTGATTCGCGAATCGACCGAATCGTTTGTTCTCATATTGATTTCTGCTTCCGGCCACAGGCGCTCTTTTCTGTGGACGAAAAGCCTTCCATAATCTGTCTTTAAAATAAGATCGATAATGTCCCTGAACTGTTGGATCGCTCATCTGATCACATAGGGAATAAAGTGCTCTTTCTAGTGCGGCTTTCCGTTCTGGCGTCTCTACGGAACGATCCTGTGTCTCTTTCCGCCACAAAACTTCGGACAAGGGAAGAGCACTCTCCAGAATATTTTTCATAGCGGTGCTGCCTTGGCTTTTTATAACATCATCTGGATCCAGCCCTGAGGGTAGCAAGGCAAATCTCAATGAATAGCCTGGTTTGAGGAGTGGCAAGGCCCGCTCCGACGCCCGAAGCGCTGCTCGCCAGCCAGCATCATCGCCATCCAGGCACATAATCGGCTCGGGCACCATCCGCCATAGCAACTGCAATTGTTCCGGTGTAATCGCTGTCCCGAGCGGGGCGACGGCCTGAGGAAATCCAGCATCACTCAATGCGATGACATCCATATAGCCTTCCGCGACGATAATATTCCCCGCGTCAAAGGCTTTTTGTCGGGCGAGAGCCACGTTGTAGAGGACGTTGCCCTTGTGAAACAGGGGCGTCTCCGGAGAATTCAGATACTTTGCCGGCGCATCACCAAGAGCCCGACCGCCAAAAGCAATGATCCGGCCACGCCTGTCGCCGATAGGAAACATCAGCCGGTCACGGAACCTGTCATAACTGGGACGACCGTCATCCGGTTTGATAATCAGCCCCCCTTCCAGCAAGGTTTCCTCAGATACATCCCGCGCCATCAAGGCATCTTTGAGGGCGGTGCGGCTTTCGGGCGCGAAACCGAGGCGAAACCCGGTGACAGCATCGCTTGAGACCTGGCGTTTCTCTAGATAGGTTCTGGCCTTTGATCCTGACTGGCTAGAGAGCTGAGCGATAAACCATTTAGCAGCCAGTTCCATCGCCTCATGAAGGGTCGCTGCCCGTTTTTGCCGCTCTCGATCTTCTGGGCGCTCCACCGGCATTGGCAGTCCGGCAATCCCAGCAAGGCGCTCGACGGCTTCAGGAAAGCTGACGCCTTCGGTCTGTTTAACGAACTCGATAAGATCACCGTTCGCCCCGCAGCCGAAACAGTGATAGAAACCTTTTTCCTCATTGACGGTGAAGGAGGGAGTTTTTTCATTATGAAAAGGACACAGGCCTGAATATTCCCGTCCCTTTTTTACGAGCTTAGTTCGACGGCCGATCAAATCCGCCAAGCCGACGCGGTTTCGTATCTCTTCCATAAATTGCGGCGGAAAAGCCATCTATACACCCACACTCACTTCTATACCCGACCTAAACCAGCCAGGGACTCCCTGCGGGGGATTATGCTCCTAAAGTATCTTTTACGATAGCGCTTGCTTTAGAAAAATCCATACGGCCGGCATATTTTGACTTCAGGGCCCCCATCGTCTTGCCCATGTCCTTGAGGCCTTCCGCTCCGATTTCGGCGATGACCTCTTCGACAGCGGTTTGAATCTCATCCGTGTCGAACTGCCGGGGAAGGAAATCGGAAATGATATCGATCTCTTCCTGTTCGGACGTCGCAAGATCAACACGGCCGCCCTTCTCATACGCCTCAATGGATTCCTTTCGCTGTCGAACCATTGTGGTCAACATCTGCAGAATCTCATCCTCTATGATTCCTTCTTCAGAGCCTTTGGCACGGGCGGCTAGATCTCTATCTTTTAAGGTCGCAATGATCAGACGAAGGGTCGAGGTTCGCCTCTTATCCTTTGTTTTCATTGCGTCTTTTAACGCGTCTCGTAAGTTGGATCGGAGCATATATACAGGCATCTATTGTGAAGAAAGGCGCCATACTAACCGAAACGGGAATTTATAGCAAACCAATTTTTCTTGTTAAGTTATTGATTTTAAAGGATTTTTTTTGCAACAGAAAACTTGACGCCCTGCCCTAAACTCCTTATGTTCCAGCACGAATATCAGTATCAGGCCAGACGAAATTCGGCTCGGCGGAAAACCGCATAAGGGTCCCTACAACCATGTCTTATTCTAATAAATCCTTGGATCTGAGTGCACCCAGAACCGCAACCGCCGTCCTTGTACTTGGTGACGGGACCGTGTTCCACGGCATGGGTATCGGCGTTGAAGGGGAAACCGTTGGGGAAGTTTGCTTTAACACCTCCATGACAGGCTATCAGGAAAGCCTGACCGATCCTTCATTTGCCGGTCAGCTTATTACTTTTACTTTCCCCCATATCGGCAATGTCGGCTTCAATGACGAAGATATTGAGACGACAGGACAAGCGGCCAATGGTCTGATCGTGAGAGCAGATGTGACTGACCCTGCAAACTGGCGAGCAGCGGGCCATCTTGATACGTGGCTTAAGGCCCGTAACCTGACTGGAATTTCCGGTGTAGACACACGCCGCCTTACTCACATCATCCGCAAATCAGGGGCACCGAACGGCATCATCGCCTTCCAGAAAGACGGCAAGTTCGATCTGGAGGATCTCCAGAAAAAAGCTGCAGCCTGGCCTGGCCTGGAAGGAATGGATCTTGCCATCCAGGTTTCCTGTAAGGAACCTTATGAGTGGCGGGAAACAAATTGGAACATTGCCGCCGGTTTTGGAGAGCAAACTGCTCCGACGCGTCATATTGTTGCCGTCGATTATGGCGTGAAGAGAAACATTCTCAGATGCCTGGCCAATCTTGGATGCAAAGTCACCGTTGTTCCGGCTACAACGAGTTATGAGGAGATCGCAGCTTATAACCCCGATGGAATATTCCTCGCGAACGGCCCGGGGGACCCGGCTGCCACCGGAGAATATGCGGTGCCTGTGATCAGGCAATGTGTTGATAGCGGGACGCCTACCTTTGGTATTTGCCTCGGACATCAAATGCTTGCCCTGGCCCTCGGTGCGGAAACTACGAAAATGCATCAGGGACATAGGGGTGCCAATCAGCCTGTTAAAGACCTGACAACGGGCAAAGTTGAAATCACCTCCCAGAACCATGGTTTCGTCGTAACCCGGGACAGCCTTCCTGACGGTGTCACGGAAACCCATACCTCACTGTTCGATGGTGTCGTCGAGGGGCTCAGTGTAGATGGGAAACCGGTTTTCTCTGTTCAGTACCATCCTGAAGCCAGCCCTGGCCCGCAGGACAGTCATTATCTTTTCCAACGCTTCATAGATCTGGTTGACGCGCATGCCTAAACGTACCGACATACATTCAATCATGATCATCGGTGCCGGCCCGATCATTATCGGCCAGGCCTGTGAATTTGACTATTCTGGCACACAAGCCTGCAAGGCCCTCAAGGAAGAGGGTTATCGCGTCATTCTGGTCAATTCCAATCCGGCGACGATCATGACGGATCCCGGTCTCGCAGATGCGACTTATGTCGAGCCGATTACTGCGGATGTGGTCGAGAAAATCCTGGAGAAAGAACGCCCCGACGCGATCCTGCCGACAATGGGCGGACAAACAGCCCTCAATACGGCACTCGAGCTGGCGGAAAGAGGGACTCTTGATCGGCTGGGCGTGCAACTGATCGGCGCCAAGAAAGAAGCCATCGCCAAGGCCGAGGATCGGGACCAGTTTCGGACTGCCATGCTGAAGATCGGCCTCGACATGCCGGTCAGTGCTGTTGCCCATAGTCTGGAAGAAGCCTGGACGGTTCTGGAGAAAGTAAACCTCCCCTGCATCATTCGCCCCTCCTTTACCCTGGGCGGCACAGGTGGCGGAATCGCTTACAACCGGGAAGAATTTGAAGCCATCGTAACCTCCGGTCTTGACGCCTCTCCGACCACCGAAGTCCTGGTTGAGGAGAGTATCGTCGGCTGGAAGGAATATGAGATGGAGGTTGTCCGGGACAAGGCCGATAACTGCATCATCATTTGCTCCATCGAAAATGTTGACCCTATGGGCGTGCATACCGGAGACTCAATTACAGTTGCACCAGCCCTGACCCTGACCGACAAAGAATACCAGTTGATGCGAAATGCCTCGATCGAGGTGTTAAGAGAAATTGGTGTCGAAACTGGCGGTTCAAACGTGCAGTTCGCGGTCAATCCAGAAAATGGTCGCCTGATCATCATCGAGATGAACCCTCGGGTTTCCCGCTCAAGTGCCCTTGCCTCGAAAGCGACTGGCTTTCCAATCGCGAAAATCGCTGCCAAGTTGGCTATTGGCTATACATTGGATGAGTTGGATAATGACATCACTGGTGTCACCCCGGCATCGTTCGAACCCACAATTGATTATGTGGTTACAAAAATTCCACGCTTCACGTTCGAGAAATTCGCCGGTGCCGAGCCCAAACTCGGGACCGCGATGAAATCTGTTGGGGAAGCTATGGCCATTGGCCGGACCTTTGCCGAAAGCCTGCAGAAAGCGTTGCGGTCTTTGGAGACTGGCCTTTCCGGCCTGAATGAGCAGGTCTTCGCTGGCCCTGGTGAAGAAAAGGCAGACAAGCAAAGTATTCAAGCCATCCTCGCCCATCCCACCCCGGACCGTCTCTTAAATATTGCCCAAGCTTTCAGAGAAGGGCTTAGTCTTGAGGAAATTGCCGAAGCGAGTAAATACGAACCTTGGTTCCTACGGCAAATCGAAGGCATCGTCCAAATGGAGGAGGCTGTTCGCGCGAATGGTCTGCCAACTTCCAAGGGTGGGCTTCTTCGGTTAAAAACTCTGGGGTTCAGCGATAATCGTTTGGCGGAACTGGCAAATGTTTCTGACGCTGATGTCCTCTCGGCGCGCCAACAACATTCAATTGAGCCTGTCTTCAAGCGTATCGATACCTGCGCCGGAGAGTTCCCTTCCCAAACACCCTATATGTACTCAACATATGAGGGGAATGAATGGGATCCAGCGGTTTGTGAAGCAGAGCCGACAGATGCGAAAAAGGTCATCATTCTGGGCGGTGGTCCGAACCGTATTGGCCAGGGAATTGAGTTTGATTATTGCTGTGTTCACGCAGCTTATGCCTTGTCCGAAGCCGGCTATGAAACGATCATGGTCAACTGCAATCCGGAAACGGTTTCAACGGACTATGATACCTCCGACCGGCTTTACTTTGAGCCCCTCACCGTCGAAGACACTCTTGCGATCATTCGAAAAGAGCAAACAAACGGGACTTTACATGGGGTTATCGTGCAGTTTGGCGGTCAGACACCGCTTAAACTCGCCTCCGGCCTTGAAGCTGCTGGTGTGCCAATTCTCGGTACCACTCCAGATGCTATCGATCTGGCAGAAGATCGGGAAAGATTTCAGCAACTTCTCCATAAGCTCGACTTAAAGCAGCCGGAAAACGGAATAGCTCGGTCCGTTCCGGAGGCCTTTGAAATTGCCAAGGACATTGGGTTTCCAGTCGTTGTCCGGCCGTCTTATGTTCTGGGTGGACGGGGCATGGAGATCGTCCGTGATGGCGATGCCCTTGATCGTTACATGCATGAAGCGGTGCAGGTCTCAGGAGACAATCCCGTGCTGGTGGATGGATATCTGCAAAACGCCATTGAAGTCGACGTAGATTGTTTGAGTGATGGAGAAACCGTATTCGTCGCTGGGATCATGGAGCATATCGAGGAGGCTGGCATCCATTCAGGTGACAGCGCCTGTTCACTCCCACCCCATACTCTTTCGAAGGACCTCATTGAGGAAATTAAACGACAAAGCAAAGCCCTCGCCTTGTCCCTAAATGTCGTCGGATTGATGAATGTTCAATTCGCCATTAAAGACGACGTTGTTTACATCCTGGAAGTAAACCCGCGCGCCAGCCGCACGGTTCCGTTTGTCGCCAAGAGTATAGACTACCCGATTGCGAAAATTGCGGCTCGGGTCATGGCTGGTGAGAAACTGGTGTCCTTTGGCCTGGAATATCGCGATTATGATCATATCACGGTCAAGGAAGCTGTCTTTCCATTTACTCGTTTCCCCGGGGTAGATGTCATTCTTGGACCAGAAATGCGATCAACTGGTGAAGTCATGGGAATTGACACCACATTTGGCGCGGCTTTCCTGAAGTCACAGATTGCCGCAGGTGTATCCTTGCCTACGTCCGGGACTGTTTTTGTTTCTGTAAAGGATCTCGATAAAGGACCCATTACAGCTGCCGTCTCCAAGCTGATCGATCTGGGGTTTGACATTGTCTCGACGGGAGGCACGGCCGAGTTTTTCCGGAAACAAGGACTGGAGGTCCGGCAAATCAATAAGGTGATGCAAGGGCGTCCGAATATCGTCGATGCCATGAAGAATGGTGAGATTGATATGGTTTTCAATACCACAGAGGGAGCACAAGCCCTTCGTGACAGCTACGAGATCCGACATTCGGCTCTGATGATGAAGACCCCCTATTCGACAACTGTCGCAGGCGCCTCGGCTACTGTAATGGCAATTGAAGAAATAAAGACCGGAAAGCTTGAAGTTCACTCCTTGCAATCCTATTCTTAATTCCTTGACAAGTATTATATGAGACATTAATGAAATTGCCTTTTGCGAAAAGCTCGGCTTTTTGAAACTGCCTAAGAGACGTGAATAGAGAAGATTTATGGAAAGACTACCGATGACAGCCGCCGGCTTCGCCCGGCTGGAGAATGAGCTGAAAGAGTTGCGCTCTACAGCGCGACCCGCAGTAATCCAAGCCATCGCGACAGCCCGCGAACATGGCGATCTGTCTGAAAATGCCGAATATCACGCCGCTAAAGAACAGCAGTCACATATCGAAGGCCGCATCGCAGAGCTGGCGGACAAGCTTGGGCGTGCTGAAATCATCGATGTTGCCTCTATTACAGGCCATCAGATCAAGTTCGGTGCGACTATTCTGTTGGCTGATGAAGATACCGATGAAGAAACCAGCTATCAGATTGTTGGCGAAGATGAGAGCAGTATTGAAGAAGGACGCCTGTCCATTACCGCTCCGCTCGCTCGTGCTTTGATCGGCAAGGAACAGGGCGACAGCATCGAAGTGACGACACCTGGCGGCTCCAAAGCCTATGAGGTTATCGAAGTCAGCTACGTCGCTTAACTGTTGGTAAGTACCAAGGCAAGCCTTTCCCGCACCCGGGGAAGGCTTTTTTATTTACAGGTAATAGACGGAGATCTAGCCATGCACACACAAGAAATAAACTCTGCCGAAGCCCCCCAAGCTGCTGGAGGTTATTCCCAAGCCCTTGAGGTCAAAGACGCACAACGCACGCTTTATATCAGTGGTCAGATTCCGGTTTCCAACGAGGGGCATGTCCCTGAAACCTTTGAGGAACAAGCGGCCATGGTCTGGAACAATATCAAAGCGCAATTGAAAGCGGCTGATATGGAGATGAGCAACTTGGTAAAAGTCACCATTTTCCTCTCAGACCGGAAATACACAATGCCAAATCGGGCGGCACGCGCTGCTGCATTGGGTGAGCATAAAGCCGCCCTTACAGTGATTATCGCCGGCATTTTTGATGAAGCTTGGCTTCTTGAGATCGAAGCAATTGCCGCTGCCTAGTCTTTTCTTGGATCATCCGCTTTAGAATGATCCGTCGGTTGTGGCGTCATGGTCAGCAACGTGACGCCATTTTTCGAGTTAAATCGATGCCAGCGGGATTGCGGTACCACCATCAGCATACCCGCTGACAGTTCCAACATATCTTCTCCACTGTCACTCAGGATGGTCAGAAAAGTATGCCCGGACAATACATGTACCAACTCGTCCCCGACCGTATGACGCTCCCACTCACTTTCACCTGTAAAACTACCTAAAAACAGGCCGCCCCGGTCGTAATTGGCAAGGGTGGCAAAGGCCGCTGCGACATCTTCCTCCAATGTATGTTCACTACGCCCCTCAAGGGGTGTGAGGCCCTTTAGAACTGTCTCAATATCAATGGCTTTTGGCACAAGCATCTCCTGTTCCAGATAATTTCTTCAAATCTATGCATAAGAGGGTTGTTTGGGAAGAATTAATATTTTCATGATAAAAATGCATCAATTCAACGGAAGGTTCTCTTTTATAAAGGAAAATCGGAGCCAAATGCTAAAAAATCATAGCATAACCAACCTTGATATCTTGTTTTTGGATGAGAACAAGAACATGCATCTGATTGTCAAAAATCTGTTGCAAGCGATGGAGGTACGTAAATTTCGGAGCTGCTACAATCCCAAAAACGTCTTCAAGATGATGAAAGACCAGACGCCGGACATCCTGATTACCGAGTTGAAGATGAATACGATGACGGGATTGGATTTAATAAAGAAAATTCGCAAGGGAGAAGAAGAAGCAGATCCATATCTCCCCATACTTGTTTTAACTGGACAGACCGAGCTTGACGTTGTTATCCAGGCACGAAATGCCGGCGCAACAGAATTTCTCGCAAAACCGGCCTCGGTTTCCTCATTGCATGACCGTCTGCTCTGGATGATTGAAAATCCAAGACCCTTCATAAAATCTGGTAATTTTTTCGGGCCAGACCGGCGTCGGGCTATGCGCGGTTATGAGGGGCTAGAACGAAGAGACTAACTGATCAATTCTCCTCTTCCGCGGGAAGAGTTTTATTCGCCCTCCGGAACCGGCGAGGTATAATTCAACCCCAACCTTCCGCCATCGGCATAGATGATCTCTCCAGTAATATAAGAACTTTCTTCTGACGCCAGGAACATCGCAATGTTGGCAATCTCATCGGGCCTTCCTGTGCGACCCATCGGTGTGCGAGAAAGAATAGCGTGACGAGCAGCCTCATCTTTCATGACATTTTTCAGCATATCCGTTGCAATTGACCCTGGCCCTATACCATTAACTCTCACCCCCTGTTGAGCAAGTGAAACAGCCATGACCCGAGTGAGTTGGTTTATGCCACCTTTGGAAACGTTATAGGGCAGAATATTTGGAATAGTCAGCAGCGCATTAACGGAAGACATATTAATAATGCTGCCTCCAGTTTCCTGCGTCACCATAACCTTTGCCGCCGCCTGGCTAAGCAAGAAAACACCTTTGAGATTTACCGCCAGCACCGCATCAAAATCTTCTTCAGAGATTTCCAGCACATCTCCCGTTCGCAGAATACCCGCATTATTGACCAGGATATCGAGATGCCCTTCCGCCTCAACAACATCTGCCACCAATTTTACGCATTGGTCCTTTTTCGAAACATCAAAAGTCATGGCGATGGCTGAGCTGCCCAATGTTTCCGCTGCTTTGTCAGCAAGTTCGGTATTTGTATCAGCGATATATACAGTCGCGCCTTCTCTAACAAACAGCTCAGCAATGCTATAGCCAATCCCTTGCGCAGCGCCGGTAATGATGGCGGTTTTGTTCTCTAATCGCATGGTACTTCCTTTTCCACATTTAGCCTGTTGGCAAACCCGCGTCTTTTAGGACAGTGGTGATTTCTGTCAAAATGGCTGGATCATCAATGGTTGCAGGGGCATTATACTCTTCCCCGTCAGCAATTTTTCGCATGACCCCTCGAAGGATTTTGCCGGAACGGGTTTTTGGCAGACGATCCACAACCAAGGCCATTTTAAAGGCAGCGACTGGTCCGATCTTCTCTCTGACAAGACCAACAAGTTCTTTGCGGACATCTTCATAATCTCGGTTGACCCCCGCATTCAAAACCACAAAGCCAAGCGGCGCCTGGCCTTTCAGTTTATCCTGTATCCCAATAACGGCGCATTCTGCCACATCCCGATGGCCGGCAAGAACTTCTTCCATGCCACCGGTAGACAACCTATGTCCGGCGACATTGATGATGTCATCAGTCCGGGCCATGATAAACAGATAGCCATCTTCATCTATATATCCCGCATCACCCGTCTTGTAATAACCGGGAACCTCGCTCAAATAGGATTTTATGAAGCCATCATCATTATGCCACAAGGTCGGGAGAGTTCCAGGAGGTAGAGGCAGCTTGACAGCAATCACGCCAATCTCCCCTGTTTTCATCTCTGTGGAAGCATCTTCCTCATCAATTATACGAATATCGTAGCCTGGAACAGGCAGGGTTGGGCTGCCAAGTTTGACAGGTTTCATGCCATATCCGATGCAATTGGCCCCAATGGCCCAGCCAGTCTCTGTCTGCCACCAATGGTCAATTACCGGTACCTTCAGGGATTCTTGCGCCCAGATAATGGTATCCGGATCAGCCCGTTCACCGGCAAGAAACAGAGTGACAAAATTACTGAGATCATAGTCTTTGATTAGTTCCGCCTTCGGATCTTGCTGTTTTATTGCCCGAAAAGCCGTTGGTGCCGTAAACAAGGCTTTGACTTTGTGATCCTGAATAACCCGCCAAAAGGTGCCCGCATCCGGTGTCCCAACGGGTTTCCCCTCAAACATGATAGTCGTGCATCCATGCAACAAAGGCGCATAAACGATGTAAGAATGACCAACGACCCACCCCACATCTGACGCCGCCCAGAAAACCTCGCCAGGATCAATACCATAGACGTATTTCATAGACCATTTGAGGGCCACGGCATGACCGCCGTTATCCCGGACAACACCTTTCGGAATACCCGTCGTTCCAGAAGTATAAAGTATGTACAATGGATCGGTCGCAGCAACGGGGACACAGTCTGCCGGAGCAGACTTCGAAACCAACTCTTCCCAGTCATGGTCCCGACCTTCAATCATGCTGCCAACGCATTCAGGCCGCTGTAAAACGACGCAGCTGGAGGGTTTATGGGTTGACAGCTCAATAGCTTCATCCAGCAAGGGTTTGTATTCGACAATACGCCCCGGCTCCAATCCACAGGAGCCAGCGATAATGCAGACGGGTTTGGAATCATCAATACGAGTGGCCAGCTCTTTAGGTGCAAAACCGCCAAAAACTACAGAATGGATAGCACCAAGTCGAGCGCAGGCCAGCATGGCAATGGCGGCTTCCGGCACCATTGGCATATAGATGATAACTCTGTCCCCTTTAGAGACACCGATGTCAGCAAGCCCCCCGGCAAAGCGGGCAACCAAATCTGTGAGTTCAGAATAAGTGTATTTTTTGACCTGCCCGGTCATCGGGCTGTCATAGATCAGAGCATCCTGATCCCCGCGCCCGTCTTCCACATGACGGTCCAGACAGTTGTAGCAGGTGTTAAGTTCCGCTCCGTCAAACCATTTATAAAAAGGAGGATTGGAATCATTCAGGACTTTATCCCAGGGCTTTGACCAGCTTATCTCTGCGGCGGCATCTCCCCAAAACCCGTCTGGATCCTGTAAAGAGCGTTGATAATCCTCTTCAAAATTTCCCATTCTTAATACTCCCGGTGCCGTGCATTTTTGTTATTAGACAAGCAATTCTTGATACGCATTGTCAATAGATGACTGTTCCTATTTGGCCGCCTTCTTGCGTACATTGATCGAAAACAAAAAACCGTGAGATTTCTCTCACGGTTTCAATTGAATAAGTGTCCTGCTTGTTCGCAACCTTATGAAGAAGGCTTGAAAATTTCATCGAAGCTTTTGGCAGCCTTTGCCTTATCGTCTTCTTCCTCTTCACTTACATTTTCAGATGTCTTTCCGAAAACAGCCTCTGCCTCCTGCATCGGATCATAGGCCTCTTCTTTTTGCATCTGCTGCTTTTTGATTTCGTAAGGTGTGAGAGGACGAGCTGCATCTTCTGCAGCAACGGCTGCAGCAACTTCTTCCATCAACTTACCCCGATCTTCGTCTGTCCGGCGATGAGCTGACTTCTGCACAGCTTCATCTAGTTCGGACTGGGTGCAAATGCCAAGGCTGACCGGGTCTCTGGGACGAATATTCTGGCTGTTCCAATGAGACTTATCACGGATAGCGGTAATAGTCGTTTTTGTCGTCCCTATCAGCTTCGAAATCTGGGCGTCGGTCAGCTCAGGATGAAACTTGATCAGCCAGGAAATTGCATCGGGCCGATCTCCCCGACGGGAAACCGGTGTATAGCGACCTCCACGGCGGCGTGGCTGAGGAACATCGCCGGCAGGCTTGCTCAAAGCCAAACGGGCAGCTGGGTCAGCCTGACAACGGTCGAGCTCTTCCTGGGTCAGTTGTCCGTTGGCGATCGGGTCCAGTCCGACAATCCCAACAGCGACCTCACCGTCAGCAATGCCTTGTACCTCAAGGGAATGCAATCCACAGAAATCTCCGATCTGTGCGAATGACAAAGCCGTGTTGTCTACAAGCCAGACAGCCGTTGCTTTTGGCAACAAGGGCGTAACCATAATATCTCCTTCTTAGGCTTTCGCCACATAGGGAAAGCCAACATCCAATTATTTTATGTATATGGCGGAAACAAACTGCAAAGTCTAGGCCGTAAACACCTAAACTTTCAAAACGATTTTCCCAATATGAGCCGAGTCATCAATTCGCGCATGAGCTTTTGCAGCCTCGGTTAGCGGAAATTCGCTATCCATTACTGGTGCAACTGTTCCAGCAGACAACATAGGCCAGACCTTTTCTTCCAACCTGCGGCCGATATCGGACTTGGCCTGTATGGATTGTGGGCGCAGAGTTGAGCCAGTGATTGTCAGTCGCTTAAGCATCACAGGGGCAAAATTTACTTCCGCAACAGCCCCACCCAGAAAGGCGATGTAGACCAGACGTCCCCCGACAGCCAAGGCCGAGATATTTCGCTGGATATAGTCGCCACCTACCATATCCAAAATCAAATCCACCCCGCGACCACCAGTCAGTTCCTTGACGACCTCAACATAGTCTTCATTTTTATAATTGATGGCCCGCTCAGCACCAAGTTTCTCGATTTCCCGACATTTCTCATCTGTAGAGGCCGTTGTGAATACGCGCGCGCCAAAGGACTTAGCCAACTGGATTGCTGTTGTTCCAATCCCGCTTGCCCCGCCATGAACTAAAAAAGTCTCTCCACCGGTCAGGCGTCCTCTGTCAAAGACATTTGTCCAGATGGTAAAGAAAGTTTCCGGAATTGCGGCTGCTTGTATGAGATCAAACCCGTCCGGGACATCAAGGCATTGTGCCTCCGGAGCGACACAATATTCAGCATAACCACCGCCCGCGACCAAAGCGCATAACTTGTCGCCGACCTTATATCTTGTCACCCCTGCCCCAAGTGCAGCTACCGTACCTGATATTTCAAGACCAGGAATATCTGACGCTCCTGGAGGTGGAGCATAACCTCCAAGACGTTGCAAAACATCGGGACGGTTTACGCCGGCTGCGGCCACCTTGATCAGAATCTCGTCGTGACCCGGCTCGGGAACAGGCCGCTTCGCCGGCACAAGAACTTCCGGCCCGCCAAATTCACTAATTTCGATAGCTGTCATTTCAGTTGGCAAACTTGCCATTTGTTTCTCCAGTTGCTTTTATGTGGTCTGCTCGGTAATTCGATAGACACTTATGAAACCAAGTCGTATTGCCGCCCCAGCGAACCGCATAGCATATTGAGGAATTTGGCAATGACAAGTGATGATGAAGAGGCTCAATCCCGGAAAGTCCCTGCTGTCAATTTTGATACGATGTCAATTGAGGAGCTGGAGGACTATATCGTCGAACTCACTGCAAAAATCGAACAAACTAAGCAGGTGATTGAGAAAAAACGAAATGCGCACTCAGCTGCAGACAGTTTTTTCAAGAACTAATCAACACGGCTGAAGCAGCAAAGAATCAAGAATTTCATCTATTTAAGCGAATCGGTAATTATTTGTAACCAAAAGTGGTCACGATTTTTACAAATTAATGTATTCGTTAATTGTAATTTAATACATATTCGTTAGAGTGATTGATGTAGTCCTCTTTGGGCTGCACTGGTTGGAATCCCAGTTCTAACCTTTATAACGCCTCCCTGTTGACTTGAGCCGCCCTTAAAAGGCGGCTCTTTTTTTGATCCATATCAGGGCGAAATAGTGCGATTTATTTGACAGAATTATGACAGACCCTCTTGACTCTTTTCCAGAATCAGAGTTTTAATCGCGCGTTCAGAACAAGTCTGACAGGTTGAGGCAAAAAAAGGGGGGGCGCCGGAAATGGCAGCCCCCTCAAATAATTTCTGGCCATATTTTCCAGCACTTATGTGCCAATACGGGGCGGACCACCTTTAGATGCCTGGCTTGGGCCGAAGGCTTTATCAAGAATATTCGTGCTTTCCTCAGCGATCTCAATGGCATCTGTCAATAAATTGAGAATGCGCATATTGTTCGCCAGTACAGCCTTCGCTTCAACGCGCCCATCGTCGGCTATCAAACCACACCGATCAAGAATATCCCGACGGATCATCGCCAAGACATCTTCTAGCTTTTTACCAGCCGGGTTCTCTTCTGTTACCAGATAGTGGGTCAATTTAATGCCCTCCAGTCAATTTCACTGGGCCAAAAACTAACCAGTTACAGTTAATAAACCCCTAATCCAGTCCGTAATTATAGATTTTTGGCCCGTTCCCGGAGGACAAATTTTTGGACTTTTCCGGTGGAAGTTTTGGGCAGTTCATCGAAGATAACAGTCTTTGGGCACTTGAATCGTGCCATGTTCTCACGGCAAAATTCAATTATCTCCGCCTCGCTGGTCGTCTGTCCTTCGCGCAATGTCAGGAAGGCACAGGGCGTTTCCCCCCATTTGTCATCCGGACGGGCAACGACGGCGGCCTCCAGTACGGCGGGATGCTTATACAGCACTCCTTCGATCTCGATCGTCGAAATATTCTCCCCGCCAGATATGATGATATCCTTTGATCGGTCCCGTAATTCCAGATAGCCGTCTTCATGAACAACGCCCAGATCGCCGGAATGAAACCAGCCATCCTCGAAAGAGGTGCCTGTCGTCTTCGGGTTCTTAAGGTACCCCTTCATAACGAGGTTCCCCCGAAGCATCACTTCCCCCATCGTATTTCCGTCATGAACAACTGGTTCCATGGTTTCAGGATCCATGACATCCAGGCCGGCCAACGCATGGTATGGGACACCCTGCCGCGCTTTTAGGGCTGCCCGGTCTTCAACAGATTTGGAATCCCAGTCTGAATCCCAGTCGCAATAGACGGCGGGCCCGTAGGTCTCCGTCAATCCATAGACATGAGTCACGTCAAAGCCCATGGTGTCCATCTCCGCCAGTACGGCTGCCGGAGGTGGTGCCGCCGCCACCATGACCTTTATCCCTTCCGGTGCCTTTGCCTTGTTTTCATCGGATGTATTGATCAACATCGACAACACGATCGGCGCGCCGCACATATGATCTACACCATAGCGTTCCATGGCATCATAGATTGCTGTGGCCTCAACTTTTCGAAGGCAAACATGGGTCCCGCCAACTGATGTTATCGTCCAGGGAAAACACCAGCCGTTGCAATGAAACATCGGCAATGTCCACAAATAGGTTGGATGCTTGGGCAGGTTCCAGGAAACGGCACTTCCCATAACCGCGAGATAGGCACCGCGATGGTGATAAACCACCCCTTTTGGATCCCCTGTTGTGCCGGAGGTATAATTGAGGGAGATCGCTTGCCATTCATCCCGGGGCCCGCTCCAGGCAAATTCAGGATCACCCGTTGCCAGGAAGGCCTCATATTCCATTTCCCCAATCAACTCCCCGCCTTCCGCAGCGGGATCATCAATGTCAATGACGACTGGCGTTACCTTAGCAAGAGATAGAGCCTCTTTAATCACAGAAGAGTATTCCCGATCCGTCATCAATAATTTGCAATCGGCGTGATCGAGGATAAAGGCCAGGGCGGCTGCGTCCAGACGGGTATTGAGGGTGTTGAGAACACCTCCCATCATGGGAACGCCAAAATGACTATCAAATATGGCGGGAACGTTCGGGGCGATGATGGAGACCGCCTCACCCGGTTTAATGCCCTTGGCAACAAGCGCACTCGCAAGCCTGCGAGCCCGCGCATATTGCTCAGAATAATTTCGGGATATATCACCATAAACAAGGGCTGTTTTTTCGGGGTATACGTCTGCCGACCGTTTGAGAAACCCGAGTGGTGAGAGTGGTTCATAATTTGCCGGATTGGTATCCAGCTTAGTTTCAAATGGATTGGTCGTCATTTACACCCCTTTAACATCTATCAACTGACCCATAGTCCGCACCGATCAGCTAATGATCTAACTCATTCCTTCTCAACTTCCATTTCCACCGGTACTCCGGGCAAAAATTTGGAGACCCTGATCCCCAGCGACGTTTTTACGTGCTCTACATTTGGCGCGCCGGTCAACTCATGGGTTAGGAAATGCTGGTAGGTGTCCCAGTCTTTGGCAACAACCTTGAGAATAAAATCATTTTCCCCTGCCAGCATGAAACATTCCCGTACCAGAGGCCAGGATTGGACCAACTCTTCAAAGGCCGAAAGATCCGCTTCAGCCTGGCTTTGCAATCCAACCAGCGCAAAAACAGTCACACCAAAGCCTAAATTTTCAGCATTCAGCTGGGCATGATAGCCTTGAATGTATCCGGATTCTTCCAATGCGCGGACCCGCCGCAAGCACGGAGGTGCCGAAATTCCGGCATTCTTGGCCAGCTCTACATTGGTGATCCGCCCATCCTCCTGCAAATCATGCAGAATCCGGCGATCGATTTCGTCCAGCTTAACCCGTTGCATTATTTCCTCCAGCTCTCAGACATGCGCAATATTATTACAAGGAATCCATTCCGCCAAGACATAGAAGCAGAAGCCATGCCAAATAGGTAATAAAATTACTCATATTCTTGCTATGGCTCTTGACCTTGGCAAAGCAGTCAGCCTATGCCATCAGCATGAGCAACCCGACAGCAGACAAAGCAGCGCCCACCGCCTGGGTCGTAACCGACGGCAGCGCCGGCATGGAAATCCAGTGTATTGGCTTGGCTAAAGCCCTGAAACTGGACTACTCGGTCAAACGTATAGCTACAACAAAGCCATGGAAGTGGCTGCCTCCTGCCCTATGGCTTGATCCGCTGAACCATCTTAGCCCGAGCGGGGATCAGCTCACCGCCCCCTGGCCAGATGTTCTCATCTCCTGCGGACGCCAATCAATTCCCTTGAATATGGCGGTTAAAAAGGCAAGTGCTCAGAAAACTTTCACAATCCACATACAGACCCCTAATACCTCCGCCGCCAATTTTGATCTGGTCATTGTCCCAGAGCATGACAAACTTCGCGGTGACAATGTACTGGTTTGTGAAGGCGCATTGAGCCCAATCACCCCAGAGGTGCTTGAGCAGGCGGCCCTCAAATTCGAGGGGGTATTGGAAGGAATGCCGACACCTGTCTATACCGTTCTCATAGGCGGCAGCAACGGGTGCTATAACATGACAGCCGAGGTTATGACCGATCTCGTATCCAAGCTAGCGAAGTTACACCAGAAAACCGGTTGCAGTTTCCTGGTAACAACCTCGCGCCGGACAGGACCAGAAAATGAAGCCATTCTCAAGTCCGCTCTGGATCTCGTTCCCCATCGGCTGTGGACAGGCGATGGAGACAATCCCTATTTCGGGTTTCTCGCCCTGGCTGAGGCAATTATTGTGACCCCCGATTCAGTCAATATGGTCTGCGAAGCCTGTTCGATGGGAAAGCCGGTTTATGTTTTTGATCTACCGGGAGGCAATCAAAAATTCAACCATTTTCACCGGCGAATGAGAGACCTTGGTTATACCAGACCTTTTGTAGGGCTGATTGAAGACTGGTCTGCCACGCCGTTGCTTGAAACCCAGAAAATCGCTGATGAAGTCGCCAAACACATGGTAGGTGCACCACAATAATGTGATCCCTGACGCAAAGCGGATTCAGGGTCTTGCAAGCCTCACCATCTCATTATACATATCAATGGTTAAACGGGGTGCCCCGCTGTTTTTATGTCGGAGAAAGCCATGGCAGACGTCCATCATACAGAAGTACTCATCATCGGATCGGGCCCTGCGGGCGATACGGCAGCGGTCTATGCTGCCAGAGCATCCTTGAACCCGATTCTTGTGCATGGGCTACAACCGGGCGGACAATTGACCATCACCACAGATGTCGAGAATTATCCGGGCTTTGCCGATCCCATTCAAGGTCCCTGGTTAATGGAGCAAATGGAAGCTCAGGCCCGCAATGTCGGCACGCGGATCTTCAATGACTATATTACCGACCTCGATACCAGCCAGCGGCCATTCGTGGCCACAGCTGATTCCGGCACCAAATATATCGCCGAGACGGTCGTCATTGCGACAGGAGCGGCTGCGAAATGGCTAGGCCTGCCCTCAGAAAAGAAATTTATGGGCTTTGGCGTCTCTGCCTGTGCGACCTGTGATGGTTTTTTCTATCGCGGGAAGGAAGTCATGGTCATTGGTGGTGGCAACACCGCCGTGGAAGAAGCGATTTATCTGACGAATCATGCGGACAAAGTCACTCTCGTCCATCGCCGGGACCAGCTGCGGGCAGAGAAAATCCTGATTGAGAGATTGAAGAAAAATCCGAAAATCGAAATTGTCTGGGATCATGTGCTTGATGAGATCCTGGGTGAAGAAGATCCATTTGGTGTCACCGCAGCCCGCATTCGCAATGTTAAAAGCGGTGAAACTCAGGACATTCCAGTCCACGGTGTTTTCATTGCTATCGGCCACAGCCCGAATACAGAGCTGTTCAAAGGCAAACTGGACATGGATGACGAAGGCTATCTGATCACCAAGCCAGATTCTACAGCAACCAATATCCCCGGAATCTTTGCTAGTGGCGATGTTCAGGACAAGATCTATCGTCAGGCCGTGACGGCGGCCGGAACTGGTTGTATGGCAGCTTTGGAAGCCGAGAAATTTATCGCTGAGAATGAATCAGATACTGCCGAAGCCGCGGAGTAGACCGTCGGACTTGTTCAGTATAAATATCAAGGTCTTGTTTCTGTCTAATTATTTTGGATAATCGGACGGACCTTGAGACAAGACCTTTTGCCCGTGACGTTGGGCTGATCATAGGCAAGATCGAGACAGCACAATGGATTGGGATAAATTACGCATCTTTCACGCCGTCGCCGAAGCGGGAAGTTTCACCCATGCCGGTGAAGCCCTGCATCTAAGTCAATCTGCCGTCAGTCGTCAGATCAGCGCCCTGGAAGAGAGCTTAAAGGTTGCGCTGTTTCACCGGCACGCCCGTGGCCTATTGCTGACAGAACAAGGCGAACTTCTGTACAAAACCGCCCACGATGTCTTTGCCAAGCTGGCGATGACCGAAGCGCAGCTCATGGATACCCGGGAAAAACCGTCGGGCGAAATCAGAGTGACGGCAACTGTTGGCCTCGGCGCGAACTGGCTGACCCCCCGCATTCGGGAGTTTCTGGAACTATATCCCGAAATCACTGTCAATTTGATTCTGGCCGACCGCGAGTTGGACCTTGGAATGCGGGAAGCGGATATCGCCATACGGCTGCGGGCGCCGGTTCAGCCGGATCTCATCCAGCGGCGGCTGATGACAGTCCACCATCATCTTTATGCCTCACCGGATTATCTGACGAAGAACGGTACGCCTGCGAGCATTGAGGACATTGCGGATCTTAACTTGATTGTTTATGGCGAAGAAGCACCTGCCAACATTTCCACTGTCAATTGGTTGCTTGAAGAGCTGGCCAATTATGACAAGGAAATCGTTCCTATCCTGAAGGTCAATAATGTCTATGGCCTGCTTCTGGCCGTTCAGAGCGGTTTGGGGATTGCCAGCCTGCCGGATTACATCGTTCAAGGGCATAGCAACGTGGTTCGGGTATTGCCGGACATGGATGGCCCCTCTTATGACAGTTACTATGTCTATCCGGAAGAGCTCCGCAAATCCAAGAGAGTGACCATTTTCCGGGACTTTCTCATCCAGAAAGTCTCTGAGTCCGCCTTTTAGAGGCCCAAATATCGAAGCCATGCATTTCCTGCATGTCCGCATTGCTGTTTTTGATGTTCCCAGATCACCTCCGTTCGACTACAAAGAGGTCAGACGATGTTGCGACGCAGCATTATGTCTCTCTGAAGATCCCTGATCTTCTTGAGCGTTGCAGAATTTCCTCCCAGATTTTTGCAACATCGTACCGATTAGGTACGATACCTCCCTGTTAGACTTGCCGGCCATTCATTTGGCCGGCATTTTTTTACCTTTCAGGGCAGTAATTTAGAGTAGGTATGCAAAAACTGCATAGGTGCACTGCAATATTTTTTGTGGCTTTTCCAGTTTTGTTGCGTTATATGTAGAGTGCGGATGTTGCGATGCAGCATCGATTGAATATCGGCTCCCAGCTGATATACAGATTGTGTGTTTTCCTCCCAATCACACGCAATCCGTACTGTCGAGAGACAGTACACCTCCCTGTTAGACTTGACCGGCCTCTTTTGAGGTCGGTCTTTTTTTTCGCCATGCATTAATCGCATATCAGCTATGAAAAAATTCAGGTACTGATTTTTGCGGCGCACCCAATATGGAGATATGACGATGTTGCATTGCAACTTGTCAAAGCACCGATCCCTTCGGTGCGGAATATCGGGCTCCTCCCAGCCCTGTTATTCCAGCGTCCTCTGAGAGGACGCAACCTCCCTGTTAGACTTGCCGACCATTCATTTGGTCGGCATTTTTTTGCCCTCAGTTCCCGCCCCATCTCTTATAAAAGATGTTTTGATTGACAAATTACCATCGATATAGTAGTATAATGTCGTGATAATCGATAATCGCGTACCAGTTAAACAGATAAAGACGTAAATGCGGGGTGATCGCCCGAACTATGAAGAGGCCATTGTTCAAATGCACTTCAAAAGTACCGATCCCAACAACCAGCCTGACGCTTTGGAGATCAGAGAACGTCAGCAAAAACCAGCGGACGGCAAGATTTTCTATGTGATCCTTGCCGTCGTCACAGTGGCCTCTTTTCTTTTCGGTATCTATTTTAGAGGTAATTAGGACTGCTGAGAGCGACCTGGAAAGGAACCTCTTACATAAACAGTCGTTCGTCCTTCATATCCTTGTAAAGATCCTGGACGAACTCGCCATAGCCATTATAGATCAGGGTCGGCACGCGCTCTCCGGTGCCGATATCCCTTTCGGTTGCCTGTGACCAGCGACGGTGCGGCACTTCAGGGTTTACATTGGCCCAGAAGCCGTATTCTTCTGGCAAAAGCTTCTCCCAGAACGTTTCCGGGCGGGTATCTGTGAAATGGAAACGAACGATAGATTTGACCTGCTTGAAGCCATATTTCCAGGGAACTGCCAGTCTCAGGGGTGCGCCATTCTGTTTAGGGACAGGCTTGCCATACATGCCGGTCACCATAAAGGTGAGGTCATTGGTGGCCTCGGCCATTGTCAGCCCATCAGTATAGGGCCAGGGATACCAGAACTGCCTCTGACCCGGCGCTACGGCCTTATCCTCAAACGTCTGCATCACAACATATTTGGCACCCGATGTCGGCGCTGCCAGTTTGACCAGATCTTTTAGCGGGAATCCACTCCAGGGAACCACCATGGACCAGGCCTCGACGCAGCGGTGACGGTAGATCCGCTCTTCCAACGGCATTTTCGCCAAAAGTTCATCAATGCCGATTTCCATCTCCTTCTCGACCATGCCGTCAATTTTGACTGTCCAGGGCCGAATTTTCAGCGCTTGTGCCGCCTCGGATATGGTTTTATGAGAACCGAATTCATAGAAATTATTGTAGGTCGTCGCAATTTTTTCCGGCGTCAAGGCACGTTGATGCGTGTAAAGATCATTCCTCGGGACCGGATAAAGGCTGGCGCTCGGGTCCGTTTCCGCCCCGATAGCCTTGCCAAAGGGGAGCGCTGATCCAATGGAGGCAATCATACCGGCACCCGCCATTCCTTTAAGGATCGACCGACGGTTCAGATACGTATCCTCTGACGTTACCTTGGATTCTGGGATTTCCCAGCCTTTTTTGACTTTGATAAGCACGCGCCCGGCTCCTTTACCTGCTTCAATATACTGAACCAGATAATTGTCACTCTGCCGGTAAACTACAAGTCAATAGTCCGTGAGAAACCCGTCTTACAAAGGTTTCAGCAAGCTGTCATTATTGCTCCCTGCTCTGCAGAACTTTTTCTGCATTATGACCGGTTAGCTCCTGTAGATGATCAAACTCGCTCCGATATGTTCCAACGCCAAGAGTTGCGGATCGAAGATCTACGATGAGATCATGAACCTCAGATTCAGGAATCATCGCCGTCAGCACATCCCAACCGTCCCAACCTTCCCGCGCGTCAAAGCCCAGAATCTGGCCTCTTCTGCCGCTGACAATGCTGTTGGCTTTTGAGGTATATTCAGAGGGCATTGAGATCTCGACCTTGTAGATCGGCTCCAACAGGACAGGATCGCATTTCGGCATTCCTTCACTCATGGCGATCCGCGCAGCCGATTTGAAAGAGTTCTCCGAACTGTCCACAGAGTGAAACTGCCCATCAAACAAGGTGACCGAAACATCGACGACAGGAAAACCAAGCGGCCCTTCCGCGAGATACTCTTTCACGCCATGTTCTACGGCCGGAATATACTGCCGAGGGACCGAGCCACCGACGATTTTCTCTTCAAAACTGAAGCCTGATCCGCGGGGAAGCGGTTTGATCTCAATCTGGACATCCCCAAACTGGCCATGTCCGCCACTTTGCTTTTTATAGCGGGCATGCTGGGTCGCGGCTTTGCGGATGGCCTCTTTATAGGCCACTTTCGGTTTTCTCGATTTCACGTTGAGGCCGTATTTGTTGCGCAACCGTTCGAGAGCGACCTTCAAATGGATCTCCCCCTGACCCCAGAGAAGAAGCTCTTGGGTCTCCTGTTTATGCTCCGCCTTTAAGGAAGGATCTTCCTCAACGATCTTGCCAAGAGCTGAAGAAAGTTTGACATCATCGTCGCGATTTTCCGCGTAGAGCGCGAAGTTGTACACCGGCTCCAGACTATCTGCTGATGTCTCGGGCTCAAGCACCGCGTCCATGGACAAGATGTCTCCGGTTCGGACTTCTTCCAGCCGGCCAAGAGCGACGATTTCTCCGGCTGAGGCCGTTACAATCTTTTCTGTCTTAGCCCCCTGAAGGCGGAATAGCCCGGCGATACGACCGGCAGGGAAGCTATCTCCATCGCTGATTTTCCCGGACCATACTCGAGCCAGAGACAATTTTCCGGCCTGAGCGGAAATATAAGTCTTCAAGATCTGGGCGACCGGGGCATTACTTCCGGCATCAAATCCGGCCCGTTCTGCGGCAACACTGGCTTCCGGCGCTTCATGACGGAGTGCCTTGAGAAGTCTGCGCACACCATGATCATGTTCAGCAGAACCAAGAAATACAGGGGTGACGAGCCCTTCTTTCAAGTCGCTTTGCAGCAAGGAGTAAATTTCTTCCTTTTCCGGCTCAATATCCTCTAGCAATTCCTCCATGAGGTGATCATCAAAATCTGCCAGCTTTTCCAGCATTTCGAACCGCGACGTGCCTTCTTCTTCTGCCATTTCCGGGGGCAGATCGATGATACGGGAGGCATCTCCCTCCTTGTAAACATAGGCCCGCTCAGAGGCGAGATCGACATATCCGGTGATGATATTGTCCTTGAAAATCGGCACCTGCCGTAAGACCAGCGCCCGGTTAGTGACGGATTGCAAGGAATTGAACAGGTCCTGAACGGAACCATGTGCCTTGTCTATTTTATTGACGAACAGGAATGTCGGGATGTTTCTGTCCTGTAGGCGCTTCAGGATTGGTGAAAGTGTGAGGACGCGGTCGCGATCCGGCTCGCAAACTACAACCGCCGCATCGACACCGGAGAGAACACCTTCTGATTCTTGAAAAAATTCTATGGAGCCAGGACAGTCAAGAAGGGTGAAATCATCATCGAGATAGGTTGCATGGGCGGTGTTCACTTCAACACTCATTTGCCGGTCTCGCGCCTCTTTGGAGCCGTCACCTGTCGACGTTCCGGCGTTGACACTGCCTTTTCGGTCTATTTCACCACATATATGAAGGATTGCTTCGAGAAGAGTTGTTTTACCGCTTGAATAGGGACCCACCAGCGCAACGCTGCGAGGCCCCTTTGGCTTGTCTACGGCCATATCGTGCCTCCCTTATAGTTAGATAAATCTAATGTTCCTCCTGCAGCTCAAACGGTGCAAGAAAAATATTTGCAGCCCGCGCGCAAGTCAGGATTCAAGGGAGGTTAAAGGTAAAAAAGTTTTGCCAAAGAGAAGACAATAAAAAAGGCGACCGAATCACTCGCCGCCTTTTCTATTTATATCGGGTCTGTTTTAGCTCAAGCTTGCACAGAATCTCTGAATTCGGTTGCAAGCCTCCGTCAGCGCTTCGGTTGACGTTGCATAGGATACCCGAAAATGCGGTGACAGGCCGAAAGCTTCGCCATGAACAACCGCCACGCCTTCCGTCTCGAGCAAGGCAGTGACGAAATCAAGATCGCTTTCAATGACTTTGCCATCTTCGGTGTTCTTACCCATACAACCTGCGCAGGAGGGGTATACATAAAAGGCCCCTTCCGGTTTCGGGCAGCTCAAACCCGGCGCTTGATTGAGCATGCTGACAACCAGATCCCGCCGCTCCTCAAAGACCTTTGCCCGTTCCGGGATAAAGTCCTGCGTACCTTCCAGCGCCTCTAAAGAAGCATACTGACTGATGGAGCAAGGGTTGGATGTGCTTTGCGACTGGACTTTAGCCATCGCCTTGATCAGTTCTTGTGGTCCCGCAGCATAGCCAATGCGCCATCCGGTCATGGAATAGGCCTTGGAAACGCCATTCATGGTCAATGTCCGATCATAAAGGCTCGGCTCGACCTCAGCCGGGGTTACAAACTTGAAATCGTCATAGACAAGATGCTCATACATATCATCCGTCAGGATCCAGACATGGGGATGACGGACCAGGACGTCGGTTAGAGCTTTAAGTTCATCATGGCTATACCCGGCACCCGATGGGTTGGACGGCGAGTTGAAAATCAGCCATTTGGTTTTGGAATTGATGGCCGCTTCCAGATCTTCCGGCTGCATCTTGAAACTTGTTTCGGCAGAAGTCTGCACGAACACAGGCTCCCCGCCGCCCAGCAAAACCATATCCGGATAGGAAACCCAATATGGGGTTGGGATGATAACCTCATCGCCCGGGTTCAATGTCGCAACCATGGCGTTATAGATGATTTGTTTGCCACCGGTTCCCACAGACACCTGCGACGGCTCATAGGACAGGCCATTATCGCGCTTGAACTTGTCGCAAATCGCCTTCTTCAATTCAGGGATGCCGTCAACGGCTGTATATTTCGTCTTGCCTTCATCAATTGCGCGCTTGCCGGCCGTCTTTATATTCTCTGGCGTATCAAAATCCGGCTCACCAGCACCCAGACCAATAACGTCCCGGCCAGCAGCCCGTAATTCGGCGGCTTTAGTTGTAACAGCAATCGTCGGTGAGGGCTTAATCCGGCCCAAACTCTCGGCAATAATAGACATAACCTTTATCTCTCTGCATTGAAGGTAAATCCAGGGCAGGGCGAACCTTCACCCTGCCCCGTTTCTATACTGCTAATACCAACAGATCGCCATAAGTTTTTCGGGTGATTCCCCTTTGATCTGCCCTCAACTGTTTACAAGACAGATTTAACGCAAAATTTACCATATTTGCGGATACTAACGGATGAACAAATTCTCGTTGAAGGTGCAGAGTCAAAACGAAGGGATTTTGATTACATGTCTGAGTCTAACACTCAATCAGATCGGTTCGTCGCTGAAATGGCGGGGAAAGTCGGTAATCTTGGTGTTGAAGTCGCGGAAATAGCGGGACAGCTTGCAGAAGTTTCTGCAAGAAGCCAGGAGCAGAGCCAGCAGTTTAAAAGCCTGTCC
Organism: Pseudomonadota bacterium; assembly: GCA_024743055.1. GTDB lineage: Bacteria > Pseudomonadota > Alphaproteobacteria > Sneathiellales > Sneathiellaceae > Sneathiella. The sequence continues at coordinate 150,134 of JANSXH010000007.1, forward strand.
GAAGTCGCAGAAACAATGGTCGCAGCCAATCGCCAGATAAGCGAGGCCGCACAATCTTCCAGCAACGCGGCAGGCCAAACAGAAACGGAAATTCAGGCCTCTCGGGAAAAGATCAATGACGCTGTCGACAATATCAGCAAGCTTGTCGCCGGGGTCAGCCGGGTGGAAGAACAACTTTCCAGCCTTGGCGAGGCCCTAGCAAGCGTTGCCAAGGTAGCAAACGGTATCGAAGGCATTGCCAGCCAGACCAATTTACTGGCTCTGAATGCCACAATTGAGGCAGCGCGAGCTGGTGATGCTGGGCGTGGATTCGCTGTTGTTGCAAATGAAGTTAAAAGTCTCGCTGAGGAGACAAAGAAAGCCACAGAGGAAATCACCGATACTGTAAAAACCCTGACCGACCAGGTGGGTACGATCCAGAATGAAAGTGCAGGAAATGCAGACTTGGCGCAATCCGCCGAGGAAGGATCCGGCAGCATCGCTGAGATTTTTGGTGTGGTAGAGGGTAGTCTAAAACAGATCAGCGGTGAGATAACCTCTGCAGCTGAAGAAGCAAACAAGAACCTTTCTCAATGTGATCTGGTCTCAACTGAGCTGAAAGCCCTGGAAATCAGTGTTGATAAAACGTCCCAGAATATCAGTGTTGCCGACACAAAGGCCGATGGTCTATTGCGCGTAAGCGAAACCCTTATCGAACTCATCGCTCAAAGCGGGCACGAAACGGCCGATAGCCCCCTCATTCGCTTGGTTACGGAGACAGCCACGGCAATTTCCGAAACTCTCGAGAAGGCTGTTGATGCAGGTGAAATTTCACTCGCAGAAATCTTTGATGAAAATTATATCGATGTAGAGGGGACAAACCCGCTTCAGAAAACGACTAAATATGTCGATCTATTTGATAAGCTGCTCCCCCCACTGCAAGAGCCGGTTCTGGAGAAAGACAGCTCAATCGTCTTTTGTGCTGCTGTCGATCGGAACGGGTATTTGCCAACCCACAACAACAAGTTTTCCCATCCGCAAAAACCGAATGACCCCGACTGGAATGCCGGTAATTGCCGCAACCGTCGGATTTTCGACGATCGGACAGGGTTGGCTGCCGGGCAAAATGAGAAACCTTTTCTCTTGCAGACGTATCGGCGGGACATGGGAGGTGGCGAGTTTGCCCTTATGAAAGATCTATCTGCGCCGATCCTTATAAAAGGACGCCACTGGGGAGGCGTGCGGATCGGCTACAAACCCGCCTAGTTGTGAAAATCTGTCGGGACCGGCTCTTCGAAGGAGCTTGACATAAAGCGTCCGGGATCCATGGCGGCCTCTTTCAAAAGCCAGGCTCGAAATGCCGCGATGCGCGGTCGATCTGCTTTCTCTTCCGGACAGACAATATAATAGGCATGACCCGCTTTGATCGGCTGCTGATTAAACGGACGGACCAAGCGACCGGCAATCAGGTCGTCTGCAGCAAGAGTACTGCGCCCAAGCGCAACCCCCTGTCCGGCCATCGCCGCTGTCAACACCATGGAACTGTCATTGAAACTCGGCCCTTTTTTCGGATCAATATTTTTAACACCGGCAACCGCCAACCAGGTTTCCCAATCCACCCGCATATCATCATGCAAAAGCGTGTGGTATTTCAGATCCTCCGGCGTCAAAAGAGGATGTGCGCCTTCCAGTAAACTGGGGCTACAAACCGGAAACAAAACATCCTCCGTTAGCAGCTTTTCGACTCGAAGCCCGGGATAGCGACCGTTTCCGTAACGAACGACCAGATCGACATCGTCCCGATCAAAATCCGTGAGCTGTTCTGACGCCGATAAACGGACATCTATATCAGGCTGCTCCTCCCGAAATCGGCTGAGTCGAGGCAGCAACCAACGGGCGGCAAATGAAGGCATGGTGTCCACATGCAGTGGCCCTGCCGCGTCATGAATCATCAGCTTTTCTGTGGCTCCCGCGATAACTGACAGCCCCTCCCTGACGCCAACAACATAAACCTGCCCCTCATCGGTCAACATTACCGCTCTGTTGAGGCGTTTGAACAAAGCAAATCCAAGCCAATCCTCCAGCGCCTTAACCTGATGGCTGACAGCGGCAGGGGTTACGAACAATTCTTCCGCCGCCTTTGAAAAGCTCAAATGTCGGGCAGCAGCCTCAAAACTTCGCAAAGCATTCAAGGGAGGTAGTCGCATGAAAATTACTTTCTTCAGATTAGTTTTTCTAAACTATCATATTAGAATTTGTCGTTTGCAATCAACCCCCCAAATCCGATATTACTTTTATCAGCGACATTACCGGGATCACGACAAAGGGTTGGATCTGTTGCGAGAAGGAGTATGAAAAATGGCTACAAAAACAATAAAATTCGGAAATGCAGGCGGAAATGCAGGCTTTTCTTCAGTGAAGAAATATGGCCTTCTCGGAACCGTAGCAGCAACTGTTGTCAAATGGCAAGAGCGCGCATCGATGCGTCACCAGCTTGCATCCCTAGATAAGAAATACTTGAATGACATGGGCATTGCATCCCATCACGCACAAGATGAGATCTCCAAGCCATTCTGGCGTGCCTAAGTGTTCAAGCCCCGTCCGGGCTTAAATCCGATTTCCTTCCTGTCTATCGGCAAGTCCGGACACCCCTCTGAATTTTCTGCCATCGATTAATTCAGGCTTCTTTTCCATCCCATTCAGAAATGGGGTGGAATTTTTGCGTTAACCACCGTATATACAGGGCATGCAAATCGAGAACAAAACTGAAACATCCGGCCTTGAAGATGCCTCCGCGGCCTTCATCCCGCACCGGCCCGTGCGCCCTGAAAAATCACAAGGGGGAATCCCGTTCGAAGTTGTCTCGGAATTTGAACCCGCCGGCGATCAGCCGGAAGCTATTGAGGATCTGGTCAGCAGCATCAATGAACGGGAGAAGGATCAGGTTCTGCTTGGTGTCACCGGATCCGGTAAGACCTTTACAATGGCAAAGGTGATTGAGCGGGTTCAGCGCCCTACTCTCATCCTCGCCCATAACAAAACTCTCGCGGCCCAGCTCTATGGGGAAATGAAAGCGTTCTTTCCCAATAACGCGGTTGAGTATTTTGTCTCTTACTATGATTACTACCAACCCGAAGCCTATGTGGCGCGAACGGATACCTATATTGAAAAGGACGCGTCCGTTAACGAGCAGATCGATCGGCTCCGCCATTCAGCGACACGGGCTCTGTTGGAGCGAGACGATGTTATCATCGTTGCCTCCGTTTCCTGTATTTACGGTATCGGCTCGGTGGAGACCTATAGTGAGATGACCCTGCATCTCAAAGTCGGGCAAATGTTTAATCGTCAGGATCTTCTGAAGCGGCTGGTCGAGATACAGTATCGGCGCAATGATGCGAGCTTTACCCGCGGCACTTTCCGGGTTCGCGGCGATACAATCGAAGTCTTCCCGGCCCATTTGGAAGACCGTGCCTGGCGTTTGTCCCTGTTTGGTGACGAGCTTGAAGGCGTAACGGAATTTGATCCATTGACGGGAGAGAAAACCGGAAAGCTGGATGAAGTCCGCATCTATGCCAATAGTCATTATGTGACCCCAAAACCAACCCTTCGCCAAGCCCAGGAAAATATAAAGGTTGAGCTCAAGTCCCGTCTGGAAGAGTTCGAGATACATAATAAGCTGCTGGAAGCGCAACGGCTTGAACAGCGGACCATGTTTGATCTGGAGATGATGGAAGCGACGGGCGCCTGTGCCGGCATCGAGAATTACTCTCGCTATCTCTCTGGCCGAGGCGCCGGACAACCACCGCCAACCCTGTTTGAGTATCTGCCGGACAATGCGGTGCTGATGGTCGATGAGAGCCATGTGACCGTAAGTCAGATCGGCGCCATGTATAAAGGCGACTTTCGTCGGAAATCCACCCTCTCGGAATATGGCTTCCGGCTGCCTTCCTGCATGGACAACCGCCCCTTGAAGTTCGAGGAATGGGAAGCTATGCGGCCGCAAACGATCTTTGTATCGGCAACCCCTGGTCCTTGGGAGCTTGAGCGCACGGGCGGTGCGTTCACTGAACAGGTCATTCGGCCCACTGGCTTGACAGATCCGGACTGCATTATCCGTCCCGTTGAAAGCCAGGTCGATGACCTGATGCGGGAATGCAAGTTGTGCGCGGCCAAGGGTGAACGGGTTCTGGTCACGACACTGACAAAGAAAATGGCCGAAGATTTGACGGAATATTTCCACGAGAACGGCATCAAGGTTCGTTATCTTCATTCCGATATTGACACCTTGGAGCGGATTGAAATTATCCGGGATCTGAGGCTCGGTACATTTGATGTGCTCGTTGGGATCAATCTGTTGCGCGAAGGCCTGGACATCCCGGAATGCGCCCTGGTGGCCATTCTTGATGCGGACAAAGAAGGTTTTTTGCGGTCCTCGACGTCCCTCATTCAGACCATTGGGCGGGCCGCCCGACATGTGGATGGCCGCGTCCTGCTTTATGCCGACAAGATTACCAACAGTCTTCAGTATGCTTTGGATGAGACCAAGCGCCGCAAAGACAAGCAGGAAGCTTTTAACGAGGCCAACGGCATCACGCCCATGTCCATTCGCAAAAACATCGACGACATCATGGAAAGCGTTTACGAGCAGGATCATTACAATGTTGATCTCGGCCTTGAAGATGCGAGCAATATGATCGGCCACAATCTGACGAACCATATTGAGGATCTTGAGAAGAAGATGAAGACAGCCGCCGCTGATCTGGAATTTGAAGAGGCGGCCCGCATTCGTGACGAAATCAAAAAGCTTCAGGATCGGGAGCTGGGCATTGGCGGTCCCAATAGCGGCCGACCACAGGGCCGCTCGCGCAAGGGACGAGCCGGCAACGGCCATGTTCTAAGCGGGCGTTCCCGTAACTAGACGGGACCAGACCCTAGTTTGGTGTCGCCCCAAAACCAAATCGTTCAAATATGTCCTGACCCTCGGAAGAGCGAACAAAATCGAAAAACAGCTTGGCCATGTGACTGTCATAACCTTTTAGCATTGCCATGCCATAGGTTAATTCCGGGACGGCATTGCTCGGTACTACCGCGATGACCTTTAAATTTTTACTCAGTCGAGCATCCGTTTCATAGACAATGCCCGCGACAACTTCATCGCGCTCCACCAAGGTCAAAACCGCCCGCACATTGGGCATCTGGACATATTTGTCTTGCAGGTCCTTCCAAAGACCAAGCGACTGTAGCGCTGTCTTGGCATAAATACCGGCGGGAACATGATCAGGATTGCCAATGGCCAAGAATCCATTGCCGATCAGCTTTGGCAAGTCTGCGAGTTCAAAAGGCTCAGCTATCGGCGCTCCTTTTGGGGCTATGACTACAAGTTTGTTAGTTGCAATATCTATGGGACTGCCCGCCGACATCATCCCGCGATCTTTCAAATAGGTAAGCCACTGCTGATTGGCAGAGATAAAAATATTGGCGGGTGCGCCCTGCTCTATCTGCTTTGCGAGTGTGGAACTTCCTGCAAAGGACGCTGTCACATCTCCGCCTGTTCGCCTTTCAAACTCAACGACAAGTGCTTTCACTACTTCCGTGGTACTGGCGGCGGCAAAGACAGTAATGTCATTCTCGGAGCTATGTGCCGGTCCGGCCAAAAACAATGCCATTATCGGCAAAAAGGTCAGCCGCAAGAAACGCCGATACCAGCTTTGTGTTGAAACGACCATAGATCCCCCTCTCGTCATTTCAGTGTATTTATCTCACAATATGATACTCTGCCTGCAAAATGCCCCTTTCGCAATGAAAGAGATTGCCCATGCCGTTTGCTTATCGACTCGTCACCCTGATAGCAGTCTCCTTTCTTTTCCTGTGTCATCCGGCTCTTCTTGAAGCACGTACGCAGGCCCCGGAAAATTGTGTTGAGCGCCCATTTGATAAGGGTAAGCTTTGGAAAATAACCCGTGAGAATACACCGCCGAGTTATGTATTCGGCACCATGCATTCAAAGGATCCTCGGATTCTGCAACTCCCGGGCATTATCATGCAGGCCTTCACTCGGTCACAAACTGCGGTCTTCGAAACCTCCTTGAAAGATGAAAATGTCGCCGAAAGCCAAGCTTTCATGTTGTTGCCGCAAGACCAGCAGTTGAAGTCCAGCATCGGATCGGAACGATTTGCTGCCTTGAGCAATATGCTGGCCCCGTACGGAATGACACCTGATACCCTCAACCGGGTAAAAATCTGGGCAGCCGCGGCAATCCTGAGCCAGCCACCTCCCTCACGGCAGAAAAATACACCACAAATGACAATGCTTGATAAAGAGCTGGAAAAATCCGCCCGCCAATCAGGAAAAGAAATCATCGCACTCGAGACAAATCTTGAGCAACTAAGCCTGTTCGACAAGGCTCCACTAGATGTTCAACTTGAATATCTCGATCAAGCAATGGCAGAACATGACACCATCGAAGAAGAGATGGAGGTCATGACGGACTATTACCTGCGCGGAAATACCGGCTGGATCGCTTGCGAATTGGAAGATGCCCTGAAGTCTGCAAGTGCAGAGTTTACAGCCTTGATGACACAAAAACTCATAGATGAGCGTAACGCCCGGATGGTACAGCGCATGACACCAGCCCTGGAACGTGGCGGCGCGTTTGTTGGGGTTGGGGCCCTGCATCTGCCGGGAGAAAACGGCATTCTGTCGCTTCTGCAGCAGCAGGGCTATTCGGTTGAACGTAAATACTAGCTTTTCAATGAGCATAGAAAGCCGTGTGCAAATCGGTCACAGAGAGCGGAATTCAAGATATTTTGTTCAGTTTAGCCCTTTTACTGTCCGAACCCCATGTCTATATAACATCAGGTCTTACCTTACGAACAGTGGTGCGGGATGAAACGATGCGGATGAAATCCCAGGGTGTCTACACCTAATGATGTATCTACAAGTAGCCGCTGGCTTAGTAATTCTTTTGGTTTGTGGAGAACTATTGGTCCGAGGTTCTGTCGCCATGGCAGAACAGATCGGTATCTCCAAGCTTGTGATCGGCTTTACTGTTGTCGCCTTTGGCACCTCGGCGCCGGAACTGGTTGTCTGCGTCCAGGCGGCCCTTGAAGGCGTTCCCGGTATTGCCTTCGGCAATGTTGTTGGCAGCAACATCGCCAATGTCCTCTTGGTACTCGGCCTGCCCGCCCTTATTTACCCGCTTGTCTGTGATACCCGCTCTGCGTTGCGCGATAGTGCCATCATGGTCGCTGGCTCCATCCTGTTCATGATCCTGGCCTGGCACGGATATATAAATTTCTGGCAAGGAGCATTGCTTTTAGGTGTCCTCATCGCCGTGATCGTCCGCTCTTATTATCGGGCCCGCCGCGAAGGAGATGAAGGCGCTGAGGAAGCGCTCGAAGAGTATGAACAGAATATGCCGAAGAACATCTGGGTTAGCGTCCTGTTCATTATTCTCGGGCTTGTCGGACTCATTCTCGGCTCCCGCCTGCTGGTCAATGGCGCCGTTGAAATCGCCACCATCGCCGGCGTCTCTGATGAAATCATTGGCCTCACTCTTGTCGCTCTTGGTACGTCTCTTCCGGAACTTGCGACCTCCATCATCGCTGCGCTCCGCCGCCACGGGGATGTAGCCATCGGGAATGTCCTTGGATCTAATCTGTTCAATATTACCGGAATCATTGGCGCCACAGCGATGATAGAACCGTTGCAGGCGCCTACGCAGATCCTGCATTTCGACCTTTGGATCATGCTGTTCGTCTCCATGCTGATGATCCCCATCTTCCTGATCAAAAAACCCATAGGCCGGGTTCTTGGCGGAGCCTTTTGCCTTGCTTATGTTGCCTATGTTGCAGCCCAGTTTTATGGTATGTCTGGCATATATACAGCTTCACTTTACTAGGAACCGGCTCCGACGTCGGATCATCTGATTAGATGCAAAAAAATGTGCTCATCACCGGCGCCGGTCATCGCATCGGAAAATCCATTGCCCTTGGCTTTGCCGAACAGGGATGGAACGTTGCCCTGCATTTCGGCCGCTCGAAGGACAAGACAGAGGCAGTTTCGAAAGAGCTGGATGCTTTGGGGGTGAAATCTGTTTGCCTGCAAGCCGACCTTGATGATCCGCAACAAACTACGAGCCTGATCCCGAACGCCTTCTCTGCGCTCGGCCCTCTGCATTGCCTGGTCAATAATGCTGCCCATTTTGAACGGGACGATATCTCCGATGTCACGGCGGAGAGTTTTAACCATCATCTGCAAACCAACCTGCTCGCACCGGCTCTGTTAAGCCAGGCATTTGCCAAGCAACTCCCCTCAGATATTCAGGGGAATATTATCAATATTGCGGATCAGCGTGTGTTTAATTTGCGGCCGGAGTATCTCTCCTATACCTTGAGTAAAAGCGGCCTTTGGACCTTGACGCAAACAACAGCAATGGCGCTTGCCCCGAAGATACGGGTCAATGCCATAGGGCCTGGTCCTACTTTGGCTAATACAAGACAGACGGCGGCGCAATTTAAACAACAACAGCGCTCCGTCCCGTTAGAATATGGGCCTACTCCGGAAGAAATTGCAAAGGCGGCCTTGTTTATATTGGGCGCGCCATCTATGACGGGGGAGTTTATCGCACTCGACGGTGGCCAGCATCTGCCGATCACTGGCACAGGAGCAGGAGAGGAAATTTATGACTAAGTCAAACACGGTCGAACTTCATTACCCTTTCCGTATGACCCGTCCGGAAGAAACCCACAAGGTCTTTATCCAGGATCTTCTGGTGGACATGCTGATCGGTGTCTATGCTCATGAAAAAACCAATCCGCAGCCAGTACGGTTTTCTATCGAAATGACAGTGGAAGACAGCCACACACCCCTCGCCGATGATTACCATAATGTTGTCTGCTATGAGACAATAGCTAGCGCTATCACTGCGATGACCCAGCAAGAGCATGTAAATCTGGTCGAAACATTGGCTGAAAAAGCTGCGGCAATCTGCCTTAACTATGAACGGGTTAGCCTGGTCAGGGTGAAAGTAGAAAAGCTCAATGCTATCGAAAACACGACCAGTGTTGGCGTGGAAATTCTCCGAGGCAAGCAATAATTCTGACGGTTTTTTAGCAAAAAGAGACTAAAAAATGTGGAAATCCAACAGCAGTTGTGCACAGTCCTGAAATAACTCCCGCCGAATTGCCGTTGATCGTTGAATTTTTCTAAATTTCTTTGAGAGTCTGCCTTGACTTTTAAAAATGGTATAAAAATCAATGTGTTATATAATTGCCTAAAAAATAGGCATTCTCGTTAGAGTCTAGGTTTCACGTGACCTACAGAGATATGTAACGGGCTTACCCACACAGTTTTCCACAGGTTTAGTGGATAGTGTAAAAAAACTGTAAAATATGGAAATTCGGAATTTCGGAAATTCTCTAATGTTCTTTTTTAATAAGGGGGTTAGGATATTTTATTGAACATGCATTTAGATACATTACGTAACTCGAACCTGAAAATCGCACCATAATTATGGAAATGACATCCAAATCACCGGAATCATCCAACGAACCAAGCGAATCGCCGTTTAAGCAAGGCGCTGCCGTAATCGAGAAAGCCCTTAAGACCGTGCCACTGGCCCCTGGCGTATACCGAATGCTCGATCAGGCCGGCCAAGTCCTTTATGTCGGAAAAGCAAAAAATCTGAAAAAGCGGGTAACGAGCTACACCAAGATGAACGGGCAATCGACGCGGATCATGCGGATGGTTTCCCTGACCCGGTCCATGGAATTTGTCTCCACCCATACGGAAGTCGAGGCGCTCCTGCTTGAAGCCAATCTGATTAAGAAGCTTAAGCCGCGCTATAATATTATTCTCAGAGACGATAAGTCATTTCCCTACATACTAATCACCGGAGATCACGACTGGCCACAAATCTCAAAGCATCGGGGTGCGCGGTCCCGCAAGGGTGAATATTATGGCCCCTTTGCCTCGGCCGGTGCCGTCAATGAAACCCTGGCTACGTTCCAACGCATTTTCCCGCTGCGCTCCTGCACGGATTCTGAGTTTCAAAACCGCACCCGTCCCTGCCTTCAATATCAAATCAAAAGATGTGCCGGGCCTTGTGTTGGCCTGATCAGCTGCGATGACTATCTAACGGTGGTGGACGAGGCCCGCTCCTTCCTCTCCGGTAAGAGCCATAGCCTGCAACAGAAACTGGCGGAGCGTATGCAGGCGGCCAGTGATGAGCTGGATTTTGAGCAGGCGGCTGTACTGCGGGATCGCTTAAAAGCCATGGCCCATATCCAGTCCAAACAGACCATCAATCTGCCAAATGTCGAGGAAGTAGATGTCATTGCTGCCCATCAAGAGGGCGGCCAAACGTGCGTCCAGGTATTCTTTGTACGCTCCGGTCAGAATTTCGGCAATCGGGCGCATTATCCCTCACACAATAAGGATGATGAGCCTGCAGATATCTTAAGCGCCTTCATCGGCCAGTTCTATGATGGTCGCCCGGCACCCAGACGGATCTGGACCAGCCATTCCCTGGAAGAGGCGGAGCTGATAGCCGATGCCCTATCCATTTCTTCCGAGCGAAAAGTCAAGATTGAAACCCCCAAACGTGGACCCAAGCGGGAACTGGTAGAGCATGCCATACTCAATGCCAAAGGTGCCCTTGCCCGTCGCATGGCGGAGAACGCGACCCAGCGCAAGCATCTGGCTGGTGTAGCTGAACTGTTTGGTATGGCCGAGCCGCCAAGCCGCATTGAGGTCTATGATAACAGCCATATCTCCGGAACCCATTCGACCGGCGCCCTTGTGGTTGCAGGTCCGGACGGATTTGAGAAAAAGGCCTATCGCAAATTTAATATCAAAAACCAGGATCTCGCGCCGGGGGATGACTATGGCATGATGCGCGAAGTCCTAACACGCCGCTTTTCCCGCTTACAAAAAGAAGACCCGGACAAAGCCGGACCGGAAAGCTCTGGTTCCCGCGAGCAATGGCCGGATCTGATCCTCATTGATGGCGGCCAAGGACAGCTCAGTGTCGCTCAGGATGTCTTTGACGAGCTTGGGATAACTGATGTTGCGCTCGTCGGCATTGCCAAAGGGCCGGACCGGAATGCCGGGCGGGAGCGATTTTTTATGACCGGTAAAGCACCTTTTTCGCTGCCGGAAAAAGACCCGACCCTCTATTTTTTGCAGCGCTTGCGGGACGAGGTTCATAACTTCGCGATCACTACCCACCGAGCGAAGAGGTCGCGCGCCATCGGCAAATCACCACTCGATGAAATTCCCGGTATCGGCGGCAAGCGAAAGAAGGCTCTGCTCAACCGTTTTGGATCAGCGAAGGGGGTTGAACAGGCAGCGCTTAGTGATCTTGAAGCCGTTGAAGGGATCTCAAAGGCAACGGCAACGACGATCTACAACTTTTTCCATGAAAATGGCTGATTTCTATCCTTTGACTCCTGCCTCTCCGTCCCTATACTGCCCTTTTTTACAAGGCCGCCAAGGTCACCCTGCGCATGAATTTTAACCTTCCTAATCTGCTGACATTATCGCGCATAATCGTCATCCCGCTGCTGCTGGCCGCGCTGTTTTTACCGGGCAAGCTCGGCAGCTGGGTTCCCCTCGCACTTTTCATCGCGGCGGGGGTGACGGATTTCTTTGATGGCTATCTAGCACGGCGGTACAAGCAAACCTCCAACCTCGGTCGGTTTTTGGATCCCGTCGCGGATAAGTTACTGGTGGCGTCGGTCCTTTTGTTCCTTGTCGGTATTGGCAGAGTTGGGGGATGGGATCTTATTCCGGCAGTGATTATCCTGTGCCGGGAAATCATGGTGTCCGGCCTTCGTGAATATCTGGCGGAGTTGCGGGTTGGCATGCCGGTCAGCAAACTGGCAAAATGGAAGACCACCTCGCAGATACTTTCCCTGTGCTTTCTGCTGGGAGGCCCGGCAGTGGAAAGCGAATTTGATGCAATCCTGATCGGACAGGTTCTACTATGGCTAGCCGGCTCCCTGACGGTTTGGACAGGATATGACTATCTTCGACTTGGATTGAAGCATATGGTCGAGGATGAGAAATAGGATCGAGCCCCGTCTGAAACATAGCTATTAATGCCTTGGCTGAAGGATAAGAAGACGATGCATATACTTGGAATCTCTGGATGGAGCGGAAATGGCAAGACCACCTTGCTGACCCGATTGATACCCGCGCTTATTGCCAAGGGCTTTACCGTTTCTACCATCAAGCATGCGCATCATCGTTTCGATATCGACAAGCCCGGCAAAGACTCCTACCGGCACAGAGAGGCAGGAGCTCAGGAAGTCGTGATCTCCTCGCCAAATCGCTGGGCCTTGATGCATGAGAACCGCGACGGCGTGGAAGCGAGCCTCGATCAGTTGCTTGCCAATGTCAGCCCGGTGGATTTCCTGCTGGTTGAAGGCTTCAAGAGTGAAGACTTTCCAAAGATTGAAGTCTGGCGAGAAGAATCCGGGACCAAACCTCGGGTCGGCTCAGACCCGACTATAATTGCAATTGCTACGCCGGATAGCGTGGCAGATGTTCAGGTTCCCGTGCTTGATCTCGATGATGAAGATGCCATTGCCGAATTTATTATTCGGACTTTCAAGGCTGAGGTAAGCGCCCATGAAAAGGCTGGTTAACGACTGCTTCGCCAATACGGAGGACATGATCAGCGCCAGCGAGGCTCTGCTGCGCCTTGAAGAAGCAGTTCAGCCTATTACCGAGACTGAATTTTGCAGTTTGATGGAGAGTGAGAACCGCATCCTTGCCGAAGATATCGTCGCCACAACAACTGTCCCGCCCAAAGACAATTCCGCCGTTGATGGCTATGCCTTTTGTCATGCTGAATATGCGCAAGCGCCACATCAACCAAGGATTAATCTTGGGCGCAGCGCCGCCGGACATCCATTCGTTGGTGAAGTGAAATCGAACGGTGTTGTGAAAATTCTCACCGGTGCCGTTATGCCGAACGGCATGGATAGCGTTGCCATGATCGAGGATGTGTCCTTAGACGGCGATCTTGTCATCTTGCCTTCCGGCTTAAAAGCAGGCGCCAATTGCCGCAAGGCAGGTGAGGATATCTCACCGGGGCAACGCCTTTTGGAAAAAGGAACCCTCCTGCGCCCCCAGGAAATCGGCTATCTCTCCTCTATCGGCACTGTGGCACTGCCTGTCCGCACAAGATTGCGGGTCGGCCTGTTTTCAACAGGGGATGAACTTGTCAATCCTGGTGATCCCCAAAGAGAGGGCAGCATTCACGACAGTAATCGCTTCATTCTCGGCGGCATTCTTAGATCTTTTGGTTGCGAGGTTACAGACCTTGGAATACTGAAAGATTCTCCGGGGGAAATTGAGACGGCATTGCAGCAGGCGGCCATGGACCATGACGTGATTATCACCTCCGGCGGGGTCTCCATGGGCGATGAGGATCATGTAAAAACCGCCCTCTCCGCTGCCGGCAACCTGCATTTCTGGAAGATTGCCATAAAGCCGGGCCGCCCTCTCGCCCTAGGTCAAATCGGTGAGAGCGCCTTTGTCGGGCTCCCGGGAAATCCAGTCGCGGCCCTGGTTTGTGCGTTGATTTTTGTACGCCCATTGATCGCCAAAATGTCCGGATTGAAAACCCAATCTCTTTTGTCCTTTAAAGTCCCGGCTGCCTTTTCTTTTATTAAGAAACCGGGAAGGACGGAATGGCTGCGGGGTCGATATGATCCTAAGGCTGATGGCTCCGGCACGGTGGAAAAATTCCACACTGAAGGGTCGGGTATTCTAACTTCCACGATTTGGGCTAATGGATTGATTGAACTAGGCGATGATGTGGCAAAGATAGAAGAAGGTGACCCAGTAACCTTTCTCCCTTTCTCGGAGCTGATGAGATGACGATATTGTATTTTGCCTGGCTGCGGACCAAACTTGGCATGTCAACGGAAGACTTGCCCTGTTCTGATGAGGTGTTTGACACCGACAGCCTCGTCGCCTGGATGAAAACCCGCGGCCCCGCTTTTGCTGAGGTATTCAGCGATCTGGAAGTGGTTCGTATCGCCGTCAATCAGGAATATATCACCAGCAATACTCCGTTGAAGGATGGTGACGAGGTGGCGTTCTTTCCACCGGTGACAGGAGGCTGACATGATCCGGGTCCAACGGGAAGTTTTCGAAACCGGCGTCGAGATTGAGACCATGACGTCCGGTCGCACGGATATCGGGGCAGTTGTCAGCTTTACAGGGCTTGTGCGGGATTTCAACGAAGGGACGACGGTATCCAAGCTGACTCTTGAGCATTATCCCGGTATGACGGAAAAGCAGTTGGAAAAAATCGAGAGGGAGGCCAACGAACGCTGGGATCTACAGGGCAGCATGATCATCCATCGCTATGGAGTAATGGAACTCGGAGAACCTATCGTTCTTGTGATCACGGCCTCCGCCCATCGTCAGGATGCTTTTGAAGCGGCGTCTTTCCTGATGGACTGGCTGAAAACAAAAGCCCCCTTCTGGAAGCAGGAGGAAGACGCCCACGGACAAAGCGGATGGGTTAGCGAAAGGCGCGAAGATATTGACGCACTGGATCGCTGGGAGAAAAAATAGGAAAAAAAGCTAGAGACGCTTTTGCCGCTCGATAAGCCAATCCCGGGCCAGGCGATTGGCTTCAGCAATTTGAACTGGGCTCATCTTCGACATCAGGATCTTGTTCATCTTGGGTGCCGATTTGTCTCCCTTAGCGCCGGAAATCAGCGACCATTTCAGGGAGTCAATGCGCACCAGACTGTCTGAAATTTCCTGCTGGGCCGCATCTGTATCCAGGGAAGCCGAGTCGGCCATTTCAAAGATCTCGATAACCGTGTCTTTATCAAGACCTGTCAGGTTATCCAGCTGTGCTAGACGCATATCCGTCGTCGCATCAGTTTTGACTGTATCTGTTGCTGCCAGGACGATCTTCTTCTCGGTCAGGGTCTTTTCCTGAAGAACGATTTTCTCTCCACCCGGTTTCTTGGATGGGACAGGTGCTAGTACCGCCTGCTTGATTTCGCTACCGGTATGTGGAACCGCAGCTACAGCTGGCTTGGCGGCAACCGAAACAGTTTTCGGTTTAGTCTGCGGAACCGGCTGTTTTGCAGTTGTGGGCGCAGGCGCTGACAAACCGTCGCTTGTCGACCCGTTACTCGTTGCAACAACGGTAAGCGTAGAACGCACAACTGTCGATGGCTGGGACAAAGATGCGCCATTTTGCTTGGCCATTAGTTCTTGGAGACGTTGCCGGGCCGCATCTGTCTGAGAGCTTTGCTGCCGTTGTTCAAGGCGCAAGGCTGCTAAACGTTTCTCTTCAGCAATCTGTTGATCTTTAAGTGCTGCCTTGCGCTTGGCCTCTTCTGCTTGCAACTGCGCCATGCGAATGGCTTCCTCACGAGCTTGTTCTCTCTTCAGAACAGCATTCCGTGCATCTTGTTTGCGTTTTTCGATGAGAGCTTTTTGGGTTTCCGCCCGTTGCCGAGCCGCCTCTTTCTGACTGTCTATCTGGAGCTGCTCCTGCTCGCGCTTCTGACGCAGGGCTTCAGTTTTGGCGATCTGGAACGCTTCCTCATCTTGCCCGGTAAATTTACGATACCAAACGCCGAGCGCATCAGTTGCACGGACCTGGCCTTCTTCTATTTCCAACTCTGACATCTTGCCAGTCAGTTCGGCCAGCGCCTGCTCTGCTTCCACAGAGCCTTGCGCTGCCGCCAGTTTCAGCCAGCCATAGGCTTCAATCAAGTCAGCAGATAGATCGGACGCACCGCTTTCGTATAGCTTCCCAAGGCGGAGCATGGCTTTTGCATCGCCGTCAGTCGCCGCCGATTGCCATTGCTGGATTGCTTCTTGGATGTCATTTTTGCTATAGGCAGCCGCGCCTTTTTGGTAATTCGCTGCTGCCATTTGAGCAGTGGCTGCAATTATTACCGCTGCAACACCTAGCCTTCTGATAATCATACCTGTTGATTTCCCACACTAACCGCGAAATCCCCACACGCGCCAATACCATACAGCATTTTAGCGAAATGTGGATAAAAAGCAAAATACCCGCCTGTTTTTAACGCCAGACGGGCAGTTTGCCAAGGTTTTTCGCTATATCTCAGGCTGCGGCACGTTGCCTCACGCAGCTTTCATAGTCATCTATGAGCTGCTGACAAATCTCACCTGGCGTAAATTGATAGTTATCGATGGAACCAACGGGTGTCACTTCCGCGGCTGTTCCGGTGAGGAAACATTCCGTGAAATCCGCCAATTCTTCGGGGCGAATTGCCCTGTCGACGACCTTAATACCTCTTGCCCTCGCCAGATCGATGACGGTACGGCGGGTAATCCCGTCCAGGAAACAGTCAGGTGTCGGTGTATGCAGCTCTCCGTCCTTGACGAAGAAGATATTTGCGCCTGTCGCTTCGGCTACAAGCCCGCGATAGTCCAGCATCAAGGCATCATCATAGCCTTCTGCCTCCGCCTGATGTTTACTGAGGGTGCAGATCATATAGAGGCCCGCAGCCTTGGATTCCGTCGGGATCGTTTCCGGTGAAGGCCGTTTCCAGGGAGACAGCTTCAAGCGAATACCTTTCATGCGGGCTTCCGGATCGAAATAGCTTGGCCAGACCCAAGCAGCGATGGCAAGGTTGATCTTGTTTTGCTGCGCTGAAACGCCCATCATTTCAGACCCGCGCCAGGCGACAGGACGAACATAACCGTCAACGATATTATTCGCAGCTACGGTTTCTATGCAGGCCTTGTTGATTTCTTCGGCAGATTGCTCAATTTCAAAGCCAAGGATGTTGGCAGACTTGATCAAGCGGTCAGTGTGTTCCCCGAGCTTGAAAATTTCCCCGTCATACACCCTTTCCCCCTCAAACACACTGCTGGCATAATGCAGTCCATGTGTAAGGACATGGATGTTTGCGTCCCGCCATGGTACGAGTTCACCGTTAAACCAGATAAGGCCGTCACGATCAGCAAAAGAAGAGGTATCCATAATTAAGCACCTTGCGTTATTATATGTCGTAAATTCGTCAATTAAGTTCGATTGTGTCGAATCAAGTAGCTATTTTGTAACATTATGAGAAATATATGTCAACATGACTGACGTAAAATCTGGAAATAATCCACTTTTCCTTCGAGAAGAAGAACTTAGGCAGAGCATAGAACTGCTGTTTTTTGCTTACCGTGACTTCACCGCTGGGCCGGACGCTATACTGAAACAGTATAATTTTGGCCGTGCGCATCATCGGGTGATCCATTTCGTCGGCCGCAATCAGGGAATGACAGTCTCTGAGCTGCTCGATATCTTGAGGATCACAAAGCAAAGTCTGAGCCGTGTCCTCAGTACCTTGATTGATCGCGGCTATATTGAGCAACGGCCAGGCCAGCGAGACCGTCGCCAGCGTTTATTGTTTCTGACGGAGAAAGGTCAGCAGCTGGAGCAGCAGGTCAGTCAGGTCCAGCGTGAGCTGGTGGCAAAGGCCTTTCGTGAAGCAGGCGGTGATGCCGTTGCCGGATATCGCAAGGTCCTTGCCGGTTTGATCGATGAAAAGGATCGAGACAAGGCGCTCGGCCGAATAGAGAGACGTTGATCGTCAACAGGATCGCGGGAACAAACAGATGATGGACAATGCTTCACACATCCTAGTCGTCGATGATGACACCCGATTGCTGTCCTTGCTGCGTAAATATCTGATGGATAACGATTACAGGGTCTCAACAGCTGATTCAGCCGATGCAGCCCGCGGGAAGATGCAAGGGTTTTGCTTTGATCTTATGGTTCTTGACCGGATGATGCCCGGTGAAGACGGCCTCGATATGGCCAGGAGCGTCCGCTCAGGACCCGCGATCAACCGCACCATTCCCATTCTGATGCTGACGGCAATGGCAGAATCCGATGACCGGATTGACGGCCTGGAAGTCGGCGTGGACGACTATCTGACTAAACCGTTTGAGCCACGGGAGTTGCTGCTAAGGATCGAAGCCATCCTGCGCCGGGCAAAAACAGAAACAGCTACAGAATTGAGTTTCGGGGACTATATATTCAATACGGAACGGGGCGAGCTTTATAAAGATGGTGACCTGATCAATTTGACGTCTGGAGAATCCCTGCTATTGAAATCTCTTGCCGCCACACCTGGCGTACCCATCAGTCGCGAAGATCTTTCTTTAAGCAGCGGAAACCAGGGTCGAGCCGTTGATGTACAGATCACCCGATTGCGCCGAAAAATTGAGGATGATCCGAAACTGCCTCGGCATCTTCAAACCGTTCGAGGTGAAGGTTATGTGCTATGGACAGATTAGCAATCCTTAAAAGCATGAACACCCACGTGAATTTTGACTATTTGAAAAAACTCATGCCCAGGACGCTGTTCGGACGATCTATCCTGATTGTTGTCCTGCCCATCATCCTGTTACAGATACTCGTCACCTATATTTTTTACGAGCGCCATTGGGATGATGTGGCGCGGCGCCTGGCACAAGGCGTTGCCGGGGATGTGGCCGCGGTGATTTCGCTTCGTGACCGGTTTCCCGGAGAAGCGGCACAGAATGATATTCTGACCACGGCTCGTGGGCAAATGCGGTTGGCGGTGACCATCCTGGAGGGCGAGACCCTGCCAGAGGGAAGCGACCAGCCACAACAGTACGGCTTCCTCGAAATAGCGCTGGCCCGTGCCCTTCAGGAAAGCCTTCCGGCCCGCGCCTTTACGATTTCAACCAACAAAAAATTGGAATCGGTGATCATACTTGTGCAACTGCCTGACGGGGTTCTGCAAGCCATTGTTCGGGACAAGAGACTGTTCTCAAGCACGACCTATATTTTTGTTATGTGGATGGTTGGCATTTCCCTCTGTCTATTGGGCATCGCTCTGTTGTTTTTGAGAAACCAGATGCGCCCTATTCGCCAGCTCTCTACGGCGGCGGAGCAATTTGGTAAAGGTCATTATGTGGAAGACTTCAAACCCTCCGGAGCCCAGGAAATCCGACTTGCGTCCCGAGCTTTCCATGTCATGAAGCATCGAATTCTCCGGCAAATTACCCAGCGTACCGAAATGCTGGCAGGGGTGAGCCACGATCTCAGGACCCCCCTCACCCGCATGAAACTTCAGCTGGCCATGATGCCAGAAGGCGAAGACAAGGCGAGCCTTGAAGGAGATGTGGCCGATATGGAGAAAATGGTGGAAGGTTATCTTGCCTTTGCCCGCGGTCAGGAAGCGGAGGCCGTGGAAAAAACGGATATTCCCGAGCTTTTTCATGACATCGTCATCAACGCGCGTCGCCAGGGAACCGCAGTGTCCCTCGAATCTCCGAATGAATTATGGGCTTCTGTCCGGCCCAACAGTCTCAAACGCTGCATCACCAACCTTATCAATAATGCGGCGCGCTATGCGAATGAGGTTTGGATAACGGTACGGGCCGGAGATTTTGAAGTCATCGTAACTATCGATGATGATGGCCCTGGAATCCCGCCGGAAAGCCGAGATGATGTGTTTCGTCCTTTTCATCGCCTTGATCCCTCCCGCAATACGGAAACCGGCGGCAGCGGGCTCGGGATGACCATAGCCCGCGATGTCATCCATGGGCATGGGGGACAGATTGCCCTCGGAAACGCTCCGACCGGAGGCTTGCGTATTGAAATTCGCTTCCCCCGCTAATACAGGCCTAGCGCCGCCTATTCCTTGATCTGTTTAAAGCCCGATTGCAGGGCCTGTTGCGCCAATTGCGCCGTCGGAGCAACCCTTGCAAACGCCATAGTGGCCATCAGCTTCATTGCAGGTGCAGCAACTGCTGCCAATTGCGGGGTAGTAGCCGCAGCCGCCAGGGTCTGAACTTTAGTAACTTCTGAGGTAAGGGATTTCGACAAGGTCTCTATCTGTTTGTCCCGGTCCTTTACCCCCGAAAAAGCAGCTGCAGCTTGCTGGCAGGCATCATTTATCCGCTTGCTATGCTGAGCAAACAAATCAGTTAAATCGGGCGGTGTCGGCATGCTGTCATCTGACTGCTGTGTTGATTTGTCGCCGTCCATTCAATGATCCTGTTCCATATATTAGTTCAGGCGGGCGCCGATCGGCACATCATGATCCGGCGCAGTAAGGGAGACATGTCCGTTTTCATCATGAAATCCAAGCACCAGAACCTCCGACATAAAAGGCCCGATTTGCCTGGGCGGGAAGTTGACCACCGCAACAACGCGCCGTCCGACCAGCTCCTCAAGTTTATAGAGCCCGGTGATCTGCGCTGAGCTTTTGCGAATACCGATGTCGTCACCAAAATCGATACGCATCTTGAAGGCAGGTTTGCGGGCCTCCGGAAATTCCTCTGCTTCAAGCACCTTGCCAACTCGGATATCGACCTTCATAAAGTCGTCAAATGTAATCTGCTCTTGCATCCCGTTCACCCTCCACCAATGGTTTTCCGGATGCTAGTCGATCGCCGTTTTTCGCTCAACGCAATTCTAAAACAAGTCAGGTGAGGGAAGAAAATTTTTGCTCGACTTCCTTGATCGCCGCCTCAGTTTTATTAATCGAATCTTCCAAGCTATCGATCGATCCCGTCATCGACATTGTCAGGGTTGTTGCCGCTGAATTTAAGTTGGCCAGAGTTCGGGTGAGATTTTCTATCGGAATATTCAGGCTCGGCACGGGACTGTTCTCTATCCCCGCCTGTGTTCGCGATCCGGTCAAGGACTTCTGCAAACCCTCCAGCGATAACTGCAAAGATTTCTGCTGTTCTGTTAGGATGGATTTCAACCCGTTCGACGCCGTTTGCACCGCCTCCGTCATCTTTTTTAGGTTATCTTGCTGAATTGTGGCAACTGGACTTATATCCTGTAAAATTTCACCGGTTTGTAGATCCAGATTGCCGCTGGGCTTAGGGCCAGATTTTCCCGCGCTAGCTGTTGAATCTAATTTATTTTCCGCAGGACTAGCATAACTCGGAGTTTTTTCAGGGGTTTTTACTTCACTCATTGGACATCTCCAATTTAATCCATATAAGTGAATATAGAAATTTTTATACTACTTTAAAGGGCAGATAATACTGCTAGCGCAATTCTCGGGATCGGCGGGTAGCGGCGGCTACGGTTTTGATCATAAGAGGCGTCAGGCCATCCTCTGCCATCAACACCTCCAAACCTGCTGCAGTGGTACCATTAGGGCTGGTAACATTCTGCCGCAAGACTGCCGGAGCTTCGTCAGATTGCCGCGCCAGTTCACCAGCTCCAGCGATGGTTGCTTCCGCAAGGGTTTCCGAAAGTTTTTCGGGCAGACCGGCGGCAACCCCAGCCGCGATCATTGCCTCTATCATGTAGAATACATACGCGGGGCCAGAGCCGGAAAGGCCAGTTACCGCGTCCAGCATGTCCTCATCCTCAACCCAGTCTACGACCCCGACGGCTTCCATCAGATGCTGACAAAGCTTCCTTTGATCGTCCTGAACGATAGAATTCGCGCAGCAGACAATCATCCCGCGGCGCACAGCAGCCGGGGTGTTCGGCATGGTCCGAATGATCGCGGCAGTAGACCCGAACGCCTCTTCAAACTGGGCGATGGCCGTTCCGGCAGCGATGGAAATCACCATCGTGCCCTTATCGGTGAAGCCTCGATAGGTCGGCAGAACCGCCTCCATCATCTGCGGCTTGACGGCCAATACCATGACGTCGGGCTGAAAAGCAGGGTCGATGTCATCAGGTGAGGCCACCCCCTGGCAGCCAAGCGCGGTTGCCGCCGCCAGGTTTTCGGAGTTGGGATCGACGGCAACAATATTGCTGGGCAAGATATGATCTTCCACCCAGCCACCGAGCAGGGCCTGCCCCATCTTACCGGAGCCCACCAAAAGGACAGAGAGAGACATGTCACAGGTTCTTTCAGGCTTCGCCGACTGTATCAAACATGGCGGCTTCAATGGATTCTTCCGGGGTTTTACCACCCCAGATGCAGAATTGTATGGCCGGGTAGAATTTTTCCAGCTCATTCATGCCGATTTCAACCAGGCTATGGATCTGCTCACTGGTGACTTCTGTTGCCCCACTGAGCAGGAGGGAGTGACGGAACATAACCATTCCTTCTTCCCGCCAGGTATCGAAATGCCCTACTGGCATTCTTTCATTCACGCGGGCCAGCAACTCATACACCGCCTGATATTGCCGGTCAGGAATCTTGATATCATAGGCACATGAAAAATGAACGGCCCGAAGATCGGACCGCCAGGAGAACCAGAGATGATATTGACACCAACTCCCCTCAACCCCGACGGTCAGTTCGTTATGGCCCTGGCGTTCGAAGGACCAGTCGTTGGCGACGATTATACTTTCTACAAGATCAAGAGGATTAGAGTCTTCCGTTTCTTCGTGGGATAAATATAAAGACGTCATCAAGCCATTCCTTTCAGAACTGTCCCCCCGGCTGTCTTTGTCGGCCTCGGCCAAAACCGTAGCCGGTAAGGAAATCAACTACAGGCCATATATGGTGGCGAAAATTACCGCACGCCATAGATGTAGCGTAGTCCGCCCTCGGCTGCAGTGCAACATCTAAAGCAGACATTTCCATTTTTTCTTGTGGATAAAGTTATTGCTTTCAGGCGTCTGGCTTAGTGCTTTTTGCACTGGTTTTCCGCGCCGCCGGCTTCTTCTTGGGAGCGGCGGCTTTTTCCAGCGCGTCCAGCCGAGCCTTCAGGACGTCATTTTCCTCTCGCAGCAAAACTGCCATGGCCTTCACCGCATCAAATTCTTCGCGCGAGACGAGACCCTTTTCACTCATGAACCTCTCCAGCCGTTGGGAAATGAGATTTTCCCATTCGTCTTTGACCCCTTGCGCGGTTCCAAGCGCGCCAGTCGCCAATCGTGCCAGATCATCAAAAAGACGTGAATTCGTCTGCATGTTCTCAACTCCTCACCTCGGATTGCCTCATAATGGCGAGGCCGATGTCGAAATGCAATGGCCTTACGTCATTGATTAGCTTGCGATTAAATCACAGGGCTTTATATAGTGTCAGACATGACAGCATCGATACAATTTCTGGCGATTGCCTTTCCCGATATAGATCCCATTCTTATCCAGATCGGACCGTTTGCCATCCGCTGGTACGCCCTTGCCTATATCGCAGGGCTGGTCATCGGCTGGCAGTTGATGATGCGCTTCGCCCGCGCGCCCGGATCCCTGGTGACGGAAAAGATTGTCGATGATTTCCTGATCTGGGCAACACTTGGAGTTATCCTGGGCGGCCGCCTTGGCTATGTCTTCTTTTACAAGCCGGAGTATTTTTTCAACTACCCGTCTGAAATATTCATGATCTGGCAAGGTGGCATGTCTTTTCACGGTGGGGCCCTCGGGGTCATCATTGCCGCAATCCTTTATACGAGGGCCAAGAAAATTCCTTTCTTCGCCTTTTCCGACCTGCTGGCCGTTGTCACACCTGTAGGGTTGTTTTTCGGACGTATCGCCAATTTCATTAATGGCGAGCTATACGGCCGGGTAACGGATGTTTCCTGGGGGGTAATTTTCCCTGCTGGTGGTGACATGCCTCGACACCCTAGTCAGCTTTATGAAGCCGTACTGGAAGGAGCCGTGCTGTTCGTTATTCTGCTCCTATTAAGGCGGACCGCCTATGGCTCCCGCATAGGAGTTCTATCCGGGACTTTCCTTGTCGGATATGCCATAGCTCGAGGATTTGTTGAATTCTTCCGTCAACCCGATGCCCATCTCGGTTTGCTTGCCGGCGGCTTTACCATGGGGCAATTCCTGTCAGTGCCAATGATCCTGCTTGGGCTTTACTTGATGTTCCGCCCGGTACAAAGACCCGCAT
This sequence comes from Pseudomonadota bacterium, assembly GCA_024743055.1. Lineage (GTDB taxonomy): Bacteria > Pseudomonadota > Alphaproteobacteria > Sneathiellales > Sneathiellaceae > Sneathiella. Next base: position 173,925 of record JANSXH010000007.1, read on the forward strand.
GAGCAAACTTGGCGGACTTCTAAAAGACCGCATCGGCCGATCCGGACCCATTTCCTTGCATGACTTCATGAAGGAGGCTCTTGGCCATCCGGAGTTTGGATATTACTGCTCAAAAGAGCCATTCGGCGAAACGGGCGATTTTATCACCGCCCCTGAAATCAGCCAGATTTTTGGAGAGCTGATCGGACTTTGGTGTGTGGATTGCTGGATGAAGATGGGTTCCCCCGCTTCCTTCAACCTGGTGGAGTTCGGTCCCGGTACTGGCACGCTGATGACCGATGCCTTGCGCAGCGCCGCGCTTGTTCCAGAATTTCTAAGCGGAGCCGACATTCATCTTGTTGAAAACAGTCAACGCTTAAGGGAAATGCAAAAACGCTCTCTGGCGACGCGAGGGGTGGTTGCATCCTGGCATGATAGTTTTCCTGACCTTCCACCAAAACCTACCCTCTTCCTTGCCAATGAATTCTTCGATGCACTTCCCATCCATCAATATATTTGTGAAAAGGGTCAATGGTATGAGCGCCAGGTCGATTGGCAGGAGGAAGCCTTTCAATTTTGTCAGGCCGCTCAGCCAACCGAACTTGACGGCAACTATCAAGCCAAGGAAGACGGTACCATCGCAGAGATCTGTCCTGCCGCAACGGACTTCATGACTGCTATCTGCCAAACCCTTGAGACCCACGGAGGTGCGGCCTTGATCATAGATTATGGAGCGATGGGGGCGGTCATCGGAGACAGTTTTCAGGCCCTTCGCGGTCATAAATCTATAGATCCTTTGCAAAATCCTGGAGATGCGGACCTGACCGCCCATGTAAAATTCAGACAATTGACAGATATTGCTGAAAGGCACGACCTGACCATCCAGGGGCCGACCAGTCAGGGACGGTTTCTGGAGCGGCTGGGAATAGAGGCCCGGTCAGAAATGCTGGCGCGTAAAGCCAACGATGAACAACGTCAAACGTTAAAGGCCGGCCTTAAACGACTGACAAGCACCGAAGAAATGGGAACCCTTTTCAAAGTATTAGCTGTATCCCATAATATGGCCGCACCAGCGGAGGGATTTGGACGTGACGATGCTGCAAAGTAAAGTTTTAGCCCATGACGGCGTAACTCATGGATTTTTTACTCGCGAAGGCGGTGTTTCATCGGGACTCTACGGATCTCTTAATTGCGGCCCCGGCTCCAAGGACGATAGCGAAGATGTTGCTGAAAACCGGCGCCGGGCAATGCAGATGCTGGGAATTGAGCCCGATCACCTACGCACCCTGTATCAGATCCACAGCGCCGATGTAATTGTCATTGAGGATACTCAAAAATTCGAATCTCGGCCAAAAGCGGATGCCATGGTCACTAAGGTTCCAGGGCTTGCTCTCGGCATCCTGACTGCCGACTGCGTCCCTATCCTGTTTACAGACGTTAAAAATGGCGTGATAGCTGCTGCCCATTCCGGTTGGAAAGGCACCGTTTCAGATATTGCTCGAAATGTGGTTGAAGCCATGGAAAAACTGGGGGCGGCTCGCGAACACATTCAAGTCGCCATTGGACCGGCCATTGCGCAGGAATCCTATGAGGTTGGTCCGGAGTTTCCAGGACCTTTCCTAGATCTTGATCCTTCCTCTGAGCGATTTTTTATCCCTTCTGTAAAGGCGGGACATCACATGTTTGACCTTAAGGGGTTTGTTTACAGTCGCCTCGAACGGCTGGAAGTCGCAGCCATTGACATGCTCGCAAATGACACCTGCGCCGAGGAAGATCTGTTTTACAGCTATCGGAGGATGACGACGCGTGGAGAGGCCGATTATGGGCGCCAATTGTCGGCGGTTGCCCTTCAAAAATAGGGCAACAAGCCTTGCCATGACATGTACAAGAGGACCGAAATGCCGTATATGGTAATTTTTATTATAATTTGTCTTTTAGGGCTTTTGGCGACCTGTGCAATGTAGTCTTTACATCAGAAGTTTCCTGGCACTGATGCTGCTCGCAATTGCAGCCTGCCAGCCGCTGGAGCGACCGTTTCAGCCGGAAGCCAAGAACGGCTGGCGCGCCGCCCCGGGCCCTAGGGCGTCCCTATATGTGGCGGAAGTCAAAGGCGCTCCGGAAAACCTGGAGACAGAAGTCGCCTCGAAACTGCAGGAGCTCGGCATTGCTGCCTTTGCCGGGAATGAAGTGCCTGATCGCTATTCTGTTCAGGGCGCTATCGTCGAGATAGACGGCGCACGGTTTATCAACTGGACAATCTATGACCCAGCAAAGAACAGCACCGGCCTCTTCACGGAAGAAAAATTACCTCTTGGCGTGACGGAAGAAGTTGCAGCGGATCTTGACGAGGTCGCGCTTCGCTCTGCAAGTAATATTGATCGCTTGCTCGGTGGCGATGGCGTTAATTTTGCCACTGTCAAAAAGCCGGCAATCTTTGTTCCTATTGTCAAAGGGGCCCCGGGCGACGGATCCGAGAGCCTGGCATTTGCCATTCAGGAAGAGCTCGTCAATATGGGCCTTGATGTCTTACCGACCGAGCAAGGGGCAAGCTATATCGTCCGTGGATCTTCAACGCTGTCCGAGCCAAAGGCTGGCACCCAGATCATTGAACTGACTTGGTCGTTGGAGCGGCGGAATGGCGAACAGGTAGGTCAGATTCAGCAGCGCAACAGAATCAAGGCCGGATCCCTCAACGGTGCCTGGGGTCAGACAGCGTTTCTGGCGGCCAAAGGAGGCGCCCAAGGGGTGTTTAAACTCCTTCAAAACAGTGAAGCTGAATATTTTAAATCGAAATCCTGATTTTATTTCCCGAAAATCAAAAAAATTACCTTTATGGCGTTTACACTTTAAAAGGCCCTTGGTAAGTTCCGCCCGCTATCGCTGACTGCCAGATCGGGAGCGCGATCAGCATTTGTATATTTGACTGAACAGAGCCCTTTATCGGCAGAGGACCGTTCATATGAAAGTGCTTGCGGGGAACGGCAACAGGCCCCTGGTGGAAGCTGTAACCAGCTACCTTAATTTGCCTCTGACGAAAGCGGATGTTCGTCGTTTTTCCGATATGGAAGTGTTCGTGGAAATCCACGAAAATGTGCGCGGAGAAGATGTCTTCGTCGTCCAGCCTACCTCCTTCCCGGCCAATGACCATCTAATGGAACTCCTGGTCTGTATTGATGCGCTTAAACGGGCTTCAGCCAAGCGAATCACCGCCGTCATCCCGTATTTCGGTTATGCCCGGCAAGATCGGAAGCCTGGTCCCAGAACACCCATCTCGGCGAAGCTGGTTGCCAACCTGATCACAACTGCTGGTGCGGACCGGGTTCTGACCCTTGATCTACATGCCGGTCAGATCCAGGGTTTCTTTGACATTCCGACTGATAATCTGTTTTCAGCCCCGGTTATTGTCCCTGATATTGAAGAACATTACGGCCGCGGCAAGGATATCACCATCGTTTCGCCGGATGTAGGCGGGGTTGTGCGGGCCCGTGCCTTTGCTAAAAGGCTTGACGCGGACCTCGCAATTGTGGATAAGCGCCGTGAAAAAGCCGGTGTCTCGGAAGTCATGAATATTATCGGTGATGTGTCCGGACAGCGCTGCATCCTTGTTGACGATATCGTGGATAGTGCGGGTACCTTGTGTAACGCGGCCGCGGCATTGATGGATAAAGGTGCAAAAAGTGTCATGGGCTATGTCACTCATGGGGTGTTGTCAGGCGGTGCGATCGCCCGGATAAATGCTTCAGAGATGGAAGCCATGGTCACAACGGATAGTATCATGGCGACGGAAGCCTTCCGGGTTTCCGACAAGATGCGGCAAATTTCCATTGCCCCGCTTATCGGCGAGGCAATGCACAGAATTTCAGAGGAAACTTCGGTTTCCAGCCTGTTCGATTAGTCGATCAGGCAGTCACGGCGCGGGCACCCCTGGAGGCACGCGTCATATTGACACCGGGTTCGTCCCGGTGTTGCTCGTTTTGTTAGGAGAAATGCAATGAGCGAAAATGCAGTTTTGATTGCAGACACGCGTGACCGGGTTGGAAAGGGGACCTCCCGAGCTCTACGTCGTGAAGGCCGGACACCAGCGGTTATTTATGGTGATAAGAAAGAACCCATCTCGATTTCCCTGGAAACCAAGGAACTGATGAAGACCATCATGCGTGATGCTTTCCTGTCCACCGTTTATACGGTCCAGGTCGGCGATGCCAAGCATAATGTCCTTCCCCGTGATATGCAGCTTCACCCGGTAAAAGAAAGCCCACTCCATGTGGACTTCCTACGGGTCTCTGCTAAATCTCAGATTGCCATCATGGTCGCCGTGACCTTCCTCAATGAAGAGGAATGCATCGGCCTAAAACGCGGTGGTGTTCTGAATGTGGTGCGCCATGAGATCGAAATGATGGTCCCGGCTGGCAACATTCCGGAAGCCATTGAGATTGACCTCGAGCAGTATGACATTGGTGACAGTGTTCATATTTCGGAAGTCACCCTGCCAGAAGGCTGTGAGCCGACCATTACAGATCGTGACTTCACGATTGTAACGATCGCCGCTCCGATCGCCGAGGAAGAGCCTGAAGAGGAAGAAGGTCTCGAAGGCGAAGGCGTCGAGGGTGAAGAAGGCGCCGAAGGTGAAGCAGGTGAGACTGCTGAAGCTGATGGCGACGGCGAAAGCGAAAGCGAGTAAGTCGGAGCTAACGAATGATATTGTTGGTTGGCCTTGGCAATCCCGGTAAGGGATATACGGACAACCGGCATAATTTTGGATTTATGGCGGTGGATGAAATCATTCGCCGCCATTCCTTTTCGCCGGAACGGGTGAAATTTCAAGGGCTCGTCTCTGAAGGCACAATTAATGGCCAAAAGATCCTCGCCTTAAAACCCACTACCTATATGAACGAATCCGGCCGCTCAGTTAGCGAAGCTGCACGTTTCTACAAGATTGCTCCTAGTGACATCTTGGTTATCCATGACGAACTTGATTTGCCCATGGGCAAGGTAAGGGTCAAAACCGGCGGCGGCCATGGTGGCAATAACGGCATTCGCTCCCTGATCAGCCACATTGGCGAGGGCTTTCGCCGGGTTCGTCTGGGCGTTGGTCATCCAGGAGAGAAGAGTCTCGTCTCGGGCCATGTCCTCAAGGATTTCTCTAAAGCTGAGCGGGAAATTGCTGACAAGATCATCGAGAGTACTGCCCGTCACATCGATCTGCTGATCGACGGAAATGACGCCAACTTTATGAACAAGATTGCACTGGAAACAGCGCCTCCCAAGCCTAAAACTTCGGATGACAACAAGGAAAACTGACCATGGGGTTCAAATGTGGAATTGTCGGCTTACCGAATGTCGGGAAATCGACCCTTTTTAATGCCTTGACGGAAACGGCCCAGGCGGCAGCAGAAAACTATCCCTTCTGCACCATTGAGCCAAATCTCGGTCAGGTCCCCGTCCCTGATGACCGGATGGACAAGCTGGCGGCCCTCGCCCAATCCAAGGAACTGATCCCGACCCAACTAACCTTTGTCGATATTGCCGGTCTGGTTCGCGGCGCCGCCAGCGGTGAAGGTCTTGGTAACAAGTTCCTCGCCCATATCCGGGAAGTTGACGCTATTATCCAGGTTATCCGTTGTTTCGAAGATGACGACATCACTCATGTGGACGGTAAGATCGATCCGATTTCCGATGCGGAAACCATTGAGACCGAACTAATGCTCGCGGATCTAGAAAGCCTTGAGAAACGGGTCGATGGACTGATCAAAAAAATCCGGGGTGGTGATAAAGAAGCCAAGAAACAGTCGGAACTGATCGATCGGGCCCTCGCCGTACTGCGGGATGGCAAGCCAGCCCGTATGGTTGAGCTGGCAGAGGATGAAGTGAAGCCGTTCCGCAATTTGCAACTGCTCACTGCCATGCCCATCCTTTATGTCTGCAATGTCGATGAGGGCAGCGCGGCCACCGGCAATGAATATTCCAAGCTAATCGAAGAAAAAGCTGCTGCGGAAAATGCCGGCACAGTCGTCATCTCCGCCGCCATCGAGGCCGAAGTTGCTCAGTTAGACAAAGAAGAGCGAGTCGACTTTCTGGCCGATCTGGGTCTTGAGGAAACTGGATTGGGGCGGATTATCCGGGCCGGATACGATCTTCTTGAGCTCATCACCTTTTTCACCGTCGGCCCCAAAGAATGCCGGGCCTGGACAGTGACCAAGGGAACAAAAGCACCTCAAGCCGCCGGTGTCATCCATACAGATTTCGAAAAAGGCTTTATCCGGGCTGAAACAATCGCGTATCCTGCCTATGTTGAGAATGGCGGAGAAAATGGTGCCAAGGAAGCAGGATTGATGCGTCTGGAAGGCAAGGAGTATGTGGTCCAGGATGGCGACGTGCTGCATTTCCGCTTTGCAAACTAAGTGACCAGGCAGATTGTCCGGAAAAGAAAAAACACAAGGTCAGCATAAGGCCAAAGGATGATAAGAACATGAAATACTGGGAAGATTTTGAAGTCGGGACGCAGCTCGAGTTTGGCAAGAAGACGGTGACCGAAGAAGAAATCATCCGCTATGCCGAGAAATTTGATCCCCAACCCTTCCATATCGATAAAGAAGCCGCCGCAGAACACTACTATCGCGGCATCATCGCCAGCGGCTGGCACACAGCTGCCATGTGTATGCGAATGATGGTGGACGGCTATCTTCTTGATGCGGCCTCCAATGGCTCACCGGGGGTCGAGGAACTCCGCTGGAAGCAACCGGTCCGTCCTGGAGAAACTCTGCATGTCAAAGCTGAAGTTCTGGATCGCAGCTTGCCGAAAAGTCGCCCGGAGCTCGGATTTGTCAAGTTCAGCCATAAGGTCTTCAATCAAGACGGTGACTTGAAGATGACCATGGTTTCCAGCGGCATGTTCAGCCGCCGTCCAAGCGATATCAAGACATTGGAGGCCAACCAATGAGCAAGCTCTATTTTGAAGATATCAAGATCGGCGATAAGACGGAATTTGGCTCAAAGCTGGTCACCAAGGAGGAAATCCTCGAATTCGCTGAGGAATTTGACCCGCAGCCTTTTCACTTGGATGAAGAAGCCGCGACCAACAGCATCTATGGCGGGATCATTGCCTCCGGCTGGCACACGGGCGGCATGCTGATGCGGATGATGGTCGATAATATGGTCAATCATCGCGCTGGTCTTGGCTCTCCCGGTTTTGATGATCTTCGCTGGATCCGACCCGTACGTCCCGGCGATAGATTGCGATTTGAATCAACCGTAATCGAAGCCCGTAAATCGAAATCCCGACCTGATATGGGGATCATCCGTGCCCAGGTTTATCTGTATAATCAGAACGATGAGAAGGTCTTTGCGGTCAAAACGATCGGTATGATGAAAACCCGGCCATGAGGGCCGTCCCTACCATTTCGCAAATAATTAGTGATTTTGCTTAATTGTTGCCTACATACATTATATAGTAGTGTCAGCTTAAAAAATTCTAATATTTGGGGGTAACAGGCATGGATTTATTCCTTACCGGTTCAGCAGCATTTGTCATTGTACTGGTGATTCTAGCCATCGTCATTGTCATGATGGGCGTGACGATCGTCCCACAGGGCTATCAATATACCATTGAGCGGTTCGGCCGATATACACGCAGCCTGCCACCGGGCCTCGGCCTTATCGTACCCTTTGTCGACCGGGTTGGTGACAGAGTCAATATGATGGAGCAAGTCCTGGATATTCCAACCCAGGAAGTCATTACCCGAGACAATGCGATGGTTCAGGTTGATGGAATTCTGTTTTTTCAGGTTCTCGATGCCGCCAAATCTGCCTATGAAGTCCGGGATCTTGAACGGGCTATTCAAAACCTGACACAGACAAATCTCAGAACCGTTCTCGGCTCCATGGATCTTGACGAGGCTTTGAGCCAGCGGGATGCCATGAATAACCGCCTTCTCAATGTCATTGATCAGGCCTCTACCCCCTGGGGTATCAAGGTCACCCGGGTGGAAATCAAGGATATCACCCCACCGCTGGATCTAGTGGAAGCTATGGGCCGACAAATGAAAGCCGAGCGTGAGAAGCGGGCGGTTATTCTGGAAGCGGAAGGTGTCCGGCAGTCGGAAATCCTGAGAGCAGAAGGTGAAAAGAAATCCGCCATTCTGGAAGCGGAAGGGCGCCGGGAGGCGGCATTTAGGGATGCGGAAGCACGGGAACGCTCTGCAGAAGCGGAAGCAAAGGCAACCCATGACGTGTCGGAAGCCATCGCCGCCGGGGATATTCAGTCAATCAATTACTTCGTGGCCCAGAAATACACTGAGGCTATGAAAGAAATCGGTATGGCACGCAATTCCAAGATCGTCTTGATGCCTATGGAATCAAGCGCTCTGGTTGGCTCCCTCGGCGGGATCGGTTCAATCGCGAAAGAAGTCTTTGGCGGGGATGACACTTCAGGCAATTCCCGCCCTCGCCGTAGTTCCGTTCCCAGTAGCGAGTAACGACTATGTTTGATGACTTTTTCAATTGGGTTCAACAGCTGGACTTTTGGGGCTGGTGGATATTGGGACTTGTTCTGATCATCCTCGAAGTATTTGCACCGAGTACAATCTTCCTTTGGTTGGGAATAGCGGCGGGTATTGTCGGTGTCGTCGCCTTCTTCCTGCCGGATCTTTCCTGGCAGTGGGAATGGACAATCTTCGCCTTTGTCGCCATTATCAGCATAATTGCATCGCGCCAGTTTTTCCGCAAAAACCCTGGTGTTGAGGACAATCTGACCCTGAACAAACGCGGCGCCCAATATGTTGGCCGTCAGTTTACTCTGGTCGAGCCGATCCGCAACGGACGCGGGAAGATACGAGTTGACGATACTCAATGGGCCGTAGAGGGTCCTGATATGGAAGAAGGCGACACCGTCGTCGTCACAGGGACCGACGGCAGCCTGCTGGTCGTTGAACCCAAAGCGGAAGGATAATAAAGGATGGGAGAATTTATGGAACTGACGGCCTCGGATGGACATAAATTTTCCGCCTACAAAGCCAGTCCAGCAGGAAACCCAGTAGCAGGCCTCGTCGTGATCCAGGAAATATTCGGGGTTAACCCCCATATTCAGGATGTCTGCGACCGCTATGCGGAGCAGGGCTATCTAGCGATCGCCCCGGCTCTGTTTGATCGCATTTCCCCGAACATCACACTTGATTATGAGAGTGACGATGTGACCCAGGGCATCGACTATAAGATGCAAATCAGCGATGAGCAGGCCTTGCTGGATATTGACGCTGCACGGGCAGCAATCGCCAGTGCAGGCCCTGTCAATGTGGTCGGTTATTGCTGGGGAGGCAGCCTCGCCTACTTGAGTGCCTGCCGGTTGCCAGACTTTAACAAAGCAGTCGGATATTATGGCGGGCAGGTTGCGCAGAATATTGACGAAACACCGCAAATCCCCGTCATGCTACATTTTGGCGATCAAGATGCCTCAATCCCCTTAAAGTCTGTGGATGAAGTTATGACCAAGCGCCCCGACATTCCTGTCTATATCTATCAGGCCGGTCACGGATTTAATTGCGACCGCCGCGGCAGCTACGATGCCGCCTCAGCGAAACTGGCCCTCGACCGGACCCTGGAATTTTTCGGATAAGCCCTACAACTGTACGAATTCAATCAAAGTCCCGCAACAATGCTCGGGGTTTACCCTTAAACTGCCATTGGCAATGGATCGTACCGGAACTGCCGCCTTCCTTAAATAGGCTTCTGTATCTTTCAAGTCAGACACCCCGACGGACATAGCAAATAGGCTCGGAGACGGCGCCAGATCCTCAGCAAAGTCCAGCCCCGGATAGAGCAATTCGAGATCCCGTTCCTTGATGAACACCAAAGTTGCCTTCCCTGTTCGGACCGTCAATGTGTCATCGGTCAGGGTAACATTCAAGGCACCGCAGAAGGTACGATAGTAGTCTGCGAGAGATTCCGGGTCATCAACAACAAAGGCAACAGAAGTAATCTGCTTCGCGCCGTTGGCATGGGATTCCCATTCAGAGCGACGCAGAAGTTCCGGTGTCTGATGGTGAACAATGAATAACTGCTTCTCATTCAATCCCCCTGCCGTCACCCGAACAATCTTGAATTTTGGCAGCACATCTCCTTCTGGCAACTCCAGTTTGCGCTTAAGGTCGAGCAGTTCTGATGGATTGAGACCGGCCACTTCCAGTGATCGTCGTGTCTCTTCAGGATTTTGGGTTGCCAAGGCCAATCCAAGCAAGCCCTCCCCTTGATCCGCAAGAGCCTCATCAAGCCCATTGGTTTCGATGCTTGGATCCACAATGCCGAGTAGCTCTATATAGTCTTCATCCAACATGATGCAGTAATTGGCGGTTCCCCAACCGATATGAGATCCTCGTGGCGTTAAAGTAAACCCCAGCTTTTGATATTGGGCTCTCGCCACCTCAAGATTTTCGACTCCGATGATAGTATGGTCTATTCCATGAATGTCATGAGGCATGAGGGTATCAGCTTTCATCTAGACTAAAAGAATTTGATCAGGCCGTCCGCTTCAAAGTTGCTGTCAACAGGCCTGCCCCTATCAGAAAGCTACCGCCAATACGATTGACGAGTTTCATTGCGGACGGACGTGTAAATTTGCTTCTAAGCTGGCCGGCTAACACAGCCCAAATCGCCACATTAACCGCTGCCAGAGTGAGGAAGGTAATCTCAAGGAGCGCGAATTGTAGCAGCACAGGCTGGGTCACATCAACAAATTGTGGAACGAAAGCAACAAAAAAGACAATGCTCTTAGGATTAAGGGCCGTGACCACATACGAGTTCCAGAACATTGCTCGCATGCCGACAGGGCTTGAGGATTTTTGCAAACTCCCGAGCCTACCGCCCGACCGCCAAAGGCTAATCCCGAGCCAGACAAGATAGAGAGCCCCTGCAATTTTAAGCACTGTAAACAGTGTGGCTGAAGCAGCGAGAATAGCGCCTGCTCCCAAAAGAGAGACGGTCATGGCTGTAAAATCGCCAAGGGTCACTCCTGGAACAGTTGCCCATCCCGTACCGCGACCCTCCCCCAGAGCGTAACTGACAACCAGCATCACTGTCGGTCCGGGAATGGCAAGAAGGGCGGTACTGGCAATAAAGAAAGAAATCCAAAGATCAAACGGCATTATGAGCTCCTTATGTATTTTGCAAAAAGCAAAGACATAGCTCAGTTCCAATTTCAACTATTTTTAAGGAGAAAAATTCTTTTCCTAATCGCCTTCAAATTCGCACAGAGTTCGGACATTGACCCCCATGGCCTCAATGCGCGCTCGCCCGCCGATATCAGGAAGGTCAATGACGAAGGCCGCTCCCACAACTGTACCGCCAGCATGGCGGAGAAGGTTGATAGCAGCAGCGGCCGTACCACCCGTCGCGATTAAATCGTCAACCAGCAGAATATTCTCACCCTCCGCTATAGCATCCGTATGAATCTCTACCGTGTCGGTGCCATATTCCAACTCGTACTCTTCCCCGATCACGTTCCAGGGCAGCTTTCCCTTCTTTCGGACAGGAACAAAGCCGACGCTGAGCTGATGGGCGATGGCCCCGCCAAGCACAAAGCCACGGGCCTCAATTCCTGCCACCTTGTCAATGCGAACCCCGGCATAGGGCCAAACCAGCTGATCTACCACATGACGAAACCCACCGGCATCCTGCCAAAGGGTTGTGATATCGCGAAACATCACACCGTCTTTTGGATAATTGGGAATAGTTCTGATGATTGATTTAATGTCCAAGGTCTTCTCCAACATTTAAAGCAGCCGCCCGGCCACGGCATCAAGTGTTGCAATCACTTTGGGGTCCCGTGCCTCTGGCGCAGTAATCAACGCGTTGTCCAAGGCTTGATGGCAGCCTTCCGGACAGGCTCCCAGGCGCTTGCCGAATTCAGGGGTAACTGTTTTCACAAGCTCCCGCGCGTTGTCGCTGTTTTTCATCAGCACTTCAATAATCGTCGAGACCTCAACATTGTCATGATCCGGGTGCCAGCAATCATAATCCGTGACCATGGCCACTGTTGCGTAGCAGAGCTCTGCCTCCCGGGCCAGTTTGGCTTCCGGCATATTGGTCATGCCGATGACCTGACAGCCCCAGCTTCTATAGAGTTCCGATTCAGCCAATGTGGAAAACTGCGGTCCTTCCATGGCAAGATAAGTGCCGCCCCGATGAACCGATAGCCCAATGTCCTTTGCAGCCGCTTCGAGCTTATCGCCAAGGCGGCGGCATACCGGATGAGCCATACTGACATGGGCGACAAGACCAGTCCCGAAAAAGCTCTTCTTCCGGTCAATAGTTCGGTCAATAAACTGATCCACAATAACAAAGGTACCGGGTGGCAGATCTTCTTCAAACGAGCCACAAGCGCTCAAGGAGATGATTTCCGTGACGCCGGCCCGCTTCATCGCGTCAATATTTGCCCGGTAATTGATCTCTGCCGGGGAGACTTTGTGACCGCGTCCGTGGCGTGGTAGAAATACCATATCCACACCACCAAGAGTTCCAAATAGTAAATCGTCAGAGGGCATTCCAAATGGGCTGCTTACTGTCTTCCAATGAACATCTTCCAACCCTTCCAGTTCATACAACCCACTACCGCCAATGACACCAATCACCGGCTTTTTGACATCCGAAACCATCTTTTTCTCCCATTCATGCAATCGGGCCTCAAATTCCAGACTGACGGCCGCCAACAATATCCCTGTATAAATGAAAAAGGGCGCCGTCAACAGCGCCCTTTTTATAGTTTTTGCATACTTCAATCAGTGCAGATCAGACCAAACTTTTCGCTTCACCGCATAGAATAATCCTGCAAGAATCAGCAGGAAGATGATGACCTTAAGGCCCATGCTCTTACGCTCTTCCATTTTAGGCTCTGCCGTCCAGGCTAGAAAGACAGTCACGTCCTTTGCCATCTGATCCACCGTTGCAGGTGTACCATCCGCATATTCAACAGCGTCTTCCGACAAAGGTGAGGGCATGGCAATCTGATGACCTGGGAAATAGGCGTTGTAATTAGAGCCTTCAGCCAATTCAAAGTCCGCAGGCGGATCGGTATAGCCCGTCAACAATGAATAGAGATAGTTATCGCCATTCGCGCGCGCCTTCGTGATCAAGGAAAGGTCAACTGGATAGGCACCGCCATTAGACGCTTTTGCAGCATTGGCGTTAGGAAAAGGAGATGGGAAAACATCAAATGGTTTTCCAGGACGCTCAAACATCTCGCCTTCCCCATCCGGTCCATCTTCATAGTCGGATTCAGCAGCGAGGGCTTTGATTTCCTCTTCGCTAAAGCCAAGATCCGACAGGGTCCGGAAAGCGACCAAGCCAAGACCATGACAGCCAGCACAGACTTCACGATACACTTGAAGTCCCCGCTGCGCAGCAGCACGGTCATAAGTTCCGAAGAGACCTCCATGCTGCCAGCTTACTGATTTAAGCTCAATCGCCTCGCCTGCAGCCCGCGCACCGGTCACAGCTGTAAGCGAGATTAGGGCAGCAATCCCAATAGATGTCATCAATTTAAGCATTGCTTGCCTCCTCCTTGGCAGGAGATTTAGCCAGAACATCCTCAGCGATACTGGCCGGCAACGGTCTGGGTCTTTCGAATAGCCCGATCATTGGCAGCAAGACGAGAAGATGAAGGAAGTAATAAGCAGTCAGCAATTGTGATACCAGCACATTACTAAGCGCAAATGTTATGCCTTCCTCCATAAGTACGACGCCATCCTTCATCTGAACTACACCGTTGATTTCAACAGGAACCATACCGCGAAACTCTACCATATTTCCGTCAGCACTCTGTGCTCCCATGTATGTCAGAGCAACACAGACCAAGACGAAAACCCAGAAAACTTGCTTGTAAATTGGCCGGAACCGAGCAGACCTGACACGGCTTTTATCGAGCCATGGAAGGGCAAACAGAACGGCAATCGCACCGAACATCAACAGAACCCCTCCTAGCTTGTCGGGCACAGCCCGAAGGATCGCATAGAAGGGTAGGAAATACCATTCTGGGACGATATGCACTGGTGTAACCAACGGGTCTGCCGGGATGTAATTGTCCGGATGGCCCATATAATTTGGTGCATAGAACAGAAACGCAGAAAAGAAAATCAGAAAAATGGCAAGGCCGAACAGGTCTTTCACCGTATAGTATGGATGGAAAGGGATACTGTCTTGACCGTCCTTGATTTCAATCCCTGTCGGGTTGTTGGACCCATTTGTATGCAACGCCCAGATATGCAGGATTACAACACCAACGATCACGAACGGCAGCAGGTAATGCAGGCTGAAGAACCGATTCAAGGTCGGGTTATCAACAGAGAAGCCACCCCACAACCAGGAAACGATGCTTTCACCCACAACAGGAATTGCACTGAACAGGTTGGTGATAACCGTTGCACCCCAGAAGCTCATCTGACCCCAAGGGAGAACGTAACCCATAAAGGCCGTTGCCATCATCAGTAGGAAGATCACTAAGCCCAGCCACCATAGAAGTTCTCTCGGCGCTTTGTAGGACCCGTAATACAGACCTCTAAACATGTGGAGATATACGACAATGAAGAACATGGAGGCGCCATTGGCATGCATATACCGCATAAGCCAGCCGTAGTTCACATCCCGCATGATATGCTCAACACTGTTGAAGGCCATATCCACATGAGGCGTGTAATGCATGGCAAGAACAATGCCGGTGACAATCTGGATAACCAGTACAACACCGGCCAGGGACCCAAAAGTCCACCAGTAGCTCAGGTTTTTGGGAGTTGGATATTCATAGAGAGCATGATGCAGCATGCCCATGATTGGCAGGCGATCTTCCACCCATTTTACAGCTGTATTTTTTGGTTCAAAAGACATCTGGGGCCCCCTACCCGATCTTGATGTTACTGTCGTCAAGGAATTCATACGGCGGAATGGCCAGATTCAATGGAGCCGGCCCTTTCCGTATACGCCCTGACGTGTCGTAATGGGACCCATGGCATGGGCAAAACCAACCGTCATATTCCCCTTGTTCTTTTACCGGCACACACCCCAGATGCGTACAAACACCGATCATGACCAGCCATTCCGGTTTGATAACCCTATCTGCATCCGGTTCCGGATCCGGCAGCTCAGCGACCACAACATCTTCCGCTTTCTTTATTTCCTCGCCCGTCCGATGGCGAACGAAAACAGGTTTTCCCTGCCAAACTGTCGTGATTTCCGAGCCAACCTCAATGCCTTCAAGGTCAACTTCAGTTGTTGAGAGTGCCAGCACGTCGGCTGAAGGATTCATCTGAGAGATGAAGGGCCAGATAGCGGCGGCTGTTCCAACAGCTCCTAATCCGCCAGCGGCAACATACAGAAAATCGCGACGCTTCACGCCGTCTTCTTCTCCGGGGGTGGTGGTGGTCATTTACTTGTCCCCAAAACCTCTAAAAAATAATTGTTTCGCGACCGCTTTTTGTCATCATAATTGCGATATGTCCAGCCCGAACGTGCCAAATGCGACAATTAAACGCGGATTTTTTCTGTATTTGTTACATCAGGGCCATTACAAGACAATCATGAGACTTGCACTTTATCAACCGGATATTGCTCCAAATGTGGGAACCATGCTCCGACTGGGAGCTTGCCTGAATATTGCAGTCGATATTATTGAACCTTGCGGCTTTCCATTCGGCGCAAAAGATCTTCGACGGGCGGTCATGGATTACGCCGATTCTGTTGCCGTGACCCGTCATAGCAGTTGGAGTGAATTTCTTAAAACCATAGAGGGAAACCGCCTTGTTCTGCTGACAACCAAATCGGCAACGCCCTATACGGAGTTTGACTTTCTGCAATCAGATATCCTTTTGGTAGGGCGAGAGAGTGCGGGTGTACCAGAACAGGTTCATGATATGGCCGACAGTCGTGTCGTTATTCCCATGTCGGCAGGGATGCGCTCCGTCAATGTCGCAATTTCTGCAGCCATGGTTGCCGGTGAAGCCCTGCGCCAAAACAATTCTTTTCCCATTCCTACCCCACAAACGATCTCATAACTTCGGAGCTTGTATGACTTCTGACCTGATTGCTGACCGTAAATCCATTGCCGCTGACTGGTTTCGGGAGCTGCGCGATCGAATCCGCCAGAGTTTCGAAACCCTGGAGGAAGAACTTACCGGAACGTTCGCCGACAGAGAACCCGGGAAATTTGAGGTCACCAATTGGCAGCGCCCGGGAGGAGGCGGCGGCGAGATGTCGGTCATGAAAGGTCGGGTTTTCGAAAAAGTCGGAGTCAATATTTCGACCGTTCATGGCCAGTTTTCTGAAGAATTCCGCCAAAATATTCCAGGCACCGATGCTGACGGAAACTTTTGGGCAAGCGGTATTTCCCTTGTGGCACATATGCAGTCCCCACTTGTTCCTGCCGTGCATATGAATACTCGCCATATCGTCACCGGGAAGTCCTGGTTTGGTGGTGGGGCGGACCTGACACCAATGTACCCGAACGAATCAGACACGGAGACCTTTCACGAAGCTCTCAAAGTTGCTTGTGATAAACATGATCCGGAATACTATCCGAGGTTCAAAAACTGGTGTGATGAGTATTTTTATCTCCCTCACCGGCAAGAGCCCCGAGGTGTTGGCGGCATTTTTTACGATAAACTTGAAACAAACTGGGATCGGGATTTCGCTTTTACCCAGGATGTGGGGAGAGCCTTTGCTGACGCTTACCCAGAGATTGTCCGGCGACATATGAACAAAAGCTGGACAGATGATCAACGAGAGCATCAGCTGATCCGCCGCGGCCGCTATGTCGAGTTCAACCTCCTGTATGATCGCGGTACGACATTTGGCCTGAAAACCGGAGGTAATACGGATGCCATCCTGATGTCCCTGCCACCTGAGGTCAAATGGCCTTGACACAGGGTCCGGCATGGTTACTTGCAATCCTGTGACGAGGCGCACACAGGTTTTGCTTGGGGTTTTGGAGGGTAAAGCATATTATCATGTCATCAGATAACATGGCCAAGGGGGTCAAGATGGTTAGATACAGATACAGCTTTTATTCAATGATTGTCAGTATGTTCGCGACGGTTTCAGACACCGTGCGCAGCCATCAAATTGCCACAAAACCTTGTCATGGAAGTAATTGCCCGTAACTAACAGACGCGGACAGGAAGTAGACCTTAGCCAGTCTCCCAAAAAAGCCCCGATCTTAGGATTGGGGCTTTTTTAATGGCTGTTATAGGGTCCCGTAGAGCCGATCCCCGGCATCGCCTAGGCCAGGAACAATATAGGCATGGTCATTCAGCTTCTCATCCAGCCCCGCAACATAAACCGTGACCTCTGGATGCTTGTCCAACATCACCTGTACTCCCTCCGGTGCTGCCACCAGGGCCATAAACCGGATATTCTTCTCCTCTACCCCGTGATCTAACAGGACTTCGACACCGGCCGCTGCCGAATATCCGGTAGCCAGCATCGGATCCACAAGGATGTATAGGCGATCTTCTGCAGTCGGAAGCTTTCGCAAATATTCAACAGGACGCTTGGTTTCCGGGTCTCGATACATGCCGATATGCCCGACCCGCGCCGACGGCATCAACTCCAGCAGACCATCCGCCATCCCCAGTCCAGCCCGCAATATCGGGACAATTGCAGATTTTTTTCCGGCCAGAACCGTGGCTGACATTGGACAAATAGGCGTTTCAATTTCCTCAGACTTGGTAGGCAACTGACGCGTAATCTCATAGCCCATGAGAAGCGCAATTTCCTTCAACAACTGACGAAAGGTTTTGGTCGAAGTTTTCTTGTTCCTCATATGGCTCAGCTTGTGAACGATAAGCGGATGATCAAGAATATGCAGATTTGAGAATCGGGGATCAATGGCCATAGTTTGAGACACCTGATAGGATTGAAAAACAATTATTACAGAGTTTATTAGTCGGAAAGCCGGGAATTAGCCAGCAATATTGCGGCAACCAGGCCACCAGATCAGTCTGTTGATTTTTCCGCCTTGCGTTCTGCCCGCTTTCGCTTTCTTGGGTCATTTAAGCGCACCATTTTCTCTGCGAGGCGCCCCTGGAGCCAGGTTTTATATTCGCTCAGGCCCAGTTTCCGTAGCTTTTTAGTATTTGCGAATCCAGAACGTCCAGACAACCTGTCATCTACAAGCGCCTCAAGATCCAAAACCTCTGGTGTATCGTTATCCATGTTTCTTCCCCCACTTGGATGGATAATGGGGACAGTATAGACTGATTCCCGTTAAAAATCACATCTGGGCACCCACTCAGCCTCTAATCTTCTAGTCGAAGCGAAAATTGAGCCATATACTTGTCTTAATAAGAAATATTCTTGACCGGTTGGTCAGATTTGGGTTTGGATGAAGGCAAGTATTGTATTTTGCTTTCAAAATTTGGGTGTAGACAACAGGGAGTGATCTAGATGATCAAAAAAATCGCAATTGGCCTAATCGCGGCCGCTGCAATGACGGTAGGTGGTTTGGCGCAAGCCGAGGACTTCAAACCGGCCATCGTATTCGATATGGGTGGAAAATTCGATAAATCCTTCAATGAGGCCGGTTACAACGGCGCTGAGGAATTCAAGAAAAAAACCGGTATTGAATATATGGATTTTGAGGTAACCCAGGTATCTCAAAGGGCGCAGGCCACTGAGCGTATGGCCCGCAAAGGTGCCAGCATCGTCGTCGCCATGGGCTTTGCTCAGGCTGACGCCGTAAAAGCTGCGGCTATGGCTCATCCAGATACAAAATTCACGATCATTGACATGGTAGTGGATCTACCAAATGTCCAGTCTGTCATATTCCGTGAAGAACAGGGATCTTTCCTTGTTGGAATTGCAGCAGCAATGGCAAGTAAAACAGGCAAAGTTGGGTTTATCGGCGGAATGGACATTCCATTAATTCGTAAATTTGCCCTTGGGTACAAGGAAGGCGTCATGCATGCCAATCCCAAGGCAGAGGTTATCGAGAATATGACAGGTACGACGCCGTCAGCCTGGAATGATCCAACAAAAGGTGGTGAGTTAGCTCAAAGCCAGTTTGACCGGGGTGCTGATGTAATTTTTGCAGCGGCAGGCGGAACCGGTATTGGCGTTTATCAAACTGCTGCTGATTCCGAAAAATTCGCCATCGGCGTGGATAGCAATCAGGACTATCTGCATCCTGGAACCATGCTGACTTCCATGCTGAAGCGTGTTGATGTTGCAGTGAATGATGCCTTTACCTCAGCGAAGGACGGAACGTGGCAACCTGGCATTAAAGTGCTCGGCTTGAAGGAAAATGGCGTTGGTTTCTCCGTCGATCAGTGGAACAAGAATGTTCTTAGTCCGGAAATGATCGCGGCTATGAACAAGGCCCGGGATGAGATCATCTCTGGGAAAATAAAGGTTACCAACTATATGGACCGGTAAGTCCGACGGCGATGACGGATACGTCTCCGGCGCTTGAATTGCGCCGCGTCAATAAACGGTTCGGCCCGGTTCACGCCAACAAGGATATATCCTTGTCCGTGGACCGGGGAACCATTCACGGCATCATTGGTGAAAATGGCGCCGGGAAATCCACATTGATGAGCATTGTCTATGGCTTTTATGAAGCCGATAGTGGCGAGATTCTCGTCAACGGAGAGGCCTGCCATATCGATAATCCACAAAGTTCCATTGCAGCCGGCATTGGAATGGTGCATCAGCATTTCATGTTGGTTGATACATTTACGGTGCTCGAAAACATTGTCCTTGGGGTAGAAGGCGGATTTCGGCTAACAGAGGGATTGGCAACGGCCCGGCACGAGCTGGAGCGCCTGGAAGAAGAATACGCCCTTGATGTCGATGTCGATGCCATCGTTGGTGAGTTGCCAGTGGGATTACGGCAAAGAGTGGAAATCCTCAAGGCACTCTATCGGGGCGCTGAAATTCTCATTCTGGATGAACCAACAGGTGTTCTAACACCTCAAGAAGCGGATCATCTGTTCCGGATACTTGATACCCTGCGCGAGCAGGGTAAGACCGTTATTCTCATCACCCATAAATTGAGGGAAATCATGGCCATAACTGACAATGTCTCAGTGATGCGCCGCGGAGAAATGGTTGCCCATGTAAAAACCCAAGATACGAACAGGGAGCAACTCGCAGAGTTGATGGTCGGTCGATCGGTTTTGTTACAGGTGGAAAAACAAAAAGCCCAGCCCAGAGAAACACTAGTCAAAGTTCAAAATCTGAGTTACCTCGACGGTGATGGAGTACCGAGGCTGAAGAATATAGATCTTGAGCTTAAAGCTGGCGAGATCCTTGGCATTGCAGGTGTTTCCGGAAACGGTCAATCAGAACTATTGGAAGTTTTGGGCGGCATTGTCCCGCCGTCTTCTGGCAGCATACAATATAAGGGAGAAGAGCTGGTCAAATCCAAAAACTTCACGGCTCGGACTTTACGGAAAATTGGCCTGGGCCATGTCCCGGAAGACCGGCATCGTTCCGGCCTGATCCTCTCATTCGAAGCCAATGAATGTACGATTCTCGGATATCAGGATAGTCCAGAATATAATCGCGGTTTGCGCCTTGATCAGAGCGCGATGGTTAAAACCTGTGAGCAACATATCGAAAAATTCGATGTCCGACCTCCGGACCCCCATCTTAAGGCGTCGGGCTTTTCCGGTGGCAATCAGCAAAAATTGGTTTTGGCCAGAGAGATGGAACAAAACCCCGATGTGCTTCTCGTCGGGCAACCTACACGCGGTGTTGATATTGGTGCTATCGAGTTTATCCATAATCAGCTGATCAAGATGCGAGATGCAGGTAAAGCGATCCTGGTTGTTTCCGTTGAAATTGATGAGGTCATGTCAATCGCTGACCGGATTGCCGTGATGTTTGATGGCGAAATCGTCGGAGAACTAGACGCAGAAGATGCTACAGAAACCAAGCTTGGGTTGATGATGGCCGGTATTAGGGAAACCCAAAAGGCGGAAGAGGCGGCAGTCTGATGGCGGAGAAGAAACCAAAATTCGGAACGCCGCCCAAAATCCCGGGCTGGGTAAATTATGCCCTGGTACCGTTAATGAATCTTCTCGCCGCCTTGCTGATCTCTGGTGTCGTTATCATCATCGTTGGGGACAACCCAATTGAAGCCTTACAAGTCCTTGTCTATGGTGCCTTTGGCTATCCCGAAGCCATTGGCTATACCCTTTATTACACGACGAACTTCATCTTCACTGGTCTTGCTGTCGCCATCGCCTTTCACTGCGGATTGTTTAATATTGGCGCAGAGGGCCAGGCGGCCATCGGCGGCGTCGGTGTCGCTCTCGTCTGTCTGTATTTTGATTGGATGCCAACCTGGCTTGTGATCCCGCTCGCCATGCTCGCTGCGGCTATTTTTGGGGCCGCCTGGGCGTATATCCCGGGCTATCTACAGGCCAAACGCGGCAGCCATATCGTTATTACGACCATCATGTTCAACTTCATTGCCGCGTCGGTGATGACCTATCTTCTTGTTGAGGTCCTGATTGATCCGAACGGTCAATCTCCTGAGAGCCGGTCTTTTATTGAGAGCACCTGGCTCCCGTTCTTTCATAGCGTTATCGACATGCCGAGAACGCCTCTCAATTTGTCATTTATATATGCATTGGTATTGAGTGGAGGATTTTACTTTCTCATCTGGCACACCCGTTGGGGATATGAAATTCGGGTTGTCGGGCAGAATGAGACAGCAGCAGGATATGCCGGAATTTCGCCAGCAAAAAACATCATTCTCGCCATGATGATTTCTGGTGCTCTGGCCGGTTTTGTCGGGGTCAATGAAATTCAAGGTGTACAACATCGCCTTATCCTCGATTTTACAGGTGGCTATGGATTTGTTGGAATCGCTGTCGCCTTGATGGGCCGCAATCATCCCATCGGGATATTTCTGGCTGCCCTCCTGTTCGGCGCCTTGTATCAGGGTGGATCAGAGCTCGCCTTTGAGATGAAAAATATCAATAAAGAGATGGTCATTGTTATTCAGGGCTTGATCATTCTGTTCTCCGGAGCACTGGAGCATATGTTCCGGCCCAAGATTGAGGCTGCTTACCGACGGATCGCCTTCCCTAAACCGGCGGAGGCGCGATAATGGAAACCTTTCAGATCATCGTTCTGCTGCTGGATGCCACATTGCGAGTCGCAACTCCTCTTGTACTGGCAGCTCTCGCCGGTATGTTTTCGGAGCGGGCCGGCGTCGTTGATATCGGCCTTGAAGGAAAAATGCTGGGAGCGGCTTTTGCCGCGGCGACAGTCGCCGCCGTATCTGGATCTGCCTGGGTCGGGCTTTGCGCCGGTATCCTGACATCCCTCATGTTGTCCTCACTTCATGCCTATGCCTGCGTCACCCATAAGGGGAATCAGGTTGTCTCTGGCATGGCGATCAATATCGTCGTTGCCGGTCTCGCCCCCACCCTGGGATATGCCTGGTTCCGGATGGGTGGGCAAACACCTGCATTGAACGGTGATTCCCGGTTTCGCGGTATCGTTTTACCTTTCGCGGAAGCCATGAGAGATGTTCCGATCATCGGATATATCTATGCGGAACTGATTTCGGGCCATAACATCATTGTTTATATGGCCGCAGCCGCCGTTCCGATTACTGCCTGGATCCTGTATCGGACACGATTTGGTCTGCGAGTTCGGGCCGTTGGGGAAAATCCTCATGCTGTTGATACCGCAGGTATTCAGGTTGATCTCATGCGCTACAAGGCCCTGGCGGTGACCGGCTTCCTGTGCGGCATCGCGGGGACTTATCTGTCGACGGCCCATGGCGCCGGATTTATCCGGGACATGACGGCCGGTAAAGGGTATCTGGCGCTTGCGGCCCTGATTTTTGGCAAATGGAAACCTGTTCCAACCATGTTTGCCTGTCTTCTGTTTGCCTTTACAGATGCCGTTCAGGCCCGCTTACAGGGTGTGGCCCTTCCGATTGTTGGAGAAATTCCTGTACAGTTCATACAGGCGCTCCCATATATATTGACCGTTCTGCTATTGGCAGGTTTTGTTGGCAAGGCACATCCGCCGAAAGCCATTGGCGAGCCCTATATTAAGGAAAGATGATGACTTCTGCCCCCCAAGCAGCTGCCGATTTCGTCAAGGAAACGGCGCCCGGTTTTACTCCCCGTGTCGGTATCATTCTCGGCTCTGGCCTGGGCGGGCTGGCGGATCAAATCGAGGTCGTTGCCAGCATCAGCTATGATGATATTCCTGATTTTCCCAGATCAACTGTCGAAGGCCATGCCGGACGTTTGATCCTCGGGCGACTGGGCGGTATGCCCGTTGCCTGCATGCAGGGTCGCATTCACTATTACGAAGGCACGGATCCACGGGACCTGGCGGTTCCAGTGAGAATGCTGAAGCTAATCGGGATAGAGATCCTGCTAGTGACCAATGCAGCCGGGAGTTTTCGCAAAAAAATGGGTCCGGGAAGCCTCATGGTTTTGAGTGACCATATTAATTTCACCGGCCTCAATCCGCTGAAAGGCGAGAATGATGAAACCTTCGGTGCGCGCTTTTTCTCCATGGAAGAAGCCTATGATCCGATTTTGAGAGAGCATCTGGCGGCCGTGGCAAAGGAACTGGAAATTAACTTGCATGAAGGTGTGTATCTTCACTATCTCGGCCCGAATTTTGAAACACCGGCGGAAATCAAAGCCTTTAAGACGTTAGGCGCAGATGCGGTTGGGATGTCAACCACCCCGGAGGTCCTTGTCGCGCGGCATTGCGGCCTCAGGGTCGCCGCCATCTCGAACATTACCAATCTGGTCGCTGGTATGAGCAAAACCAAACTTAGCCATGAACAGACCCTGGAATGTGCTAAACTGGCAGCAGCGGACCTGGAAAAGCTTGTAATTGTCTTCTTGGAAACCCTGAAAAGGGAACTTCTCAAAGCGCATCTCAGGAGCACCGAAAATGGCAACGATTAGTCCTTTCAAACCTTCTGCACACTCCCACGCCAGAAACCCCGGCATGGCCCTGTCGCTTGATGCCTTGGAGGATGTCCGGGTTAATCTGAGTGCTGTTGAACGCCGCGCTTCTACTTTGGGGGGGCGCCGAACCGTTAAAAAGGCCCATCAGGCTGCCTGGCTGCTGAAGGCCGTCTCCTGTATGGATCTGACTACCTTGAGCGGAGACGATACGCCGGGCCGGGTGCGCCGTCTTTGCGCAAAGGCACGCCAGCCAGTTCGGCCGGATCTCCTGAAGTCTCTTGGAATGGAAGGACGCAACCTCACAACCGGGGCTGTGTGCGTCTATCACAGTATGATTGAAACAGCGGTGACGGCTCTTGAAGGATCAGGGATTCCTATTGCCGCCGTATCCACTGGTTTTCCCGCCGGCCTCAGTCCCTTTGATTTGAGAGTGAAGGAGATTGAAGCCTCCGTGGCGGCGGGTGCCAGTGAAATCGATATCGTGATTACCCGCGGCCATGTACTCACAGGAAACTGGCAAGCTCTCTATGACGAAGTCAAAGCCTTCCGGGAAGCCTGTAGGGACGCGCATCTGAAAGCCATTCTTGGAACCGGGGAACTTGGCACCCTTCGCAATGTCGCTAAGGCAAGCCTCGTCGCCATGATGGCGGGGGCGGATTTCATCAAAACCTCGACGGGTAAGGAAAGTGTGAATGCAACTCTTCCCGTCACCCTTGTGATGATCCGTATGATCCGCAGTTATCAGGAAATGACCGGGTATAAAATCGGCTACAAACCGGCGGGCGGTATCAGTCTGGCGAAAGATATCCTCGGCTACCAAATCATGATGAAAGAGGAACTGGGCGACGACTGGTTGCAACCGGATTTGTTTCGCATTGGCGCATCCAGCCTCCTCGGAGATATAGAGAGACAGCTGGAGCATTTCGTAACAGGACGTTATTCAGCGGATTTCCGCCACCCTCTGGCCTGAGGACAAAAGCAGATGAGTATTGCAGAAATATTTGACACGATGAGCTACGGTGCCGCCCCAGAAAGTGATGAGCTTGCCTTGAAATGGATTGCAGATCACAAAAAGAAATTTGATCTGTTTATTGGTGGAAAATGGGCCAAAGCGAAATCAGCATGCTGTCTAGACAGTGTCAATCCGGCAGATGGCAGCAAGCTTGCAAAAATCAGTGCCGCCAATGCGAAAGACGTCGATCTCGCTGTAAAGGCCGCCCGAAAAGCGCAAAAGGACTGGCAGGCCTTGGGTGGACATAGCCGGGCCCGCCATCTTTATGCATTGGCGCGGGCCATTCAAAGAAATTCCCGGCTTCTTGCGGTTCTCGAAACTCTCGATAACGGGAAGTCCGTTCGTGAAACCCGCGATATCGACATTCCCCTTGTGGCGCGGCATTTTTACCATCATGCCGGCTGGGCGCAGCTTCAGGATCAGGAATTTGCGGGCTATGAACCCATGGGCGTGATCGGTCAGATCATTCCCTGGAACTTCCCGCTTCTAATGCTGGCCTGGAAAATCGCTCCCGCCATTGCCGCCGGCAACACTGTCGTCCTTAAGCCAGCCGAATTTACCTCCCTCACGGCCCTCTGTTTTGCCGAGATCTGCAAGGACGCTGGCCTACCAGATGGAGTTATAAATATCATTACCGGCGATGGCAGCACAGGTCAGGCCCTGGTCAACCATCCGGATATCGACAAGATTGCTTTCACTGGGTCAACTGAGGTTGGTCGGGAAATTCGAAAGGCAACGGCCGGAAGCGGCAAGCATCTGACACTAGAGCTTGGCGGAAAGTCTCCCTTCATTGTCTTTGAAGACGCCGATCTCGACAGCGCGGTGGAAGGGGTAGTTGATGCCATCTGGTTCAACCAGGGCCAGGTCTGCTGTGCCGGCTCTCGGTTGCTCCTGCAGGAAGGCATCGCTGAGAAAATGATCGCCAAACTGAAGGCCCGTATGGAAAACCTGCGGCTGGGAGATCCTCTGGACAAATCCATCGATATGGGCGCCATCGTCGCACCGGTACAACTGAAATCCATCGATAAACTGGTAAAGACGGGACAGAAAGAAGGCGCACAGATGTGGCAACCCAGCTGGGCCGTGCCAAAAGATGGCTGTTTTTACCCTCCCACTCTGTTCACCGAGGTGGAACCGGCAAATACAATTGCTCAAGAAGAGATTTTCGGTCCTGTCGTTGTCGCCATGACATTCCGAACGCCCACAGAGGCTGTGCAGGTCGCCAACAACACACGATATGGTCTTGCTGCCTCGATATGGAGCGAGAATATCAATCTTGCTCTTGATATTGCGCCCAAACTTGATTGCGGAGTGGTCTGGATAAATTCCACCAATCAGTTTGATGCGGCGTGCGGTTTTGGAGGAACCCGCGAGTCCGGCTATGGCCGGGAAGGTGGACATGAGGGAATGCTCGAGGTTTTGAAACCGGCCTATCTCAATAAGCTACCGCTTTCAAAACCAGGACCCAGCAAAGGCAGAACCCCGGCCTCGGGCGTGGCCACCACTGATCTGGATAGAACCGCCAAGATGTATATCGGTGGCAAACAGGCCCGCCCAGATTCCGGGTATAGCCTCCCGGTCCTGTCCCCTACAGGCCAAAACCTAGCTGAAGTTGGTCATGGCAATCGAAAGGATGTGCGCAACGCTGTTGAAGCTGCCCGAAAAGCGACCGGGTGGACAAATGCAAGCGCCCATAATCGGGCCCAGGTTCTCTACTATATCGCCGAAAATCTCGATATCCGGAAAAGCGAATTCGCTGATCGACTGATGCAAACAACAGGTGTTAGCCGCAAGAAGGCAACGGACGAGGTGGCGGCAACAATCCGTCGCCTGTTCTCCTATGGCGCCTGGGCAGACAAATACGAGAGTCGGGTTCATACACCGCCCATGCGAGGGGTCACTTTGGCGATGAAAGAAGCCTTAGGCACCGTAGGGATCATCTGCCCTGACGAAAATCCACTTCTCTCTCTGATCTCTCTCGCCGCCCCGGCTCTGGCCATGGGCAACAGGGTCGTCCTGATTGCCTCAGAGCGGCATCCGCTTTCGGCGACGGATTTTTACCAAATATTGGAAACTTCCGATATGCCTGCCGGTGCCTTTAACATCCTTACCGGCCTGCGGGATGAGCTATCCGATACCCTGGCAAAACACGATGATGTCACGTCCATCTGGTATTTTGGGGATCAAAAGGGTAGTCAGGAAGTTGAGCTTGCATCGACGGAAAATATGAAACAAACCTGGGTCAGTAATGGCAAGGCTCGTAACTGGTTTGACAATGAACAGGGCGAAGGTCGTGAATTCCTGCGCCATGCAACCCGGATCAAAAATATCTGGATCCCCTATGGTGAGTAGAAGAGATCGGGAGCAATATGACCAAGCCGGTTAAATTCATTCCCCAGGAAATCATTCGGCGCAAGCGCGACGGAAAGGTCCTGAGTGACGCCGAGATCCAGTTTATCGTTCGTGGAATAACAGATGATTCCGTGTCTGAGGGGCAGATCGCCGCTTTCGCCATGGCTGTATTTTTTCAAGGTATGACCATGGATGAGCGGGTGCATTTGACCCGCGCCATGGTGCATTCCGGCCATGTGATGGATTGGTCTAGTGCGGACCTGGGCCGTCCGGTCGTTGATAAACACTCCACAGGCGGGGTCGGAGACAAAGTCAGCCTGATGCTTGCACCAATAATAGCTGCCTGTGGCGGTGCTGTTCCTATGATTTCCGGACGCGGGCTCGGCCATACTGGTGGAACTCTCGACAAGCTCGATAGTGTTCCTGGCTATAACACCTCTCCCAGTCCGGATTTGCTGACTAAAACAATCCAGAAGATAGGTTGTGCCATCATCGGACAAACCGCCGATTTGGCCCCTGCTGACAAGCGCTTCTATGCCACACGGGACGTGACGGCGACCGTTGAGTCCATTCCTCTGATTACAGCATCCATTCTTTCTAAAAAACTGGCAGCTGGTCTGGATGCCTTGGTTATGGATGTCAAATTCGGCTCCGGTGCCTTTAAGGAAGACTATGAGGACGCGGTCGAACTCTCTAGAAGCATCGTGACCGTTGCCAACGGCTATGGCATGCCAACAACGGCTTTACTAACGGACATGAACGAAGTTCTCGGAAAAACTGCTGGTAATGCCATTGAGGTAAGAGAGACAATCGATTTTCTCATGGGCCGCAAGCCAGACCCTCGACTGACAGATGTTGTCATCGCCCTTTGCTCGGAAATGCTCATTCTTACAGGCTTGGCCGACAAGGAAACAGCACCACATGCCGTCCAGGGAGCTCTGACAAGTGGGACTGCAGCTGAAAAATTTGCCCAGATGATCGCTGCTCTTGGCGGGCCCCGAGATCTTATGACGGATACGGATCGCCATCTTCCCTTGGCACCGGTGGTTCGGGACGTTTTTGCACCAAGCCGGGGATATCTCGGATCTTTGAATGTAAGAGAAATAGGTGTTGCCGTCCTTGATCTTGGAGGTGGCCGACACAAGGCTAGTGACAAAATTGATTACGGTGTTGGGTTATCCAATATCGCAGGTCTGGGAACCAAGACGGGACCCCGACATCCCATTGCCCGGATATATGCCAGAAGCGATGAGGCCGCAGATCGGGCAGAGCAGAGGGTCTTGCAAGCCATCACCATCGCAGAGGAAGCACCACCCAAGCAGCCACCGGTTCGACAGAAAATGACGAAGGAGGACATATGAGCAGAGCGATCCTGATCGTCTTGGACAGCTTTGGACTGGGAGCAGCACGGGATGCAGAAGCCTTCGGTGATACCGGAGCAGATACCTTTGGCCATATCGTAGAAGCCGCCCAAGCAGGCAAAGCGGAGTCCAATCTACGGTCTGGTCCGCTATACCTGCCTAATCTAGAGAAGC
>JANSXH010000006.1 GCA_024743055.1 Pseudomonadota bacterium
AATTTTATCATGGTCTCATCTATATCGTACTAAAATGGTCTTATTTCAAGCATTTTATAACAGACAATTTCGGTCTTGTATATAGGACCTCAAACAATTTCAGGCAATAGGCGTTTTGTCGCAGTGAGAATTTCAATATAGATAAAGTTCGATACTATTAAGTAGATTTTAATATTAAATGTACAATTTAAAATAGTTTTCTAAATGCCGAAGGATTTATAATGAAGTCCGAAGATTCTAAGTCTACACCTGAACCTATTTTGAAACCGGGGAAAGGGCCGTTTTTAAGTCCCGAGAAGACCACTATTTCGATAAGGGCTTTGTTGGCTCTGGTTTCTTTGCTCGTATGGCCGGTCCTCGCATTAGCGGTAGGATTAGGCGCCCATAGAGCGTCTTCACTGGGCTTCAAAGAATTTACGCTTACTGTGATCTTTTATTATCCGATTCCGGTGATAACTGGAGTTGTTGGCGAGGCCATATTGAGGAAGATGTATCATCCAGCTGATATATTGTTTACATGGCTAGCATTTGGCAGCTTGCTTGCTTTAATACTCTCTTTAGTAATTTTATTTTTGTAGTTTTTCCATTTAACAAAAAATATTGTCGTAACAGATTTGCTTGAATTCGGTGAACAGTGCTAAAAGTTCGCTGGTCCAAATTCCAGCAAATAATGATTGATCAGTATCCATGGCTGCCCCCATTCTCGCCCTGCAAAATGCGCGCATCACCTTTGGTGGTGGCGATCTGTTTTCTGACATTTCCCTTGGCGTCGAGCCGGGGATGCGGATTGCGCTTATGGGCCGTAATGGCTCCGGCAAGTCAACTCTGTTGAAAGCCATCGCCGGCAGTATTGAGCTCGATGGTGGAGAGCGGTTTGTTCAGGCCGGAACGCGTATCAGCTATTTGCAACAACAACCGGAATTGATTCCGGGCCGGACAGTCCGCGAACAGGTCGCGACGGGCCTGCCAAAGTCGATGACGGAGGAGGGGCAGGAAACCGGATATCTGGCCGCTCAAGTTCTCGATGGTCTCGGTATTGAAGGGGATCGCCAACTGCAAACGCTTTCAGGCGGGGAAGCACGGCGGGTTTCGCTTGCCGAGGCGCTTGTCTCTAATCCCGATGTCCTGTTGTTGGATGAGCCGACAAACCATCTCGATATCACGACAATTCTCTGGCTTGAGGAAGAGCTTAAGAGCTTTCGCGGCGCGCTTCTGATCATAAGCCATGACCGGCAATTCCTTGCCAATCTCACCAATCGGCTGTTTTGGATGGATCGGGGACGGTTGCGCACCCATGGTAAGGGTTTCAGTGCCTTTGAGGCCTGGTCAGAAGATATTCTCGCACGGGAAGAGGTGGAGGCCAAAAAACTGGATAAGTAAATCGCCGAGGAAACCGATTGGTCTCGCAAAGGCATTACAGCGCGGCGGGCCCGCAATGAGGGCCGTATACGGGCGCTGCACCGTTTGCGGGCAGAGCGAGCGGAGCGGATTGGTCCTGTCGGCTCGGCTAAATTACAGGTAATTGCGGGAAGTAAGAGTGGCAAAGTCGTGGCTGAAGCCACCGACATCTCCATGATCTTCCAGGAGAATGGCGAGGACCATACGGTTATCAAGAAATTCTCGACCAAGATCCAGCGAGGAGATCGGGTCGGGATTATCGGACCCAATGGCGCGGGCAAGACGACTCTCCTTAAAATTCTGATGGGAACACTAACTCCGTCCAGTGGTTTGGTAAAGTTGGGGACTAATTTGACACCGGCGATCTTTGATCAGAACCGGGACAGCCTGGATCCGGAAGAAAGTCTTTGGAATACATTGGCCGATCCAGGCAGCGGGCAGTTGATGGTACGCGGCGAAGTGCGTCATGTGGTGGCTTACTTGCGGGATTTTCTGTTTGAGGACCGACAGGCAAAAAGCCCGGTCAAATCTCTTTCCGGCGGTGAGAAGAACCGGCTCCTTCTTGCCAAGCTGTTGGCGCGGGAAAGCAATCTGTTAGTCCTCGACGAGCCGACAAACGATCTCGATATGGAAACCCTCGATCTGTTGCAGGAAATGCTCAGTAGCTATGATGGAACCCTATTGCTGGTTAGCCATGATCGGGAATTTCTTGATCAGCTTGTGACCTCAGTGATCGTACTGGAGGAGGGCGGAAAGATCGAAGAGTATATTGGCGGCTACACCGATTACACAAAAGCTCGCAAGAAGGCGGAGAAAAAGGCTGCCAAACCCGCGATCACAAAATCCGTATCTGAGAAACCTATTCAAATCCGCAAGAAACTCTCTTATAAAGACCAGCGGGACCTTGATCTTTTGCCGAATAAGATTGAAGAGCTTGAAAAGAGAATTACTGAATTGGAAGAAGACCTCGCTGACCCTCAGTTATTTAAAAAAGATCCAGAAACTTTCGAGAAAATTGCAACCTCTCTCACCGAAGTAAAAAAAGAGTTAGAAGCCTCTGAAACGCGGTGGTTGGAGCTCGAAATTTTACAGGAAGAAATCGCTAGCGCCTGATTGCTTTACAATCGATAGTAGTTCATGTAGATATTACATTTGTAATAATATTCTAATTATGAGTGTAAGTTGTCATGTTTGCAGTACGATTACTTGTCGCCTTGATCTTTATTATTCTTGGACTAATTGCGTTTATTCTGGTGAGTATGGGAGTACTTTATGTACTCGGTGGTCAGAGTGCTATTTCCTCCGAATCTGGGGCAAAAGTCGGATCCTTTGGATCTGTCTTTATTTATATTACCGCGCCTGCGATAATTGTCGCCTGCTTTCGAAGTCAATATAAGAAAAGGACACGACTCTGGGCTGGTTTAAAGACTATTCTCATCTTGACGTTCATTGGGCTGGTTTGGTTTAGACTTTCTCAGCTTGAGCTGTTTACCGAAAATCCGAGTCTAACTCTATCACTGCACATTTTGGTTTTATCCGCGCTTGTCATGGCTTCAGGATTACTTTCATCAAGATTTCTTCCATTGTCTGGCCAACCGCCGTTAGGCCCAAGGCCGCCAGCAATTGTTTATTTTGAATATGTCATGTTGGCGACTTTTATTCTTGGAGTATTAAGTTCTGTTATCTCATTGGATGAGATAAAAACTACTATTCTTCAATCTCCCGAATTCAACCCAGTTGTGCTCACCTTTTTTTCCTTACCGGTCATTGTGGCTTCGGCCTTTATTTACGCCGCATTTACAGCTTTGATAACTGTTTTGATCTCGCGGCACGGAAGCATAATGGTCAGAAACGCCTATTTGGCTTTTTTCATTTTTGGAATAATTGGTATGGCAGTCGGATTTTTCATTGCACCAGACGTAATGGCTACACAGGCTCTCCCGAAAGGGTTCCTCCCAACACTTCTTTATATACTTTTATGGCTTTGTAGTATCTTAGGGGCGGCGCTACTGGTATCCAAATCAGCCCGAGCCTGGATCAACCGTGAGGGAATAGGGTAGTCTCTGATAAGGATTGGAAGAGTTTAATGTTCAGTTCCCCGGAGGTAACGGAACCAGCCCGCAGTTTCTAAGAACGGTCGTAATAATCGCATTTGTCGCTGTTTCAAAATCCGTAGCTTCAAGGCCATTTTCCCGGCCTAATATCGCTGACCACTGAGCTTCAAAGTCGGCCCAGGTCTGGGTCATGGCCCAGATATGGAAGATCAGATGTTTGGTGTCGACAGGAGCCATGCGACCCTGGGCGATCCAGTTATCGAGGATTCCGGATTTTTCTTCGACCCAGTCTTTCAGCTCCATCGATAAGTAACTGTTGATGCGTGGGGCGCCGCGGATCAGTTCGTTGGCAAAAACCTTGGAGGCATTGGGACGGTCTCTGGAGAGCTGCATTTTGCCACGGATATAATCTGCCAGTGTTTCGGCCGGATCATCCATTTCTCCAATCTCACGGAAGGAGGAGAGCCACAGCTCAACAATATCATCGAGGACCGCGCGATAGAGTTTTTCCTTGGTGCCAAAATAATAATGGATGTTGGCTTTGGGCAAGCCTGCTTCGATAGCGATCGCAGAGGTCGTTGCCCCTCGAAAGCCGGATCCGGCGAAGACTTTTTCCGCCGCCTTCATAATCCGTTCCATATTTTCCTGTCGGATTCGCCCTTGCGCATTCCGGTCCAGGGATTGGTCAGTTTTAGTATCCATCTTCGTCCGCAACAAAGAAATTGATTTTTATAACTGATTGAAAATCCACTATTTCTGACCGTCTTGCAACCGTTATTAAAAAAACTTGACCATTTGGTCAGTTTTTCGTTATGGTTTTTTCACAAAAGTAAAGCAGTCGGTCAAGGCAGCTGATTTTCTGACATGGAGAAGGAACGGGGAGTATGAGCGATATCGCTTTTGGACGCCTGTCTGAGGACGAGCTGGAAGAGAATTTTGCCGATATGTATCCGCCGCTGGATGCAAAAACCGCAGGCATTGAGGCAAGCCGTTGTTATTTTTGTTATGACGCTCCCTGCATAGAAGCCTGTCCAACCGGAATTAATATTCCCAATTTCATTCGTAAAATTGCCACTGCCAATTATCGAGGCTCCGCCATCGATATTCTGGATGAAAATGTTATGGGGGGTGCCTGTGCACGGGTTTGTCCGACTGAGGTCTTGTGCGAAGAGGCCTGTGTCCGGACCGCCCAGGAAGGAAAACCTGTTACCATCGGTAAGTTACAGCGTTTTGCCACAGACTGGCTGATGGAAACCGGGGAGCAACCCTATAGCCAAGGAGCCCCCACGGGTAAGAAAGTTGCCATCGTCGGGGCGGGTCCTGCAGGCCTGGCAGCCGCACATCGTTTATCCCAGCAGGGTCATGACTGTGAAGTATTTGAGGCCATGCCGAAATCCGGCGGCCTCAATGAGTATGGCATCGCCGCCTATAAGGTCCCAGACAATTTTGCCCAGAAAGAGGTTGATTTTATTTTGGGCGTTGGCGGCATCACTGTTCATAACGGTAAAAAACTCGGCACTGACGTGCATCTCGCGGATTTACGAAAAGACTTCGATGCCGTCTTTATTGGCAGTGGTTTGGGGTCGGTTCAGGCCCTTGGTTTGGATGGAGAACATCTGGATGGCCTCCATAATGCTGTCGATTTTATCTCAGATGTGAGGCAAACAGGGAACATGGCCGAATTGCCGGTCGGTCGCCGGGTCGTTGTTATCGGTGGTGGCAGTACAGCGATCGATATTGCCGTTAAAAAGAAAAAGCTCGGGGCCGAGGATGTCACTTTGGTGTATCGGCGCGGACCGTCCGATATGAGCGCGACTTCCGTTGAACAGAAATTCGCTCAGAACAACAATGTGCGCATCAAACACTGGATGCAGCCAAAAGCCATTAAAACCGAAGGGGACCGGGTCACTGGTGTCGAGTTTGAATATACAAGGCTTGATGAAAATGGCCGTCTGTTCGGAACAGGGGAGACCGTCATTGTCGAGGCAGACATGGTCTTCAAGGCCATAGGTCAAGTTTTTATTCCGGATCCGGTTCGTCATGAAGCCAGTGCCTTAGAACTAAATAATGCAAAAATCGTCGTTGATGAAAATTACGCCACATCACTTGATGGGGTTTTTGCGGGCGGTGACTGTATTGACGGTAATATTGGCTTGACCGTTGCAGCTGTTCAAGATGGCAAGCTCGCCGCGGCAGCAATTGGTTCATATCTGGCAGACAAATAGGGGTAGGAGACAACAATGGCTGATCTTAGTTATTCCTTTGCTGGAATTAAAACACCAAATCCGTTCTGGCTCGCAAGCGCTCCACCTACTGATAAGGAGTATAACGTTGTCCGGGCATTCGAAGCTGGCTGGGGCGGCGTGGTCTGGAAAACCCTTGGAGAAGACCCACCGGTGGTCAATGTCTCATCCCGCTATGGGGCGGTAAATTACAACGGCCAGCGGATGATGGGGTTTAACAACATTGAGCTGATTACCGATCGGCCCTTACAGATAAATCTCGATGAAATTACCCGGGTCAAGAAAGACTGGCCGGACCGGGCTGTGATTGTCTCCCTTATGGTGCCCTGCGAGGAAGAACCCTGGCGGGACATCCTGAAAAAAGTGGAAGATACGGGCGCTGACGGGGTAGAGCTTAATTTTGGCTGCCCCCACGGCATGTCGGAGCGAGGCATGGGATCGGCAGTGGGTCAGGTGCCTGACTATGTTCAGATGGTCACCGAATGGTGCAAAAAGCACACCGAGATGCCGGTTATCGTCAAACTTACCCCCAATATCACAGATGTGCGGCAATCCGCGCGCGCCGCAGTTCGTGGTGGTGCGGATGCGGTCTCACTGATCAACACAATTAATTCCATCGTCAATATTGATCTGGACGTCATGGCCCCAACGCCGACAGTAGACGGCAAGGGCGCCCATGGGGGATATTGTGGACCGGCTGTTAAACCCATCGCTCTTAATATGGTCGCTGAAATCGCTCGTGATCCGGAATGTAAGGATATTCTCATTTCTGGGATCGGCGGGATTTCGGATTGGCGGGATGCAGCGGAGTTTATCTCCCTTGGTTGCGGAACGGTTCAGGTCTGCACGGCGGCCATGCATTATGGTTTCAAGATTGTCGATGACATGAACACCGGTCTTAGCAACTGGATGGACAGCAAGGGTTACAATGTAATTGACGATTTCCGCGGCTTGGCGACGCCGAATGTCACCGACTGGAATCAGCTCAATATGAATTACGATATCAAGGCCCGCATTAATCAGGATCTCTGCATTAAATGCGGCCTCTGCCATATCTCCTGTGAGGATACGTCCCATCAGGCGATCACGGCTAGCCGCATAAATGGGGAGCGGCGTTATGAAGTTGTGGACAAGGAATGTGTGGGCTGTAATCTGTGCATGCTTGCCTGTCCAGTCGACAACTGTATCACCATGGAGCAGATGGATAATGGCAAACCCTACATGAATTGGAACGAAGACCCGCGCAACCCGTTTTCGACGGCGGCGGAATAACAACGGAAGTCAGTCATGCAAAATATGAATGTTAAGGGCGATCGCCTTTGGGAAAGCCTGATGGAGATGGCCAAGATTGGCGCAACGGAAAAGGGCGGCTGCTGCCGACTGGCGCTGACCGATTTGGATAAAGAAGGCCGGGATCTGTTTTCCGATTGGTGCCGCCAGGCTGGTTGCACCATCAAGGTAGATAAGATGGGCAATATTTTTGCCCGCCGGGCCGGCAAGAATGATGATCTGGCCCCCGTCATGACTGGCTCTCATCTCGATACCCAGCCAACCGGTGGCAAGTATGATGGTGTATTCGGCGTTCTGGCAGGCCTTGAAGTCCTCCGGACCCTCAATGATTTCGACGTCCAGACGGAGCATCCCGTGGAAGTCGCGGTCTGGACCAATGAAGAGGGCTCCCGTTTCGCACCGGCCATGGTCGCCTCCGGCGTTTTTGCTGGGGTTTTTGATCTAGACTATGGCCTCAGCCGTGCGGATCTCGACGGCAAGACCATGGGTGAAGAGTTGCAACGGATCGGCTATGCCGGAGACGAAGAAGTTGGCGGACGAGAAATAAAAGCTTTTTTCGAAGCCCATATTGAGCAAGGCCCAATCCTCGAACATGAGGAAAAGACAATTGGTGTCGTGATGGGCGCGCAAGGCCAGAGATGGTATGAAGTGACGATCACAGGTCAGGAGGCCCATGCCGGACCGACCCCCATGGCGCGCCGTAAAGACGCATTGGTCGCCGCCTCTAAAATGGTAACGGAAGTCAACCGCATTGGACTCGACAACCAGCCCTTTGCTTGCGCTACAGTGGGCCTAATCCAATCCAGCCCGAATTCCCGTAACACCATCCCAGGAGAAGTCTTCTTTACCGTCGATTTCCGGCATCCAAAAGATGAAATTCTGAGCAAGATGGATGCGGAGCTTCGCGCTTTTTGCACTAAGACGGTGGAAGAGGGGGGCTTTGAGATGAAATTCGAGGAGATCTGGTACTCTCCTCCAGTGGAATTTGATAGTAACTGCGTAAATGCGGTGCGTGCCGGTGCAGAAACGGCCGGGTTCAGCCATATGGATATTATTTCCGGTGCCGGACATGACGCCTGTTATATCAGCCGTGTCGCGCCAACAGGGATGATCTTCGTTCCATGTGAAAACGGGATCAGCCATAATGAGGAAGAGGAGGCGACACCGGAGGATCTTGCCGCCGGATGCAACGTTCTGCTGCATTCCATAGTGGAGCGTGCAAACATTGTCTGAGGCCGGAATAAAACCGGTCATTGCGATCGAGAAGCTGAATCTGATTTTTGAAACCGCAGATGCGCCTGTTCATGCGCTTGCGGATGTTGATCTTAATATCAATTCTGGTGACTTCGTATCTTTTATTGGCCCATCAGGCTGTGGCAAGACCACCCTGATGAGGGTGATTGCGGATCTCGAAAAACCAACTGATGGATCTATTTCCGTCAACGGCATGTCACCTGAAGAAGCCCGTCTCAAGCGGGCTTATGGTTATGTGTTCCAGGCGCCGGCGCTTTACCCATGGCGGACGGTTGAGAAGAATATCATGTTGCCCTTGGAGATCATGAATCTCAGTAAAGACCAGCAGCGGGCTCGGGCGTCCAAAAACTTATCTTTGGTCAATCTTGAAGGGTTTGAGAAGAAGTTTCCCTGGCAGCTTTCCGGGGGAATGCAACAACGGGTGTCTATTGCCCGGGCATTGGCGGTTGAGCCAGATCTTTTGCTAATGGACGAGCCTTTTGGCGCCCTTGACGAGATTACCCGAGATCATCTCAATGAACAGCTTCTCAAGCTGTGGGATCAGACAAAGAAGACGGTCATTTTCGTCACACATTCCATTCCCGAAGCGGTCTTTCTTTCCTCTAAAATTGTCGTCATGTCGCCACGGCCGGGAAAGATTATTGACGTGATCGACAGTGATTTGCCAAGAGATAGAACCTTGGATATCAGGGAGTCTCCGGAATTTCTTGAAATTTCCCACAGGGTGCGGGAAGGGCTGAGATCGGGGCACTCCTACGATGACTGAGACGACGGTCCATATTGGCGGCAGCCTCTGGCACCGCCTCTATAACTGGAAAGTATTTCCGGTATCTGTCATCGTTCTTGCTATCATCGTGATCTGGTATGCCGGCGCCGTATATATGAATTCTAGTCGCCTGATTGATAACTACGAGCGGAGCAAAACTGATTGGACTTGGGAACAGTTGGTTGAAGATTCCTGGTCGATGGAGCGACCGATATTACCTGCTCCGGATCAGATCGTAGTCGAGTTGAACAAGACGGTTTTTCAGAAAAAAATTACCTCCAAGCGGAGCCTCGTCTATCACGCCTGGGTCACTTTGTCCTCGACCCTTCTTGGTTTTGTTTTTGGTACGGTCCTTGGGGTCGTTTTGGCTGTCGGTATCGTTCATGTGCAGACCCTGGACAGAAGTTTAATGCCCTGGATCATTGCCTCACAAACCATACCCATATTAGCCATCGCGCCGATGATCATCGTTGTTCTGGGGCATTTAGGCCTGACCGGGCTCGTGCCGAAATCAATCATTTCTATGTATCTGTGTTTCTTCCCAATCACTATCGGAATGGTCAAAGGCCTGCGTTCGCCTGGTGTCTTGCAATTGGATCTGATGAAGACCTATAGCGCCACAGCGTCAGAAACTTTCTGGAAACTTCGCATTCCGGCGTCGATCCCGTTCCTTTTTGCCAGTCTGAAAGTCGCTATTGCCATTAGCCTCGTCGGAGCTATCGTCGCCGAGCTTCCAACCGGTGCCGTGCAGGGCCTGGGTGCGCGGCTGCTTGCAGGATCCTATTATGGCCAGACCATCCAGATCTGGTCCGCGTTGGTTGTGGCATCTCTTCTCGGTATGATGCTTGTCTGGATCGTCTCCCTCTCGGAAACCGTTGTGCTTCGTAAAATGGGAGTGCAGCCATCATGAAATTCGAGAAAGATGTCATTCTGATCGGTTTTAGCCTGCTCGTGCTTATCTCTCTTGCCTTTCCCGTGGGCATAATGGGTGAGCAGGCGGTTTATTGGTGGGCAGACGGCATGTCTTTTGTCCTGCTATTGCTTTCTTTAGCTATTGGTATCTTCAAACTGTTTTCCCCAAGGCAGGACCTTTTCACCGGACTTATGGTAGCCATTGCCGTCGTGATTGGGGCTTCTGCTCCTATTCGGTTGATAGAAGAAGCCTCCACGGGAGGCTTTTCGGCTATCGGGCTCTGGATTTATGTCGCTGCATTGGCTTTACTGGCCTGGCGAGCTATGGCTCTGCTGTCTCTCGTAGCCAATAAAAACCAGGTTATTGCGCTCGTTGTTCCGGCCTTGTTTGGAATTTGGCTCATTTATCTCTGGCAGGTGATCACAACCGGTTTTGCCATTCCCAGCGTTTTATTGCCGTCCCCATCTGAGATTGGGACCGCAATCAGCATCAATGCTGCAACTCTCTATGCGGATTTTTATCAGACAGTGATCAAGTCTGTCTTTACCGGTTTTCTGTTTGGGTGCGGAGCCGGTTTTCTGGTGGCGATCCTTGTTGACAGAGTACCGTTTATGCAGCGAGGACTATTGCCCCTCGGGTCTCTTGTCAGTGCGGTGCCTATTGTCGGTATCGCCCCGATCATGGTTATGTGGTTTGGATTTGATTGGGAATCGAAGGCGGCTGTTATTGTCATTATGACTTTCTTTCCAATGCTGATTAATACCTTGGCCGGATTGGAAGCAACGGGCAAAATTGAATATGATCTGATGCGGTCCTATGCTGCAGGTTACTGGCAGACACTGTTTTTTGTTCGCCTGCCGAACGCGCTTCCTTTTATTTTCAACGCGTTGAAGATCAATTCAACATTGGCCATGATCGGCGCCATTGTTGCGGAGTTTTTTGGAACTCCCATTGTCGGTATGGGTTTCAGGATTTCGACTGAAGTCGGTCGCATGAATGTCGATATTGTCTGGGCGACCATTGCCATTGCCGCCCTCGTCGGATCCACTTTTTATGGTGTCCTTGCTTTGTTGGAGCGCCGATTGACTTTCTGGCATGCCTCCTACAGACAGGCAAAATGAATTGGGAGAAAACACAAGAACCAGTATCATATGAGTATCAAACAGGAGAGGAAGAAGACTATGAAGAAACTGACTTTACTCGCAACCGCTGCGATGTTCAGTGCTGTCGCAATGACGGCACAGGCAGCCGACAAGCTGACATTGCAGCTTAAATGGGTGACCCAGGCGCAGTTCGCCGGATATTACGTTGCCAAGGACAAGGGCTTCTATGACGAATTCGGTCTTGATGTGGAGATCAAGCCGGGCGGTCCCGATGTTGCGCCCTCACAAGTGATTGCTGGCGGTGGTGCTGATGTGGTCATCGACTGGATGCCTTCCGCGCTTGCCACACGTGAAAAAGGGGTGCCGCTTGTCAATATTTCCCAGGTCTTTTCCAAATCGGGGATGATGCTGACCTGCCGCAAGGATATGGGTGTCAATATTGCCAACGACTTTAAGGGCAAGACCCTTGGGGTCTGGTTCTTTGGCAATGAATATCCGTTCCTGTCCTGGATGGATACCCTTGGTTTCTCCACCTCAGGCTCAAATCCGGATGTTACGGTTTTGAAGCAGGGCTTTAACGTGGATCCAATTCTTCAAAAGCAGGCTGCTTGCGTGTCCACCATGACTTACAACGAGTACTGGCAGGTGATTGATGCAGGTCTGACACCGGAGGAACTGACGGTTTTCAAATATGAAGACGAAGAAGTCGCGACCTTGGAGGACGGTCTTTATGTCATGGAAGACAGCCTGAAAGACGATGCCATGGTCGACAAACTGTCCCGTTTCCTCGCAGCCTCCCTTAAAGGGTGGGAATATGCCATCAACAATCAGGACGAGGCAGCTGATATTGTCCTTGAAAATGATGCAACAGGCGCGCAGACAGAAAAGCACCAGCGCCGGATGATGGGCGAAATTGCCAAGCTTATCGATACAGATAAAATGGGTCGACTGAGAGAAGCAGCATACGACCGGACCGTTAATATCCTGATGTCCGGGAAGTCTGATGTAGTGATTTCCAAAAAGCCGGAAGGCGCTTTCACCCAGATGATCTGGGAACGGGCGCAAAAATAAGCGAAAGCTATTTATGAAAAGGGAAGGGAGACCTTCCCTTTTTTTGTGTCTTATGCCTAAATTCACGGGATCATCTATAAGGATATTCTGCCATGCTTGACCTGAAACCAGCTCCGTCGCCAAATTATCTCAATCCATCTGTTCCGGCTGGATTGCCCCATCTCGACATTCCCGTCATTGTCGCGACAGAGGAGAGCCTCAAAGGCTATGGCTGTCTGGTCGAGGATCATGAGAATTTCCCAATAGAAGTTGTTACCTGGCCGGTTTCCGGTTCTCGCATGGTGGACGAGGGGACGGGAAATCAAGGTGGGGTCGCCGAAGGGATATTTGAGTTTTGGTGGCAAGGGGATGTGCTTTGGGGGCGCAATAATGCCATTGAAGATACCTATGTTCTCGGCTGGTGCTGCGATCCAAATGACGCTGATCCGAATAATGAAGCAGCCGTTCATGATCAGGTCTTTCTCTGGCACGCAAATTATCACCCTGATGGCGGACAATTGTTTTACTCTACAGATGGTACGCCCTTTATGGTGCCGCTCGCATTGCCCGGAGATGATGTGAAACCGGAGGATTTCGTTTGCTTTTATTGCGACGGCAGCCAAGGGCTCTATATTCATCCGAGCATATGGCATGAGGGTGTTTTTCCGATCGGGGAAAAGGGCAACTTTTATGATCGACAGGGCAAGGTGCATGCCCGGGTTTCCGTCGATTTTGGAGAGGAATTTGGGACCTTACTAAGAGTGCCACTCGTCGCGCCATAAAAAAGGGCCCCGACCGAAATCGGAGCCCTTCTTGGCGGAAATTTCTTTATTCGGCTGCTTCGGCCGGGCGTTCCACTTTTCTCGGGGCTGTTTCAACCCATCTCTTTTCAAGCGCCTGGAAATGGCTGTTGAAAGTTGGGCGCTTGATATAACGACCAGCCCCTTTGACCACATTCAACTGACCATCCTTAAAGACGACTTTGCCTTGACTGATGGTATGGCTTGGGCTGCCGGTGACTTCCATGCCTTCAAAAATATTGAAGTCAATATTCTGATGGTGGGTCTCGACCGAAATAGTCCGTGTCATTTTTGGATCCCACACCACGATATCCGCATCCGCCCCAATTGAGATGGACCCTTTACGGGGATGGATGTTGAAAATCTGAGCCGCATTTGTAGACGTGACTTTGACAAACTCATTCATGGTGAGCTTGCCACTATTGACCCCATGCTGCCAGAGCACAGCCATGCGATCCTCGACGCCGGAGGTGCCGTTCGGAATCTGGGTAAAGTCGTTCCGACCAGCCGCTTTTTGCGGAGCACAGAAACAGCAATGATCTGTAGCAGTCGTTTGTAGATTACCCGACTGCAGCCCTCTCCAAAGCTCCCGCTGATGATCCTTGGGCCGGAAGGGTGGGCTCATGACATGGGCCGCCGCATATTCAAAATCCTGATTGTAATAGACACTGTCATCAATCAGGAGATGACCAGCAAGACATTCGCCAAAGACCCGCTGGCCTTCAAGCCGAGCCCGCGTAATAGCTTCCAGGGATTCCTTGCAGGATACATGCACCACATAAATGGGTGTCTGCAGAACCTGGGCTGTTCGAATGGCCCGGTTGGCGGCTTCACCTTCCACTTCCGGTGGGCGGGACTGTGGATGTCCTTCCGGACCAGTAATTCCCTTGGCGAGCATTTCCTGCTGCAGATGATAGACCATCTCGCCGTTTTCCGCGTGAACCGTGGCCATAGCTCCAAGTTCCCGGCAGCGGGTGAAGCTGGCGATCATCATCTCGTCTGAGACCATGATGGCATTTTTATAGGCCATGAAATGCTTGAAGGAATTGACACCTTCCTCCTGGGCCAAGATCCCCATATCGCGATGGACCGTATCGTCCCACCAGGTGACGGCGACATGGAAGCTGTAATCAGCAACAGCTTTTTCCGCCCAGCCACGCCATTTTTTATAGGCGTCCATAAGGGGCTCTTCCGGATCAGGAATAACAAAGTCGATGATCTGTGTCGTCCCACCAGCAAGCGCTGCAGCTGTGCCCGTTTCAAAGTCTTCTGATGCAACAGTTCCCATAAAGGGCAGTTGCATATGGGTATGCGGATCGATGCCGCCCGGCATCACATACTGATCTCCTGCATCAACAATTTCAGCACCGCTCGGCGCCTCAAGATCTTCCCCAATGGCCTTAATGGTTCCGTCTTCGCAATAGACATCGGCGCGATAGGTTCTCTCCGATGTGACAACCGTTCCGCCTCTTATTAAAACAGACATTTGCACCTCCATGACCTGTCGGCCAATCCTGACATTGGTTGGCCTTGCTTTGCGGATATTTTAGCTTTGCCTTTTGAAAAAGGATAGCTAAAATCCTGACCAAATGGTCAATAAACATCTTTTTCGATGTGATTTCAATAACGGGAGAGGAATGATGACAACGGTAAAAGCCGGATTAATCCAGATGGGCCTAAAAGGGAATACGGAAATGGGTCCCGAAGAGATTCGCAAGGCGATGATTGAGGCCCATATTCCTCTAATTGATGACGCCGGCAAACAGGGTGTCCAGGTCCTGTGCTTTCAGGAAGTCTTTACCCAACCTTATTTCTGCCCGTCACAGGATTCAAAATGGTATGCGGCGACAGAGAATATACCTGATGGCCCGACAACGAAACTGATGCAGGAATACGCCAAGAAATACAATATGGTCATAGTCGTTCCGATCTATGAGCAGGAGAAGACCGGTATCTATTACAATACGGCTGCCGTAATTGATGCGGACGGCAAGTACCTTGGAAAATATCGAAAGACCCATATCCCGCAAGTCGCAGGGTTTTGGGAAAAATTCTTCTTTCGTCCTGGTAATTCAGGCTGGCCAATGTTTCAGACGGCCTATTGCAAGCTCGGTGTCTATATCTGTTACGACCGTCATTTCCCGGAAGGTTGGAGAGCTCTTGCCCTCAATGGGGCAGAGTACATTGTCAATCCATCGGCAACCGTCAAAGGGGTCAGCCAATATCTGTGGGAGCTTGAGCAACCGGCATCTGCCGTTGCAAATGGCGTATATATTGGCGCCGTCAACCGTGTCGGTACCGAAGCACCGTGGGATATCGGTGAATTTTACGGCTCTTCCTACATTGTAAATCCCCGCGGAGAACTGATTGTTCAGGCGTCACCAGACAAAGATGAACTGATTGTAGCCGATATGGATATGGATATGATCAAGGAGATCCGAGACAACTGGCAGTTCTTCCGTGATCGCCGCCCTGAAATGTATGGGGACCTGGCGGACGGCTCTGTCAGCTGATGGGATTAGGCGCGTCCGAGCTGCCGTTCCCGATACAGGATATATAATCCGCTTCCGACAATGATGCAGGTCCCGAGGATCGTCAGGTTGTCGGGGAAGTCGCCGAAAGCCGCATACCCAAAAATGGC
The DNA here is from genome assembly GCA_024743055.1 of Pseudomonadota bacterium. Taxonomy (GTDB): domain Bacteria; phylum Pseudomonadota; class Alphaproteobacteria; order Sneathiellales; family Sneathiellaceae; genus Sneathiella. The sequence goes on from JANSXH010000006.1 coordinate 15,513, forward strand.
CATCCAGATGAGCTGCGTATATTGAAAAGGCGCGGCCGTTGAGGCGGCAGTGAAATCAAAAGCCTTGATCATCATGAAATGGCTGACACCACCGATCAGTCCAATAGTTGCCAGCATGGCCCAGCCAAACAGATCGGGAGCCACCCAGAAAAACGGGACAACACCCGTCATGACAACCGTTCCAACCAACGCCGTATAGAAAAGGGTGGTCACAGGATCATCGATCCCGGATAGAAACCGAGTGACGATTTGATAAGACGAATAACATAAGGCGGTAATGACAACGAGAAACAGGGCAGGGTGGACCTCTGTCATGCCGGGCCGCAACACAATCATGGCACCGATAAAGCCGACAATTACCGCTGTCCAGCGTCGAAAGCTGATTTTTTCCTTCAGAAATAGAAATGAAAACAGAATGACGAAAAGCGGCGCGGTTGCCCCGACAGCCCCGGCATCGGCAAGCGGCACATATTTAACTGCGATAAAGAAGCTCACGGTTGCCACTAGCAGGAAGATCGACCGAATTATCTGAACCATCATTCTGTTTGTACGCACCAGCTTCAAGCCATGCTTCGGGGCCAGAATCAAGGTCATCAGAACGATGTGAAAGAAGTAACGAGCCCAGACCACTTGCATGGGCGGATAGAATTCAGTGGCATATTTGACAATGGTGTCCATCACCACAAATAGGAAAATGGCCAGACAGAAAAGAAATATTCCGCGATACGACGATTGAGGGGCGGCAGTACTGGAAGAAGCCGACATTATCTGTCCAATTTGTTTTTGTTATTGCCAAAACGATCAACCTATTGCGGAGTAAAGTCAAGCAAAGGCTTTTGTAATGGCGATTGTTGGAATTTCGGCCTTTCTATTTCCTGGTTGATTAGGTAGCGTGTCTGCATGACTGATGCACTTTTATACGAACAAGATGGGGGAATTGTAACCCTCACGATTAATCGTCCGGAGGAGCGCAATGCCCTGTCGGATGATATCATTTTTAATGCCTTTCTTGATGCAGCTAATCGCATCAATGAAGATAACTCCGTACGCTGCGTTATTCTTACCGGCGCGGGGAAGGCCTTTTCTGCAGGCGGAAATGTTAAACACATGCGGGATAAAGAAGGCATGTTTGGCGGGTCTCCCGCTGAACTTCGTCAATCCTATCGCCATGGCATCCAAAAAATACCTCAGGCATTTTATAATCTTGAAGTCCCGACAATCGCTGCAGTCAATGGGCCGGCCGTTGGCGCGGGCTGTGACCTTGCTTGCATGTGCGATATCCGCATTGCCGGTGCTGGCGCCCGCTTTGCTGAGAGTTTCGTCAAGCTTGGTATCATTCCGGGAGATGGCGGGGCCTGGTTCCTGCCGCGAGTTATCGGCAGAAGCCGGGCGGCAGAGATGACCTTTACTGGTGACATGATTGATGCCGAGACGGCTCTGGATTGGGGTTTGGTTTCAAAAGTCGTCGCAAATGAGGATTTAATGGCAGAAGTCAGGGCCATGGCCCGCCGCATCGCCGTCAATCCGCCACATTCCTTGCGTATGGCAAAGAAACTATTGCGCGAAGGGGAGCATATGCGCCTCGATAGCCTGCTGGAGATGTCGGCAGCCTACCAGGCATTGTCCCATCACGCGAAAGACCATGGCGAAGCAATAAATGCTTTTTTTGAAAAGCGGGAAGGTGACTTCAAGGGTGAATGACCTATTGCTGATTTTACAAGGAAGACAGGCAGCAAGCTGGCTCGCGGACCAGTCCTATGAATTGGGGCTGGAGACGCCCGCCATTTACAAACAAGGGCGATCCGGCAGATTTTTAAAACTGGATTCAGAAACACTGATAGTCTTTGGAAAAAAGCTGGCAAAGAAAGTAGAATCAGAATGGGAAAAAGCCGTTCCTGACGGGGTCATACTTCATCGTCTAGATGAAGAAGGTCGCAAGAGTGTCAGTGAACTTGTCCGTCATCTCGCTTGACGGATATAATACCGTCCATGAGTAATTCAGATAAGTCTCTAGAAGAACTGCTGACAGAAATCCGAGCCTGCAAAATCTGTGAGGCGGATCTACCCCTTGGCCCAAGGCCGGTTCTGGTTGTCGATCGTGACGCTCCAATCCTGATTGCCGGACAAGCTCCGGGAACTAAGGTTCATGAATCGGGTGTTCCTTGGGATGATCCGTCGGGTGATCGGTTACGTGAATGGCTGGATGTAGATAAGGAAATTTTCTACGATCCAAGGAAATTCGCCATTGTACCGCAAGGTTTTTGCTATCCGGGCCGCCTTGAGAAAGGGGGAGACGCTCCTCCTAGACCGGAATGTGCTGCCACCTGGCATCCTAATTTGATACCCAAGCTTACAAACGTAAAGCTTATCCTAGCGGTTGGGCAATACGCTCATGGATATCATTTATCCGGCATAAAGAAGAAGAATCTAACGGAAACAGTTCGCGCCTATAAGGAATATGGTCCAGCCATTCTTCCCCTGCCTCATCCGAGCTGGCGGGTAACAGGTTGGATTAAGAAAAATTCTTGGTTTGAGAGTGAAATAGTGCCTCATTTACAAGAACGCGTTCATTCATTGCTGAATGAAGCAGCTAAAATTTGAGGCTTTCGAGATGAACAGATTGATGTTTCGGTTCTTTTCAACTGTTTCCCTAAAGCCAATTTTCACCCTATTTCTGATCTTTATTGCATCGGCGTGTACGCCCGTTGTACAGGAACCTGGTCCAATCAAAGTGAGCCCGGCTTTGAACGGGAACTATTTCACGACTATCGATGGCGTAAACCTTCCCATGAAAAGCTGGAAGCCGGATGGAGATATCTCAGGCATTATCATCGCGGTTCATGGCATGAATGACTACAGGAACGCCTTTGCTTTCCCGGGAAGCTGGTGGCGCAGTCAGGGACTATACACATTTGCGTATGATCAGCGGGGATTTGGCGAAACTGAGGAGATAGGTGTCTGGCCTGGCGAAGACCTGATGATAAGCGACCTGGCAACTCTTGTCAGTCTAGTGAAATCTGAATATCCGACAAAACCTCTTTATCTTTTGGGAGAAAGTATGGGCGGGGCTGTTGTTCTGACCGCCATTGCGGACCCAGAATTTCCCGACGTTTCAGGTGTTATTCTCTCAGCCCCGGCAGTCTGGGGTTGGGACTCAATGAATATATTCTACGAAGCAATTCTTAGAGCTGCGGCTCATACTTTTCCAGATACGAAATTGACAGGTAGTGGCCTTGGTGTGCAAGCATCCGACAATATATCGGTGCTTAGAAATCTCGGTGCAGATCCTCTTTTTATTAAAGGGACCCGCATAGATGCCGTGTATGGGCTCGTAAATCTCATGGATAGCGCGTTTGAATCGGCTGAAAAGCTCGATCTTCCTGCCTTGCTCCTATACGGGGCTAATGACGAATTGGTTCCCAGAGAGCCGGTGGAAGAAATGGTACAGACGCTACCAGCGGATGCAAATATCGTGATCTATCCGGATGGTTGGCATATGTTGATGCGGGATTTGCAGGCTCCCGTTGTTTGGCTCGACATTGCCAGCTGGGTGAAAAAACGCGAAATTCCGTCAGGATACAAAGTAGAGAATTTGCCTTTATTTGAGGAAGATGAAGCTAAATCAGACGACTAACCAGTGGAAACAAGCTGTCGAAATGGTCAATTATGTGATCAGGTCCTAGCTCGGATACCGGAATAGCTGTGTATCCAAAACTGACTGCAATGGAAGGAACACCAGCGTTCTGTGCTGCTAGAATATCACTTTCAGAATCACCGACCATGAAGGAGGGGCCTGAGACATACCCCATTTCCTTTAGGGTGCCGGTCAAATGAGCAGCATCCGGCTTTCTGACAGCAAAGGTATCTCCACCCGTAACTGCACTGAAATATTTTGATAGCCCGAGATCATCAAGCAAGGGATCGGCAAATCTGAAAGGCTTGTTTGTACAGACACCCATCTTTGTGCCTGCCTCCGTAAAGGCATCCAACGCATTTATGACGCCGGCATAGGGCTGACTGTAATCAGTCAGATGGTTCATATAATAATCAAAAAATAGCTCAACAAGCTCGTCAAATTCACTGTCAGAGGGTAATCCCCCGGTCGCGGACAATCCGCGCTTTAGCAAGATGACAGCGCCTTGACCGACCATATGACGCACTTGTTCTATGTCAATGGTCTCTCGACCCGCCGTTTTAAGGCAGTGATTAAGGGAGGCATGCAGATCCGGGGCGCTGTCAACCAGGGTGCCATCGAGATCAAAGACAACGAAAACGTCTTTCATAACTGAAAAATCCAGTAACATAGTTTGATTGGGTTTACATAACCCGTTGTGCAAGAGTGCGATCGGCTTGTAAAGTTCAGTATTATAAATTTCATGAAGTAGAGCAGAAAAATGTCGTCTATCGCCGCTGTAGTATTGGCCGCCGGGGCTGGAACCCGTATGAAATCAGCCAAATTTAAAGTCATGCATGAGATTGGCGGAAGGCCAATGATCTCACATCTATTGGAGACCGTCAGTCAATTGTCTCCAGAGAAGGTCGTTGTCGTTGCCTCCCCGAATATGCAGTCTGTTCAGGAGGCAGTCGCGCCGGCTGAAATCGCAATACAAGAAACGGCCGAAGGTACCGGGAATGCGGTTGCATCCGCTCTCGGTAACCTTGAAGGGGCCAATGGAGATGTGCTGATTCTCTATGGCGATACTCCTTTGATTACCTATGACACATTATCTCGTATGATCGAAAGACGTCGCAAGGATACAAAAACCGCAGCTGTTGTCCTTGGGTTTGAACCAGAGGATCCAGCAGAATATGGTCGATTGGTCGCTGATGAAGAAGGGCGCCTGTCCGCTATTGTTGAGTTCGCGGAAGCTGATGAAAAAACCAAAGCGATCGGGTTGTGCAACTCCGGCGTAATGGCAATTAACGGTGAGTATATCGCTGATCTGGTGAATGCGATCGGGAATGACAACGCGAAGGGCGAGTATTACCTGACGGACATCGTTGAAATTGCCAATAAAAAGGGACTCACTTGCGCGTATGTAAAGGGAGACGAAAAAGAACTTTTGGGGGTCAATAACCGGGTGCAACTGGCAGAAGCTGAACAGGCTGTTCAAGAGCTATGGCGCCAGCGGGCCATGGAGCAGGGGGTGACATTGATAGATCCTGCAACCGTCTGGTTCAGTCATGACACCGTGCTTGGCAGAGATGTCATTATCGAACCCAATGTATTTTTTGGACCAAAAGTCGAGATTGCAGACAATGTACGCATCAAGGCGAACTGCCATCTGGAGGGAACACGCATTGGTGAAGGCGCACAAATCGGTCCCTTTGCCCGATTACGTCCAGGTGCGGATCTCGCAGAGAACGTCAAGGTTGGCAATTTCGTAGAAGTTAAGAAGGCGTCGATTGAAGCCGGCGCCAAGGTCAGCCATCTTTCCTATATCGGGGATGCCCGGGTTGGAAGCAAAGCCAATGTCGGTGCCGGGACCATTACATGTAATTATGATGGATATGACAAGTTTCATACGGATATTGGGGAAGGTGCGTTTATCGGATCCAATACCGCTCTTGTTGCTCCTGTTAAAGTGGGGGATGGCGCAATTATTGGGGCCGGCAGCACCATATCAAAGGATGTAGCTGCCGATGCGCTTGGGATCGAACGGGCCGACGAAACGCAAAAACCCGGTTGGGCAGCTCGGTTTCGATCGCTTAAGAAAAAAATCACTAAATAATCCTAAAATACTGAAATTGAAGATTTTTGTAGGATAAGACAGAACTATGTGTGGAATTATCGGAGTTCTCGGCAAGGAGGACGTTGTCTCCTCGCTCGTGGGTGGCCTGAAGCGCCTTGAATATCGGGGCTATGACAGTGCCGGGATCGCGACCTTAACCGGAAACGGGATTGACCGTCGACGGGCCGAGGGCAAGCTTAAAAACCTCGAAGCTGTGTTGGAGCAAGATGCCTTGTCCGGCCTTGTTGGTATTGGGCATACCCGATGGGCAACTCATGGTGTTCCCAATGAAGTAAACGCTCATCCGCATATGACGTCGCAGATCGCGCTTGTTCATAATGGCATCATTGAGAATTACCGGGAACTCGCTGACGATTTAAGCGCCCAAGGCTACGTATTTGAATCCGAAACAGATACGGAAATTGCCGCTCAATTGATCACCAGTTATCTCGATAAAGGAGACACCCCGGAAGAAGCGATGGCCCAGGCTCTAAAAAGACTACATGGTGCGTTTTCCATTGCGGTTATTTTTAAGGACAAAGACGATCTGATGATCGGCGCCCGTCGTGGCGCACCTTTGGCAGTTGGATGGGGCAACGGTGAAATGTTTTTAGGCTCAGATGCTCTGGCCCTGGCCCCATTGACCACAAAAATTTCCTATTTGGAAGAAGATGATTGGGCGGTGCTGACCCGCGAAGGTGCGACCTTCTATGATCGTGACCATAACGAAGTTACCCGGGAGATCAAACAGACAAGACTTTCCGGCGCCATGATCGGTAAAGGCAATCATCGGCATTTCATGATGAAGGAAATTGCCGAACAGCCAGCAGTGATGGGAGAAACCCTGAACAGCTTCTTTAACCCTCATAGCAGAACAATTACGCTTCCTGACTTGCCATTTGACTGGAATGAATTGCCAAAAGTGACCATTGTCGCCTGCGGGACGTCTTTCTACGCGGCGATGATTGCCAAATATTGGTTTGAAAGCGTTGCAGATCTTGCCGTTGAAGTGGATATCGCATCGGAGTTCCGTTATCGCCATATGCCGTTGAAGAAGGGCGGATTAGCCCTGTTTATCTCCCAGTCAGGGGAGACCGCAGATACTATGGCGGCTTTGGCCTATGCCAAGGAAAATGGTCAGCATATTGCCTCGATCGTCAATGTCGAGGAAAGCTCCATGGGCCGTGAATCTGATTTTGTTTTCCAAACCCTGGCCGGGCCCGAGATTGGTGTGGCATCTACAAAGGCCTTTACATGTCAACTTGTCACCCTTGCCTGTATTGCCATTGACGCCGGTGTTAAGCGTGGCGTCATTGATCATGAGGAAGAGGCGCGCCTCTGTGCTGCCATTTCGGAAGTTCCAGCCCGTGCCGCAGAAATTCTGGAAGATGATGAGAATATCAAGCATCTTGCAGGGGAGATCTTCGAGGCGTCGGATGTTCTCTATATTGGTCGGGGAACCGGCTATCCTGTGGCCTTGGAAGGGGCCCTGAAGCTGAAGGAAATCTCCTATATCCATGCGGAGGGATATGCGGCGGGAGAATTGAAGCACGGACCTATTGCTCTCATTGACGAGACGGTTCCGGTCATTGTTGTGGCGCCCTCTGATCCTTATTTCGAAAAGACCGCTTCAAATATGCAAGAAGTGATGGCCCGGGATGCGCAGGTCATCTTCCTTTCCGATGCGGAAGGGATTGCTCAGCTGGGTGAAAAGGCTGTCGGATCCATCGAGCTTCCGGCTGTCGACCCCTTTGTTGCCCCTATCCTTTATGCCATTCCCGTACAGATCCTGGCCTATCATGTGGCTGTGCTAAAGGGAACGGATGTGGATCAGCCGCGCAATCTGGCGAAATCGGTGACAGTGGAATAGGCGATAAGGCCTATTCCGCGGCGATCTGAGATGCCATTAAGGTATCACGCTCATTTTCTGAGATGTAATCCCGGGTGACCGGGAGCTCTTCGAGGCTCTTGGAGAGCTGAATCTGAAAAACAACGAGGCCGCTGTTCCGGAATGAGGTCTCACTGGCACACAAATAGAAATCCCACATGCGGCAGAACCGATCATCATAGATTTCACGTACTGTTTCGATCTTGTCATGAAACCGCAGCCTCCAAGCTCGTAAAGTCTCAGCATAGTGCAACCGTAGAACTTCGATATCGGTGACGTAAAGTCCAGCCCGTTCGATGGATGGCATGATTTCCGAGAGAGGCGGAATATAACCGCCCGGGAAAATATATTTCTGGATCCAGGGATTTGTCGCACTCGGCCGGTCAGCAGTTCCAATGGTATGGATAAGGGCAACTCCGTCGTCGTGCAGGGCTGACTTTACCTTCTTAAAATAGGCGTCATAGTGGGGTACGCCAACATGTTCAAACATGCCAACGGAGACAATGCGATCAAATTTTTCCTCAACATCCCGATAGTCCACGAGCCGGTAATCGACTTTTGAAGTCAATTGTAAATCCTTTGCCACCTGTTGTGCGTAGGCCAACTGGTTTTTGGACAGGGTAACACCGGTGACCGCCACTTCTGCCTGTTTCGCGAGGAAGCGAGCTAGGCCACCCCAACCGCAACCAATATCCAGTACTTTTTGATCCGGATGGAGGTCAAGCTTGGCCATGATATGAGCCATTTTCTGTTGCTGGGCTTGTTCCAGACTATCTTCAGAAGATCGAAAGTAGGCACATGAATACTGGCGTTCGTCGTCCAAAAATAGATCATAAAATTCATCAGAAAGGTCATAATGATGGGCGACATTATGCAGAGACTTGCGCTTTGGATTGTAGCGACGAATAAGCCAGGCTAAGCGATAGATAAAATCTCCCGTACTGACGAGAGGATGGCGTTTGCCCCAGCCAAGATTGCGGGTAAACAGATCAAGTAGGGTATAGATATCTCCCTCCTCAAGAGTCATTGACCCATCCATATAGGATTCACCCAGATATAATTTGGGATACAGAGCTAACTTGCGCGCTACTTTTTTGTCGTGAAGTCGCATAGTTGCTACCGGACCCTCATCATCTCCCGAATAGAAATGTCGTTTGCCCGTTGCATCAATGACTGTTAATGACCCGGTCTTGATAAGCCGTTTAAGGATCTGAGATAAAAGAAACATTTTAACTCCCGTCGATTGCCAGATGCGCTACCTACTGTGCATTCAAACGCTTGTTATCTGTCGCCTCGTCAAGCGTTTGCGATCGGTGTATTTTCGATCAGCTGTCCCCGCTTCCAACGATACAAAATGAAGAAGGGTAATTTTACCCAGGTTGTTTGCCTAAACAACCTGTACCATCAACTATATTCTGTTTTTATGATGAATATTTTGAAACCACATTGCGATGAAATCAAGGCTAAATTTCAGATTTTGATGTTTCTTATCATGTTGTTAGGTGGGTTCCCTAACATCAACATGGTCATTTACAAAATACTTTTTATCTCAATGAGATAGGAACCGTTGGTTTCTTTGGGGATTCACAAAGAAGCGAAACAACAGCGATCAGGGCTACAAAGTTGCAATCGCACCTATGATAAATTCAATCTCTCCACGGTCATTTTTCAATGGGCAGTCGACAGATTCAAACGTTAGATGCTGCTTTCCGATGATATCTAGAGATCCCGCGCATCGTTTTGCCCTTCCTACTTCAACCAGAGGAGAAAGATAATCGACTAATAGTCTGTTTTCTAGTAGTGAATCACGATCAGTAATCTCATGGCCTCGTTTTGAAATTCCAATGATTTCAACAACTTTCTCACCGTTTAGCCGATAGAGGAAACGACCTGGACTAAGTGCCTGGATCACATAAAGATAGGGGGCAATAGCCCAATTTTCAGAGATATCGAAATCCGAATATTTTGGAAGGTCCGGTTGATGACTCTCCCACCAGTTATAGAGGGATTTGACAGGTCCTGTTTTAAATTCATCAGAAGAAGTGACATCGAGACGAGCAACTTCATTAATATTGTCGGTTCGATGTTGATGCTCAAAAACCGTCATTTCACGGATGCCTTCATATGGGCAGCCAGGCTTTGAGCCTCAATGAACACTCGTTTTACATTCGGAAATTGCTCTTTAATCCTGGCTTCGAAAGAACTGATAGCTCCTTCAACTTCTGATGAAGTGAGGTTGTCTGCAAAATCTAGGCTCGCATTAACGAGAATGTCATTTGGTCCCATATGCATAGTCAAAAGCTCATTCACAGCGGTGATTTGTGGATCATCGCCGACAATACTTTTAATTCCATCGATGACATCTGTCTGCGCGCTCTCGCCGATCAACAGGCCTTTGCACTCGATGGCAAGAAAAACAGCGACTGCTCCAAGGATAATTGCAATGACGATTGACGCCATGCCGTCCAATTCAGGGATGCTAAGCAGCTGAGATAAGTAGATGCCGACAAATGCCGCTATCAGCCCCAGCATGGCAGCCGTATCTTCCAGTAGCACAGTGAAAATGGTTGGGTCTTTGCTTTTGCGGATCGAATACCAAAAACTGGATTCCCCTTTAGTGAGTTTGAATTCTTTATAGGCAACCCACCAGGCCCAGCCCTCAAATACCATTGCAAGTCCAAGGACAACATAGTTCCATGTCGGGTCTTTGATCAGTTCAGGTTGCAAGACATGCTTGATGCCTTCGTAAAGAGAGATACCTGAACCAAGAGCGAAAATTAGAATGGCGACAACGAAAGCCCAGAAATACAGTTCCATTCCATAGCCAAAAGGGTGCTTGCCGTCCGGTGCTTTTTTTGCCCGTGCAAGGCCGTGCAGCATAAGAACCTGGTTGCCCGTATCAACGAGAGAGTGGACACCTTCACTCAACATTGCAGAACTACCGGTAAACGCAGCGGCCGTAAACTTGGAAATAGCAATTAGTCCGTTACCAATAAGGGCTGCATATATAACTTTCTTCGACCCGCTTGCCACATTTCCCCCAAAAACTATTTTATTACAAACTGCTGTATAAATGACCTAACAGCCGCTAGTGACAGTAAATTCCATTTGTCTCTAATTCAATTATCTTTTTAGTTATGCTTAACGGAGAAATGGAACAGGAAGGGCGATGTATCATTGAATAGCCGATCATTCTGCCCTAAACTCCGCGCTCGTTTTCGTTGCCCGGAATGAGGATGTGGGCAACCCATCTATAAATTAAGGATACCGTCATGCTTGATAAAAATACCAACCCGTTGAATTTGAAGGATCCTGACCTTCTTCGTATGCAGGGTCTGGTGGCCGGCCAATGGTGTGATGCTGATAGTGGTGAAACCCTTGAGGTTGTTAATCCGGCAACGGGGGAGATCGTTGGGACTACGCCATTTATGGGCGCAGCGGAAACGCGTCGGGCGATTGAGGCGGCGAAAGAGGCAATGCCGGGATGGGCTTCTAAAACTGCAAAGGAACGAGCTGCCATTCTCCGTAAATGGAACGACCTTCTTCTTGAGAATACTGACGATCTCGCAAAGATCATGACTGTAGAGATGGGGAAACCCTTGGCAGAAGCTAAGGGCGAGGTGGCCTATGCCGCTTCTTTCATCGAATGGTTTGCTGAAGAAGGTAAGCGGATCTATGGCGATACCATTCCCGAACATCAAAGTGATAAGCGGATTGTCGTTATTAAACAGCCAATCGGGGTGACAGTCGCAATTACGCCATGGAATTTTCCAATCGCCATGATTACCCGTAAAGCGGCGCCAGCTCTTGCGGCCGGTTGCCCGATGGTGATCAAGCCGGCAGAACTGACACCTTATTCTGCCTTTGCTATGGCGGTACTGGCTGAGCGGGCAGGGATCCCGTCCGGTATTCTTGGGATTGTTACCGGGGACGCGCCGGCTATTGGCACGGAGATGACGTCAAACCCGCTGGTTCAAAAATTGACCTTCACTGGCTCGACTGCTGTCGGGAAATTGCTAATGGAGCAATGTGCAGCAACTGTGAAGAAAACTTCAATGGAACTCGGTGGTAACGCACCGTTCATCGTATTTGATGATGCAGATCTGGATGAAGCTGCTGAAGCAGCTCTGGCCTCTAAATACCGCAATTCAGGTCAAACCTGCGTTTGTGCCAACCGCATGTATATCCAGGAAGGCATCCATGATGCCTTTGTCAAGAAACTGGGTGAAAAGGTCGCCAGTCTCAAGGTAGGCAATGGATTGGACGACGGCGTTTCCCAGGGGCCGCTCATCACAGAGGCGGCCGTTAAAAAGGTGGAAGACCATATCGCTGACGCGCTTTCTAAAGGTGCAAAGGTTGAGACCGGCGGAAATCGCCACTCTCTTGGCCAAACCTTTTTCGAACCAACGATCCTAACGGGCGTGACCCAGGATATGAAAGTTGCCAAAGAAGAAACGTTTGGGCCGATGGCCCCCATCTTCAAATTCTCAGATGAACAAGATGTGATCGCGCTCGCAAATGATACGGAATTTGGGCTCGCAGCCTATCTCTGTGCGAGGGATATCGGCAGAATTTGGCGGGTGAGCGAGGCCCTGGAATACGGCATTGTCGGCATCAATACCGGAATTATTTCAACGGAAATGGCACCATTTGGCGGCGTCAAACAATCGGGTATTGGCCGAGAAGGTTCAAAATACGGTATAGATGACTATCTAGAGATTAAGTATATGTGCATTGGCGGTATTAACAGCTGATACATGTAAATTTGGGGTCGCAGCCATCTGATGCCGAACCGGTATCAAGTATAGGAATTAAGTAACGTGGAATATGATTACGATTTGTTCGTCATCGGGGCGGGCTCCGGTGGTGTTCGGGCATCGAGAATATCAAGCTCGCTTGGTGCAAAAGTTGCCATCGCCGAGGAATTTCGGGTCGGCGGCACCTGTGTGATCCGGGGCTGTGTGCCGAAAAAGCTGCTGGTCTATGCGAGCCATTTCTCAGAGGATTTTGAGGATGCGGAGGCCTATGGCTGGACAGTTCCGAAAGCCACGCATTCCTGGCAGACATTGATTACCAATAAGGATACGGAAATAGATCGCCTTAACGGTATCTATCACACGATCCTGAGCAACAATAATGTTGAGCTGTATGAAGCACGTGCGACATTGATCGACAATCATACAGTCCAGGTCGGGGACAAGACTGTCACGGCGAAATATATCCTGATTGCCACGGGCGGGACGCCGGTCATGCCGGATGTGCCAGGCATAGAGCATGCCATCTCTTCCAATGAAGCCTTTCATCTGGAGGAGCTGCCGAAACGGGTAATCGTCGTTGGCGGTGGTTATATTGCGGTTGAGTTCGCGGGAATTTTCCACGGATTGGGCTCTGAGGTGATCCAGCTTTATCGCGGGGAGCAGATCCTGCGTGGGTTTGATGCTGATGTTCAAAATGTCTTGGCGGAGGAAATTCGCAAGAAAGGCATTGATGTTCGAACCCATAGCAATCCGGCATCGATTGAAAAGACCAATTCTGGGCTTAAAGTAACTCTGGAAGATGGTTCAGTTTTGGAAACTGATGCGATCATGTATGCCACGGGCCGCAAAGCCAATACAGATGGTCTTAACCTTGAACAGGTTGGTGTGGAACTCAAACCGAACGGGGCGGTGGTTGTGACACCGGATTCCCAGACGACTATTGAGAATATCTATGCGGTTGGCGATGTGACCGATCGGGTTGCGCTGACGCCGGTTGCCATTCATGAGGGCATGGCCTTTGCCGAGACGGTGTTTGGCAATCGTCCACGGGCGATTGATCACAGCAATATCCCTTCCGCCGTCTTTTCTCAGCCGCAGGTCGGTACTGTCGGTCTGACGGAAGCAGAAGCGCGTGAGAAATTTGGTGAGGTGGATATCTATAAATCACAGTTCCGGCCGATGAAACATACGTTGACGGGCCGGCCAGAGCAGGCCTTTGTGAAGCTGATTGTCGATGCGAAGTCGGATGTCGTTGTTGGTGCCCATATCATTGGATCGGACGCCGCAGAGATTATCCAGGCTGTTGGAATTGCTCTCAAATGCGGGGCGACGAAGGCGCAGTTTGACAGTACTGTCGGGGTGCATCCGTCACTGGCCGAGGAAATTGTAACCATGCGCGAGAAGTTCGTAGTCGCATAATTTATCCTATTTTTCGCCTGATTCTGCTTAAAAGACCGTATTTTTTGACAAAATCGGGCGGAAAACACCGCTTATGGATTGCGATATCTAAAAAAGCTTGTAGAAATTACCCTTTACGCTTTTACGCGGAACTGATTTGAGGAAGAGAGACATGTCAAATAACTGGACACCTGAGAGCTGGAGGCAGAAACCGGTCCGTCAGATGCCAACCTATACGGATGCTGCGGCTCTGGCTGCTGTCGAAAAGGACCTCAAGACATTTCCACCTCTGGTATTTGCAGGGGAAGCTCGGAATCTCAAATCAAAACTGGCCGACGTTGCGGCCGGACGTGCTTTTCTTTTGCAAGGTGGCGACTGCGCCGAAAGCTTTGCCGAATTCCATCCCGATAATATCCGCGATACCTTCAAAGTCTTGCTGCAGATGGCTGTAGTTCTGACTTTCGGATCCAACTGCCCGGTGGTCAAGGTGGGTCGTCTGGCCGGTCAATTTGCCAAGCCGCGTTCTGCTGATACAGAGACGGTTGATGGTGTTGAGCTGCCAAGCTACCGCGGTGATATCATTAACGGCTTCGATTTCGATGAAGCCTCCCGCGTGCCGGATCCAAGTCGGATGCTGAAAGCCTATTCCCAGGCGGCATCGACGCTCAACCTGCTGCGCGCCTTTGCGCAAGGTGGCTATGCCGATCTGCACCAGGTGCATCGCTGGAATATGGGATTTGTCGCCAGCAGCCAGCAGGGGCGTAAATTTCAAGAAATGGCCGATCGTATCCACGATGCGCTTGCTTTCATGGAAGCCTGTGGCGTTCGGTCTGAAAATACCCCTGAAATGGGACGGACGGATTTCTACACCTCACACGAGTCTCTGCTCCTGCAATATGAGCAAAGCCTGACCCGGATCGACAGCACCTCCGGCGATTATTATGACACCTCAGCCCATATGCTATGGATCGGCGATCGCACCCGCGATCCTGATGAAGCGCATGTGGAATTCCTGCGAGGTGTTGCCAATCCCATTGGTGTCAAGGCCGGTCCCTCTCAGGATCCTGATACCCTGATCCGTTTGATCGACAAACTGAACCCGAGCAACGAAGCAGGCCGGATGACGGTGATTTGCCGCTTTGGCGCCGATAATGTCGATAAGCATCTACCTGCGCTCGTCCGCAAAGTGGAGCAGGAAGGCCGGACGGTTGTCTGGTCCTGCGATCCCATGCATGGCAATACTATCAAGTCTTCTTCAGGCTACAAAACACGTCCCGTAGACCGGATCATGACCGAGGTTAGTCAATTCTTTGATGTCCACCAGGCCGAGGGAACCTATGCCGGAGGCGTTCATTTCGAAATGACCGGACAGGACGTGACGGAATGTATTGGCGGGGCAGCCTTTGAAGTAACAGAAGAGCGCTTGAGCGATCGCTACCATACAGCCTGCGATCCGCGTCTTAATGCCAATCAGGCGTTGGAACTAGCCTTCCTGATTTCCGAGATGATCAAAAAAGAAAGGGGAGGGCGGTCTGCAGTTGCTGCTGCCTCATAGCCCGGCACCTCATGAATAATCAGAAACCGACGGAAGATAGATCGGCAGTTGATATCGCAATTGCCGATCACACCGACCAGTATTTCAATAAAACGAAAAAGGTCATTGGGGAATTTGGCGATAAAACAGTAACTTATGCTGTTTTCATGCGACGCCCGGTCATCTTCTGTCCGAAACTGATGCTCGACTGGCTGCAGGATATCTGCGAGCTGCGAGGCCATAGCTTCCAAATAGAGCCCTGCTTTGAGGAAGGCGACTGGGTCGGCGCCGGAGAACCACTTGTCTATATAACCGGCAGTTTTCATAACCTGGTGGATCTGGAAACCCTGTATTTGCAGAAGCTGGGCTCGGCGTCTGTGGCGGCCTATAACGCCTATACCATGTGTTCTCATTTGCCCCATGTCAGGTTTCTGGCCATGGATGCCCGTCATTGTGCCGGTGCGGAGATGGCCGAGATGATGGCTTATGCGGCCTCCGTTGGTAGTCAGGCAGCCCAGAAGGAACATGGCGCCCTCGGATTTATCGGCAATGCCAATAATGCAACGGCTCATTATTTCGGTAATCAAAAAGGCCTCGGCACCATGCCCCACGCCTTAATCGGCTATGCGGGAAGCACGTTGCGGGCTGCTGAAATGTTTGTAGAAAGCTTTCCGGGTGATCCCCTGACAGTTTTGGTGGATTATTACGGTAAGGAAATCACGGATTCTCTGGCGGTGTGCCAACGTTTCCCTGAAATGGCGGCAGATGGTCTGATCTCTGTTCGCATGGACACCCATGGTGGCCGTTTTATCGAAGGCCTCGATCCGGCTTCCTCCTACGCGGTACTTGAACGCCACATGCCACGCGGGATCCGCCAATACCGGTCTGAGCAAGAGCTGAAATGGCTTGTCGGGACCGGCGTTTCTGCCGCCGCCATCTATTCCATGCGTGAAGAGCTTGATAAGGCCGGGTTCGATAAGGTCAAGATCGTGGCATCCTCCGGATTTTCCCATGATAAATGCAAGATCATGGGCAGTATCAAGGCGCCCATAGATGTCATTGGAACCGGCTCTTTCCTTCCCGATGCCTGGTCCGAAACCTATGCCACCGCTGATATCATTTCCTATGATGGCGAACCCAGCGTGAAACTGGGTCGCGAGTTCCTTTTGCGTAAAGATAAATAAACGACCCTAACGCGACAATTCTCGTCGTTTTTCCCCTATGCAGAGCTTTACTTTCCCTATAAGGAGGGATTCGTAAGATATTTTCGGGGACGGGTGGCCATGTACGCTGCTGTATCTAATTCCTGGCCGCTTCTTTTGGGAATAGGCCTGCTCATGCTCGGTAATGGATTGCAAGGCAGTCTAGTGGGCATTCGTGCGGCTTTGGAAGGCTTTCCAACAGGCGTCATCGGCTTCGTTATGTCCGGGTATTATGCGGGGTTTTTGTTTGGATCTGTGATCACCCCGCGCATCCTCTCAGTCGTTGGCCATGTCCGTGTCTTTGCAGCTCTCGCCTCTCTCGCGTCCTCTGCCGTCCTCCTCTATGTGGTTTTCATCGATCCGATTGTCTGGGGCATCATGCGGCTTGTCACCGGCTTTGCCTATGCCGGGCTATATATCGTATGCGAAAGCTGGCTAAATGATGTGGCGACCAATGAGACGCGCGGCCAATTATTGTCAGTCTATATGATCATCGTCATGGGCGGAATGGCTGTCGGCCAGTTCTTCCTGAA
This sequence comes from Pseudomonadota bacterium, assembly GCA_024743055.1. Taxonomy (GTDB): domain Bacteria; phylum Pseudomonadota; class Alphaproteobacteria; order Sneathiellales; family Sneathiellaceae; genus Sneathiella. The sequence continues at coordinate 32,557 of JANSXH010000006.1, forward strand.
TGTCGCGGATCCTTCCGGCTTTACCTTGTTCGTAATTATTTCGGTGATGGTTTCCTTGGCCCTGATCCCGCTTTCTCTGACAGCTAACCCGGCGCCAAATTTCCTGCAAATCACCCGGTTGAGCCTGAAAAAGCTCTACAAGGTATCTCCTCTCGGTGTTGTTGGTATGTGCGCGCAGGGCGTGATAGCAGGTGCTTTTTACGGAATGGCTGCAGTTTACGGGGACAAAATCGGCCTCTCCATCGCGCAGATTTCAACCTTTATCAGTATTACCATTGTTGGCGGCGTGATTTTGCAATGGCCAGTCGGCAAGCTTTCTGATCGTTTTGACCGGCGGCAAGTGATCCTGGTGACGACCATGTTGAGCGGTGCAGCGGCGCTTTTGGCCATGTTCGCCGCTGAGGACGGGCAGATTTTGTGGTTCCTGGTTGGGGCCGGTTTATTCGGCGGCTTTTCCGTGCCGCTGTATTCCCTGTGCATTGCCCATACCAATGACTATTTGGAGCCAGCAGAGATGGTTGGTGCCAGCAGCGGTCTGATGCTGGTCAATGGTATCGGCGCAATCTTTGGACCTATCATTGTCGGTCAGCTGATGTCGGAGGTTGGAACCTATATCTTCTTTGGTCTGATTGCCGCGGGCCATGTCGGTGTTGGACTTTTCGCAATCGTCAGAATGATCCGCACTCAGGCAACACCTCTGGAAGAGCAGGGCGATTTTGTTGCCATGCCGATGCGCTCCGGTACTGCCGTTGTTGCCATGCATCCCGAAACCGAGGAATGGGTTGAAGAAGAACTGGCCGAGCAGGAAAAAGAGGCCGAGCGGGAAGCGGAGAAAGAAGCTGAAGCCATGTCAGATGCCGAGGAAGAAATCGACTTAAAAGATGACGGACCGGCCATCGGTGACTGATTTTTCGGGTTTTTGAAGTCAATGCCTGCTTGCGAGGCCGATTTTACCACTTTCTGGTAGTTTTTTTGTCGAAAGTGAGGGATAAATCCCTCCATGACCGATCAGTTGAAAATTGCGCTTGCCCAGGCCAACCCGACCCTCGGCAAAATAGACGCCAATGTGACCCTTGCCCGCGAGTTCCGGGCCGAGGCGGAAGCTTTGGGCGCCGATCTTGTTGTTTATCCGGAGCTTTTTATTTCCGGTTATCCGCCCGAGGACCTTGTCCTTAAGCCGGCCTTTCAGAAAGCTGCAGCGGATGCCATACAGGAACTGGCGGAGGCGACGAGCGATGGCGGTCCGGCCATGTTGATGACGGCCCCGCTGGTAGAGGACGGACATTTGTATAATGCGGTCTGCCTGCTGGAAGGCGGCAAGATCGCAGCGACCCGCTTCAAGAATAAGCTCCCTAACTATGGTGTCTTTGATGAAATCCGTATTTTCGAGCCGGGACCACTGCCCGGCCCGATTCCGTTCAAGGGTGTACGCCTCGGGGTCATGATCTGTGAGGATATGTGGTATTCGGATGTGGCGGAATGCCTCGCCGAAACCGGGGCAGAAATGCTCGTTATTCCCAATGGCAGCCCGTATGATCATCAGAAAACCGACGAGCGGCTCAATTATGCGGTAGAGCGGGTGTCGGAGACAGAGCTACCGCTTATCTATCTCAATCAGGTCGGCGGTCAGGATGAGCTTGTCTTTGATGGCGCATCCTTTGTTTTGAACGCGGATCGCTCTCTGCCGGTGCAGATGGCCAGCTGGAAGGAAAGCCTGGTTATCACTGATTGGCGGCGGGGCATGGACGGCTGGACCTGTGTCTCTCAGGAAGTTGTCGATCCCGGTGAGCCTATGGAGCGGATCTATCATGCCATGGTTTTGGGGTTGAAGGACTATGTGGAAAAGAACCGGTTCCCCGGTGTCGTTCTTGGCCTGTCCGGTGGCATTGATAGTGCCTTGAGTGCGGCAGTAGCCGTGGATGCTTTGGGACCGGACAAGGTTCATTGTGTCATGATGCCGTCGAAATATACTTCTCAGGAAAGTCTGGATGATGCGGCGAAGTGCGCGGCGTTTCTGGGCACACGGCTCGACAGTATTTCCATTGTACCAGCGGTGGATGCTTTTGATGGCATGCTGTCGGAGGCGTTTAGTGGCCTGGATCCGGATATCACGGAAGAAAATATCCAGTCCCGGATCCGCGGTATGACCTTGATGGCCCTGTCCAACAAGCTTGGCAGCATGGTGCTTACCACGGGTAATAAGTCCGAGATGTCGGTGGGTTACGCGACCCTCTATGGGGATATGTGCGGGGGCTATTCGGTGTTGAAAGACGTTTATAAGACGGCCTGTTTCAAGTTGTCGGAATGGCGGAATACTCATCATTCGGATTTGTTCGAAGGTCCGAAGGGCGCCGTGATGCCGGGAAATGTTATCTCCAAGCCGCCGACGGCAGAGCTTCGCGAAGATCAAAAGGATGAGGATAGCCTCCCACCCTATGACATTCTCGACGGTATTCTTCATGGGCTGGTCGAAGAGGAAAAATCCTTCGCCGAGTTGGTAGAGGCCGGGTTTGAGGCAGCTACCATTAGCCGAATTCAGAATTTGCTGTATATTGCCGAATATAAGCGTCGGCAGTCGCCGCCCGGGGTCAAGATTTCCACCCGGAATTTCGGACGGGACAGGCGCTATCCCATTACCAACGGATATAGAGATACAAGATGACCGTTAAATTTCGTTTTGCGCCGAGCCCGACGGGATATCTTCATGTTGGGAATGCCCGGCTGGCTCTTATAAACTGGCTGTCTGCCGCTAAACTTGGCGGAGGCATGGTGCTGCGCCTGGATGATACCGATGAGGAGCGTTCCACCGAGGAATATGCCGAGGCCATTCAGGAGGATCTGACCTGGCTTGGCTTGACCTGGTCTGAGCTCAAAAAGCAGTCGGACCGCACCGCCGCCTATGAAGCAGCGACGGAAACCCTGAAACAGGCCGGCCTTCTCTATGCCTGCTATGAGACAGGAGAGGAGCTGGACTACAAGCGCAAGCGTCAGCTTGCCCGCAAACTACCACCGGTCTATGACCGCGCTGCTTTGTCTTTGAGCGCGGAAGAAATCGCGGCATTCGAAGCAGAAGGACGCAAACCCCATTGGCGCTTCAAGCTCGATCAGGTGGTGGTGTCGTGGGAAGATCAGGTGAGGGGGGCTGTCGATGTGGATTGCGGTAGCATGTCCGATCCGGTGCTGATCCGCTCCGATGGCCGTCCGCTCTATCATCTGCCGTCGGTGGTGGATGATATTGATTTCTCCATCAGCCATGTCATTCGCGGAGAGGATCATGTCAGCAATACCGCTTTGCATATCCAGATCTTCAAAGCCCTCGGTGCCGCCGTGCCGGAATTTGCTCATATCCCGCTATTGATGGGGCCCGATGGCGGACCGCTTTCCAAGCGCGAAGGCAGCCAGTCTTTGCGAGAGATGCGGGAAACTGGAATAGAAGCTATGGCCGTCAATAGCCTACTGGCTCGTCTCGGCACCTCCGACAATGTGGAAGTTCGGCATAATCTCGATCAGATTATCGAGGGCTATGATATCCATCGCTTCAGCCGCGCCGCCGCCAAATTTGATCCGGCGGAGCTGTCCAATCTCAATGCCAAACTTCTCCATGATCTCTCCTGGGATGAAGTCAAGGACCGTCCGGAGCTTTCGGGGGGAGATGAAAATATCTGGAATGTGATCCGTCCGAACCTCACCAAGCTCGCTGACGTCGAGGAGTGGTTTTCAATTTTGAAAAAGAATCCACCAAAAACAGGTCTCGACTTTTCATTTTTGAAAAAAGCAGCCGATTGCCTGCCGGACGGTGAACTGACAGCAGAGAGTTGGAAAATCTGGACGACGGCGGTGAAGGAAGAAACAGGCGCGAAAGGCAAGGAGCTGTTTATGCCGCTCCGTCTCGCCCTCACCGGGAAATCACACGGGCCGGAAATGAATAATCTATTGCCTTTGATCGGACGGGAGAAGGTGCTCGAGCGCCTCACGGGCGGTGACGAAGGATGAGGATGGAGACGTGACTCTTTCACTTTACAATACAGCCGTTCGCGAAAAGCAGGAATTTGTTCCGATGGAGCCGGGCAAGGTCGGCATGTATGTCTGCGGGCCGACGGTTTATGATCTGGCGCATATCGGCAATGCGCGCCCCGTGGTGATTTTCGATGTGCTGGCGCGGCTCTTGCGCTATCTCGGATATGACCTCACTTATGTGCGCAATATTACCGATGTGGAAGACAAGATCATCACTGCCGCCGCCGAAAATGGTGAGAGCATTGATGAGTTGACCCGCCGCACCACCCAGGCCTATCACGACGATATGGTCGCCCTTAACGCCGAGCCGCCGGATATCGAGCCGCGGGCGACCGAACATATTGACGGTATGATCGAGATGATCGGTACCCTGATCGAGAAAGGTCATGCCTATGAGGCGGAAGGCCATGTCTTGTTCAATGTCCCGAGCATGGAGAAATACGGCAAACTGTCAGGCCGCAACCGCGATGACATGATTGCCGGGGCGCGGGTCGAGGTGGCACCGTACAAAAAGGATCCGGCGGATTTCGTCCTCTGGAAGCCGTCCACTCCCGATATTGTCGGCTGGGACAGCCCCTGGGGACGCGGCCGGCCGGGCTGGCATATCGAATGCTCGGTCATGGCCAAGGCCGCCCTCGGCATTACCTTTGATATCCATGGCGGCGGTCGGGACCTGATCTTCCCCCATCATGAAAATGAAGTGGCGCAAAGCTGCTGCGCCCATGATGGCGCGGAGTTCGCTAAATACTGGGTGCATAACGGGTTTCTGACGGTGGAAGGGGACAAAATGTCCAAATCCCTCGGCAATTTTCGTACCGTGCGTGAATTGCTGGAAGAAGCGCCGGGAGAAGCCCTGCGCCTCAATATGCTCTCCGCCCATTACCGGCAGCCTCTGGACTGGAATGCGGAAGGGGTGACGCGATCCAAAACCAATATGGATCGGCTTTATACAGCCCTGCAGAACCTACAGGATATCGACGCCGGGACGGTGGAGCCTGCCCCTGAAGTGGTAGCCGCCCTTGAGGATGACCTTAATACACCTCAAGCACTGACGGCGCTCTATACCTTAGCGAGTGAGGCCAACAAGGCTTCCGAGCCGGTTGAGAAGGCGCGCCTGAAAGGACAATTGCTTGGCTCGGGACAACTTTTGGGTCTATTAATGCTCGATCCTGCCGACTGGTTCCAGGCCGGGGAGGCGGGAGATATCGGGGAAGAAGAAATAGAGCAACTGATTAAAGACCGCATCGACGCTAAAACAGCAAAAGACTTTGCAAAAGCGGATGTTATACGGGCCGATCTGGCCGAAAAAGGTGTCACCCTGGAAGATGGTCCGGGCGGCACGACGTGGAAGAGGACGTAATGGAACGGGAAAGACTTTATCTTTTTGATACAACCCTGCGCGATGGGGCGCAGACGCAAGGCGTGGATTTCAGTGTCGAAGATAAGTCAACTATTGCGAAGGCTCTGGACGGGCTGGGCATTGATTATATTGAAGGCGGATGGCCCGGAGCCAATCCGGGCGATACAGCTTTTTTTGCCGATCCACCGAAACTGGATAATGCCACCTTCACGGCCTTCGGCATGACCCGGCGCCCGGGACGCAGTGTCTCCAATGATCCCGGTCTCAGCGCTATTCTTAACGCCAAAACCCCTGCGGTTTGCCTTGTCGGCAAAAGCTGGGATTTTCATGTCGATGTTGCTTTGGGCATCAGTGAAGAAGAAAATATCGAAATGATCTCCGACAGCATCAAGGAAGCTGTCAATCAGGGCCGCGAAGCCATGTATGATGCGGAGCATTTCTTTGATGGTTACAAGGCTAATCCGGAGTTCGCGTTGGCCTGTCTGAAAGCCGCTCATGAGGCCGGGGCCCGCTGGGTCGTGCTGTGCGATACCAATGGCGGCACCCTGCCGGACGAAGTGGAACGGATCGTCGGTGAGGTTCTTAAGCATATCCCGGGAAGCCATGTAGGGATCCATACCCACAATGATACGGAAAATGCCGTGGCCAATACCTTGATGGCTGTGAAAGCTGGCGTGCGGCAGGTGCAGGGCACCCTCAATGGTCTGGGGGAGCGCTGCGGCAATGCTAATATGATCTCCCTGATCCCATCGCTGGTTTTGAAAGAGCCCTATAAATCCCTCGTCGATACGGGCATCACCGAGGAGGGGTTGAAGGCCCTGACCCCGGTCTCCCGGCTTCTCGATGAAATTCTCAATCGCTCTCCCAACCTGCATCAGGCTTATGTGGGACCTGCGGCCTTTGCCCATAAGGGTGGCCTACATGTGTCTGCGGTGGAGAAAGATCCGAAAACCTATGAGCATATTGACCCGGCTCAGGTCGGTAACAAGCGGCATCTTCTGGTCTCCGATCAGGCCGGTCGCTCTAATATCATTGCCCAGCTTAGGGATATCGGTCTCGATATCGATCCCAAGGACCCTAAGGTCGATCGGCTACTGGAAGAAGTGAAAGAGCGGGAGTTCAAGGGCTTCAGCTATGACGGCGCCCTTGCCAGCTTCGAGCTGATGGCTCGGCGGCGTCTGGGTCAGGTGCCGAAATATTTTGACGTGGAAAGTTTCCGCGTACAGGTGGAGCGCCGCCACAATGCCCGTGGAGACCTGGTCTCGGTCACCGATGCGGTGGTCAAGGTATTGGTGGATGGCGAACGTTATCTATCTGTCGGGGAAGGGAACGGCCCCGTTAATGCCCTTGATACGGCCCTTCGTAAGGACTTGGGTAAATATTCAGAATATATTGATGATCTGCGGCTGGTGGACTTCAAGGTTCGTATCCTGACGTCAGGAACAGAGGCCGTGACTCGGGTCCTGATCGAAAGCACCGACAGTTCCAATAAGCGATGGTTCACCGTCGGGGTGTCGCCCAATATTGTCGATGCCTCCTTTGCCGCGATGATCGATAGTATCACCTACAAGCTTTACCGGGCCGGAGCGCCGGCCAGCAAGCAATAGGATCCACTGTGTCCGAACTTCACAAGCCGGTCATTATTCTGGTCGAGCCACAAATGGGCGAGAATATTGGCGCCGCGGCGCGGGCCATGCTCAATTTCGGCCTGATAGAGCTGCGGCTGGTCAATCCCCGCGATGGCTGGCCCAATGAGCGGGCTGTCGCCATGGCGTCCCGGGCTGATATTGTATTGGAGGGGACCAAGGTCTTTGAGACGAGCGCGGAGGCCATTGCTGACTTACAACATGTCTATGCAACAACGGCGCGTCCGCGGGATGTGATCAAGAAACTGGTGACCCCCAAAGCTGCCGCGATTGAACTGAAAGAACTAGCGGCCAAGGAAATCAAAACTGGAATCCTGTTCGGGAAAGAAAGCGTTGGCCTGTCCCGGGATGACGTTACTCTCGCCGATACCATTATCACTGTGCCCCTCAATCCAGATTTCTCTTCCATCAATCTTGCCCAGGCAGTGTTGCTGGTCGGGTATGAATGGTTCCAGACGGATGCAACAGCTCCGGCTTCCGTTATGCTGAATGAAGAGCGGCCCGCAACCAAGGAAGAGCTCGGTCACCTGTTCGCCCGAATTGAGCGGGAACTCGACAATCGCGGATATTTTGAGCCAATCCTGAACCGAAAACCTGTTATCCTGAAAAACATGCGTAATATGTTTCAGCGTCTCAGCCTGATGGAATCTGATGTACGAGCCTTTCAGGGGATCGTGAAGGGACTCAGCATGAAGCCAAAGGATAAAAAAAATGACGGCGATAACTCATAACACGGCAAAAATCGGTGACTTGAACCTGCATTATGCGGAATGCGGGGCTGGGAATGACGAACTGGTCATCCTGCTCCATGGTTTTCCGGAATTCTGGTACACCTGGAAAGACCAATTGCCAGTGGTCGGGGAGAACTATCACGCCGTGGCGCCGGATATGCGGGGCTATAACCTGTCGGATAAGCCCGACAGAATCAAGAATTACCGGATTGGGTATTTGGTGGGCGATGTTCTGAAACTTGCCGCCCATTTTGGGAAGGAAAAATTCTACCTGGTCGCCCATGACTGGGGGGCGGCAGTTGCCTGGGCCGTGGCCATTGGCCATCCAGACAAGATCAAGGGGCTTGTCATCCTCAATGGACCTCACCCCTATATCTTTAGTGAATTGCTGACCCAGAACCGCACACAGATCGAGCAGAGCCAGTATATGGCCTATTTCCGTAATGAAGGTGTGGAAGAAAAGCTGGTGGCCAATAACTGCAAATGGCTATGGGACTGGACCTTCGCCAAGCATATCGAGGCGGGTCAAATGTCAAAAGAGGATCAGGCCGCCTATATTGACGCCTGGACCCGCCCCGGCGCGATGACGGCCATGCTGAACTACTATCGGGCTTCACCACTAACACCTGCGAAAGAGGAAGATATCGGCAAGAGCCTTGGTCTCAATCCTGAGGACTTTATGGTCAAGGTACCGACCCTCGTGGTCTGGGGCGAGAAGGATCATGCCCTTATCCCGGAAAATCTTGAAGGACTGGATAGATTTATAGAGGATCTCAAGGTTATTCGGCTGCCTGATGTTACCCATTGGGTCACCCATGAAGCTTCCGAGCAGGCCGGGGCGGAAATTACCGGATTTATTGATGCTTTAGAGGCTGGAAACGGCCGACGATAGTCGTTGACAACGGCAATTGGATCAGTATAGTGCGCGGCTTGAGCAAGCCTCGTCGGCATGCCTTTTTCCTAACGCTATAAAATTGGATTAAGTTTATGAGCAAGCGCATTCAAGCGAAATACAAGATCGACCGCCGTATGGGTGAAAACCTCTGGGGTCGTCCGAAAAGCCCCGTCAACCGCCGGGAATATGGACCGGGCCAGCATGGTCAGGGTCGCCGCGGTAAAATCTCCGACTTTGGTATTCACCTGCGCGCGAAACAGAAGCTAAAGGGATATTACGGCAATATCACCGAGAAAAGCTTCCGCCGCCTTTATACCGAAGCTGTCCGCCTGAAAGGCGATACATCCGAAAACCTCATCGGTCTGTTGGAGCGGCGTCTTGACGCCGTTGTCTACCGCATGAAATTCGTACCGACCGTTTTCGCAGCCCGTCAGTTCGTCAACCACGGCCATGTTATGGTCAATGGTACGAAGGTGAATATCGCCTCTTACCAGGTGAAAGTGGGCGATGTTGTCGAAGTTCGCCAGAAATCCAAGCAGATGGCTCTGGTTCTGGAAGCGGCTGACAGCCCGGAGCGGGAAGTTCCTGAATATATGGACGTGGACCACAAGAGCATGAAAGGGACATTCAACAATATCCCGACCTTGTCAGATGTGCCTTATCCGGTCGTTATGGAACCAAACCTGATCGTCGAGTTTTACTCACGCTAACGGGTTACAAAAGATTCAGAAAAGCCGGGCCTTTTCGAAGGTCCGGTTTTTTTATGCTTTGCAGCCCGGGTTTAGAGGCCACCGTCCTTCTTCTCTTCGTTTATGGATTTTTTGACCCGGTGATAGTCGGCGATGCCGATCAGCAAGGTAATCAGAGCGATGGGGAGTAATACCCAGCCGACATGACCAAGCCATTGATCATCGAGAAGCTTTATCAATGCAACTGAGGCGGCGCAAAGAGCGATTGCCGTTTTGACATAAGCCATTAGAGTCCGGCGATTGGCTAATTCTGTCCGATGCACGGCCAGCAAAAACGTATCGATATTGCGTCTGTCCTGACTGGAAATGGCTCTCACTCCTGAAAATCTGTATTGCTACTAAACCATATCTGGTTTTTGTCGGCAAATAATACGGGATAGAGGAGGAGATCAGATTTCTTCAAGTTTGGGATTTATTAGGGATCGAATGGGCTGCTCGGCTCCGTCAATCAGGGCGATCGGGCCCTGAATACGAATTCGGCCTTCCGCCATCAGCTTCAGGGCGAGGGGATAAATGCGATGCTCCTGCTCAAGAATTCGGGTCGCGAGACTGTCGGGCGTGTCATCCCCCAGGATTGGGACAGCCGCTTGGACAATAATGGGTCCGTTATCCATTTCCGGGCGTACAATATGGACCGTGCAGCCGGTAAACCGGGTCCCTGATTCGATCGCTCGCTCATGGACATGCAGGCCTTTAAAAGCGGGCAAAAGGGACGGGTGGATATTGAGGATGCGGTCCCGCCAGCGATTGACAAAATCCGCTGTCAGCAACCGCATGAATCCAGCAAGGCAAATCAGGTCAATCTCTAGCTCTTCCAGGTACTGAGTGATTTGTTTTTCAAACTCTTCGCGAGCTTCGAATTCCCGATGATCAATGACCCGGGTTGGAATGGCATTCTCGGCGGCGAATTTGAGGCCACCGGCTTCCAGGTTGTTTGAAAGGACAGTAGTGATTTCCGCCGGAAAGCCCTCTTGCGCGCAGGCTCGTACCAGCGACTGCATATTGGAGCCGCGCGACGAGATTAGAACGGCAACTCTCAGCTTTGCCACGCGCTTTCGAGCCCCTTTATAACCACTTGTTCCTCATCATCTATTCGTGTTTTTAGCCTGCCGATTTTATACACTGCCTCTCCGGCTTCCTCCAACATCACTTGGGCGGCATCCGCCTGTTCTGCAGGTGCCACCACGACCATGCCGATGCCACAGTTAAATGTTGTCGCCAGCTCCCGCGGTTTGATATTGCCGAGCTCAGCCAGCCATTTAAAGAGGGGTGGTAGCGCCCAGCTCTGCGCATCCAGTTCTGCCACCAGATCATCTGGAAGCACCCGGGGGATATTTTCAAACAACCCCCCGCCAGTGATATGGGACAGAGCCTTGATATGTCCGGCCCGAATGGCCTCAAGACAGCTCTTTACATAGATACGGGTCGGGGCGATCAGGGCCTCACCCAAAGATTTTTGCGAATCGAACGGTGCAGAACTCGTATAATCGAGTTTAAAATCTGTCACCAATCGTCGGATAAGAGAATATCCATTGGAATGCACACCGGAGGAGGCAAGCCCGAGCAGAACATCTCCATCTTTTAATGAACCGGGCTTCAATAACTGATCCCGCTCTACCGCACCAACGGTAAATCCCGCCATGTCATAGTCACCTTTGGCATACATACCTGGCATCTCGGCGGTTTCGCCGCCTACTAGAGCGCAACCGGCTTGGCGGCATCCTTCTGCGATTCCCGATACAATATCCGTCGTCGCCTCGACATTGAGGCCGCCAGTCGCAAAATAATCGAGGAAAAACAGCGGTTCCGCGCCTTGAACCACCAGGTCATTGACACACATGGCCACCAGATCGATGCCCACTGTGTCATGCTTGCCCATATCAATGGCGACTTTTAGCTTCGTACCAACACCATCTGTGGCAGACACTAGCAAGGGATCCTTAAAGCCCGCTGCTTTGAGGTCAAATAATGCCCCAAATCCTCCCAAATCCGCGTCTGCACCAGACCGCCTGGTCGAAGCGGCAAGGGGCTTTATGGCATCGACAAGTGAATTTCCGGCCACAATATCGACACCGGCATCTTTATAACTGTAACTTTTTTTGGAGCTATCGGTCTTCATAAGATATGCTGCACCCGAAACCTAGATCGTGAAAGCGTCAACATACTTTTTTTCCAGTGGTTTGCAATGACGGATACGAAACTAAAATTAATGACGATGGCTCTTGGTAGCTTGATGCTCAGTATTTTTTTGCTGGTGCTTAGTACCAATTCAGTTCTGGCGGCCGCAAATCCCTATCTTATCCGCGGAATATCAGTGGATGAAACGGCGACTTCTATACCGCAAGCCAAGAAAATTGCTGTCCAGAATGGCCAGAGACGCGCCTTCAATACGTTGCTAAGGCGTTTAGTGCCAAATAGTTATGATGGGGAACTGCCTGTCCTGGATGACGACACTCTGACATCCATGGTTACTTCTTATCGAGTCGCCAATGAACGAACCGCCGCCCAGCGTTATCTGGCCGATTTGTCATTTGAGTTCAGCCGCGCCGATATCAGGAGTCTTCTCAGAAACTGGAACTTGCCATTTTCTGAAGCTGCCGGGAAACCGCTTCTAATCTTGCCGGTATATGACGATGGCAACCGTCGTTTCCTCTGGGAGGAGCCTAATCCCTGGAGAACGCAATGGGTCGATGTCATTGATTACAATATCCGTCCGCAAGAGCCAGAGGCTGTAAAGGATTATTGGTCTCAAGAGCTGATGCAACCGGTTATTGTCCCTGCGGGCGATTTTACAGATGTCAAAACCATAAATGTAGAAGAGGCAATCTCCCTGGATAAGGCAGCCCTGACTGAGATCGAAAAAATATACGGAGCCAGCGGAACAGCCGTAGTCCGGGCTTCCTTCCGTGAAGATCGAGATGGCAGCCTCATTCTGGATATTTCCCGACAAAGAAGCGATCGGTTTAGATCGTCTGTTATTGAGTCGTACAAAGGAAGTGACGATCCTGATCTGTTGATGCAAAGCGCCATTTTTGATTTGCTTGAGAAAATGCAAGAAGAATGGAAGAGCGAAAACATTATCGATTTCAGCATCGAGAATACGGTGGCGGTTACAACATCTGTTTCCGATTTGCAGAGCTGGCTAAGTATCCAGGAGAAGGTACGAAATCTGCCATCTGTAAGCGGGACTAGGGTAAAAGACCTTTCGGTTTCCCAGGCTTTCTGGCATATCACTTTCTTGGGCGACATCCAGCAACTCTCGGCCTCTCTTGCTCAGGAAAATCTTCGCTTGGTGGATAATGATGGCTACTGGACACTGAACCAGACGCCGTAAGCTCAGTAGATTAAATCACTTGTTGAGACAGAATTGGTTACCGTCTTGAATATTCCCAACAGCATTACGTTGCTCAGAATGATGCTCGTCCCAGTCATTGTCTGGCTGATTTTGCGAGAGCAAATGCTGGCAGCGTTTATCGTCTTTGTCCTTGCGGGCGCATCAGATGCGTTAGATGGCCTAATCGCAAAGCAGTTTGATCTGGTGACACCTTTAGGCACCTATCTTGACCCGCTTGCGGATAAAATCCTGCTTGTATCGATCTATGTGACTCTGGGTATCCAGGATGACCTGCCAAGTTGGCTGGTGATCCTTGTGGTTAGTCGGGACATTCTGATTGTCGGGGGTATTTTGCTTACTTTCTTGCTTGGTTTTAACCTCAGCATTGCACCCTCCAAGGTCAGTAAGATTAATACTTTCTGTCAGATCAGTCTGGCCGCTCTGGTTCTCGGAGATCGAGGCCTCGGGGTTGGATTTGAGACATTTACGGTTTTATGTGTGTATCTAGTTGCCGTCACGACGGTACTGTCCGGGCACAACTATATTCTGCAATGGTCACGGCAAAACAGTTAGACTGTCATAAATGGTCGGCTGTTGAGCCGGCTCAAGTAAGGACGTAGAAATGACGATTAAACAGCATTTTAAAATCTGGGCCGTTATTTTGGTGGCCTTTATCTTGTTTCTGGTCGTCCTCAGCGACATCCTGCTGCCGTTTGTATTGGGTATGGCCGTAGCCTATTTCCTGGATCCTGTGGCTGACAGGCTGGAAGAAGCGGGCGTCAATCGATCTTTGGCAACGGCTTTCATAATCGGCGTATTTATCCTGCTCGTTATCCTGGCAACCATGCTGTTGGTGCCTGTCCTTATTGACCAGATTTTGGGACTGTTAAAGCGGTTGCCGGGTTATATTACAAGCTTACAGGAATTCCTGATGCCCATTATAGATCGGTTCATCGATGTATCGGCGCTGAAGCAGAATGAGGAGTTCCAGAAAACTGTCAGTGGCTATGCGGGGCAGGCGGTCAAAACGCTCGGATCTCTGTCGACAAATATTGTCGGAGGCGGATTAGCGCTCGTAAATATCATAACCCTTTTGGTGATTACACCAGTTGTCGCCTTCTATTTGCTGCGGGATTGGGATCATATTGTTGACAAGGTCAATAGCTGGCTTCCCCGAAAAAACGCAAAAGAGATCCAGACCCTTTCCAAAGAAATCGATGACGTGCTGGCGGGCTTTGTTCGTGGTCAGTCGACAGTTTGCTTAATCCTGGCAACATATTATGGAATTGCCCTCATGTTTACAGGGCTCGAATTTGGTCTGGTCATTGGGATCATCACTGGCCTGATTTCTTTTATCCCCTTTGTTGGGGCCATTATCGGGTTTATCGCCTCGGTTGGTGTTGCGTTGTTTCAGTTCTGGCCGGACTTTTTCATGATCGGTATTGTTGGCGTGATTTTCGTTGTCGGTCAGGTGTTGGAAGGCTATGTTCTGACTCCAAACTTGGTGGGCGAAAAAGTAGGCTTGCACCCTGTATGGGTAATGTTCGGTCTTCTCGCCGGAGGAAGCCTTTTCGGGTTCGTCGGTGTTCTTATTGCAGTACCAATGGCGGCAGTTGTCGGTGTCTTGAGCCGATTTGCCATCAAACAATATCTTGATAGCCCCCTATATGGGGCACCGCCACCTGATAACGAATAAAAACGTATCTGCCATCTAACTGTAACAACTTCATTCCAGACTTTTGAAATATGACGGAAGCTACTCAGATTCCTTTAAACTTCCCCCTCCGACCTGCTTCAGGCCGGGAAGATTTTCTTGTTGCCCCGGCAAATGAGGAAGCCATTGCCTGGATCGATAAATGGCCGGACTGGCCAACTGGCTTTCTGGTGATTAAGGGACCTGCAGGCTGCGGAAAAACCCACCTCGCTCATGTCTGGCAAAAGCAGACCGGAGCACGTATCTTGACGCCGAAAGACTTGGATACATGTTCTATCGAGGATATTGCCGAATTGACGCTGACCCCGCTTGTGATGGAGGACATGGGAGGTAAGATCAATGACGACGCCTTTTTTCACCTTTTCAATATGCTGACAGAGAAAAAGCAAAGCCTTTTAATGACAACAACAAAGCGCGTCAAAAAATGGAAAGTGAAGCTTCCTGACCTCAAATCTCGTCTTGGTACTGTTCCTGTCGCAAAAGTCCAGCAGCCTGACGATCAGCTTTTTGCAGCCTTAATTGTTAAACATATCTCTGACAGGCAACTTGCTGTTGAGCCTGATGTCGTTCAATATCTGGTCATGCGGTTGGAGAGGTCTTTTGCTGAGGTGCGGCGCTTTATCGCCCTTGTTGATGCTAAAGCTCTTGCTGGCGGTAGAAAAATAACTAAACCGTTCATTCGAGAACTCCTTAAAGAAAAAGAACAGGGAAAGTAATATGGATTTTGGCATATCTGGAAAAACAGCAATTGTCTGTGCATCAAGTAAAGGCCTTGGCCGTGGTTGCGCAGAAGCACTTGCGGAAGAGGGGGTCAATCTGGTCATCACTGCTCGTACAGCAGCGACCCTAAATGAGACAGCGGAATATATTCGGGATACATATGGTGTGGAAGTCACGGCAATTCCGGGGGATATCACGACGGAGGACGGCCGCACGGAAATATTGAAAGCCTGTCCTGATCCGGACATTCTTGTAAATAATGCGGGTGGACCCCCTCCTGGTGATTATCGGGATTGGGGTTTGGATGAGTGGAACAAGGCTCTCAATGCCAATATGTTGACCCCGATCGAGCTTATCAAAGCGACAGCAGATGGCATGCGAGCGCGCAAATTTGGCCGTATCGTCAATATCACGTCAAGCTCAGTCAAAGCACCGATCGATATTCTAGGGCTTTCCAATGGCGCCCGTGCCGGCCTGACAGGGTTCGTGGCAGGCATTGCCCGCAAGACTGTAATTGATAATGTAACAATCAATGGGCTGCTTCCCGGTCCATTTGATACGGATAGGATAAAAACCGGGCTCACGGCCTGGGCCAAGTCAGCGGGCATTACTGTGGAAGAAGCTCGTGAGAAGCGGCAGGCAGAAAATCCTGCAGGACGCTTCGGCACCCCTGAGGAATTTGGAGCGGCCTGCGCCTTTTTATGTAGTGCCAAAGCCGGCTATATTACAGGCCAAAATATCCTGTTGGACGGTGGAGCTTTCCCCGGTACATTGTAATTTTACCCACATTGGGAGCATAAATATGCGGATTTTTACTTCAATTGGTTGTGGCCTGTTGGCAATGGCATTTTTTACGGTGACCCCTGCTTTTGCCGATGTCACCGGAACCTGGTCGACTGTAGACGACAAAAGTCACGTAAAAATAGAGCCTTGTGGCGATAAATTCTGCGGGAAAATTATCTGGCTCAAAGAACCAGATACCAAAGAAGGCAAGCCTAAAACCGATGAAAACAATACCGATGACGCGCTTAAAAGCCGCCCAATCCTGGGGATGGAACTGCTGAATGGATTTGTTCCTGCTGGATCCAATGAATGGGATGACGGCACAATTTACAATCCTGAAGATGGGAAGACTTACAGTTCAACGATGACCCTAGCAGATCCAAAGAAATTGGAAGTAAAGGGATGTGTCCTGTTTTTCTGCAAGACCCAGGTTTGGAACAGGGTAGAGTGATCTTAACTTTTTTGGTCTAAATTGTAAGCTTGTTGATACCGGCTATTGTATTTTCCGTCATAAAACTGAGATGTAAGGGTAATATCTAAAAGCTTTGTCTAATTGAATGGTGAGGATTGAAACTGTGACCAGTGCGCCGACTGAAGTTCCGATCGAAACGCCCGTGGAAGAAGTTCTGACCAGTAGCTCCCGTTTCATTAATCGTGAACTCTCCTGGTTGGCCTTTAACTGGCGTGTTCTTGAAGAAAGTGGGAATTCAGCCCACCCTTTGTTGGAACGGTTGCGCTTTTTATCCATATCTGCAGGTAACCTCGACGAATTCTATATGGTTCGTGTCGCCGGTCTATGGGGGCAGATAAAGGCTCATATTGCGACCTTGAGTGATGACGGACTGACACCTCTACAGCAGCTGGAAAAAGTCGAAGTCAATGCCAACCAGCTAATGGATGCTCAGCAAGCCCAATGGAAAAAGCTTGAAGTTGAGATGCGGCAAGAAGGGATTGCTGTTGTCGAGCCAGATGAACTGACAAAGTCTGAGAAAAGCTGGCTTGAAGACTATTTTGAAGAACAGATCTATCCCGTTCTAACGCCTATGGCTCTCGATCCTTCTCATCCATTTCCCTTCATTCAGAACCTTGGCTTTGGGATGTTTCTGGAGTTGGTGCGGAAAAATGATGAACGCAAGCTAAAGGCCCTACTGTTATTGCCCCAGGCTTTGCGACGATTTACCCGACTTCCCGGCAGTGAAATCCGCTATATCAGTCTGGAGAACATTGTCACCTTGTTCATGGACAAACTTTTCCCCGGTTACAGCGTTGATGGACAGGGCTTGTTCAGACTAGTCCGTGACAGTGATATCGAAGTTGAGGAAGAAGCAGAAGACCTTGTACGCTTGTTTGAAACGGCCTTGAAGCGCCGTCGCCGCGGGAGTGTAATCCGCTTGAAGGTTAATAAGGAAATGCCCGAATCCTTTATTGATTTTCTGGTTTCCGAACTCAATCTTGATCGCCGCACTATTGTCGTTGTCGATGGTATACTCGGATTGACAGATACAGAGAAAATGATCACGGATGAGCGACCTGATCTGTGCTTTAAACCCCATAAGCCGCGCTATCCGGAACGAGTACGTGAGGCAGGAGGCGATATTTTTGCCGCAATTAGTAATAAGGATTTTGTCGTTCACCATCCTTATGAGAGCTTCGATGTTGTCGTTCAGTTCCTGAGGCAGGCGGCTGCTGACCCGAATGTAGTTGCGATTAAACATACGCTGTACCGTACCTCATCGGATTCTCCTGTCATTAGTGCTTTGGTTGAAGCGGCGGAATCTGGAAAGTCCGTGACGGCCCTAATTGAACTGAAAGCCCGATTTGATGAAGAAGCCAATATTAAATGGGCACGTAATCTGGAGCGGGCAGGGGCGCAGGTTATCTATGGATTCCTTGACCTCAAAACCCATGCAAAAGTCTCCGTAGTCGTTCGCAAGGAAGAGAAAAATCTCAAAACCTACATGCATTTTGGCACCGGAAACTACCACCCGGTAAATGCAAAAGTTTATTCTGATTTATCCCTCTTTACAGACGACCCGGTATTGGCGAAGGACGTCGCCCTGATGTTCAATTATGTTACGGGTTACGCCAAGCCCAAAGGACTGCAAAATCTGACTCTGTCGCCTTACAACCTTAGAGATACGTTGATTAAGGAAATTGAGGAAGAAATAAAATATGCCGAAAAAGGCAAGCCGGCAGCTGTCTGGGCAAAATTGAATTCTCTGGTAGATCCTAAAATTATCGACGCCCTCTACAAAGCCAGCAATGCCGGCGTAGATATTCGGCTTGTTGTAAGAGGGATTTGCTGTTTACGGCCCGGAATCAAAGGGCTGTCAGAAAATATTCAGGTAAAATCCATAGTTGGCAGATTCCTAGAACATTCCCGTATCGCCTGTTTTGGCAGTGGTCATGTGCTGCCATCTCCCAAATCCAAAGTCTACATTTCCTCTGCTGACTGGATGCAGCGCAATTTTGATCGTCGGGTGGAAACACTGGTTCCCGTGACGAATGAAACCGTACATCTACAAATCCTGGATCAGATTATGGTCGCCTGTCTGAGAGACAATGAACAGAGCTGGAAACTAACGGAAAATGGCGACTATGAACGCATGGATGACGGAGGCGAGCCATTTTCGGCCCATAACTATTTCATGACAAATCCCTCTTTATCTGGACGAGGGAAGGCTTTACGGTTAAAGGAACCTGTACCCAAACTCGTTCCACCGAGTTAGTCCTGTTTTGTTACATGTAAGATGATGAGATAGAATGGAAGACCGGGATAGAGAGCTAGATCCAGTCGTCAAACAATCTGACCGGTCGACAGCCGTTATTGATATCGGCTCAAACTCGGTGCGGCTGGTGGTTTATGATGGACCCAAACGGGTACCTCTCCCTAAATTCAATGAAAAAGTACTCTGTGGTCTCGGTCAGGACCTTGGGACAACCGGTTTGCTGGGCGAGGAGGCCATGGAGAATGCCCTGGCTTCGCTTAGGCGCTATGCGGCCCTAGTCAATCATATGGGAATTGAGCGGGTAATGGTCGCGGCAACAGCAGCTGTACGTGAGGCTGATAACGGATCTGAATTTGTTTCCGAGGTGGAACAAGAATGTGATCTCAATGTTCAGGTGCTTAGCGGCAAACAGGAAGCTCGCTATGCCGGTCTTGGTGTTCTATCCAGTATCCCTCACGCGAAGGGAGTCGTGGGTGACCTTGGTGGTGGTAGTCTGGAACTTGTTGAAATTAACGATGCTAAGATTGAGCAGACGGCGACCCTTCCGCTTGGGGCGTTGCGCCTATCCAATATGGGAATGTCCGATGGACGCCTTAAAAAATTCATTGGCAAGAAAATTTCAAAGGTCGACTGGCTCGAAGAGATCCCTAAAGATAACTTTTATGTGGTTGGAGGCGGCTGGCGAAGTTTCGCCAAATATCACATTGCCAAAACCAATCATCCTTTGAATATTGTTCATAACTACAGAATGTCCAATGCAGATATTCGTGAGCTGATCGACGAAATCCAGGGGATGTCTATTGAAGAGCTTATTGCAGCGCCAGGCATTTCAAAGTCCCGGGCTGGAACAGTTAAAACCTCGGCCCTTATCCTGCAAATTATCCTCGATCGCCTCAATCCTAAACACGTGATCTTCTCAGGCAGTGGCCTGCGTGAAGGCATGCTGTTTTCCGAGCTTAAGAAATCAGTTCGCAAACGGGATCCTTTGATGGAAGCCTGTCGTGATATGGCAGCACGGGAAGGGCGATTTGCGGAACATGGCGAGGAAATTTTCGAATGGCTTAGCGATCTTGTGCGCCATGCGGATGTAAAGGGACGCTATTTAGCCCTGGCGGCAGCGACTTTAAGCGATATCGCCTGGTCAGTAAGTTCAGAATACCGAGCGGCGCAAGCCTTTAGAAGGATATTCAGAGCGCCTTTCAATGGGATTGGTCATCGGGGGCGGGCCATTGTTGCTCTCGCCGTTTACGCCCGTTATCGCGGAGACTTTATGGGAAGTGCGTCCGATGATAGTCTCAGCTTGCTCACTGAACAGGAAGCATTGGATGCCCTAAGCATGGGCTTGGCCCTAAGGCTATCTCATAGCTTGAGCGGCGGGACCATGGGCATTCTAAATAAGACCAAGCTTAACATCACTGATACGGATATTACCTTGATCGTCCCGGAATCCTTGTCCTCATTACTTGGTGTACAAGTAACGGCACGGCTTAGTGCTTTAGCAAGAGCCTTGGATTTGGGTTGGGAAATTGAGATTGCTAAAGATGAATTATCTTGATCTTCCGGGCTTCGGAGGCAAGGGCGATCTTCCCATCTTTCAGACTGAGGGCATCTTTTCCAAATACATCATGACGCCATCCCTTTAGCGCCGGCACATCAGCATTACTATCAATGGCAATTTTCTCAAGATCAGCCGTGTTGCAGATGAGTTTCTGTGCCACTTCGTTTTCTTCCGACCGCATCTTCAACAGAACCTTCAGAAGATCCATAAGCGGTCCGGCTCCTTTCGGCAGAGGTTCTTTTTTAGGAAGCTTTGGGCATTGATCCGGCGGGAGGTTCACACCTTTTTTTACGGCCTCTAGAAGTCCATGTCCCATTTTCCCCTCGGCAAACTTTTTACCCAGGCCCCGTACATGAGACAAAGACTCTTTTGTTTTTGGAGGGTTGGAAGCAATTTCCAATAAGGCCTCATCCCGCATAATTCTGTTTCGAGGCACATCTTGCTTGTGAGCCTGATCCTCGCGCCAAGCAGCTATGGCTTGCAGGATACCCAGAAATTTCGGTTGGTTATTGCGAGACTTGATCCGCCGCCAAACATTCTCGGGGGGAATGAAATAGGTGTCTGGGGATCGCAGAATTTCCATCTCAGACAGAACCCATTCTTCGCGATTGGTTTCTTTCAACTTGTTAGACAAAAATTTATAGACATCGCGCAAATGCGTGACATCTGCTTCTGCGTATTTGAGCTGTCGGTCGGAGAGGGGGCGCCTGCTCCAGTCGGTGAAACGGGAGGATTTATCGATGGCCTGGCCTGTAACCTTGGAGACAACCGTATCATAGCCAACAGATTCACCAAATCCGCAGACCATTGCAGCTACCTGAGTGTCGAAAATAGGCTTAGGAACTTCCCCGTTCAGATGAAAGAAAATTTCCAGATCTTGCCGACCAGCGTGAAAAACCTTCAGAACCGTTTCATCCCCCATCAACTCAAATAGGGGGCCGAGGTCTATTTCCTTGGCCATTGGATCAATGATCGCAGATTCGTCTTCACTGGCGATCTGTACAAGACAAAGGATGGGCCAGAACGTACTCTCGCGCAAAAACTCCGTATCAATCGTTACATAGGGATGTTCACGGAGCCTGGAAACCAAGGAGGCAAGGTCCGTTGTTTTTGTTATTATCTGCATTAAAGCTATACGCCACTTCTAAACAAATTGAGCGCATCCGAACGCTCGAAAATTCCAACAATTTAATTTCTGTCACTTAGATAGCGACAATAGTTGATTTTTCCATAGAAAGGAAGGTTGGCGCGGGGCTAAAAACCATGTAATACAAGCGCTTCGATTGCTGAAATTCGATTTAATATAGTTCCAAAACCATAAGAGATTAGTGATGCATAGCTACCGAACTCATACTTGCGGCGAATTGCGTTTGAGCGATGTCGGAGAAACCGCCCGTCTATCTGGCTGGGTTCATCGTAAACGCGACCACGGAAACTTGTTGTTCGTCGACCTGAGAGATCATTACGGCATCACCCAATGCGTCATCGAGACAGATGTCACAAATTTTGATGTGGTGGAGTCAGTTCGCAGTGAAAGTGTTCTGACAATCACGGGTAAGGTCGTTGCCCGAAGCGACGAGACAGTCAACAAAGCTTTGCCAACAGGTGAAGTGGAAGTCGATATTGAAGCTGTGGAAATCCAGTCTGCTGCTGATGAGCTGCCGATGCCGGTTTTTGGAGAACAGGAATACCCAGAAGATATTCGGTTACGTCACCGCTATCTTGATTTGCGACGGGATCGACTGCATCAGAATATCATTTTGCGCTCGCAAATTATCGGCGCCTTAAGAGAACAAATGAGATCTCAAGGCTTTATGGAATTCCAGACACCAATACTGACAGCGTCTTCTCCGGAAGGGGCACGGGATTTTCTGGTACCAAGCCGCATGCATCCTGGCCAGTTTTATGCTTTGCCCCAGGCTCCACAGCAATTCAAGCAGTTGGTGATGATGTCCGGGTTTGATCGGTATTTTCAGATTGCGCCTTGCTTCAGGGACGAGGATGCCCGGGCGGATCGTAGCCCCGGGGAGTTTTACCAGCTCGATATCGAAATGGCTTTTGTCACTCAGGAAGACGTATTCCAGGCGGTTGAGCCGGTTTTGACCCATGTCTTTCAGGAATTCGCGGGAGACCGAAAAGTCGTTACGCCCTTTGAAAGAATTCCTTTCGAAGAAGCTATGATGAAATATGGGAGCGACAAGCCGGACTTGCGTAATCCCATTATACTAAGTGACGTCACCGAACCTTTTTCCGGATCCGGATTTGGACTGTTTGCTAAATCTATTGCAAACGGATCTGTTGTTCGGGCCATTCCGGCACCAGGGGCAGGAGACCGTGCCAGAAGTTTCTTTGATAAAATGAATGACTGGGCCCGTAAAGAAGGGGCAGGAGGCCTTGGCTATATCATCTTTAAGGATGGAGAAGCCAAAGGACCCATCGCTAAAAACCTTGATGCTGACCGTCTCGCCCAAATTTGCGAGATTGCCGGTGTCGGGGATGGTGACGGCCTTTTCTTTGCCTGTGATAAAGCCGAGAAGGCGGCAGAGCTTGCCGGCAAGGCACGGATTAAGATTGGCGACGATCTTGATATTTGCGAAAAGAACGTGTTCCGTTTTTGCTGGGTCATTGATTTTCCCATGTTCGAATATGATGAAAAAGAAAAGAAAATCGACTTCAGTCATAATCCTTTTTCCATGCCACAAGGCGGTTTGGAAGCCTTGGAAACCATGGATCCACTTGATATCAAAGGATACCAGTACGACATCGTCTGCAACGGAATTGAGCTCTCTTCAGGTGCTATCCGAAACCATCGACCAGATATCATGGTTAAAGCTTTTGAGATTGCCGGTTATGATTCACAGGTCGTTGAAGATCGTTTCGGTGGTATGTTGAGCGCTTTTCGCTATGGCGCCCCGCCTCATGGTGGAATAGCTCCAGGGGTTGATCGGATTGTCATGCTGCTTGCAGATGAACCAAACATCCGTGAAGTCATACTGTTCCCGATGAACCAGCAGGCTCAGGATCTCATGATGCAAGCGCCTGCAGAGGTTCCGGCCCGTAATCTACGAGAGTTGCATATTCGGACAGTTAAGCCTGATCCAAAACCAACGGAAGAGTAGAAATTTCCAAAAAATGTAATTAGCCCACGATTTTGTGGGCTTTTTTACTCACTTTTTAGCAATTTTCTTCGTTTCTTTTCAGATTTATTAATAAATACAGCGGTATCTTCTATTAACTGTAATAGAGGATCTGTTTTGAGCGACGAAACTAAAATCGAAAATTTACGCGGTGAAAAGGAGCGGTTTGTTGCCTTTTCATTTGCGGCGGCAGATTTGCTTATCGAACTAGACGAAAAGGGTAACATCTGCTTTGTGTCTGGTGCGGCCAAAGGCCTGACTGGTATCGATGTAGCTGATTTGAAGGGAATGAACTTCACTGATCTGGTTGATCCCCAAGATCAGCGTATTGTTCAGTTTATCCTCAAGTCCATGAAAGTAGGGGACAGGATAACACCAGTCGCTGCACGCATGGATAAGACGAATATCTATGCGGTCATTGGCGCCTGCAAACTTCCACGCAATCATGAGCATATTTACCTCTCGCTAAATGTCTCTGGGACTTCTGCCATCAAATCTATCTCCGAATATCGGGATAGCGAAACCGGTCTATTGGACCGCAATGACTTTCTCAAACTCGCCGACGATCAAATGGGCCTCGCCTCGGAAACAGGCCAGAAGATTGAGCTGACTTTACTGCACCTGAATGGCATGGCCGCTATTCAGGACCGTGTTGACGAAAAAGAAATGGAAGCCTTCCTTGAGAAGGTAGGTCTGATGCTTCGGAGGTATTCCCTCGGAGGCGATTCTGCAGGCCGTCTCGATGACGACAAATATGGTATTATGCATAGCCCATCCATAGACGGGAAAATGCTCGAGGATGAAATTGCCAATCTCACAAAGAAAACAAAATTCGCAGAAGAAATCGAAGTAGCCGGGAACTCTCTAGAGCTTGAACAAGGTGATTTGTCCAGCAATAACGCCACCCAGGCTTTGATGTATGTCATCAATCGCTTTGTAGAAGGAGAAGAAGAGACCTTCGATATCAAGACACTTGCAGATGGCATGCAGAACCGGCTCGAAACAACAATGAACCGCATGCTTGCCCTCAAGTCAGTATTCCAAAACTACAAATTCAATCTGGTCTATCAACCGATTGTCAGTATTGTCGACAAAGAAGTGCATCATTATGAGGCGCTTTCCCGCTTTAAAGACGGTGAATCTCCCTATGAGACTGTTATGTTCGCCGAGGAAACCGGGATTATTCATGACCTTGATCTTGCTGTTGCTAAAAAAGCGAAAGACAAGCTCACGGAATATAAAAAGCGTGGAGATATCATTCCGAAGCTTTCAATCAATATTTCCGGCCTGTCTCTTGAGTCCGACAGCTTTATCGACAGCCTTCTGAGCCTGTATGAAGGCGATACTGAAATCCGTGAGAATGTCAGCTTAGAAATCACTGAAACGGCAAGGGTAGGTGATCTGGAACGCGCCGAGCGGGTTATTCAGACCATTCGCTCAAATGGCATGGAAATCAGCCTTGACGACATGGGGGCCGGCTCCTCTTCTTTCCAGTATATTCGCGCTTTAACAGTGGATTACATCAAGATCGATGGAACTTATATGAAAGAGGTTCTGACAAACAAGAAAGATGCGGCAATTCTGAAATCCATGTCCCGTCTTTGTCAGGAACTGAATATCGGTACCATTGCAGAAATGGTAGAAACTAAAGAACAGCTGCATGTCCTTAATGTTCTTGGCGTTAACTATGGACAGGGCTGGTATTTTGGTAAGCCCCAAGCAGATATCGAAACCAAGCGCAAGAAGACGGGAATATCCCTCAATATGAAGCGCAAAGGGTTTGCGACGACCTGGTCATAAGCAAAAAAAAGAGCATGCCTCCGGAAACATGCTCTTTTCTAAGGGAGTATAATAAACAGGCTATAGGCACCCAAGGAAAGATAACCGCACTTTCATTGCCACCTATTTGCTACTCTTATACCAATCAATTGGTACGCTACTAGGTACGCTACTCTTTTACTCTACTGGGTACGCTACTAAACTCGTTGTTAAACTTCCGTCCTAACAAAACTACTCAACACACTAAATTATTGGGCTTATGAGCAACCGCTTGTGGCACCACAGGTGTCACATTTCATACAGGTACCATTGCGAACGAGGGTGAAGTTTCCGCATTCTCCGCAGCTATCGCCTTCATATCCCTTCATGCGGGCTTCAAGAACTTTATCGATCTTGCTGCTGCCACCACCAGAGGAGGTTGTTGTCGTTGCCGACACGTCAGCGACACTTGCCTGTACGGTTGTGACCGACACCTGCTCGGCTGCTTGAGCCTGGCTGGCGGCGTTGCTGGCCATCGCCGACAGTCCTCCTTGCAAGACTTCAAAATTGTTGGATCGGACATATCCTGTCGAGGCCAGATTGATGACATTGTCGAGAGGCATTTGGGCGTCTGCCAGTTCCTCTTCCGTCAAATGTGCCTGCTCCTCTCCGGTGCCAAGGCTGTCATTGCGCAAATCATCGACATTGACATGAGCCAGATCGTTGCGCCCCAGATAGGAGATAGCCAGCTCCCGGAACAAATAATCTAGAATAGACGTGGACATCTTTATGGCATCGTTGCCTTCCACGATCCCGGAAGGCTCAAACCGGGTGAAGGTGTAGGCTTCCACGAATTCCTCAAGAGGCACGCCATATTGCAGCCCAATGGAAATGGCGATAGCGAAATTGTTCATCAAGCTCCGGAAAGCAGCGCCTTCTTTATGCATATCGATAAACAGCTCGCCGAGGCCGCCATCATCATATTCTCCGGTCCGCAAGTAAACTTTGTGGCCGCCGACAACGGCTTTTTGGGTATAGCCCTTGCGGCGGGTCGGGAGTTTTTTCCGCTCCGACACAATGCGCTCAACGATGCGTTCCGCAACCACATTACTGGCCGCCACAGGTGCTGATCTCACTTCTTCATTGATGTCCTCCAGATCATCTTCATCGAAGGAGAGGGCGCTGAGTGGCTGACTTAACTTCGAGCCATCGCGATACAAGGCGTTGGCCTTGAGGCCGAGTTTCCAGGACAGCAGATAAGCTTCCTTGCAGTCTTCCACTGTTGACGGGTTGGCCATATTGATGGTCTTCGAGATGGCACCGGAGATAAAGGGCTGTGAAGCCGCCATCATGCGGATATGGCTGTCAACGGAGAGCAAACGTTTGCCGATGCGACCGCAGGGATTGGCGCAATCGAAGACTGAAAGATGCTCATCCTTTAGATTAGGAGCGCCTTCCAAAGTCATGGCACCGCAACAATAAGTGTTTGCTGCCTCTATTTCCTGCTTGTTGAAACCAAGGGCCGCCAGCATGTCGAAATTATAGTCGTTGAGATCGTCCTGATTAAGTCCGAGAGCATTGACGCAGAACTCCTCGCCAATAGTAAATTTGTTGAAGGCGAACTTGATGTCGAAACTTGTCCCGAGATCTGCTTCGATCTTCATCAGAATGTCATCGGTGAAACCTTTTTCACGCAAGGCCGCATGATTAACACCCGGGGAATCTTCCAACGTGCCATGACCAACAGCGTAATCGATGATATCCTTGGCGTCTTTCTTGTTATAACCGAGATGAGCGAGGGCTTCCGGAACGGTGCGGTTGATGATCTTGAAATATCCGCCGCCAGCAAGTTTCTTGAATTTTACGATGGCGAAGTCCGGCTCAATACCTGTCGTGTCGCAATCCATGACCAGACCAATGGTACCGGTTGGGGCGATTACCGTTGTCTGAGCATTGCGAAAGCCATGCTTTTCGCCGAGTTCTAGAGCGGTATCCCAAGCTTTGGTGGCCGCGTCGATAAGCGACGGCTCCGGGCAGTTCTTGGCATCGAGCGGTACCGGCAACACAGCCAGCCCTTCGTAATCCGCATCGAGACTATGGGCCGCCCGGCGGTGATTGCGAATGACACGCAGCATGTCCTTGGCGTTTTTCTTATAGCCAGGGAAGGGGCCCAATTCACCGGCCATTTCAGCACTAGTCTTATAGGCAACCCCGGTCATGACAGCGGAAATGGCGCCACATAGAGCCCGGCCGCCTTCTGAATCATAGGAAAGACCCTGGGCCATCAGCAGTCCGCCGATATTGGCAAAGCCAAGACCCAAGGTCCGGAACTTGTAGCTCAATTTAGCAATTTCATCGGAGGGGAATTGAGCCATCAATACTGAAATCTCAAGAGTGACGGTCCAGATTTTTACTGCATGTTCAAAGGCTTCGACGTCAAAGCTCTTATCATTTTTACGGAATGTCATCAGGTTGAGAGACGCCAGGTTACAGGCTGTATCATCCAGGAACATATATTCCGAGCAAGGGTTTGAAGCGTTGATGCGGCCATCCTGCGGGCAAGTATGCCAGTCATTGATGGTGGTATCATATTGCAATCCGGGATCTGCAGATTGCCAGGCGCTTTCCCCGATCTGTTCCCAAAGATCGCGAGCCTTGATGGTTTTGGAAACCTTGCCGTCGGTCCGGCGGATCAGATCCCAGTCCCCATCATCGAGAACGGCCTGAATGAAATCGTTTGTCACACGCACGGAGTTATTGGAGTTCTGTCCTGAGACACTGAGATAGGCGTCGGAATCCCAATCTGTGTCATAGGTTGGGAAATCAATTTCCGTATAGCCCTGACGTGCGAACTGAATGACCCGCTGAATGTAGTTTTCGGGCACCATGGCCTTGCGCGCACTGATGATCGCCTTTCTGAGGGCCGGGTTTTCAGAAGGATTAAAGGCTTCATCCCCCTCAGCTTCATGGCAAGCTTTGATAACTTCGTTCAGATGTTTGTTGCAGAGCTTCGATCCGGCAACGAGGGAGGCGACTTTCTGTTCCTCAACGGCTTTCCATCCAATATATTCTTCAATATCCGGATGATCGATATCGAGGGTGACCATTTTGGCGGCGCGCCGTGTTGTCCCGCCGGATTTAATGGCGCCAGCCGCGCGATCCCCGATTTTCAGGAAGCTCATCAAACCGGAGGATTTTCCGCCGCCGGAAAGGCTTTCCCCTTCGCTACGCAGGCTGGAGAAATTGGTGCCGGTGCCGGAGCCATATTTAAACAACCGGGCTTCGCGGACCCAGAGATCCATGATACCGCCATCATTCACCAGATCATCACTGACAGACTGGATAAAGCAGGCATGGGGCTGTGGATGTTCATAGGAATTGACGGACTTCTTGAGCTTGCCGGTCTGGAAATCCACATAGGAATGACCCTGTGCTGGCCCTGTGATGCCATAAGCCCAGTGAAGGCCCGTATTGAACCACTGTGGTGAATTTGGTGCGCCCATTTGG
The DNA here is from genome assembly GCA_024743055.1 of Pseudomonadota bacterium. Taxonomy (GTDB): domain Bacteria; phylum Pseudomonadota; class Alphaproteobacteria; order Sneathiellales; family Sneathiellaceae; genus Sneathiella. The sequence goes on from JANSXH010000006.1 coordinate 61,195, forward strand.
CGGGCCAGCATGAAACGCATTTCATCAAAATAGGCATTTGCGTCTTCTTCGGTGTCAAAATATCCACCTTTCCAGCCCCAGTAAGTCCAGGTACCGGCGAGACGATCAAACACCTGAGTAGCAGACTTCTCACCGACAATGCGTTCTTCTTCCTCAATGTCAGCAAGAGCATCCATATCGGGCTCCTGACGCCAAAGCCATTCCGGGACGTCTTCTTCTGCGACGGGTTTTAGCCGGGCAGGGACGCCTGCTTTACGAAAGTATTTTTGAGCGATGATGTCACACGCAACCTGTGACCAGGCAGCAGGCACATCGATATCTTCCAGTTTGAAGACGATAGACCCATCCGGGTTCCTTATTTCACTCGTCGTCTTACGAAATTCGATTTTTGCGTAGGGTGAAGAATTCTTATCTGTAAAACGCCGCTCGATACGCATCTTTTGCTTTCCAATCGCTCAATAATCACTGTTACCAAACCCTGGATGGCAGTTTTCGATGAAGGCCTGAACACCAGTCAGCAAACGCGTTCAGCTTTCCTCCCAGCTACTATATGTAGTGGTTGGCTCCCCCCAAGGGCGCTAGGATGGTGCCGTGGTGAAATAGTGAAGTCAAGGCTCTGGGCACAATATATTGTAGCTTTTCTTATTGACTTATCCACATGTGGCAGAATGTGGCAGTTCCGTGACAAAGTCTGTTTTCAGGTGCAATAAATTTTCCCGGATTTGGTTGCAGAAAAACAACAGAGTTCGATTGTCCTGAATATTGAAACCAGAATCATTCGAAAATTTTGGCGGGCTGATTCCTTTTTAAACAAGAAGCGCCATATGAATTCTTGACTGGACGAAAGCGGGGGACAATGCCATATTCCGGGCAATTAGTGGTGACATACTGTCAGAAGAGTGAGACATGGCAACAATCGGTACCAGGCTGTTTACATGGCGAAAAGGCGAGTTGGTTGGAGAGGATCAATTTGGCAATCGCTATTATAAAGAAAAGGGCAAACCAACGGGCCCCGTCGGACGGGAACGCCGCTGGGTTCTGTACAAGGGCCGCCCTGAAGCGTCTAAAGTACCGCCTGCCTGGCATATCTGGCTGCACTATACGACAGATAAGTTACCGGACCAGCAGGACCTGGAGCAGGCCCCCTGGCAGGAAGAGCATATTCCTAACCTAACCGGAACGGATTTTGCCTACCGTCCAGGCGGTGCCATCGGAAATCAGAAAGAAAGACAAAAGGGTTCTGGCGATTACGAAGCGTGGACACCTAAATAACAAGCAGGAGTACCAGTGCTGATTTCAAGCACGGTAGGAGGAAGAAAATGAGCAGTAATATAGTTGAGACAGTCATTGGTGCAGTAGTCCTGGCTTTCGCGACCATCTTTCTTGTTTTTGCCTATCGTACGGCGGATGTGGGCCCGAGAAGTGGCGGCATCGAACTGACGGCAGCTTTCGATAATGTTGACGGCATCAGTGTTGGTAGCGATGTCCGGATGAGCGGCATCAAGGTAGGTGCCATAGTTTCTCAGAAATTGGATCCTAAAACCTACAGGGCGGTCGTTGAGATTAGCCTCAATGACGATATTGAGTTGCCCGAAGATAGCTCCGCCAAGATTACGTCTGACGGCTTGCTTGGAAGCAACTATTTGGCACTCGAGCCCGGTGGGTCTGACGACATGCTCAAAGATGGCGGGACGATCTCCTATACCCAGAGCGCTATCAATATCCAGGACCTGATTGGCCAGGCTATTTTCAGCAGTGGCCAGGACAAGAAATAGCCGTTACGTCTTTTTTATCGCTTTAAATCCGGACTGGATTGTCGATGAGTTTATTACGCCAGCTGGCGCTTTTGGCCGCTTTTATTCCAGCTTTCTTTGTCGTTCCGAACCTGGCGGCGGAATCTCTTGATGGTGATATCGTTGTGCTAAGAGCCCTCGATAAGGTGACAGCCCGAACCAAGGATCTGTTTGTCCCCATTGATGAGACGATCCGGTTTGGTAATCTGACTATTCGCCCCCGGAAATGCCTGAAAAAACCGCCGGAAGAGCCACCGGAAACCTCGACATTTCTGGAAATTGAGGAAGTCAATGAAGGCGAAGAGCCTGTACGCTTGTTCAGTGGCTGGATGTTTGCTTCAAGCCCGGCTATCAACGCCTTGGAGCATCCGGTTTATGATGTTTGGGTGATCGATTGCAGTATTTCCGCAGCGTCAGCATCTGAAGATAAAGAGTAGAAATTTCCGGTCGTTCGCAGGGCCTCTCCCAGAAGATTATGATATTCATCCCGATCAATCTCGATGGCCCCGAAACGGGCGAGGTGATCGGTCAAAAACTGCGCGTCCAATAAGGTAAAGTCACCATGACGCAGTCGGGCGACAAGATAGACGAGCGCTACCTTGCTGGCATCCGTCACCCGCGTAAACATGCTTTCTCCGCAAAAGACGCTGGCAAAAGAGACCCCGTAGAGACCGCCAACCAGCTTGCCATCCTGCCAGCATTCAACAGAATGTGCATGGCCGCGCCGATGCAGCTCCGTATAGAGATCGAGGATCGTCTGGTTGATCCAGGTTGTGTCACGCCCTTCGTTGCCGGCGGCACATTCTTCCATTACCTCCCGGAAGGCCGTATCCACGGTGACTTTAAAGGGAGATTTGCGGATGGTTTTTACCAGGCTTTTTGGAATGTGGAACTGATCCAGAGGGAAGATTCCCCGTCGGTCCGGATCGACCCAGAAAAGATCCGGATCGTCGCGGGAATCCGACATGGGAAAGATCCCGTTCACATAGGCATTCAGGATTAGATCGGGAGAAAGGCTCACCATGACAGTTGCCTAGGCTATCTGTCTTCGATGAATTTTTCCAGCCAGTGAATGTTGTAGTCACCTTTCCTGAAATCCTCATTCAGGAGAAGTTCCTGATGCAAAGGCAGGGTGGTTTTAATCCCGCTGACGACGAATTCCTCAAGGGACCGCCCAAGCCGCATCAGGCATTCTTCGCGATCCTTGCCATGGACAATGAGTTTGGCGATGAGGCTGTCATAGTAGGGGGGTACCGAATAGCCGGAATATAGCCCGGAATCGACCCGCACACCCAATCCACCGGGAACATGAAATTCATGGACCGGTCCTGGGCTGGCAGCGAAGGTTACCGGGTCTTCCGCTGTGATCCTGCATTCAATGGAATGGCCGGAAAAAACAATATCTTCCTGTTTAAGGGTGAGGGGAAAACCGGCGGCGACATTAATTTGTGCCTGGACCAGATCAATGCCAGTGACCATCTCCGTCACCGGATGCTCAACCTGAAGCCGGGTATTCATCTCAATGAAGTAAAACTCGTCATTCTCGAATAAAAATTCGATGGTGCCGACGCCTTCATATTTCATATCCCCAATGGCCTTGGCAACGGTCGCGCCGATTTGCTGGCGTAGCTCATCTTTCAGGGCCGGGGAGGGTGATTCTTCGAGGGCTTTCTGGTGACGACGCTGCAAGGAGCAGTCCCGTTCACCAAGATGAACAACATTACCCTTGCCGTCGGCGAGGATCTGTATCTCGATATGCCGGGGACCACTCAGGTATTTTTCCATATAAACCGCGTCATCACCGAAAGCCAATTTGGATTCGGAGCGGGCAGAGGAAAAGGCTTCGGACAAGGCATCAGCAGTCTCGGCGACCTTCATCCCGCGGCCACCGCCACCGGCGGAGGCCTTGATGATCACTGGATAGCCGATGTCTTTGGCGATACGCTCCGCTTCCTCCAGGGTCTTAATCTCGCCGTCAGAGCCGGGAACGCAGGGCACGCCTAGCTTCTTCATCGTATCCTTGGCGGCGATTTTATCGCCCATCAGGCGGATATGGTCTGCGGACGGACCGATAAATTTGATCCCATGGGCGGTGACAATATCGACGAATTTTGCGTTCTCAGACAGAAAGCCGTAGCCCGGATGAATGGCATCCGCATTGGTCACTTCCGCCGCCGCAATGATGGAGGGAATGTTCAGATAGCTCTCGGTGGAGCTGGGCGGGCCAATACAGACACTTTCATCGGCGAGCCGGACATCCATAGCATCGGCATCGGCAGTGGAATGTACGGCAACCGTCTTGATGCCCATTTCCCGGCAGGCACGATGAACGCGCAAGGCAATTTCACCGCGATTTGCAATCAGTATTTTTTCAAACATATACGTAACAATCGCTATTCGACAATTACAAGGGGCTGACCGAATTCAACGGGTTCTTGGTCGGACACCAGGATCTCAACCACCTTGCCGGCTTTCGGCGCGGCGATCGGGTTCATGGTTTTCATGGCCTCGACAATCAGAAGGGTTTGCCCCTCGGAAACCGTGTCACCCGGTTTGATGAAAGCCGGTGCGCCGGGCTCAGGAGACATATAGGCTGTTCCAACCATGGGGGATTTGACGGCCCCTGGATTGGTGCTTGCACTATCCTCGGAAGCGGCAACAGGTTCAACTGCAGCGGGAGCGGCAGCTTGTGGAGCCGCTGCGGCGGGTGCCGTGGCATAGACTGCCTGGGTTGAGCCGGTGGATCCGCGAGAAACCCGAATACGGTGATCATCCGTTTCGATTTCAATTTCACCCAGTCCCGTTTCATTCATAATCTCGGCGAGATCGCGAATGGCTTTCTTGTCGATATTCAATTTACTCATAATGTGCCAGTTTCTCTGTTTACTTTTTCATGATTTCCGCAAGCGCATCCAAAGCCAGGATATATCCCTGTGCTCCAAACCCGCATATTACACCTTCTGCCGCCGGAGAGATATAACTGTGATGACGAAAGGGTTCCCGGGCAAAAACATTGGAAAGATGCACTTCAATAGTGGGAACGCCGGTTGCCTTGATCGCATCCATCAGAGCGATGGAGGTATGTGTATAGGCAGCGGCGTTGAGGATGATACCGTCATAGGTGCCTTTCGCCCCCTGGATCGCATCTACAAGCTCACCCTCCACATTGCTTTGATAGAAGCTGACGTCGAGTTTCAGCGCTTCCGCATGGGTGCGCGTTATCGCCTCAATATCACTGAGGGTCGTGGCGCCATAGATTTCCGGCTCACGGGTTCCAAGCAGATTCAGATTAGGGCCGTTGATAACGAGTACTGAGTTTACCATTCGGGCTCCAACAGGGCAGGCTCCGGTTTAATTAACTTGCCTCCTTATAATGAAGTTTGTCAGGATATTAAAGCCGAAGTCGAAAAACACCTCAAAAATCTATATAGAGAAAAAGCTATATAGGGAATTATCTATATGCGAAAAAGCTTTAATACAAGCGATGACGTCACCCTCAAATATATTGATGAGGGAGAGGGGGATCCTGTTCTTCTTCTCCATGGCTGGTCCCAATGCGCGGAAGAGTTCAAGTTTCAAACGGGCGCTCTAAAGGAGAGTTTTCGCATTCTCGCCCTCGATTTTCGCGGCCACGGTCACTCTGAAAAACCCGATCACGGCTATCGCGTTCCGAGACTGGCGCGGGATCTTTATGAGTTTCTCGCTCATCTCGGCCTTGAAAAGGTGACCTTGCTGGGTCATTCCCTCGGCTGTTCGGTCATTTGGTCCTATCTTGACCAATATGGCGAGGATGGGCTGGAGAAGCTTATCCTGGTCGATGAGCCCACCTGTCTGGTCATCAACCCGGATTGGTCCACAGAAATGATCGCGGCCATGGGTGCCGGGTTTAAACCCGAAGACGCTTACGCAGTGGCCAATCAAATTTCGGGACCTGAAGGGGAGGATTTTACCAGGAGTATGCTATCGGGTATGTTCACGGACGGATGTGATCCAACGCTCAAAGACTGGGTGATTGACTGTAATCTGCTGTTTCCGAGGCAGCACGCTGCCACCTTGTTATTAGATAATGTTTTTAGCGACTGGCAGGACGTTATTTCCCGGATAGAACTGCCCACATTGGTGATTGGCGGCGAGGCGAGCGTGACACCCGCTTCCGCAACCAGACATATCGCCGAGATGATAAAAGGCGCAAAACTGGAGATATTTTCGGCCTCAGAAGGGGGCAGTCATTTCATGTTCCTGGAAAACCCGGACCGGTTTAACGAGATTCTGAAGAATTTCATCAGAGATTGAAGTATGCGCGTAAATCCTCGCGCAAGATTGATTTGAGACGCCCGTAGACCCATATATACTATTCTGAAGTATCAATTTAACAGCGGGAGACGGGACGTCGCTTCGTAAAAGTCTACTCATTCTCTTTGCAGCTATTGTCCTGTTTGGAATTCCGCAAATGATTTCTTTCGCGGCTGGTATGAGCAACGACAGCAATAGCTGGTGGTCCGCCCGAAAAGATGCGACAGGACTTTCGCCAAAACCCGAAGCCCATCGGGACGCCGTCATCCAGGTCTTCGCGGCCCGTACCTGGGGGTGGCGCGGAAATCTGGCTGTTCACACCTGGATCGTGATGAAACCCAAGGATGCCCTGACCTATGATCGCTATGAAGTGATTGGCTGGCGGGCCTATAATGGCGGCGATGCCCTGGTCCGCCGCAAAGGAGGGCCGGATAATCACTGGTATGGAAATCCCCCGCAAGTTCTGGTCGATATGCGCGGAGAAGACGCCGAGAACCTGATTGAAAAAATCCAATCCGTGATCGTTGCTTATCCTCATCGGGAAAAATATCGGATGTGGCCCGGACCGAATTCCAATACCTTTATCGCCCATATTGGCAGGCAGGTCCCAGAGCTTGAGCTGGATATGCCGCCTACGGCCATTGGTAAGGATTTTATGGCGGAAGGCGCTTTGGCCGGACCCGCAGTCAGTGGTCGAGGCGTCCAGATCTCCCTATTTGGTTTGGCCGGTTTCGCCTTGAGCCCGGTCGAGGGAGTTGAATTGCATCTCCTCGGTTTTACCCTCGGCGTCGATTTTGATGATGCCGCCCTTAAAATGCCGGGATTTGGTCGGGTATCCCTGCTCTAGCGGGACAACATAATATCCCGTAACCTGGCCGCCTTCCTATCCAGCCGGTTCAGAATATCATCCATCACTTCTATTTCTTCCGCTGAAAAATCTGCCAGCAGTTTATCTTCATAATCTTGTGCAAGCGGGACGATTCTCGCCAAAACATTCTGCCCTTCCTCAGTTAAGGAAAGGACGGAGGATCGACGATCCCTCAACAGTGTCTTGCGCTTGACCCGACCCGCTTTTTCAAGACGATCCACAGCCCGGCTGACATTGACCTTATCAAGTGATGCTAGCTCCCCGATCTGGCTGGCGGTCATTTCTCCTTCAGATCCCAGAATAGCGACAATTCCCCATTCCTGGATGGTCAGGTCAAATTTCTCGGAATATAGGCGGGAGAGACTTCGACTGACGAAGCCGGAGAGTTTTGTCAAACGGTAGGGAAGAAAGCGCGGCAAATAGAGGGCTTTTTTGACATCAGACATATAACCACCTTGACTTTGGAACGAACTGAGGACATTTTACAGGCATAAAGTTTCAAATGAAACTATTTAATTCAGGAGATTGAAAAATGGCTGACTTGTGGGAAAACCCGATGGAGACAGACGGGTTTGAATTTGTTGAATATGCGGCGCCGGATCCGGAAGCGCTTGGTAAACTCTTCGAATCCATGGGATTTCGTCCCGTGTCTCGTCATCGTTCCAAAAATGTCATCCTATACCGCCAAGGGGATGTCAATTTCATCGTCAATGCCGAGCCGGACAGTTTCGCCCAGTCTTTCGCCCGCATTCACGGCCCGTGCGCCTGCGCCATGGCCTTTCGGGTCAAGGATGCCGCCAAGGCCATTGAGAGAGCGGAGGAACTGGGTGCCTGGGTCGTGCCCTCAAATGCCGGTCCCATGGAGCTGAATATTCCGGCCATTAAAGGCATCGGCGATTCCTTGATTTATCTGGTTGACCGTTATGGGGACAAAGGCTCCATCTATGATGTGGATTTCATCCCGATTGAGGGAGAAGAACGGCATCCTGAAGGCACAGGCCTTACCTATATTGACCATCTGACCCATAACGTGCATCGGGGCCGTATGGATGAATGGGCCGAGTATTATGAACGCCTGTTTAACTTCAAGGAAATCCGTTATTTCGATATTGAAGGAAAACTCACGGGTCTCAAAAGCAAGGCCATGACCAGCCCGTGCGGGAAAATCAGGATCCCAATCAATGAAAGCTCTGATGATAAGTCTCAGATACAGGAGTATCTAAACGCCTATCGTGGTGAAGGTATCCAGCATATTGCGCTTGGCACCAACGAGATTTACCAGACCGTTGAAGCCATGAAAGGAACCGGCACAGTTTTTCAGGAAACGCCGGATACCTACTATGAGCAGCTGGATGGCCGTATTGCAAACCATGGTGAGGATACAAGTAGACTTCAGGATTTGCAGATACTTGTGGACGGCGCACCAACTGAAGGGCAGGGGCTTCTCTTACAGATATTCACGCAGAATGTCATCGGACCGATCTTTTTCGAGATAATTCAGCGCAAAGGCAATGAAGGATTTGGAGAAGGGAACTTCCAGGCTTTATTTGAATCCATCGAACTTGATCAAATAAAGCGCGGTGTTATCTAACCCTAATTCGTGGCTGAGGCAGCTTCTTTCTGACGGGCTTCAGCCACAAGATTCTTCATCTCATCTGCGCTGACGGCACCGGGTACGAAGGTGTTTCCGATAATGAAGGCTGGTGTGCCTGTCACTCCAAGTTCACGGGCCACAGCGTAGTTGTCGCGAATAATTCCATCGGTTTTTTCTGAATTCATATCTGCTTCCAACTTGACCTTGTCGAGCCCATATTCTTCCGCCAAGGAGAGAAGTCTATCGAGAGAAAAGCTCCCGCGTGTTTCCATTAGCTTGGTATGAAAATCCATATATTTATCTTGGGCCATTGAGGCGATGGCTGCTCTGGAGGCGAGGACCGATTCATCCCCAAGAATCGGGAATTCCTTGAGGACAAGCCGAATGTTCCCATCTTCCTCAACCGTTTTCATCAGATCAGGGAAACTGCGTTTGCAATAGCCACAACGATAGTCAAAGAACTCGACAATCGTGATATCGCCATCCGGGTTTCCGGCGACAAAACTGTTGGAATCATATTTGAGTTGCTGGTCGAGAGAGGCGATCTGTGCTGTTTTCTCCCTTTCCGCAGCTGCTCTTTCCTGAACGCTGAGCTCATCAATAACTTCTCTGAGGACCTGAGGATTTGCAAGGAGATAACCCCGTACCTTGGCCCCAAATTCCGCATCATTCAAAGTGGCTGGTTTTCGCAGTGTTTCTACAACGCCATATCCGACCAGGGTAACGATCGCAACGATCATTACGATGCTTAAATTACTGAGTTTCCGAGGAGCAGACATGCTTGTACTTTCTTTGCTTTAGATGACTTTATTATGGACGCTACGCGTTAGGCGAGGAACAAACAATATTGTGAAGTCTCCGCCACCTCACTTGTTTTTGTTGCCTCCATCCGCATGCTATTCCAAATAGCACTTTAGACACGCATTACCAGCCAAATCGCATCAGTTTGCATTAGAAAAAGTTCTAGTAATGCGAACGCTTTAATTATAATAATACTAAATGTAAGTTACAGTAACTGCTTTTGAACAATATTTAGTGGGGGCACAATGTTAAAAGAATTCAAAGAATTCGCGATGCGCGGAAACGTCGTCGATATGGCTGTTGGTATCATTATCGGCGCTGCATTCGGAACAATCGTCAAATCACTGGTCAATGATGTCATCATGCCACCAATTGGCCTTTTGCTGGGGGGCGTGGATTTTACCAACTTCTTTATTACCTTGTCTGGTGGATCCTTTGAAACTCTTGAAGCCGCAAAGGAAGCGGGTGCCGTCACCCTCAACTACGGAGCATTTTTCAATACGATCATAAGCTTCGTAATTGTTGCATTTGCCGTATTTCTTTTGATCAAGCAGATCAACAGGCTTAAGAAAACGGAAGAAGAAGCGCCAGCCGAGCCGCCGGCACCTCCGAAAGAAGAAGTCCTGCTTGAAGAAATCCGGGATATTCTCAAAAAACAAAGCTGAGACCAGGCCTTTTATTGCCGCCGTCGGAGCTCCTGTCCAGCAATCGTGATGATATCTTCAGCACGGAGGTTGTTCGGGGTTCCGGGGGCGAAAAAATCCTGGGCACGCTTAGCGTGAAAAATAGCCTTTTGAAGGTTTCCCTGAAGCAAAGATCGTTCTGCACTCGCCATTGCCAGCAAGCCGGTTTTTCCGGTGCGGCTGTAAGCAGTTGCCAGCTGGTCCCAGGTTGTCCCATTATTCACCTCGTAAGATAGACTTTCTAGAAGAACGGCTATGGCCTTCTCCGAGTCGGCTACTTGTCCCGTGGCGTTTAGAACTGTTCCGTATAGTGTAAGAATAAGTGGCTCGTCTGGAGCTAATGCAATTGCCGTTTCCAATGAAGGAAGGGCTCCGTAGACATCTCCGTTCTCATAAAGTGCCTGGCCTTTCAATTCGTGAAAATACGGATCGTCCGGAAACTCCTGCAAAAGGCTATCGATCTCCGTCAAAGCCTTGTTCATATCCGGATAGCGGAAATACCCGATCGCCCTGGCATACCGGCCATAGACGGACTGGTCTTCGGGCGGGTATTTTTTTAGAGTTTTAGCGAGAGCGCGGGTATAGCCAAACAGCTTGGCTTGAATACGCTTTAATTCATCAATTTCTGCCGGGGTATCTGGCACATCTTTGTAAGGTGAAGATTCGACCCGACGCTTCAAGGCAGCCACACGCTCACTGCTGATCGGATGGCTTCGATAGTAGGTCGGAATGTTTCCATATGCCCTATTTTCTGCGGATCCAAGGATGTCCAGAAAATCAACCATGCCACGGCCCGACTGGCCGGTACTTTCCAGATAAGATATTGCGGCCTGATCCGCCGATGATTCCTGGGTACGGCTATATTGTAAAAATGACTTTGTTGCCGTGTCCTGAGCACCAAGAATAATAGCACTTCCTGCCTGGCCACCACCGGCGACAATTGCCGCAGCTCCCAAGATATATCCGAGAATGGCCTTGATACTCGCATTCTCCAGGGCATCCTGCGTTCGGGCAAGGTGCCCCCCTGCGATATGGCCGGTTTCATGGGCGATGACGCCCTTCAGTTGCCCGGGGTTATCCACCCGCTCCAACAGGCCGGTAAATATAAATAGTCGCTGGCCACCTGCAACAAAGGCATTAAGAGCGCGGTTGTTGATTATATAGATGGCGACATCGTTACCGTTCAGTCCAGCAGCATCGAACAGGGGGGTTGCATAGGAGCGAAGGGTATGTTCAATTTCGGCGTCACGAATAAAAGACAGCCCTGACCTTTGAGCAGATGCCTGAGGCACTGCCATAAGGAAGACCATAAATATGGACATCAGAGAAAATATGCGCTTGATCAAAAATTACGTCCTCTCGCTGAATACTAAAGGTAGGAACAGAACCGTGCGACGTCAATGTGGACTTCGTAGCAGATCTTTGGTCATCGCGTCTGCTTTTCTTCTCGCTGCCTGTGCAGAGCCGGAGATTCCTTTGGGTGAAATTGGGAATGTTGAAGGTCCTCTTGGTGGAGCGGCCTCGGACGAGCCAAGGGCAACACTGGTAGCGGAGGACATCCTTGCGTCCGGTGGAACAGCGGCGGATGCCGCTACGGCCATGTATTTCACCCTGGCGGTTACCTATCCTATTGCGGCCTCCCTTGGTGGTGGCGGGGAATGCCTCGTTTATGACATCGAGACCAACAAGCTTGAAAATCTTCAATTTCCTAATACAGCTCCTGCTGCGGGTGGGACCATTGCAATCCCGGGCAATATCCGGGGTATGACAGCTTTGCAAGCTCGCTACGGTCGCCTTGCGTGGACGTCGATCCTGTCTCCCGCAGAGAAAATTGCTAATTTTGGAGAACCCTTGTCCCGGGCTCAACATATGGCCATGGTCTTGAATAGTGACCAACTTCTGCTCGATTTTAACCTGAACACCATTTTCCGCGAAGAAAATGGTGAGTTTGTGGCGGAAGGGACCAAAATCCGCCAGATCCGTCTTGCCAGTCTTCTATCTGCCTTAAGATCCGAAGGCGGAGCGGCCTTTTATGGTGGCAACTGGGCTCGGACCTTTGTTGAGGATGTCAGCAACGCCGGTGGAAACATTACCTTGCCCGACATGGTGAATTATAAACCAGTCTGGCTGGAGGCCCGTACCTTTGAAGTGGACAATAACACCGTCGGCGTATCGGCTGGGCGGAGCGGGGAGATTTATCGGGATCTTTGGCTGTCTCTGTTTGAGGGAAAAGGGTTTCTTGGGATTGATCAGGAAATTGAATTAGCCGAGGTTGCGAAGAACACGGTCGAAATATTCGATGCCTATCAAAATTCCGCTTTATTTATCAGCAACGGTACAACCTCCTTCGTCACCTCTGATAGTCGAGGGAACGCGGTCGCCTGCGTCGTCGGCGTCAAGCGTCCATTTGGGACAGGGAGAATAGGGGAGATTACCGGAATTGTTCTGTCGCCAAATATCCCTGCAGAAGAAAGCGAATTCCTGACATCTCCCATGCTGATCGTCAACTTACCCAATAAAGACTTCTATTATGGTAGCGCTGCAACAGGAGGTGCCGCCGCAACCCCGGCCTCCATCTCCACCGCCCTTAGCGTAACAGCCAATGACAAAGATCTGGATAGCGCTATTCAGGGGCCTAGGCTATTTGCAACAAATCCTGGCCTGCCATTGCTTTACGAAAGCTCTATGGGTCAGGAAGACATCAACAACCTCAAACAAAATTTTCCAATCCTGGTGGAAGTAGACCGATTAGCGTCCGTAAATGCTATTTATTGCCGCGACGGCAAGGTACCAAATTGTGTTTCCCGACATGATCCGCGTGGATACGGCCTGTCGATTATCGAAAATTAGCCTCGCAAGCTCTCGGAACTGGAGTTTTAACGTGAGTAATCCTGTTAATAGGGAAATCAGCCCCTTTATAGCCATGGAAGTGATGAAGGCTGCAAACGCCCGAGAGGGCGACGGCCTGCCAGTTTATCATATGGAAGTCGGTCAACCAGCCACCTCTGCCCCCAGCAAAGTTCTGGAAAAGGCAGCTGTAGCCCTGACCAAAGAGCAGATCGGATATACTGATGCCCTGGGCCTCCCTCCTTTAAGGGCAGCCATCGCCAAACATTATGCAGACTTTTATGGCGTCAATGTCGCGCCAAGCCGCGTCATTGTCACGACAGGATCTTCCGGTGGATTTCTTCTTTCCTTCCTTGCTTCCTTCTCCGCGGGAAGCCGGGTCGCCCTTGCAGAGCCCGGCTATCCGGCCTACAGGAATATATTGACCGCCCTGAATATGGATGCAGTTGGTCTGCCTTGTAATGCCACAACGAATTTCCAGCCCACAGCAAAAATGCTATCAGAACTGGAGAGGCCAGTAGACGGACTGCTCGTTGCCAGTCCCGCTAACCCAACAGGCACCATGCTGTCGAAAGCGGGCCTACAAAATCTGATCGATCATTGTCAGGAAAACCAAATTCAGTTTATTTCTGACGAAATCTATCATGGGATTTGCTATGGGGAGCCAGCGGTAACCGCCTTATCGCTTACAGATGAGGCCATCATCATTAACTCCTTTTCAAAATATTTCTCTATGACCGGCTGGCGGTTGGGATGGATGATTATCCCGGATCGATTGGTTGGAACCGTCGAGAAACTGGCCCAGAACCTGTTTATTTCGCCGCCCGCCCTGAGCCAATATGCAGCCATCGAGGCCTTCAGTGGAATGGAAGAGCTTGATCAGTATGTGGAAGTCTATGCGCGCAATCGGGAGATCCTGCTGAAGGAATTTCCGAAAATGGGTCTGTCAAAGCTCGCGGCGGCAGAAGGCGCCTTTTATATCTATGCGGACTTACGACACTTGACTAATGACAGCGTTGAGTTCTGCAAACGCATGCTTGCCGAGACCGGCGTCGCAGCGACCCCAGGCCTTGATTTTGATCCGGCAAGGGGAAACAGTTTCGTCCGTTTCTCATTCGCTGGAGCAACTCCAACAATTGAAAAAGCAGTTGAGGAATTGAAAAACTGGTCGGTTATTAAAAAAGGGAACCCTTAGGTTCCCTTTTCTTTTTTCCTAATTGCGGTTAGCCGCGCCGCCACCATCCACTGCGTTTCTTTTTAGGTTTTTCATCCTGAACTGTCTCGGACGGTTCAGATGGCGTTTCCTCAGCTAATTCCACCACGACAGCTTCCTTTGTGTCAGGCATCTCAGCTGTCTCTGGCGCATCACTGGACGCCTCTGATTCAGCCTCTGCCGACTTCTTTGAAGAGCGTCGGCGGCTCGTCGTCTTTTTCTCGGCCTGCTCTTCAGTTCCCGAGGAAGCCTCAGTATCTTCTGTAGCTGCAGCAGTTTCTTCACTATCCGACTTCTTACGACGTGAGCGGCTTCGCGGTTTTTTGGCAGTTTTTTCGCTCTCATCCGAGCTTTCAGACTTTTCCTCTACGGCAGGAATTCCTTCGGAAACTGTTTCCGCCTCTGCATCTGCAACCGTGATCGGAATAACAACCGCATCAGAATTATCGGATTTGTTTTCAGAAGAATCTGAATCTGTTTCCTCTGTATTGCTTTGACGTGAGCGACGACGACCGCCCCGTTTTCCACGTCTGCGCCGTCTGGGTTCTTCTGTTTCATCCTCGCTTGACTCAGGTGAGTCTTGAGTATCTTCGTTGTTACCTGACTCACCTTCGGACTGGGATTCGCTGTCATCACGTGGTTTACGGCGGCGACGGCGACGGCGGCGCTTGGATGATCCGCCTTCCTGCTCCTGGTCAGTTTCCTGTTTTTCGTCTTCGTCATCTTTGACGTAAGGAGTTGTCGCAGACGTATCCCGGACGACCGGTGTGAAATCGCCAGGTTTACCTTTTTCCCTGACAATCTCATGATCATTGAGGTTTGTCGTTGAGTCAGCCAGGATCATGATTGTCATGCCATACATGTTTTCCAGACCCTGGATAACTGACCGCTTTTGGTTCAGCAAATAGATCGCAACTTCCGTATGAACTGTCACCGTGATCCGGGCGCTTCGTTCTCGAACACCTTCTTCTTCAAGAGTTCTGATAATCAACAGTGCCGTTGATTCAATAGACCGAACAAAGCCGGATCCACCGCAGGTATGGCAGATATTCGTACTCGTTTCCAGGAAGCTCGGACGTAGCCTTTGACGAGACATCTCCATCAGGCCAAACGGGCTGATACGGCCGACCTGGATGCGGGCTCTGTCGGATTTCAGGCAATCCTTCATCCGCCGCTCGACAGCTTTGTTATTGCGATTGTCGTCCATATCGATGAAATCGATCACGATCAAACCGGCAAGGTCACGTAGACGCAACTGCCGGGCAATCTCTTCAGCGGCTTCAAGATTGGTTTTGACTGCTGTATCTTCAATATTCCGCTCGCGGGTCGCTTTACCAGAGTTAACATCAATGGAGACCAGAGCCTCCGTCGGGTTAATTACAATGTAGCCACCTGACTTCAACTGGACTTCCGGGTGATACATGGCCGCAAATTGCTGCTCAACCTGGAAACGGTGGAACAGCGGAATAATGTCTTTATAAGGCTGTACCTTCTTAGCGTGGCTCGGCATGAGCTTGCGCATAAACTCCTTGGCGACCTTGTAACCTTCATCCCCTTCAATCAGGATCTCACTGATTTCCTTGGTGTATAAATCACGGATACTGCGCTTGATGAGGTTTGCTTCCTCATAAACACAATAAGGGGCGATGGACTTCAGGGTCAGTTCGCGAATATCATCCCAAACACGCATCAGGAATTCATAGTCACGCTTGATTTCGACCTTGGTGCGGCTCATGCCAGCAGTTCGAATGATAACTCCGACACCTTCCGGAACGTCCAGCTCGGACGCTATCTTTTTCAGCCGCTTGCGATCAGAGGGGTTGCTGATTTTTCGACTAATTCCACCACCACGGCCGGTGTTGGGCATCAAAACGCTATAACGACCCGGCAAGGAAATATAGGTGGTCAAGGCCGCGCCTTTGTTGCCACGTTCTTCCTTTACAACTTGAACCAGGAGAATTTGCCGTCTTTTGATGACTTCCTGGATCTTGTAATGACGGCGGGCAGGGGCCTTGCGACGGGGCTCGACATCATCTTCACCGCCTAGATTCTCGACAGTGTGATCTTCATCCTCATCGCCGACAGTTTCCAAACCGCCAACTGTGTCATCGGCATCATCAACGACACCTTCTTCATCCTCATCCGATGAACTATCCGGGTTATCGGACATCGCTTCAGCTTCTGGTGCGTCCTCAGCTGCGTCTTCAGAAGTCTCTTTAGCAGACTTAGCGTCATCCTCGGCTTCTTCCTGGGCGTGGGCCTCGCGCTCGGCCGCGGCCTCCTGTTCCAACAGAACTTCTCTGTCAGAGACGGGAACCTGATAATAATCCGGGTGAATTTCACTGAAGGGAAGAAATCCATGGCGATTACCGCCATATTCGACAAAAGCAGCCTGCAAAGACGGTTCTACCCGTGTCACTTTTGCCAGATAAATATTGCCTTTGAGTTGTTTTTTTGACGCCGTCTCGTAGTCAAATTCTTCAAGACGGGTACCTTTTACAATTACGACGCGTGTCTCCTCATCATGAGACGCGTCGACTAACATCCGCGTAGCCATATATTAGCTCCGTAACTGCCCATCTCCTTTGTGAGTGAGAAGATCGCAGTTTATTTCTGGGGAAATCGTCAGCGCCTCATATTTTAAAACCGAAAAATAGCAGGCAATTAAATTGCTTACTTGGTTTTCTGGCTGCCAAACTGTCTGCCAACATCGGCAAACAGAACGATTTCTGTTTCACATTCTTTCTCTGCATTGTCTTAAGCGCTGTATCCTGACGCTCCGGGGATTGAAATATATATCCAATGCCAACAAAAGCTGTCGGAAACGGCGCCGCCCGTCCTCCAATAATCGACGGAGTAGGGACTGACCACAGGAACCCACGTCGCGATGATAGCTTTTTTGTTCCTGAACTACCAAACGAATAATGACGTAGGGTCAAAAATAATCACAATTGCATATACTGTTGATTGATCGCGGAGGCTGAAACCGTTACTTTAGGACGGCTCGATATCAATTTTATCGACTGGACGAGTGTGTTCAAAGTTATGTGATACCGGATATGGATATTTTTAGTCGCTTTTTCCGATTTTCTCTGTTGATCGTTGCCGCCATTTTAATCCCGGTGACAATCGCCGTCGCAGAAACGAAGCCGCCAATTGAGGTGTCTTCCGTTCGCCTTGGCATCCATAAAGACAAGACTCGCTTTGTTATGGAATTGAGCGAGAAGCCAGAATTTGACCTATTTCTTTTGCCGGACCCATACAGAATTGTCATCGATATGCCTGAACTTCGTTGGCAGACTGATGATAGTGCGAGTCGTAAAAAGGGAATCGTTGAAAACTTCCGATTTGGGTTGTTTCGTGAAAATACCTCTAGAGTTGTCCTTGACGTAGATGGCCCGGTCAAGATTTTACGCACTGTGGTGCTTCCGCCTACTTCCGGAAAGCCGCACCGGTTTTTCATAGATATTCAGAAAACCGACCACACAAGCTTCATGCAAGCGGTGAAGGAACGCCGGCAAAAGAATGCGGCTACTCAGAAGGTGGCCTTAAAAACACCGATACCGCCTGTGCGGGCTAAGACCTATAAAGTCGTTATAGACGCCGGGCATGGGGGGATAGACCCGGGTGCCATTGGCAGAAGCGGTGTGTATGAGAAGACCCTTACCCTTCAAGTCGCCAAAAAGCTTTATCGTATTCTTGATAAAAAGAAGGGCTACCAGCCCATCATGACAAGGGACCGGGATATTTTCCTCAGTCTTCGAGAGCGGGTCAATGTCGCTCGTAAAGAAGGAGCCGATCTCTTTATTTCAGTCCATGCCGATTCTATTAGCCGACCCGATTTCAGGGGAGCTACGGTTTATACCTTATCTGAAACCGCTTCAGATGATGAAGCGGCGGAAATTGCCAAATCAGAGAATCGCTCTGATCTGATCGCGGGAGTCGACATTGAGTCACAAGACGATACCGTCCAAGGCATCCTTGTCGATCTGGCGCAGCGGGAAACCATGAATTTCTCTGTCAGATTTGCAGAAATGCTAATTCCTCAAATGACCAAATCTGGCCTGAAGACTAGTGGGCGCTCCCATCGCTTCGCCGGGTTTCGGGTTCTTAAAGCGCCAGATGTTCCGTCAGTCCTTGTGGAACTAGGGTACCTGTCAAACCGACAAGACGAGAAAATCCTGAAATCAAAAGATGGACAGACGCGATTGGCGGCCGCAATTGCCAAAGCTGTTGAACAATATTTTAAGACAGTTGATCCATAATTCTGCCATAGAACCAGGGTATAAATAGCCTTGGATGCCGTTTTTTACCTGATAATTATTATTTTATTGTCTATATCTAGTGATTAAGCTGTTTGTTTGAGTTTACCGGCATATGAAATTTTTGTTTAAATTCACTCTGATGTCTCTTGTCCTGGCCCTGTTTCTGGGTGTTGCCGGCATTGGGGCCGTTATGTACGGCTTCTACCATTTCGGCAAAGATCTACCGGAGTTTGACCAGTTGGCGGAGTACGAACCGCCGGTAATGACGCGGGTACATGCGGCCGACGGTGGCCTGATCGCAGAATATGCCAATCAACGCCGATTGTTTGTACCGGTTGAGGCAATGCCTCTCATTGTCAAACAAGCTTTTTTGGCGGCAGAGGATCAGGATTTTTACGAACATCCCGGCCTGGACTTCAAGGGGATCGTTCGTGCCGCTTTGACAAATGTTAAGAATATTGGTCAGGGCCGCAGGCTGGTAGGCGCCTCAACGATTACACAGCAGGTCGCCAAGAATATGCTGCTGACCAATGAGGTTTCCTATGAACGCAAGGCAAAGGAAGCCATCCTTGCACTGAGACTTAATAAGGCATTGTCCAAGGATCGGATATTAGAGCTGTACCTGAACGAGATATTCCTCGGGCACAGGGCTTATGGAGTTGCGGCCGCGGCTCTTTATTATTTTGATAAGCCTTTGGATCGATTGAATATTGCGGAAGCAGCCTTTTTGGGTGCTTTGCCAAAAGCGCCGAATAACTACAATCCTTTTCGTTTTCCTGAAAGAGCGTTGGCCCGGCGGAACTGGGTGATTGGTCGACTTCTTGAAGAAGGCTTTATAACGCCAGATGAGGCGGAAATTGCCACAGCAACGCCCCTTATCGCCAATAAAGGTGGTTCTGCACAGGTTCTCAAGGCGGAATGGTTTGTCGAACAGGTTCGTCGTGAGCTCTTTGATATTTATGGAGAAACCGCTCTTTATGACGGTGGTCTATCTGTGCGAACGACGATGCAGTCCAAACTACAGAAAATCGGTGAAGATGTTCTGAGGGCAGGATTGAGGAGATATGATCGTCGGCACGGATGGCGCGGACCTATTTCAACCATGGAATTGGGAGAAGACTGGACGGTAAAACTTGTCAGCTTTCCGGCGCCAAAAGGCCTAGATCCCTGGCGTTTGGCTGTAGTTCTGGAACTTGATAAGGACGGCGCCACGATTGGTTTCAAAGATACGACAAAGGGACGTATCCCACTGGAACAAATCACCTGGGCTCGCGAATTCCTGGATACAGATGAAAAAGGACGGAAAATAACCAAACCCTCTGATGCCCTGGCCTTAGGTGACATCATTGCGGTTGACGTTCTTACCGGTGAGGAAGCTGCCGAGAATACGTACAGTCTTGAACAGATACCAAGTGTCTCCGGCGGGTTGCTTGCAATGGACCCGCATACCGGTCGAATTTATGCAATTGTCGGCGGCTGGAGCCCGGACATGTCCCAGTTTAACCGGGCTATGCAAGCAAAACGCCAGCCGGGTTCGTCTTTCAAGCCCTTTGTATATGCTGCCGCTCTAGATAACGGCTTCACGCCAGCGGACAAGGTAATGGATGGTCCCTTTGTTCTCAATCAGCCGAATGGAGAACGCTGGAAGCCTTCCAACTATACGAACAGGTTCTATGGACCGAGTACTTTGCGCCTTGGTATCGAAAAATCCAGAAACCTGATGACTGTGCGATTGGCACGGGCAATTGGTATGGAAGCGGTCGCTGATTACGCGTCGCGTTTCGGGATTGAGGATGACATGCTGCAAACCCTATCCATGTCATTAGGCGCCGGTGAGACGACCCTTATCAAGCTGACCACAGCTTATGCGGAATTGGTAAATGGCGGAAAGAAAATTACGCCGACCCTGATTGACCGTATCCAGGATCGCCGCGGAAAAACAGTTTATCGGCACGATCGGCGGGAGTGCGAGGAATGCAATGTGGAGGTCTGGGCAGAACAGGAGGAACCTGTATTGCCGGATACCCGTGAGCAAATCCTGCCCGCTTCAACTGCATATCAGGTTGTTTCCATGCTGGAAGGGGTCGTGCAGCGGGGAACGGGTGCTAGCATTCGGGTTGTTGAAAAGCCCCTAGGCGGCAAAACAGGAACAAGTAACGAAGCAAAAGATACCTGGTTCATGGGCTTTTCCCCTGATCTCGCGGTCGGGGTTTACGTCGGGTTTGATAACCCGAAGGGCCTTGGTAAAAAGGAATCAGGGTCCTCCGTCGCAGCTCCCATTTTTAGGGACTTTATGCAACAGGCCTTGGCTGATCAACCGGCAACACCGTTCCGGGTTCCGGAAGATATCCGTCTTGTGCGGGTTAATCCAACGACAGGGGCGCCCGCAAAAAGAGGTGAAAAAGCAATCCTCGAAGCCTTTAAGACCACGCAAACTGCCAGCAATAAACGTTCTGTTCTGGATGGCTCTGACGGCGGGTTTTCCTCTGTATCACCGACACCGGCGAAAACTTCCGTTCGCTCAGGCACGGGCGGGCTTTACTGAACAGCTAAATCCGACTAGGTTTCCCTCCGGATAATTTGAGCTTGGAGTAACATATGCGTGCCGAACACCAGTCTATGGTAGATGAAATCCAGCAGGGAATGACCCTGCTGAGGAGGTATCTTTGACTGGGATAACGCGACCCGCCGGCTTGAAGAATTAAACTCTCTCGTCGAGGATCCTGATCTTTGGAACGACGCAAGTAAGGCTCAGTCTCTGATGCGGGAAAGAACCTCCCTCGAGAATGCCCTTAATGCCTACAATCGGATTGGTCAGGATCTTCAGGATAATATCGACCTGATAGAGATGGCCGAAGAAGAAGAGGACGAGGAAACCCTACAGGATGCAGAAAACGCGCTGATCGATCTTCGGACTGAAGTCGGACGGCGCAAGCTTGAAAGTATGTTGTCCGGGGAAGTGGATAGCAATGACTGCTATGTCGAGATCCATTCCGGGGCTGGCGGAACTGAATCCCAGGACTGGACCCAGATGCTACTGCGTATGTATATGCGATGGGCGGATCAGCATGGATGCAAGGTCAAGACCCTTGAAGAAAGCGCCGGAGAGGAAGCAGGCCTCAAGTCCGTAACCATCGAGATTTCAGGGGAAAATGCCTATGGCTGGTTAAAAACCGAATCCGGGGTGCATCGGCTTGTCCGGATTTCACCGTTTGATTCCAATGCCAGGCGACATACAAGCTTCTCGTCTGTTGGTGTGTATCCGGTTATTGACGATGATATTGAAGTGGAGATCGATGACAAGGATCTTCGGATTGATACCTACCGCGCTTCAGGGGCGGGTGGTCAGCATGTCAACCGAACTGAATCGGCTATTCGCATTACCCATATTCCCACCAATGTAGTGGTTCAGTGCCAGAATGACCGGTCCCAACATAAAAACCGGGCTGAGGCGATGAAGATGCTGAAATCCCGTCTCTATGAGCTTGAGTTGCAGAAGCGCGAAGCTGAGGCCCAGGAAACCCGTGATGGTCAGACGGACATCGGTTGGGGCCATCAGATCCGCTCTTACGTCTTGCACCCGTACCAAATGGTGAAAGATCTCAGGACAGGTGTAGAAAAGGGCAATGCCCAAGGTGTTCTGGATGGTGATCTCGATGATTACCTGGCGGCCGCTTTATCCCAGAAAATTGGCGGCGAAGAAGCAGAAGCGGTCTAATCCGTTTCAGAAGGCTGGAACGCATGCGACACGGCCATGGCTGCCTGTTTAAGGGCTTTGTCCGCTTCCGGCAGTGCCGCGGTCAATGACATAAATCCATGGACCATGCCGGGAAACCTGACAAGTCCCATTGGGACCCCGGCCTTTTGAAGCAGGCTACCATAAGATTCAGCTTCGTCACGCAGCGGATCGAATCCAGCGGTAATAATCAGGGCAGGGGGTAAGCCTGCCAGGTCAGGATTAAGCAGTGGAGAAGCACGATAATCATCCCTTTCCTGGGCGGAATTGAGATACATATCTCGATAGGCCTGTATCCGCTCATGACTTAGAAAGAAGCCATCCGCAAACAGCTTGTGGCTCTCTGCCGTCAAATGCGCATCCATTGTCGGATACAGAAGAAGCTGAAAAGCTGGAAGAGCTGTTCCGTTCTGCTTTGCTAACTGTGCAGCTACGGCTGCCAGACATCCGCCAGAGCTATCTCCGCCAATCGCGATGCGGGAGGTGTCAAGCCCAAGAGATCCGCCTTCCTCAGCCATAAAATTGAGGGCTGCAGAGGCATCCTCTACCGCTGCTGGAAATCGATTTTCGGGCGCCAGGCGATAATCAACAGAAAAGACTGCAAATGATCCATAGGCCGCCAGTTTTCGGCATAAAACATCATGGCTGTCCAAGGATCCGCGGATATAGCCTCCGCCATGAAAATATATCAATACAGGGGGAGTGGAATTGGGCTCCGGCTTGTAAAGCCGAGCTGGAAGGGACCCCGCCGGTGTTTCAAAGGTTATATTCTGAACCTCAGCGACTTTTGGCTTCTTGCCTGCCAGGGCCGGCGCCATGACTTCCATGGACGCGCGAACTTCTTCCAGAGGAGTTTCAGAGAGGGGCTTTGCGCTTTTGCTATCCAGATGACAGAGAAACCGCGCCTTGTTGTTGATCTTCAGGCCGTCGATCCGTAAAGGGCGGCCCATATAGAGAAGGTCGAACACGCCGATCGGAAGAGCGTTTATGAGAGACAGGAGAAGTCTTAGGATCATGCGATACGAGCCCACCGTAAGGCACCGGCACCGATGTCACGACGCCGTTTCAACCCTGTCACAATGCTCATAATCTTTAAGCGGAGGCGGAAGTAACCTGCTTTTCAGCAAAGATGTCTTGTAGCTCACCGGTTTCAAACATCTCGCGCATGATGTCACAACCACCGACAAACTCGCCTTTAACATATAGCTGAGGAATGGTGGGCCATTGGCTGTATTCCTTGATCCCTTCACGGATCATCGGATCACTCAGAACGTCAATACTCTTGAACTTGATGTTCAGATGAGAAAGAATCTGAACCGATGTTGCGGAAAACCCGCACTGCGGAAATACAGCAGAGCCTTTCATAAACAGCACAACATCGCTGCCGGAAATTTCATGGTCGATACGATCTTTTGTTGTTTGATCAATCATTTATCCATCCTTCATACAGTAATATATTAAATTCAGCTTTTCGGCACCGACGTTTGCAGAGCCAGGGCATGCAAGGCATCGCCCATATTTCCCTTGAGAGCTTCATAGACCATCTGATGCTGTCTGACGCGGGGCAGGCCTTCAAAACTGGCTGAGACCACCATGGCGGCATAATGATCGCCATCGCCTCTGAGATCAGTGATCTCAACTTCGGCATCCGGAATCCCTTCCCGGATTAGTCTCTCAATTTCATTCGCATCCATTGCCATGGACTAAACTCCTGCTATCCCGCTGTTCCTGCCATCAAGGACGGCATCCAGCTTCCATGTTCTTTCCCTAATTCATCTAAAGATATGGTAAGGGCGTTTTCAATTTTCAATTCATTATGACCGACCGTTCCAATTAAGCAAATCGGAACATCGGCCGTTTCTGCTAAATCCTGCAATTGCTTTGAGTTAGCAGGATCAACCGTTACCACATAACAGCCCTGGCTTTCAGCAAAAAGCGCCGCATGCAAGGGTAAATCTGTCTCTATTGTGATATCTGCGCCTTTATTCCCGGCTAAAGACATCTCCGCCAGGGCCACAGCCAGACCACCATCAGAGACATCATGCGCCGCTGTTACCCAGCCTTTCTCAATGGCATTCCTTAAGAAATCACCGTTGGATCGCTCTTTTTTCAGGTCTACCGAGGGCGGGGCACCTTCTTCACGACCCTCAATTTCCCGCAAATACAGGGATTGTCCCATCTCTCCAGTCAAATCGCCGATCAGATAGACCTGATCACCCTGCGACTTAAATCCCATCGTCATCATCTGGCTGGATTGTTCCAGGAGACCAACACCGCCGATAGCAGGCGTGGGATGGATACCCTGACCATTAGTTTCGTTATACAAAGAGACATTTCCGGAAATCACTGGAAAATCAAGAGCTTCGCAAGCATCTTTCATGCCGTTAATGCATCCGACAAACTGACCCATAATCTCAGGGCGCTCCGGATTACCGAAATTCATGCAGTCGGTAATGGCCAGTGGCTTAGCGCCTGTTGCAGTCAGATTTCGCCAGACTTCAGCAACGGCCTGGGCGCCACCAGTTTCCGGATCCGCATAGCAATAGCGGGGAGTGCAGTCTGTTGTGATTGCCAATGCCTTATCGGTCCCATGAACCCGGACAACCGCTGCATCACCGCCAGGACGCTGTATGGTGTCTCCCATAACCATGTGGTCATACTGCTCCCAAATCCACTTACGGCTGGCAATTTCTGACGAGCCCATAAGTTTCAAAAGCACTTCTCTTAAGTCATTGGGCTGCTGAACTTCTTCAGCTGAAATTTTAGCGGGTTTCGGGGTTGGAACCCACGGGCGATCATATTCCGGGGCAGCATCCGCGAGCGGGGCCACTGGTAGATCAGCAACGGTTTCACCGCCCATGGTCAGGACCATTTTTCCGGTATCGGTAACTTTGCCGATTACAGAAAAATCCAGCTCCCATTTCTCAAAGATCTTGCGTGCTTCCTCTTCCCGTCCAGGTTTGAGGATCATTAGCATCCGTTCCTGGCTTTCAGAGAGCATAATCTCATACGGTGTCATGCCGTCTTCGCGCATAGGAACATGATCCAGGTTCAGCTCAATCCCAACGCCGCCTTTATCGGCCATTTCAAAGGAAGAAGAGGTCAGGCCAGCTGCGCCCATGTCCTGAATGGCGACAATCGCGTCCGTGGCCATCAGTTCCAGGCAGGCTTCCAGCAGAAGTTTTTCGGTGAAAGGATCGCCAACCTGCACGGTAGGCCGCTTTTCTTCACTGTCGTCATCGAATTCAGCTGAGGCCATGGTTGCCCCATGGATACCATCTCGGCCAGTCTTAGAACCGACATAGACAACCGGATTTCCAATCCCGGCAGCGGCGGAGTAAAAAATCTTATCCGTATCGGCGAGGCCGACAGTCATGGCGTTGACCAGAATATTGCCGTCATATGAAGAGTGGAAATTCGTTTCTCCGCCAACGGTGGGAACACCCATACAATTGCCATATCCGCCGATCCCGGCAACTACACCGCCTAAAAGATGACGGGTTTTGGGATGGTCCGGGCTACCGAACCTGAGCGCATTCATATTGGCGATCGGGCGGGCGCCCATGGTGAAGACATCCCGCATGATCCCACCGACACCTGTTGCGGCGCCTTGGTAGGGTTCAATGAAGGAAGGGTGGTTATGGCTTTCCATTTTGAAAATGGCGGCTTGGCCATCGCCGATATCGATGACGCCGGCATTCTCACCGGGCCCACAAATAACCCAAGGGGCTTCAGTCGGTAATGTTTTCAGCCATTTCTTTGAGGATTTATAAGAGCAATGCTCACTCCACATAACGGAGAAAATACCGAGTTCAGTTAGATTGGGTTCGCGCCCCAAAATGTCGAGAACCTGGCTATATTCGCCTTCAGTAAGGCCATGTTCAGCGACAATGTCTTGCGTGATCTTGTTCATAATTTTACTTAACCAATCGAATGAACCAGATTATCGAAAAAGGTTTTTCCATCGACGCCGCCCAGCTCCTTGCTGATCAGACGCTCCGGATGCGGCATCAAGCCAAGCACATTGCCGGCTTTGTTATAGATCCCGGCAATATTGTTGAGTGATCCATTGGGATTGGCCTCTTCGGTCAATTCCCCGTCAGGTGTGGCATATTTAAAAGCTATCTGACCTTCATTCTCCAGCTCACTCAAAGTTTCTTCATCGGCAAAAAAGTTTCCGTCATGATGAGCAACAGGGAACTTGACGACCTGGCCGCGATCATACCCACCGACAAACCGTTCATTGTCTGCCGCGACCAGAAGATCGACATCTTTGCAGACAAAACTTTGATCGGCATTACGTAAAAGGGCACCCGGGAGCATGCCTGTCTCCGTGGCAATCTGAAATCCGTTGCAGATCGCGACGACTGGAGTTCCGCCTTCCGCCTTGCGCACAACCTCCCGCATAATCGGAGAGTTTCCCGCCATGGCACCGCAGCGTAAGTAGTCTCCATAGGAAAAGCCGCCGGGAATGGCAATGAGATCGGTCTCGGGAAGTTCGCTGTCACCATGCCAGACCATATTCGGCTCATTGCCCATGGATTGGGTGAGGGCGACTTTTAAATCGCGATCGCAATTGGATCCGGGAAATACGATGACGCAAGCTTTCATGATCGGTCCTTCCTTAATCGATAACTTCGATGGAGTAGTTTTCGATGACCGTATTAGCCAACAGCTGCAGGCACATACGATCGACTTCCTTCTCCGCCTGTTCCTTGCTCATATCCTTAAGGTCAAGCTCGATGGTTTTGCCTTGCCGGGCATCCAGAACACTATCAAAACCCAAGCCATGCAAGGAATTGGAGATTGCTTTACCCTGCGGATCCAGGACCCCGTTTTTGAGTGAAATATGTACGCGTGCTTTCATCATTTCCTCTAATAAAAAAAGGCGCTAAGGCGCCTTTATTGAATTGCTGTTGTCCCCTGCAAATCCCCAGGGCCGCCCTCCGGCATGATACCTAAGCGCCGAGCAACTTCCTGATAGGCATCCTCAACCCCGCCAAGATCTCGGCGGAACCGGTCCTTGTCCAGTTTCTTGTTGGTTGCCGTATCCCAAAGTCGACAGTTATCCGGGCTAATCTCATCAGCCAGAATGATCTGCATTTCATCACCTTCGAAAACCCGACCGAACTCCAGTTTAAAATCGATCAGCCGAATACCAATGGCTGTGAACAATCCGAGGAGAAAGTCATTGACCCGAAGGGACAAGCTCATAATCTCATCAAGCTCAACCGGTGTGGCCCATCCAAAGGCGGTAATATGCTCCTCCGAGACAACCGGATCATTGAGATCGTCCGATTTGAAGCAATATTCGATGATGGTACGGGGCAGGGCGGTTCCTTCCGCAATGCCAAGGCGGGTACAGATGGATCCAGCCGCTACATTCCGCACAATGATTTCCACGGGAATGATTTCCACTTCCTTGATCAATTGCTCTCGCATATTGAGTCGGCGGATAAAGTGGTTATGGATGCCTATCTCTGACAGTTTAACCATTAGATGCTCTGAAATTCTATTATTCAGGACACCTTTGCCGGTCACAGTGGATTTCTTCTCACCATTAAACGCCGTCGCGTCATCTTTAAAATATTGAACAAGGGTCCCTGGCTCAGGTCCTTCAAAAAGAACTTTTGCCTTGCCTTCGTAGACAGGTCTACGTCGGGTCATGGATGTCACTCCAGTTAAAAGAAAAGGCGGCGAACCACCGAAAATCGTTTCTTCTTAATCTGCTTGTAAACTATCTGCTGAAAACAGGATCAGATATGCGCACAGGCTCTATCAGAAAAACAAGCGGAACATAGTGCAGAAAATACCGAATTACAACATTTGCGACACATCAAAATGCTTCCTGATTATAAAAAACTTATTGTACTACTAGGCGGAACGCACCATCTTGGGTATAAGTCAAACTAACAGCTTGAAAACAGACATATTTACACATTGTAGATACAATTTAGGGAATGAGACATGTCAGGATTTGACGATCTTAAAAAAGGCCATGAAAACAAATTTGCCCATGATCAGGATCTGGAATTCAAAGTAATTGCTAGACGGAACAAGCTTTTGGGTCTCTGGGCGGCAGATCTTATGGGAATCACCGGTGAGGCGGCAGAGGCCTATGCCAAGGAAGTCGTCATTTCAGATCTTGAAGAAAAAGGTGATGATGATGTCTTCCGCAAAGTCCGTGGGGACCTGGATAGCAAAAATGTCGAAATGTCAGATCACAGAATCAGACGCGAGATGGAAGAGCTTATCGGAACGGCCCGTGATCAGATTATGACGGAGACCTGATTAACTATGGGTCAGGAGCGTTGTTTAGACGCCCCTGACCTGGATATCTTCTAAGATCCAAATACCCGCGCAAAAATCGTATCCACATGCTTTGTGTGGTATTCAAGATCAAAGACGCTCTCGATATGCTCGTCAGTTAGGGCTGCAGTCACCTCAGAATCTGATTTGAGCAACTCCATAAAATCCGCACCTTCTTTCCAGACCTTCATAGCATTTCGCTGTACCAGACGGTACGAATCCTCTCGACTGACACCAGCCTGGGTCAAAGCCAGCAATACTCGCTGAGAATGGATCAATCCACCCAGCTTGTTCATGTTTGCCATCATATTGTCCGGGTAAATCACCAGCTTCTCAATCACCGATGTCAGCCTTGCAAGGGCAAAATCAAGCGTGATCGTCGCATCTGGTCCAATGCCGCGCTCAACTGACGAATGAGAAATATCCCGTTCATGCCAGAGCGCCACATTTTCCATTGCCGGAATGGTCGCCATCCGGACCAAACGGGCGAGCCCTGTGAGGTTTTCTGTGAGAACCGGATTCCGCTTATGAGGCATTGCAGAGGATCCCTTTTGGCCTGGTGCAAAATACTCTTCCGCCTCAAGCACTTCGGTGCGTTGTAAGTGGCGAATTTCTACAGCCAGCCTTTCAATTGAGCTGGCAATGACGCCAAGGGTCGCAAAAAACATGGCGTGGCGATCCCGCGGGATGACTTGAGTGGAGGCGGGCTCCGGCTCTAACCCCAAGGCTTTCGCGACATGTTCTTCCACAAACGGATCGATATTTGCGAATGTTCCGACGGCGCCAGAAATAGCACAGGTCGCAATATCCTTCCGAGCATGAACCAGCCGTTCCCGATTGCGGTCAAATTCGGCATAAGCCTGGGCCATTTTCAATCCAAATGTCACGGGTTCCGCATGAATTCCGTGAGACCGCCCGACACAAACGTCATTTTTATGGGCATAGGCTTTGGTTTTGAGGGTTTCCAATAGTGCATCCAGCCCATCAATCAGAAGATCTGCTGCCTTCGTCAATTGTACGGAGAGGCACGTGTCCAATACATCGGATGAGGTCATTCCCTGGTGAACAAAGCGGGCTTCATCCCCCACATATTCTGCAAGGTTTGTCAGAAACGCGATCACATCATGTTTGGTTTCCCGCTCAATCTCATCAATACGATCAATGTCAAAATTACCCCGTTCCCAAACTGCTTTCGCTGCATCTTCTGGAATCACGCCTAATTTTGCTTGTGCATCACAGGCATGAGCTTCGATTTCGAACCAGATTTTAAATTTACTTTTCGGCTCCCAAAGGGCGGTCATTTCCGGGCGGGCATAGCGGGGAATCATATCAAGAGTTACCTTCAAAGGGTTATGGATTGAGAGCTCTTTCGCACATGCGACGGAGCCAATGGCGGTTGACTAGCAGAGATAGACGGAAAGCTCAACTATTTGGGCGAATGGACGAGGAATTTGCTCCGGAAATCTTAAATGAGACCCCGTTCCTTCATACTTTTGCATCTGTTGCCGCCGACAATCAGATGATCATGAACTTTGATCTTGAGGGACGCGGCAGCCATGATGATTTCCCGTGTCATTTCAATATCCGCCATTGAAGGTTCCACTTCACCAGAGGGATGGTTGTGAACAAGAATCAATGCAGTCGATCCCAACTCCAAGGCCCGTTTGACAACTTCTCTTGTATAGACAGCCGTATGGTTCACTGTACCCGTTTGCTGAACTTCATCTGCGATCAAGCGATTCTTTGTATTCAGGAATAGAACACGGAAATGCTCGATGTCTTTGTCGCCCATTGTTCCAACACAATAGTCTTCAAGAGCTTGCGAAGATCCAAGAAGATTCTTGTCTTTCAGCTCACTACGAAGAAGCTTTTCTCCTAACAATTCTGCAATTTTTAATGTGGCGATAACTGCATCACCAACCTTGTCGATCTTTCTGAGACTAACCGGGTCAGCTTTTAGCACCAGCGCCAGTTCCCCAAATTCACGTATGAGAGATTTTGCGAGGGGCTTGGTGTCCCCGCGTGGATTTGCAGCAAATAACAGCATTTCGAGGATCTCATAATCCGCAAGGCTTGACGCCCCTTTGGACAACACACGAGATCTCAGTCTTTCTCTGTGACCTAACTTATCGGTGTTCTTGCTATTCTTGAGTTCGGTTTGTTTGTCTTCCAACCCGAAAACATACTCTTTTGATTCGAGCTCTTTCAGGGAGAGAGAGGTATCCTGGAATTTCCTCTCAGTTCCCATAAGGTGGACAATCCAAACCCAATGGCGACTTTGTGAAAATCTCGTAGCCGGTTTCGGTGACCCCAAGTGAATGCTCAAACTGGGCGGAAAGGGATCGATCCTTTGTGATCGCTGTCCAGCCATCATCCAGCACCTTGACCTGCCAGGTGCCGAGATTAATCATCGGCTCAATGGTAAAGATCATGCCCGCCCGAAGCTCGGTTCCTTCGCCGGGCGTTCCGTAATGAACGATATTCGGCACATCATGAAAAACCTGGCCAAGGCCATGACCGCAAAAGTCACGAACAACCGAGCAGCGCTTACCTTCAGCGAAATTCTGAATTGCGTAGCCAATATCTCCGGTTGTCGCCCCAGGCTTGACCACTTCAATACCACGCATGAGGCATTCATAGGTGATATCAATCAGACGACTGGCTTTAATACTGGGCTTGCCGGCTATGTACATACGGCTGCTGTCCCCATGCCAACCATCAACAATCGGCGTCACATCGATATTAACGATATCCCCAGATTTCAATTTTTTCGGACCTGGGATGCCGTGACAGACAACATGGTTGACGGATGTGCAGATAGATTTCGGAAATCCGCGATAGTTGAGGGGAGCACATATGCCACCTCGCTCCGTAATAAAGTTATGGCATAGCGTATTAAGCTCTTCCGTGGTGACCCCGGGGACCACATGCTCGGCAATCATGTCAAGGGTTTCAGCTGCCAGATGCCCAGCGTTACGCATCCCTTCAAAGCCTTCCGGCCCATGAAGTTTAATGACGCCCGTGTTGCGTTCGGGTGTTTCTTTGCTATTAACGTATTTCATATCCGCTCTTTTATTTTCGGCGAATTATACCCCAAAATTCCTTAAAACAAAACTAGTCTATAAGGGGTTGGCGCGTGCCGATTACAATGTTCTCTGTCGTTATGTGGCAGTCATAGCCCAAAATTTCAACGCCTGCAGCCATTGCTTGCTTGAAGGCTGTGGCATACTCGGGATCGATATCTTTCGCAATGGAAAAACCTTTGCAGTCCTGTCTTTGTATCAAATAAAGCATGACGGCCCGGTGCCCGTCGCGGACCATGTTGGAGAGTTCTTTCAGGTGTTTTGTCCCCCGAGATGTCACGGCGTCCGGAAATTCCGCCCATTCTGCGTCCCGTTTTAAGGTAACATTCTTGATTTCGACGTAACAATCCGGTTTCTGTTCATCGCTTAGAAAAATATCGATGCGTGAATTTTCTCCATATTTCACTTCCCGTTTCAAATGGTCATAGCCTGTCAATTCCGAAATCTCGGCTCTCCCAATTGCCTCGGCAACAATCGCATTGGGCAATGAAGTGTTAATCCCAACAAGGGACGTGCCGACATCTACAAGCTCCCAGGTATATTGCAGTTTTCTTTTAGGGTTATTAGCCGGTGACAGCCAGACCCCAAGACCTGGTTCCTTCAAGCCCATCATTGATCCTGAATTGGCAACATGTGCCGTTACGATTTCTCCAGTATCCAGTTCGATATCGCTTAGAAACCGTTTATATCTTTTGATCAATCGGCCCTTGATCAGAGGGGCTGAAAACTGCATGGGACTACCTGTGTGCTGAGGAAATTGTCTAATTGATGCAAATTCCTTTTAAACTGATTAAACTCCGTGCAAAATAGATAAATACAGAATTATTCCATACAAACTGGATTGCTACATGTCCGAACATCAAATTCCGGATAGAAAAATTGTCACCGCCTGCATGCTGGTGATAGGGGACGAGATCCTGTCAGGCCGGACTCAGGATAAGAACATGGCTTATCTTGCTACCCGCCTGAATGAAACCGGCATTCAATTGAAGGAAGCCCGAGTCATTCCGGATGTGGAGGAAGAGATTGTCCAGGCAGTCAATGAGTGCCGACGGAAATATGACTATGTCTTTACCTCCGGCGGCATTGGTCCGACACATGATGACATCACGGCTGATTCAATGGCAGCTGCCTTTGATGTAGGTATCGATTTCCATCCAGAAGCGATGGAAATTCTGACACGCCATTACGAGGCAAGTGGCATCGAATTCAATGATGCGCGCAAGCGCATGGCCCGTATTCCTGATGGTGCAATCCTGATTGACAATCCGGTAAGCAAAGCCCCCGGGTTCCAGATGGAGAATGTCTTCGTCATGGCGGGTGTGCCGGCCATCATGCAGGCCATGCTGGAAGGCATAGCCTTCCGATTGACGGGCGGTTCCAAAATGCTAAGCCGAACTCTGGGCGCCAGTCTTCCAGAAGGGAAAGTCGCCCAAAAATTGGGAGAGCTGCAAGAGAAATATCCAAACGTTTCCCTTGGATCTTATCCCTATTTTCGTCAAGGCAATGTGGGAACCAATCTGGTATTGCGGTCAATTATAGAAGAAGATCTCAATGCTGCCTTCGATGAGCTTCAAAGCCATCTTATGAATGAAGGCATTACTGTCATTGAAACGACATAAAAAAACCGGGCGACCGGCACAAGAACAAAGGGGAAGAATGTTCGAGTGACGATCGCCGCGGCATGATTAGCAGGAAAGGGGAGACCTGCTATGTAATCTTAGTTCTCAGGTGGCAGGATCACCGTGTCGATCACGTGAATGACACCATTGCTGGCTTCCACATCAGCTGCAATTACTTTGGCTGAGCCGTTCAGCATCACGCCATCCGTACCATCAATCATGATTTTGCTTCCCTGGACGCTTGCAGGATCGAGTTTCTTACCAACAACCGCAGAAGCAGGTACTTCACCCGCAAGCACGTGATACGTCAGGATAGAAACAAGCTTGTCTTT
Source organism: Pseudomonadota bacterium (assembly GCA_024743055.1). GTDB lineage: Bacteria > Pseudomonadota > Alphaproteobacteria > Sneathiellales > Sneathiellaceae > Sneathiella. The sequence goes on from JANSXH010000006.1 coordinate 94,634, forward strand.
GTTTTCAGGCTTCAGCAGCGTTTCAACTGTACCAGCTGGCAGCTTGGCAAATGCGTCGTCAGTTGGCGCGAAGACCGTAAATGGTCCTGGGCTCTGTAACGTTTCAACAAGTCCTGCAGCCTTCACAGCGGCGACGAGTGTGTTGAATTGGCCAGCCTCAACAGCTGTTACAACGATATCTTTTTCTTTAGCGTCCATTTTTTTGTCAGCCATTTTCTTGTCCTGTGCGCACGCCACAGCAAAAATCCCGACGAACACAATCGCAGTAAAGTTTCTAATTAAACGAGACATGTAACCCTCCTCAGGTCATAGGTTGTTGGTAGTCAAAAAAAACTCAATCGCGAACTGTGTTTTGAAGCTTTTACGGGGAGGGTTTTGAAACAGATCACTCAACAGACCAAAAAAAAATTCAGGGACGAATTTCCGCTTGTCTCACCGGGCCGTGGCGATTAGGTTGTTGCTCGCCGCCCGCATGGTGAAATTGGTAAACACAGTAGACTTAAAATCTGCCGCTCGTAAGGGCTTCCCGGTTCAATTCCGGGTGCGGGCACCATTCTCTTTATTCTCCTATCACATTTAAAAGCCGACAGAGCAGGATTGATGTCACTTCCTGTTGGCCTATAGTAGCCTCGTCGTATTCTAACCAGAGGAGATGGCAAGGTGATATTCAGTCAGGAAAATATAGTCGATCCCTTTCCATCCCTTGCGGAGCAGCGGGAAAATGCGCCTGTCAGCTGGCATGACGATCTCAAGGCGTGGGTTGTTCTGGATTATCGGGATATATCATCTGCTTTGAAAAATCCGTCTTTCTCCTCCAATCGGGTAACGGAGTATCTGGCGAAGGCCAGGGGCACTGATCTTGAATCGGTCTATGAGATATTGTCCCTTTTAATGCTACAACGGGACGAGCCGGATCATTCGCGCCTGCGCAACCTGGTACATTTTGCTTTCAAAAAGGCAGCCGTTGAAACCTATGAAGCCCGAATCCGGGAGATGGCGCAGGAGCTACTGTCTCCAGCTCGCAAATCTGGTGAGATGGATTTCGTCAGTGACTTTGCTGTCCCGCTGCCCATCATGGTGATCTCAGAGATCGTCGGGATCCCACAGGAAGACCGGGGCAAGGTTAAGCGCCTTTGTGACGGATTTTCCGTGGTTGCTTTGAACTTCTACGCTCATATCACCGATGAGCAACTGAGTTATGGTCGGGACTGTATTGAAGAGTTTAAATCCTATCTCAAACACCAGGCCGATTTGAGACATCAGTCCTCCGAGACAGATTTGCTTTCCTATCTGGTTCATGCAGAAGAAGATGGGGAAAAATTGAGTTTCGACGAAATCGTCGCCAATACCTTGCTGCTTCTGAATGCAGGAAATGAAACCACAACCTGTTTGCTCGCCAATGGCTTGAAATCCCTCCTAAAGCAACCAGAGCAGCTGGCGCGGATGCGGCAGGACGAGAGTCTTATCAGGTTGGCTGTTGAGGAACTGCTGAGATATGAAAACCCCGTTCAGTTTGTTGGTCGTATTTGTACGGAAGATATGGAATTTGGCGGAAAAAACTTGAAGCAAGGAGACCTTGTGCTGCTTGTTCTGGCGTCAGCCGGTCGTGACCCGCTAGAGTTTCCGGAGCCTGATCAGCTCGACATTTCGCGTCATCCTAACCATCATTTAGCCTTTAGCAGTGGACCGCATCTATGCGCCGGCGTTCAACTGGCCCGACTGGAAGCTCGGATCGGGTTTGAGGAAGTCATCCGCACTTTTTCCCATATCGAGCTGGCAAGTCCGGACATCCAATATGGCTCTAATCTCAACCTTCGATGTCCTTTAGCGCTCCCCATAAAGACAATTATCTAAAATTTCCGGTTAATTTGTAAAATATGCCTCTCGGTAAGGATCTGGTTACCAATTCCGTGTATAGCTAGTGCTATGAGCTGCTATTTCTTTGAAATTACGTAGTCCTGGCAAGTGGTTAGGGAATAAGATGAAGAACAAGATCCAGATGAATGTTCGTGTGACCGAGGAACAGAAAGACGTTCTGTCCAAGGTCCTGGATGTATTGCGTGAGGATGAAGCCGGCAATCGGGTAGAAGACCTTGAAAACTGGCTGGCAGGCTATGGCAATGTTAATGCAGGGGACGTCGAGAAGATCATCGCCGAACGGGACGCCCGGATCAACGAGATAGAAGAGCGGCTGGCCAAACTCGAAGTCCTTATCCCTTACAAAAAACCAAACTAGGCAGTGTCCGATGAGCAAATGCGGTCGGGATCACAAATTCGAGAAGTTCTTTTGAAATTTTCGAACTTAAGCCTAAACTATTGTTGGTGGGCCTTAAAACCACATCAGGTTTTTTAGTACAGGTAGCATGGGTAATTTGTTCAGGAAAATAAGCATCGGAGTGATTTTGGCAGTTTTTTGCCAAGTTTTCTCGATCTCTTCTTTTGCAGAAGAGCGATCCGATCGCGCCCGCGCCCTAATCAGCGACCTTGCTGGAAATGCAAAGACAATCCTGTCCCTTCCTGAAAAAACCCTGGATGAGAGGGAACAACATCTGATCGAGTCGATCGGAAACGAATTCCATATTCCGTTTATCAGTCAATTCGTTGTTGGACCAGGTTGGGATAACTTGAGTGATCAGCAGCGAGCCGATTTCCTGGAGTTATTCGAAGATTTCTTTCTTCGGGCTTACAGTAGCCAGCTAGGCGGATATCCGGATGAGGAACTCGTTATCGTCTCCGCAGCCAAAAAAGGTTCTAAAGATAGTTTCGTAATGACGAAGCTCCGACGCCCGGAACGGCAAACCGTCTCAATTCGTTGGCGTGTAAGGGAATTTCAGGACAAACCCCAAATCATCGATTTGTGGATTGACGGAACCAGCGTCGCTTTGACCCACAGGGAAGGATTTCACCGGGTGCTGTCCAATGACGGCATTGATGGGCTAATCAATCTTTTAAAAATAAGGGCTGAGCGTTTGTCCGCTCAGCCTTCAGGATAGGAGCAGATATGGTGAAATCCCTAAAATTGATCAAATTACCCTCTGTCTGTTCTCTTTTCCTTGTCATTATGCTGGGTGTCGGGACGAGCCTTTCCTTCAATACCACCGCGCTATCTGCAGAATCTGAGTTCGAGGCCGGATGGGAATTCTATCAGCAGGGCAAGTTTTCCCGCGCAATCAAAGTTTGGGAACCCCTGGCAGAGGAGGGGCATGCGGAAGCCCAGTTCAATCTCTCCATCATGTATGAGCAGGGACGGGGCGTTGATGTTGATGAAACCAGAGCCCGATATTGGAGCGATAAGGCGGTAGAGTCTGAATATCCACCAGCCCTTCACAACCGCGCTTTGGTTATGCTGGCCCAGAAAGATTATGGTGCAGCCATTGGACTATTGCGAAAGTCAGCCTCCGGAGATTTTCCACCTTCTCAATACAGCCTTGGAAAAATCTATCAGGCCGGCATCGGCCTTGAAGAAGATCCCACCGATGCCTTCAAATATATTGAGATGGCGGCCAATAATGGATTTGCAAAAGCCCAGTATAACCTGGGCAAGATGTATCGGGATGGCTATGGCGTGCCGGTTGATGAAAAAACCTCTGCTGCATGGTATCTGAAGGCGGCTGAGCAAGGCTATAGCCAGGCCCAGAACAAAATTTCGGCCCGGTACGGAATTGGGGAAGGGGTGCCACAAAATGATATCCTCGCCCTCAAATGGGCCATACTCGCCGCAGAGGGCGGAATTGAGGGCGCCGTTCAAAAACAGGATTTCTTCAAATCTCGCATGCCACAAAAGGATATCCTGACAGCTGAAAAACTCGCCGAAGAGTTCAAGCCGACAATGTAGGACGCAGATTCTATATAGCTAAATGTCTATATAGATTGTTTTGAGAAAAATGGTGAGCCCGACAGGATTCGAACCTGTGACCCGCTGATTAAAAGTCAGCTGCTCTACCAACTGAGCTACGGGCCCACTATGTGAGGTTTGGCATTAAGGATCTGTCGTTCAGGCCCTCGCTTCAATGCCGCAATGCGGCTGCAACATAGGGACCCCATAGCATCTGGTCAAGCCTCGTTTTCGTTTTTTTTAGGACTTGAGAAAATTACCCATATTCTGTCTAATCACTTGCAATATCAGTTTGCCCCCCGGGCCTCAAAGACCGGCAGGTCAGCAACTGAAACGACTTATGGAAGAGGGAGCGGATGACTTCTAAATTGTTTTCAAAATTTGCCTTAGTTCTTATTGCCGTCAGCCTGTTTTCACTTAGCTCAAAGACATCCTACGCGCTAGATCCGGAAAACACGCTGTATCTGGATCTTGAAGGCGGCCGTGTTGTCATAGAAATGTTACCGGAACTAGCTCCGCAGCATGTTGCTCGTATCAAGGAGCTCACCCGTGAGAAATTCTATGACGGGGTTAAATTTCACCGCGTCATTGAAGACTTTATGGCGCAGACCGGAGACCCGACGGGAACCGGTCGCGGTGGATCCGGCCGCAAGCTGCGTTCCGAGTTTTCAGAAACACCGCATACCCGCGGCGTCGTGTCCATGGCGAGAGCCCAGTCTCCCCATAGTGCGGACAGCCAGTTCTTTATTGTCCTGGCCGACTCGCCCCATCTGGATCGTAAATATACGGTCTGGGGCCGGGTCGTCGAAGGCATGGAGTTTGTTGATCTGATCGAAAAGGGTATCGGGCGCAGTGGCCTGGTCCGCGATCCAGACATCATTGTCCAGATGCAGGTTGCAGCGGACGCCGAGTAAGTCTTACAATTTTCGGCCGCTAAATACAGCGGCCGCCATCAACTTCAAGAGCGACACCTGTAATAAAGGACGCATCGTCCGAGGCCAGCCACAAGGCGGCATGAGCCAAATCACGCGGTGTATTTTCACGTCCTAACGGAATGGTGGCGACGAATTTATCCCGTATTTCCTGCGTATCGACACCTCCCATAAACTCAACGGCCATTGGCGTGTGGGCGAAGACAGGACAGAGCGCATTAACCCGCACCTGATTGGGCGCCAGCTCCACGGCCATGGACTTCGACATGGTAACAACTGCTCCCTTACTTGCATTGTACCAGGTCAGACCAGGACGCGGGCTGAGGGCTGCCGTTGAGGCGATATTGATAATATTGCCACCCTTTTCCATCATGTGAGGAACGATGGCTTTTGTCGTCAGAAAGATACTTCGGACATTGACGTCAAAGATCTTTTGAAAGGTGTCATCCTCTACATCAAACATGGAGCAGTTTCTTTGCGGCATGCCTGCATTGTTGACGAGAATATCGATGCCACCGAGGGCGTCCAGGGTCTGTTCAGCTAAGCCTCCCACATCTGCCGCATTCGTTACATCCGTGCGGTTCATCACAGCTTGAAAACCTGCATCTGTGATTGCCGCAGCAACCTTACCAGCCGCTTCCTCGTTAATATCACTGACGATGACCTTGGCACCTTCCCGGGCGAACAGTGTCGCCATGCCTTCGCCAAAGCCGGATCCTGCTCCTGTGACAATGGCAACTTTATCCTTCAACCGCATCTTTTCCTCCAATTGATTTTTGGAGGATAGTCGACTGTCAGGTCACTAATGGCAAGAGCTTTGCCCAAAAATTCCGAAATTTAGGAAAGTGGATGAGTATTAGGCAGCGTTTAAACGCACACGGGATTCAGGAAGAACCAGACTTACGACCGTACCTTCGCCGTATTTACTTTCCAGTTCCAGCTTACCATCATGCATTTCCGCAAGATTTTTGGACAACGGAAGGCCAAGACCAGTACCCTGATATTTTCTGTTATTCTCACAATCAATCTGCACAAAGGGTGTCAGAGCCTTGGGAATATCATCAGATTTAATGCCAATCCCATTATCGGAAACACTGATTTTGAGCCCGTCGCTTTCCGGGTGCTTGACACTAGCAACGATACGGCCACCACAAGGTGTGAATTTTATCGCGTTAGTAAGCAGGTTGATCAAAATCTGTTTGAGCATCCGTCTATCCCCATAAACCTGAGGGAGAAGGGGATCAAATTCGAGCTTGATATTGATGTCGTTTTCAATAGCTCGTTGTTGGGTAAGGCGCACACATTCGTTTACCAGGATATCAATTTCAATATCCTCCTCCTTGATGGAGGTTTCCCCCGATTCTATTTTTGAGAAGTCCAGAATATCATTGATGAGATCTAAAAGATGAGCGCCACTTGCTCGAATGTCTTCTGCATATTCCAAATATTTCTCGGTTCCAATCGGTCCAAGCATCTGGCTCTTGATTACTTCCGAAAACCCGATCACCGCATTAAGGGGCGTGCGCAACTCATGGCTCATGTTGGCCAGGAAAGTGCCTTTAAGTTGAGAGGCATATTCCGCTTCCTCTTTCGCATGCTCCAGAAATTCCTCGATCTGGACTCGTGCCGAGATATCCCGGATAATCAGTTGAAGAATTCTCTTCTCTCCGTAGAGGAGAGAGGAAGCATCCAGCTCAACATCAATCCTCTTGCCATCAGGTGTAAAAATGGCCGATTTTTGTGAAGGGAGAGGATCGTTGGACGCAACCGATTCTGCCGCACCGAAATAAGGTTCCAGTTCATCAAGATCGTTTGTCGGAAAGAAAGACCGGATCTGTTTGCCAATCAAATCATATTGGTCTTTAGCTTTGAGCAGTTTTAAAGCGGCTTCGTTGACATAAATGATAAAGCCATCTTTATGGGCTATTATTGCGTCCGGAGATAGTTCCACCATCTTGCGGTAGCGGTCTTCATTTTCCTGCAATGCATTCTCGGCCAGCCGGTTTGCTGTGACATCAGTATAGGTGGCGACGCACCCACCACCGTCAATTAAGGAATTGAAAGTGACTTCCACGACCTTACCATTTTTAAAAACCCGGTCGGTTTTTTGAGATATTCCGTCCTTGATGATTTCCATGACGGTTTCGACAAACTTTTCTTTTTCTCTACCAACACCTTCATATTTGTCAAAATTTGCGGCAAGAAGCTCTGTAAAATTAGGTTTAGTTCTCAGAAACTGTTCGTCATATTCACAGATTTGGGCGAACTGGCTGTTCCATTCGGCAAGATTGTAGTCACTATCAAAAACGCAGATGCCAATCTGTACATTTTCAAGGACCATATCGAAGGAGGAGAGTGTTGGCCGAGATGAAGTTTCTTTTCCCCCGGGCCGATCACTGGATCGTTTCATAGCCGTCATGGCCCATAGTAAAGCGACCAATGACATGCCAAAACCTGCATAAACCAAGAAGTTGCTGCTAAGCCAAATTAAAATGGCGAACAGGCTGCAGAGCGCAATGGCGGCTGCGACCCATCTATATTCTGAAAAATCCTTCAGTTTCATAACCTTCGGTGATTATCCCGGACCGGAAATACAACAAGCGTATAGCGTTAGGGACATAGTAAAAAAACAGTCTTAATATGAGGTTTACAAACTGTTTTTATGGTTACTAAAAAATTCGTAAGACGGCAGGGATGGTAAATGTTATTGTGCGGGCAGATTTTACGACTATATGTATGCCGAAACCATTGTATTTCTTAAGGTATTAGTGACCGGATATGCGAAAAAAAACGCCTGAAACAGAAGAAGACAGTGCGGGTAAGAAACCCTTGCTGGTGGAACCTGCGCAAAAGCCTGGCCTGTTCGCCCGGCTCAGGACCTATTTCCTGACAGGGATCGTGGTCACAGCGCCAATCGCCATCACTATCTATCTAACCTATGTTTTTGTGACCTTTGTTGATGCAAATGTAAATCCGCTTATTCCTGTTCGGTATAACCCAGAGACCTATTTACCCTTCAGTATTCCGGGATTAGGGGTGTTTGTTGCAGTCTTCGCTCTGATCCTCATTGGTTTTCTGACAGCAAACTACCTTGGAAGAGCCCTGCTGGTTTTTGGTGAGCGGATTGTCGGTCGCATGCCCGTCGTTCGGTCGATCTACAATGCTCTGAAACAAATCATGGAAACGGTTCTGGCCCAGTCCGGAACATCCTTTCGTGATGTCGTCGTCCTTGAGTATCCGCGCAAGGGAATATGGGCTGTCGCTTTTGTCACCAGTCAAGCGAGAGGGCAGGTAGATAAGATGAATGAGGATGAAATGATTAGCATCTTCATGCCGACAACTCCGAACCCGACCTCCGGTTTTCTGCTTTTTGTCCCCAAAAAAGACTTAACCTATCTCGACATGACGGTTGAGGAAGGGGTGAAGCTGGTTATTTCTGCTGGCATGATCTGGCCAGATGGCGATATGCCTGCAGACAAGAAAGAGCCAGGGGAAGATACTGACCCGAGCGATCTGCCTGAGAAAAAGTCAGCCTGATTTCAAAAACTTAATCGCGTTATCTCGCTCAAACAGATAGAGCAAGACCCGAAGTGCTTGTCCACGGGAGCCATTTAGCTGACCATCCTTTTCGAGGATAAGGCGGGCATCGTCACGGGCAATGTTTAGAAGTCTGGAATGGGCCTGAAGGTCGGCCAGTTTGAATTCCGGCAATCCGCTTTGTTTAGTTCCCAGCAGTTCCCCAGCACCGCGCAGGCGTAAATCTTCCTCTGCGATCCGAAAGCCATCCTCAGTTTCCCGCATGATGGCAAGGCGGGATTTTTGAGTTTCTCCCAAAGGCCCGGTATAAAGAAGCAGGCAGGTTCCTGGCAATCCGCCGCGACCAACACGCCCTCTTAACTGATGTAGCTGAGCCAGTCCGAAGCGCTCCGCATGCTCAATAATCATAACGGTCGCTTCCGGCACATCAACGCCGACTTCAATCACTGTCGTCGCCACCAATATTTTAAGATCACCGGACATGAAGCGCTGCATGGTTTCATCTTTTTCGTCCGCCTTCATGCGACCGTGAATTAGACCGACAGCACCACCGTAAAGCTGCTCAAGATAGCGAAACCGTTCTGTTGCCGCCGCAACATCCAGAACATCGGATTCTTCCACCAAGGGACAGACCCAATATATCCTTTCTTCCGCCTCTATCTTGCGCTTAAGACCTCTTGCCACATCATCCAGCCGATCCAGGTCGATGGCGCGGGTATCCACCGGCTTCCGCCCAGGGGGTTTCTCGTCAATGATCGACACATCCATATCGCCATAGGCTGTCAGAGCAAGAGTTCGGGGAATAGGAGTGGCTGTCATCACCAACACATCAACACCGCCATTCTCCTTCCGCCCCTTATCGCTTAAGGCAAGACGCTGGTGGACGCCAAAGCGGTGTTGCTCGTCGATAATGGCAAGCCCAAGATCGTGAAACGCGACATCTTCTTGGAATAACGCGTGAGTGCCAACGGTAATCTGGACCTCGCCATTTGCCAGATTTTCAAGTAGAGCTTCTCGTTTCTTACCTTTAAGACGACCGGTAATCAGCTCGCATCTCAAGCCAACTGCTTCAACAAGGGGCTGGATACCATCGTAATGCTGCCGAGCCAAAATCTCCGTCGGGGCCATAATGACGGCTTGGCTGCCCGATTCTATGGCCTGAATCATCGCCAGAAGCGCAACAACGGTCTTGCCGCTCCCCACATCCCCTTGCAGGAGTCGAAGCATACGGTGTGGCGCCGCGAGGTCGGCGCTGATTTCACTCAATGATCTATTCTGGGCATTGGTCAGCTTATAGGGCAGGGCACTCGTTATTTCCGACTGCAACTTGGCTGTGCCAGGTAAGGACCTACCCGGTTTTCGTTTCATACTCCGACGCACCAATTCGAGGGCAAGCTGATTTGCTAGGAGTTCGTCATAGGCGAGCCGCTGCCGTGCTGTTGTATCCCGTTCCAAATCCTCCGGAGAGGTGGGCGAATGGGCTTTAATGACGCTCTGCTGCCATCCCTCCCATTGTTCACGGGTGAGAAGGCTGGGATCATTCCATTCAGGAAGATCCGGCAGGTCTGGAAGAAATTGTTTCGACGCCTTGATAAAGGTCGTATTCGTCAGCCCCGCGGTCAATGGATAGACCGGCTCAAACAAAGGAAGCGCGTCTTTGTCTTCCGGCTTGGCAATATGATCCGGATGGGTCATCTGGTAGGCGCCGTTATAGTCTTCCAGCTTGCCGCTGATCAGACGCAGCTGCCCTTCAGGAAGCTGGCGTTTGAGATAGTCCTCCCGTCCATGGAAAAATACCAGGGTCAAAGGGGCTTCGCCGACGGCGCCCGAAATTCGATAGGGAACGCGACGATTTGGCGGCGGGCTATGTTGCAGAACCAGAAAGCTGGCGACAATATTTTCCTCTATCAGATCCTGGCTGAGAGTATCCGCCTCTATCCTCGTCACCATACCCGCCGGAAGGTGCCAAACGAGATCAATAATGTTCGGTCCGGCGACCTTTTCCAGGAGGCTGGCAAGCCGGGGGCCAATGCCGGTCAGGTTCGACACAGGATTAAACAGATTGAAAAGAATTTCCGGCCGCACGTGGGTTCCTCGCTTCACTCCAGTCTACATTGTGAAATGTTTCAAAGGCCCAGGTCAATGACCGTGCAAGAAAATCGGGTGAACCGCGGGTTCCTGCTGACAGAGGCGAAAAGAAAGGCTATATCCTGTCTCCTATCTCCTGAGAGCTTGTTAAATGACCGAAAATATTGAAATCCGGCGCAAACGCCTTATTCATCGTTCCCGTTATACCGGCATGAAAGAAACCGATTTATTGCTGGGTGGATTCGCCAATGAGTATGTCAAAGGCTTCTCCTCGGACGAGCTCGACATATATGAAAGCTTGCTGCAAGCAGGGGATCCAAACATCTATGTCTGGGCTGTCGGCCGGGAACAGGTTCCGGAAGAATATGATACTCGGGTTATGGACCTCCTAAAGAAATTTTGTACCTTTGATCAGAGAAACACCTAGTCTGAATTGATGAACGAAGTCAGCTTAAACTTCCCAGCATCCGATCTTTCGGCCCTTGTTCGTCAAAATCAGTCCTTCACGATTGAGGCAGTTCCGGAAGGATATGATGCGTATTTGCTGGCCCAATTGGCAAACAGCCATGATCAGGATTTGCTGGTTATACTGCGCGATGATCTCAGGATGTCGGCTGCGGAAGCCACGCTGCGCTTCTTTGATCCAAAGCTGGATATCATCAGCTTTCCCGCATGGGACTGCCTACCCTATGACAGAGTATCTCCCAATCCTGAAATAGTCGCACAACGCATGACGAGCCTTGGGAAAATGACGGACCCGGCTCAAAGACCTCGGATTTTTCTCACAACCATCAATGCGGCCACCCAGAGAATCCCCCCTGTCGAAATGGTCCAGGGCAGTCGTCTCGCTGTACAAACAGGGGACAGTCTCAATGGCACTGAGCTATCCGCTTATTTGATCGCTAATGGCTTTAGTCGGATCGGGACAGTAATGGAACCCGGCGAGTTTGCAGTAAGGGGAGGGCTCATCGATATCTTTCCTCCAGGTGCTGAAAATCCGGTTCGCCTTGACCTGTTCGGAGATAAAGTCGACGACATTAGAGAATTCGATGCTCTAACCCAAAGGTCCGTCGGCAAACTGAACAGATTGGAATTTACAGCGGCGGCGGAATTCCTTCTGGATGATGTTTCAGTACCGCATTTCCGCTCAGGCTACAGATCGGAGTTTGGAACTATTACCGCTGACGATCCTCTCTATGAAGCCGTCAGTGAAAAACGGCGCCATGCCGGGATGGAGCACTGGCTGCCACTGTTTCACGAAAAACTTGCGACCCTGTTCGATTATCTTCCCAATGCAACCATCTTTATGGATCATCTGGTGGAGGAAGCCTTAACCGCCCGCCAAGAAACCATTACCGATTATTATGAAAGCCGCCGAGATGCAGTTCCTACGGGCGGGGCTGATTACAAACCGCTCCCTCCTGAGAAACTTTACATTCGGGATGAGGAATGGCAACAACTGCTGGCAGATCATAAAGTCGGTGTTTTTACCCCCTATCGCAGCGGTCGGACGGAAGCATCTGTCCTAGATGCAGAAGGGGCACTTGGACGGGATTTTGCACCAGAGCGCAACCTGCCGGACAGCAATATCTATGAGCATGTCAAACAGCATATGATCGATAAGCTTGCACAGGGAAAACGGGTTATTCTGTCGCATTTCTCAGAAGGATCGAAAGCGCGCAACAAGACGGTTCTCGCAGATCATGATATCGAACCGGTTCAGGAAATTTCATCTTTCTCCGATCTGCCCAATGACAAAAATATCGTCTCTCTGACAGTTCTCGGCTTGGAAAGAGGGTTCGAGACCCCGGATTTCGTGATCATCAGTGAGCAGGATGTGCTTGGAGATCGCCTTGTCCGTCCGCGTAAATCCTCTCGGCGCGGGGAAAATTTTATTGCCGAAGCCTCTCAGCTATCCCCAGAGGATTATGTTGTTCATGTGGATCATGGCATTGCTCAATATGAGGGCCTGACCACGATTGATATCTCCGGCGCGCCCCATGATTGCGTCACCCTTCTTTACGCGGGGGGCGATAAAATCTATCTGCCCGTTGAAAATATCGAGATGCTATCCCGCTATGGCGGCAGTGATATGGCCGTTGTCCTCGACAAGCTCGGGGGATCAGGATGGCAGGCCCGTAAGGCCAAACTGAAGAAAAAGGTCATGGAAATGGCCGATCAATTGATCAAGATCGCCGCAGCGCGACAACTTAGAAAGGCGGAGCGCCTGACACCGGCGGATGGTCTCTATGCAGAGTTCTGTGCTGATTTTCCCTATGAGGAAACGGATGACCAGTTAAAAGCTATTGATGATACCCTCAATGACTTGAGTGCCGGCAAACCAATGGACCGGCTAATCTGTGGTGACGTCGGCTTTGGTAAAACCGAAGTTGCACTTCGGGCTGCGTTTACGACAGCTATGGCCGGCAAGCAGGTCGCAGTTGTTGCGCCAACAACCTTGCTTTCTCGCCAACATTTTAAGGGATTTTCAGAGAGATTTGCTAATTTACCGATCAGAGTTGGGCAGCTCTCCCGCATGGTTACGACCAAAGAAGCTAATCAGACAAAAGCGGCCCTGGCAGAAGGCCAAGTGGATATCGTAATCGGAACCCATGCCTTGCTTGGAAAATCTATCAATTTCAAGGATTTGGGTCTGGTTATTGTCGATGAAGAGCAGCATTTCGGAGTTGTCCATAAGGAACGGCTTAAAGAATTACGGGCTGATATCCATGTCCTGACCCTGACGGCGACCCCAATTCCCCGGACCTTGCAGCTAGCCATGACCGGTATTCGGGATCTCTCTATCATTGCCACTCCGCCGGTTGACCGGCTGGCAATCCGCACTTTTGTTCTACCATTTGATCCGGTCGTTATTCGGGAAGCTCTTCTGAGGGAGCATTATCGCGGTGGACAGAGTTTCTTCGTTTGCCCCCGTGTCAGTGACCTTCCTGAAGTTGGGGAGTTCTTGCGAGAGCATGTTCCGGAAGTCAAATATGTAACGGCCCATGGGCAACTCCCGGCGAAGGAACTGGATTCGGTCATGAACGCCTTTTATGACGGCAGTTATGATGTACTGGTCGCCACCAATATTGTTGAATCTGGCCTGGATATCCCATCCGCCAATACGTTAATCACCTATCGCGCTGACATGTTCGGCTTGGCCCAGCTCTATCAGATACGGGGCCGGATTGGCCGATCCAAGACCCGCGCCTATGCCTATCTGACTTTGCCACCACGTAAGCGCCTTACTGATGCTGCAGAAAAACGTCTACATGTCCTGCAGTCCCTGGACACCTTAGGGGCCGGATTTACCCTTGCCAGTCATGATCTTGATATTCGTGGTGCGGGGAACCTGCTCGGAGATGAGCAGTCGGGCCATGTCCGGGAGGTTGGCTTTGAGTTGTATCAGGAGATGCTGGAAGAGGCCGTTGCCGCGGCCCGCGATATCGATATGGGTGGTGAAGACGGGGCGGAGGATAAATGGTCTCCAAGTATCAATATCGGAACGTCTGTCTTGATCCCGGAGCATTATGTCGGGGATCTTGGCCTCAGGATGGAATTGTACCGACGGGTTGCAGCGCAAGAAACGGCAGAGGAAATCAGTGCCTTTGCCGTTGAACTGGTGGATCGTTTCGGACCGCTTCCTGATGAAGTGCAGCATCTGATCGAGATCATGACCATCAAGCATTTCTGCCGGCGGGCCAATATCGAGAAGATTGAGGCAGGACCAAAGGGCGCCGTCCTCTCATTCCGGGATAATAGCTTCAGTAATCCGGCAGGGCTTGTGGAATTTATCTCCCGGGCACCTGGCGCAACCAAACTACGCGGAGATCACAAATTGGTTCATACGAGAGACTGGAGCCATTCCGAAGACCGCCTGAAGGGCGTTCTGTGGCTGGCCCAGAATCTCGCGAAACTCGCAGAAGCGAATTAGGCTAGGCAGGACCGCCTTCTGCTTTCTTCTCAGCTTCAATTTGATCAAAGGCAGCAAGAAACGACGCAGGATCTTGAGCTCCTGACAACGCGTATTTATTATCGATGATAAAGAAAGGGACACCGGAGACGCCCATTTCGCGCGCCATCTGGTCTTCTTTGGCCACCGTATCCAGATCGGCGCCTTCTTCCAACAACCTGGCGACTAAATTCTCATCCATCCCAGCCTCAGCGGCGGCGGCAATCAGGACCGCGCGATCTCCGAGATCTTCTCCATCAATGAAAAACCTACGGAACAGGATTTCTGCCATGGCATCCTGACAGCCTGCTGATTCTGACCAGCGAAGCAGTCGATGAGAATCCAGAGTATTTGGGGAGCGTTTGATCTTTTCGAACTCGAATGGAATATCAACGGCATCTCCGGCCATTTTGACATTGTTATAGAGATCTTTCGCCCGCTCATGGCTGCCGAATTTTTTGGCGATGAATTCTTTTCGGTCAGCCCCTTCAATAGGCATGTCCGGGTGAAGCTGGAAGGGTCGCCAGGTAATCTCAACCTCCAAATCCGGACGTTCAGCCAATGCTTTTTCCAGTTTTCGCTTGCCGATGAAGCACCAAGGGCAAACGGTATCAGAGACGATATCAATTTTCATATACTGAAAATAGGAAAACAGGAGGCCATAAACAAGTTTTATTTGGAATGATCAGTCAAAATTTGATCAAGCCGCTTTTTCATCCTTGGCGACATAATCAAAGCCACGGCGAATAACACCTGATACAGTTTCGCCCGCGTCCACTTCTGCTAGCCCAAAACTAACCTCTGCCTGGATGGAGGCGGAATTGTTGCTGACCGAAAACTCGGTATTTATTATCACACCCAGTATCCGGTCCAAGGCGACTTTGGCCTCTTTTTCCCGGGTGCCGGGAAGGGCAATGGCATAATGACCCTTCTCATGACATCCGCAAAAGTCCTCACCGCGAACAAGATTGAAGATAACCGAGCCCACCTGTCTCAACAATTGATCACCAGAGGGATATCCAAAGGCTTCAATAACCGCATCGAGGTTCGTAATTTTGAAACTTGCAACCGACAAGACCTTGCCTCTTTTCTCATGCTCTTCAAACATGGTCGCCAGATGCGCTTGCATAAACCCCGATGAATATAGATCCGTCGGACCATCGGCGATGGGATGCGGCTTCGAAACCCTGAACAGTTTCTGCATGGCAAAGCGGTAACGATACTGCAATATCTGCAAAGTTGTCCGGTTAATCAGGGTATCCATCTCCGTATCATGTAGAACAATGTCGGAAACCCCGTGAATATACGCCGCCTCACGATTTTCAGCATTCTCAAGAACCATGATAAGCGGGACATTAAACAGTCTTGAATCGCTCCGAATGTCATTGGCTAGGCGTAAATTACTGTCACCATGACCAACACCGGATAGGATCACCGCATCAAATTGCTGACTACGCAGGTTCGGAATAGCTTCTTCCGTATTTTTACAGATCTGCATTTTGGCGCGGGCGTCGAGGCGAAGTAGAATATTACCAAGGATGACACTTTTGCTCCCGACAATAAGAATATTGGTGTCTCCTAGTTCCTGATTTGGAATGCTGGTATTGGTCAGATCGATGCCATAGGACTTTGTTGTCTCTATGCGGCGAACTAGTTCCTGCTGCATGTTTTCGAGCCGGATCAATGCACCGACACGTGTGAGCAGTTCAAGATCACAAAAACCAGAGGAAATAGTCTGAATTCGACAGCGAATATTGGGTTTACCGATCAATAAGACAGGGAATTCATTCTCATCAGCAACTTTCGCAATAGCAGAGATATCAACACCGCCCTTGTTGTTGTCGCCATCAATCAAGATCAGATCGAAAACATCCGAGTCAAAATTCAAAGCCTGCATATCCGGAAAAGATACCCGCTTGCAATGATATCCCGCCCCGGTCAGGCACAGTTCAATATTGTTTTCCCGGTCATCAGAGACCACCAATAAATTGGCCGCATAGCGCATTGTCGATTGCTCCATATTGTCAACCGATCCATTTAACCCAGAAATACTTAAAATTAGGTGAGTTTTTTGGTTAAGTGGCAAAATCAAACTTATTCAGCGAGAAGAGCGCTTGATTTTGCAGGGCAGAAAGGAAATCATGCAAAGAAAATCAACAAATTAAGAACTGGAGAAAGTTGAATGAGCTCCTCGAATTCACTGGAAGGCCAACATGCTATCGTAACCGGAGCGTCTTCCGGCCTTGGCTGGCAATTTGCCCTGACCTTGGCGCGGGCAGGGGCCAAGGTTACTTTGGCTGCCCGCAATGTGGAAAAGCTGGAGGAATTGGCCAAGGAAATTACTGCTTTTGACGGTCGCGCCCTGCCTGTCTTTATGGATGTGACGGACGTTAAGAGTATTACCGATGCTGTTGAGGCTGCAGAAACTGAACTTGGACCAGTAACAATCTTGGTCAATAACTCAGGAATAAGTGCCTTGAAACCCTCAGAGAATATCTCCGAGGAAGAGTTTGATGGCGTTATGGATACCAATGCAAAGGGCGCGTTTTTTGTGGCACAGGCCGTTGCCCGCAGCATGATCAAGCACGGGCATGGCGGCAGCATCATCAATATTGCATCCGTCGCTGCCACGCGGGTTTTGAAGAAAAACATTGCCTATTGCATGTCTAAAGCAGCTGTTATGCATATGACCCGGGCCCTGGCGGATGAATGGGGACGCTATAAAATCCGAGTGAACTGCATCAATCCTGGCTATATCGTCACAGGCATCAACAGGGATTATTGGGAAACAGACCATGGCAAAAGACTGATCGATCGCCTTCCAGGAAAACGGGTCGGGGAGCCACGGGAGTTAGACGGCGCGCTTTTACTTCTTGCAGGGTCCGGCTCGGAATTCATGAACGGGTCCGTTCTGGAAGTAGATAACGGCCTGACAGCTTCCGGATTTTAGAGGAGGGGCGAAAATGGGCAAAAGCGAGCTTCAGGGAATAATCGCTGGTGGCGGACTAGTAGGTCTGACGGCGGCTCTCGCCTTGCATCAGAAGGGTATTTCGGTCAAAGTTTTTGAATCAGTGCCTGAAATCAAACCGTTGGGCGTGGGTATAAATCTACTTCCGCATTCCGTGCAAAATCTTGCGAAACTTGGGCTTTTAAAGGACCTTGAAAAGGTTGCCATAAAAACATCAAGTCTTGCCTATTATACGGAAGATGGAAAAGCTATTTGGCGCGAACCCCGTGGCCTCGATGCCGGATATGATGTCCCTCAGCTTTCTATCCACCGTGGTGACTTTCATATGATCCTTTTGGCTACCGCAGAAGAGCGTCTGGGACCCGAAAATATTATCCGTAACCACCATTTTTCCGGATTTGATCAGGATGAGTCTTCTGTAACAGCTCATTTTGTAGATCGTACAAACGGGGATCCGAAAACCAGCATTACTGGCGATTTTCTGATCGGTGCAGATGGCATAAATTCCAGCCTGCGCCGGTTATTTTACCCTGATGAAGGACCTCCTAAATATTCGGGGCAGATGCTCTGGCGCGGGGTAACGGAAATGGATCCCTATTTGGATGGCCGTTCCATGTTTATGGCCGGCCATAACGATCTTAAACTGGTGGCTTACCCAATCCGGGAAGAAAGTCATAAGCGAGGCAAATCCTACATCAACTGGATTGCCGAGCGCCGGATCCCTTCTGACCTCGCTGAGAGGCAAGCAGACTGGAACGAAGAAGGCTTGCTTGATGAGTTTAAATCAGATTTCGCCGACTGGGATCTTGGCTGGCTTGATATGGATCGGCTGTTTGAAGAAGCCATTTCAATTCACAAATTCCCCATGGTTGATCGGGATCCTTTACCCAAATGGTCTTTTGGACGAGTAACTCTGATGGGAGACGCGGCTCACGCCATGTATCCCAACGGTTCCAACGGTGTCTCTCAAGGTGTGCTAGATGCCATGACATTCGCGGACATCTTATGTGAAACAAATGACATCCCATCTGCAATTGAAGAATATGAAAAAACGAGACGTGAGGTGACGCAAAAAATCATCTTGGCAAATCGGCAGACGGGTCCTGAGAGGGTCATGCAGATGGTCAAGGAACAGTGCCCTGGGACTTGCGGTGAGGAGCATAGCTGTGTTCCGAAGGACGTTCTTGAAAATGTTGCGTTGTCTTACAAAAAACTGGCTGGCTTTGATAAGCAAGGATTAGCTGCAAGTAAGTAACTTACATACCGTTCTTATAAGATTTCAAATTTTGATGTTTTTCCCAGACCGGTTTCATGGCCTGAGCCATTTCTACGAGGAAATTCATGGAATACTCAATCCGTGCTTTTGTCCGGCTATCCCGCTCTGAAAGCGTATCAGATGTGAATAGATCGCCCACCTGACGTAAAATCACATGATCGGGTAACCAGCAGATAAAATTGTTTTTGTATCCACTCATTCTAAGTTCTGCAATGGGATATGCCCCACCGGCACCGGCACTGACCGATACTAATTGTCCAGGCTTATGTGCCAACTCTCCGCCATCGCACATCAAAAGGAAGTTCTTCAGATGAGGCGGCACCATTCCCGCCCATTCCGGGCTGATCACCACGAAACCATCACAGGCCTTCAAACGAGCGGAGATCGGATGCCAAAGAGACTTTATCTCGCTCTCCTTTTTCCACTTATCTTCGGTCCAGAGGGGCAAGTCATGTTCGCGGAGGGAAAACATTTCTATAACAACTTCGGAATGCTGTGCTCGAATTAACTTTTCTATTTCGGCCGCCATGCGCGCGGATTCGGCTTTCTCTCGAATACTGCCGATTATGATACCGATGGTTGTTTTTTTCATTCAGCTTGCTCCTGACATTCCGCATTTGTTGCGGCTTTACCTGGATAGATTATAGTTGTCCTTAAGCAGAAACAAAGCTGGGCGCTTAAATTCTTAGGCAGGGAATAGTAATCATGGGAAAAACAGACCTTCCGATCCTCGAGCAAAGACGTATTGAAGCGAGCGTGATCAAACCAATTTTCGAGGAAATGGTTAAAGAACTGGGTCTCGAAAGAGCTTCAGAAATTCTTGGAAAAGCCATTCGTAAAGATGCCCGAGCACAAGGGAAGTCTTATGCGGAAAGCCAGGAAGAACCAACCTCTCTAATGGGGTTTCACTCCCTTCTCCCCCAATGGACAGTAGGGGGGGCACTGGAGATGGATATCCTGAAAGAAGAAGATACTCAGGTCGAGTTCAATGTCACCAGATGTCGGTATGCCGAAATGTACAAGGAGATGGGGCTTGGCCATATTGGTCACCTTTTATCCTGCGGGCGGGACGGTACTTTCTGCGAAGGCTATGATTCCCGTATAAAACTGGAACGGACGCAGACAATTATGCAGGGCGCAAGCCACTGTGATTTTCGTTTCACCGAGACAAATGAGGAATAAAGCTAAGTCTAAAGAATATTAGACTCCGATAAGTCCGGTTTCTCCGCTTCTTTTTTGGCAAATGATATATTCGGCTTCACACTCTGGGAGCCAAATTGAACCGTTGGCTGAACGGGTTGATATCCGCCTTGTCCCTGACCGAAAATCGGCCCTTTGACTCCTTGAAATGTATAGGGAGAGGAGGTTGACTGTGATTCATCCTCACCCCTGAATTTTCGCAGCAATTGGTAATGATTGGGAAGCTTCGCCAGACTTGCTTCTTCATATTTGATGAAATCCGACATACGGCGATCCCAGTCACTTTTGGCAATAAATCTCTCGGCAGGGAAGGTGACGTCCTTGAAGAAATCTTTGGCAAACATCACGGTAACGAAACTGATATAGTTAAATAGAAACGTACGGTCGAATTCCGTCGAGATGGGCAAGGTATGGCGATACTCGTCGAGCAGTTCCGTTACACTGTCCGGAATTTCCATCTCTTCGCGGGCAACCCGCCAGTATTCGCTGTCCTGCCGATTGTTGATGCAGTAATGGAGCACAATGAAATCTCGGATGCTATCCATCATTCGTTCCGTCGTTTCATTGAACCGGCGGGCAAGAGAAGGGGCAAAGCTTTTGTCCGGGAAATTCATCAATAGGAGCTTCACGAACTGTTCAATCATATAGATAGCAGTCGATTCCAATGGCTCAATAAACCCTGAAGACAAACCTATGGCGATGCAGTTTTTCTCCCATGTTCTTTCAGCCCGGCCGACCCGGATTGGAATAGCTCTCGGCTCAGCACCAATCCCATCGTCACCCAGATGTTTAAGAAACTCGTCCGTCGCTTCGTCATCCGTGCGAAAATGGCTAGAAAAAACATAACCGGTGCCGATACGGCTGAAGAGGGGAACACGCCAGACCCATCCAGCCCCCAAAGCCGTTGAGTTTGTGCAGGGTTCAATATTCTCCAAATCCCTGTGTGGCACTTGTACGGCCAGAGCGCGGTTATTGAGAAGGTATTTGCTATAGTCCTTGAACGGCACACCAAGGGTCTTATTAATGATCAAACCCTTAAAGCCGGTACAATCGATTACCAGCTCCACCGGATGGCGACCGTTTCGCTGTAGCTTAAGAGCCGAAATGAAACCGCGCTCGTCCTGCTCAACATCTTCGACATCGTCAAGTACATGATTGACGCCACGCGCAATGGAAACCTCACGCAGAAATTCAGCAAACCGTCCAGCGTCCAGATGATAGGCATAATGGAGATGACTTTCGTAATCCCCATGCTCAAGACCTTTTGGCCCCAATTTATTTCGAATGGCCGCAACGCTTACCGACAGACAATCATCAATGTTTTCCCGGCCGGGAGGCCCCCCATATTTATGGAAATGATAGGCTGGGTTTTGTCCGGCAAGTTGTGAGCCATAAGCGTCAAAGGGATGGATAAAGGACTTCGCCTGACCGTTTTCGTCGTGGTGCCAATTCGTAAAACGAACCCCGAGTTTGAACGAAGCATTACATCTTTTAAAAAATTCCTTTTCAGAGATACCCAGGCTTTTCAGAAGGCCCGGCATGCTTGGTACAGTCGCTTCACCTACACCAACAGTTGGAACGTTCGGAGATTCTATGAGAGTTACTTTGGTTGGTCGTTCTTCTTTTCGAAGGTTCATGTAATTTACAAGAAAACCGGCAGCCAGCCATCCCGCAGTGCCACCGCCAACTATGGTAATTTCATCAATCTGATTGTCCATTACGCCCTGTCTCCCAGCAGACTTCTCAACCCCAAAGGTTCTTTTTTACTTTGTAATTTATACTATTAGTTTTCACTATTTCTGCAAGGGGTGTTCACGGGACAATAGTCCAGTTCCTCTTGTTGAATGGTTATTATGGACTATCAACTTCACGAATTTGCGCTACGATTGGTTTTTGTTATGCGACACGTATCCATAATAGGAAAAAAGAAGATCAAAACGCAGGTCACTGAGGACAGATATGCCCGAATATGACGAGTTTGCCGAGAGCTATCATCGCTGGAGCGATTCCGCCAGCCCGTATAGTGTGATTGAACTATATTCATTTCTAAAAGTATTAGGATCAGTAAAAGGGCTGGATGTTCTGGATCTTGCAGCTGGGGAAGGGCGTATCTCCAGGCTGCTGATGGAAAGGGGGGCAAACAGTGTATTGGGGGCTGACCTCTCCTCGGAAATGATAAAACGAGCGGACACGCTTAACATTCCCGAAGGTAAAGAGGCGGACAGAAACGCTCAAATATGGCAGAACCTTTCCTACAGGACCCTGGATGCCAGAGATGAAGCGTTTCAGATGGATTCTCCAGTCGACATTGTCACCGCGATGTATCTTTTCCACTATGCCGAAGACAAAAGTGATTTAGAAAAAATGTGCCGGCTGATTTCTCGCAGCCTTAAGCCTGGCGGGCGCTTCGTTACCTATACCTTGAGCCCGGATTATGATTTTTCAAGAGCAGAACCACTCTTAAAAGAACGGTGCGGGTTCGACTACGCTGTTGTGGCCGAATCTCATAGCCAATTGTTAATCGGAGATCAAGCAGTCAACATCTGGCAATGGAGTAGGGAAGACCATGAGGACTGCCTTCATAGTGCGGGTTTCACCGACATTTGCTGGCATCCGCTAGAAGTACCTGAAGGATCCGAAAAGGTGGGGGAGTGGATGAAATTCTACCTCGCAAATCCTAGCTGTACAGTTTTAAGCGCTAAAAAAAGCGAGTAACTTCATAGGGTTTTCCCCAAATCGATACCTATAACTTTGCCATCAATAACAAGGGACACGGGACCGCCGGTTTTTGGAATGCTCCCATTCAGAATTTCGACGTCATATGTAAGGATTTTTCCCCTGTATATCGGGTTTCTAATCACAATGACAGCTGGACTGTCAGACGCATCCATAAGGGTCAGAACGGCATTGGGAGGGTCAACTTCAAAGCTATTTGTCCCCTTTTCCCATTCGGTCAAAAACTCATCTAGTGTCATATGACCAGACTTTCGATCCGGCCTTTCTGTATACCAAACAACGTGCGGCGCGATATCTGACAAGGTTATCTTATTGCCATCAAATTCCATCGCTCCAGACATTTGTACAAACAGAACCTCCACTTTTTCCGATGCCAGGACGACCTGCATCGGCAACAGGTAAAGTAGGATAAGAAGAAGCGCTGTGCGAAGACCTGAAACCATGATTTTGTGCTTTATAATATTTCTAACAATAACGGCATAGCAGATCACCGTTTACGAAGGATTACTGTCAAAGTCCAAAGTTCAAACGCATATTTTGCCGGATGCTGCAAGTACAGGGCGTTCAGGCGTCGGTAATATTCCTCCGCAAGTTTTTCAACAGTCACACTGTCTTTTGCAGAGGGCTCAAATAGCTGTTTATGGAGGGTGGAGTCTGCATATGCGCGTATATAACCGGTATAGGCTTCCGCATATTTGACCGGGTCGTCGATGAGTGCGGCAAAAAAGTCTCCCGCATTGCCTGTCGCTTCCACAACATTAATTTCCTCAATTTCAAATGCTTCTTTCAAAAACGGGTCCGTTTCCAATGGTTCTCGTGCTTCTGCTGCAGTTAAAAACCAAAGGCCAAACACAAATTTGTTGAGGACCTCGGGGTCAATCAGGCCATCGTCTACCATTTCCTGAGCAATCGATTGCAGGGCGCGATAAACACCTCGTCCAGACGCGGCGGTGCCATTAATTTCATCCGGATCAGGAACAGAACCAAGGGTGGAGACAAGGAAGAATCCGCCCGACTTCAATTCGCGGGCTCTGTGACTTAGGAATCTAGTCCAGTCACCCACAGCTTGATCCCACATATTTACTCTCGCATCTCCTACAAGATCAGCAAACCATACCGTTCCAGGCGCGTCCAGCGAGATCGCCTCACTCAACCAGTGACTGGCGGCGAAACAGGTGCCTATAGAGACAGAATCTTCCGTTGCCATTTGATCATAGAAAGACCCAACTGCCGCCTCTGTCCTAACGGCTTTTTGACCCACCAAATATCCGGAGGGGCTTTCAATCAGTCTAAACAAAGTGTTCCAGTCATTCCCTGGCTGATCCGCATGACAGACAACAATTGGTCCTTCCGGTGATTTGGCGCGATAAGCTTCGATGCTTGGACGAACGGCTTCAATGGTACTTAATCCAGGCCCGCATCCATAGTCTACGATACGCATGTCCGATCCATCAGGCTCAACTCGGTCGACAAGAATTTGAAGGAGAGTAGCTTGTCTGCGAACTATCTGCAGCTGAGCACTGGAATTTTCATTATAGTCAACCATACCTTCGGTCGATTTTCGTTTGGCAATTGGCATCAGAATTCCCCTTCCCAAGTCCTACCTTCACACAACGTCGCCCTGTTTAAGTATATATTTGCAGATTAATGTACCGAGAGAAATTAAATACTGTGATAGCGAAATGAACAATATAAAGGCCATTCTCTTTGATAATGACGGCGTTCTGGCTCATACGGAACGATACTGGTTTGAAGCCGACCGCCAAACCCTCTGGAAAGTGGGTGTCGTCTATTCAGAACAGGATTTTATCGACAGTAACTTTGTTAAAGGGCAGGGGACCCGGGGATGGCTGGCGCAACAAGGATTTAATGCTACAGAAGTTCAGCAAATTATCGCACAACGGGATTCCCTTTGGCAGCAACTGATTTCAGGAGTTGATGTTACCGATCCAGACGCCGTTCCTCTTATGAAGAAGCTATCTAGTAATTATCAGCTGGGTGTCGTCACAAATACAGATTTCCAGATGTTTGGGCACCTTCACGGAGACTCCGGCTTTAGCGAGTTGTTCGACATCCTGATCCTCCGGGACGACTACAAAAACCCAAAACCCGCCCCCGATGCCTATCTTGCCGCCCTCGAGAAACTAAAGCTGCCCGCATCCTCTGTCCTCGTCATCGAAGACTCCCCAAGGGGCATTCAATCTGCCAAGCAGGCAGGGTTGAAGGTTGCTTCGATATCTAACCCCGAGTTCAAGGGCAGGGATTTATCAGGAGCTGATTATCATATTCAAAATTTACAATTATTGCCGCCTCTACTAGGAACGCTGCAACAGTAATTGCTGGACGGTATTAGTTCAATTTAGGCGTCAAAACATGTCGGCCACATCCCGAATGGGTTTCGTTGACTGCCTAATTCTGGAGATGAGGAGGGCGCCTTCAATGGCGGCGACGAGTTGGCCGGATTTTGTCTGGGCTTCTTCCGAGGGCATGCCGGAGGTTTCAAACACGTCTGCGATCAGCGCCATCCAGCGATCCATGGCTGCTTCACCGGCTTTGGTCAATACGGGGGATTGTGGAGCGTTTTCCAACATGGTCGTGGCAATAGGGCAACCTGAGCGAAAATTGGAGTCTTCCATCCATCCTGCGTAAACATTGCAATAAGCGGTGATAAAATCTTTCGGATCAGAATGATCCCGCGCAAGGTCTGAAATTGTATTACAGATAAGATCCGTCGCCATTTCAACTGCCGCTTCCGCTAATCCTTCTTTCCCGGTCGGGAAATAGTAATAGAGCGATCCCTTGGGCGCTTTGCTTTCCGCCAAGATTTGCTGCAGACCGGTTGATGCATAGCCTTGACGTCTAAACAGGCGCATGGCCGTGAGGACAAGATTAGTTCTATGAGATGGTTTTTCTGTCATGCTTATTTCTATATTGACCGGTCTATAGAGTCAAATTATAACGATTGGTCTACAAGCAAAATAAGAACCCGAAAAGGAGTCAAAAATGACAAATAAAACAAGCCTGGAAATGTTGGAAGACGGCGTCGCGGTAATCACCCTGGATGATGGCAAGGTGAATGCCATGTCTACGGAAATGCTGACAGAAATCGGTTCTCAATTGGATAAGGCGGCTGAAGAGGGGGAAATAACGGTACTGGCGGGTAGGGAGGGTATTTTTTCCGCAGGGTTTGATATGAATGTCCTCTCCGGCGGGCCGGAAGAGAGAAAAGCAATGGTTGCATCTGGGGTGAAACTCATTGAAAAAATGCTTACGCATCCGCAGCCGATCATCGTCGCCTGTACGGGGCATGCCTACCCAATGGGGGCGTTCCTGATGCTATCCGCTGATATTCGATTTGGCGCAAGCGGGGACTGGAGAATTGGTTTGAACGAGGTAGCAATCAAACTGACAGTCCCGCACTTCGCTCTCGCGCTTGCCCGTCATCGCTTAACTCCACCGGCGTTCGCCCGTATTACCACAGCCGCCATGTTTGATCCGGAAACGGCATGTTCTTCTGGGTATCTGGATCAGGTCTTGCCACCATCGAAGGTAAAAGCGCGCGCGCTCGAGACTGCGAAGGCGCTCGTCACCCAGCTCGACAAGCAAAGCTATATCGGCACCAAAACCCGCATTAACGGCCCGGTCCTCGCCGCTGTTCGAGAAGGGGCGAGAAAAGACGGTCTGATTGACTAGTCGCACCTTACGACACGGTACCAAGGGTAGAACGGGATTTTGCCCTTGTGCCGCATTTTCACTGCGCCGCAGGACAGTTGTATGATGGAAATCCAAATTTAACTGATACCCATAGACAATCCGGTCTAGGGAGTTAGACCATCACATCGCCGCCGTTCGGATTCAACGTTGTGCCAACGTAATAGGCGCCTTCCTCGGAAGCCAACATAACGGCTGTTGGAGCAATTTCTTCAACCTGTCCTGCCCGCCCGATCGGTAATTCACTAAATTTACGCTTCTTCCAGTCTTCCGGAAGTCGTTTAAGGAGATCCGTATCGATTGGCCCTGGGCAAATGGCGTTGACGGTAACACCATGGATGGCAACCTCATAAGCAAGTGATTTTGTAAACCCGATCACGCCTGCTTTTGCCGCAGTATAGTGAGCCATTTCTGCGGACCCTTTATGGGCAAGTTGAGATGATATGTTGATGATACGGCCGTGTTTTCTCTCAATCATAGGTCCCAATACGGCACGCGAGCTTAGAAACACACTTCGTAGATTATTTGAAATCATTTCGTCCCACATATCCGTTGTCATTTCGACAACGGAAGAAGTGCTGTTGATCCCGGCATTATTGACCAAAATGTCGATGCGCCCCAATTGTCTCATAGCTGTTTCAATCGCTATCTTTAGCTGACTCTCATCTTTGACGTCGGCACATACTGCAACGGAGGACACCCCAAATCGCTCTAGCTCATGAGCTTTTTCATTCGCCTTTTCCTTTTGCATGTCCAAAATCGCGACATCTGCACCCTCCCGCGCGAATGCAGTGGCGATAGCACCACCTATGCCTTGTGCGCCACCTGTTACAAGGGCCATTTTATTTTAAGGCGTAGCGACATTTTTTTCTCCTGAATTTTGGTTTCAAAACGACCGCTCATACAAAGCTAAAGAGCTCAATGAGTTAAACAGTATTTGAGCTTTTTAAAAAGTATCTAAGAAAACTCCGGCATTTCTTCCTCAGATCGTTTCAAGCGATCAAAATTCTCAAGCGTAAAATCAATCTGAGTTCCGGTCTCCCAATCGAACAGTCCGCGCTTGAGTTTCATTAAGGGGCCCATATAGACATGTAGCGCCTGTGAACATTGATCTCCTTCAGCCACCACAGCATGGATGGCCTCAGGGCCAAGCGTTATAACATCCCCCTCTCGGGCAATCTTTTCACCTCGGTAACTTAAGCCAGACCTTTCTCTTTTGAATAGCAAGCTTCGTTCTTTGCCTGCATATCCGGCGATATGAACCGGTATTTTATGCTCATGAGGAGGCATGAAGATATGAGGCTGGAAACGACAACGCCAGATCGACAGACTTTCATCTTCGAATAACATGACTTCGTCCTCACCATCGACGGGCGTCGCAGCAGCGATTTGATCGGGTTTTGATACGATCTGTTTTAGCAAATCTCTGATTGCAAGATTTGGATCGCTTGCCTTGTTCGCCTCACGGACGCGTTCAACAAACTCATTGAAATCGAAGGACATCCGGTTTTCACCAACACTAGTTCTTTTGATAACAACTAAACAGTAGCTTTAAATTCTAAGACAGGCAAATAGGTGCCAAGTTAATATTCTGAATGCGGTTTAGGTTGGGTGATATCTGCAATCATCATTGAAAATTAGGCTCACCGTTTTTTTTAGATTCCAACAAATTGAACTTCCTATGTCAAAAGTGACGAAAGGTCGGGAGAGCCGCTTCTAATGAGCTTTATCATCCGGTGGAGTAAATCCGCTCTGCTACATTAGAATTTGATTGTAATCAATGTCCGACCGCCACCTAAAAGCTAAACTTCGAACTTTGTACAATGTGAGCGGGGGACAGACCATGGTTGATCAAAAAACTGTTAAGGGAGCACAGACGGAATCAGGCAGCGAGCTATCTGAAAGGCCGGCGCCGTCGACCGTAATTGAGGCAAACAAAGAAAGTACGGCATCCCTGAATAACGTGGATGATGTTACAGAGAAGCATCCACAGACTAACACCAACTTTGCCAAGATGCGGCACGACGCAAAAGCGATCCGTGAAATCTTCGAAAATGGGACTTACCCCTATCACACGAAGATGAAGCGCCAGCCTTACGAGAAACACAAGGCGGAATTACAGGTTGAACTTCTCAAGGTCCAAAGCTGGGTCGAGGAAACCGGTCAGCGGATCGTCATACTGTTCGAGGGACGGGACGCCGCCGGCAAGGGCGGCACTATCAAACGGTTTATGGAACATCTCAATCCCCGAGCCGCCCGCGTCGTCGCTTTGCCAAAGCCAACCGAGAGGCAGACCAGCCAGTGGTATTTCCAGCGGTATATCGAACACCTGCCTGCGGCTGGTGAAATCGTCCTGTTTGATCGTTCCTGGTACAATCGCGCGGGTGTTGAGCGCGTTATGGGGTTTGCCGCTGCCAATGATTACCTTGAATTCATGCGCCAATGCCCGGATCTTGAGCGCATGTTGGTCCGATCCGGTATTCGGCTATACAAATATTGGTTTTCAGTCACTCAGGAAGAGCAGAAACGGCGTTTTACAGCGCGAGAGACTGATCCGTTAAAACACTGGAAACTGTCACCTGTCGACCGCGCGTCACTGGGCAAGTGGGATGATTATACAGAGGCGAAGGAGGCAATGTTCTTTTATACCGACACTGCCGACGCGCCCTGGACAATCGTCAAATCAGATGACAAGAAGCGCGCACGTCTGAACTGCATGCAGCATTTTATCAGCTCACTACCTTATCCGAATTGCGACACTCATATAATTCGTGGTCCCGATCCGCTGATAGTTGGGTCGTCGCAGCATGTAATTGATCGTGATTCCCATATCTTAGGGAAATCACTCCATCCCGACATGAAGCGCAGAAATAACAGCGAAGCCCCAAGTGCGACAACAAATGGTGCAGGCAATTAAGGATTGGATGGCATTCTCAGCATTCAATACAGGGACCGAGGAAATACTGGTCTTACTCGCTTTCAATTGTCAGGCGAATACAGCTAATTAATGAACCAAAACCTTTTTTTCAGAAAATACGTTTTTGGTGACGAAGGGGGAAGCTGTGGCACGGATCAGGGCGCTGTAATTGAGCTGGAAGGTAAGTTCGGCACCAATCGGTAGGCGATCACGCCGAGAATCCACAATAAGGTGATCACTACTCGATCCGAGAATTCTGATCCCGGTCGGTGGTGTCAATCCTTCTGGATCGGTATCCATGTGCCCGACGGCAAGGATAGTTTGAGAAATGCTTCCACTGTTGTGCGGCGGAATGGCTGCTCCAAAGGCAGTTTCTTCTATATTACCCCAAGGCTGCGATGGCTTGATCTTTGACTCGATCACTTCAGCGACAAGCGTTATGGCATCGGTGTGGAGTCCTTCAAACGGTTGGCGATGAAGCGGCTCGCATCCGAGCAGGATAGCCTCGCCAAGGCGGAGGTTATTGATCCGGCCAGTATCAGAGCCGCCAAGTATCCAGTTGAGGTTACTCGAATTTCCGCCGGATACTATGGAGAGCACTGAGCCAAAAGTAGCATCAATGGCATTCGCCAGCTCTGATAGCTCCGCCATGTTTGCCTCATCTGGAGCAACACCGCATCTGCAAGCGAGATTAGTGCCGATTCCCTTGAGGGTGATATTTGGAAAGCTCAAGGTCCGGCGCACAACATTTTCAAGGTCAGCGGGCATAATGCCCTCCCGCAAATCCCCAAGCTCGACCATCAATAATACTCCATGGGTTCGCCCCAGTGCTTGCGCGGCTTTTGACAGTTCCGAGATAACATCAAGCTCAGTGTTCAGGCTGATATCCGTATCTTTGACCACTTGTACCGACTGGCTGATCATGGGTGAGCGAATGAGTGTTATGGGTGCTGTAATCTTGGCGTGACGCATGGTCTGGATATTCTCAAGTCGTGAGTCTGCCAGTCCACTTACTCCGGCTCTCAACAGTTCTCTGGCGACGCTTGGAAGGCCCAGAACGGCTTTGGTAACCGCGGAAACGGTGATGCCGTTGCGGCCAAGTAATTTGACCAAAAACCTGGCGTTATGGTGGATTTTGGCAAGATCAATCTCGAGGCGTGGGGTAGTCAATTGACTCTGCCGGCCGGCTTCTTCCTGAGCTGCGGGAAGGAAGAGAGAACCATCTCTACCAGATGATCAGTCGATCTTGCCAGTGCATCGGTTACCGGAATGCCAAGCTCACTTTCATAAGAGATAATCGCTGAACCAATTTCAGCATCCGTCATATTCTCATGGTTGATTGTAAGACCAATGACCTTGGTGTTGGAAAAGGTCTCGATCAGGTTAATTTCGCTGGCAGGCGTCGGCATCGGCATTTGATCGAAGTCGCAGCGGTTGAGGCGTCCTGGTGCATGCTGGAGAACAACGCCGTCAGGGCAGGTGCCGCGCAGAATGAAGGAGGATGTTGAAAATGCTGGATGGCTGAGCGCGCCTTGGCCCTCAACAAGTATGATATCCGGGCTTTCAGTTTCGAAGGCCTCAACGATGGTTGCTTCCAATTCTCCGGCGCAAAACTGAGAAGGGACGGCATCAAGCGCGATGCCGTATCGGGCACCTTGAATTAGTCCGGTCTGTCCCGTACCAACCATCACTGCTTTTACGCCGTATTTGTTCAGTGCCCGTGCCAGAATGGTCGCTGTTGTCCGCTTGCCGATGGCGCAATCCGTGCCAAGGACAGCAATTCTGGGGCAGGTGACGTCGGCTATATTACCGCTGAACATACGCAAGTCTTTTTTGTCACTGGGTCTGCGGATGTCCAGGATAGTGACATTGTTGGTAATGCAGGCAGCTGCAAACACCGGGTCGTCGTTAAGGAACTCATGCAGGCCATTCACGATGTTCATACCGTGGCTCATGGCTTCGATCACGAGACCGCGTTCATAGGTCGATAGCATTCCGCTTGAAGGTGCCATTCCAAATATAAAATATCCTGGCACGGTTTTGGCAAATGCCAATGCTTCGGTGAGGTCGCGGCAAATCGGGATATTGTTCGGACCGTCTCCGAGCGCCACACCGGCGTCGATGCCTGCCTTTTCGCTATCGATGACCGACAGGATTTCATATTTCTCAGAGTAACGGACCAATCCGTTGGCCGTCTTGCCGTCAATAGCGCCGAAGTTGCCTTCACAATATACGATTGCTGTGTTGGTTGATTTTAAAATATCAGGAGCCGGGAATTTGATGGCCAATCCTGAATCCTTATGAATAGAAGGTAGTATTGTGCGACCAAATGACTGCGGTTGATTTAGGGGTGTAACGGAGGACATATTCGTTCCTTAATGGTCGCTTCGCACCAGCAACGGGATCGCGCTGACAAAGCAACTACGGTTTTAGGACGTGTTGGCGACGGCAAATACAATAGGCTGCGCTTGTGGTTGCAAGCACCGCGAGCTTGTTCGCTAGGGATTACAGGCAGAGAGCATTAACTGATCCCCTGAAGAGACGCGGTGCTCCGCGTCTCAGATGTTGGTTGATAGGTCTATCCGTGCATGGATTGAGAGGCCCACAGGATCGATAGTATTTTTAGATTTTTTCTGCCAAGGCGTTCTGACAGGCTTCCGCAAGTGCGCGATCTGGCCGTTCTGCACCTAAAGGGGTCGCCCAACCCGCTTCCTCAACGATCCCACGCCGTTGATAGCTATTGGCTTTGGTGAACTTCGCCAGAACTTCCATTGAATTGGGATCACTTTTGGAGTTCTGCAGACAATACGGCATAAGGGCCGTAGCGACAGCTTCCGCGGAATTTTCGTTCGACATTTGTTTGGCCGAACTTTCTGTCACCCAGCCACCCCAGTTAAATCCTACGATAGCCAGAGCGATAGCGCCCGCTCCCGCGCCCATAAGCGCAGGTTTCGTCCATTCGGGGATTTGCATAATTAAGTCCGATCTGTATCAGGACAAGCACGCATGATCGCGTGCAAGATGCGCCCTTATAGCATACTTTCACATATTCATTGCATGGTTTATCGACCGCACTCATACATCAGATCCCGCTTGTCGAAGTGTTTACTTTTAGTTCGTGCTTGTTCTGAAAAGTTATTGTGGGGCAGGAGCCTGCGCCGCTCTGGTTTGATAAATACCCAGATTTAACGTCCACATCAGTTTTAAGGCGTATAAAAAAGCTCGAAAGAAATTAAAATATACAGACAAAATGGCGGAGGGTCGGGGAGAAGCCGCCGCATTTTACCGCCGCAATGATATCAATGGGTTACAGCTCGTGAGCCTCCTTGCTCAGGGAAATTCTGTACCAGTTAGTTGTACCAGTCCAGTATGTTTGCAATTGATTGCAAATTTTTTTGAGTATTTCTTCATTCTTTGCGATCCCCAATAACCCCGCAAATCATCAGAGCTATGATCTTGACATGGCAGATGTCACAAGCTCAAATTTTGTTACGCCCTCTATTTAAATCAATAACTATGACTAATTCTCTAGTTCGACGAAATTTGGTCAGTATCCATATAGTACCCATGAAACGAAGCTATATTTGTTGATTGGGCTGTCGGTCTTTAGCCATGGCGGCACGAATTCAAAAGAAGCAGAAACGTCTGCAATGTGCCAGAAGCGGACACAGGGTCTATTCAAGCCAAGTCTGTAAAAGAAAATTCCCGGAGTTCGTTAAAAAATATATCCCAAGAAGGCTCGTGCTTAAGTAGCGCGTGGTTCGGACTGTCTAGCATCACGAGTTGAGCGTCCTTTATGTTTGCAGCTAATTCCTGACCTTGTTCGAATGGCTGGACGGAATCGTTCCGGGCGTGAATGACTAGAGTTGAGCTAGTAATACTATCGAGTAAATCACTGACGTCGAAGTTGTCGACAGCTTCTCTAAGCAACGCCGCATTGCCTGCCGTTGTTGTCAGACGCTGAGTTTCTACTAGGGAATCAATCTGCTCTTTCGTTCCTTCAGGAATAAACATTGACGATAAACCCTTAATAAAAGCACTGCCCTGTTTTCCCCATCCATGTCGAATTAAGGTCAGCAATGCATGGCCTAATTCTCTTTCTTCCGTCGTTCCACGAATAAGACGCCCTTGAACATATCCTCCATGTAAAATCAGATGGCTAACCATTTCCGGATGGCGAGCTGCGAAAGCAATAGCGGTGGGAGCACCTTGAGAGGTACCATATAATATAAAACGTTCAAGACCTGCGGCTTCAATGACCGCTTCAAGGTCTTCTAGGCATCTTTCCAGGGAAAAATCCTCAACTGACCATTCCGATAAGCCAGTTCCTCTTTGATCATATCGGGTTACCGTAAAAATCCCTCCTAACTCATCCAATATTGGTCTCCATAAAGGGCTTTGCCAATCGTGCTCTAAATGAGTGAGCCAATGACCGGTCCGAACGAATGGTTGCCCTTTACCCGTTGTTGCATATCCTATCCGGGTTCCGTCGAAAGAAGTGCAATAACGTACCTTCTGGGCATTTGCACCATTCGACCTAACAGCTTCTTTCTCACTTAATTCTGAACTTTTCTTAACTTCTGCAATAAACCGAAACCCTTTCCGCGGAATTGTTTTAATAATCTCCTGCCTCGATCCACTATCTCCGACAGCGGCTCTTGCCGCGCTAATGCGTGCGCTGATGGCTGAATCAGAAACAATTCTACCACGCCAAACAGATTCTATAAGATCATCTTGAGTTACAAGCGTATCCGCATTTTCAGCCAGATAGGCCAATAGATCAAAAACCTGAGGTTCGATGTTTATGGGAACACCGTCACAGAGAAGTTGCTGGTTTCTGATATTTAATTCGAACGAGCCAAATTTATATTTCATATTATACATTAGTCATCAAAGGCGACCGGTATTCAATTAAAAATACCGGCAAATGTAAGAAATCAGGAAAAGACAAGAGTTTCCAAAGAATTCCGCAAAGTATTGGATGTTCATTCGGTCCATATTCGTTTCACCATTTCAAACTGGATGGAGAAACTGATATGAATTATGAACCTCTGAATGATATTCTGCGCCACAAAGACGGCTCAATTGACTATTCGCATTATACAAATATTGGTCGCATTGAACGCAGCCGTCAGACCTATAAAAATATGGGTGCCTTTTCAAGATATCTGCGGTCTGTTTTTACTTTCCCAGGTAAGAAAAAGTCCAGAATGAAAATCACTTCACAGAATGTCATGGATAATACCAATCAAAAAATTAGTGTTCGATCTCATTCTAACCAGAAAGCCCGAAAGGCAGCATGATGTCCGTTTTGGGTCAGGTGCAGACATTTATACATCTAACATTTTCTTGTTCGGACGGTAGGTCCGGGTCGCCAAAATTCATGTAATTGCCGCCTGACACTGCTTTTCGCACCACAAACAGATGTAATAAAGCAGCTTCACAGTCAGGCAGCCTTAAGCTGCGGCTTTTGCACGGTTTCGACAGTAGCAGGACGCATGTATGGGGACCGTTGCGCGGGCGAGTGCTTGGTCAAGCATCAGTTTGATATGATTGATTTCGGTCGATTCCCCGCGGCGTTCAAGGCATTCATGAAGCCCGTGTAAACTCCAGACATTGCGCGGATGCTGACAAGCCCGTGCCAGCGTATTATCAAGGCCCAGATCGGCGCGATATATGGCTTCCGCTTCTTCAAATTGACCGACCTCCATGAGGAGAGCTCCGAGCGCATGCCGCGTCGGTTGCATCCATCCCCAGGGTTCATCGTAGAGTAACGCATCATCCAGTTCGACTGACCGGCGTAAATGATCGAGGCCTTCCTCGGTTTGACCTGACTTGAATGCCAACTCACCGTCCATCATTGCTTCGCCGATTTTCAGTACATCTTCGCTGGTGTTGTTGAAAACCATGCGTCCTTCCTGCACGTTTTCACTGGCCTTGATGGCGAGTTCCCTTTCCTGTTTTGCGTCTTCTATCTGTCCTAAATTGGCGAATGCAATTGCTCGTGCCTGCCGCATGGCGGCAGTTGTATAACTATAAAGTTCCTGGTCCTCGGGAAAAGGTTCTTCCAGTATCTCGCGCCACTGTCCGAAGCGAACCATTACGTGAATTTTCTTGCCGTAAAAGGATTCAAACAGTTCGGGCATAAAACGCACGACCGGCTCGGGAAGCATATTTATGAGGTGCTCAGATGCTGCAAGCGCTTTGTCTGGCTGGCCAAGAAACATCGCACCATATGCTTCGAAAT
The DNA here is from genome assembly GCA_024743055.1 of Pseudomonadota bacterium. Lineage (GTDB taxonomy): Bacteria > Pseudomonadota > Alphaproteobacteria > Sneathiellales > Sneathiellaceae > Sneathiella. The sequence goes on from JANSXH010000006.1 coordinate 130,033, forward strand.
GAACGTTGTGGATACGGTAGAGCGTATAGAAATTCTCCCCACCGGCGATGGCTTCATATTTCTGATCCACTTGAGCTGCCCGATGGTTCCGCCAAATCACATTCTGATATTCGCCGCATAGGACATCGATATGGGTGGCCATATGGACCAAATGGCCGCTATCTGGAACGAGATCGACCAGCCGGTCGCCATGCCGAAGCGCTTTTTCCGGCGTCGGCGACATCTCCATCAGATGGATGTACATATGTAACAGGCCAGGGTGATCCCAGGCGCCTGGCAACTCATTGAAGGCGCGTTCCAGCACCGCTTGAGCCTCAACAGTGGACGCCCCGTCGCTTGGCTCGCCTGTTTCCAGATTCCACAAGAGCCACGGAGTTCGGTTCATAAGTGCTTCGGCGAAAATAGAATTTACCTCGAGGTCATCACCATGCTCAGCATAGACTTTTCTCATGGCATCAGAGAAGGCATCATTCCATGGAGAATAGTCCTCTATTTCCAGATCTTCCGGGAACCGATCGGCCAACGCGTCGATCAAGGCAACTTCCACCGCGGATAGATCGCCGCGTAAATCTTGGGCGTGCTCAATAGCAACATGTGCACGTTTGAGAGTGCTGACACGTTCATTTGGCTCAAAAAATTCCCACGGCTTGTTATAATTTGGCCCAATTGCGTAAGCGACGCCCCAATGCGCCATGCCACATTTTGGGTCGGCAGAAATTGCTTTTTCAAAGCATTCCGCAGCGGCTTCATGATTGTAGCCGAATAACCAGACCAAACCCTTGCTGAATTCGTCAATCGCTTCTGAAGAAGTCGTAGTAATCGCACGAGTATATGAGCCAAGGTCAAATTTGGTCATTGAAATTTCTCCCTATTTCGCAGCGTTTTCGCTGAGTTAGTAAAAATATGGAAATACCAACACTAGCCAGATAACTCCCAATTTTTTCTAATATACGCGAATACAGCTCCTGGCGGAAGGCCACCTTCGCTGCAAATGGTCGCCATTGCTTTGATAGTCTGAGGCACAACATCAGGATAAATTCCAACGGCCATGTTGAGCAATGCATCGTTGAAGCATGTAGGGAAGGCAATTGTTAAGTCTGGTTTGTGCCAGAAATAGGTATTGAGGAAGATGTCTAATGTCTTCTCCGAGCCCTTATCGATTACATTGATAAAGACTTTCTGTTAAGCATGCGCTTCTTGATTTGGACTTCGCTTCTGGTATTACTGAGCCATGGAAACCAATAAAAAAAAATCGAAACGGGCCGTTAGGGAACGTGCAGATGAAATCAAACCATTCCGATGCAAGAATTTGATTGCCGTCATTGAAGACCCAACCGATATCAAGAATATTGGAACGGTGATCCGAAATGCGAACGCACTTGGAGTTGAAAAGGTCTATGTTGTTGATCCGCGTGGTGCACTTCCTGATGACTGGCAAGAGATGCGTGAGAGAAAGTCGATTTCGAGGTCTTCAGTTTCTGCGGTCAAATGGACATTCGTTAAGCGCTTCGACAGTACAAATGACTGCCTGGAACATCTTGAAAAGAAAGATTTCATATCTGTTGTGACCTCACCACATGTGAAGGGGAAGACCAATGTCTTCTTGCATGAGGGCAACTACAAACAACACACAAAACTTGCCGTGTGGTTTGGGAATGAGAAACGTGGGATTAGTGAGCTTGCTGTCAAGCGTTGCGAGATGTGCATCGCAATACCAATGTTTGGCATGATCGAAAGCCTAAATCTAGGTACTAGCTCGGGCATAATACTCTACGAAATCACAAAGCAGCGTCGAGAGTACCAGAGCCAATTTCGTCGTGGTAGACGTAAAGGAAAACGTGCTGAACCATTGGCAACGGAAATGACCCGCCAAGAGTGACTGACCTGAATTTGATACATGAGAACACGGATAGTTTCTTTGCTGGTGAACGACAGCAATGTCCACGTTGCCGAACTTTGAGCCACTCAAACGAATGTCTCCTTTGGGTCAGGTGCAGACATTTGTCTTTGTTGAATATGGGGTCCGCTAATTGTTTAAGAGCAGTCTCCAACAATAGGAGTTCATGTAACTAGGAGAAGGAGTGAGGGAACGGGGGCCTTAGAATAAAATTAAGCTTTTTGAGGTCGCTCAGGGGGGAAAGTGGCGGAGGGTCGGGGATTCGAACCCCGGAAGGGCTTGCACCCTTGCTGGTTTTCAAGACCAGTGCATTCAACCGCTCTGCCAACCCTCCGCAAATAAGGCGCGGGGTAATTTTACCCGTGGCCCCATTCAGATTGGAAACGAACCTGAAATGTCCTGTTCGTTTAAAGTTCCATCCATTGCCTGTCAATATATTTGACGGGAAATATCATAAATCCGTGAGGACGGGCTGAATTGGCAAAAAAGGGGCTGAAAAATTCGCGAATTTATTGCGAAATTCCCAGATTTATGGCAAAAAGGACGGATTAGTAAACGGAGTTCCCATGACGAAGAATTTTGCGCGTATCGCTTTAGCACCCCTGATTGGCATTTTCTTGTTTATGGTAAATATGCCCGCCCATGCGGCAAAGCAGAATTTCGACGTCTGGCTCAGCGAATTGAAGGCCGAAGCTCTGACGCGGGGCATCAGCCAGCCGACCATTGATGAAGCCTTTGCCAATGTCAAGATTCTGGAACGTGTCGTCAGCCTGGACCGTAAACAGCCGGAAGTCACCCAGACCTTTCAACAATATATGGAAAAACGCCTGCCGAAATCCCTTGTGGATTCCGGGAGAGCCTTGCTCGCGGAGCATCGGGATATCCTGAATGAGGTGGCGACGAAATACGGCGTTCAGCCCCGGTTTATTGTTGCCCTTTGGGGGGTGGAGACGCGCTATGGAAAATATACCGGCGGTTTCAGTGTTATTGATGCGTTGACAACGCTGGCCTATGACGACCGGCGATCCGCCTATTTCCGCAAAGAACTTTTGCTGGCATTGCTCATCCTGGACGAGGATCATATCGATGCCAAAGATATGAAAGGGTCCTGGGCAGGGGCTATGGGGCAATCACAGTTTATGCCGTCCAGTTTTGTGAATTTTGCCGTCGACCATGACGCAGATGGCAAGCGGGATATCTGGACGACCAAACCGGATGTGTTTGCCTCCGCTGCAAATTATCTGGCGCAATCCGGCTGGAAAGGAGATCAGACCTGGGGCAGGGAAGTAACCCTGCCAGCTGGTTTCGATCTGTCATTGATAGACCTGAAAGTAAAGAAGCCGATGCAGGACTGGCAAGATCTTGGCGTTCGCCGCGCTGACGGGACCAATTTACCTACCCGGCAATTGATGGGATCCCTCGTGCAGCCGAAAGGTGGGAATGGCCAGACCTTCCTGGTTTATAATAATTACCGGACCATTCTGAAATGGAACAGGTCGACCTATTTTGCTATGTCCGTCGGACAGCTTGCCGATCTGTTGGGAGGCAGCTAAACTACTATATAGGCGAATTTTTAAGAGGGTGCGTACCAGATTATGTGGCGAGTAAAGAATTTAGGAATAGTCTCAACAGTTGGGCTGGCTGTTGTACTGGGAGGATGTTCCGAAGTTAATCTTCTGAGCTATGGTGCTAAGAAATATAGCGAAAAATCTGAAAAACGAACAACAGCCGCGACGACCAATAAGGATGTAGACCGGGGGAGCCCTAAAATTGGCAAGCCCTATCAGATCGACGGGATCTGGTATTATCCTGCTGAAGACAAGAGCTATGATGAGACAGGCATTGCCTCCTGGTATGGTCACCCTTTCCATGGTCGAAAAACCGCCAACGGCGCCGTCTATGACATGAACAAGCTCACCGCGGCTCACAAAACCCTGCCGCTGCCAACGGATGTCCGGGTCACCAATCTTGAAAATGGCCGATCGATCGTCGTGACAGTCAATGATCGCGGCCCTTTCGCCCATTCCCGCATTATTGACCTTTCCCGCCGCTCTGCCGAGCTTTTGGGAATTATTGAACAGGGAACGGCAAAGGTGAGGGTGCAAATTGTCGATCAGAACGGAAATCTCGCAACTCAGGTGGTAGCTAAGCCGGATACACCTTTGAACGAACGAAACAATGTTGCGGCTGTTCCTCAATCCTCAATCAAGTCCTCGAGCCTTGCGCCGCCGCCGAATGTCAGCAAGGCACCGGCACCCACCAGTTCTCCTTTACCTGCGCCTCAACTGGATGCGCCTGTCCAGGTAGCTTCTGCGAATCCTTCTTCTGCTCCTGTTGTTTCCGTCGCACCGGTTCAGCAAACAGAAATATTCATTCAAGCTGGTGCCTTTATTGACTACAACAATGCCAATAAGCTGAGCGCCCGTCTTTCAACCCTCGGACCATCAAAGGTGAGCCAGGTGCTGGTCAACGGCCAAGACTTCTACCGGGTTAGGATTGGCCCGGTGTATGATGTTGATAAAGCCGATCAGATGCTTGCAAATGTTATTAATGCCGGGCATACAGATGCCCGGATCGTAATAGAGTGAATTGCCGCCAGAGATACGTATCTATATCATCGATCTTCTTTTAGAAGAAAAAAGGTCGAAGCTGGTGTCTTTATGGAATTAATACTGGAAACTTGACGATGTCAAAATATGCCCGGAGCCTAAGCGTCCTTTTGTCTTGTATGATAGTTGTGGTTGTCGCAACTGCTCAGCAAGCGGCCGCGATCGATACACCTGCACGGGAAGCTTTTCTGTTCGACGTTGATACCGGCACGGTCCTTATGGAGAAAAATGCGGACGAACTTATGGCGCCCGCCTCCATGAGTAAACTGATGACAGTCGCCATGGTGTTCGAACGGCTGAAGGAGGGATCCCTGAAGATGGAAGACACCCTTCCGGTTAGTGAAAAAGCCTGGAAAAAAGGTGGCTCCAAGATGTTCGTCCGCGTGGATACACGGGTCAGCGTCAGTGATCTGCTGCGGGGTATTATCGTACAATCCGGCAATGACGCCTGCATCGTTATTGCCGAAGGATTATCCGGATCAGAGGAAAACTTTGCTGACGCAATGACGGCCCGTGCTCGTGAACTTGGCATGGAACAAAGCACTTTCAAGAATGCAACCGGATGGCCGGACCCGGAACACCGGATGACCGCCCGGGAGCTGGCCATGCTGGCCGCCCATATCATTGAAAGTTTTCCTGATTATTACCCCATTTTCAGCGAAAAAGAATTCACCTTCAGCGATATCAAGCAAGGTAACCGCAATCCGCTTCTCTATAAAAATAATGGCGCAGATGGACTGAAAACGGGCCATACGGAAGAATCCGGGTACGGCCTGGTTGGATCGGCAGAGCGAAATGGCCGCCGCCTGGTATTGGTTATCAATGGCCTGGAAAGTGTCAAAGCCCGCGGCCGTGAAGCAGAGCGGTTGCTGGAATGGGGATTCCGGGAGTTTGATAATTATACCCTCTTCAAGCCCGGCGATGTCGTTGACAATGCCCGCGTCTGGCTCGGCAATGAAGATACAGTGCCTCTCACTGTTGAAGAGGAAGTCGATATCACGATGTCGCGTCAAGCCCGCAAATCCATGGTCGTCAAGGTGGTCTATAACGAACCTATTCCGGCACCGATTATTGCCGGGACGCCGGTAGCTCAGCTCGTAGTGGAAATCCCGGAGTCGGAAACCGTATCGGTCCCGTTGATTGCCACGGAAGACATCACTCGGCCGGGCCTGTTTGGACGCCTGACATCAGCCGTCGAGTATCTGATATTCGGACCGTCCGTTCAGTAAAGGACGCCGCACTCAATGCAACAGGATGGGCCCTTTACGGGTAAATTCATAACCCTAGAAGGCGGGGATGGCAGCGGTAAATCCACCCAGGCGAAGCTCCTTTCTGAATATCTCGCAAGCCAATCCATTGAGAGCATTTTGACCCGGGAGCCAGGCGGCGCGCCGGGAGCCGATGAAATTCGGGAACTGATCCTGACAGGGGATCCTGAACGATGGGACGCCATCGGCGAGACCCTGCTTTTTTATGCCTCCCGCAGAAATCATCTAAGGCTAACCATCTGGCCCGCTTTGAAAGCCGGCAAATGGGTCCTCTCTGATCGATTTGCGGATTCCACCATGGCCTATCAGGGTTATGGCAACCAGCTTGGGGTTGAAGCCGTGCAAAAGGTCCATGACTTTTCTGTCGGAACTTTCAAGCCGGATCTTACTTTCATCCTTGATATGCCGGCTGAAGAAGGCCTGAATCGCACATTGGATCGAACCCATAATGAGGATCGGTTCGAAAAGATGGATTTATCTTTTCACGAACGGTTGCGGGAAGGATTTCACGCAATCGGCTCTCAGAACCCGGATCGTTGCGTGATGATCGATGCAACTCGGCCCATTGACGAAGTTCAGGCCGAGCTTCGGGCTGAGACCAAAAAACGGCTACTTCCGTGAGTGATCTACCCGCACTTGATCAGCTCGGCTCTTATCCTCATCCCAGAGACACAGAAAAATTGATCGGGCAGGAAGAGGCGGAGCAGGCCCTCTTGTCGAACTTCACCAGTGAGAGATTTCATCATGCCTGGCTGGTGACCGGCAGTAAGGGAGTTGGCAAAGCAACCCTGGCCTATCGCGCCACCAAATTTATACTTTCAGGTCAGGGGGAAGGGGGCTTGTTCGGCCCTCCCACCAGTTTGGATGTTGAGGGTGGAGAGTCAGACCTGGCGCTTATCAAGGCGGAAGCCCATCCAGGTCTCGCCGTTCTGAAACGTCAATATGACCCCAAGGGCAAGAAGTTTTTCTCTGTCATTCGGGTGGATGACGTCCGGTCTTTGTCCGGGTTTTTCAGGCTGACGGCCAGCGATGGTGGTTGGCGTGTTGTCATCATTGACAGCATTGACGAAATGAATATCAGTGCGGCAAATGCTATTCTTAAAATTCTGGAAGAACCTCCTGAAAAGACAGTCTTTTTCCTTCTCTCCCATGCACCGGGCGGGCTATTACCAACCATCCGATCCCGCTGTCGGCAACTTGCTTTGCGACCGCTTGGTGAAACAGAGATGCATCAGGCCCTCGCCCCTTATCTTGAAGGTGTGACCGAGGAACAAGTCGCTCGATTATTGACCCTGTCGGAAGGCAGCCCAGGAAAAGCCTTGCAGATCCTCGATGCCGGCGGATTGGATATCTATGCCGCCATACTGGAGATCTTTAAAGGCTTTCCAACGCTCGATCCGGAAAAGACCCATGGCCTTGCCGATGCTGTCGGTCGCAAAGACGGGGAGGAGATGTATCGGGTGATTTGCGAGCTGTTTCCCTGGTGGTTGTCCCATATCGTACGGACAGGGGCAGGGGGGTCGGATAGCGAACAGACTGCCCCGCCGGGCGAAGCGGAAATTATGCGGCGCCTGTTGGAAAACCGACCCCTTATCGGCTGGGTAGACCTCTGGGAGAAGAGTAACCGGCTGATTGCCAAGGCCGATAGCATTAATCTTGATCGAAAACAGGTTGTACTGAACCTGTTTTTAAATGTAGAACGCATGACGTAATACTTGCCCCGCCAATCGGATAGTCAGATGTTAGTAGACAGCCATTGCCATTTGGATTTTGACCAGCTCTCCAGCGAGCTAGACGCGGTCGTTGATCGGGCCAGGGCCGCCGGGGTTGGCCAAATGCTGACGATCGGGACCAAGCTTCGGGAATTTGACCGGGTACGGACCATCGCCGAGACCTATGAGAATATTCACTGTTCCGTCGGCATTCATCCGCATGAGGCAGAAGCGGAAGGAAATGACGTCACGGTCGAGAAACTTTTGGCCCTGTCCGACCATCCAAAAGTGGTCGCCATCGGGGAAACGGGTCTTGATTATTTCTACGAACATTCCCCAAGGGACTTACAGCAATCCTCTTTTCGTATTCATATCGACGCGGCGCGTAAAACCGGCCTACCGCTGATTGTCCATACCCGAAATGCCGATAAAGATACGGTTGATATCCTCAGAGAGGAATATGAGAAGGGCCCCTTTACGGGCGTCATCCACTGCTTTAGCTCGGGCTGGGAAGTTGCTGAAAAATCAATGAAAATTGGATTCTATATTTCCATTTCCGGGATCGTGACCTTTAAAACCGCCGAAGCCTTGCGCGATCATGTCGGTCAGATCCCATTGGAGCGGCTACTGGTTGAAACCGATGCCCCGTATCTTGCACCGGTTCCAAACAGGGGCAAATCCAACGAACCCTCCTTCGTGCGCCACACGGCGGAAAAAGTAGCCGACATCAAAAACCTTGATATAGACAGTCTGGAACAAGCGACGACCGATAATTTCTACAAACTTTTCAATAAGATAGAACGGACAGCTTAATGGAAGTGACAATACTTGGATGCGGAACATCTGGCGGTGTTCCCCGGATTGGTAATGACTGGGGCGCGTGTGATCCCAATGAGCCAAAAAACCGCCGCAGACGCTGTTCCATTCTCGTCCGTAACAACGATACTCAGGTCCTCATTGATACGTCGCCCGATATGCGTCAGCAGTTGCTTGATGCGGACGTGGATAGATTAGACGCGGTTGTCTGGACCCATGAGCATGCGGATCAGTGCCACGGTATCGATGAACTCAGGGTCCTGGCCATTCGTCATAGAGAGCGGGTTAAAGTCTGGGGTGACAAGAAAACACTGGACATCCTGAAATACCGATTTGATTATTGTTTTGAACAGCTTGCAGGCAATCCTTACCCTGCAATCCTATCAGAAAATCTCATTGAAGGACCCTTTACCATCGGGGATATCGACTTCATTCCGTTCGATCAGGACCATGGGAGTATCACCAGCCTTGGCTTTCGCATGGGACCCATCGGATATTCAAATGATCTCGTCAATCTAAATGATGAAGGGTTTGAAATTCTGAAAGGTGTGGATACCTGGATCGTCGATGCCATGCGTTATACGCCGCATCCGACCCATGTCAATCTCGAGACGGCGCTGAAATGGATTGAGCGTCTCAACCCGCGGCGGGCCGTGTTGACTAATATGCATGTGGATCTGGATTATCAGACCCTCATTAAAGACCTCCCGGACGGTGTGGAGCCGGCCTATGATGGCATGGTGATAAAGGCTTGAGAAATGACGGAAACGATTTCTTTTCGTATTGCCGCACGTGATGATCTGTTTCGGATCGTCAGCCTGCTCAGTGAAGACCAGTTGGGATCCATGCGGGAAACGCTGACAGACCCGCTCCCGCAAGTCTATTTTGAGGCTTTTGACGCCATGATGGCCCAGAAGGAAAATGTCTATATCGTCGCGGAAGAGGGGGGTGAGATTGTTGGTTGCTACCAATATACTGTCATTCCCGGCGTCTCCCGAAGCGGCTCTTCCCGGGCGCAAATAGAAGGCGTGCGCGTCGATAGCAAAATGCGCGGAAAGGGCCTCGGCCAGAAAATGCTGGAGGACGCCAAACAGCGCGCCCGTAACAGCGGCTGCAACCTGGTGCAACTCACGGCCGATAAAACCCGAACCGACGCCCATCGCTTCTACGAAGAGCAAGGTTTTGTCGGCAGCCATGTCGGATTTAAACTCAACCTGACCTAATTCCTTCATCTGGGGGACCCATGCGTTTCGATTTGTCTGTACTGAGAAATTCGACGATTGTAGTTGTCTGCCTGATAATATTGACAGGCTGTAGTTTCATCGGCTTGCATGAAGATGTGAAGGTTTTGAATACGGCAACGGTTCTGAAGGGAACGGTGTCTTCAAGTCATGAGACGAAAGGACCTATTCTTGTTACCTTGGTGCGCATAAATCCGGGTGAGGAATACAGTCTCGAATATTATACCGCTTATTACGAACCCGGAGAGTTTGAGCTTCTGGCGGGGCCAGGTGACTTCTACCTCTTTGCTTTTGAAGACAAAAATCGGGATTTCAAGCTGCAAACAGATGAATATGTCGGTTGGCATGGTGACCCAACGGTAATTACCCTTGAGCCAGGCGAGAAACGTGCCGATTTGGACTTATCCCTTTTGCCACCGGATCAGGTCGCACAGCGATTACCACAGATATATGAGGCTGACCTCGCTCAGCAACCCATTGCCATGGATTATTATCGAATGGGTGAGGTTATCTCATTGGATTCACATGACATTTCCGAAGAAGTTGGCCGACTTGGCATGTGGGAGCCGTATAAGTTTTTCGAGCGTAAATATTCCGGGATCTTCTTTCTAGAGCCTTATGATCCGACTAAAATACCTGTTTTATTTGTACACGGCCTTGCCGGATCGGGCAATGATTGGCGCTATCTGATCCAGCGTCTGGACAGGACAAAATTTCAGCCCTGGATATCTCAATATCCCTCAGGCATGCGGTTGGAATTGCTCGGACAGATCCTAAGCGAAGGAATTACTGAGCTTCATATAAAGCTTAAATTCAATAACTTAGCGATCGTTGCTCATAGCATGGGTGGTTTGATAACGCGCAGTTCCATTAACTTCAAAGAAGAACTAAACGCACCGAATTACCTAAAGAAACTGATTACCATATCAACGCCTTGGGACGGCCATGACAGATCAAGTATTGGCGTGAACTACGCACCATCCGTCGTGCCGGCCTGGTATGATCTTGAACCCGATAGTCCGTTCCTTGAAAATCTCATGCGTCAAAACTTGAGAAGAGATTTGCAGCATTACCTGATTTTTAGTTACCGCAATGACAAAGGAATTCTGGGCCCACAAAACTCAGACGGCGTTGTCACTTTACAAAGTCAGTTACATTATCGTGCTCAAGAACAGGCGACCGATGTAATCGGCTTTGACGAAACCCACAGCACCGTTTTACAGAGCGGTCCCGTGTCCGACACCGTTAATAATCTGCTGAACGGCCTGAAAATGCCATAAGGCCCCAAAAGCTGTCCTTATGAGTATATCAATATTTTCCATAATATATATTATGCGTTAAATATCTACGTAGGGAGGGATTCTATAACTCTTGCTACAATCCCTGCTCTCACGGCCAAATCTACAAATCATACTCGCTGAGATCTTCCGGTGCATGCAGCAGCGTGCCGTCATATTTCTTCAGGTCATCATTCATTTGCAGCCAGGGTAACTTGCTCTGATAGTTCACATGGAATGTCGGTTCGAAATCCTCGGGGTTTTCCAAGGACGCCGCATAGAGATGCATCCCTCCTGCATAATGATCCGCTTCAAATCCCATGGGTGAACCGCAATCTTCGCAAAAATGTCGGAACACGCCTTTTGAGCTTTCAAGCGTCTTGGTTGCCTCACCCGTCCATTTGAAGTTTCTGAGCGGCACACCGAGCCAGGCGACAACCGGAGCCGCGCAGTTACGGCGGCAGTCGTCGCAGTGGCAGTAACAGGCCCAGGTCACCTCGCCTTCATATTCCCACGTCGTTTTTTTACAAAGGCAGTATCCGCGTGTTGTCATTTGTGTTTCCTGTTTTAGCTGCTCTTTCGGGCCGCAAATCGTGCCAAAATATCGTCAAGGCCCATATACTTGAATTTCAGCTCCCAGTGCTGACGATCAAGATTGGCTTGTGCCCATTCCTGATCACCTGCGTTCCGTCGATACAACGCCATGGCGGCCTGTAATTTGTCCTCGTCCACCTCCAGCTCCTTTTCCCTGATTTTCGCGTTTACCAGAGCTTCCAGATCCGGAATTTTTTCTTCATAGAAGCTCGGTGGATCCGGCTGCAGCTTGACCTTTACAATGTCATAACCGCAATGAGCACAAGGCGCCGGCGGTTTTGAAAATGCAATTTCAAACGGCTCATTACAATTCGGACATGGCACAATAACTGGTTTCATACTGGATGGATCGTTAAGTTTTGCCATTAAGCTGCTCCCTCGGCTTAAGCTGGGCTTTCCGCGATAATGTCTTCCACTTCCTCGCTGGAGGTCAAGGACAATAGACGTTTTGCGGTATCATAGGAGAAGCCATTGCGGGCCAGAGATGCCATTTCCTTCTGATAGCGCTCAGACCGCGTGTTTTCCGGCTTATAGGGGCCGAATTTACGTTTTCGAACATACCGGGCGGCGGCCTGCAGGTCGCGCGTCTTTGGGCTGCCGTCAAGCGCTGACAGAGCGTCCCCGACCTGCTCCTCAGTGAACTCCAGTTGCAGGAGCTTGTTTCGGATATAGCTCGTGGATTTGCCCTGGCGCACGAGAATCCGGGCCTTACTGTTCGCAAATTCCGCATCATTGAGGATCCCGCTTTTAACAAGCTTCTCGATCTCCCCATCGATGGAAACCCTAAGATCGGATTCGCTAAGGCCATGTTGCTCCATGCCGGGTTTGGCCTTTGTGAACAGATGTTGGCGCATCTTCATGGTCGTCGCGGGAAATCGATCCAGATAGGACAAAGCCCGCTGACGAAGCCATTGCGGTGTCGGCTCCCGTAATTTTCGCTCCCTCTTCTTATTTGGCCTCTCATCCTCGTCCATATTTCCCCGTTGGTTCCCCTTGAAATAAATGCTACCTGTGGTCCAGCATACAGGAAATCCACCGTCGAGCGATAACCCGAAAAAACACCCAAACGAGATTTTCATGACCGATCCAGTTCCCGCTTCTCCCATCAATCAGCTTCTCGAAATCATGGCACAGCTGCGCAATCCCGATGGCGGTTGCCCCTGGGATCTGGAGCAGAATTTTGAAACCATTGCCCCCCATACAATCGAGGAAGCCTATGAAGTGGCAGAAGCCATCGCTAACGGGGACATGGATGAGTTGAAGGATGAGCTGGGAGACTTAATGTTTCAGGTCGTCTTTTATGCGCAAATGGCTAAGGAAGAAGGGAAATTTGATTTTGATGACGTGATTACAGCGATCTCTGAAAAGATGATCCGGCGTCACCCCCATGTGTTTGGCACAGAGGAGATTTCTTCCGCCGATGCCCAAACCCGGGCCTGGGAGGAAACCAAGGCGATGGAGCGGGCAGCCAAGGAAAAAAATGGCACCAAACAAATTCCTCCTTCAGCTCTGGATGGAGTTGCGAGCAACCTCCCTGCCCTGACACGTGCTGTTAAACTGCAGAACCGAGCGGCCCGGGTTGGTTTTGACTGGCCCGATATCCTTCCGGTCTTCGATAAAATTACCGAGGAAATAGAAGAGCTTAAGACGGAAATCCGGAGTAATGGCTCAAAGGATCGTATTGCGGAAGAATATGGCGACCTGATGTTTGTTCTCGCCAATCTCGGCCGTCATCTGGAAATTGAGCCCGAAACCGTGTTGCGTCACGCCAACCGGAAATTCACCCGCCGCTTCGAAGCCGTTGAGCAGCATCTGCGCGATCAGGGAAAAAGTCCTGCTGAGAGCAATCTTGAGGAAATGGATGAACTTTGGAACAGAGTAAAAAGTGACGAAAAAACAGAATCTTAAAGAGCTCTATTCAGTTTTTTCTCGAGTCGGCCGCGATTTTCATCTGACAGCTTAATTTCCAGATTGACCGCCTCTTCCGTGTCGGTGCGATCCAGCACTGTTCCATGCCGGTAAATCCAGGACAGGGTCTCGCCATCTGTCGCGGGTAGCTCTATGGACAGAATGGCTTGCCGAGCTGTCAGCATCTGCTCAACCAAAGCAACAAATGCGTCCTCCCCCTCACCCGTTACCGCGGATAGGCCAATGGCATCTTCCTGACGATCCAAGCTGTTCAGAAGAACCTGTTTATCCTCGTCTTCGAGCAGATCGATCTTGTTGGAGACTTCCAGGTAATGCCCGTCATCATCAATATCGACACCAAGCCGAGACAGAACGTCCAGAACATCCTTTTTCTGCGCTTCCGTATCAGTATGGGTGATATCCCGCACATGAACGATCAGATCCGCTTCAAGCACCTCTTCCAGGGTCGCGCGAAAGGCGGCGACAAGCTCTGTTGGCAGATCAGAGATAAATCCCACCGTATCGGAGAGGATGACTGTCTGCCCACCTGGAAGATCGATTTTCCGCATGGTCGGATCAAGGGTCGCAAACAGGAGATCCTTGGCGAAGACGTCAGATTTTGTCAGACGGTTAAACAGCGTGGATTTTCCGGCATTTGTATAGCCGACAAGAGCCACGATCGGATACGGCACCTTCTTGCGTTTGGAGCGATGCAACTCCCTGGTTCGAACAACCGATTCCAACTGCCGCTTAATCTTCGTAATACGATCGTCAATCAGGCGCCGGTCAATTTCGAGCTGGGATTCCCCGGGACCACCGATAAAGCTGAGGGAGCCTCTTTGCCGCTCCAGATGGGTCCAGGACCGGACCAGGCGGGTGCGCTGATAGCTGAGATGGGCCAACTCGACCTGCAAGGCCCCCTCCTTCGTTTGCGCCCGCTCTCCGAATATCTCAAGAATTAGACCGGTCCGATCAACAATTTTGACCTTCCATCGACGCTCCAGATTGCGTTGCTGCACCGGGGTTACGGGACCATCTATGATCACCACATCGATATGGGCGTTTTTGATGAACTGCCCGAGTTCCGTTATTTTTCCGTCTCCGAATAATGTACCCGGTTTTGGTGCGGATAATGGAACAACCTCGGAATGGATTATCTCAAGGGAAATGGCCGCCGTCAGCGAAACAGCTTCCTCAAGGCAGCTTTCCGGATCCCGGAGCTTCCTTTTGTCACTTTTCTTGATAAACGGGTGTAATACGAGCGCCGATTCGCCTGAAGTTAAACCGTCGCGCTCTGTATCCTGGTATGAATCTGAGATGTTAGATTTCCATCATTGTTTGACGGATCAACTCTCCGCCGAGGGATCAAATAACTGTATGGGGCCGGCTGGCATAACAGTTGAGATCGCATGTTTGTAAACCAGCTGTTCATGGCCGTCGCGACGCAACAGGACGCTGAAGTTATCAAACCAGCTGATTGAACCCTGAAGTTTGACACCATTGACCAAAAATACAGTTACTGGAACTTTATCTTTACGTACTTTATTCAGGAAAACGTCCTGGACATTCTGTGATTTCTCAGCGGCCATCTGGTATTTCTCTCTTCAGTCTTCGCGTTGTCATTTCGGTATCGACAACCCATGTGGTTCTTATAAAACAAAATGCTAATGCAAAAGGTAAAAAGTTCCCCCCACATAAGGATTTCCGGCGCTAAACACAAGCATTATAACGTGAAAATGGCAACTAAATCAGAATTTGGTAAAAAAGGCACAATAATATGCGCCTCTCCCCTGCTCGGTTACTCTGCTGCGAGCATAAACTCCTGATAAATTTCCCGTAAATCGAGAGAAATGCTTCCGGGCTGGCCATTGCCAATCACATGATCATCGACTTTGACCACGGGCAAGACATACGAGGTACTACTTGTCAGGAAAACTTCCCGCGCGTTATGCAGTTCATCGACCGAAAAACTCCTGAATTCAATCTCCAAACCCCGCTTTTCAAGCTCTGCAATCAGAGAGGCTCGTGTAATGCCAGCCAGAATATCATTGCTGAGCGGCCGCGTGATGATCTTGCCGTCCTGATCGACGATCCAGGCATTGGTCGAACTGCCCTCGGTCACCATACCATCATCATCGACCTGAAAGGCCTCATAGGCATCCTTGTCTTTGGCTTCCTGTTTTGCCAGAACATTGGGTAGCAGAGACACCGATTTGATATCTCGGCGGGTCCAGCGAATATCCGGTACCGTAATCACAGCAATTCCCTGCTCGGCTGTTTTTGCGGCCTTTTTCATGGACAAGCGTTTGGCCGTCATCACCAGGGCCGGCCTGACATCTTTCGGAAAAGGATGATCGCGCGGAGCAACACCTCGCGTAACCTGCAGGTAAATAATGCCATTATAAATGCCATTTTGCCGGATCACTTCGCGCATGACGAACTTCATGGGCTCCCGATCCATGGGAGCGTCCATTCGTAGTTCGCCTAGGCTGCGCCACAAGCGGTCCAGATGACCCTCCTCGTCGATCATCTTGCCATTGACGATGGTAACAACTTCATAAACGCCATCGGCAAACTGATAGCCGCGATCCTCCACATGGACGGAGGCCTCACGATGAGGGAGATATTGACCATTTACATAGGCAATTCTGGACATGTTTATTCCGATCTTCTAACGGCGCCACAGGGCCGGGTTCAACAAGGACAGGATGGCAAAAAATTCAAGCCGTCCGATCAGCATAGTTATACATAAAATCCATTTCGACGCATTTGGTAAATCGGCGTAGCTGATAAAATTCTCTGTTCCGACCTCTACATCGGTAATCAGCGGCTGGGCGGCTGATCCGGCATTGGCGAGATTGGTGATCGCGAGAGAAAAGGCCGATTGAAAATCCAGGCCATTGAAGGCCAGCAACAAGGTAACAACTACCAAAGCCAGGCAATAGATGACGAAAAAGCTCCAGGCGGACATGATCTGTTCGCGGGATATCCGCCGGCCACCCCAGGACAGCGGGAAAACGCCGCTTGGGAAGCTGAGCTTCTTGATTTCTGTGCCGGACAGTTTCAAGAGAATCAGCACCCGCATCAATTTGATCCCGCCTGCCGTCGATCCGGTGGATCCCCCGACAGAAATCAGGAACAGAATCAAGAACAAGGCCCCTATGGGCCAATAATATTGCCCGGTATTCGATACAAGTGGCAGGTTGTAGCCGGTTGTCGTGATCGCCGAGACCGTATTGAAAATGGCGTAGCGAATGGTATCGGGGATACTCATATCAGTGCTGGTCATCATCAACAGGAAAACGGCCAGGCTCCCAAAAACCACCGCCAGAAGCAGATAGCGGTATTCCGGATCCTTGAAATAGGATTGCCGATCTCCGTTGAAAAACGACCAATGCAGGGAGAAATTCACGGCACCGGCGATCATAAAAATGATTAAGACAATCTCGACAGCCCGACTGCCAAAAGCCGTCCCCGCATTATTAGAAACAGTGAAGCCACCAGTCGAAATGGTGCTAAAGGCATAACAGATGGACTCAAAAGCTGGCATACCGGCAACCCATAACGCGACAATGCAGATGGCCGTCAGCAAGGCATAGATTTTCAGGATGGAGGTAACGGCATATCTGACCCGGCGGGACATGCGCCGACGCGTACTTTTAGCGATCGCCTGGGTCAGTGGATTATTGCCGGGAACATTAAAGGCTGTGGCCAAAATGGAGACAAAGACAATGATCGCAAAACCGCCAATCCATTGAATCATGCTGCGCCAAAGCAAAATGCTATGGGACTGGGCATCCAAATCGGTGATGATAGAGGCGCCATTGGTGGTAAAACCCGAGATCGCCTCGAAATAGGCATTTGTGGCCGAAGGAATGGCATCGCTTAAATAGAAGGGAAGCCCGGCGAAAAGCGGGAGGATCACCCAGATCAATGTGGCGGTGAAAAAGGTTTCTCGCCGGCCAAGGCTTGTGGCGCCGGTCCGGTTGGCAAACACTAACCCTCCCCCTAAAAACAGGGTAATAATCGCCGACATCAGGAAGCTGAAGGCAATAAAACTCTGGGAGGCAGCGAGGGCAAACAGAATGGGCAGCGCCATAAGTCCGGAAAGAAGGACCAGAGACCAGCCGAGGATATTAAAGGCAGGCGCGAACAGCATGACGCCTAGAAGAACTCAAGACTGACAGAGAACATTTCTTCCACTTTACGCACGGCATTGCGAAGGCCAAGGATCACGACCCGGTCATCGGTCTGAATGACAGAATCACCGCGGGGGATCTCAACCTCATTGCCGCGAATAATGGCCCCGATAATCGTTCCCACTGGTAGTTTGATATCGCGAAGCGGTGTTCCGACCAATTGGGAGGTTTCAAGCGCCTCCCCTTCCACGACTTCAGCCGCGCCATCGCGGAAGGAATGCAGACCGCGGATCCGGCCGCGGCGAATATGACGGAGAATCTCAGAGACCGTCGTCGCTCTCGGATCGACAACCACGTCGATACCGAGAGACGTGACAAGGTTTCCGAACACCGGGTTGTTGATCAAGGTGACAGCAGTTTCACATCCCTGCCCCTTCGCCAATAACGATGACAAAATATTCACTTCATCATCATTAGTCAGCGCAACGACAGTCTCAGCGCGGGCGACATTGGCTTCATGCAGCAGATCGGGGTCAAGCGCGTCGCCGCTCAAAACCACAGTATTCTCAAGATGTTCGAGGATAAACTCCGCCCGCTTCTGGTTTATCTCGATCAGCTTGAGGGAGACATTGCGCATATTCTGCTCGATAAAGCGGGCGAGATGCAGGCCGATATTTCCGCCGCCTATGACCACAATGCTCCGTGCTTCCTGTTCTTCGTGACCAAAGAGCGGCATGGCCCGGGCAACATGATTGGTATCAGCCGCGAAATAGACGTCATCCCCCGGAAACATCTGATCATCACTGGCCGGGATAAGCATCTTGCCGTCCCGATAGATGGCGACAACAACAATATTGAGATCCGGGAACAGTTCCGTCAACTGGCGCAGCGGCGTATTGACGATGGGGCAGCTCTCATCCAGGCGAACGCCAATCACCTGAACCAGGCCGTCGGCGAAAGAGACCGTGTCAAAGGCACCCGGGACCTTCAATCTTCGCTCAATGGCCTGGGCAACTTCGATTTCCGGTGATGTGATCACGTCAATGGGCAGGTTTTCCCTGCTGAACAGATGCGCCCACATGGGTGCCAGATATTGCTGAGAGCGTATCCGCGCAACTTTTTTCGGGACATCGAACAGTGAATGGGCGATCTGGCAAGCGACCATATTCACTTCATCACTATAGGTCACAGCAATCAACATATCAGCATCGTTAGCCCCGGCCCGGTCGAGCACATCCGGATGGGAGGCATGGCCGACCATGGCCCGGACATCCAGCTCATCACTGATTTTCCGGACCAGATCCGGAGACTGGTCAATCAGCGTAACATCGTTACTTTCCCGAGCCAGCTGGCGCGCAATATTGGAGCCGACCTGGCCAGCCCCGCAGACAATGACTTTCATTGAGGTCGCTTCTCCCCCAGTTACCTATACGCTTACCTAGTCGGATACCTTCTTGCGGTCGCCGTTGGCTACACCCAAAGTCTTGATTTTTCGATGCAATGCCGATCTCTCCATACCAACAAACGCGGCAGTACGCGAAATATTTCCGCCAAATCGGTTAATTTGTGCTTCAAGATATTCCTTTTCGAACCGTTCGCGGGCATCGCGAAGCGGCAAGGCCATGATTTCCGTGTTGTCATTCTGGCCGACCATCACCGATTGAGCAGAGCCAGCATCGGCCGGCACCATATCAACGGTAATTGGTGCTGATTTGTCTCCGGTCGCCAAGATCATGATCTGTTCCATGACGTTTTTGAGCTGACGCACATTCCCGGGCCAGGAGGAGGCCTGAAGGGTGGCAATCGCATCCTCCCCAATTTTTCTCACTGGCAATCCTGCACTTTTGGCAAATCTCTCGATAAAGAATCTGGCGAGCGGACCGATATCTTCGGGGCGTTCCTTCAAGGCGGGAACATTGATTGGCACAACGCCGAGGCGATGATAGAGATCCTGGCGCAGGGAGCCGCTTTCCATTGCTTCCTGCAGGTTCTGACTGGAGGAAGAAATGACCCGGACATCGACCTTGATCTTTTCGTTTCCACCCACCCGCTGGAAGGACTGGTCTACGAGTACCCGCAATACCTTTCCCTGTGTTTCCAATGGCATATCGGCTATTTCGTCCAGGAACAGGGTCCCGCCGTGGGCCTGCTCCAGAAGGCCGCGGCGTGCGCCCTTTGTTGAATTCAAGCTGCCGTCCTCAACCCCGAAAAGCTGAATTTCCAGCCGTTCCGGGGCCATGGTCGCCGCATTGAGAACGACGAAAGGCCCGTTTTGCCGGGTGGATTGAGCATGGATTAGCCGGGCCACAACCTCTTTGCCGGAGCCGGAAGGACCGGTGATCAGTACCCGGCTGCCGGTCGGGGCGACTTTCTCAATGGTCTGCTGTAGCTGTGTCATGACATTGGACCGGCAAACGAGATCGGTCAGAACCTCTCCCGCCTTGCTTTTAAGCTCTGCTACTTCCCGCCGCAGACGTACGGCTTCCAGGGATCGCTCCACCAATTGCAGCAGACGTTCGGCTTTGAAAGGCTTTTCGATAAAATCATAGGCGCCCATCTTGATGGTCTGAACGGCAGTTTCAATATTGCCATGGCCAGAGATCATCAGAACCGGAAGGTCCGCATGGTCTTTCTTGATCTGTTCCAGAATACCCAGGCCATCGAGCTGACTACCTCTGAGCCAGATGTCGAGAATCACCAGGCTCGGACGACGATGGGCAATTTCCGCAAAACATTCCTCACTGTTGCCGGCCATTCTGGTTTCATAGCCCTCATCTTCAAGAATGCCCGCAATAAGCTCGCGGATATCAGATTCGTCGTCGATTATCAAAATGTCCGCAGACATGATCAGCCGTTCCCCGTTTTTAAGTTTCTGATTTTCGCATCATGGGCCGGAAATGTTACTTGAATGCGGGCACCCGAGCCGTCCGGCGCATCCATCATTGTCAGACTTCCGCCATGTTCTTCCATGATTTTATTAACAATTGCCAAACCCAGTCCGGTGCCCTTTTCACGATGGGTCACATAGGGTTCGGTCAAGCGGCTGCGGTTCTCTTTTGGAAGGCCGCGGCCATTATCAGTAATTTCAATGACCAGAGTGTCATTCAGCGCCTGCATCACTATGTCTATTTTGCCATCCGGCAGGTCGTCCGGTTCCCCTTCCCGCCCGCCAATGGCGTCGGCGCTATTCTGCAGCAGATTAGTGAGCACCCGATTGACTTGCGGTGCATCACAATCACAGAGAAAGTCCTCACTCGGCTGTGTGAAGCCATAGGAAATTTCCGGATGAGCGACTTTTTGCAGGAACACAGCCTGGCCGACCAGCTCCGCTAAATTCTCCGGCTTGAATTCCGGCGTTGGCATCCGGGCGAAAGAAGAAAATTCATCGACCATCTGGCCGATGTCGCCTACCTGACGGATAATTGTATCCGTACATTGATCGAATACGTCTTTATCGGTGACGATTTCCTTGCCATATTTGCGCTTGATCCGTTCGGCTGAGAGCTGGATCGGGGTCAGCGGGTTCTTGATTTCATGGGCAATACGCCGGGCGATATCCCCCCAGGCAGCCATGCGCTGAGCCGAGACAAGATCGGTGATTTCGTCGAGGGTAACAACAAAGCCCTGCAAACCGGTTTCCGACGTTTCCGCAGCCGCCCGCACCAATAGATGATGTTGGACATCGCCGGTCTGAACCTGGATCTGACTTTCCGCAACCTTGAACGGCCGCTCCCGTATCTCATCAAGTAAGAAGGCCATCTGTGGGGCGATATCGGCAAACTTCCGACCAATCATCTTTGAGGCTTTCAACCCCAGAAGCTTGGTCGCAGTGCGATTTGGCAAGGTGATCATCCCGTCCTTGTCCACCCCGATCACACCGGCGGAAACACCGGAGAGGACGGCTTCGGTGAAGCGGCGACGTTCATCGAGTTTGTTATTGGTTTCTTCCAACTCCTGCCGCTGGGCTGACAGTTGCGTTGTCATTCGGTTAAAGGCACGGGTCAAGGTGGCCATTTCATCATAAGCACGGGTTTCATCGACCCGCGCCTCCAAATCACCTTCACGGATACGCTCCGCCGCACCGACAAGATCCTCAATCGGACCAACCAGACGCGAGGCAATGGCCAAGCCAAACCAGACTGCCGAGAGAACGACCATCAGCGAAATAATGAAAAAGATGGCCGCAAACTGGATTTGAATGCCAAATCCCTCTTCCTTCAGTTCCTCATATTCGGCGGCGGCGGCCCGGGTCCTTTCCAGATGTTCCAGCACCCGTGGTTCGATAAACCGGCCGACATAAAGAAATCCATCCAAAAGCCGATCCAGCCTCACCAGGGCCCTCACCCGATCATCGGTCTCATTGGTGGTAATAACGACGTCCGTGACACGGGCGTCAGCAATGGTCGTCGGTGACAGCTGATCGAATTCAAGGGCAAAGCTTAGATCGGACTGGGCGATTACACTCTGCGCACCGTCAATGACCACGGCCTCACTGAGGTTACGCGCAAGAACCTGATCACTGAGATAATTGTCGAACAGGGTCCGATTTTCCAGTACCTGGACCGGCGCCCGGTTTATCTGGGCCGCCATAGCCAGGACGTCGGAGCGGATATTCTGGATATGCTCCTTGATATAGGCGTCAGCGACCACAATGGATTCGGCAACTGCCGTATTTACCGGATCCGAAAAATGTTTTTGGAAATACACATTGAAGAAGAGCGCTGAAAACATAGCGACCATAATCGCCGGTGCCACCGCAATCAGGGAGAACAGACGAACGATGCGCCGATGCATCCGGCTGCCCGAGCCGACCTGTTGATTTTTGCGCCACATGCGCACCAAACGATGGGAAATAATACCGAGTAGAATAACCGCTATAATTACATCAGCAATCAACAGAACGCGCGTATAGGCCGGGTTATCAACGGTCAGGGATTCATAAGTTGCAATTCCGCTGGCAATTGCAAGCATGGCGACAAAAAAGGACGTCTTTGGTCCCAGGCCGATCTTTTTTGCCCAACGGCTGAACGGCATACCGGGTTTTTGAGCAGCCTGTTGTGATTCAGTCACGCCAGCCTCCTGCCGCCAAGCGGGAAAAGCCTAGTAATTCAGCCCTTACGGGGCCCATGCAACGCGTATTATGCAAATACCACATTGTTGCATTTAAGCATCACTTGAGGCCGCGCACAACCTGAATATCAAGCTCCCTGATTTTTTTACGCAAAGTATTCCTGTTCAGACCCAGAAGGTCTGCTGCCTTAATCTGATTTCCATTGGTGGAATCAAGGGACAGGGAGATCAGCGGGCGTTCTATTTCCCGCAAAACCCGGTCATAAAGACCTGCAGGAGGCAACCCCTCTGCATGGGCTGCGAAATATTTGGAGATATGACGCTCCACCGCCATGCCGAGGCTTTCATCTTCTGAATAGGGCTCCCCATTGGCACCCGATTCCGGTGGCTGGATCTCCTGCTCAACGACCGACACATTAATCACATCATCGGAATAAAGGGCGGCAAGCCGTCGGACCAGATTTTCAAGTTCCCGAACATTGCCGGGCCATTTATAGCGTTTGAGTAGCTCCAGGGCCTCTTTTTCGATGCTTTTGACCGGTAATCCTTCTTCCTGGGACTGGGAGAGGAAATGGCGGACAAGGTCCGGGATATCTTCCGCCCGCTCCCTGAGCGGCGGCAAGCGCAAGGGCACCACATTAAGACGGTAATAAAGATCTTCGCGAAACAGGCCCTGGCGAACAAACTGTCGCAAATCCCGGTTGGTCGCAGCGATGATGCGAACATCGGTCTTGATCGCGGTCCGGCCGCCAACCGTTGTATATTCCCCTTGCTGCAAGACCCTTAGCAGACGGGTCTGGGCCTCAATCGGCATATCGCCAATCTCATCGAGGAACAATGTCCCGCCCTGCGCCTGTTCAAAACGGCCGATCGCCCGGGCTTCAGCACCCGTAAAGGCGCCCTTCTCATGGCCAAAAAGCTCAGATTCGATCAACTCACGAGGAATAGCTGCCATATTGATGGGTACAAAGGGTCCATTTTTGCGTTTTCCATATTCATGCAAAGCACGAGCTACCAGTTCCTTACCCGTTCCGCTTTCCCCAGAAATAAGAACCGTCAGATCGGTTCCCATCAGACGCGCAAGGACCCGATAAATCTCCTGCATGGCGGGGGAGCGGCCAATCAGCGGGATCTTGGTCTCTTCCTCATCCTCCTCCCCAAATCGTCTGGAGACTTTTTTGGGTTTGGACAAGGCCCTTTCCACGACTTGCAGAAGTTCTTTCAGATCAAAGGGTTTCGGCAGATAGTCATAGGCGCCCCGCTCCGTCGCCTTGATGGCGGTCAGCAGGGTATTCTGGGCACTCATGACAATAACCGGAACGTCAGGGCGGACTTTCTTGATGCGGGGCAACAGATCAAGACCATTTTCATCGGGCATGATGACATCCGTCAGAATAAGATCTCCAGCCCCTTCCAGCACCCAGTTATACAGGGTGGCGGCATTGCTGGTGGATCGCACGACATAATTGGCGCGGGACAGGGCCTGATCCAGCACCGTCCGTATACTTTGATCGTCATCCGCAACTAATATTGTTCCAACCATTTTTACGCCTTCGTTTTAGGAATATTGTAAACCGGCAGTCGAATCAGGAACTTACCGCCTGTTTCTCGTCCTTCATATTCGACAATACCGCCGTGATTACCGACGATCTTGGCGACGAGAGCGAGCCCAAGGCCGCTGCCGCCGGTTTTCGTCGTTACAAAAGGATCGAAGATATGGGGAAGAATTTCATCGGGAATGCCCGGACCGTTGTCCTGAATGCCAACTTCGAGGGGAAGCTGGACCTTCTGCTGATTGCCCGGAACCGCCAGCCGCACCCCGTGGCGATAGGCGGTACTGAGGACGATCTCGCCCCCCTCTTCCGGCACCGCTTCAACCGCGTTTTTGACGAGATTGAGAAGCACCTGCACCAATTGGTCGCGATTGCCATACACAAATGGCAAAGACGGATCGTAATTTTCCTTGAAGCTGACCTTGGCGCCAAAGCCCGCCGCCGCAACCATGCGGACATGCTCCAGCACCTCATGGATATTGACGGCATCGCGATCGATGGGCCGATCATCGGAAAAGGCTTCCATACGATCAACAAGGGCACAAATCCGATCCGTTTCATCACAAATCAGACGGGTCAGCGCGCGATCCGCATCGGAGGCATTCATCTCCAGCAGTTGCGCCGATCCGCGAATGCCCGATAATGGGTTCTTGACCTCATGGGCCAGCATCGTCGCCATGGCGGTCACCGAACGGGCGGCACCGCGATGGGTCAGTTGCCGATCCATCTTGGAGGCAATGGTTCTCTCTTCAATCTGTACGACCACATTGGAGGTGCCGTAGAGGGCGGAAACCTGGATATTGACATTTTTTACCCCGAGCTTCGGGGTCCCAAGTTCTACGCTATATTCCGAGACCCGATCACCGCTTTCCCGTACCTGATCAACCAGACCCAGGAGCGGGCTGCCAAAAGGCACCAGATCCTTAAGATACGTGCGTCTTAGAATATTGGCGGAGGAGCCGAAAAATTCCTCCCCGGCCGGATTGGTCATGCAGACCGCGCCTTCCTCATCGACGACAATAATCGGATCAGGAAGCGCATTGAGCACGGAAAGAGCATCAAAGTCGTTGTTGTTCTTGCCGCCAAAGAGACTGGGAAGGGACATATCAGGCGCTTTCCTTCAATTCAACATCCTCATAAAACTGGTCAATCTCATCGCAGACCTGGCGATAGTCATCCATGCGGACTACCTTGCTGCGAAACGCCTCCCCGCCCGGCAGTCGCTGGCCATACCAACCAAGATGCTTGCGGGCCACCCGAACCCCGACATGCTCTCCATAAAGCTTGATAAGGTCGAGATAATGCTCTTTGACCACCGCCTGCTGCGCTTCTCGATCCGGATCGGCAAGGCGGGTGCCCGATTTGAGATATTCCGCGACTTGCGCGACAAACCAGGGGCGGCCATAGCTGCCCCGCCCGATCATTACGCCATCCGCCTCCGACTGACGCAGGGCCTCTGCGGCATTCTCGCGGGTCTGGATATCGCCATTGGCGAGCACCGGAATATCAACGGCGTCTTTCACTTCGCCGATAAACTGCCAGTCTGCGGCGCCTTTGAAGAACTGGCAGCGGGTGCGGCCATGTACCGTCAGCATCTGGATGCCCGTATCTTCGGCGATTTTGGCAAGCTCCGGCGCATTGCGGTTGTCGTCATCCCACCCGGTGCGCATTTTCAAAGTCACCGGCACGGACACCGCCTCAACGGTTGCTTTGAGGATTTTAGCGGCGTGGGACAAGTCCCGCATCAAGGAGGAGCCAGCCATTCCGGATGTCACTTTCTTGACCGGACAGCCCATATTGATATCAATTATGCGGGCACCCATGGCTTCATTGAGTTTTGCTGCCTCCGCCATGATCTCCGGATCACATCCGGCCAGCTGCACGGCCATCAACGGCTCATCATCTGAAGACTTCACAATGCGCAAAGACCGACGGGTTTCAGCGACCATGGCCTTACTGGCGACCATCTCGGAAAACACCAACCCGGCGCCAAAGCGGCTGACCAACCTACGAAAGGGTAGATCAGTGATCCCTGCCATCGGTGCCAGAAAAACCGGGAGATCTATATCAAAAGTACCAAGTTTGGTGATCATTTTTTATGCAAAATACTTTTTGTCTAATAATTAGGCAATATAGCGCCGTCCCTTCGCAGTTGCAACAAAATCATTCCCTGCCCCACATTTTGTTGAACAGAGAAGTTGAACCCGCAATGACAGGGAACTATTGTCACCCCATGACAAATATCGCCCTCATTGTTGCCGCCGGAAAAGGTACCCGTTCCGGCCTTGATTTACCGAAGCAATATGCCCTCCTTGGTGGTCGCGCGGTATTGCGATATTCTGTCGAAACTTTCCTGTCCCACCCGGAGATTGACGGGGTTCTCGTCGTCTTAAATCCGGACCATCTGGCGCTCTATGAAGGGGCTATTGAGGGTCTCCAACTCTTGCCCTGGGTTGCTGGCGGCGCGGATCGTCAGACCTCTGTAAGGAATGGGCTTGAGAGCTTGCAGGACCTGGCACCGGATCAGGTGCTGATCCATGACGCCGCCCGCCCTTTTGTCACAACAGAACTGATCGATCACTGCCTTGAAGGGCTGAAGATGGCGGATGCCGTCCTTCCCGCCCTGGCCATGGTCGATACGGTCAAGGAAGCCGAAGACAACAAGATCATCGGCACCCTGGATCGGGAGCGGTTGTTTACGGCTCAGACGCCGCAATGCTTTAAGTATGGCCCTATCCTCGCCGCCCATCACAGCTTCGCGGAAGAGGCGGTGACGGATGATATCGCCCTCGCCGAGCGGGCCGGGATTGAGGTGCAGCTGGTAACGGGAGAGCCTGATAATTTCAAGATCACCACGGCGGACGACATGAGAAAAGCAGAGCGGCTGATCACCCCGTCCCTCACCGATATCCGCACGGGCAGCGGTTTTGATGTCCATGCCTTTGAGGCCGGACGGGAATTGTCGCTCGGCGGCGTGAAGATCGCCCATGACAAGGGCCTTAAAGGTCATTCCGATGCGGATGTCGCCCTGCATGCCATCACCGATGCCTTGCTCGGGGCCATTGGTGCCGGAGATATCGGCACCCATTTCCCGCCATCCGACGAGAAATGGAAAGGCGCCGCCTCCCCGCTGTTTTTGCAGCATGCCGCCGGACTGATCCGTGACAAGGGAGGCCAGATTTCCAATATCGACCTGACAATTATTTGCGAAGCCCCGAAAATCGGACCGCATCGGGAAGAAATGCGGGAAAAAGTTGCGGGAATTCTCGAGATTTCTCCGGATCGTGTCAGCATCAAAGGCACCACCACCGAAAAGCTCGGCTTTACGGGCCGCGGAGAAGGTATTGCCGCCGAGGCCATTGCCACTGTGAGGCTCCCGGAATGAGTGATCCCCAAATTTCAAAATGGCACCCTGCCGTCATCTGGTCGACCTGGTTCTGGAGCGGATTATCCCCGAAAGCTCCCGGCACCGTCGGCTCCCTCGCCGCCCTGCCCGTCGGCTATGTCATCCTTCATTTTTTCGGGGTCAATGGCCTGTTCCTCGCCATGATCTTCGTATCCTTCACCGGCTGGTGGAGCACGGCGGTCTATCTTGAGAAAACCGGCCGCGAGGATCCGGGAGAGGTTGTCATTGACGAGGTGGCCGGACTTTGGTTGGCGATGCTGCTGACCGATGGCGGCTTGTTTCAGACCGCCCTCGCCTTTATCCTGTTTCGCCTGTTCGATATCTGGAAACCCTGGCCCATTCGCTGGTGTGATCAAAATATCAAGGGAGCCGTCGGGGTCATGGTCGATGACCTGATGGCCGGGGTCTTCGCCCTGATTGCGTTTTTCGGTATCCTTCTCCTCGCCGTTGATATCTTCGGCCCAGAAATGATGAGTTCAATATGAATGTCTTTGATGATGAAATCACAATCCTCTCCACCCGGGTTCTGGCTGCCTGCCGCCGCAAGAAATGGCAGCTGGCGACGGCGGAATCCTGCACTGGCGGCCTGATTGGCGGGGCACTGACAGATATCGCCGGCTCCTCCGATGTGTTTGACCGCGGCTTTGTCACCTATACCAATGTCGCCAAGAACCGCATGATCGGCGTCGATACGGCGACTTTACGGGCCCATGGCGCCGTGTCAGAGGAAGTGGCCCGGGAAATGGCCCTCGGCGCCGTTAAGACGGCAAGCTCCGATATCGCCGTGGCGGTTACCGGCGTCGCCGGGCCCGGCGGCGGTACGGCGGAAAAGCCGGTGGGCCGCGTGCATCTGGCTGTGGCGACAAAAGACGGCATCGCCCAGCATATCAAGATGGATTACGGCGATCTCGGCCGCTCGGAAGTGCGCATTGCGACAGTGAAAACAGCGCTCGAAATGCTGCTGGATGTGGCTAATTCGTAACTGAGGACTGATCGATCCCGTCGGGAATGCCGTAAAGTTCTTGGGCCCGGCTTTCAAAGGCGGAGATCATGCGGACAACGGCTTCCCCGAAGAAGACACCGATGGTCTTTTGCAGGATCAGGGACTTGAACTCGAAATCGACGAAGAAGTCGATCTTGCACCCTTCCGGATGATCGAGGAACTGCCAGCGATTGTTGAGATAGCGGAACGGCCCGTCGAGATATTCGACTTCAATAACGTGGCTTTGCGCATCTAATGTAACCTTTGAGGTGAACTGTTCGCGGAACAGTTTGAAGCCGACAACCAGGTCGGCCAGCACCAAAGTATCGGTCTTCTCGCGGATACGTGCGCCAACGCACCAGGGCAGAAATTCAGGGTATTTCCCGACATCCGCCACCAGATCAAACAGCTGCTGCGGCGTATAGGGGAGTATTTTTACTTCTGAATGTTTTGGCATACAGGACGCACTCGAACTTCTACAATGACCAACACTGGGACCAATACTTAAGCGATGGCTTTCTCCCGAGCCGCCTTCAACCTGGCAAAATCCTCTCCGGCATGATGGCTGGAGCGGGTCAATGGCGAGGAAGAGACCATCAGGAAACCTTTAGCATAGGCCTGTTTTTCAAGTACAGCGAATTCATCCGGGGTCACGAACCTGTCAATGGCGTGATGCTTAATGGTCGGCTGCAGATATTGACCGATGGTAATGAAATCAATATCGGCCACCCGCATGTCCTCCATGACCTGTGCCACTTCGCTCAGCTCTTCGCCAAGACCGACCATCAGGCCCGACTTGGTGAATATATTGGGATCGAGCTCCTTCACCCGTTCCAGCAGCCGAAGCGAATGAAAATAGCGGGCGCCGGGGCGCACAGTCGTATAAAGCTTCGGCACAGTCTCCAGATTATGATTGAAAACGTCGGGCTTGGCTGCAACAACAATCTCTAACGCCCCGGGTTTATTGCGAAAATCCGGGGTAAGAATTTCAATGGTTGTCTCCGGTGTGGCCTCCCGTATGGCGGTGATCACATCCGCAAAATGCTGCGCCCCGCCGTCATCGAGGTCATCCCGATCGACCGAGGTTATAACCACATGTTTAAGCCCCATGGTCTTGACCGCCGTCGCCACATTAAACGGCTCAAACGGATCGAGAGGATTGGGTTTACCGGTGGCGACATTGCAAAAGGCACAGGCCCGCGTGCAGATCTCCCCCATGATCATCATGGTCGCATGCTTTTTCGACCAGCATTCGCCGATATTGGGACAGGCCGCTTCCTCACAGACCGTGGTCAGGTTGAGGTCGCGCATCAGTTCCCGGGTCTCGTGATAGGTTTTCGAGACCGGTGCCTTGACCCGGATCCAGGACGGCTTGCGCTGAATAGGATTATCCGGCTTATTGCGCTTCTCCGGATGCCGGATGCGCTGGACTGTTCCTGTATCACTCATGCTCTACCTCACCAATCTGCCGGTTCTAGCCTGTCGCTTGTGATATAAAATACAAAACTGCTTCATACTGTATTGCAATAGCCATCAGCGCAATTATCAGTACCGTCACTGAAATATTCATAAGCACTTTCGCCTTACCATGAAAATCAACTTTTTTAGTCTTTTCCAAAAAATAAACTAGAAAAATTGAACACCAAGCAACGAAACTAACTGTTAGAAGTACGTCTAAGTCTCCCAGATAAATAAGCGCAAATAAATAAAAACTATCCCAAGTCACTTAGAAATGGATCGCTTTACCATAGGCGTCAAGGACTGATTCATGCATCATCTCCGACAAGGTCGGATGCGGGAAGACGGTGTGCATGAGATCAACCTCGGTGGTCTCTAACGTTTTGGCAACGCCATAGCCCTGAATTAGCTCCGTCACCTCGGCCCCGATCATATGAGCGCCGAGCAACTCGCCCGTCTTCGCATCAAAGACGGTTTTGATCATGCCGTCGGGCTCCCCGAGAGCGATGGCCTTGCCGTTGCCGATGAAGGGAAAGCGCCCGACTTTCAGCTCATAACCCGCATTCTTCGCCGCTTCCTCCGTCATACCAACGGAGGCGACTTGCGGATGGCAATAGGTACAGCCCGGGATATTGGATGTATTCAGCGGATGGACATCCTTCTCACCGGCGATTTTCTCGACGCAGATGACCCCTTCATGGGAGGCTTTATGGGCGAGCCAGGGCGGTCCGGTTAGGTCACCGATGGCATAGACACCGGGCTCAGCGGTGCGGGAATATTCATCGACTTCCACATGGGTCCGGTCGACCTTGATCTTGGTGCCTTCCAGTCCGATATTTTCCACATTGCCGACAATACCAACCGCCAGAATGACCCGATCAAAGACATCCGTTGATGTCTTGCCTTTTTTATCGGTAAGGGTTGCCGTGACATTGGTTGCCGATTTTTTCAGCTCCGTCACATTGGTGCCTTTATGAATGGTCATGCCGAGCTTCTTGAAAGCTTTCTCGGCCATGGTGGAAATCTCCGCATCTTCCACAGGCAAGATGCGATCCATCACTTCCACGACGGTAACATCCGACCCCAAAGCATTGAAAAAGCTGGCAAATTCAATGCCAATGGCACCGGAACCGACGACCAGGAGTTTCTTCGGCATGGTATCGGGAACAAGCGCTTCCTTATAGGTCCAGATCAGTTTGCCATCCGGCTCAAGACCCGGCAGAACCCGAGCGCGGGCACCGGTGGCGAGGATGATATGCTTGGCGGAAACCGTATCGGTAACCTTGCCATCCTTGGAGATTTCGACTTTGCCGGAGCCAGCCAGTTTACCATGGCCATCGATAAGAGTGACCTTGTTCTTTTTTAAAAGATGCTGCACTCCGCCCGAAAGCTGACCGGCCACTTGGCGCGATCTCTTGACGATTTTTTCTAGGTCGAAGGACACGCCCTCCACCTTGATCCCGAACTCATCGGAGTGATTGATGAGATTGTAGATATCGGCGGTCCTGAGAAGCGCCTTGGTCGGGATACAGCCCCAGTTCAGGCAAATCCCGCCCACATGTTCGCGTTCAACAACGGCGGATTTCATACCGAGCTGGGCGGCGCGAATAGCGGCAACATAGCCTCCAGGTCCGGAGCCGACGACAACCACGTCATAACTAGCATTGCTCATAATCGGCTCCTTACAGCATCATGGTCAGGGGCTCTTGGATGTAGCCCTTGAAGTATTTGAGAAGTTCGGCGCCCATGGCCCCGTCAATGACCCGATGGTCACAAGAGAGGGTCACGCTCATCATGGTGGCCATGGCAAGCGCGCCATCCTTGACGACCGGCCGCTGCTCCCCTGCCCCGATGGCCAGGATGGCAGCTTGCGGTGGGTTGATCACAGCGGAAAACTCCTTGATCCCGAACATGCCGAGATTGGAAATGGAGAAGCAGCCACCCTGATATTCCTCGGGCATCAGCTTGCCGTCCTTCGCTTTTCCGGCCAGTTCCTTCATTTCATTGGAAATGCTGGCGAGGCCCTTCTGATCGGCATTGCGGACAACCGGCGTAATCAGCCCGCCCTCAATGGCCACAGCGACGGAGATATCGATATCCGAATATTGCAGGATCTTGTCCCCACCCCAGGACGCATTGGCTTCCGGCAATTTTTTAAGCGCCAGAGCCGAGGCCCGGATAATGAAATCATTGACCGAGATTTTATAATCATCAGAGCGTCCATTGAGCTCTTTTCGCATGGCCAGCAGGTTGTCCAGCTCACATTCAATGGTGAGATAAAAATGCGGTATGGTCTGCTTGGCTTCCGAAAGACGTCGGGCAATGGTTTTGCGCATATTGGTAAGCGGAATTTCCACATAATTGCCCGCGGCCGGCGGCGTAACGGACGCTGCGGGAGCTGCGGGAGCTGCTGCAGCCGGGGCGGCGGTTGCCGCAGCCGGAGCTGCTGCGCGGACACCACCAGAGGCGATGACTTTTTCCACATCCGCCTTGACGATACGACCATGGGGTCCGGTGCCAGGCACGGCTGCGATATCCATATTGGCATTGGCGGCAATACGCCTGGCCAGTGGGCTTGCGAAGACCCGATTTCCAGTTTGTGCCGGAGCTGCCGCAGGTGCGGCTGTTACGGCGGGAGCCGGTGTCGCCGCGGCAGGCGCCGGTGTTGGCGCTGCTTCCGCCACAGGTTCTGCCGCCGCCGGAGCGGGCGCACTACCCGTATCAAACCCGTCAAGGGCGGAGGCATCCTCCCCATCTTCAAGCATCACGGCAATCGGTGTATTGACGGCGACATTTTCCGTGCCGCCTTCGATCAGGATCTTGCCGAGAACTCCTTCATCGACAGCTTCCACTTCCATGGTCGCCTTATCGGTTTCAATTTCGGCCAGGACATCGCCCGAGGAAATCGTATCCCCTTCCTTTGCCTGCCAGTTGGCCAGGGTCCCTTCGGTCATCGTCGGGGACAGCGCCGGCATGGTAATTGTGATTGGCATGTTCGTTCCCCTTAATCGCGATAGCAGACGGATTTGGCAACCTGGACAACCTCTTCGGCACTGGGCAGCGCCAGTTTCTCAAGGTTGGCGGCGTACGGCATCGGCACGTTCTTGCCGGTGACCCGCATGACCGGAGCGTCCAGATAGTCGAAGGCATGTTCCATGATCTGGGCAGCGATTTCAGCCCCCACACCACTTTGCGGCCATCCCTCTTCCACTGTCACACAGCGGTTGGTCTTGCGGACCGAGGCGAGGACGGTGTCCATATCCATGGGCCGGATGGTGCGCAAGTCAATAACCTCGGCACTGATCCCTTCCCCGGCGAGAGCCTCGGCGGCGGCGAGGGAATATTCCATGCCCATGCCGAAGGAGACAAACGTCACATCATCGCCGGGCCGGGCGATTTTCGCCTTGCCGATGGGCAGAACGAAATCATCCATCACCGGCACCTCGAAGCTGTGACCATAGAGAAGCTCGTTCTCCAGGAAGATCACCGGGTTCGGATTGCGGATTGCCGCTTTCAAAAGACCCTTGGCATCGGCTGCACTATGGGGCGCAATGACAATCAACCCCGGCACATGGGAGTACCAGGAGGCATAGCATTGTGAATGTTGCGCCGCGACCCTTGAGGCCGCGCCGTTGGGGCCCCGAAAGACGATCGGGCTTTCCATCTGACCGCCGGACATATATCGCGTCTTGGCGGCGGAATTGACGATCTGGTCAATGGCCTGCATGGCAAAGTTGAAGGTCATGAACTCAACGATGGGCCGCAGACCATGAAAGGCCGTGCCGACACCGACACCGGCAAAGCCATGCTCCGTAATCGGCGTATCGATCACCCGGCGGGCGCCGAACTCATCGAGCAATCCTTGCGTGACCTTATAGGCGCCCTGATATTCGGCGACTTCTTCGCCCATCACAAACACACGCTCATCCAGGCGCATTTCCTCGGCCATGGCATCGCGCAAAGCTTCACGGACGGCGATCTTGACGGTCTCTGTGCCGGCCGGGATTTCTCCGCTGGCATCATAGGCATCATGGGGTTGTTCCGTTGTGGTCACAGCGGCGACCGGAGTTGCGGCAGCGGGCTCCGGTTCGGCCATGGTCTCGGCAGGCGCGGCTGTCGAGGCGGAGAAGTTATCGAGCGCACTCGCATCCTCGCCATCCTCCAAAAGCACGGCGATGGGGGTGTTGACCGCCACTTCGTCCGTATCCGCGGCAATCAAGATCTTGCCGATTTTGCCTTCATCGACGGCTTCCACTTCCATGGTAGCCTTGTCGGTTTCAATCTCGGCCAGCACATCACCGGAGGAGACATCATCCCCTTCCGCCACCATCCAGCGGGCGAGCTTGCCCTCGGTCATGGTCGGCGACAGGGCTGGCATTAGAATTTCTGTTGGCATCTATTTGTCCTTTCAATCCAGGCCGGCCTCAGGCCACCACATCCGTGTAAAGTTCTTCCGGTGCCGGTTCCGGACTGTTCTGGGCAAATTCGACGGCGTCAGCGACGATCGCCTTGACTTCGCGGTCAATCTCTTTGAGCTCATCTTCCGAATAGATCTTGTCTTTGAGGAGACGCTGACGGCAGAGCTCGATCGGGTCATGCTCGGCCCGTTTCTTGTTGACCTCTTCCTTGGAGCGATACTTCGCCGGATCGGACATGGAATGGCCGCGATAGCGATAGGTCTTCATTTCCAGGATATACGGCCCCTTGCCGTCGCGGACCCATTTGATGGCCTTGCGACCGGCTTCGGCGACAGCAAAAACATCCATGCCATCGACCTGCTCCCCGGGAACATTGAAACTCTCGCCACGGCGATACAGCTCGGTCTGGGCGGAGGAGCGCTTGACCGAGGTGCCCATGGCATATTCGTTATTCTCAATCACATAGACAACTGGCAAGCCCCACAGCTCGGCCATGTTGAAGCTCTCATAGACCTGACCCTGGTTGGCCGTGCCATCGCCCATATAACAAAGGGTGGCGTCCTTGGTGCCCTGATATTTCTGGCTGAAGGCGAGCCCGGTGCCGAGCGGCACACAGGCGCCGACGATACCATGACCGCCATAGAAATTGGCTTCCTTGGAGAACATATGCATGGAGCCGCCCTTGCCCTTGGAATAGCCGCCCTCGCGGCCCGTCAGCTCGGCCATGACGCCTTTCGGGTCCATGCCGCAGGCCAGCATATGACCATGATCGCGGTAAGAGGTGATGACCGCGTCATTTTCGGTGATGGTGGATTGCATGCCGACAACGACCGCCTCCTGCCCTATATATAAGTGGCAGAATCCGCCGATCAGGCCCATGCCGTAGATCTGCCCGGCCTTCTCTTCAAAGCGTCGGATCAGCAGCATGTCCCGATAAAATTTCTTGATTTCATCGTTGCTGAATTTCGGGGTGGATTTGCGGGATTTTGTCGCCGGTTTTTTGCTGCCGGCAGAACTCGTCTTTGTCGTCTGGCGTGCCATGTCACCTCCCATGTGCAGTAGCTGTCAAAACGGATGTGCGGCAACGGGGCCGCATGTCATGAGGTGAATGTGGCGTAGCAGTTCTTAATAAACAAGTAATATCGGTCTAATTAACCAAATTACAGTTATTCAAGTTAATTTCAGAAAAAGGTGTCAAAAAACAACCGGAATCCCGTTCATTCCAAAAACAGAATAAAGCGCAAAGAATCGGGAAATTTTCGGCAACAACTGACAAGAGAAACAACAAGTTCAGGAAATAAAATACGCAAAAACCGCAAAGCGGGTTTACTTCTGGTAAATCACAATCTCATCGGGATGCGCCAGGCCGAGAACATCACGGCTGCGTTCTTCCAACAGATCGGTATCAAGATTCCCGCGACGCAACAGCGACACCCGCTTTTCAAGGGCCTGCTTCTCGTCCTCTGTGACAAGATAAACGGCCTGGGCTTTATCGATGCTATGCTGAAGCTTCAAATAGGCGAACAGTCCCCTGTCCCCTTCCACCAGATGATAGCTGAAATACGCCACGGCGAGGATACCGAAAATAGGACCGGCACTAGCCCGTGCACGCTTGGTTATTTCCTGACTGATGATCATGACAGGAGTGAATCAAATTGACGGCATCAGGTCAACCGGAAAATCAAATTTATGTTAAATTTCGGGTATTTCTGACTTGCTACACAGATATAGACTCAATTCGACGGCCCGGTTGACCCAATGTCGCAACCTTCTTTAAAGGCTTCCATTTACGGATTGATATATTAGGCTGTTTAGGGATTGGCTCGCTCACCAGGAGTGAATATAACCGCCCTCACCGGTTCTTTGGCAGATACCTTCCTTTACGGAACATACCTTCCACCCTAGAACAGCCCGGACAGGCCTGTGGTAGAGCTATGACGGACCAAGCCCTTACTTTGGCATGAACTCCGGCACTTACCACAGATATATCACCTGACGATTGAACCCAGACTGTCTGAACCTGGACCAACCCATCCCGGATCGACCCGCCATCCCGGCGCTTCCAGACAGCTGAACACGAACCTCCGTATCAAACATCGCCTGATATCAGAACATTCGCATCTAACTTCCGTGACCAGTCCCAAAGCCGCCTTGGTGACACTCACAACTGATCAACGCCTAATATGTTATTGATTTTGCTTAAGAAAGTCATCCATTACATTGTAATAGTCAGCGTAACATCGCTCTCGCGCGTCATCTGGCAATGAGACTACAAGCTAGTTATTCAGATGGGACAGCCGGATCTTTCGAATGTTCCGTTCCCTCCCCCGGCGTGATAAACAGCATCCGGGTTAGTTCGGAAACCTTGGCGGTGTGCCAGATGTTTCGCGGGACCACGGCATAGGCGCCGCTCTGGTCCAGTTTAAGGGTCTCATCCCCATCACTCTTTCGCAAAACCAGTTCCGCCCGACCGGATACCAGCATCACGATTTCCTCCCCTTTGGGATGCCTCTCCCAGACGCCCCAGTCTTCGGAAAATTCATAGGCGGCGATCAGCACATGGTCTTTAAAATTATTATAGTCCCGGTCCAGCTTGTCATAGAAACCCGGCGACATGTTGACCTGATCGATAGCCAAGCCCGGCTTCAAAACAGCCATCGTTTCAAACACTGATTTTATTTTTGTCATTATTTACATTCCTCTTGGCCTATGAATTATGCAACTCCTCGGCGAGCCTGGCAAGCTGCGCGAGGGCGGTTCCCCACCCCTCCATAAAGCCCATATCCGCATGCTTTTGGCAGTCTTCCCTATTCTTGTGCATAGCTGTCGTCGTATAGAGAGTGCCCTCAGGATGATCTTCCAGGGTGATGATGGCCGTGAGGAAAGCCTGCTCATTGAGCCGCCATCCCCCTTGCAGGGCGTCCGTAAAGACGATCCGTTCGTTCTCGATCACCTCCAGAAAACAGCCTTCCTTTTCATGTACGATTGTCCCGTCTTCCTGTTTCATCGTGGCCTTGAAGGCGCCGCCGGCAACCAGCTCATGCTTGTTTGAAGCTGTCGTGACCGGCGCCGGCGTCCACCATTTTTCGAAATGCTTCGGCTCTTTTCAGGCTTTCCAGACGGTCGAGCGCGGGGCTTTGATAATGCGTGAGATCGTAAGATCATTGGAAGTCGTCATGAGAGTTCCTCATCTGAAGATAAATTTTCAACATAAGCCGCCAGTCGGTCTGCCCGCCCTTCCCACACCGCCCGTTGCTCCTCTAGCCAGGTCTCGGCTTCGGTGAGTGTTTTCTGTTTGATCTGGCAGGTACGCACCCGCCCGACCTTCTTTGAACTGATCAATCCAGAGTCTTCCAGAACACCGATATGTTTCATAAAGGACGGCAACGCCATATCAAAAGGCACGGCCAGTTCACTAACGGTGGCGGGCGATCGGCCAAGCTGTTCTATAACGGCCCGGCGGGTCGGATCTGCAAGGGCGTGAAACACGCCGTCCAGAGCAGGTTGATTGTTTTCCATATGGCTAAGTATAGGGAGAAAAATACTTAGGTCAATGGCTAAGTGTTTATGTTGGGGTTATATTACAGGAAATAGGTAAGCAACGAGCTCTACTCTTTACCCGTCCGGCAGCCCCGCGGCACGAAAATGGTTGATTATTTTCTGCATCTGTTCCGGCGGTTCATGAGGGGCGTTGTGGAGGACTTTGAGGGTGAAATCCGGATTGATCTCGAGGATTTCCCGCGCAACGGCCTTGGCCTTCTCCACTTCCCCAAGCTCCATATAGGCAAAGATTTTCACCCGCCGGAGCGACAGGGAGTTCTTGAAGGAAACAAGCGCCCGCTCCGCCTCCACCAGAGCGATCTCCTGATTGCCAGCCAGGGTATTCAGGAAAGAAGAAATCCAGTCATAACCAGGGCCATAGAGCGGATTTTGGCGCTTGGCCCTTGCCATCCAGTCGAGGCCTTCATCAGCCCGGCCCTTGAAGCCCAGGACCATTGCTACATCAATCAGCATTTCCGGATCGTTAGGGTTTAGGGCGGCCGCCCGTTCGCATTCAGACAGGGCGAGATCATGGGCCTTGTCCGCATAGAGATGCATGATGCAGAGGATATTCAGTGTCCGGTAATCCTGCGGGTCCAGCTCATAGGCGATTTGCGCATGTTCCCGCCCCTTTTGAAGGGATTCCTTTGGTGTATCCGACAAGTTCAGCCGCCAGGCGGTTACATAGCGATCCGCGAGCAAGGCTTGAGCCGCCGCAAAGTTGGGCTCGAGCTCGACGGCCCGCTCCAGCTCGGCAATGCTTTGCTTCATAGCGTCCTTGCCGTACTTGAACTTGGAGGCCCGCAGATACAAATCATAGGCCTTCAGGCTTTCTGCATCCTTGAGGTTCAGGGCGCGGGTTTGCGCCCGGCCAACCAGGACCGAGGACAATGTCGAGGCAATCCGGTCGGTCAGTTGCTCCTGAACATCAATGACCAGATCAACCGGCACATCGAAATCCTCCGCCCAGATATTGCGGTTCTGCAGTGTATCAACCAGCTGCGCCGTCACCTGGATTTCTTCAGGCCCCTGTTGATAGGTACCGAGCAGGACATATTGCACACCAAGCTCTTTCGCCACGTCCTCAGCCTTCACCTGTTTGCCTTTGTAGGTAAAGGTGGAGCTCCCGGAGACCACAAACAGCTCCGGAAATTTGGACAAATTGGTCAGAATGGCGTTAGTAAATCCATCAGCCTGATAGGCCGTCTCCTTATCGCCCACGGGGTCGACAAAGGGTAGCACGGCGATGGAAGGTTTATCCGGCAAAGGGGCCTCTGCCACCAACCCGCCGCCCAGATATCCTTTCCAGGGCTGCCACCAGAGAAGGCCTGCAGCGATTACGATCAAGGCTGCCACGGCTGCAAAAAACTTCATCGGGATCTTGCCAGCAGATTGCGCGGGCGGGGCGACAGGTATGATCGGGGTTGTCAGCTTGTCCGTTTTTTCATTCAAAGTGACGAAGAAAATAGAAACGGCACCGGTGACATTCTTGACCTCGACGGCGCCGCGGTCTTCCAGATCCAGATCCAGCCGGTCTTTAAGCTCCCGCTGAACATTCTCACTAAGGCAGATCCCGCCGGTTTCCGCCTGCCCCTCAAGACGCGCGGCGAGATTGACCCCTTCGCCAAAGACATCCTCCCCCTCAACAATCACATCACCGATATTGATGCCCATGCGATAGGCGGCGCGATCCGCCTCCGGCAGCCCGGAATTCCGGTTCTTGAAATGGGATTGCACCTCAACTGCAAACTGAACCGCATTGATAACACTGGGAAATTCAAGCAAGGCCCCATCGCCCATCAGCTTTATGGTGCGGCCATTATATTGGGCTATTTTGGGCTCGATAAGGGTCTCGCGGTCGCTCTTTATCAGGGTCAGGGTGCCGACCTCATCGGCCTGCATCCGCGCCGTATAGCCAACCATATCCATGGCAACAATCGCCGCCAACCGCCGCTCCATCCCGCGCCTCCCACGTTGAGATAACGCCATGGTACAGAATGGCGGGTGTTAAGGATAGTCTAATGGAAAGAGTTCATGAAAATCGGGCGAGAAGAACCGAATGACCGTCGCAGTCGGGATCGTCGGGGATAAATTTTATAACTTCGAGGCCATGACTTTCGAGGATCATACGATATTCCTCTAAAGAAAGGCTGGCATGATAGACCCGATCATCGCCGACATGGCCATCCACCTCTCCCTCCTCTGGCCCAACGGTGAGCATCAGGGCGCCGGGGGCTTTGAGATGAGCGGCAAAGAGTGGCAGGACCTGGCGCTGTTCCTCCCGGGTCAGGTGGAAAAAGCTGTTCCAGGCGATCAGGCCGTGGAATTTTTCGGGCAGATCGAGGGATCGCATATCCATCTGCCGCCAGTCATGATCGGGAAAACGGGCACGCGCCAGCCGGATCATCCCGGAGGACGCATCCACCCCCGTCAGTTGAAACCCGCGCCCGATGATATAGTCCGCAATCGGTTCCGCCGACCCACAACCCACATCCAGCACTTCTGCGGTCTCTGGCAGCAAATCCAGGAACCGGTCCAGCCAGGCCTTCTCAATCAGCCCCTTATACCGCTCCGCATCAAACCGCACCGAATTGCGCTCATACACGTCCTGCGTTGTCAGGGCGAGCTCAGCGAGGGTGAGATTTGGATCGGGCATGATTGTTATTTAAAGGTTTTTGAGAATCAATCTCAGCATAAATGCAGCAACTGCAAGAAGACTAATTTGTAAATAGTATTTTTGGCATACTTTTTTTAATTTTTCCTCATCTCTTGCATTTACGAACGGCCAAATTCTGAGAAGTATGACTTCACCTATGGGTATCCCCAGATCATCCAGTTTGCCCAAGAAATCCAACGTCCTGTAAATAAATAGGGGAAGGCAGATTACTATTATGATCAAATGAACTAAAAGCTCATCCATATCATCTCCTATTTACCTCGACATGGAATACTCCATAAATTTTTGAGAATACTACCCCTTCAAAATCCCCCGTCCCTCATATTCCGCGGCGTCTCCCAACTCCTGTTCAATCCGGATAAGCTGGTTGTATTTCGCCAATCTGTCAGAACGTGAGAGGCTGCCGGTTTTGATTTGGCCGCAGTTGGTGGCCACGGCGAGATCGGCGATGGTGTAGTCTTCGGTTTCGCCGGAGCGGTGGGACATGACGGCGGTGTAGCGGGCCTTGTGGGCCATTTCGACGGCTTCCAGGGTTTCGGTGAGGGAGCCGATCTGGTTGACTTTAACCAGGATGGAGTTGGCCGTGCCTTGGGCAATGCCGTCTGCGAGGCGTTTGGGGTTGGTGACGAAGAGGTCGTCGCCGACCAGCTGAACGGTATCGCCGATCTTGTCGGTGAGCTGTTTCCAGCCGTCCCAGTCATCCTCGCTCATGCCATCCTCAATGGAGATGATGGGATAATCACCGACGAGGGTAGCGTAGTAATCGACCATCTCGCCCGGCTCGAGGATCTTGTTTTCGCCTTTGAGACTATATTTGCCGTTTTCGAAAAACTCGGTGGAGGCGGCATCGAGGGCGAGATAGATATCCTCCCCCGGTTTATAGCCCGCCACTTCAATGGATTTCATAATGAAATCAAGGGCATCGCGGGTGGAGGCGATATTTGGCGCGAAGCCGCCCTCATCGCCGACATTGGTGTTATGACCGGCAGCGGAGAGCTGTTTCTTGAGGGTCTGGAAGACTTCCGAGCCCATACGCACGGCGTCGGCCAGGCTGTCGGCGGCCACCGGCATGATCATGAATTCCTGCACATCGATGGGATTATCCGCATGCTCCCCGCCATTGATGATATTCATCATCGGCACCGGTAGGGTCCGGGCCGAGGCCCCGCCCACATAACGATAAAGCGGCAGACCGCAATCTTCGGCGGCAGCTTTGGCGAGGGCCATGCTGACCCCGAGAATGGCATTGGCGCCGAGGCGACCTTTATTTTCCGTGCCGTCGAGCGCAATCATGGCCCGGTCGAGAGCAATCTGGTCATCGGCATCGCGGCCCGAAAGGATATCGAAAATTTCGCCATTGACGGATTCAACGGCATTCAGGACACCTTTACCGCCATAGCGAACTTTATCGCCATCCCTGAGCTCAACCGCCTCATGTGCACCGGTGGAGGCGCCAGAGGGAACCGCCGCCCGACCCTGAGCGCCGCTTTCCAGAATAACATCGACTTCCACTGTCGGGTTGCCCCGGCTATCAAGGATTTCGCGGCCGGTAATATCAAGAATTGCACTCATGGGACTTTCCTATGGATTGAGGTTTTTAGCGAGGTTGTCGAATTTCTGTAAGGTAGCGAGCAGGCCTTCCATCTGATCAATGGGGACCATGTTCGGGCCATCTGACGGCGCATTATCGGGATCATCATGGGTTTCCATGAAGACCATGGCAACGCCAACACTGACGGCGGCGCGGGCCAGCACGGGGACAAATTCCCTCTGTCCGCCCGAAGACGTGCCCTGCCCGCCCGGCTGCTGTACGGAATGAGTGGCATCGAAGACGACGGGCTGCCCAGTCTGCTCGGCCATGATGGCGAGGCTGCGCATGTCGGAAACAAGGGTGTTATAACCAAACATGGCGCCGCGCTCCGTCAGCAGGACTTTCGGGTTGCCGCTGTCGATCAGCTTGGCCGCGACATTTTTCATATCCCAGGGGGCCAGAAACTGCCCTTTCTTGACATTAACCACCTTACCAGTCGCCGCAGCGGCCAGCAGAAGATCAGTCTGGCGACAGAGATAAGCCGGGATCTGTAGCACGTCGACGGCATCGCCGAGAGCCGCGCACTGTTCTGGCAGA
Organism: Pseudomonadota bacterium; assembly: GCA_024743055.1. Lineage (GTDB taxonomy): Bacteria > Pseudomonadota > Alphaproteobacteria > Sneathiellales > Sneathiellaceae > Sneathiella. The sequence continues at coordinate 172,726 of JANSXH010000006.1, forward strand.
TGCACATCGGTCAGAACCGGAATGCCGAACTCACTGCGGATGCGCTCAAAAACAGGGATCGCCCCTTCCAGGCCGAGCCCACGCTGTGCCTTTAAGGATGTGCGGTTTGCTTTATCGAAAGAGGTCTTATAGACAAGCCCCATGCCGAGTTTTTGAGTTATTTCATGCAATTGTCCGGCGATGTCCACGGCGTGGATCATACTTTCCATCTGGCAAGGTCCGGCGATAATGGCGAGTGGCAGGTCGTTGCCGACAGTGAGATTGCCGATTTGCACATGTTTGCTGTTCGTCATGTCTATACCAGTCGTGATTTGCTGACCGCCGCCTCGATAAAGCTCTTGAACAGAGGATGCGGGTCAAAGGGTTTCGATTTCAGTTCGGGATGGAACTGCACCCCGATGAACCAGGGATGATCGATGAGCTCAACAATCTCCGGCAAGTCACCATGTGGGGAGAGGCCAGAGAATTTGTACCCCACTTTCTCAAGAACATCCTTATAGGCGATGTTAACCTCGAAGCGATGACGGTGGCGTTCATCAATATGATCGGTGCCGTAGATCTCGCGCACCTGACTGTCTTCGACGAGGTCGCAAGGATAAGCCCCAAGACGCATGGTCCCGCCGAGATCACCGTCCTCGCTGCGGATCTCCGTCTCATTGCCGCGAGTCCATTCGGTCATCAGGCCGACCACATTGGGATCATAACAGCCAAATTCCGAGGTTCCGGCATTGGGCATACCCGCGAGGTTTCGGCAGCCTTCAATGACCGCCATCTGCATGCCGTAGCAGATACCAAAATAGGGAATCATATTTTCCCGCGCATATTGGGCGGCCTTGATCTTGCCCTCGGCCCCGCGCTCCCCAAATCCGCCGGGAACCAGAATGGCATGAACATTTTCAAGCTCATGGGCAGGGTTCACCTCATCATCTTCAAAAGTTTCCGATTCGAACCATTTGATATTGACCTTTACCTTGTTGGCGATACCGCCGTGGATCAGGGATTCGCTTAAAGATTTATAGGCATCCTGGAGCTCAATATACTTGCCAACAACGGCAATATTGACCTCGCCTTCCGGCTGCAGGACCCGCTCGACAATTTCCTGCCATTTCGAGAGGTCCGGTTCCGGTGCATCCTCGATCCCGAAGGCTTTTAAGACCTGCTCGTCAAAGCCTTCTTCATGATAGCTGAGCGGCACCTCATAGATGCTGCGAACATCGAGGGCCTGAATGACGGCCTCTTCCGGCACATTGCAGAACAGGCCGATCTTGCGGCGCTGACCGGCGGGTATCGGCTGTTCACTCCGGCAGAGCAGAATATCGGGCTGAATACCGATGGAGCGTAGCTCCTTCACCGAATGCTGGGTGGGTTTGGTTTTGAGTTCCCCGGCGGCAGCAATATAAGGAACCAGGGTCAGATGAATGAAGATGGCGTCATTTTTAAGCTCATAGCCGAGCTGACGGATGGCTTCCAGAAACGGCAGCCCCTCAATATCGCCGACGGTGCCGCCAATCTCGACCAGGACAAAATCCTCATCTTCCAGATTTGACGTGGCGAATTCCTTGATGGCGTTGGTGATATGGGGAATCACCTGAACGGTACCGCCGAGATAATCGCCGCGCCGCTCCTTTCGGATCACCGTCTGGTAGATCCGCCCTGTCGTTACATTGTCTGTTTGCTTGGACGGAACGCCCGTGAAGCGTTCGTAATGTCCGAGATCGAGATCCGTCTCTGCCCCATCATCCGTTACATAGCATTCGCCATGTTCATACGGATTCATAGTGCCGGGATCGACGTTGATATAGGGGTCCAGCTTCCGAAGTCGCACTTTATAGCCACGCGCCTGCAGGAGGGAGGCTAACGCCGCCCCTGCGAGACCTTTGCCAAGCGAGGAAACCACACCACCGGTAATGAAAATAAACCGAGCCATGGAGTTACGTTATAACCAATTTAAACTGTGTCGTGAAATAAAAAGAGGCGGCAAATCCGCCGCCTCGTGATTTTTTTTGTAACCGGACTATTCCGAGATCGGAGCGGCTGGCTCCGATGGGGCTGTGGAAGCAGGTGCTCCCCCTTCGCTTCCGCCATTTGTCACATCCGGAAGCGGTGCCAGACGATCTGATTCAGGCACTGTCAGCGGAGAATCAAGAATTGAGGCAGGTGCTGTGTGAGTGCCGCTAACAATTGCCAACAGAATACTGGTTACCATGAAGGCTGCAGCCAAGGCCGCTGTGGTCCGGGTCAGCAGGTTCGCCGCACCGCGACTGCTCATGGCACCACCGCCACCGCCGCCGCCAATGCCAAGCGCCCCACCTTCGGAGCGCTGCAACAGGACCACGCCGACCAGAACGATCGCGATCAGCACATGAACGACCAACAGAATTGTTTCCATAATCTTCCAAACCCAAATGGGCCGGACACGACCCGTCCAGCCTCAAAAATAACAATTGGGGGTTCTCTACACCAAAGTCAACCAGAATGCTAGGGGCTAGTTGGCGATAAATGACTGCCTAAAGGCAGGGGGTTTACGCCCCTGCCCCTCTTATCTGGGTAATGGCCGACTGGAAGGCCGGTTGCTGGATTATCACATCGGCATAGGCATGACCCAGCACCTGCCCGGAATTCACATCAATGGGATAATGCTGCCCAGCCACAACCCGACCATAACCGATCTGGTTACTGAAATCCCTCAGCTCTGGTTCCCGCTCCGGAAAGACCTCAGAGAGTAATCTCGCATAGACCGTCGCTCGAATAGTATGGCCGCTCGGGTAGGACGCCACGGGCCGTGCCTCACCTACAGGCTGCACCTGGTCACTCACCTGATGGGGCCGCGGAAAGTTATATTGTGCTTTCACCGCGTCGTAATTAAGCCGCACCCGATCAATGGCCGTATCGAGGGTCTGCTTCAAAGCCTCTGCATCGACCGAATTCAACTCCGCTTCAAGGATCGGCACGAAGCGGTCAAAATCCAGCGGTTGGGAGACAAACGCCACCTCTTCTTCCGAGCGCATTTCCTGCAGCTCCAGCACCGCCGCCATCTCGGCATCAAAGGCCGGGGAGCCAACGGTTGGCGGCGTCGGGATCAACGCCTCCGCCACCACGGCGCCATCGGGCAGAAACTTCTGCCGCTCCGCCTTCTCCGCCGCTACCCCGGCCACTCCCAGCCCAAATACGATCACGGCAATCGCTACCGTCGTTCTGTTTACGTATTTCATACCCCTTCTCCCTTTTAGAGTATTTGCTCTAATCTGGTAAATGGAGATAAAGGGGTTAATTTCAAGAGCGGCACTAGTTGTTTTTCTAATATACCTTTGAGTGTTAGGATAAGTCTCTTTGGTGAACGGTTTTGCCTCACCTGGTACTTCTGACAATTTGAGCAGCCTTGACGTTGTTCCGTATTCCGATTACTGGCTGGCGACCTTCAGCTTTTGCTGAAATTTATATGTCTGGCATTGAAGCACTTTTGCAGGTCATATCGAGTGGAGGTTTTTCCTGCAACAGGACAATCGGTCAAAATTTGATAGATTTTTTAAGTATCAGTTGATGTGCTAGTTATTCGAGCGGACGAGTTGGAAAAATGAAAAAGCGAAAAATCACAAAATTCCTGTTTAGGTCCGCCCTCATCTCTATTTTCATTTATTTTGCTATTGCCATTGGTCTAATACTGTCACAACCGCTGAAAACATTGGACGGATCGAATACGCTTTCTTTTCCTCAAACCTCTGCCGTTGCCAACCAAGATAATTTTCAAGCGACCTACTATACGGCACGCGATGGCACGAAACTCAATTTACGCCGCTATCCTTCTCAATCGGACAAAACCCCATTAGTCATTCTGATTCACGGGTCAGGTTGGCATGGGGGTGGCTATACAAGCCTTGCAGAATTCCTATCAGACACCGGACAGTTTGATATTTTGTTACCGGACCTTCGAGGGCATGGCCCGGAAACAAAAACCCGTGGCGACGTCGCATATATCGGGCAGCTTGAAGATGACCTTGCCGATCTGATCAAGACCTTTAAATCGGGGAATCAAAAGGTCTTTATGATCGGACATTCAAGTGGCGGAGGGCTCGTAACTCGTTTCGCAGGGGGTGAACACGGATATATGTTGAACAAAGCCGTCCTGATGGCGCCTTACTTAAAATACAACGCCCCAACAATGCGTGAGAAATCCGGCGGTTGGGCCCATCCATTAACACGTCGTATCATCGGCCTGAGCATGCTCAACACGGTTGGCATTACCTGGTTTAATGACATGACCGTAATTCAATTTAACTACCCGCTATCACTGCTAGAAGGACCATCCGGTCCGTCCGCAACGCAAAGCTATAGCTATCGCCTCAATACCTCTTTTGCACCGCGAATGGCCTACCTCGAAGACATCACTGCTTTGCCGAATTTTCTTTTGATCGTTGGTGCAGACGATGACGCCTTTATTGCAACGAATTTTGAAAAGACGATGTCCGCCGCGACCAATAAGGGCAAATACCAGATCGTACAAGACGTGGATCATTTGGGATTAATAAACAATGACACTGCCAAAACGTCAATTCTTGAATATTTGAGTGAATAGAGCCTTCGCGCCGCTACCCATCCGTATGCAGGTAGTCCAGCCGGTCGGTATGGAGGCTGATCAGGCGCCAGGCGCCCTCTTCTTTTCTAAAGATTTTAGTGGCGCGGATTTGGACGGGCGGGAGGTCGTTTTCACCGTCGGCCTGATCGTTCTGGCCGACTTCGATGCTGTGGGCATAGCCGAGGTCGCCATTGACGGCGAGATGGACCTGAGTGGTGACGACCTTGCCGCCGAGCTTGAGATCGGCCTGGCGTTGCCAGTCGGCCAACACCTCACCCCAACCGACCTGATAGCCGCCATCTGGCCCCATATAGATAACGTCCTCACTATGGGACCAGATTTCCTTCATTAAAGTGAGATCGCCCGTAAACATCTGGTTGGTGGCATCAAAGAACTTGTCGTGAGCCGCTTTCAATTCTTTTAGATCCAGGGACATATCTCGCTCCTTGCCTGTTTAGATGCAGGTATTGACGATGGGCCAAAAGTCCTCCGCTTTGAGGCTTGCACCCCCGACGAGCGCACCATCGACATTCTCGACGGCCATAAGCTCTGCCGCATTGCTGCCTTTGACGGACCCGCCATAGAGAAGCCGCACCCGGCCGGAGTCGTTCATCAGTCCAGCAAGGTCTTTTCTGATATGAGCATGGACTGCCTTCACGTCGTCCGCCGTTGGCGTCTTGCCCGTGCCGATGGCCCAGACAGGTTCATAGGCGATGACTGTGTTGGCGGCTGTAGCTGCAGCCGGCAGAGAATTGCGGACCTGATCGGTAATGACATCAAGGGTCTTACCCGCATCGCGCTCCTCCAGCGTTTCACCAACACAGACAATGGCAATCAATCCGGTGCGATGGGCGGCTTCCGCCTTGGCTCTGACTGTCTCATTGCTCTCGCCATGGTCGGCTCGCCGCTCTGAATGACCGACAATACAGAATTTACCTCCTGCATCCTTGACCATCTCAGCACTGATGTCGCCGGTATGGGCCCCCTTCTCGTTCGGATGGCAATCCTGGCCACCAATCTGAACCGGGCTGTCCAGAGAGATCCGGGCCATTTCCCGTAATAAAGTCGCAGGAGGGCAGATCAGAATATCGCAGGCCGGGGTGTCGATTTTGCTAGCCCGCGCGGCCAGATCTTTAATCTCCATCACCGATGTATCGACAAGGCCGTTCATTTTCCAGTTACCGGCAATCAGTTTTCTTCTTTCGTCCGACATCATATCCCTCAAAAAAACAGTTGAATTTCTGGCATAAATCGCAAATTTAAGTTCGTATGCCATTTTTCGGGCCGGAAAGTAAGTCAGAAACACGCGAATGGGCGAAATTCCCGGTTGCTCCTGACCTACAGGCCCCTATAATCTGGCCGACTTACGGCAGAGATGCCGAGAGTAAAAAGATTTGATCATTTCAGGGATTGGTAGTCGATACAATGCTTCACGCAATGCGCAAAGGTGCCGGTGGATGGCTCGCAAAAGGTTTGTTAGTTCTTTTGGTAGCGAGCTTTGCTGTCTGGGGTATTGGCGGAGATATGCTGACGAGCTCTCGTGGCAGTAACGTCATCGAAGTGGGAGATGTGTCTGTTTCGTTTGGAGAGTTCCAGCGGGACTATCAGCGGAACCTGAATATCCTCTCCCAGCGGTTTCAGACCCGACTGACAGCCGAACAGGCGCGGCAGTTCGGACTGGCCCAGATGACCGTCAACCAGATCGCCTCCCGGGCGCTGGTGGAAGAAAAGACCAAACAGCTCGGTCTCAATGCGGATGATGCAGCGATCCGACGGATGATCCAGCTGCAACCGATCTTCCAGAATGAATTCAACCAGTTTGATCGTTTCCGGTTCCAAAGCTTCCTGCAACAGAACGGCTATAGTGAAGGTGAATATGTAGAGATTGTCCGCAATGACATTACTGGCCAGCAGCTGATAAACAGCCTGACTATGCCGATCACCAAATCTCCTAAGGTGCTTTTGGATGTCATGTATGCCTATCAGGAAGAAAAACGCTCCGCCAGTTTTGTGGAAATCCTCGATAGCAACATTGGTTTTGCTCCGGCTCCGACAGATGAAGAGTTGACAGAGTATGTCTCAGCAAATCCTGAGCGGTTCTCGGCACCGGAATACAGGAAGATCAGTTATCTGTATTTGAAGCCGGAAGATTTCGTTGAGGAAACAGCCGTTAGCGATAAAGATCTACAGAATGAATATGAAGGCCGGTTGAGTGAGTTCAATGTGCCCGAAGTTCGGTCCGTTCAGCAGATGATTTTTGACTCCGAAGAGAGCGCACAAGCAGCTCTCAATCAGATTGAAGGTGGCAGCAGTTTCGAAGAAGTCGGTTTGTCTGAGCTACAACTGACACCAGAGGATCTGGATCTTGGCTTGATGTCCGAACAGGACTTGCTACCGGAGCTTCAAGGGCCGGTATACAACCTGCTGCAGGATGGGGTCTCGAAGCCAGTCAAAACAGTTCTCGGATGGCACCTGGTGAAGGTGACTGAGATTCAGCCGGAGACGTCAAAAACGCTGGACGAAGTCAAGGACCAGCTAACCCAGGATATCCGTTTGCGTGAAGCCTATGACGTCATGTTCCGTCAGGCGACAAAAATTGAAGATGAGTTTGCCGGTGGCGCAACTGTTGCGGATGCCGGTAAGGCGGTTGGCATTCCTGTTGTCACTGTAGATGCGGTGGATTCCCAGGGGAATGATGCGTCCGGTCAACCAATCACCTCCCTGCCCGCCGATCCGGCGTTTTTGGCAGATGCCTTTACCCGACCCTCAGATAGCGACGCGGAATTGCGCGAAACGCAATCAGGTGCCTATTTCGCCATCGCCATAGACGGTATCACTGAAGCAGCTGTCCGTCCCCTCGCCGATGTCAGAGAGCAGGCAACAACCGACTGGCAGACCAATTGGCGTCAGGAAGAAGCCCGCAAACAGGCGGATGCCTTACTCTTGAAGACAACAGAAGGGGAAAGTCTGGAGAAAATCGCTGAGTCTACGGGATCCACGATACAAACTTCTCCTGCCGTACAGCGCACCGGCTCCCCCGGTGATTTGTCGCCAGAGCTGCGCGATGGATTGTTTGGACTGCAAAAAGGTGCCTTTGGCGTTGGTCCTAACGCAGCGGGCAACGGTTTCGTTCTTTATACGATCGCAGATATTATTCCGGCCGAGACAAGTGCCGATCCGGAAGCGGCGGAACAGATGTCCGCTCAATTGGCCAATGGCATTCGCGCCAGTATTCTGTCCCAGTATGAATCCTACCTTCAGAAGCAAATCGGCATCTCCGTCAAGGAAGACCTGATCCGGGAATATTTTTAAATATGGCCATTCAGCCCGCATTTGCAGAGTTCAAGGAAAAACACGACCAGGGACTCTCGCAAATACTCTGGACAACTCTGGTTGCCGATCTGGAAACCCCTGTCTCTGCCATGATGAAACTGGCGGAGGGGAAACCCAACTCCTTTTTGCTGGAATCCGTTGAAGGCGGCGCTGTTCGCGGTCGCTATTCCATCATCGGCATGAAACCGGACCTGATCTGGCGCTGTGACGGCACAGAGGCCCGGATCAACCGCACCGCCCGCTTTGACCCTGATGCCTTTGTCGCCTGCGAGGAGCCGGTGCTGGCGAGTTTGCAGTCCTTGATTGATGAAAGTCACATCGATCTGCCGGAGAACCTGCCGCCCATGGCCGCCGGCCTCGTCGGCTATATGTCCTATGACACGGTGCGGCTGATGGAGGATATCCCGGATGGCAATCCTAAAGAGCTGGATGTGCCGGATGGCATGTTTATCCGGCCCACTGTCATGGCCATCTTTGATTCCATCCTTGATCTTGTCACCATCATAACCCCTGTCTGGACAGACGATAGCCGATCTGCCCAGAACGCCTATAACCACGCGGCGGAACGGCTTTCTGACGCGGTCCATGATTTTGAGCGCAGCCTGCCCCATTCGGCGTCATTCGATGGAGACGGCCTCGATCTACCGGAACCCAGTTCCAACACCAGCAAGGACGAATATTTCACGATGGTCGAGAAGGCCAAGGAATATATCCGGGCCGGCGATATTTTTCAGGTGGTTCCCTCGCAGCGATTTGAATTGCCGTTCGAATTACCGTCGCTCGCCTTGTACCGTGCGTTAAGGCGCACAAACCCCTCTCCCTTCATGTTCTACCTCAATTTCGGGGAGTTTTCGGTTGTCGGATCGAGCCCGGAAATATTGGTAAGGTTGCGCGACAACAAAGTCACCATCCGCCCCATAGCCGGCACCCGACCGCGTGGCGCCACGGCCGCGGAAGATGCGGCTCTAGCCCAGGATCTGCTATCCGATCCCAAAGAACTGGCCGAACATTTGATGTTGCTGGATCTCGGCCGTAATGATGTCGGTCGAGTGGCCAAAATCGGCTCGGTGACAGTGACTGAGAACATGGAGATCGAAAATTATTCCCATGTCATGCATATCGTCTCCAACGTGGAGGGTGAGATCGCTGACAGCTTCACGGCTATTGATGCGTTAAAGGCTGGCTTTCCGGCAGGAACGGTATCCGGCGCGCCAAAGGTTCGGGCCATGGAGATCATTGACGAGCTTGAGAAGAGCCGCCGAGGCATTTACGGCGGAGCCGTTGGTTATATCTCTGCCAACGGATCCATGGATACCTGTATCGCTCTCAGAACCGCCGTTGTGAAGGATAACAAGGTCTATATTCAGGCGGGTGGCGGCGTTGTCGCGGATAGTGATCCGGACGCGGAATATGAAGAGACAGTCAATAAGGCTAAAGCCCTGGTGAGAGCCGCTCAAGAAGCCGTCAGATATGCTTCCGATTCCAACAAGAACCGCTAAATTCCAACCCTAGCCGTCATATTTCAGCGCCATGACAGCACTGATGGGAACAAAAACAAAACCGCGCTTGCGCGCTTCCGGCAGCCAGGTGCGGAGAACGGACATAGTCGCCTTGTGCGGATGACCGATGGCAATGGCAAGTCCCTTGCGACTGGAGATATCCTCGACTTTTCTAAGCTGCTTAAGAATTGCCTCTTCCTCAATCACGTTATCGATGAAGATATCCCGTTTGGCGGACGGCATCCCACGGCTGACGGCAAAGCGATAGCCGACGGACGAAGCTGTGGTTTTTGAATCCAGGAACAACAGACCACGCTCAGCCAGAATATCCATGACTAGAGACATCGCATCCGAATTGGCTGTGAACCGACTTCCCATATGATTATTGACCCCAACATAGCCTTCAAAGCTATCCAGGTTCTTTTTAACCCGCCGTGTGAGTTCCTCAGGCGCTAGTCCAAGCAACAAGGCATCCGGACCCGGGTTCGTCAAATGATCAAGGGGCTCCATGGGCATGTGCAGCATGATTTCATGGCCGCGCGCGCGGGCATATTCAGCTTTGGACTGCAATTTCGAGGCATAAGGTAAAAAGGCTAAGGTCATTGGACCCGGTAAATCTGAGAGTTCCTCAACCCGACCCTGACTAAGACCAACATCATCAATAACCAATGCAATCAAGGGCTTACCTTCAAATGGCGGCGCCAGGGCAGCATATTTGCGCCAGGGCGGATCAGATGTTGTTAGCGGCGCAATCGGCACTTGTCGGGCTTTAGGGAATTGATCCGGCTCGATGGCGGCTACACCTGTTTCCGCTTCCTTCGCTTTGAGGGCGGCGATATGGGCTTCCGGTGATATTTCTTTTGGATAATCATTTGAGGCAAAGGGGCTATCCTCTGGATAGTCATTGTTCTCAAAGGGGCTTGGCTCGATCGCCACAACTGTATCCTGGACGGCAGGCGGCAGGATAAAGGCACTGACCACTTCCATCAGGGGTTTTTCTTCTGCCCTATTCAGGAGATTTCCAATAAGGACACCCCCACTGGCGCTGATCACCAACACGGCAATGCAGAGGATAAGAATTCGGGCAGGAGAGCTTGTCATCCCGCGGTCTTCCTCAATTTGTGGCGCCAAAGCGGCTTGTCTTTTCCCTCTTTGGGACGTCATTCAGATGGTCTCCCCCATTTCCAAGGCGCAAGCCTGGGTCCTTTCTATGCCGATTATCCTTCTATTTCAATATGGTAAATAAGCTATGAAGATTGCGCTGGAAATAAGGCAAAGGCTCAATTGTGGGCTTGACCATATCCAAAAAGAAGTGAAACTGCTATTGTTTCCGGGATTGGTCTTAGGGTATTTAAGGTTCCTAAGATGCCTGCTGAATTGAACGTTCCAAGATATTGATATGATAACACTTATAGATAATTACGATAGCTTCACCTATAACCTGGTCCAGTTTCTGGGGGAATTAGGTGCCGACATAAAGGTCTATCGCAACAATGTTGTGACGGTGGATGAGGTATTTTCCGAAAACCCGGACGGCATCGTTCTCTCCCCCGGCCCTTGTGATCCGGACCGGGCAGGCATTTGCCTGGATCTGGTCAAACGGGCTGCGACGACAAACATGCCTGTATTCGGGGTTTGCCTTGGGCATCAAACAATAGGTCAGGTCTTTGGCGGTAAGGTTATCCGGGCGGACCAATTGATGCACGGTAAAACATCCCCTATTTCCCATAATGGGCAAGGGATATTCAAAGGGATCCCAAATGATTTCACGGCAACCCGTTATCACTCGCTGACCGTAGATCCGGCAACTATTCCTAATACGCTGGAAGTCACTGCGTCTACGTCTGACGGCGTGATTATGGGCCTCAGCCACAAGGATCTGCCAATGCATGGGGTACAGTTCCATCCGGAAAGCATCGCTTCCGAGCATGGACACGCCATTCTGCAGAATTTCCTTAATCTGACAAAGCCGGGTAACAAGGCAGCCGCATGACCGACAATATGCAGAATTTCAAAGGCCTGATTGCAAAAATTGCCGCAGGCAGCAGCCTCAGCATGGATGAAGCGAAAGAAGCGTTCAATATCATCCTCTCCGGTGATGCCACCCCGTCTCAGATGGGGGCCTTCCTGATGGGGCTTCATATCCGAGGGGAAACCGTTGAGGAACTTGTCGGTGCCGTCAGTGTCATGCGGGCCCGCGCCACCTATATCAAGGCGCCGGAGATGGCAATGGACGTTGTCGGAACCGGGGGTGACGGTCATGGGACCCTCAATATCTCGACAGCCGCTGCCTTTGTAACAGCGGGCGCCGGTGTTCCCGTTGCCAAACACGGTAACCGTGCCGCCTCCTCTCGCTCCGGAACCGCGGATGTGCAGGCGGTTCTTGGGATAAACACGGAATGCGATCTGTCGCTGACCCAGAAAGCTCTTGATGAAGCCGGTATCTGCTTTATGGTCGCCTACCGCCATCACGGAGCGATGCGCCATGTCGGCCCGACCCGGATCGAGCTGGGCATTCGGACAATCTTCAACCTTCTCGGTGTCATGTCCAATCCGGCGGCGGTCAAACGTCAGTTGATCGGTGTCTATGACCCGAGATGGATGCGACCGATGGCTGAAACCTTGCGGGAGCTTGGCTCAGAACATATCTGGGTTATGTATGGATCTGATGGGTTGGATGAATTAACGACAACAGGTCCGTCCAAGGTTGTCGAGATGAAGGGTGGCGATATCCGGGAATTTGACATCCATCCGGAAGAATTCGGCCTCAAAAAGGTTGAGCTTAAGGACCTGAAAGGCGGCGTCCCTGAGGATAATGCCAAGGCCCTGATGGCCCTTCTGAAAGGCGAGGTAGGACCTTATCGGGATGTTACTTTGCTGAATGCTGGTGCATCCATCATGATCGGCGGCAAATGTGAAACCGTTGAAGAGGGTATCTCCCTGGCGGCAACCTCTATTGATGATGGCAGTGCCTTGAAAGCATTTGAGAATCTCAAGCGCATTACAAATGAAACGGTCTCTTAGAATATGAGTATTCTCGCGAAAATATGTGACGATAAGCGTCTTCATATCCAGGCCTGTAAGGAAAAAACGTCCCTTGGTGAATTGGAAGAGGCCGCGAAACAGACTTCCGCGCCAAGAGGGTTTATTGAGGCTTTGAGAAAGCGGCGGAATGCCGGGCAATACGGACTGATTGCTGAGATTAAAAAGGCGTCCCCGTCAAAAGGATTGATCCGGGAGGACTTCGATCCGCCGTCGCTTGCCAAATCCTATGAAGATGGCGGCGCAACCTGTCTTTCTGTGCTGACAGATATTCCGTATTTCCAGGGGGATGATGCCTATCTGGTTGCTGCCCGCGCAGCCGTCTCGCTACCTGTATTGCGCAAAGACTTCATGCTTGACCCTTATCAGGTGATTGAGGCACGCGCGCTCGGCGCCGATTGCATTCTCTTGATTATGGCGGCGCTTGAAGACAGTCAGGCTCAAGAGCTGGAGCAATGCGCGACTGATTTAGGCATGGATGTGCTGGTTGAAGTCCATGATCGCGAGGAGCTGGAACGGACATCCGTTCTTAAAAGCCCCCTAATCGGCATCAATAACCGCAATTTGAAAACTCTCACAGTTGATATTGCGACAACGGAAGATTTATCTCAGAATCTTCCGGAAGATTGTTTGGCCGTCAGTGAAAGCGGCCTCTATACCCCCGAAGACCTGGCGCGCATGGAACGCGCTGGTTGCGGCTGTTTTCTGGTCGGTGAATCTCTCATGCGTCAGGCGGACGTTGCCTCGGCTGTTCGCACTCTTCTGGCGACAGGCTAAGGAGGCGTCATGTCCGGATTTACGCATTTTGACAAGGATGGCGCCGCCCATATGGTGGATGTCGGCGCCAAGGAAGTCACGGAACGCACAGCAAGCGCCACCGCTACCATCACCATGAAGCCTGAGACATTCAAGCTTATTCAGGAAGGGAAAGCCAAAAAAGGCGATGTCCTCGGTGTCGCCCGACTTGCTGGCATCATGGCGGCCAAGAGAACCGCCGATCTTATCCCTCTTTGCCATCCGTTAGCCTTAACAAAAGTGGGAATTGAGTTTTCTTTAAATGCAGAAGAGAGCAGTATCCAGACCATAGCCACTTGTCAGCTTAAAGGCCGAACCGGTGTGGAGATGGAAGCCCTGACCGCTGCCAGCATCTGTGCCCTGACCATTTATGACATGTGCAAGGCGGTAGATCGCGGCATGGTCATTAGTGAAACGAAGCTCCTGCATAAAAGCGGCGGAAAATCAGGAACCTTTAACGCAGCATGATTTCCGTAAGCGAGGCCCGCGCAAAAGTCCTGAAAGAGATAAAACCGGTTTCAACGGAGCAGGTTTCCATTGATCAGGCTCATGGCCGGGTTTTGTGCGAAGACATTGTCGCCCGGCGCACTCAACCCCCTGCTGACCTGTCCGCCATGGATGGATATGCCGTTCAGGCAAGCGATGTAAAAGAGGTTCCGGTTTTCCTTAAAGTCGTAGGTGAATCTGCGGCCGGTGGATCCTATGACGGACCCGTTCAAAACGGCGAATGTGTACGGATATTTACCGGCGCACCACTTCCTGACGGGACCGATGCCATCGTTATTCAGGAAGATACTAAGCCCGGGCGGCAGGAAGATGACACCCAGGACGGCTGGGTCACCATTCTCGAAACCGTAACAAGCGGGACATATGTACGCCCCGCCGGACTGGACTTTCGCGAAGGTGACAGCGGTATTTCCAAAAACCGCCGGCTTACTCCCAGAGATATTGGTTTTATGGCGGCCATGAATGTGCCCTGGGCCAAAGTCAGGCGGCGCCCCCGCATTGCCCTTCTGTCGACAGGAGATGAGCTTGTCCGGCCAGGAGAGCCCGTTGGCCCGAACCAGATTATTTCCTCTAACAGCCTGCTTGTCGCCGCAATTGTTGAGCAAATGGGCTGCGAAGCTATTGATCTTGGTATTGCTCAGGACAATGAACAATCCTTGCGGCAAATGGCAGCCGGCGCCCGCTCGGCGGATATGCTGGTGACGCTCGGCGGTGCCTCCGTCGGAGATCATGATCTGGTGCAATCGGTTCTCGGTAAGGAAGGGTTGGCTGTCGATTTCTGGCGAATAGCCATGCGACCCGGTAAACCTTTGATGTTTGGAGACCTGAACGGCACGCCCATGCTCGGAATGCCTGGCAATCCTGTCTCCAGCATGATTTGCAGCTATTTGTTTCTGATCCCGGCGATCGATGCCTTAAACGGCTTACCCCCTCGGGAACTGGCTATTGAGCGAGCCGTTATCAGCCATGACTTTGGTAAGAACGACCAAAGGGAAGACTATCTCAGGGCAAAGGTTGTTGGTACAGAGAATGGTCTGCCTTTGGTAGAGCTGTTTCCAAAGCAGGACAGCTCCATGCTGTCGCCTCTGTCCGCCGCCGATTGTCTGGTCCGTCGTATGCCTTTCGCTGAACCGATCTCGAAAGGCAGCGAAGTGGACTATATCGCGTTATCCCACCCCTATCCGCAAGTTTAATCGCAATATCTAGTATATCAGGTTTAAATTGACTTGACGCCAAATGAGAACTTTTGTAGAACATTCCTAATGTTTTTGTTTTGTTCTTGATGGCGGAAAAGACCATGCTTACCAAAAAACAGCACCAGTTGCTCATATATATCCATGATTGCCTCGAAAATCGCGGCGTCTCCCCCTCATTTGATGAAATGAAGGAAGCCCTTGATCTAAAATCGAAATCGGGCATCCATCGGCTGATAACCGGCCTCACGGAGAGAGGGTTCATCCGTCGCCTTCCCCATCGGGCCCGCGCACTGGAAGTCCTGAAACTTCCGGAAGACATTCGCCCGCGGGAGATTCCGACCGAGGCAACTGCAAAAGCGCCGGTTTCCCTTAATCTCATTCAAGGAGACTTCAAAGGCAAAGGAAAACCTGTCAAAGAGCCTTTGATTGATAACGGCGATAAAAATTCGGATTCCGTGTCTCTCCCTCTCTATGGACGGATCGCCGCCGGTACTCCAATTGAAGCCCTGAGTGACCCGACAAATTTCGTCAATGTTCCAAACGCCATGGTTGGCACCGGATCCCATTATTGTCTGGAAGTTGCCGGGGACTCGATGGTAGATGCTGGTATCCATGACGGAGATACAGTGATCATTCAAGAGAGCAAAACCGCAGAAAACGGCAAGATTGTCGTTGCCCTCATCGACGATGGGGAGGTTACTCTCAAGCGCTTGCGTCGCAAAGGCGGCTCCATTGCCCTGGAAGCAGCTAATCCAGACTATGAGACCCGTATATTCGGTCCAGATCAGGTCAAGGTACAGGGTCAATTGGTCGGATTGTTCCGGCAGTATTGAGCTGTCTCAAGTAAAAGGTACATTAATTCCGTGACCGCAGCGGCACCCAGGGCCGCTGCCCTCGCACCCCATTAACTGTCTCAACGCGAAAGCTATCGCCCGGCCCCCTATAGAGACTGTGACTACCTTGACGCCATAAATCGAATTTATCGATTTTTAAAACCGGTTTTGGACAAGCAATGTAAATGGGCACCCGGCTCATGATTACCGTCGCTCTTTGGCAATCTTCCATTAAAGCCTGCTGATTTTCCGGGAATCCAATGGTGACGCCCTGCTTACTATATACGCATCCGTATGAATCACACGCAACACCCTCCATTTGCCCCTCCGGATCCTGTTTCCCTAACACTAAAGTCCATTTTTTTGCGGAAAATCTATCGATACTCTGGGACGAAAAATATGGGGCTTTTTCTTCTTCCCAAACTGCAAAAAGGTTCCCGGAATTGGAAATAATCGCCAATGGTTTTTCGGTTTCCAAAAAAGCAAATGTAATTGGCAGAATGATTGGGAATGCCAACCATCTAATCGGTTGTCGCCATATCATCCACCATAGGGCTGCCAAAATGAATCCAATGAGCAGAACAGGGGAGTATGTCCCAAAAAATTGCACCGATTGCGGCCAGGAAGCTGTTTCATTCGCAATCAGAAGTATAGCGTCAATTCCATGACCCATCATTTCAAGAGGAAACGACCAGGGTAAAAAGAGAGTTAGAAAAGTCGCTATGGCCCAGGGCATAACCCAAAGACCCATAATAGGGACGGCAAACAAATTAGCAGCAAGACTGAATGTTGCCATTTGACCAAAATGATAGACTGCAAAAGGTGCTGTCGCTAGACCCGCAATCAAGGACGTCAATGCTATTCCGAGCGAATAAGCGCTCAATTTCCGAAATACTCGCCCGCTTCGTGCCAATCGGTTGAGGGACGGGCCGAGTTTTTCATAGAGCGCGATCAACGCGAAGACTGCAGCAAAGGACATTTGAAAGCTTGCCGACAACAGGCTTTCAGGAAACACCAACATGATAATCAGCGCGGCCAATACCACCATTCTGAAAGACAGCGCCGTTCGATCAAAGCAGACCGCAATGAAGAATGCCGATATCATAATAAAAGCGCGTATGGCGGACACGCTCATGCCGCTGACAAAGAGATAGCAAACGAGACCGAAAAGCGTGATCACAGCAGCCATTTTCTTAATCGGGTAGTTCAAAGCAACAGTTGGCCAACAAGCGAATAAGAACCGGGACAGAAAAAAGATCAGCCCACCGATCATACCCATATGAAGACCTGATATGGCCAGAAGATGGGCCAATCCTGAATGGCGCATATCCTCCAATTGCTGAACCGGGATCGCCCCTTTGTCTCCGGTCATAATGGCAATAGCAAAACCGGCGGTGTTTGGTGGTCCCCGTTCTTTTATATAGGTAGCAATGCTATCCCGCGCCTTCGCCGACAATCCTTTAAGAAGCAACCAAAACGAAGTATCTTCTTTAAGTACTTCATAGGCACCTATTGCATACCCGGTAGCACCAATAGACTGGAAATAGGCATATCTTTGAAAATCAAAGCCCCCTGCATAGGCCGGCATTGGTGGCGGTAGCAGAACTACCCGAGCCTGTATTCTCATGCCCGGATGTAGCTCCTTCAAACCGGATCGTACAGAAAGCCGAACTGCCATTAAGTTGGATTTGATTGATCCCTCTGGAAATTTAAGATTTTCCAACTTAATCCGAGCCACACCAATATCGGACGACTTCTGTGTCACAGTCCCCACAATCTCTACAGTTATCCGCTTTTGAAGAACAGGCGCAGCGACAATTGCCTCCCTAAAAACAGACGCAGAGAAACCAAGACTAATCAGAAAGACGGCTTTCAATGTCAGATGTAATGCTTGTCGCTCTGTCCGGCCACTCAGCACTAATAGGAGCAAAAGGCCGAAAGGGAGCATTAACCAGAGCTTCCCAGGATGCCAGGCCAGACTGAAATAAGTGACAATCCCTGCCCCAACAAAAACTGGGGAGAACAAGAACCATCTAGATCGATCGAGCATCAACTGGGCTTTTACTGATCGGATGCTCAAGCCTGTCAGCGTTATCATGTGCATCAGCCCCAATGGTTTGCTTGCCCTTAAGGCGGACAAAGAGTACAAAAAGCCAGTTTTTTCCGAAGCGTCTGATCCGATAAATCAGAGCTTGAAACATAGGTGACATTAATTCTCATGACTGTTGTAACGCGATTTGCTCCCTCCCCTACAGGATTTTTACATATCGGTGGAGCCCGGACCGCTCTGTTCAACTGGCTCTATGCCCGCCACAACAATGGTAAATTTCTGCTTCGTATTGAAGATACGGACCGTGAGAGATCAACGGATGAAGCGATTGAGGCTATCTTTGAGGGATTGCGCTGGCTCGGCCTGGATTGGGATGAGGATCCAGTCTTTCAGTTTTCGAGGCGAGACCGCCATACAGAAATCGCGCAACAGCTGCTGGCTGACGGAAAGGCCTATCATTGCTACGCCTCTCGTGAAGAACTTGCAGAAATGAGAGAAACGGCGCGCGCCGAAGGGCGTCCCCCCATCTATGATGGCCGCTGGCGGGATCGCGATCCATCTGAAGCACCGGCAGATAGAGACCCTGTTGTCCGGTTCAAATCCCCCAATGAAGGATCTACCGTCGTTCTGGACGCTGTACAGGGTGATGTCACCATCAAAAATGAACAGCTCGATGACATGATTCTGCTCCGGGCGGATGGAACCCCAACCTATATGTTGTCTGTGGTTGTCGACGATCACGATATGGGGGTGACTGATATCATTCGTGGAGATGATCATCTCACCAATGCCGCACGCCAACAGCAACTAATTGAAGCCATTGGATGGAAGGTGCCCAAGGTCGCCCATATTCCGCTGATTCACGGTCCTGATGGGGCAAAACTCTCTAAACGGCACGGCGCTCTGGGTGTTGAGGCCTATCGCGATTTGGGATATTTACCCGAGGCCATGCGGAACTATCTTCTGCGCCTGGGCTGGTCTCACGGTGATGACGAAATAATCTCAACGAAGCAGGCTATCGACTGGTTCGATCTTGATAATGTTGGCAAATCGCCGTCACGCTTCGATTTCACCAAGTTGGAAAATCTCAACGGTATCTATATCCGCGAAGCGGACAACGGCTATTTAACCCAACTGATCGCCCCGATTATTGAACAAAAAACTGGTAAATCACTCTCTTCTAATGAGTTAAATTTATTGGAAAAAGCCATGAACGGCTTGAAAGAACGGGCAAAATCAGTAATATCCCTCGCAGACAGTTCACTGTTCCTGATAGCAAGCCGTCCGCTTGAGTTGGACGAAAAAGCCAAAAAGTTGTTAGACACAACGGCCTGCGGTGTTTTATCGCGACTGGCAGGCAGGCTGGAAGAATTGGATAAGTGGACAATGGAGACGGTAGAAGCCGCCATACGAGACGCAGCTGACGCCGAAGAACTGAAATTAGGCAAGATAGCGCAGCCCTTGAGGGCCGCTCTAACAGGTACGACGGTATCGCCTAGTATTTTTGACATTCTTGACGTGCTTGGTCGAGATCAGTCAATTGGACGTATCCGAGATGCGGTCGGGTCTTAATTTAACGCATCAAGCCGGACAACTTCATGTCATGGATGGATAGGTCTTTTAAGTAAAATGAGAAATGGAATTCCAACTGGAATTTCCTAAAACCTTAACGCAGGTAACGTAATATCTGTTTTTTGAAGGGAATAAAGATTTATGAGTAGCTCTACTATCACCGGGAATGTTGATCTTACAGAAAATGACAATGTAACGAATTTGCCTTTGATGTCAGGTAGTGTTGGACCGGCAGTTGTAGATGTCCGTAAACTTTACGCACAGACGGGACATTTTACCTATGATCCTGGCTTTACTTCGACTGCCTCCTGTGAATCAGCCATTACCTATATCGATGGGGATCAGGGTGTCCTCATGCATCGCGGCTATAAGATTGAGGATCTCGCAGAAAAAAGCGACTTCATGGAAGTCTGCTATCTCCTTCTTAAAGGTGAGCTACCTAACACGGCAGAAAAGAACAAATTCACCCACGATATTACCTACCACACAATGCTGCATGAGCAGCTCATCCAGTTCTTCAAGGGTTTCCGTCGGGACGCCCATCCCATGGCCATTATGGTTGGTGTGGTAGGTGCCCTTTCAGCCTTCTATCATGACAGCACTGACATTCATGATCCGAAGCAAAGGATGATTGCCAGCTATCGCCTGATCGCGAAAATGCCAACAATTGCCGCCATGGCCTATAAATATTCTGTTGGTCAGCCGTTTATTTACCCAAGCAATGATCTGTCCTATGCGGAAAATTTCCTGCATATGACTTTCAGTGTGCCGGCTGAGAACTACAAGCTGTCCCCGACGATCTCTCGGGCCATGGACCGTATTTTCATTCTTCACGCAGACCATGAGCAAAACGCTTCTACTTCGACTGTGCGTCTGGCAGGCTCTTCTGGGGCTAACCCATTCGCCTGTATTGCTGCTGGCATCGCTTGCTTGTGGGGACCGGCTCATGGCGGCGCTAACGAGGCTGTGCTCAACATGCTGCACGAAATCGGATCTGTGGATCGGGTTCAGGAATTTATCGCCAAAGCAAAAGACAAGGATGATCCTTTCCGTTTGATGGGTTTTGGCCATCGGGTTTATAAAAATTACGATCCCCGCGCCAAGGTGATGCAGAAAGCCTGCCACGAAGTATTGGACGAACTCGGCATTAAAGATGAGCCCATGCTGAAACTGGCCATGGAGCTTGAAAAAATTGCCCTTGAAGACCCCTATTTCAAGGAAAAGAAACTATTCCCGAATGTGGATTTCTATTCCGGTATTATCCTGCAAGCCCTCGGCTTCCCGACAAGTATGTTCACAGTGCTCTTTGCCCTTGCGAGAACGGTCGGCTGGGTGGCACAATGGAACGAGATGATGGAAGACCCCTCTCAGAAGATTGGACGTCCTCGTCAGCTTTATACGGGATATGATCATCGGGATTATGTCGATCTCGACAAACGATAAGGAAGTCCGTGAGCTCTCGATTTAACATAGATGTCAAAAGAACCCCTTCGAAGCAATTCGAAGGGGGAGTTGTCTCGCGCAAGCTCACCCTGCGGGCGGTCAATGATAATCGCCCACCGTTATTTTACAGTGTGAAGAAGGCCTTGTTTTATGGCCTTCCTCCCCTGCTATTGATGTTTTTCGCTGCTGTCTGGTATTTCGGCGGCGCTTAAACGATTATTTCTTCTCGACAAGCTCGATTTTATATCCATCTGGATCATCAATGAAGGCGATAACAGATGTGCCGTGCTTCATAGGTCCCGGCGGCCGTGGTATATTAACACCTTGGGCTTCCAGTTTCTCGCAAATGCCATAGATATCTTTTACGCCTAGCGCGAGATGGCCAAAGCCATTTCCGAGATCATAGGGTTCTTCCTGATCCCAGTTATGGGTTAGCTCAACAACGGTGGTGTCTTTTTCATCACCATATCCGACAAAAGCGAGAGTAAATTTACCGCTGGGGAAATCCGTCTTGCGAAGAAGTTTCATTTCCAGATTATTGACATAGAAATCTATTGATTTGTCCAGATCCTTTACCCGGATCATGGTGTGCAGCATCCTGAAATTGCTGACTGTTCCGTCGGTCATGTTGTGTCCTTTTGAGGAATTAAATCAAATATGACATCCGCCGCCCGCGCCCCAGGTGCCACGTCGTCCTTCCCTAACATTACCATGGCCTCCTGAAACAGCTCAATCTGTTGATGACGCTTTTCCTCTGAGCGGAAAAGTTCCATGAGAGCTTCAAAAAGGTTTTCTGCGGTACAATCTTCCAGCATGATCTCCGGAACGACTTCCCGCTTCATCATGATATTTACCAGGTTAGCAAATTCCAGCTTCACCAGGCGCCTGCCAATGAAGGTCGTAATCGGGTTCATTTTGTAGGCAATTATGTGTGGAAGTCGTGCAAGGGCCAGTTCTAGCCCGACGGTACCGGAAGCTGCCAGGCCAACATTCGATGCTGCCATAGCATCATATTTATTCGTAATCCCTTCTACCAAAATGACCTTTTCAGCCCAGGGGGCCAGGCTCTCCCTAACATACTCGGCGGATTTGCCGACGACCGGGACCACTATCTTGAATTCTCCAAGCTCTCCTGTCAGAAATTTGACGGCATCTTTAAAAATGGGGAGAAGGCGTGTGACTTCACTTCGCCGGCTACCCGGCAGCATCATTAAAAGAATTTCTTCTGGTGCGATTCCGTGAGTGGCGCGAAATCCTGCACCATCTCCGTCATCTGCGCCGGTTTCAACTACTGAATGCCCGATAAAAGTGGCCGAAAGGCCCTCTTTCTCAAAGTATGGCGGCTCAAAGGGAAGCAAGGTCAGCAAGTGATCATACAGCCTGGCGATCTTCGCTGCTCTTCCGGGGCGCCAGGCCCATACGGATGGCGCCACATAATGAACTTTAGTGAACGGCGCATCCTTTAACATCTTTGCCACCCTGAAACTGAAATCTGGGGCATCCACTGAAATAAAGACGTCCGGTTTTTCCTCCAATGCAGCCTCTGCTGTTTCAGAAATTCGCCGCAACAAGTTAGGTAACCTCGGCAGCACTTCGAAGACGCCCATGACCGTCAGGTCATCCATGGGAAAAAGACTTTTGAGCCCTTGCTTCTCCATTAATGGCCCCCCGACGCCTATGAAGCTAACTGGTACGTTGGCTTTTGCTTTTATAGCTTCCATTAGCTTGGAGGCAAGCGCATCTCCCGATGGCTCTCCCGCCACCAAAAATACCTTTAAGGAGGAACGTGGATCTGTCATTTGCTTTGCTGGTCGGGGTCGAGGCCAATTAGAAACAACCCGGCAGCATCAGCCCGGCGAACCATTTCCGATTTTTCAAGCACAAGGGTTAGACCTGCCTCAACTGCAATCCCACTCAAATTAGCTTCAGCTGCGAGCGCTACCGTTTCTGCGCCGATGGTGGGGAGATCAACACGAAGATCCTGGCCTGGTTTGGTCAGCTTTACAAGCACACCTCCAGGCTTATCTCGCGCAAATTCAGCAACTCTTTTAAGAAGCTTGTCGGTCCCCTCCGCCGCCTCAACGGCCAGAACATATCCGTCTCTAAT
Source organism: Pseudomonadota bacterium (assembly GCA_024743055.1). Taxonomy (GTDB): domain Bacteria; phylum Pseudomonadota; class Alphaproteobacteria; order Sneathiellales; family Sneathiellaceae; genus Sneathiella. The sequence continues at coordinate 195,676 of JANSXH010000006.1, forward strand.
GACTGCAGCTTGCCCAATATCTAGTTTGCCTATTGCCTTAACAATGCGGGTTCCTTCCTCAATGTCTTCCAGGTCCTGCTCACCCGCTGCTACAACGCCCATTTGACCTGATTGAACAAGAAGGTCGCTCGCTAATTCATGGGTTCCCAATACCTGAAACCCTTTCTCTGACAAAAAGTTCGTGATGGCATTCAAGAGACCATCGTCTCCCTTGCTCAATGCTCCGGTAATACGGGCCAGGAGCTTCACCCCCTCAAAGTCAGGAACAATGGATTTGAAATCAGGCCTATTTATTGGGCCTGCCAGGGTAATTTGCGTGCAGTTTTCACGTTTGAGAATTTTGAGAAACTTTCCAATTTTTGTAATTGCGGCTGTTTCAAACGGGAACTCAGAGTATCGCGTAGGGTCGGCCTCCCCTTCCACAAGGATCACAAAAGGATCACGACCGTTTGCGCGCAAGGAAGATGCTAAAGCCAGAGGCAAATCACCCCGTCCAGCAATAATGCCAACACGGGCTGTTCCCTCGTTATTTTGGATGGCAGAAACCACGCTTTGTTTCTTCGTTTAGAAAGTTATGGACAGTTTCAACAGAAGAGGCATTTGGAAATTCGTCTTTAAGAGTTTTGGCACGATCAGCAAAAGTACCGTTCTCGGAAAACAAAAATTTATAGGCATTTCGCATAGCGTGGATGTCATCACGCTCAAACCCGCGCCGCTTCATACCTGTCAGATTCAATCCATTCAACTCGGCTCTGTTGCCCAGTGCTGAACCAAAGGGAATGACATCCGTTTCCACTCCAGATGCTCCGCCAATCATCGCATGAGCGCCGATACGGACAAATTGATGTATGGCTGACAGTCCACCGACAATGACAAAATCGCCAATTTCCACATGCCCGCCTAAAGTCGCGTTGTTGACGAGGATCACTTCGTTGCCGATCAGGCAATCATGAGCGACATGAGCTCCCACCATAATCAAGCAGTTATTCCCAATTTTAGTTACCATCCCACCACCTTCGGTGCCGGGATTAATCGTGACATGCTCTCGGATGGTACAGTTTTCACCTATTTCCAGAGAGGAATTTTCTCCATGATATTTCAAATCTTGCGGAGGTAGGCCTACAGAAGCGAATGGAAAAATTGTCGTCCCTTTTCCGATTTTCGTATTCCCGTCCACTGCGACATGTGACTTGAGAACAACGTCAGCAGCAAGCGAAACCCCTTTGCCAACAACACAATAAGGACCGATTTGGGCCTTTGGATCGACAGTGGCCCCTTCGTCGATTATTGCTGTTTGGTGAATATTGCCCATTCGATACCTTGATTTTGTGAAATGTTATTAGTCGCGGCTAATAGCTAACAAGGAACGCAGATGCACTCAAATCAAGCTATGTTACAACGGGTTACCTGTGATCCTAATCAACGATCATGGCGGAAAAATCGGCTTCGGAAACTTTGTTTCCATCCACTTCTACAATTCCAGAAAATCGCCAGACAGCCCCTCTGTGCTGCTTAACAGCAACCTTAATATGCATGGTGTCACCGGGAGTAACTGGTTTGCGGAAGCGGGCGTTATCGATAGACATGAATAAGACATGTTTGCCTTGAGACTCTTCACCTAACGATTTTATAACCAAAACGCCGGCTGTCTGGGCCATTGCCTCGACAATCATCACTCCCGGCATAATCGGCCTGTCAGGAAAATGACCTTGAAACTGCGGCTCATTCATCGTGACGTTTTTTATTCCTGTCGCGGAAACTCCAACAACAATATCCTGGAGTTTATCAACGAGTAGCATGGGATATCGATGAGGAATCATCTTCATGATTTCAAGAATATCGAGTGTATCCATGTAACTGGTTTCATTTGTGTCTGTCATGATGTCTTACCCTTACTCTTCACCAGTTTACGCAAAATAGCCGTTTCCTGGAAAAATTGACGTCTTGGTTGAGCCGGATATCCTGCGTATATTTCTCCGGCAGGAATGTCAGTCATAACACCGGATTTTGCCGTTACCTGGGCTCCTGTACCCACCTTAAGGTGACCAGCCATTCCCACTTGTCCCCCGATAACAACATAATCTTCAAGAACTGTACTTCCGGAAATTCCTGTCTGTGAAACAATGATACACCCTTTACCTATGACAACATTGTGCCCGATCTGAACAAGGTTATCGATCCAGGTGTTATCTCCAATCATTGTATCAGGGCCAGCTCCTCTATCAATTGTCGTATTAGCGCCAATTTCTACATTAGAGCCTATGATAACCCTACCTAATTGAGGAATTTTTATATTTCCAGCAGCATCTGGCGCAAAGCCAAACCCGTCCTGACCAATCCTTGCACCATTGTAAATAGCGACGTTGTCGCCGATATAGCAATGGCTGAGCGTAACACTCTCACCCAATCGGCATCCTGACCCTAACTTAATACCCTTCTTGAGAACGCAGTGGGATCCAATAATCGTATTATCGCCGACCTCCACACCGTCCTCAATCACGGAGAAAGGGCCAACAGAGACATTCTTCCCCAACTTCGCTGATGCAGCGATAACTGAATTCTCTTCGATAGTCCCGTTACCCGAAACTGGTGGGTAGAAAAGGTTAGCAACCCTTGCAAAAGCCTTGTATGGGTCTTTTGCAAGCAACAACGCCATTCCTTCGGGTTTTAATTCCAGTGCCTTAGACGTCGCAATGCAAGCAGCGGCACTGGTGTTGAGAAACGCGTCAGCATATTTTGGATTACTCAGAAAGGTCAGATCTCCCTCACCGGCTAGATCCAAAGGCTTCACATCCAGTATTTCCAGACTCGGATCCGCATCTTGTGCGAGTTCAATGTCTGGTAATTCAGCCAACTCTCTAAGAGAGAAAGGCCCTTTTAAGTCGAAGAAACGGGTATCAGGCATCAGCTTTTCTTTAAAGGAACAACTTTCACAGTTACCTTAGTAAATGTCTTGTTTAATTCCTCAAGAATCTCTGCTGTCAGGTCAAGGGATTTGTCAGCAAACAGTAGGTCTGCAGTTTCCAACACCATGTTGGCGCCTTTTCTGGAAGAGACTTCCTGAACTATAGGAATTAGTGCTTTCTTTACTTCGTCAAGGGCGACCAACTTACTTCTCTGCAACTGCCTGGCTTGATCCCTGACTTCCTGCCTAAATTTCCCGACCTTCTGAGCTAGTTTTTCCTGTTTCTGAGCGAACACGTTTGGAGCCAGAATTACCTTTTGTTTACCCAGCTGCACACGTTCCTCTCTCAGGTCTTCCTCCCTCTTTTTAACATCATTTTCGAAATTCTCTTCAAGTGTCTTGAGCTGAGAATTTATGTCATCAATTACCCGTGCATCACTCATTATTCTCGGGATATCGAGCACGGCGATGATATTACCTTCCTTGGATTGCGCATATGCTAATGATGAAAAAGCTATGCCCCACAGTAGGACAGTGGATACTACTCCGCATTTAAAAGCTCTGGCTAAAACCATAATCAAAAAGTCCTTAGAAACGTGTTCCAAAATCAAACTGGAATACCTGATCCTTATCGTAGGATTCTTTCAGGAACGGATAGGATAAATTAATAGAAATTGGGCCAAAAGGGGATACCCAATTTAATCCTACACCAGCTGCCGCCCTTATACTCCCACTATCCACAATAGTAGGATCACTATCATCAATACCGGTGAGGGTTCCAAAATCAACAAATGTTCTGCCGAGAATTCCATACTCATCAGGCAAACCCAAAGGAAATCTAACCTCAGCCGTTCCAATGGCAAAGATATTTCCGCCGAGGGCATCATCTGTAGAAATATCTCGCGGTCCTATTCCTCGATTATCAAAGCCTCTGAAATTTCGCCCTCCAACATTAAATCGCTGCGAGATAAACACATCTTCCCCGAGGCCAAAGATATACCCACCATTGGCTCCTAAGTTTAAAACGACATCTTCGCCAATGACAGGAATAAAATAGTTATAGCTGGCTGTTGTCGATAAAGACCGCAGATCCCCGCCAAGGCCGGAAACCGTTTGACCAAAGGTGTATCTATCCCCTCTAGTAGGGAATAGATTGTCATCAAGGTTATTGACTGTAATGTTGTATCCGACTGAAGAAACTAATACCGTTCCAGCCGATTTCTGAATTACCGTCGATGCATCGGATTGTACATTATCAATATCAGTATTTACCAAGCTGTAGTTAACTGATGCACGAATATTTTCTTTAACCGGAAATCCGGCACGGAGAATAAATCCTAACCTGTCGAGGTCGTAACCACTTTCATCCTGCAAATCCTGTTGGGATTTAAAGAGGTCAAATCCTGCGCTCAGGTCCCGGCCTAAGAAATATGGCTCAGTAAAACCAATATCCACATTCTGAGCTTGGGAACCAAGTGATATTGAGAACCTGAGATCTTGCCCGCGACCAAGTAAATTCCGTTCCCGAATTGTTAAGTCAGCAGAAACTGAATCTGTTGTAGAAAATCCCGCACCGACGCTGAGTTCTCCGGTAGATTTCTCCTGAACATCAACATTAATAATGGTTTTGTCTGCGGCAGTACCTTCCTCCTGTGTGACTTCAACTTTCTGAAAGAAATCTAGTCCACGCACCTTCGATCTCGACAGTCTCAAAAGGGCTGTATTGAAAGCATCTCCTTCGGCCAGTTGTATTTCTCGCCGGATCACATAATCTAGAGTTCTAACATTTCCGGTGATATTTATCCGTTCTACATAAACACGCGGGCTCTTGTTAACTTGGTAGAGCAAGGAAATCGTTAGATTTTCCCGATCTCTTCTGACCTGTGGGCGAACATTGACAAAAGCATACCCTAGCTTTCCAAGTTCAAAAGTTAAGGCTTGAATGCTCTCTTCAATTTGATCCGCATTATAAGTTTCACCCTCAACCGTTTTTAGGAATTCTCTAAGTGACTCGGGATCAATATCAGGTATTTCGCTTTCAATTTCGATAGATCCAAAATTATACCTTTCGCCTTCCTCTACAGCGAACGTGATAAAAAATCCGTCCCTATCTGGGGTCAATTCTGCAATGGCAGAAACTACCCTGAAATCTGCATACCCCTTTGATAAGTAGAACTTGCGTAAAAGTTCTCTATCAAATGTCAACCTGTCGGGATCATAGGTATCTGAATCAGATAAGAAGTTGTACCAACGGGTTTCGTCCGTCGAAATCTGACTTAGCAGCTGGCTGTCGCTGAAGGTTTTATTGCCGTAAAACCGAATTTTCTTAATTCCAGTCTGTTCACCTTCATTTATCTCAAACACCAGGTCGACACGATTTTCTGGTAGCAAGATAACCTTGGGCTCAACGGTTGCCGCAAAACGACCACTGCGGCGATATACAGTGATAATGCGTTGGACGTCATTTTGTACGCGGGCCCGGGTATATACAATGCGCGGCCTCAATTGTATCTCAGCTGCTAGCGTGTCATCTTCAATACGTCGATTGCCTTCGAATGCGAGGCGATTGATAATAGGATTTTCGACGACTTCAACAATTAGGACATCGCCTTCTTGCCGAATGGAAACATCTGCAAAAAGGCCGGTATTGAAAAGTGCTTTTAGGGATCGATCAACCCGTCCCCGATCATAAGGTGCCCCCTCTGTAACGAGCATATACGACTTAACCGTCGCATCTTCGATCCGTTGGTTACCATCAACCCGAATTTCAGAAATGATCAAGGAAGACTGCGCGAGTGTAAATCGTCCATCCGTCACCACGACTGAAAGCGAAATCACCGCAAACAGAACGAAAATTTTCAAACCACGCAAATGTCCACCCCTTAAGAGGATACCCTCGGAACAAAATCACTAAAATTTTATCAGACCTTGCTGCTCAGGAAAACAGGCCAGTGAAAAAATCTTTGATCCAGGGTTTGTTAATGTCATTCCAAGTAGCGAATACCATTAACATCAGAACAAGCGATAGTCCAATTCTGAAACTGTATTCCATCGCTTTTGCATTGAGGGGTTTTCCACGAACGGCTTCATAGGCGTAGAAAACAAGATGCCCACCGTCCAGCATGGGCACAGGGAACAAATTGATAAGACCCAGGCTGATAGAGACGAATATCATAAAATTAAAGAGCGATAGGGCACGGTCCGTCATGTCCTCGCCCCGTTTAGCGGCGTCACCCGACATTTTCAAGATGCCTAGCGGTCCAGTCAGTTCCTTTGTATCCCTTGCCCCGGATATCATCTGGCCGACGCCTTTCAAGGTCGCCGTTGTAATAAACCAGGTTTGGTCTACGGCACTGGTCACGGCACTGATTGGGCCATGCTTCACAAACTCCCGGCCCAGTGATTTGATCCCGAGTTGCCCAATTTTGTGAGTGTTTCCATCTCGATCAGTCTGCTCAATGATTTTTGGTGTCACGGGAAGATCGATAACACTCCCACTGCGGTCAATCTTCATCTTCAACGGCTCGTCCAGCCCAACCAGAACGGTCCGCCTTAATTGTTCAAAGCTGGAGATTGTTTTGCCATCGATTGATAGAATTCTGTCTCCAGCTTCAATTCCGGCCGCCTCGGCAGCACTGTTGGCGACTATTTCGCCAGCTACCGGAGGTGTTTGTGCTTGCCCGAGTGCCATATACAATATGGCCAATGCCACTATGGCGAAGATGAAATTTGCGGCCGGCCCCGCAATCACGACAGCGGCCCGTTGATATAGAGGCTTGTAATGGAAACTAACCTTCTTTTCCTCGTCAGACATTCCTTCAATTTCAGGAGAAGCATCGCTGGCAACGCCGGCGTCTCCGTGAAATTTTACATAACCACCAAACGGAACTGCACAGACCTTCCATCGACACCCATTTTTATCATATCGCCCCCAGAGTTCTGGTCCAAACCCGATAGAAAAAGCATCTACCTTTACACCGCAAATACGGGCAATTTTGTAATGACCGTACTCATGGACAAACACGAGAACGGTAATCACCACGACAAAGGCGGGAATGTAAATCCAGTTACTTATCAAAAAATCCATTGAGTCTTACCGTCTAAGGTTAGTATGAAAACTGAGTAGACATAATATTCTTGGCAATTCTGCGCCCCTGACGATCATTTTCAAAAATGTCCTCAACGGACGAGAAGTCAACAACAGGCGCATTTAATAATGTTTCCTCCACTACCGAGGCGATGTCCAGGAACTTGATCTGACCTTGCAAAAATCCTTGAACCGCCACTTCATTAGCCGCATTTAGTGAGGCCGGTGCTGATTTACCAGTCTTAAGAGCTTCCCGCGCCAAACGTAATGCCGGAAACTTTACGGGATCGGGATTAAGAAAGGTTAAAGACCCAATCGTCGCAAGATCTAGTCGATCTGCTTCAAACCCATGGCGATCCGGCCACCCCAACGCATAGGATATTGGCGTTCTCATGTCAGGTGAACCCATCTGTGCCAACATGGAACCATCACGATATTCTACCATACTGTGGATGATTGACTGAGGATGAACCAGAATATCAATCTCGCTTTCTGAAACAGGAAAAAGATGTTCTGCTTCAATAAGTTCAAGCCCCTTGTTCATCATTGTAGCGCTATCAATAGATATTTTTGCCCCCATATCCCAATTGGGATGAGTAAGTGCTTGATCAATAGAAACTTCTTTCATCTCATCATAGCTGAGATCTAAAAACGGCCCTCCTGACGCTGTCAGGACAAGTCTTTGCAGGTTTTCTACTTGATTAAAATCAAGCACTTGAAAAATTGCATTATGCTCACTGTCAACTGGAAGTAAAGTCGCCCCGAACTTCCGAACATCGTCGAGCACAAGATCTCCCCCGCAGACAAGGCTCTCCTTATTGGCAAGTGCAATGAGAGCACCAGTTCGAATTGCGGCGAGAGTTGGTGCCAGACCAGCAGCTCCGACGATCGCGGCCATCACCCAATCTACTTCCAGTGATGCGACATCAATCAGAGCCTGTCTTCCTGCAAGAACTTCTACATCCGTATCCGCCAGCAACTCTTTGAGTTCTCGGTATAATTCATCATTTCCAATAACAACAGTGCTGGCTTTAAATTGCTTCGCCTGCTGAGCCAGCAAAGTAAAATTCTCATTTGCAGTCAAAACTTCTACGGAGAATTTGTCCGGGGTCTGCCCTATCAACTCTAATGTACTGACACCAACGGAACCAGTTGAGCCGAATATGCTTATTCTGCGTGGTGACGACAGAGGATTGGACGCTAAATTTTTAACCTCGGCACCAATTACCATATCAATTTCCAAAATAGAAAAATGTCAGAACCAGAACGACGGGCGCAACAAACAATACGCCATCTAATCGATCAAGAACCCCACCATGACCGGGTATGAGGTTACTCGCATCCTTGATATCAAATCTCCGCTTCCAGGCAGATTCCGTAAAATCCCCAACCTGAGCCAAAATTGCACATGCACCAGCTAATATCATTATTCCAAATGGCGCAATTGTCTCCGGTATCAAGAGAGAAGATGCTGCATACGCAACAATCATTGCAGAGATGATCCCACCAACCAATCCGGCCCAGGTCTTATTAGGGCTAATAACAGGGGCAATTTTAGGGCCACCAATAGTCTTTCCTGAAAAATAAGCACCAATGTCAGTTGCCCAGATGGCTAGGAATAAAATGATCGTTACTGCAAAACCTATATCTGGAAGAGATCTTAGAGCGACAAGGGAAATAAGAGGCACGCCGACCCAGAACGGTCCAACGAAGACCCAGAAAAACAAACTTCTTCGGCCGATAATGGAAGCCAGAATAGTTAATACCACTGCCCCGCTCAGGATCACACCGAAGGACTGAATTATCAGACCCATATATGAAAATACCAGAGAGGCAACAACTGTCAGAGACATTGTAACAATGAAAAGATGAGTCTGATTGGAGACAGAGGCCTTGCACCATTCATAACACATGGCAATTCCGGCTAGGCTTAGAAAGACCGTGAAATAGATATCTCCCAATATCAACGCACCGATAGCGATGGGAGCCAGGACACACGCAGATATTACTCGTAGTTGGAGAGAAGAGCGTTTGTTTTCACTCACTAGAGGGCTCCAAATCGACGAGTTCGCGTGCCGTATTCCTCTACTGCTTGCACTAGATCAGACTTCTTGAAATCGGGCCATAGAACATCCAGAAACACCAATTCAGCATAAGCAGATTGCCATAGAAGGAAATTACTCAAACGTTTTTCGCCACTTGTCCGGATCAAGAGATCAGGATCCGGCAGTTCAACTGTATCCAGATGTTGGGAAATCAGTGTCTCGTTAATTTCCTCAGGCGAAATGTCACCTTTTTGAATTTTCTTTGCCAATCTTTGAACAGCATGGGTTATTTCAGAATGGCTTCCATAACTTAACGCAATGGTCAGGACCAGTTTAGAATTTGCCTTGGTTTTTTCTTTTGCTTCTTTGGCTAAACCCTGAATATCTTCCGGTAACTTGCTCAAATCACCTATAAAATTTATTCTGACCCCTGCATCATTCATTGAAGCAAGTTCTTTTCTAAAAAAGTACCGTATCAACCCCATCAGGTGATTAACCTCTTCGACGGGACGACTCCAATTTTCCGACGAAAAGGCAAACAATGTCAGGTAAGATATTCCCAACTCGCCACATCCCCGAACTGCTTCGCGAACAGCCTCGGCTCCTTGTTCATGCCCTTTCAGGCGCTGCAAAGAGCGTTTTGCCGCCCATCTCCCGTTGCCATCCATGATAATAGCAACATGCTGAGGCAGGCTGTGGTCCATTGAATTATGCGAAGGAGCGACGTCCATGCTTCAAACCTGCATGATTTCCTGCTGTTTTTCTGACAGCATTTCGTCGACATTCTCAACATATAGATCTGTCAGCTTTTGAATTTCGTCTTCAGACTTCTTAAGTTCATCCTTTGACAATTCTCCGTCTTTTTCTGCGCCCTTGGCATCATCCATGCCATGACGACGTACATTGCGAATGGCTATCTTCGCATTCTCGGAGTATGTACCGGCAACCTTAGCAAGCTCTGCGCGACGCTCTTCTGTTAATTCAGGAATAGGCACCCGTACGACATTGCCGTCCACAACCGGGTTAAGTCCGAGATTGGCTTCTCGAATGGCTTTTTCCACCGCTTTAACGTTTGTTTTATCCCAGACTTGAACATTTAAAGATCGAGGCTCTGGGGCGCTTACTGTTCCAACCTGAACAAGGGGCATCGTTGCGCCGTAGCTTTCAACAGTAACAGTATCCAGCAAACTGGTATGCGCCCGCCCGGTCCTTAAGCCACCAAACTCATGCTGTAACGCATCCAAGGCTCCTTGCATCCGTTTTTCAAGATCTTTCATGTTTGGTGCTGGCATTGTTATCTCCCTCAGCAATGAAAGGCGCACCTTTCACAAATTTCCTTTAGTCACTTGCGTTTTTACGCTGTCAAACCACTTCCGTAAAGCGGCCTTCTTTCTTCAGAACCCGCGCAAATGCCCCCTCTTCCTGGATGGAAAAGACGAGAATAGGAATATTATTCTCCCGAGCAAGGGAAATTGCGGCCGCATCCATGACCTTTAAATCATTTGCAAGTACTTCCAGATGCGACAATTTTTCGTATCGCTTGGCATCGTCGTGTTTTTGCGGATCTTTGTCATAGACACCGTCGACATTAGTGCCTTTGAGCATAGCATCGCATTTCATCTCAGCGGCCCTCAAAGCAGCGGCTGTATCTGTCGTGAAAAATGGGTTGCCGGTTCCTGCGGCAAAGATAACGACCCGACCTTTTTCCAGATGTCGTTCCGCCCTCCGGCGAATATATGGCTCGCATACCGCTGACATTGGTATTGCAGAGAGGACCCGACTATCCATACCTTTTGCTTCAATAGCATTTTGTAGGGCAAGGGCGTTCATGACGGTCGCCATCATGCCCATATAATCGGCGCTAGACCTGTCCATTCCTTGCGCCGTACCGGAAACGCCTCTGAAAATATTACCTCCGCCAACAACGACGCAGACTTCGACCCCCATGGCGTGGGCGGTACCGATATCCTCGGCAATTCGAGAAACCGTCTCAACATCAATACCGTATTGCTGATCCCCCAAAAGGGCTTCGCCAGAGCATTTCAGTAATACCCTGCGGTACTGAGGTTCGTTCGACATTTTAATCCCCAAAAAAGTTACGACTGGTACTCATACGTCGGAATGACAGCATACAGAAAAAGTTCGGTTTGAAAAGCCGGACAGCAATTTCATGTATCCTACATACAAATATGGCGGCCTCATGTCTGAGACCGCCATATCATTTAAGTAATTCATCCGCTTAGCTGACTGCAGCAGCAACCTCAGCAGCGAAATCTGTTTCTTCTTTTTCAATGCCCTCGCCAACGGCATATCGGGACATTCCGACGACCTCAATCGGGCTACCGATCTCTTTGGCTACAAGCTCAATGGCTTTCTTGACAGAATTTTCGCCATCAACAACGAAAGTCTGTTCGAGCAGAACAACTTCTTTATAGAACTTGCTAAGCCGGCCTTCGACCATCTTTTCAATGATCTCCTCTGGCTTGCCTGATTCACGAGCCTGTTGAGACAACACAGCACGCTCCCGGTCAATAGCAGCCGGATCCAGGTCCGCGACGCTAATGGATTGCGGGCTGGTGGCCGCCACATGCATCGCGATCTGTTTACCTAGCGCGGACAAAGCGGCTGCATCACCTTCACTCTTCAACGCGACAAGGATACCGATCTTTCCAAGACCACTGGTAACAGCATTATGCATATAAGAGGCAACAACTCCCTGATCGACAGAAAGCTTCTCTGCCCGACGCAGGTTCATGTTTTCGCCAATTGTTGCGATCGCCTTTGTCAGAGTTTCCTCAACCGTGTCGGATCCACCAGGGAATGGTGTAGACTTGATCGTCTCCAAATCGTCGCCTTTATCCATAGCAACGGCTGCAATGCCACTGACCAGGTTCTGGAAATCTTCGTTACGACCAACAAAGTCAGTTTCTGCGTTGACTTCAACCACCGCGCCGCTGTTGCCATCAGCAACAACCGCAACAAGACCCTCAGCCGCAACACGGCCGGATTTCTTGGCTGCTGTCGCCAGACCCTTGGTACGCAGCCAATCAATGGCAGCATCAATGTCGCCGTCGGTTTCCGTCAGAGCTTTTTTACAATCCATCATGCCCGCACCGGATTTGATACGGAGTTCTTTAACAAGTGCAGCTGTAATAGCGGCCATAGCTCAACCTCATAATTTAAGGGTGAAAGGTAATTTACCACGCGCCCTGTGAAAGGCGCGTGACAACAATGTTAGTTTAGGATGCTTTCGCGTCGGCTTCTTCAGCTGGCGCTTCTTCCGCAGGAGCCTCTTCAGCAACAGGTGCTTCGGCCTCGGCTTCGGCTTCGGCCTCGGCTTCAGGCGCGGCCTCTTCTGTAGCAGGAGCTTCCTCAGCAGCCGGGGCTTCTTCCGTAGCCGTGGCTTCTTCCGTAGCAGCAGCTTCTTCAGCCGGTGCCTCTTCCGCTGGAAGCTCTTCTTCCATGATCGGGGTAGCAGCCTCGCCTAGATCCTCACCGCTGTCGGCCATTTCCATGGAAATTCCATCGATGACAGCTTGCTTGAAAAGATCGCAATAAAGATTGATCGCGCGAAGCGCATCATCATTACCGGGGATCGGATAGGTAATCCCATCAGGATTTGAATTACTGTCGACAATACCGACAATCGGAATGCCCAGCTTATTGGCTTCCTGGACAGCAAGCTCTTCCTTATTGGTGTCGATGACAACAATAATATTCGGCAGGCCACCCATTTCCTTGATCCCACCAAGGGCGCGCTCCAATTTATCGCGCTCCCGGGTCAGCTTCAGGATTTCCTTCTTCGTCAGTCCACTGCTTTCGCCCGCAAGCTGCTCATCAACTTTATGCAGACGCTTGATGGATTCAGAAACTGTTTTCCAGTTTGTCAGCATGCCACCGAGCCAGCGATGGTTGACATAGAACTGCGCGCATTGTTTTGCGCTTTCTGCAACCACATCAGATGCCTGACGCTTCGTACCTACAAACAGGACGCGACCGCCACCAGCAACGGTATCACGGACCACTTTCAGGGCCTGATACAGCATAGGAACTGTCTGCTGCAGATCAAGGATATGAATTTTGTTACGAGAGCCGAAAATATACGGACCCATTTTTGGGTTCCAGCGGCGGGACTGATGTCCGAAATGTACACCAGCTTCCAAGAGCTGACGCATAGTAAAAGTAGGCAGAGCCATTCTGCAATCTCCTTTTCCGGTTGAGCCTCCGCGGATTGTGGTCCTTTGGTTTTCACCTCGGACACCGGATGGTCCCTATCAACACAATAGACACCGAAACCCGCGTGCGAATTTAACAGGACGCTGATTACGCCCATCTAGGACGGAATGCAAGCCAAAAAAACGGATTTTTGGTGAATTCAGCAGGTTTTCCTAGATATCATGGACATCTATGACGCCCGGGACAAATTTCAAGGCCTGCCTGACTTCTGGAGAGATATTGCAACTCGAGGACAGATCAATTTCCACTTCTCTGGACTCTTGTTCCAAATTCAGCACCAGGGCGACACGCCCCCTGCCCCTTCCGCCCTCTTTCAAGATTGAGGCGACCTGGCCAATCGGGCTATCGTCATCAACAAAAATTCTGACCCCATCGGTAATATTCGCGGCCAATGTCTCCAATCGCTGGGCACTCTGGACAGTCATTCGGGGCTGATCATTATCCAGGTTACCTGTGACTTTCAGCACCAGAGATTGCCCGACCAACAGAAAATCCCGATATTTGTCCAAGGACTCAGCAAACATCGTCACTTCAAAAGCGCCACTGGCATCAGATAGCTGGACAAAGGCAAGAGGTTTCCCTTTACGGGTTCTCAACTCCCGTTTTCCCATGACGGTGCCGGCAAGGGTTGCGGCGCTCTCACTTGATCCGAGGCTTGAAATGAAAGACGTCGAGCTTCTGACCCCTGCCTTATCCAGTGTTTTTGCCCAGGCGTCCAGTGGATGGCCCGAGAGATAAAAACCGACAGCATCAAATTCCTGCTTCAGTTGCTCCATCGCTGTCCATCGGGCAACAATGGGCAAGGCCGGCCGGGAGACCGCGACAGCGGCACTGCCGCCAAACAAATTCTCCTGTCCCGATCCGCGCTCCTCTTCTGTTTGCTGAGCTTGCCGTAACAGCATCTCGATGGATGCAAAGACTTGAGCTCGATCATTAAGAAGGGCGTCGAAGGCCCCGGCCCGACAGAGATTTTCGGCCTGTCGCTTGTTCATATGGCGCGGGTTCAGACGATCTGCGAAATCAAACACATCTTTATAGGACCCATTTTCTTCGCGCTCGGCCACGATACCCGCCATGGCCTCTCTGCCAACATTCTTGACCGCGGCAAGCGCATAACGGACAGCACCCTCTTCCCCCTCGAATTCAACTGAAAACTCTACTTCAGACGAGTTGAGGCACGGTGGATGCGCCGGAATTTTCATCCGCTCCAGATCCTGCCGGAAAATATTGAGTTTGTCCGTATTGTTGAGATCAAGACTCATAGAGGCCGCCATAAACTCAACCGGATAATTAGCCTTTAAATAAGCCGTGTGATATGAGACAAGCGCATAGGCTGCCGCATGGGATTTGTTAAAGCCGTAATTAGCGAATTTCGCTACCAGATCAAAGATATGACTGGCATCCTTGGTGGTAATACCCTTCTCCTTGGCGCCTTTCGCAAAAATTGCTCGTTGCTGATCCATCTCTGACTGGATTTTTTTACCCATGGCCCGGCGTAGAAGATCGGCATCCCCAAGGCTGTACCCGGCAAGGGTTTTGGCGATTTCCATCACCTGTTCCTGATAAATGATAACCCCGTAGGTTTCTTCTAGAACAGACTGCAATTTCGGATGCAGATAATCTGGTTCTTCTTCGCCATGCTTGCGGCGAATATAGGTCGGGATATTTTCCATCGGTCCCGGCCGATAGAGGGCAACGATGGCGATGATATCCTCAAAGGCATCCGGGCGCATTTTGCGTAGCATGTCCCGCATGCCGGAACTTTCAAGCTGAAACACGCCAATTGTATGGCCTGTTGCCAGCAGATCAAACACCGCCTTGTCGTCCAACGGGACCTTGGCGTAGTCAATATCGATACCGCGCCGAGCCAGCAATTCCTTAGCCCTGTCCAATACGGTCAGGGTCTTGAGCCCAAGAAAATCAAATTTCACCAAGCCCGCGGCTTCCGCATATTTCATGGAAAACTGAGTGACCGGCATATCAGAGCGAGGATCACGATACAGCGGCACGAGCTCATCCAACTCCCGATCGCCAATCACCACCCCGGCCGCATGGGTCGAGGCATGGCGGTATAATCCTTCCAACTGCAACGCGATCTCGATCAAACGGGCAACATCCGGATCATTGGCCCGCTCCTCCCGCAATCTCGGCTCTGTATCGAGCGCTTCCTGCAAGGTAACAGGGTTGGCCGGATTGGCCGGGATCATTTTACTGATGCGATCCACCTGCCCATACGGCATTTGCAGAACCCGGCCCACATCGCGGACGGCGGCCTTGGCCTGGAGTTTTCCAAAAGTAATGATCTGGGCAACCTGGTCATGTCCATATTTTGTCTGAACATACCGAATGACCTTTTCACGTTTATCCTGACAAAAGTCGATATCGAAGTCAGGCATGGACACCCGTTCGGGATTAAGAAAGCGCTCAAACAGCAAACCGAACCGCAAGGGATCCAAATCGGTGATGGTCAATGCCCAGGCCACAACCGAACCCGCCCCGGAACCACGGCCCGGCCCAACGGGTACATCATTTTCTTTTGACCATTGGATAAAGTCTGAAACGATCAGGAAATAACCGGGGAAACCCATCTCGTTAATGACATTGATCTCATAATTGAGACGGTCAAAATACTCCTTGGCGGTTTCCTGACGTTTCGCCTCATCCATTTCTTCGGTGAAAACTTCATTCTCAAGCCGAATATGCAGCCCTCTGGTTGCCATGTCTTCCAGCTCCGCCGCTTCATCACGACCTTCAGAGGAAGAAAAGGCCGGCAGGATCGGATCATGACGACGGGCAGCAACGGCGCATCTTTTCGCAATCACCAAAGAATTGGAAATGGCTTCAGGTAAATCAGCGAATAACTCGGTCATTTCTTCTGCAGATTTGAAGAAATGATCCGGCGTACGTTTCTTTCGTTCTGTATCCCCAACATATTGCCCAGCAGCAATACAAAGAAGCGCATCATGTGCGTCATACATGGACTTTTCAGGGAAGAAAACTTCGTTCGTTGCCACTAGCGGGATATCGTATTTATAGGCGAGGTCGAGCATGCCCGGCTCGGTTTTCATCTCGAGCGGGACATTATGGCGTTGCAGCTCCATATAAATCCGGCCTTTAAAAATGTCCTGCAACTGCAGCAAATAGGCTTTTGCCAATTCCATCTGGTCGTTTGCAAGCAATCGGCCAATCGGCCCTTCCGCCCCACCGGTCAAACAGATGATGCCGCCACCGTATTGCCTGAGCACCTCCATAGCTACCTGAGCTGTTTCTCCCGCATCCGTTTTCAAAAAGGCATGAGAAGTGAGTTTCAGAAGATTCCGATATCCCTCTTCATTCTGGGCAAGCAACACTATCGGGTCCGGCTCAGGCCGTCGACCAGAGCGATCAATCCCATCCGTACGGGTAATGGCGATCTGGCAGCCCAATATCGGCTGAACACCCCCTCCTTGCAACGCGAGGGAAAACTCAAGCGCCCCAAACATATTGCTAGTGTCAGTAATTGCGACCGCTGGCATTCCGTGCCGCTGGCAAAGTGACAAGATGTCCTTTACGGGCACAGCCCCTTCCGACAATGAATAGGCGGAATGAAGGCGTAAATGGACAAAGTCAGCATGGGACAAGGAGGTTTCCTCCAATCGAGATTTAAGCCGTCCCACTATTGCATACCCTTCATCAAAGGTCAGGAGCTGACATGCTCCTCTCATTAAAATCTTGTGGATAAGTCTCCCTGGAAAACGCTAACACTCACATCCCGGTATCCTGTCGCTGCTTTACCCTGTAAAGCTCGTCACAATCTCCGCCCAAAAGACCATGGTTCCAAGAGCCCCCATAAAGGCGGCGCATTCAAAGCTGCTTTTCGCAAATTTCATGATTCCCATAACCTGTACCTTTCCTTGTTTGAAATGATAATGTTCTTGTTTTGTTCTTTTGTCAAATAATATTTTTGATATCTCTAAAACGCCTCTTTTCGACCAGTTTTCAGCCATATCGAGCGCCAAGAATGTCTTTTTGAATTTCGCGAGAATGTCAGATGCTAATTGCCCATTTGCCTTCGGGATATATTTCTGCTCACCTTTCCCGACAGTATCGCCAGGTCGGTACCAAGACCGTTGTAGCCGCAACTTTAATCGGGGCAATATTTCCAGACATAGACATGGTCTATTTTTACCTGATAGACAATCAGCAAACGAACCACCGTGAGTATCTTACCCATTGGCCGCTTCTATACATAGCGTTGTTCGTGATTGCCATTTCGCTCTATGTCAGCAACCAAGCTAAGCCATTTCTCTTTTTGGTCTGGTTTTCTATTGCTGCAACTATTCATATGGTTCTGGATAGTATCGCTGGCCCCATGATGTGGCTCGCGCCTTTCTCGGATTGGAAACTGCAACTCATCGAAGTACCCGCCACCCAGTCACACTGGATTCTCAGTTTCCTATTTCATTGGACATTTCTCTTGGAACTATCGATCTGCGCCCTCGCCCTCCTCCTTTATGTTTGGAAGCGCCCGAGGGCCTTTCGTGCTTAGTCTTCCTGAAGCTTATGATCGTGAACCCGCACGATCCGATCCATTCGCTGGGCCAGATCCGTATTATGGGTCGCGACCAATGCAGCGACATTGCGATCCCGCACGAGATCCAGAAACTGCTTGAACACAAGCTCTGCAGTTTGCTCATCCAGGTTTCCAGTAGGCTCGTCCGCCAGCAGCAATACAGGGTCGTTGGCAAGGGCCCGGGCAATGGCGACCCGCTGCTGTTCCCCGCCTGAGAGTTTGGCTGGACGATGAGACAAGCGATCCTGAAGGCCCATCCGTTCCAACAACTCCGTCGCTTTTTCTTTAGCTGTTGATTTTGCCACACCCGAAATAAGATTTGGCATCATAACATTTTCAAGAGCTGAAAACTCCGGCAGCAGATGATGGAACTGATAGACAAACCCGATTTTGTCCCGTCTTACTTCCGTGCGCTTCCGATCATTTGAGGAACTGCAATCCACATCCGTTACATAAATGGTTCCGCTTGTGGGCGGTTCAAGCAAGCCAGCGATCTGCAGCAAAGTAGATTTGCCTGAACCAGACTGACCCAGCAAAGCAACGATTTCCCCCGGCTTTACCTCAAGATCAACTGAATCCAGTACCAGCAGGTCTTCCTGACCCTGAGAAAAAACACGGCCTACTTTGTCTAGGCGAAGGACTGCATCACTCATATCGCAGTGCCTCCACCGGATCGAGGCGCGCCGCGCGCCAAGACGGATAGATAGTTGCCAACAATGACAAAACCAGGGCCATTACAACCACGGTTGTCACTTCCAACGGATCAACCTTGGCAGGAAGATTTGAGAGGAAATAGATTTCTGCGGAAAAAAGCTCTGTTCCCGTAATCCCTTCAAGAACGGTTTTGATGCCGTCGATGTTAGCACAAAAACCAAGGCCCAGGACAAATCCGAAAGCCGTCCCGACGACGCCAATGCTAGCGCCGGCAATGAAGAACACCCGCATGATCATGCCGCGGGTTGCCCCCATAGTACGCAAGATAGCCACATCCCGCCCCTTGTCCTTCACCAGCATGATCAGGCTGGAAATGATATTGAAGGCAGCAACAAGGATAATCAATGTGAGGATCAGGAACATGACGTTCCGCTCAACCTGCAAGGCGTTGAAGAAACTCGCCCGGGATTGCTGCCAATCATAGATAAAGGCCCGGATACTTACTGCATTGATAATATCCCGACGAATAGCTAGCGCTGTATCCGGGTCTGTTGCGAAAACCTCCAATGCCGTCACGCCATCCCCCAGCCTGAAATAGGTTTGGGCGGCCTTCAAGGACATATAGATATAGCCGCTGTCATACTCATACATCCCGGTATCAAATAGCCCGGCTACAGTGAAAGTCTTTACCCTCGGCATGGTCCCAAAAGCGGTTGGGGTTCCTTGCGACGAGATAAGCTTGAGCTTGTCCCCTGCCATGACGCCAAGCGTTCGGGCCAATCGGTAACCAAGAATAAGGGAGTTGTCTTCCTCAATGCCTTTGAGCGACCCTTCAACGATGTTGTCGGATAGAACTGTGAGAGCCATAAGTTCATCTGGTGCGAGACCGCGGACCAGGGCCCCGCTTGCCGCCTTACCGGAGGCCATCACCTGCCCCTCGACAAGTGGTGTCACACGAACTACATCCCGAACATTCTCAAGATCGACGACAACTCCATCAAAATCCCTTATCGGTTCATTGGCGGGAGCTCGAATTTCGTAATGGCCGTTCAGCCCCAGGATTCTGTCCAGCAGCTCTGCGCGAAAGCCGTTCATCACAGACATAACAATGATCAGGGTCGCCACACCAAGCCCAATTCCAAGAAAGGAAAACAATGCAATAACGGAGATAAAGCCCTCCTGGCGGCGGGCCCTCAGATAGCGAAGAGCCATGGTCCATTCAAATCTGGAAAACACCGGCTTTAGCCCACCAGCAGCTTGAGAGCCGCATCCATATCAAGTTCCTGTTTTTCACCACTGCGCCGGTTCTTGACTTCGACCATGCCGCTTTTTACGCCGCGAGGTCCGATAGTCGCCTGCCAAGGAAGTCCGATCAGATCCATTTTCGCAAATTTCTCCCCTGCCCGGCCGCTGGTATCGTCATACAACACATCAGCACCAGCAGCTGTCAGCTTTCCGTAAAACTCATCGCAAGCAGCATCACAGGCTTCGTCGCCTGATTTCAGATTGATGAGGCCAATATCAAAGGGGGCCACAGAATCCGGCCAGATGATACCATCATCATCATGGCTGGCTTCAATTATGCCACCAACCAGACGCGACACGCCAATGCCGTAGGATCCCATTGAGACGATCGAATCTTTTCCATCCGGACCGGCGACAGAGGCACCAAAGGGTTTCGAGTATTTGTCACTGAAATGGAAAATATGGCCAACTTCAATCCCGCGCCGGCTGACCAAATCACCTTCAGCTACCGGACAGTTTTCGGCATCATGCATGTCATCCGCCGCTGCATAATAATCCGTCCACATATCAACGATTTCCTGCAATTCATCGGACGAATAGTCAGCTTTCTCGGGTGTTGCGAGAGACAAGAGGTCTTTGTGGTAGAAAACCTCGCTCTCCCCTGTATCAGCCAGAACAACGAACTCATGAGACAAGTCGCCCCCAATCGGCCCCGTATCGGCGCGCAAAGGAATGGCTTTAAGGCCCAACCGATCAAATGTCTTCAAATAAGCCACGAACATATTGTTATAGGCCGTTTTCGCTCCTTCATAGTCCAGATCAAAGGAATAGGCATCCTTCATCAGGAACTCGCGTCCACGCATAATCCCAAAGCGTGGGCGCACCTCGTCGCGGAATTTCCACTGGATATGATAGAGATTAAGCGGCAAGTCCTTATAGCTTTTGACATGGGAGCGGAAAATATCCGTGACCTGCTCCTCATTTGTCGGACCATAGAGCATATCGCGTTCATGCCGGTCGGTAATGCGCAGCATTTCCTTGCCATAGTCATCATACCGGCCGGATTCCCGCCATAAATCTGCGGGCTGAATGGTCGGCATCAGGATCTCGAGTGCCCCCGCTTTATTCTGTTCTTCCCGAACAATCTGCTCAATTTTCTTGAGGACCCGGTAGCCAAGCGGTAACCAGCTATAAATACCGGCAGAGGACTGCTGGATCATCCCGGCACGTAGCATCAGGCGATGGGAAACAATTTGGGCTTCCTTGGGATCTTCTTTCAAGGTCGGCAGGAAGAAACGGGACAGACGCATTACAGCCTCAAACAGGTTATGGCAAATGACGGGCTCTGATAGTCGACGTAATCACGAAACAGAGGATTTCCAGACTTTTTAACGGGATTCCACAAGATTGCAAGTCAATGCACCTTACCCGTATTTTTTCTCACATTCTCGAGCAATCGCATTCAATGCCGGATCAGACAGTTCCTGACCGTTAAACAATAACCTGCCCGTGTTGATATCATACTCTACAAGACCGACATACACTTCTGCGTTTTTGAGCTTCGGGTTATAGTTTTTCAGCAAGTCTTTGAACGGTAGGGATAAATCAATGAAAATCCGATTTGGAATGACAATCTGATTTTGTTCAAGATCTGCAGGGGCCACTGCCCGACCATGCACGTCAACACCAGGCTTATAGGTAACATCCTGCTCTGCCACATATTTTACGATGCGCTGACAGTTATCTTTGGTCACCTCCAAAGTCACATCCTCGGCCATCGATGACGCAGGCGCGAGGAATAGAAATGCGGAAATAGCCAACCTGATGAGCGTCATTTCATATCCTAACTCTGAAAAAACGCTCTAAAATCAATAAGTTCCAGATCAATTATAGTCCAGATTATGATAAAAATCAGTGTTGTCAGGACCGTCGTAACGGCAAATTTAGTCCAGATACGAGGATTGACCGGAGCACTTTCTACTGTCCCTGGCTCAACTTCGTCATCCGCTTCCTGTTGTGTTCGCACACCCCAGGGAAGTACTGTGAACAAGACCAGCATCCAGGTAATAGTATAAATGACTATGCCGCCAATTATCGACATGAAAGGGTCCCTTTACACTTGTTCCAACTCAACAAGAGTTCCGTTGAAGTCTTTGGGATGTAAGAATAAAACAGGTTTCTTATGGGCGCCGATTTTTGGCTCTCCGTCGCCAAGGATGCGAGCGCCCTTTTCGACAAGATGATCACGAGCTGCCAGAATATCTTCCACCTCGTAGCAAACATGATGCATCCCACCTGCCTTGTTCTTCTCAAGGAAACCGGCAATCGGAGAGTTCTCACCTAACGGAAAAAGCAATTCGATTTTGGTGTTGTCCAACTCAACAAATACCACTGTGACACCATTATCCGGCTCATCCTGAGGTGCACTTACTGTTGCTCCCAACACATCTCGGTAATTTGCCGCGGCGGCCTCAAGATCGGGAACAGCAATCGCTACATGGTTTAAACGACCAATCATAATCCAAACATTCCTTATTCGTCTTCAATTCTAATTACATATATATCCGTAATCGGCCTACGGCTAGCTAAACGACGAAAAACACGTCGGATTGCCTGAGCAGCTGCCTCTTCCACATCATCATCTGACTGCTTCTGGGCGCGGGTAAGGCCATTATGCTTAGTTATAACCTCTTTGGTTAGCTGTGCCTGCAGATCCGGGAACATATCCTCATCAACAACGCCTCTCAGCCGTATGATAGGATCTTCGGTTATTTGGCCTTTCTCATTGATTATCACAACCCCGCTGACAGCACCGTTATAAACGAGGCGTCGCCGAGCCTTTAGAAAATCTCCATCCAGCGGTGTCAAAACACCAGCATCGACCGCTAGCCTACCCGAGGGAACATTTCCAATAATCTCTGCATTGCCGGGCGCAAGCTTCAAAACATTGCCGTTGGTAATTTCAATGGCTTGTTTCACACCCAAGGATAAGGCCAGTTCACAATGAGACCGAATGTGTCGTGCCTCACCATGCACGGGAATTGCGATATCCGGTTTAACGATGCCGTACATGTCGGTCAGTTCTGCCCGTGCTGGATGACCGGAAACATGAACAAATTCATCAGCTTCCGTGATAACATTCACACCAGATTCAGTAAGCTGGTTATGAAGCGCATAAAGGGTTTTCTCATTGCCAGGAATGACCTTGGAAGAGAAAATAACTGTATCTCCCTGAGAGAGCGTTATATGAGCATGCTCATCGCGAGCTATTCGGGCCATGGCCCCACGCGGTTCTCCCTGGCTACCCGTACACAAAAGCAATATTTTATCGCGCGGGATATGACCTGCGTCTTTTTCATCAAGAAAAGGCGGTAAGGTATTTAAATATCCGGATTTTTTGGCAGCCGTAGTCATTCGGTGCAATGATCGGCCAACAAGCACAACATGTCGATCATTACGCTCGGCAACTTCAGCAATCGTCATAAGGCGGGCAATGTTTGAGGCAAATGTGGTAACCGCTACCCTGCCCTTTGGAATGCCTTTCAGCAATGCATCAAGACTATCCTGCACATCCAGCTCGGATCCAGATACCCCTTCTTTAAAGACATTTGTAGAATCGCAGATCATTGCCAGAACGCCCTCCTGCGATACGGCCTTCATCTTTTCGAGGTTACTGGCAGGCCCAACAACCGGATCCGGATCGAGCTTCCAGTCGCCACTATGCAGAACCCTACCGTGGGGTGTCGTTATCATCAGCGCCTGCATTTCCGGAATGGAGTGAGTGAGATCAACAAAGTCTATCTGAAAATCCCCTATTGCAAGAGAACCGCCCGGAGCCACTACATTGACCTCGACCTCACCTTCCAGCCCTTCTTCTGCCAGTTTCAGTGAGAGTATCTCAGCGGTAAATGGACTGGTATAAACAGGGCATTGGAAATCTGGCCAAAGCCGTGCGACTGCGCCCACATGATCCTCATGGGCATGAGTCACGATAATTGCCAGCAAATCATCTTTTCGCTCAGCGATCCAGCCTGCGTCCGGGACAATGATATCCACCCCCGGAGCGCGCTCATCAGCAAATGAGATTCCGCAATCAATCATCAGCCATTTACCGTTACAACAATAGAGATTGAGATTCATCCCAATCTCACCACTTCCTCCTAATGGGAGAAAGGCAAGAGCGTTGCTTAGCTCCGCTTTAAAATCGGCCATACGTACTTTCAGTTATTTTTATAGAAAATTTCGACGAGGCCGGTCAGGGTCAAATCCTCGTCTACATGATCAATGATATCCGTCCCCTTGTGATAGAGGGCAGCCAGACCGCCTGTCGCAACCGTCTTGATTTCCTCGCCATATTCCTCGCGAATACGGGCGACAAGACCTTCCGTCATCGCGAGATACCCGCAATAGATACCTGCTTGCATACATTCTAGTGTGTTTTTTCCAATAACTCGGGCGGGGCGATTTATCGCAATTCTTGGTAACTTAGCTGCTGCTTTGTGAAGGGCATCCAAACTCAAATTTACGCCAGGAGCGATAACGCCACCAATGTAATTCCCATCGCCATCAACGACATCAAAATTTGTTGCGGTCCCGAAATCAATGACAACCAATGGGCCTCCATAGATCGCATGGGCCCCAACGGCATTGACCAGGCGATCCGCCCCCGCCTCTTTTGGATTGTCGATCAATGGCTTCATCCCAAGGTCAACGCCTTCTTCACCAATGACCATCGGTGATACGCCAAAGTAGCGTCGGCAAAATCCCTTGATGTTGAAAGTCGCTTCAGGAACCACAGTCGCCACAATGACGTTTTTGATCTGACCTAGCGTCAATCCATCCAATGACATCGCCTGACTGAGCCAAACACCATATTCTTCAGCCGTACGGGAACTGGACGTGGCAATACGCCACTCATTGACAAGTTCCCGGCCTTCATATGCCGCACAGGTTATGTTCGTGTTCCCTACGTCAACCGCCAATAACATTGTGGTTGCCTCCTTTTGTTTTAATTACGGGACTATAAACACTTCACCAGCTGTCACCAGCCTCGATTCACCACTATCAAGTTCTAAAATCAATGCACCGGTCTCATCCAAACCGGAAAAACGACCCTCAAACGATGAATCGGGTAGATTAACCGTAATGCGCTTACCAAGAGCCGCTGCCCGATCTAGCCAATCCTGACGAATAGGAGCAAATCCTTCAGTCTTCCAAACAGTGTATCTTTCTAAAAAACTATAAGCATAGGCAGACAACAGCTTTTCTACAGTCACCCTTGCCCCAGCCTCTTTTAGTGAAATCGCGGGCAACCCTTCCTTCAGTTCAGGGTAAGTTGCGATATTAATGCCGGTTCCCACAACAATGTAGTCGAGATCCCCTCCTGCACCGGTTTTGCTTTCCAGTAAAATTCCGACGCATTTACGGCCATTTATTAAAATGTCATTTGGCCATTTAACCTGAATATC